>JBBRBB010000019.1:0-85262 GCA_038206235.1 Chitinophagales bacterium
TGTGGATTGTTGTTTTGAAAGCATAAAAAAAATTTGCAAGGTTTTGAATACAAATTTCAAATTTCCTGCATTTTTTATCAACCTTTTTTATCCCCAAACCCTTGTCTATTGTGGATTACGTTCGTTTTTAAGGACTGACTAAATAATCATTCATCACTTTAAACCTTCCATATTTTTTTATGCGATGAATTATTTCCTGGTCTTCCCATCATCCGTAGATTTTCTCTAAATCCACCACATTTTTGAAAAACATCTTTTGTTACAAATAAACTCTGGTCGCCAAAGCGAACCGCATTCACATTAAATCGAGTGAACCAGGCATTGGCTTTTAAAAACCAGTGGTGGTAATCAAAGGCAAGCCGAAAGCATCCGCTTTTTGCTCCGTCTTTGTAAGCTCTTAGAATTTGTGTTATAAAATTATTTGGTGGGATACTATCGGCGTGAAGAAAGTAGAGCATATTATGTTTTGCAACTGACGTACTTTATTCATTTGAACTGCCCCCGCCTTTGCGTTAACTCCTTACAACAGTTCCCCTGCATTGTTCGGCAATCCTAATTGTATCATCTGTGCTGCCACCATCCACAACGATGATTTCTGCTTCATGCTTACCATTGGCAGCATGTAATATGCTGATTGTGTTTGCAATCTGGTCAGCTTTCATTGTAGGTTGGTATGATGATGCTGAACATGTACCGAAGTTTTGAGTAAGATTAAATCTTTTAATTGCAGTAGGGATTGACAGGTTTCAATTTCTTCCGTGGTTACTATTGGTATTATAATATCATCTGTTTTAATAAAAACAGCAGGAAAAGCAATATTCATTTTATTTAGTTGGACAAATTCATCTTTATAAAGAAAAACGGTTTTAATCGGAAGGCTTTCAATAAATGATTTTCAATCTTGTTTCATTGAAAAGTTTCCATAAGTCAATGCGCATAATTGACATTGATAAGTGAATGGTGATATAATTTTATGTGCAAAGTCAGTAACTGAGCTAAACAAACCGCTATCTGCATTATAAACGAATATGAGTTGCTGTTTCTTTGCTTTGATTAATTGCTCCATATTGATCTTTTAGCAACATCCTCCACCATCATAGAAAAAAGTACTCGGTGAAATAAAAATGTCATTACGATGCAATGCTTCGAGAGCAGCAGCCGTTTTATCACAAACAGCCAAAGGTTGATCAGGAAGTAACACATGACCTTTTTCATCATCAAAACATTCTTCCGCTCCATAATAAATGGCAGCTTTTCCAGTAAATACACAAGGACCATCAACTGGCATTGGGTCTTTATTGGCACACACTTCTACACTTTCAATAAAGATCAATTCATCAGTATCATACTTCACAGGATCCAAAATTCTATAAGGGCGTTTCGCTCTTACTTCCACTGTTCCAAAGCCAACGTCTGTTATCATTTTGATATAATCTTTTAATGGCAAAGAACCGCTTAAACAAAGTGCTCTTAAATGTTCATCTTCTCTTAAATTCTCCGGAATTTCCTGTTCACAAGTTGGATCGGATAAAACCAATCGTCCACGAGGTTTCAGTACCCGGTACATTTCCTGCAATGCTTTCTTTAAATCATCATGTTTGAATATATTGAATAAGCAATTTTGTGCGGCAATATTTATGCTATTATCTTCAATGGGCAAATGCAAAGCATCGCCTTTTACCAGCCTTACAAATTCAGAACGGAACCATGGGTTTTGTTTTTCCGCTGCTATAATATTTTCTTTGCAAGCCTTCAGCATTTCATCAATTATATCCACACCTGTTACTCCATCAATTTGCCTGCTGAAGTAAGAGAACTGAAGTAATTCCATACCGCCTCCTACACCTACATATAAAACTTTTGGATTATTCACAAGATCTCTGGGATTGACTGTGCTTCCACAGCCATAATTCATTTCCAACATTTTTTTTGGAACGCTTAATCCGGGCAATTGCCAAACAGGAGTTGTGGTGCAACACAATCCGGGTTGTGGATTTTTTGCTGCTTCTTTATAAACGTTCTTTGTTGTTTCTAAATATGACATATTTTTATTTTATGCTACAGCGCCGCCACAGCTTGAACCGGCACCTGCTGTACAGCCATAGCAATGTTGCCCTATAATAATTTCCCGTTTGTTTAAATCTTCGCCATTAAATTCACTGATATGCCTGCTATGACAATTCACTTTAAGCTCCAGCATCTGGTTAAAATCACAATCATATAAATAGCCGTCCCATCCAATAGAAACCATATCACGGCACATTACGTTTGCTGCAGCAACTGAGTTATAAGCGTTCACCAGCTTTTCCATGTAGGTTTCATAATTGCCGGTAGTCAATAAATAATCAAGGTAGCGGCTAATAGGCATATTTGTAATGGTAAATAAATTATTGAACGCAATACCATATCGCTGCTTCAAAGTCTCCTTATATTCTTTTTCTAAGGACTGTTGCGAAGGCGGTAAAAAAGCACCTGCAGGATTATAAACAAGATTTAAAATTAATCCTGTTCCTTCCTTACCATAACCTTCTTCATTCAGCAGTTGAAGTGCTTTAATACTATCTTCAAAAACACCATTGCCACGCTGCCTGTCTGTTCTGTCTCGTGTATAAAAAGGTAGTGAAGAAACTACCTCTATATTGTGTAGTTTGTAAAACTCCGGCAGGTCATGGTATTTTTTATTGGCAAGAATAATGGTCAGGTTGCATCGAACAATTACATGCCTGTCGAACTTTTTTATTTCTTCAACAAACCATCTAAAGTTTGGGTTCATTTCCGGTGCTCCACCAGTAAGATCAACTATTTTTAATTGCGGGTTATTTTTTAAAACTTCAATGCATTGCTGCATCGTTTCTTTGGTCATTATCTCTTTCCGATCAGGACCTGCATCTACATGACAATGTCTGCAGGTTTGATTGCACATCTTACCAATGTTTACCTGGAAGATTTCTATTTGAGTTGGTTTTAAAGGATATAAATTCGACTGCTCCAATTTTTGCTGAAAAGGAACCAATGCAAAATTGCCTGTTTGACCATGTTCAATAATTTCTATTTGCTCATGGGCATCCGCAAGGATACTATTTTGTGCTTTTAATGACTTCATAATTACATCGCTATTTCTTTCACTTTATTCATCATTTGCACACCATGTACCAATGATGCACCGCCACGTATGGCACAAGCTACATGCACTGCTTCCATCATTTGTGCTTCACTCCACCCTTTTTCAAATGCATCGCTGCTATAAGCATCAATGCAATAAGGACATTGCACCGCATGAGCAACCGCTAAAGCAATTAAGGATTTTTCTCTTGCTGTTAATTCACTGTCTTTAAACACTTCACCATAATAGGAAAAAAACTTTTCTCCCAATTCTTTCTGAAAGTCTGCTACGTTTCCAAACTTTGCCAGGTCTTTTGAATTGTAATAATGTTCGCTCATTTTTTTAATTTATATGGTAACAATTATGCCACAAAAACTGTGGCATAATTACAATAGAGATATTGATTAATGATTACATTTTTTCTTTCATTTCCATTTTGGCTTTCATAATTTTTTCGAGAAGTTCTTTACTAACTTCGTTTTTGTCGATAAAACCTGTGCCTCCCTTAGGTACGGTAAACTGGAAAGATTTCATGTAGGGAGATGTCTTTTTTTCCAGAACAAATTCTTTAATTGCATTTGTATAAAAATCCCTGGCAGCCTGCACTGTTTTTTTACCGGTGATAACATCGTTGGCAAGATTAAGTGCCAGGAAATTTGCAGCTTCCATATCACATTTAGCTGATATTTCACCGTCCGTTCTATGCACACTCACACTTCCATCATATTCTGCCAGATCACTAAATTTGTTTGCCGGAACTTTATAGTCAATTACCTGTTCCATTACATCGGTGTGGTCAACGGGGAATATATGCTTGGTTTCCACGTCATAGATAGTGGTTTTTTTCCAGGGACCGTTATTGTACCAAACCAGCATATGAGGTGTAGTTTCATTTGGCTTACCATATTTATCCATCATATCCTTCGCTGCCATTTGGGATGCTTCGGGCCAGCTTTTCATATCAGGCATCATGTTATTATCCTGTGCTTTTGCCGGGAAGGATAAAAAACCCATTGCCGCTATCATAATCGACAGCATAATTTTCATTTTTTTCATTTTTTTCATTTTTATTGTTTATAAATTTTATTACAAACAATTAGTCGCTCAATTCAATGAAACCTGACAAAATCTTAAATATATTTTTATAGGATTTTTGAAATTATGGTTGCTTCAAGGTCATCAGTATTTTTGATAATAGGGAGAGTGTCAAATTCTTTTTGAAGAAGCTCATTAATTAACTGGCTTTGCTTCAAATAATTTCTGCAACCTGAACACATAGCTGTATGCATGTGCAGTTGCATTGTTTTTAATAAACCTAACGGAACATTTTCTTTCATTTCCATAAGCCCTGTTGCCTTTACACAAGACAACATCATTGCATTCATAATATTCATACAAAATATTTAAGCATGAGAAACCCGGGTATATTTTTCTGATTGTACCGCATAAGCAGGAACTATTAATGCAACCACAATACCATACACCAGATGACCTATTAAAGAACCCAGCATCATTAACATCATATTATCCTGCGGCATTGGCATGGGCATCATCTTTCCGATTATAAACATCATCACCTGGGCAAAAACAAAGATGGCAAAGCCAAACAAACTGCCTTTTACTAATTTGCTTTGAATGTGAACTTTTGGATTAAACAAGTACACGTACGCAGCAGCGAAAATAATTCCTATCATAAAGTGTAGCAGATAGCCAACCATTATTGGTACTCCCATCATACCTGAAAGCATTTCTGCCGGGTTCATTTTAGGTAAGCCCATCATAGGTGCTAAGAATGTAAAGCCTGTCATTACAGCTGTGGCCACCATGCCTGCAATAAGGAATTGTGCAATTTTACTTTTCATAATAAATAATTTTATTTGATGATTAGTCGCATTGTTACGTAATTCCTGACAAACTATTTTTTCTTTATTTTTTAAACCATTTAAGCTCCAAACAATTTCTTAAAAGAAGCTTTGCCCTGTGGATGATCTGCCAGAAGTTGGAAGTGGTGATTTCTAATTCAGAGCAGATGACATTGCTATTATGCTCCTCCAAAAATTTCAACTGCACTGCGGAAGACCATTTTTGCGGAAGTTTTTCAAAGCAATTATGTAACGATTTTGAAAATTCAGGATCGTCGAGTAACTCTTTTTCATCGCCCCAGTTCGTTGGTCTGTATTCCGGTTTCCAGCGATGATCTTCATCAAAAAAGGTATCAATGAAATCAGAGCCAACCTCAATATTCTGCTTATATTTTGAACGATAATAATCGGCAATTTTATGTTTGAGTATTGAAAACAGCCAGGTTTTCACATTGCTATTGCCTTTATAGTTTTTATAGGATTGATAAGCGGAAAGAAAAGTATCCTGCACTAAATCTTCTGCTAATTCTTTTTGATGCACTTTAGTAATGGCATAGCTTAATAAATCTTTAGTGTATGTTTTTACCCAGGATGAAATTTCTTCTTTTAAATTCATGTTTTATGCGAAAGATAAATTTAGGCTTATTTACTTCCTTTTACAAAATCTTAAATATAGAATTTGTGTTCAGCAAATTTTGGGTCTTTTGTGCCGCATATTGCGGGATGTCCAGATTTGTGTGCCTTGTCCCGCCATTTTGCGGGATGCCAAAATGTGCGGTGGGTTGTTGAGGCATTGTCTTGTCCGCCGAATAGCGGACTGCTTGCTAATAGGGTTGCTGCTAACATCTGTATGCATATATATCCAAAAAGTTTCTGCTAAAAATTTTCCCTGCACGCTTCAGATGAATTATTCCCCTTTAGGGGTTCAGGGTTTTTATGCTGTAATAGGAACCGAGTGTATAGCATCACTCATCTCTTTTAGCAGAGAAAGATCTTTTTCTATGGCATTGCCTATTACAATAATATCAGCGCCTGCGCGGCAGTTTAAATAGGCTTTTTCAGGTGTAGTGATACCGCCACCCGTTATAAGAGGTATATTGATGTTGGCGGCAACAAGTTCAATCATTGTTTCGGTAAAAGGTTTTTTTGCACCGCTGCCTGCATCCATAAATATCAGCTTCATGCCAAGCATCTCACCTGCCATAGCAGTGCACATGGCTATTTCATTTTTATCAGAAGGAATTGGCGATGCATTAGAAATGTAAGAAACGGTAGTGGGCGCACCTCCATCAATCACCATATATCCGGTAGGCATAATTTCAAGACCGCTATTCTTTACAAGCGGTGCGCTGATAACATGCTGGCCAATCAACAATTCGGGATTTCTACCTGATATCAATGATAAATATAAAAGCGCATCAGCATATTTGCTTACCTGCGAAGGAGCGCCGGGGAATATAATAACAGGAATATTGCAGGCAGATTTTATTTGCTGTATGCACTCATCAAGCGTATTGGAAATTACAAGACTGCCCCCTGCAAAAAAATAATCTACCTGTGCCTCAACAGCAAGCGATACCAGTTGATCTGTTTTAGCAACATCAACATTATCAGGGTCTACAAGTACAGTAAATGACTTTAGTCCTGATCGTTTTCGTTCGAGTATCTGGTGATAAAGCTTATGCTTCATGCAATTATATAAATGGTGCCTGTTGCAAAAATGCAAAAAAGTTTTCGCATTACTTACACAAATTAAAAATATGTTGCACCCGTGTTTCCAGGTTATTTAATTTTTCAATAACAAAATTATCTTTGAGGGTTTTTCTGAATTTTATTTATAGCCTTGATTTTATGTGAATCCATGGGTTCGTTACCTGCAAATTTTTAATGAATGTACGAAAAAAATTGGAAATGCAATAGCATTGAGGCTTTCAAAATTTAATAATTTCCTTTTCCACACTTGTGTATATTTCCACACTTGTTTTTTCAGGGGATAGAAATATTTTCGTTATCCGCTTAATGTTTCAGTAACATGCTGCCATTTTAAATTAAAATAATTAAACATAAAAATTTTTGCCATGCCAAAACAACCAAACCACGCACTTACATTTCAGCGCCGCTTTACAAAAGAGGGCATAAATCCTTTTGACTTATTTGAATACGATTACCGCAGCAGTGTAATCAAAAATCCCAGCGGTGAAATTGTATTCGAAATGAATAATGTAGAAGTTCCAAAACAATGGAGCCAGATTGCGACGGATATAATAGCGCAAAAATATTTTCGCAAAGCAGGCATACCTCAAAGCGGCGGAAGTACCGGCAGGGAAACCAGCGCCAAACAACTGGCACACCGCATGGCAAACTGCTGGAGAGTTTGGGGTGAGCGTTACAATTATTTCGCTTCAGAAAAAGATGCAGAAATTTTTTATGATGAATTGGTGTATAGTATTTTAAACCAGGCTTGTGTGCCAAACAGCCCGCAATGGTTTAATACCGGCCTGTATGAAAGCTATGGTATATCGGGTAAACCACAGGGGCATTATTATGTGGAGCAAAAAGATAGTGAATTAAAAAAATCAACCAGCGCTTATGAAAGGCCACAGCCCCATGCATGTTTTATTTTAAGTGTGAATGATGACCTGGTAAACGAAGGCGGCATTATGGATTTATGGACGAGAGAAGCCCGTATATTCAAATATGGTTCAGGAGTAGGAACCAATTTCTCTGCTATTCGCGGAGAAGGGGAGAAACTTAGTGGCGGCGGCACTTCCAGCGGGCTAATGAGCTTTTTAAAAATCGGTGACCGTGCAGCAGGCGCTATAAAAAGCGGCGGTACTACAAGGCGTGCTGCAAAAATGGTTTGTCTTAATCTCGACCATCCTGAAATAATGAAATTCATTAACTGGAAAGTTGAAGAAGAAAATAAAGTTGCTGCCTTAGTTGCTGCAGGTTACGATAATAATTATGAAGGCGATGCTTACTTAACTGTATCAGGCCAAAACTCCAATAACTCTGTTCGCATACCTAATGAATTTTTTAAAGTGCTCAAAGAAGATGGCGATTGGGAATTAAAGGCAAGAACTGATGGCAGGGTGATGAAAAAAATCCCTGCACGTGAAGTCTGGAATCAGATTGCGTATGCTGCATGGCGCTGCGCCGACCCCGGTATGCAATATGATACCACTATTAATGAATGGCATACCTGCCCCAAAGGAGGTCGCATTAATGCGTCTAATCCCTGTAGTGAATATTTGTTTCTCGATAACACCGCTTGCAATCTCGCCTCTGCCAATCTCATGAAATTTTTTGATGCGGAAAAAAGTGTGTTCGATATTGAAGGCTTTGAATACACCTGCCGTTTATGGACTGTTGTGTTGGAAATTTCTGTTCTCATGGCACAATTCCCAAGTAAAGAAGTTGCACAGCTTTCTTATGATTACAGAACATTAGGATTAGGTTTTGCCAATCTTGGCACCATGTTAATGGTGAGCGGAATTGCTTATGACAGCGAAGAAGCAAGAGCCATAGCCGCAGCCATCACAGCAATCATGACGGGCACGGCTTATAAAACCTCAGCAGAGCTCGCTTCAATCCTGGGCGTATTTCCTCGATATCAAGAGAACAAAGAAGATATGCTTCGCGTAATGCGTAATCACCGCGCTGCTGCTTATGATGCAGAAGATGCTTACGAAAATCTAAGTGTAAAACCTGTTGGCATTAATGCAAAATATTGTCCCGATGATTTGTTGAAAGCTGCGACAAAAGCATGGGATGAAGCTGTGCAGCTTGGTGAAAAATATGGCTATCGCAATGCACAAACTACTGTTATTGCACCCACAGGAACCATTGGTCTTGTGATGGATTGCGATACTACCGGTGTGGAACCTGATTTTGCGTTGGTAAAATTTAAGAAGCTTGCAGGCGGCGGTTATTTTAAAATAATCAATCAATCAGTTCCTGCCGCTTTAAAAAAATTAGGGTATAATAAAAAAGAAATTGATTCTATAATAAAATATGCAGTAGGAAGTGCAGGCTTTGAAGGCGCTCCATTTATCAATCCTAAAACATTAAGTGAAAAAGGATTTATTGCAGAAGAAATTAAAAAGCTGAATGATGCTGCTAAGTCTGCATTTGAAATAAATTTCTTATTCAACAGATTTATTTTGGGCGAAGCTTGTTTAGAGAGATTAGGTTTTACAGCAGAACAAATTAATGATTGGAATTTTGATTTGCTCGATGCTCTTGGATTTACTGCAGAACAAATTGATGCAGCTAATGATTATGTATGCGGCGCCATGACTGTGGAGGGCGCTTCTTATTTAAAGCCTGAGCATTTACCCATTTTTGATTGTGCTAATAAATGCGGTAAAAAAGGGGAACGTTTTATTCATGCTTATGGTCATATAAAAATGATGGCAGCCTGCCAGCCATTTCTTAGCGGCGCTATTTCAAAAACAATCAATCTGCCATTTGAAGCAACTGCGGAAGAAATTGCAGATTGCTATATGCTTAGCTGGAAATTAGGGTTGAAAGCAACTGCTTTGTATCGCGACGGCTCTAAATTATCGCAACCATTAAGTACAAAATCTGGTAAGAAGAAAAAGATGAAAGAAACAAAAGAAGAAGATAAAGTTGCTGCACAAACCGTAACAATAACTGAACCTCATATTGTTGATTTAAGCAAGCTTACTGTGGAAGAATTATTAGATGAAGTGCAGAAGCGCATGCAGCAAAGCAACGACACTATCTTGAAACGGCAGTTATCACGCATTGTTGAAAGAAAAACTTTGCCTGCCAAACGCAGAGGCTTTACGCAAAAAGCAAAAATTGGCGGACAGGTTTTGTTTCTCCGTACGGGTGAATACACCGATGGAACTTTAGGAGAAATATTTATTGACCTTGCCAAAGAAGGCTCAACACTCCGCAGCCTGATTAATTGTTTTGCAATCGCCATTTCTGTTGGCTTGCAATATGGTGTGCCTTTGGAAGAGTTCGTTGAAAAATTTGTGTTCACAAAATTTGAACCTGCCGGTATGGTTGACCATCCAAATATAAAAATAACAACTTCATTGGTTGATTTCGTTTTCCGTGCATTGGCTTACGAATATCTCGGCCGCACAGATCTTGTGCATGTAATAGACAGACCTGAACTTACTCCGCTTAATGAACAAACTGAAACAGAAATACCCGGCAAGCCTTCTTTAAGTAATGTAAGAGTGATAAGCGGTTCTCCTAATGTTTCCTCTTCAGGAATACAGACACAAAAATTGCAGAAGACAAGCACTGCAAAAACAGATATTGGTCTCGATGCAGTAAATGCAGCGGCAAAAAATATGCAAAGCGATGCGCCTGCCTGTAATGTGTGCGGGCACATTACATTACGCAGCGGCACTTGTTACAAATGTTTGAATTGCGGAAATAGCATGGGATGCAGTTGATCATACACATGGTCTTATTTCCGAAATTTTTCGGAACGGGGTGTGACAGTCAGACCAATTCTTTCAAACCTCACAGGTCTTAAAGACCTGTGAGGTTTTTTTTTCAACCGTTAGTGTTTTTTTAAAAGAGAATAAACCGTTTCTGCAATTGCATCTACATCCTGCAACTCCATACATTTAAAATGACCAGGCGGGCAATAATTGATTACTTTACATGCCCACGGGCAATATTCGGGCTATCAGGATTCACTGTAAGCTTTAAAAGTTTGGGGTGCACAACTAAATCCATATCTTCCATGGGCACAGCACCTACTAATACCTCATCGCCCATTATAAGAGCACCTACAAAACAGTTTCGGTTTTCGAAGGTAACCTTTACCGGACCAGCATAAGGAACCGTATGTGAGCTTCCATCAGCAGTGGTCGCCTCCCGGGTTTCGAGTGGCTTTAGCTGCAGTTGAGTAGCTATATGCTGAGGCAATACCAAATAAGTAGAGCCGGTATCTGCAAGGCATTTTACCTGCAAGGGTTGCAAACTGTCAATCACAGGATTAGATAAAATGATTTCGGAATATTCTAACCCCATTTTATAATTATTTACCGCAAATATAAGTTGTTGCATACTCTTAGGCAATCACATCTACACTAACGCAGTGAGCGACACACCTGCCTGTGAGGTTTTTTTCACCTGTTAGGTTTTTTTATAATTGAATAAACCGTTTCTGCAATTGCATCCATACTCTGCAACTCCATACATTTAAAATGACCAAGCGGGCATTTTGAGTAACCGATTTTACTGCATGGTCGGCAATAAAGATTTCTGATTTCCGACTTCTGATTTCTGATTTCATATTTGCCATAATAAGACTCCATTCCAAACTCAGGAATCGTATTTCCCCAAACCGAAATGATTGATTTTTTAAATGCGGCTGCAATATGCATCAGGCCTGTATCGTGTGAAATAATCAGTTTTGATTTTCGAACAAGATCTGCGCTTTCATTCAAATTAAATTTGCCGCAGGCGTTATAAATTTTTATCGGGTCAACAGATGCAATTGCTTCAGCATTTATTATATCTTCTTTGCCGCCTAATAAAATTACTGGATGCTCAATTTTGCTGCACAATTCTTTTAGTTTATGTACCGGTAATTTTTTTGTGTTGTATGCCGCGCCAATTACAATCCCAATAAAGCCATGCTGGTGGCTTGTTGGCAGATGGTCATAAGGCACAATATCGTGTTTAGGAATAAAATAATCTAAGCCTTCACCATCGTTTATAATACCAAAATCTTTTACAGTATCAAGATAGCGATCAACAATGTGTACTTGAGGCAAGCGATTTATTTTAAAAGCCGTGAGCAGCCATTTTTCAACATTAAGCTTATTGAATGAAAAAGATTTTATTCTTAGCAAAGCATTTTTTATTCGCAGCGTTCTCAGGTTGTGATGGAGGTCAATGATACAATCGAAATTTTCATTTTTTAGGGATACAATCATTTGTTTCCAGTCATTGTGCAGTAAATGAATTTTATCTATGTAAGGGTTATCAGCTAAAATATTTTGAAAATTTTTTTTGGTCAGATAATGTATCTCAGCACCCGGTAATTGTTTTTTCATGCAGCGAACAACAGGTGTGGTAAGAACAATATCACCGATAGATGAAAAACGGATGATGAGAAATTTCATAACACGAATTACATAAATTGAAATGAATTTGACGTAAAATTATTTAGAGCTGCAATTAATGAGTTTGATTTCAGATACATCTTTAAATGAGCATTGCCCGAAAAATATATTATAGTAAGCGGGTAACAGAAGATTCTGCAGTAATATCCCCATTCGCTAATTTATCAATCAGCATTATTCCGGGGTGCTTGCCTTTATCAAAACTTCCAAGTAAATTCTCCATCTGTAAAGCCTTTGCACCATTGACGGTAGCCCACTGCAAAATTTCTGATGCAGTAATTTTTTCTGATGAATGATGAAGAATAGTTTTTATTTCATCAAGCATGTTCAGGCTTTTGTTGCTGGCATAGCTGTCTGTACCGATAACTATGTTGCAGTAATTTTTTCTTAGCAATTCTACCGGTGGCATTTTGTCTTCAATATAAAGATTTGCATTTGCGCAAATGCACCAATACAATTGTTGATTGGTTGATTGGTTGATTTGTTGACTGGCAAAATCAATATCAGTTTGTGAAGTGAATGTATTATGCACGAGTATTATATTCTTCGCATTACTTAATTTGTGAAAATAAGATTGTAAACTGCTTTTGCCTGTTGGTGTAAAAAAGCTGTTGTCTATTTTCATCATCTCATACATGCGAATAAAATCTCCCTGGTTTTTAATGAACAATTCATCTTCAAAAGAAGTTTCCTGGTTGTGTATGCTGATAGTTTTATTCGTAAAGAATGGCTGAATTAAATTCCATAACTCATCTGATACGGAATAAGGCGCATGAGGAACTAAAGCAGTTGGTAGTTGGTTGAATTGTTCTACTATTTTTTGTGATAATTGAAACCGTTGTTCTGCAATTTGCGGATGCCAGCCGCTTACTTCAATGAAATTGTAATAACTCAATCTGCTTTTCAATTTTTGAGAAAGCGTTAATGTGTTATTGCAAATATCACCTGCGGCAACAATACCATTTGCAAACATTTCGTCTTCTGCTTTTGCAATAGCTTCGAGAATTTCTTCATCATCAAAATGGCGTTCTGTTACCACTTTAAAAACAAAATTAACCAAGCCTGTTTTTTCAGGGATTAAACCCTTCATGTGACTTAATTCCAAATGGCAATGGCAATTGACAAAGCCGGGAGAAATAAGACCGTTAAATTCTTGTACATCATCGCCTGCATTTTCTTTTATTATTATCTCTTCTACATAGTCTTGTTCATTTAATATAAGCACATGATTACCTGACAACATTTCTGTTCCGGTAAAAAGATAATCAGCTTTAAATTTTCTGAAAGACAAGAAAAGAATTTAATATTGATATGTTTGATAAAAATAGAAATTATGCATGAGAAAAGCTCTTGTTTTGAGCAGTGCGTAATTTCCTTTTTGGCTTAATAACGGTCTCTTTTACTTTTAAATCCAAATTTATAAGATTGATAAATTTCATAAGGTTTTGAAAGCTTACTGTTTTAAACCCATCTGACTCGTAGCGTTGCAATTGCTGTTCTTTAATCCCAAGCAATTTTGAAAAATCCTTATGAGTAAGGTTATGAGCAATTTTATATTCTATGATGATATTGGGAACCTCAGCAAGGCTGCGTTCTTTAAGAATAATTGATTTGTTAGCTTTTAATTTTTCGTATTCAGCGATTTCTTTTTCCATTTCTTTTTTTATGCCTTCCAGCGGGGCTGTAAGCATTTTTAACTTCAAAGAGTTATGATTGCCTGAATATTTTGTGGCATTGATTCTTTCAACTAATTCATTTAATCTTTTCTTAGAAATCTTGTATTGCTTTTCATTTTTTATCATACGATTCAATATCATTGAGATTAACTTTTATTATGCCTTTGGTATTGTCTCGGATAGATACAAGATAGGAAAAAAATAAACACAACAAAATTATTGTGTTTAATAATTTTAATTTTTCATAATTATTAGAGTCAATTGAATTCGCTTAATTTTGCCACCAGATATTTTCAATTAATAAATGGCAATATATCGGACGCTTCAGGAGCTATGGATAGCAATAAATCATCTCATATTTTAAACACATCTTCAAACTTATTAGGCTTTTGTCTTATTGTTCTCACTTCTCTTAAAATTTCTAAGTATAGTGAGCATACATTAATAGATGAATGTACAGGCATTGCTTCTATTTTGCTAATGACTGCCAGTCTGTTTTCGTTTCTGTCTATCAGAACAAATAATGATGCCTTAAATAATCGTTATGAAAGAGCAGCAGACATTATTTTTTTAATTGCCCTTACCTTACTCTTTATAATTATATTTCTTATTTCATTCACCATTTTATTATAATTGCAAAAAAGCGTTTTAATAAAAGCCAGAAAAAGGGCTTAAGTAATTATATATATGACAGAACAATTAGAAGCCATAAAAGCAAAATTTGAACAAACAGGTGTTTCACTTACTAATCCTGCCATCATCAATAATCAAAAAGAATTCAGCAGGCTTAGTAAAGAATACCGCGACATGGAAAAAATTGTAAAGCCTTATGAGGAATATCGCAAAGTATTGGCAGATTATGACTTTGCAAAAGCGGGCTTGAATAGTAATGATGAAGAGCTGAGAGAGCTCGCTAAAATGGAATTGCCCGAACTGGAAGAAAAAAAAGAGACATTAGAAAAACAGTTAACCAAATTATTAATACCCAAAGACCCGCAGGATGATAAGAATGCAGTGATTGAAATTCGTGCAGGCACAGGCGGAGATGAAGCGAGTTTATTTGCCGGCGATTTGCTCGAAATGTATTTACGATACTGCGCAAAAAAAGGCTGGAAAACTTCTATCATCAGTGAAAGCGAGGGAACGGTTGGCGGCTACAAAGAAGTAGTTGCAGAAGTGCAGGGCGATGATGTGTATGGCACATTAAAATTTGAAAGCGGTGTTCATCGCGTGCAGCGCGTGCCCACTACAGAAACACAAGGGCGTGTGCATACCAGCGCTGCAACTGTTGCGGTAATGCCTGAAGCAGAGGAAGTAGATTTTGAATTAAACCCTGCCGATGTAAAAATGGAAACTGCACGCAGCGGTGGTGCTGGCGGTCAGAATGTAAATAAAGTAGAAACCAAAGTAATGCTTACACATATACCTACTGGTACAGTAGTGGTTTGCCAAACAGAACGCAGCCAGTTGGGAAACCGTGAAAAAGCAATGACCATGCTGCGTACGAAACTTTATGAAGAGCAGGTGCGCAAGCAGGAAGAGGAAATATCACGCCACAGAAAAACACTCGTAAGCACCGGCGACAGGAGCGCAAAAATTCGCACTTACAATTGGCCGCAGGGAAGAGTTACTGACCATCGCATTGGCTTAACATCGTATAATTTAGATTCTGTTATCAGCGGAAACATTGATGAGTTTATTGAGGCATTGCAGGTTGCAGAGAATGCTGCAAAAATTGCGAAGCAGAATTAGCGCATAATTTAATTGCACGATTATTCTCTAACAACAACCGGTTTTAATTTTATAATTCTTAACTTATCTAATGCACGCATGATAATATAGGTGGTATCAAATTCAAACCATTTGCGGGCAAAGTTTGCATTGTCTTTTGCGTGATGATGATTGTTCTGAAATAATTCACCCATCAATAACACACCAAAGGGTGACGTATTTTTAGAATGGTCACCATTGTTATAATTACTATATCCATATTTATGTCCACACCAGTTTACCGCCGCTCCTTGTATAGGACCAATTAAGAAATGTACAGGCAATAATAAAAACCACCAGGCGTTTGGTGCAAAATAAATATAGAATGCCGTGTAAGCTAAGCCAAAGAGTATTCTGGTAATCCAGTTATTTCCTAACCGGTCAAGCTTATTCCATGCAGGCAAATATTCTCTGGTAAATTGTTCTTCGGGAATATTTTTTCCTGTTTCAAACCCATTAAAAATTGCGGCAGTATGCCTCATCATTCGCCACACATCTTTAAAAAAATGTGGCGAATGAGGGTCTTTTTCCGTATCGCTGTAAACATGGTGCATTCTGTGCAAAACACCGTAAGCACGCGGCATTAAAAAAGATGAGCCTTGCGCAAACCATGTACTAAAATAAAATATTTTTTCCCATTTTTTAGTGGTGGTGTACATCTGATGAGATGCATATCTATGCAAAAAAAAGGAATGAAAGAAGAGTGAAAGAAACCAATGCAGCGTGAAAAATATAAGAATAGCTATCATAATAAATTTTAAGAAAGATAAAAATAAACCATCCCGTTTCATATAAGTAAGGTTCTCTGTTAATATATTTCCATAATTCTTTTTTTATTTTTAAAATTATTATTTCTGAATTGAGAGACTGCCATTTATCATAAAAGCATACAGATGTTTGCAAATGTAGTTAGTTTACTGTGTTCTATTTTAAAATCGCTATTATGAAATGCATTTCATTTTTCTTATTTATTTTTTTTAATCCTGTCTCAAAAGCTCAAACTGCTCAGCAGGCGCACTGTTCTTCACCTGAAGCAAAGCAATTCGATTTTTGGATAGGCAACTGGAACTTAACATGGAACGATACACTTTATGGCACCAATCATATAGAAAAAATTTTAGGTAGCTGTACAATTCAGGAAAATTTTAATGACCCCAATACAAAACTATACCGGTAAAAGCTGGAGTGTGTATAACCCTAATTCTAAAATGTGGCAGCAAACTTGGGTTGATGATAAAGGCAGATATATTTCACTTACGGGTGGTATGACAGATGGCAAAATGATATTAAATACTCCTGAAAGAACGACGCCATCGGGCAAAATGCAATCAAGAATGATTTTCTATAATATTTCAGCCAACTCATTCGACTGGGATTGGCAATCATCAACTGATGAAGGCGCTGCATGGAAATCAAACTGGAAAATTCATTATAAGCGCAAACATTAATCTTGTACTTGTATATCTAAAATCATTGCGCTTAAATTTGCGCTGGTATGCGTATAGCGGTTATTCAGCAAAATAAAAAATCATGTAATGATTACAGTGATTATATCGTTGAGCTCTTGAGCGGGTATGCATTGCAGGCTGGTTATGAAGTAAAAGCATGGAGCTTTGCCGTTCCTGCAGCCGCTCAAAAATTTTCTTCAAATTCGGTAGTGATTATTACGGTTAGTGCAAAATCAAAATTCAGCTTGCGCTGGCTTTATACAGTAAAGCTTCGTTTCATTTTAAAAAGAATAGAGCCGGATGCCTCTATCTTTTTAAATGCTGCAGCAAATAATTATGCAAAAAAGCAGTCCCTGTTTTCTTTTGATGATGAAAAATATTTTAATAAATCATCTTCTAAAACATCCGCACAGAAATACACAAGCCGGAATTTTGGTAAATACGTTAGGGCACAGAATAATCTCATATCTTTTTCTGATAACGTCTTTGCTTCTTTAAAAAAATTTTCACCTGAAAAAAAATTTTTACTTCATAAAATACCTTACACCGCAACTTCTGATTTTCATGCAGTGGAAGAGATAGATAAACTCTTAATTAAAGCACAGTTCTCAGAGAATAAAGAATATTTTGTTTGCCTCGTGAATGATGATGAGGAAGCAGCCTTCATCACTTTATTAAAAGCATTTTCAAAATTTAAAAAATGGCAGCAAAGCAGCATGCAATTATTGCTGATACCAAAATACGAAAATATTTCTGCGAAGCTATCAGAAAAATTAGCGTCTTATAAATACAGAAACGATGTGAAAACATTACATGCATTCACACTAAAAGAAACGGCTTCTGTGGTTGCTTCAGCTTATGCGTTGCTGCATGTGCCTGTATGCGAAGCTGATATTTTACCCGCAGTTATTGGCTTGCAATGTGCAACGCCAATTATCACATTCAACAATATTTATTTGAGAGAATATTGCAATGCTGCATCTCTGTACGCCTCAGAAAATAATTTTGAAACACTGGGCGATGAAATAATGCTTCTTTTTAAAAATGAAGAATTGCGAAAACAAATGGTTGATGCCTGTAAAATACAGACAGCATTGCTAACCCGCAAAAC
Organism: Chitinophagales bacterium; assembly: GCA_038206235.1. Classification (GTDB taxonomy): domain Bacteria; phylum Bacteroidota; class Bacteroidia; order Chitinophagales; family Chitinophagaceae; genus JBBRBB01. The sequence continues at coordinate 18,095 of JBBRBB010000019.1, forward strand.
AGTTGCGGAAAGCTTGTGGAAGCTGGCAGAAACAATTTCTTCAAAGCCTGAAACAACATAATCCGCCGCTTTACATTTCATCTTATTTTTGCCAATTCAGATTACAGAACTGTAAACATGCAAACATCAACCATAACAATAGATGTGAATTTGGGAGAGGATAAAATTCCCGAACAAATAAGATGGAAAGCAAGCAACAGCACCGCAGATAAAATACAACATGCTAAAGCAGTGATGATTTCTTTTTGGGATGGGACAGATAAAAGCGCTTTGCGCATTGACTTGTGGACAAAAGATATGATGGTAGATGAGATGTCCGATTTTTTTTATCAGACTATGATTACGATGGCTGATACATTCCGCAGGGCAACTAATCAGCAGGAACTCTGTGACGATATAAAAAATTTTGCAAAAGATTTTTATAATAAATTTAAAGCATTGCAGTTCAAGGAAAGTAAAGAAAGTGGGGAGTAGGAAGAAGGGAGTAGGGTAAAAAAGGTAAATAAGTAAATAAAGTAATAAAGATAAATCCGAAATCCGAGAAACGAAAAACAAGAAACGATATGAATTTAGAACAACAGGTAATGGCGCAAATGAAAGATGCCATGAAAGCTAAGGATGAAGCGGTTTTGCGCGGATTAAGAGCCATTAAAGCAGAAATAATAAAGGCCAAAACAGAACCCGGCGCCAGAGGAGAAATTACTCCTGAAACGGAACTGAAGCTATTGCAAAAATTAGTGAAGCAACGCAAAGACTCACTGGAGATATTTCAACAGCAAAACCGCACAGACCTTGCAAAAAAAGAGCAGGAAGAAATTGCAGTGATAGAAAAATTTTTACCCGCTCAATTAAATGAAGATGAGTTAAAAGATGCTTTGAGTAAAATTATTTCAGAAACAGGCGCATCTTCGCCTGCAGATATGGGAAAAGTAATGAGCATCGCAACCAGGCAACTTGCAGGTAAAGCAGATGGCAAAGCCATTTCAGCAATAGTTAAAATATTATTGAATAAATAATAGGCAATAGACAATAGGCAATAAACAATAGGCAATAGACAATAGGCAATAGACAATAGACAATAGATAATAGACAATAGACAATAGGCAATAGGCAATAGACAATAATGTGATCAATTTTATTCCGATATTTATTTTTCATTCGTCTTTATCACATGCTAATAGATCTTGCTTTTATCATTTTAGTATTACTGGCTGTAATAAAGGGATACAGCCGCGGGCTAATCATAGCAATCGTTTCATTTCTTGCAATCATAATTGGCTTGGCTGCGGCCATGAAATTATCAATTGTTGTGGCAGGATGGTTAAATAACAGCACCAATATTAATAAGCAATGGCTGCCGTTAATTTCTTTTGCTGTGGTAATGATAGCGGTTATTATTTTAGTAAGATGGCTCGCAGGATTGCTGCAAAAAACAGTAGAGATTGCGATGCTGGGTTGGGTAAACAGGCTTGGTGGCATTGTGCTTTACGTGCTTTTATACATCACCTTTTTCAGTGTGGTTTTATTTTACGCCAACCAAATGCAAGTAATAAAGCAAGAAACAATTGCTTCGTCAAAAACATATCCTTTTATTGAGCCTTGGGCATCCAAAGCGATGGATATGCTCTCTGCTGTTTTGCCTTTTTTTAAAAACATGTTTCAAGAACTTACCGGCTTTTTTAACTCCATTGCTAAAAAGGCCGCCTGATATAACATCGTAACATTGGTTAATTGTTCGTTTAAATAAATTATTTTAGCAAAACAGTGCAACCCGTATGCATGTTACGGGTATATGATGATTGTATTATTTTTTATTTATGAAGGTTTATAACTAATTTGCTTTTAAGAAACATCCTGATGCGCTACGAGATAAAACATTTTGACAAATTTAAGTTTATAGAAGTGGGCGAGGGAGAGCCTTTGGTTCTTCTGCATGGCTTATTTGGAGCATTAAGCAATTTTGAAAGTTTAATCACCTGTTTTAAAAATGATTATAAGGTCATTGTTCCCATGCTTCCAATGTTTGAGCTTGATTTGTTGCATACAACCGTGGGCGGATTTCAAAAACATGTTCACCGGTTTATAGAGATGAAAGGGCTTAGGGATATTCATTTACTCGGCAATTCGCTTGGCGGGCATGTGGCGCTGGTTCAGGTACTAAAACATCCTGAAAATATAAAGTCTCTTATTTTAACGGGCAGTTCGGGTTTATTTGAAAATGGAATGGGCGATACATTTCCTAAAAGAGGCGATTATGCTTATATAAAAAGAAAATGCGAAATCACATTTTATGATCCTGCCGCTGCCACCAAAGAATTGGTTGATGAAGTATATGGAATTTGTAATAACCGTATGCAGCTAATAAAAATACTTTCACTGGCAAAGAGTGCAATAAGAAATAATTTGGGTGAAGAGATTAGCCAGATAAAGCAACCTGCATTATTGATTTGGGGAAGCAATGATGTGGTTACTCCACCCTTTGTAGCCCGGGAATTTCACAGGCTGATTCCAAACAGTGAATTATATTTTATTGATAAATGCGGACATGCCCCCATGATGGAAGGGCCGGAAAGCTTTAATAAAATTCTGGAGCAATTTCTTGAAAAAGTTAAACAACCTGCTGCAACTATGGTATAACTTTTATTGTCTTACTTAAAAACAATCCTTTGAAAAAATGTTAGCATCTGAAATTATACAAACTGATTTTCCGCAACTGAATCTTACTGATGAAGTGGATGTTGCGCTTCAATTGATGGATGAGCTTGAAGTACAGCACCTGCCTGTAATAAATGAAGAAAGATTCGCAGGTATCATAAGCAAAAACGATTTGCTGCATTTTGAAAAATCATTGCCGCTTTCCTCATTGCAACATGAACTCATTCATTCCTCTGTATATTTCCAGCATCATTTTTTATCAGCCTTAAAGCTTGCATCTGAATTAAATCTCTCGTTGGTTCCGGTGGTAAATGAAGCGAATGAATTAATCGGCTGCATATCTTACCGGCAAATGATTTTAAAGCTTAGCCATTTTTTAAACACAGAAGAGCCGGGTGGCATTATTGTTCTTGAAACACAAAAACATAATTTTTCATTTGGCGAGATAAGCCGTCTTATTGAAACTAATGACGCTTACATTACCCAGCTAAACACGTCGGCTGATGAACTTTCCGGTTTGCTCACGGTAACTATTAAAATAAACAAAACAGAAATTTCTGATATTATCGCAACCCTGCAACGCTATGAATATTCCATAAAATATTATTTTGGAGCAGAGCATTACGAAAATGAGATAAAAGAAAATTACGACCTTTTAATGGCATACCTAAGAATGTAACCGCAAGAATTCCCTCCCTGTTAAGAAAATCAATATTCAGAATTTGATAAAAATTCAATACATACATTTACCGCTAATCATATTCTATCCATATAAATGTTTTTACAGCGGCATATCATTATTTTATTTTGTATTTTATTTTTCTTATTTCTTTCTGCCGGTGCTCAAACTGATACAACCTGGGTTTTAAAAGATACCGCTTTGTCTTTTTCAGATTCTGTTTCTGTTTCTGTATCTTCCAAAACGGATACATCATCCCTTATATTTATTGCCGGTATTGCATTATATGGAAACAAAAAAACAAAGCCCTATATCATTGAAAGAGAAATTCCTTTTAAGCAGGGTGATTATGTTTTGCGGAAAGACTTAAAAGAAAAATTACTAACGGCCAAGCATCAAATAATTAATACAGGTCTTTTTTTAGAAACAATAGTTTCTGTTGAAAACCAGTTTGGCGATCTTGTTTTTATAAGCGTGAGTGTAAAAGAAAAATGGTATTTATATCCGTTGCCTTATTTTAAATTAGCCGACAGAAATTTTAATGAATGGTGGGTAACACATAAAGCAAGTTTATCTCGTGTGAATTATGGTATTAAATTTCAATACAACAATGTAAGCGGCAGAAATGACCGCACCATTTTATGGCTTATTAGCGGCTACAGCCGCCAGATTGCTTTTAAATATGAACGTCCGTATATTGATAAAGCTTTAAAGAATGGATTTAATATCTATTTCAATTATTCAAAGCAAAAAGAAATCAATTTTAAAACAGATTCAATTACCAGCAAGCAGGTTTTCATTAAACTGCCTGCCGATTTTATCAAACAAACAACACGGGTAAGTGCAGACTATGTGTATCGCCCTGCTATAAAAACAAGGCATATTTTCAGATTCGCTTACATGAATGAGAGGGTGGATGATAGTGTGCTGAAAGCCAATCCTGCATACTTCCCCCAACAGAACACCCATCTCTCTTTCCCCGAAATTTCATACATTTTGCAGTATAACAATACAGACTATTATGCATATCCCACAAAAGGGTTTCAATACGAAGCCTCTCTTATGCAAAGAGGTTTTACAAAAGATTTTAATCTTACCCAATTGCAGTTTACAGGTTCATATACTTTACCCGTAGCGCCAAAGTCGCAATTTCAATTTCAGTTGGGTACCATGTTAAAGCTTCCATTTTCTCAGCCATATTACAACAAGCAACTCTTTGGCTATGGCAATATTTTTTTACAGGGACTTGAATATTATGTAATTGATGGAGTTGCGGGCGCAGCAGGCAGATTTACGGCAAGAACGCAGGCTGTATCATTTGTTTTAAAAAGTCCTTCTAAAGTTCAAAAACAGATAGCGCTGCCTGTAAGAATATTTGCCAAAGCTTATACCAATGCGGGCTATGCTTATAATGAAGAGCCGGGTATCACTTTTTTGAATAACAGGTGGCTTATTACCTGGGGTTTTGGCGCAGATGTAGTAATTACTTATGATATTGTTTTTAAATTCGATTACAGCTTTAACCAGTTTGGAGAAAGCGGATTATTTATTCATGTGAGAAAAGATTTTTAATTGTTTAATATCCTTGCGTCCATAAGGTTTGTTGGTGGAATGCATTGGCCCAATCGGCTGCAGTTCGCGATCAGCTATTGTTTCGGCTGGCGGAAATCATTCGGCATTTGTGCTTATCTTCAATTTTTTAAATTAAAACAGAGCAGCAGTTCCGGGCTTGATATTAAAAATATCTCACCATCGGCAAAACTAGTTCGTTTTTGAATTTCTCTTAGCGCAATTGAATATTCACAATACTTAATTCCTCACAACTGCATGTCAGCTCACTTTGAAAAAATACCAGTTAAGCAAATAAAAAAAGAAACAGAAGATTGTGTGTCTGTTCTGCTTGATGTGCCGGAACATCTGAAAGAAAAATTTCAATACCGGCATGGTCAGCATCTTACACTGCGCACATTTATAAATGGCGAAGAGCTGCGGCGCAATTATTCTTTGTGCAGCTCGCCTTTGCAAAATGAATGGAGAATCGCTGTAAAAAAATTGAATGGCGGATTATTTTCATCTTTTGCAAATGAACAATTAAAAATTGGAGACGAACTGGAAATAATGCCGCCGATGGGGCATTTCTCTATTACACTCAATGCAACAAATAAAAAACAATATGTTGCTTTTGCTGCAGGCAGCGGAATTACGCCGGTTATCTCAATTATAAAAACAGTTCTGGCTCTTGAAGCCAAAAGCAACATCATATTAGTTTATGCTAACCGCAATCGCCTTTCTATAATATTTAAGGAAGAATTAGAAGCTCTGAAAAATAAATACATGAATCGCTTTTCGGTGATATTCATTCTAAGCCGCGAAAAAACAGATGCTGCTATTAATCATGGAAGAATAGATGCTGCTAAATGCGAACAGTTATTTAGCAAAGTGCTGAACATACATTCAGATGAATTTTTTATTTGCGGACCTGAAGAAATGATTTTTACAGTGAAAGATTTTTTAGAGCAAAAGGGAGTTGCTCAAAAGAAAATACATTTTGAATTATTCACAACACCGGATCAAAAAAAGACAACGGTTATTTGCCATACGCCGAAAGAAGCTTCAGGTGCAAAAAGTAAAATAGTTGTAAAGCTCGATGGCAGAGCTTTTGATTTTGAATTGCCTTTTGAGAGCGATGAATCTATTTTAGACGCTGCATTAAAACAAGGCGCCGATTTACCTTTCGCCTGTAAAGGCGGCGTGTGCTGCACATGCAAAGCAAAACTGATGGAAGGTGAAGTAGATATGGATGTGAATTACGGTCTTGACCAGGAAGAAGTAGAGCAGGGTTTTATTCTTACATGTCAAAGCCATCCCCGAACAGAAACTGTGGTGGTTGATTATGATGTGAAGTAAATTTGTGTAAGTATGAAAAAGAAGATAAAAGAATCACATGGTTTACATGATAAGGTCAGTGGTCAAAAAAATAAAAAAGAATCCGTGTTTGATAAAATAGATAATATTTTACAAGGAAAAATTTCTAATCCCCACGTTGACTGGAAAAAAGAAAAAGCTGACCATATTATAAAAAAGTATTTAAAAAAAATTTAGATGCATCTTTCTCAATTGCCTGTAATTACTCTAAAACAATTCATAAAAAAATTTGAAAGCTTGATTTGAAAATATTTTTCGCAGTAATGTTACGCCAATGTGTAATAACGCTTCATCTTGTTCTCTGCCAGGCATTATTTATTAATACCGAGGCACAGGAAATGCCTCACTTTATCGAAAAGCTAACAACAGAAGAAGGTCTCAGCAGCAATAACATCAATGATTTGGCGCAAACCGATGACGGCTTTTTATGGATTGCAACACCCGATGGTTTAAACCGCTTCGATGGAACAGAAGTAACACAATATTTTCATACCAATAACACAAATTCATTACCACATAACTATATTTACTGTTTAAAAAAATTGCCCTGCAATTATCTTGCTATTGGCACACAGGCAGGATTGAGTTTTTATAACAGCAACACGGGAATATTTCAAAATTTTTATTTCAAGAAGAATACTACACTGGATGAATTCAACAACATCATTACTGAATTGGAAGCAGATGCAAATGGAAATCTATGGGCGGTTTCAAAAAATTGTATTTTTATTTTTGATGCGAATTTAAAATTGAAAAAAATATTTCTTTCGCCTTTTACGGAAGCTGATGCAAGTAAGCAACGAATTCAATTTGTAAATAAAATATGGTCTCTCTCTAACGGAGATATGCTGCTGAATATGTATAACGGCTGGCATATTTATTCAAATAAAACATCTGCTATTACAAGTCTTGTAAATTCTCAGCTCTTAAAACAAATGCAATTTTTAACTGATGTTTCTCCGCCGCATGTAGATAAATCTTTCACACAGTCTCACGTTTTTAAAGTGTTCGAAAAATATTTTCTATGCATACCTGCGAACAAAGACAGTCTGTTTTTATATAATGAAAGCGGAATAAAACTGAGCAGTTGTTTCTTTCCTTATAATTACTATCCTTACGTATTATGGTCGCAGCAGGTGGTGATGATTGATTCAACTAATCTCCTTTTTTTATTTCATAACTACGGATATGCTCTTATTTCGGTTATGTGGCAGAAAAATATACCTGTTATCAATTCCATTTCTTCATTGCAGTCTGAAACGCATGAATATATCACCGCATTATGCGATAAACAGCACAATTGGTGGTTAGCCACCTCATCAGAAGGATTGCAAAAAATTTCACCTACCAAACAATACTTCAACAGCAAAATACTCATTAATGATAGCACCAATAAACAAAGTCAGTATGATGTCGTCTCCTGCAATCGTTACGATAATATTTTGTGGGCTGGCACTTATGGCGATGGTTTTTTTGAAATAGATATTTCATCTGGTAAACAACAGCAACATCGCTTTTATAAAACCGGCGAAGATATATGGGCAAATTTTATATGGAATATCCGCATGGTAAGCTCAGACACGCTGTGGATTGGCACACAGGCCGGTATGTTTTGGTATTCCATATCTTCAAAAAAACAGGGTCGCATTCCGCCTTATCCCGGCAAACCCTCTTTGCTTGATTCTGTTCCCATCACTACTCAGTTTGAAGATAGCCACGGTTTAGTATGGATGGGTTTGGGTAAAGGAAATGGCGTATGTTATTTTGATAGTAAACAGCATCGCTTCCTATATTATCGCGGTAATAGTTTGCCGGGTTATCCATTACGCTATCCATTAACTATTCTGGAAGATAAAAACCGCAATCTCTGGTTTACCAACGATGCGAGTTCAACACTTGTTTACTGGAACAGGAATGCAGCTAAGTTTAAAACTCTTTCAACACCTTCATCTATCAATAAGCAGTCAGGCTTTAGTGGATTATGGGAACATGGTGATTCTATATTATGGTTAGGCTCAATCACAGGCGGACTAATAAAATTTTTTCCTTCAACAAACGAAGCAATTATATATGGTCATGATAAAGGTTTAGCCAACGGTCATATCAGCAGCATATACGAAGACACGAAAAAAAGATTGTGGCTTGCTACAGATGCAGGCCTTTCCTGCTTTGATGAGCGTACAGAAACTTTTACGAATTATTCCGCAAAAGATGGATTGCCAGTATCATATACCGCAAGTTTTTTTTATGATGATGAATTGACAAAACGCTTATACACCGGTGGAAAAGGAACCTTGTTTTATTTGGAACCCGATGCGATGAATTTAAACCCGGCACCTCAAAAACCTATAATCATAGCCATGCGTGTAAATGGTGAGCCATATCCGTTTTATGAAAATGAGCCAGCGAAATTCAGTCCAAAACAAAATGATATAACTATTCAATATACTGCTGTTGACTTAACCAATGGCGCTGAAACTAAATACGCATATAAATTAATCGGAGAAGATACCAATTGGATAATGACAGGAAATCAACGACAAATTAATTTCAGTCATCTTGCGCCTGGCAATTACACTTTCATGGTGAAAGCAGCAAACAACAGCGGAACATGGAGCACACAAACTGCAAGCGTCAGTTTTATTATCCGTGCTCCCTTCACGCAAACAGTTTGGTTTTATATTTTAATTCTCGCAGCAATTGCCGGAATATTTTATGCCATGTATCGTTTTCGCTTAAAGCAGTTGCTCCGCACAGAGCTTGTGCGAAGCGAAATTTCTAAAAACCTGCACGATGAAGTTGGCTCTCATCTCACCAACATAAGCTTAAGCAGCCTGCTTGCGCAAAAACAATTGCATAATGAAAATGCTGTAAGTAAGCTTTTAGAACGTATCTACCAGGATAGTCAAAAAGTTTCTGAATCCATGCGTGAAATTGTGTGGAGCATCAATCCAAAAATTGATACGTTGGGGGAAGCGCTGCCCCGCATGTTACACTATGCATCAGAATTACTCGAAGCAAAAAACATTGAGCTGCAGGCAGAAATTTCTACCGATGTAGAACATGTAAAACTCAACATGCAAAAGCGCCGCGATGTATATCTTATTTTTAAAGAAGCAGTGAACAATATGGCCAAGCATTCAAAAGCCACGCAAGCAGCCATTCATTTTAATCTAGTTAATACTTCTTTTGTTATGCTCATTACAGATAACGGAACAGGATTCGATGTTACTGCACCTCTCACAAATAATGGTTTAAAAAATATGCAGGAAAGAGCGCAGAGTCACCACTGGAAATTGCAGCTTGATTCAAATCCCAACGCAGGAACAACCATAACACTCAAAGTACAAATAGCATAAACATGCTATTGGTTCAAAATTTTTTCCCGTTAATTTTATAATCTTTTATGTCAGTACGCATTGTAATTTTTGAAGATAACTCCAGGCTGCGCCAGTCGCTTAAAATTTTACTCAATGGTGTTGAAGGCTATACCGTTTGCGGCGATTATGAAAACTGTATAAACGCTGCGGAAATTATTGATGAGCATAAGCCCGATGTTGTAATCATGGATATTGATATGCCCGGCGTTGACGGCATCGGGGGCCTGCACATTATAAAAGAGCGTCGCCCCGAAACATATATTATTATGCACACGGTGCTCGAAGATGAAGAGCGTTTGTTTGAATGTCTCTGTGCCGGAGCTAATGGATATATTCTCAAAAATACTTCGTTCGTTCAGTTGCTCGATGCCATTGAAAATGTATTGCATGGCGGCGCACCGCTTTCGCCTCCCATTGCAAAAAAAGTATTGCAATCATTTCAGCAAAACCCGGTAAGCCGTTCGCAGCACAATCTTTCAGAGCGTGAAGCCGAAGTGCTCAAATATCTTGTAAAAGGATTCAGCTATAAAATGATTGCTGCTACTTGTTATATAAGTTTAGACACGGTGCGGGGGCACATCAGGAATATTTATGCGAAGCTGCATGTGAATTGCGGACGTGAAGCAGTGGTCAAAGCCCTGCGTGATAAAATTGTGTGAGCAACATATCTTATCCCTATAAATTTTTTACTTCTTGTGGTATTGCCACGACTATTGCCACGACCTTCAGGTGGGAGAAGTGAAAAGAGTAATACACGGCTTTAGCCACATAATACTGTTGGGCTAAAGCCCTGTCAAAAAAATATTTCTTATCCCCGACCTGAAGGTCGGGGCAATAGATGAAACACCTGAAGGTCGGGGCAATAATAAAACAACACAAACATGCCATTGCCTGCAGCAAATACTCACTCTAATTTTACATCATCAAAATAAAAATTTCTGTTAGCAAGACAGCTTAACAGATTTTGTTTTTTATTTATTCATCCTTTCATCAAAAAAAAATTTTTTTATGCCCTCACAAGAACAAATTGCTCAATTCAAGCAATCCCTTCGCGGAAAATTAATTCAGCCGCATGATGATGATTATGAAAATGCTCGCAAAGTGTATAATGGCATGATTAATAAACGTCCGGCATTGATAGCAAAATGCGCCAACGTAGCCGACGTAATTACATCAGTAAACTTTGCAAGAGAAAATAAATTGCTCACAGCAATAAGAAGCGGCGGGCACAATGGCGGCGGACTTGGTGTTTGTGATAATGGTTTAGTAATTGACCTCTCATTAATGAAAGGCATTCATGTAGAGCCGGAAGCAAAAACAGCATGGGTTCAGGCAGGATGTACGCTGGGAGATATTGACCATGCAACACATGCATTTGGTCTCGCTACGCCCAGCGGAATTTTTTCTACTACAGGCGTAGGTGGTATTACACTCGGTGGTGGATTAGGACATTTAACACGCCATTATGGTCTTGCTATTGATAATCTTCTTGAAGCCAATTTAGTTTTGGCAGATGGCAGTTATGTAAAAGCAAATGCCAAAAAGAATGAAGATTTATTTTGGGCAATTCGCGGTGGCGGTGGCAATTTTGGAATAGTTACTTCTTTTCTTTTCAAGCTGCATGATGTAAGCACAATTTATGGAGGACCTATGTTATGGGAATTAGATGAATCTGAAGAAGTGCTGAGATGGTATCAGGATTTTATTAAAAAAGCACCCGATGAATTAAACGGATTCTTTGCTTTTCTTACCGTTCCTCCGTTTCCGCCATTTCCAGAACATCTCCATTTGAAAAAAATGTGCGGTGTAGTTTGGTGTTATAGTGGTGATTTAAAAAAGGCAGAAAAAGTTTTTGAGCCGATAAGAAATTTTAAGAAACCTGCACTTGATTTTGTGGGCCCCATGCCCGTTCCCGTGCTGAATAGTTTATTTGATGCGTTAATGCCGCCGGGCTTAAACTGGTACTGGAAAGCAGATTTTGTAAATGAATTAAATGATGAAGCCATACAAGCGCACATTAAATATGGAGCAGAGATGCCCACTCCACTTTCAGCAATGCATTTATATCCTATTAATGGCGCAGCATCAAGAGTAAGTAATAAAGACACTGCATGGAATTATCGCGGAAGCACATGGGCTATGGTAATCGCCGGCATAGACCCTGACCCTGCCAACAATGATAAAATAATTAAATGGGCAAGAGATTATTGGGAATCACTGCATCCGCATTCCGCAGGGGGCGCTTATGTAAACTTTATGATGGAAGAGGGTGAAGACAGAATAAAAGCAACCTATGGAGACAACTTTGAAAAGTTAGCTTCTATTAAAGCAAAATACGACCCCGATAATTTGTTCTGTGTAAACCAAAATATTAAACCTAAAGTAAAAGAAAAAGCAATAGTTGCGTAAGAAAAATTAATGCTACTGTTGGCAAGTATTTACAAACACAACTTTGCAAATACTTCCCAATTTAATTTATTTGCTCCACATAACTTTTGCAGATTTTGTATCGCTCGAATTCGTTCCGATTTGAATAATAAATTCTCCGGGTTCCCAATCGTATTTCAAATCGCTGTTGTAGAATTTCAAATCGTTTGGAGTGACAGTAAAGCTTACTTCCCTTTTTTCTCCCGGCTGTAACGTGATCTTTTTAAAACTCTTTAAATCTTCAACAGAACGTGTTACACTTGCAACCGGATCGCTAATGTAAAGCTGTACAGTTTCCTCTCCTGCATATTTTCCTGTATTGCTTACAGTTACTGTTGCTGTTAATCTTTCATTACCTTTTAAATTTGTTTTATTCAAACTTATATCACTGTAAGAAAATGTTGTATAACTCAATCCATAGCCAAAAGGATATAATGGATCATTGGATATATCGAGATAACGTGACTTGTATTTTTCATTGCTTTTGCCATCATAAGGTCGCCCTGTATTTTTATGATTGTAGTAGATTGGAATTTGTCCAACACTTCGTGGAAAGGTTACAGTAATTTTTCCTGAGGGATTATAATTTCCCAATAGTACATCTGCGATGGCATTACCTGCTTCTGTACCAGCATACCATGTTTCTAAAATTGCATTTACATGATTATTTTCCCATGTTAATGTTAATGGCCTTCCATTCATCAAAACTAAAACAATCGCCTTTCCTGTTTTGGCTAAGGCCTTCACTAAATTTTGCTGACTCTCCGGTAAGCTAATGTCACTAAGGCTTGCAGCCTCACCGCTCATTCCTTGTGATTCTCCTAAAACGGCAACAATTACATCTGCTTTATTTGCTGTTGTTACAGCTTCATCAATTAATTGTTGTGGTGATGCATTGTCAGTTGTTATTTGCCCGTCATCATTATTAAGTCGCTTTAACAGTAATGTATCATCAGTAATATTAGCTCCCTTAGCATACAAAAAATTAATGCCGGTTATATTTTTAAATCCATCCATCACACTTACATCCTGTTTCCAGTCACCTGCAGCAGGATGGCTGCCAATTACATCGCGCTTGTTATCAACGAAAGGCCCAATCAATGCGATTGTCTCCGATTTTTTTAAGGGTAATATATTATTTTCATTTTTTAATAATACAAAAGAATGTTCTGCAGCTTCCTTAGCGAAGTTTCTGTTTGCTTGTGTAAAAAGCATTTGCTTAGCTTTATCTCCATTTATATTTTTATAAGGGTCGTCAAACAGGCCCAGTTTATATTTTGCTTCTAAAATTCTTCTGCATGCAATATCAATTTCGGTTTGCGAAATTTTATTTTCTTGCAATAATTTTTTCAGGGTAGTTGTAAATGCTTCGCTAATCATATCCATATCCACACCTGCCTTTAAGGCAAGCCTGGATACTTTTTGCTGGTTGCCAACTCCATGATCCATCATTTCATTTATAGCAGTATAATCAGTTACCACAAAGCCCTTGAAGCCCCATTGCTTACGCAATAAATCCGTCAACAACCATTTATTGCCTGTTGCGGGGATGCCATCTATTTCGTTAAAAGAACTCATCACACTTGCTACGCCTGCATCTACAGCAGCTTTATAAGGAGGAAGGTAATATTCATACATTTTTATCCGGCTCATATCCACTGTATTGTAATCTCTCCCCGCTTCTGCAGCACCATATAAAGCAAAATGTTTTACACAGGCCATTATAGAAGTATTTTTTTTCAAATCATCACCCTGATATCCTCTTACCATCGCCTTAGCTATAAGTGAGCCGAGGTATGGGTCTTCACCTGCTCCTTCTGCAATCCTTCCCCAGCGTGGGTCGCGTGCAATATCAACCATTGGGCTAAAGGTCCAGTTTAATCCATCCGCACTTGATTCTTCTGCAGCAATTCTTGCAGTTTGTTCAATTAAATTCATATCCCAAGTGGCAGCTAATCCTAATGGAATCGGAAACATAGTTGTATGGCCATGAATTACATCTAAACCGAAAAATAAAGGAATTCCTAACCTTGTGCCTTTCACTGCTAAATCCTGAAGTTTACGAACGGCAGAAGGAGTATGTGTATTTAAAACTGCTCCTACGTAACCATTTGTTATCTTTTTTTCTACATCTTTACTTAAGATAGGACCGGTAACATCTATACCAATGGTTAGTAAATTCAGTTGTCCGATCTTTTCATCGAGAGTCATTTTTTGCATCAGTGTATTAATGTACACATTCATCTTTGCATCCTGAGATGTTTGTGCATGCACATTGCAAACAATCAACAAAAACAAAATAGTTACAGTTTCTTTAAGGAGTTTCATTTTACTCATTTTTTACTTCAATAAATATGGTTCAATTGCTTTTTGCCAAATAGCATAACCTTTTGCATTCATGTGCAAGCTATCTTCTGTAAAAATTTCTTTGATGGGTTTATTATCCCCATCAAGCATTTTAGAAAATACATCAACAAATTCTGCATTGGTTTGATGCTGAAAAAAATTTTTTATCAATTTATTTGATTCAATCATTTTAGCCATCAGGTTTTGCCTTGACGGACTTGGTTTGATTGAAATATATACAATGTTTTCATCAGGCATTTTATTTCTTATCAATTCAAATAATTGTTTAAAGCGATTGAAAACAATTTGCGGGGTAAGTGTATCTGATGATGCCAGATCATTTTCTCCGCAATAGATCACAATTTGTTTTGGATGATAAGGAAAGATAATATCGTTTGCATAACGGATAACATCGGGTAAAGTGGAGCCGCCAAAACCACGATTGATTATTGTATAGGTTGGAAAATAGGATTGCACATCAGTCCACTTGGTGAAAGAAGAGCTGCCTATAAATAAAATTGCATGTTGGGCTGGATGTTGAATACTGTCTTGCTTTTTAAAATTTTGTATATCATCGTAAAAAGGAGCTTGCTGTGTGTATGCTTGATTAATGTACAGTACAAGTAAAAAAAATAATTTCAGCGCATGTCTCATAGTTTTAGAATAATTTGACGAGGACAATTAATGAATAACTTCAGTACCAACAACTCTTCATTTTATAAAATAATTTCATTCAGGAGTATTCGCCTTAAACACTCTTAAAAAATTTCCGCCCAATATTTTATAAACATCTTTTTTACTGTAACCCCGTTGCAGCAAGGCTTGCGTAATTAAAGGATAGTTGGTAATATCTTCCAATTCTCTTGGCGCAGAATTTATGCCATCAAAATCGCTGCCCATACCTACATAATCAACGCCAACCAATTTTACAATATAATCCAAATGGTCAATCAATAAACTCAAGGGAGGGCGCATCGCCTGCACTTCGTTTTTGTATTTTGTATAGAGATATTGATTCGCAAAATAGGGTTCAGGATTTTGTTTCAGCAGCGAATCTTTTTCTGCTTTGTGTCTCACACCAAAAAGAGAATCTCTTTTTTCAAAACCGCTGTCTAAAAATCCGGAATAAAAATTCAAATGAATTACGCCGCCATTTTTTGCAACGGCTTTTATTTGTTCATCTTTTAAATTTCTTGGTACCGGGCACAAACTCCAGACACAACTATGCGAAATAATCACCGGCTTTGTTGTAGTATTAATAGCATCCCAAAATGTTTGTTCTCCAACATGACTCAAGTCAACCATCATTCCCAATTCATTCATTCGTTTTACAACCTGTTTGCCAAAATCATTTAAGCCGCTTTTTGCATTGGGTACGGTGCCATGCGCTTCATCTTTCGCAGAGCTTGCCCATGAAGTGGAATTGTTCCAGGTGAGCGTCATATATTTTACGCCTCTTTTTGCAAGGCTGTCTAATTTATTCAAATCATTTTCAATCATGTGTCCGCCTTCAACACCGAGCATTGCTGCAAGCTTTTTTTCTTTTACTGCTTTCATCAATTCATCAGGAGTTTTTACGAGCATCATCTTATCCGGATTTCTTGCGGCTACTGCATACAGGGTATCTATTTCCCTGTTTGCCCATGAGAAAGGATTTCCTTTTTGTCCATCGCACCATATCGAAAAAATCTGCACATTAACGCCGCCCTCTCTCATGCGGTTAAGGTCGCTATGTGTTTGGCCCTTTAAGTCTGCATCAAAAACATATCCCTTATCAATCGTGGTTGTAAGCACATCGTTATGTGTATCTACTAATATTGCTTTGGTGTGTATCTTCTGTGCAGACTGCGCATGTGTAAATCCGCTTATGGAAAATATTAGCAAAGCAGGCAGGCAGAATTTTATTTGTTTCAGAGGCATAAATTAAAGAGGAATTTTTTTACATCAGTTAAAAAATATTTATTCATCCGTATAAATAATATCGGCAGACAAATAAAAAAAGTAGATTTATCTTCATTCAAATTTCACGAATTATGCCAAAATTAAAGTTGTTTCTTTTTTATTGCGCCTTTTTATTTTCTATCTGTTTACAGGCGCAGGAGACTTACCCAATAAATGATGTTGCAGATACAAGAGAAGGTTATGCAGCTTTTACTCATGCCACTATAATAAAGGATGCGCAAACCATTTTGCAGAACGCAACACTTATAATTAAGGAAGGCAAGATTGTAAGTGCAGGCACGAATATTTCCATTCCTAAAGAAGCAGCAGAGATAGATTGCAGTGGAAAATATATTTATCCATCCTTTATTGATTTGTATAGCAACTATGGAATGACGGCACTGCCGCCCAAGCAAGACGACAGGGGATTTGGGCAGTCTCAATTCACAAGCAACACAAAAGGCGCTTATGGATGGAACCAGGCTATAAAACCGGAAACAGATGCATCAAAAAATTTTGCTGCAAATAATCATAAAGCGAAAGACTTGCGCAGCATGGGTTTTGGTGCAGTTGTTACGCATGTGCAGGATGGTATTGCACGGGGCACAGGCACGCTTGTATCATTAACAGATGAAAAAGAAAACCTTGTAATGATTAAAGATAAAGCTGCCGCTTTTTATTCTTTTAATAAAGGAAGCTCAACGCAGGATTATCCAACTTCACTCATGGGTTCTATTGCTTTGCTGCGTCAAACATATCTTGATGCTGCGTGGTACAAAAATCAGCCTGCAACAGAAGGCACTAATCTCAGCCTGCAGTCATGGAACAATAATCAAACACTGCCGCAAATTTTTGATGCCAGTGATAAATGGAATGATTTGCGTGCAGATAAAATGGGTGATGAATCCGGCATACAATATATTATTAAGGCCGGCGGAAATGAATATCAAAGAATGAATGAAATAAAAGAAACAAAAGCATCTTTCATTTTGCCTGTAAATTTTCCTGCACCCATGGATGTGGAAGACCCGAATGATGCACGCCTTGTTGCATTAAGCGCAATGAAACATTGGGAGATGGCTCCGCTGCAACCCGGCATGTTTGAAAAAGCTCAAATCAATTTTGCACTTACAGCAGATGGCTCAGGTGCAGATTTTATGAGTAACCTCCGCAAGGCAATCAAGAATGGATTGAGTGAAAAAAAAGCGTTGGATGCATTAACCCGTGTGCCGGCAACTTTATTAAACGTGTATGATAAAACAGGAAGTTTGGAAGCAGGCAAGCTTGCCAATTTCATCATCACCAGCGGACCTGTATTCGATGAAAAAACAATCCTCTTTCAAAACTGGATTCAGGGAAAAAAATATGTATTGAAAGAAGCCGGATGGAATGATTATCGCGGAAACTATAAGCTCACCATTAAACAAAAAAATAATCTAGTAAAAGAATATGATGTTGAGATAAAAGGCAAGCCTGATAAGCTTTCTGCCACCATAAAATCAAATCCCGATACAACGAAGAATGATTTGAATATTTCTATAGTTGCCAATACTGTAAAACTTTCCTGGAGTGAAAAAACTGATAGCAGTAAAACGAATATTCTCACAGGAATAATTTCAGAAAAATCATGGAGCGGAGTCGGTTATAATTTCAGCGGTGAGCCTGTGGTTTGGAATATGGAATTTATTTCTTCATACATTGAAAAGCCTGATACAACTGCAAAAAAAGAAAAGCAGGAAGTTATAAACAAAATAATATTATATCCCTTCAATGGCTATGGCTGGAGCGAACAACCAAAACAGGAAGATATTCTTTTTAAAAATGCTACGGTGTGGACGAATGAAGCAGAAGGCAAATTGGAAAACACGGATGTATTAATCAAGAATGGAAAGATTGCTGCTATAAGTAAAAACTTAAATTCCTCCGGCGCTAAAGTAATTGATGGAACAGGGAAATATTTAACTCCCGGAATCATTGATGAACATTCGCACATTGCAATTGCAGGCGGCGTGAATGAATGCTCGCAATCTGTAACTGCAGAAGTAAGAATCGGCGATGTAATAGACCCTGAAGACATAAATATTTACCGCCAGCTTGCAGGTGGCGTTACAAGCTCTCATTTACTGCATGGCAGTTGCAATACCATTGGCGGACAAACACAATTAGTAAAATTAAGATGGGGCAGCAATGCAGAGCAACTGAAGTTTGCAAACTGGGACCCTTTTATAAAATTTGCATTGGGCGAAAATGTAAAACGCTCTTACAATCCTCTCAATAATCGTTTTCCTGATACACGCATGGGCGTTGAGCAGGTTATTCGTGATGCATTTCAGCGGGCACAGGATTATGAAAAAGCCGGAAGCAACAAGCGAAAAGATTTAGAGCTTGATGCATTATCAGAAATATTAAATCACAAAAGATTTATCACCTGTCATTCTTATGTGCAGAGTGAAATAAATATGCTGATGCACCTTGCAGATGAATTCGGTTTTAAAGTAAACACGTTCACCCATATCTTAGAAGGATATAAAGTTGCCGATAAAATGAAAGCGCACGGCGCTTATGCATCAACCTTTAGTGATTGGTGGATGTATAAAAGTGAAGTGCAGGATGCAATAGCTTATAATCCTGCTATTATGCAAAAGGTTGGTTTGATAGTAGCTGTGAACAGTGATGATGCAGAAATGGCAAGGCGCTTAAACCAGGAAGCAGCGAAGAGTATTAAGTATGGAAATGTTTCAGAAGAAGAGGCTTTTAAAATGTGCACACTAAATCCGGCAACCATGCTGCATGTTGCAGATAGAGTTGGCGGCATAAAAGTTGGTAAAGATGCTGACCTTGTTTTATGGAGCGATAATCCATTAAGCATTTATGCAAGAGCAGAAAAAACATTGGTTGATGGCATTATATATTTCGATATTGATAAGGATGCACAAATGCGCAAATACATTGCTGCAGAAAGAAACCGCTTAATTCAAAAAATGCTTGCAGAGAAAAAGAACGGAGTAAAAACCACCTCTCCGGTGAGCACACCTAATGCGAACGATTCAGAAGAAATAAAATAAGATTATTCAGCACCAAAAAAAATCTCACGACTCATGATAAAATATTCTTTCTTACTGATATTACTTGTAACAAAGCTTTATGCACAGGAAACAATTTATCCTGCACCAAAGCAAAACGAAACGATTGCATTAACCAACGCAACTATTCATATTGGTAATGGCAATACCATTGAAAATGGCATGATTGTTTTCAGCAACGGAAAAATCACTGAGGTAAAACAAACTGCTTCTGTTGCCAATGCAAAAATTATTGACTGCAGCGGCAAGTATATTTATCCCGGTTTAATTTTATCCGACTGCTCTCTGGGGCTTGTTGACATAAGCGCTGTGCGCTCTACAAGAGATGTAAATGAATTCGGTAACATCAATCCCAATATTCGCTCTGTGATTGCGTATAATACCGATTCAAAAATTATTAATACACTGCGCAGCAATGGCGTGCTGCTGGCAAATACAGTTCCGCAGGGTGGAATCATCAGCGGCACATCTTCTGTAATGCAGTTAGACGCCTGGAACTGGGAAGATGCGATTTATAAAATGGACAATGGAATACATTTTAATATGCCGCAAACAATAATTGCGTCTGCTGAAAAATCGAGCGAAGAGCTGCTTAAAGAAACCGCAAAGCAAATAGATGAAGTAAGAACTTTCTTTCGTGAAGCAAAAGCATATTTCAGCGAATTAAAGCATGAGCATACCAATATAAAATTTGAATCGGTTAAAGGATTGTTCGATAAAACACAAACCTTTTTTGTGCACTGCGAATTTGTAAGAGAAATGATGCTTGCAATAGAATTCGCAAAAGAGTTTGGATTTAAAACCGTGATTGTTGGCGGCTCAGATAGCTGGAAGATTACTGATTATTTAAAGCAAAATAATATTTCAGTAATCCTGAATGAAATGCATACGCTGCCCCTTATGCAGGATGATGATGTTGATATGTTTTATAAGCTGCCTGCACTGTTGCAGCAGGCAGGCGTATTGTATTGCATTACCGACCATGATGAAAGCACCCGTGGCCGCAATCTTATGTTTAATGCAGGAAATGCAGTACCGTATGGAATTACGAAAGAGCAGGCATTGCAGGCAATAACGCTGAATGCAGCAAAAATTTTGGGTATTGATGATAGCACAGGCTCACTTGAAGTGGGAAAAGATGCCAACATAATTGTAAGTGATGGCGATATTCTCGATATAAAAACAAATAATGTTGTGAATGCATTTATACAGGGCAGACAAATAAATTTAGACAATAAGCAAAAGCAGCTCTACGAAAAATACAAATACAAGTACGGAATAAAATAATTTAATAAAAGGGCGAATCAATTTTAAAATAAAATTATGGGAAAAGGAAGGTTAGAAGCTTTCAGCGATGGAGTGATTGCAGTAATTATTACTATCATGGTTTTAGAAATGAAAGTGCCTGAAGGAGATGACCTTTTAACCCTTAGTAAAGTTTTCCCGGTTTTTATAAGTTATGTGCTTAGCTTTATTAATATCGGTATTTACTGGAACAATCATCACCACATGATGCATGCAGCGCAACGTGTTAACGGAAAAGTTCTCTGGGCAAATCTCTATTTGCTCTTTTGGCTTTCACTTATGCCCTTTGCTACAGGCTGGATGGGAGAAAATAATTTTACTACGTGGCCTGTTGCCATATATGGTGTGGTACTTTTTATGTCCGGTGTGGCATATTATATTTTGGCGCAGTTACTTATTCAGCTTCATGGAAAAAATTCAACATTGGCAGTGGCAGTGGGTAAAGATAAAAAAGGCATTCTCTCGATGGTTATTTATATAGCAGGCATTGCGCTCTCTTTTATAAACGCATGGATAGGCTTAAGCATGTATGCACTGGTAGCAGCTATGTGGTTTATACCGGACAAAAGAATTGAAAAAAAATTGACAACCCCCAACCTCCCGAAATGAATTCGGGACGGGCTCTAAAGGGGAGAAAGAATTTACTGCTTAATAATGTGTTATTCCTGTTTCTTTGGCGGCAGCGCAAATGCAATAGCTTCATGTTCAAAATGTCCTTTATGAGAAGCATCGCAAAAAGGTTTATTCTTAGAGAGACCGCAACGGCAAATGGAGACTGCTTCTCTTCCTCCTAAATCATACACATTTCCATTCTTATCTACAATTTCAAAATCACCCTCTACTTTTAAAGAACCGTTGCTGTTTACTGTAATTCTTGTTGAAGCCATTATATTTTTAATTAGCGAACGAAAGTAATAATAAAAAAGCATCACCTCTGTGCAGAAACGATGCTCAACAAAAGTTGTAAATGGTTCGTCTATTCTAATTGCAAGCTAAAGAAGAAAAATATGTAAGCATGAACCGGAGATGAAATAATAGGTGGAAGATGTTTTTATTTCAGCACCTCTCTCATCTTAGGCGCAAGCAATGCCGCCCATTTTGAATATTCTTTTGCTGATGGATGAAGCCCGTCTCCCGCAATCAGTGCAGCATCATTCTCTGCTTCTCTTGTAAGCGGTGTAATATCAGTATAAGAAATATTGTACGATAGTGTGAGCTCTTTATTAATCGCATTAAACTCATCAAGCTCTTTTCTTATTTGCATAGTGTCTCTGTCTGCTGCAAATGGAGTAACACTATAATCGGGAATAGATAACACAAAAACATGCGAAGGCCGGTTGCCTGCTAATTCTATACTTTTTTCAAGCAGTTGTGTGAAACGAATTCTATATCCTGAAGTATCCATCCCCCCGTATTGGTCATTCACTCCAATTAACAAGCTCACTGCATCATAAGCCCCTGTTGGGTTTTGTTGGTTGATTGCATTTTGCAAATCAATTGTTGTCCAACCGGTGGTAGCAATATATTGCGGGTCATTTATTTTTATTCCATCATTTCTAAGCAAGAAAACTGTTTGCGCAGGAAACCTCTCACTCTCTGCAACAGCTTCACCAATGGTATAAGAATCACCTAAAGCAAGATATATTTTGGCAGCACTATCAAACGTTGTAGGCATTGCATGATTTGTTTTATTGCATCCAGTCAAAAATAAAAATATAATACTAAATAAAAATGATTCCATCACATTAATAATTTTTGATTTCATATTATACCTACGAAGAATCTTTAAAATTGATTTTTGCGTATTCAAATATTTCTAAACACTTACTTTTGTTTCCATCTCCTTTAACAAAAAAATGCAAAAATAATGGCTGCAAAAATCAAAGTAACAAATCCCGTAGTTGAATTAGACGGCGATGAAATGACACGCATTATCTGGAAATTTATCAAAGACAAACTTATACTTCCCTACATTGATGTTGAAATAAAATATTATGACCTCGGCATAGAGCACCGCGATGAAACCAACGACCAGGTTACTATTGATGCTGCCAATGCCATTAAAGAATTTGGCGTGGGAATTAAATGCGCCACCATTACTCCTGATGAAGCCCGTGTAAAAGAATTCAACTTAAAGCAAATGTGGAAAAGCCCGAATGGCACTATTCGTAACATACTTGATGGCACTGTATTTCGTGAACCCATCGTTTGCAAAAATGTTCCGCGTTTGGTACCCAACTGGACGGCACCAATATGCATTGGTCGTCATGCATTTGGTGACCAATACCGTGCAACCGATTTTGTAACCAAAGGCAAAGGAAAGCTTACCATAAAATTCGAGGGTGAAGATGGAAATGTGATTGAACGTGAAGTGTACAATTTTAAAGGCGATGGCGTAGCACTTGCCATGTACAATACTGATGAGAGCATCAAAGGCTTTGCCCGTGCCTGTTTCAACCAGGCAATTATGAAAGAATGGCCCTTGTATCTTTCTACAAAGAATACCATTTTAAAAAAATATGACGGGCGCTTCAAAGACATCTTCGAAGATGTGTATCAAAATGAATTCAAAGAAAAGATGGATGAGCTTGATGTTACTTACGAGCATCGCCTTATTGACGATATGGTTGCAAGCGCCCTAAAGTGGCATGGCAATTTTGTTTGGGCCTGCAAAAATTATGATGGCGATGTGCAAAGCGATACTGTGGCGCAGGGCTTCGGTTCGCTGGGTTTAATGACCTCCACGCTGGTAACGCCTGATGGCAAAACAATGGAAGCCGAAGCAGCGCATGGAACGGTAACACGTCATTACCGTGAGCATGAGAAAGGCAAGCCCACTTCTACAAATCCCATCGCTTCCATTTTTGCCTGGACGCGGGGCTTGGAGTTTCGCGGAAAATTAGATAACAATAAACCGCTTATTGATTTCTGCCATGCACTGGAACAGGTGTGTGTAGAAACTGTTGAAAGAGGTAAGATGACAAAAGACCTCGCCATTACTATAAAGCCCAAAGTAGAGCATGGCAGAGATTATCTGTACACTGAAGAATTTTTAGACGAGCTTGATAAAAATTTGAAGAAGAAGCTGGGGGAATAAATTTTTGTGCGTATTGTTTTGCAGCATAAGAAATCCGGTGCACCTTTTTGCGCTGCTCACCAAACGACCTGTTTAAATGGGAACCTGACAAACCCGTAGATGATTTTCCCGAAAATCCTATGCAGGTAATTTGTAAAAAAGCATTGCCTGTTTTAGATGAGAGGCTGAAAAATTTAAGTGTGGGGGAGATTGAAAAGTTGCTGGGGGATGCGCAAATAGTAAGCCCTTTTAGATGATTAATGAATAAAGAAACTATAGAGTGGTAGAGTGGATTGTACTAACGACAATACAAAAAGCGCAACATTAAAAGCTTGAAAATCAATGGTGAAATTTTTTTTGGAATTGCGTATAATAACATAAATCTTGCGTTATGTGCAACTTTAAGCGACATCACACCCTAAATCATAATTAAAACCATTCGACATGGCATTACCAAATAGTTACTCAGTTAAGGCTGGTTCGTTCCAAGCTTATTTTCAAGCGATTCAAGATGCTCAAGCTCCAGAGCGTTTTACAGTAAAATTTCTTGAGGGGTTAGAATTTGCAAGCACCAATGATAGAACTTTTATAGGCATTTTAAAAGAACTAGGCTTTTTGGATGCTAATAATACACCCACAAAAAGATATTACGAATATTTAGACAAGGATATCTCAGCTGGAATTTTGGCAGATGGCATCAAAGAAATGTTTTCTGATTTGTTTGCAATTCGAAAAGACGCTCAAAAGATGAATCAGACAGAAGTCTATAATAAGCTGCGGACACTTTACGCAGGTAAAGGCAAAACTGATAACCTAATAAAATTAATTGCATCCAATTTTGTCGCCTTATGCAAACTGGCAGACTTTGAGAAAATCAGAACAGAAAAATCTGAAACTGACGACAAGGAGAAAACTACTGATGAAAAAGAAAAGCAAAAAGAACATTCGGAATATTCTGGTGGTAGTAAGAAAAATAAAAAGGTCAATATTGACGGGTTGCAATATCACATTAACATAATTCTCCCTGATACAAAAGACCAAGCGGTTTATGACGCAATTTTTAAAAGCCTTCGGGATCATTTAGGATAATATGAAAGACTTATACAATTTTGTTTATCGTGGTATGCTAACTGAGGAAAGCCTCGACAAAGCAGGCCGTAAGAAACTCTCCAAATTTGGAAAGGAAGAAGAACATTCAATAATGAAAGCTTTGTCTTTTGAGATGCTTGACAGTGATAACATTCAAAAAGCGAGACAAATGTCATTGGTTTATATAGCTCTGCATTCTTTTGAAAACTCTGTCCGAGACTTAGTGAAGTCTGCTATGGCTGAAAAGTTTCTTGAAACTTGGTGGGAAAAGTTCCTGAAAAGATTAAGACAAAGGTCAAGACTAGACAGGAAGATGATATAAAATTTAGATGGCACGGTAGCAGAGGAACAGAAGAAATAATGTATTGCGATTTCGGCGATTTGTCTTCAATCATAGTAGTAAATTGGGATTTGTTTAAAGATATTTTGACAAACATGGAATGGGCAAAAGGAGTTCTTTCTACATTGGAAAGGTCCCGCAATATAATTATGCACGGAGGTCTTGTGACTAGAGAAGACATTGAAAGAATTGGAATAAATATCAGGGCTTGGGTAAGACAGACAGGGTAAAAGCTTCACGAAAAAAGCTGCACATAACAAAAGGTTTGGCAAAATACGGGCGGACGTAAGTTATCTTCGGCATTTGTAATTCTGTGATGCTTTGGTTCGGGGCTGGACGTTTACTATTTATCTTTTTGTTGCTATCTTCAACAAAAGTATTTCAATCAGCATTTGTTCCGGGCTTGACCAGCTACTATTCCCGTACTTCGCCAAGCCTCGAACGTTGTGTGCAATAATTATGAGACCCACCAAACGACAAAGACAAGAGGTTAGAAACAAAGAGTTTTGCAAAAAATATTTGACTGCGGACTGGGACGGCTGTGCTGCAAATGAATATTTCGCAAATAAGGCTAATCCAAACATTACTGACAAATATTTTTATAAACCTAAAATTGAACTATTTGACAACTTACGTGAGATTGACATAGCAGAAAATAATGTGTATTCAGAGATTGCTCATTTAGCATTTGAAAAAAGTAAAATCTTTGCTTTCTTAAGCAATGTAATTGAAAATAATATTCATGTGCCTGACAATATCAACAATAGAGAAAAATATATCAAAACATATTTATCTACTGTTGCTGCAATTCTAAACAACATTAACAACGGACTCTATGATTTTCAAAAACCGAAAAGCGAATAGAAAAGACGAAAAGAAATTTAAAACAATGAAACAATTGCTTATTTTCATTTACATCATTGCTATGTGCGGCACGTTGCGAGCACAAACAGACACCGCGATTACTTACACTCACATCAAAACTGTTAATAGCATTAGTAAACAAAGTATATATGAGAAAGTAAAACTTTGGAGTGTAAATGCCTTTAAAAATGTTTCAGGTGCTTTGCAGTTGGACGATAAAGAAAGCGGCATATTAGCTTATGATGCTTCAACTGAACAGCTAAGTCCAAATGCGCCAAAGACAGATGTAGCATGGAAACTTATTTCTTGGTATCACAAGTATACTTTCAAGTTTAAAATTCAAATTAAAGACGGAAAATATAAAATTGATGTCACTGATATTAAGTTTGCAGATGCAGGTGGAGAATATCATACGTTGACATCAACCACTACAGCACCTTATAAATATATGTTTAGCAAAGAAAGCAAAACAGACCAAGAATGGCAAGATGCGAAATTGACATTTGCAGATTTTTCTACTAAGCTAATTGCTTCGTTAGATGCAGAAGTTACTAAGAAAGAAGATTGGTAGTGGAATGAAACTTTAGATAACAACAAATATTACTGCACACAACATTCGGTTTGGCAATATGGCGGGGCGACGAATATATTCTCAGCTTTTTGTTCGCTATTCAGCTTCAGTCCCAGCCGACGAATAACGCCAAGCAATAGAATAAACAATGAACTTTTATTTATAAATTTAGTTTCGGTTACGGGCTGACGATTTTCAAATACCGCCACATCGCCAAGCCGTAGCCGTCGTATACCACAAGACAAGACCCTTTATAAACTATTTAGTATTTCGTGAAACTCTTCTCTATCAATTTCCAATGCATTGATAATTTGTTTCATTATTCTTTCGGGTACAGGGTCTATGTGGGTTTGAATTGTTATTGGTCTCAATAAGTCAGACCTCGTCCAATGTTCGTGACCGCCATTAGTACGTTTGGTTTGACAACCAACTTTCAGGAGAAATTTTCTACAATTCCGTAGAGAAACATTTTTTAAAGGGTTAGAGGACATTAAGCAAAGGCGGGTAAGTTAACTTGATAATTTGAGGTTGAATATTGCTTAGAGTTGACAATGTCTTTCAATTGGTCATTTGTATTTATCAAGTCAGACATTTGGGGTGCATACATTGGCTTTTTCTTGCTTTTAATCTTCCATCCAAGCCTTTGCATTTCAATAAATAAAGTCTTTTTATTTAACGTATATCTTAGAAACTCATCTAAAACAACAGTTAGACTTTCTTTAGCCTCATCTTCTGTATTACCATATCCTGTTAAATCAAAAGATGGCATATAGGCGTAATGAATACCTTCTTCTTCAAAAAATAAAACTTGTAAATCTACTTTTATAGACTTCGTTCCAAATTTTTTTTCTCCTTTAAGTTTGCCTTGCTGCATAATTTTAATAGATACATTTGCAATATACAACGTAAATAAGACGCCAACAGTTGCAAACAATAATTTTTTAAAAAAAATTGATTTTTCGTTTCCCTAGAGTTTTCAAAACAGAGATTATAGCTTAGCTTGAAACTCTGCGCATGTTATAAATAACCGCTACATTATTCTCATCGCTTTACCAAAACAGGTAAGAGTACCCGGCAAAGCTGTCCAGAAGAATTGTCTCAGGAAGGTGAATAGCGTAATTAAAATTGCGAGCCATATTACAAACCAAATCCAGTATTTAGTAGTTGATTGCTGCGCTTCCATCAGAATTTATTTAAGCAAAAATAATATGCAGTTCAATATATAAGATATTTATTTATCAATAAACAGCATTTTAATACCTGCAAGTATCATAAAAGCCGCAAATATTTTTTTTACGATAGTCTCCGGCATGGATAGAGATATTTTGCTGCCAAGCCATCCGCCAACAAGAAAGCCTGCCGCAAGAATAAGAACTACTTTCAAATCAACATACCCTTTTTGATAATAATTAATAACAGCAAGCAAACCTGCAGGTAAAAGCAACACACCCAGTGATGTGCCCTGCGCCTGCAATTGACTATAGCCCAAAATAAAAACGAGTGCAGGAACAATAATTAGTCCGCCGCCTACGCCAACCATTCCACTTAGCACTCCGGCAAGTAAGCCTACCAGAAGCAATATTAAAATTGTTTGCAGAGTCATATTTTACTTTTTAAAATTTTCTTTATACAGCTCGATAGCCTCTTCTATAATTTTTAATGCGGTAGCCTTATCGCCAAACTCTTCAACCACAACTGTTTTATTTTCCAGCTTTTTATATTCCTCAAAAAAATGTCTCAGCTCGCTAAAGAAATGTTTGGGCAGCTCTTCAATATTATTAATGTAATTGATAGACGGGTCATTTGCTGATACTGCAATTATCTTATCATCAGCATCGCCCTGGTCAATCATCTGCATCACTCCAATTACTTTCGATTCTACTAAACAGAGCGGTTGAATTTGCAGACTCGATATAATAAGAATATCCAGCGGGTCTTTATCCTCGCCATACGTTTGTGGTATAAATCCGTAATTGGTTGGATAATAAAAGGAAGAATAAATAACGCGGTCTAATCTAAGCAATCCACTGGTTTTATCAATTTCATACTTAGCTCTTGAGCCTTGTGAAATTTCAACTACAGCATTTACTATTCTGGGTGCATTCGCTCCGTAATGCACACCATGCCAGGGGTGTAATACTGTCATCATACATAAAAATTCAAAAACAAAAATAAGCTTATAGCAAGCAGCCTTTTTGAATTGTTTTTAAGATGTCAATTTTAAATAAACAGAAAATAAAATTGTGGAGAATTAATCGGAGCTAATCCATTAAAATATATTTTCCCTGCCTGTCAACAGAAATTAGAGGAAGCTTTCTTTCTTTTTCAAAGTAATCATACACTTCTTTTAAGCTGATGGCAAAGTGTTGTAAATCCTGGTCATCTTTAGTAGACTGAGCAAAATACTCCATGCTCTTTTTGTTGCTGAAGCGTATGGGGAAAATATGTACGGGTATAAAGTCCTGTCCGCTGTTTTTTGCACTCGCGGCAAGTAAATATAATTCTTCAATTTGCTGGTCTTGTATAGGAATGCAGCCTACGGTAACACAACTGCCATGAATGTAGATGTTTCCGCCTGGCTGCTCGGCATCGCTTAAAATTTTATCTGAAGTATTGGGATAATTTATTCCGAGCGCCAAATGATAATTGCTGGTGGGCTTAAATTCATTTATGTAATAAAAGCCTTCAGGAACCTGGTAATCTCCTTCTATTCGTTTAGGACCCAACGTGCCCGCAAGTGCGCAAACCCTGTATGTTTTAAAAAGCTTGAAAGGCTCGTTGTCATTATTTCTTACCCACACTTCTAACTGACTGTCGTATTTAAAAGAGCGTATATAAATTTCCTTGGCGGGCCATTGTAATCCTGCGGCGGCAAATTGTTTTTTCAAGGTATCTTCCCGGTAGCGTATAGCATCTGCTACCCGCGGAAAATTTCTTTGATAATCAGTAAATGAGGGCTGGCCAAAAGAATTAAAACAAATAAAACAAAATAAAACAGCAAGGCTTTTTTTCATGGTGCGCAAAGTTAATCAGAAATGTTTGGTTAGTCAAGATGGCTGCTAATACTATTTTCTATAAACGTAAAATCTTACAAAATATTGAATGCCGTGGTTTATAAATTTCCTCTAAGCGCCTGCTCTCTCTCAATAGCTTCAAACAAAGCTTTAAAATTTCCCTTTCCAAAACTCTGCGCTCCTTTGCGCTGAATGATTTCAAAAAATAAAGTAGGCCGGTCTTCTATTGGCCTCGTAAATATTTGCAAAAGATAGCCTTCATTATCCCTGTCAACCAATATGCCCATTTCTTTCAGGGGTTCAATATCTTCATCAATTTTTCCTACTCTGCTTTCAAGGTCGTCATAATAAGAGGAAGGAATTATTAGAAATTCAACTCCTCTTTTTTTAAGTGAAGTAACAGTTTCAACAATATTTTTTGTTGCCAGAGCTACATGCTGGCAGCCTTCTCCATCATAAAATTCAAGGTATTCTTCTACCTGAGATTTTTTCCTTCCTTCGGCAGGCTCATTAATAGGAAATTTCACAAAACCATTTCCATTACTCATTACTTTACTCATTAAAGCAGAATATTCCGTAGAAATATCTTTATCATCAAAAGAAAGAATGTTGCGAAAGCCCATCACCTCTTCATAAAATTTTACCCATTTATTCATTTGGTTCCAGCCTACATTGCCCACACAATGGTCAACATACAGCAAGCCCGTTTCTGCAGGATTATAATCAGGGGTTTCCCATTTTTTATAACCGGGCATAAACGCTCCTGTATAATTTTTTCTTTCTACAAAAAGGTGAACTGTTTCACCGTAAGTATGAATCCCGCTCAAAACAACTTCTCCAAAATCATCATGCAGTGCCACTGGCTCCATAAAACTTTGTGCGCCGCGCAGTGTTGTTTGTTGCCATGCATCTGCAGCATCGTCAACACGCAATGCCAAAGCCTTTACGCCATCACCGTGTTTGTAAATATGGTCTGCAATAGGGTTGCCGCCTCGCAATGGAGTTGTCAATACAAAAGTCAATTTATTCTGGCGAATGGCGTAGCTCACTTTATCTTTTACACCCGTTTCAGGTCCTGAATAGGCGAGGCTTTGAAAGCCGAACGCAGTTTTATAAAAATGGGCTGCCTGTTTTGCATTGCCTGTGTAAAATTCTACATAATCGGTTCCGTGCAAGGGAAGAAAATCTTCCGCGGTTTGCGTTTTTGCTTTAGGAATGGTAAGTGTTTCCATGAAAATGGTGTTTAAAAATTTTATAGAGATAATTAGGTGTCGTTAATGCAAAACTATAAAATTAGTTTGGTGTTAGTCTTTTCACTTTTATAAAGGAGCTATTTATTTTATTGTGTAATGTTGAAGACAAAATAAAAAACGGGGTTCGAAAATAATTATTTCAAACCCCGTTTAACAAATTGCTGATACTTTACAATCCATCTTTAACTACGCTACCCTTTCTGCCAAAAATTAAAGAGAGCAGAAAAAGAACTATAAAAAGAAAGAAAAGAAATTTAGCAATTCCGGCTGCACCTGCAGCGATACCGCCAAAGCCTGTACATGTTTAATGAACAAAACTCGCAAAAAAAAAGAGGCTGAAATATTTTCCAGCCTCTTTGTAAATGTGAATTAAACTGAATTATTGTTTTACAAATTTTTCAGTGTGCATTATTTTCCCCCCTTCATCTTTAATAGTGAGATAATAAATGCCCGGTGCTAATTTCTTTACATCTAATTGTGTTGTGCCGGGCTGAGCGCTTTTATTCAGCACCGGTTTGCTGTACTCATCATACACTGTAATCATTACATTATTCTTAATGCTGCTTGTGTTTACAGTAAGAACTGATTGCACAGGATTAGGAAATATTTTTACATTGTTATTGGCTGCAAAAATATTTTTAGAAGCTGTGCCTGTTGTTATTCTCAATGTATAACAAACAGTAGTGCTCCTTGCGCCATTATATCCATACACTTTTACATAATAAGTACCTGCAGAAGCGGTGTAATTAATCGCTTCACTTGTTGTGCCGCCATTCTGAGAAATACCTACCTGGGTTTGTGAACTATTGTATAATCTAACATCATAATCAGCAGGCAGTGTTGTAAGATTTACTGTAAGTGTGCCTCCATTTGTAATGGTGAACTTAGAGAAATCAACATCAGTTGTTGTATTGATTAATCCTTTTACATCGGTATTCAAAGGAATTTGCACAGCGCCGCTAAATGTTCCGTTCGTTGAATTATCATACGTGCCTGGGCAAGTGCTTGCAGAAAATGCAGCCTTTAAAGTATAACAATTGGTAGTGCTGTTAGCTCCATTGTATCCATACACACGAATGTAGTAAGTGCCTGCAGTCGCAGTGTAAGTAATGGTTTCACTTGTTGTGCCGCCATTTTGAGAAACTGCTAATTGTGTTTGTGCACTGTTATACAATTTAAGATCGTAATCACCAGGCAATGTAGTGAGCGTAACAGTAAGTGTTCCCGCAGATGCTAAGGTTACTGAATAATAATCGTTATCAGTAGTAGTATTTATGAGTCCTGTTACATCTGTATTTGTTGGAATAGTTACTGCCTGTGCAAAACTTTCATTGGCTACATTGTCATAGCTGCTTTGGCAACCACCGCCAGTTGTTGCTGTTGTAAATTGTGCTGCGCTGTATGCACTGCTTCCTGAAGAGCAATTTGTTCTTACCTGCCAGTCGTAAGTTGTGCTGGCGGTTAAACCGCTAAGATTTACTGAAATGGATGTGGTGCCTGTTGCAGCATTTGTCCATGTAGAAGTTGATGTTAGTTTATAATCCACATCATAAGAAATTGCTCCGCTAACCGCACTCCATGAAACAGTAGCTGTGGATGATGTAATGCCGGATGTTGCTAAACCGGAAGGTGCATTACAAGCGCCTGCAGCAGTTAGTGTGAAGTTGGTATTAGAAATATCAAAGAAAATATTTCCCACAGCTTCAATCTTTACTCTGCATTGGGTGCCTGTTATGTTTGGCATCGTCAACGTTTCTGAACCATCGTTAGGTGTGCTTGCAGATAGCACATTTGGGAAAGTATTTCCACCATCTGCGCTCAATGAAATTTTTACATTAGCGCAATTAACAGGTGATAAATTTGATGATGCTACATTCCATGTAATTGTTTGAGATGAATTGGCAGCCCAGCTAACATTAGTGTTTGGAGCCGTTACCGCAAAAGGTCCTGATGCTGATGAAACAGTAACCTTCATATCATCACTGTTATTATTTCCGCCACCGGCATGGTTATCACGAACCGTAAAACGGAAGTTCAATGCTCTTGCAACAGAAGGCACTGCTTCCCATGTATTTGTTGTATTGCCTGCAAGAATGGTTGTAAGATTTGGAAAAACTCTTGTTGGATTTGTGCTGTATAATATGGAACGAAAAACAGGACCGCTTGTAGCCGTTGCACTGGGAAAAGTATTTGAGCCTGATGCATAAGTATCATATTGCTCCCATGTGTACGTTAGAACATCTGAAGCATCTGCATCTGTTCCTGTTCCGTTTAATGCAAAAGCAGTTGATTTGGGAATGGTGTAATCCAATCCTGCATTGGCTGTTGGTGTATTATCACCAGTGATTGTTGATACTGCACAAGGGGCAGTCTTAATATAATCTGTGATTTGTGAAATGCTTGCTGCATGAAAATAATCATCGCTGTGTGGCTGCACATCTGTAGAGCCTGTAATGCCTGCATAACCCATAATAGTAGAGCCGCTGCCGGGTTCCATGTTCACGCCTGTGCCTTCATTCTGAAAAGTAAATGTATGATTGGCGCCAAACTGGTGCCCCATTTCATGCGTCCAGTAATCAACAACAAGCGGGTCACCTGTTAAATCAGTGTGTGCCGTAAAGCCGCTTCCTTTTGAGCCCGTAACACATACACATCCTATGCATCCTGCATTTCCATTATTGCCTGATGTGGTAGCAACACCGGCAAGTAAATGGCCAATATCATAATTCGCATTTCCAATTACATTATCAATTGTTGTTTGTGTGCCGCTGTTCCATTGCGATGAGCTTGTCCACGGGTCTGATGCGGGATATAAATAAATGATCTGGTCTTCATTTGTAACGAGCAGCATTCTTATACCAAAATCTTTTTCATAAATTCCATTTGCTCTTGTGAGGTCTGTATTAATTGCTGCCAGCACTTTTGATTTTCTTTCGGCATCACTGGTTTCTGTTCCATCTAAAGCTTTTTGAGAAAATTCACCATTGGTTGCTGCTGCAAGGCGAAACGTTCTCAACCTTCCATCATCAGCATTTTTTAAAACACTTCCATTGCGGTGTGTTTGATTTATTTGATTTATAAATTTTTCTTCTATACCGCATTTGAACGCAGATTTTATTTCATTGCTTTTATAAAAAACAGCAACAACATCTTTTCGTAGTGCATTGATATAAATGGTTTGTCCTTCAGCCGGGAAGATGATTGCATTAAATCCGTAAGGTGAAAAATCAAAGCGAATAATTGAGCCGGGCTTATCAATGCCTTGCCCTGCATAAGATTTTATGTCGGGATATTTTTCTGCAAGTCCCTTCTCAAATATAGGCGCTTCAACTATTCTGAATTTTTCAATGTTACCTTCGGGTGTTGGAATAGTAATGATGAATTCTGATTTAGAAGCTGAAACAATTTTTTCTAACGGAGCCTGTGAAATAACCTGTTTGAAAGTCTGATAATCGAGGCTGAATAATTTAAAATTCTGTGGTTTGAATTTGTTCTGAAATAAGTTAATGCCCTTGCCTATACTGGCTTCA
Organism: Chitinophagales bacterium; assembly: GCA_038206235.1. Taxonomy (GTDB): domain Bacteria; phylum Bacteroidota; class Bacteroidia; order Chitinophagales; family Chitinophagaceae; genus JBBRBB01. The sequence continues at coordinate 52,573 of JBBRBB010000019.1, forward strand.
TCTTCAGGAGACCAGTATTTCTGTTTTTGTGCATTTACGAATAAAATGCTTAGTGAGAATGCTGCGAAGAGTGCAATTTTCTTCATGATGATATGTGTTTTTAATTATGAATTTGGAATATAAAAAAGAGATTGATTTTGTATTCAATTGTTGAGAGCAAGAAGTGTTTGTAATCATGACTTTTACAGGATATTGTCTTTTAAATTAAACGTTGTAAGAGACCGAAGTCAGCTTACAATTTATGTGCATCGTTATTTAAAAAGGGAGCAATTTATTCATTATTTTTAATTCACAAAAGATTTCTTTTAAAAAATTGAAACCAGATTGTACAAAGATGACTGCGTTTCAAAATAGAAACAAGGTGATTTCTCATTAAGGTTCAATGCCCAATACAAGAAGAGGTACAGGTGGATTTCCTCGTCCGTGCCGCAAAACGTTATACACTTCGCCTTCGTAATATGCAACACCTGACGACATTAATGATTGCATTTTTTTAGTCGGCAAAACTTCAATACCAACATCAATAAGTCCGCCTGAATAAAACAATAAGTGCTTAACAAAAAGGTCAAACGCTACAAAAGCATATTTACCAAATTGAACTTCTATTGCAACTCCGTCTTTTACAAAATCTGTTTGTTTAAAAGATGATAATGGATTTACAACTCCACTTTCAATCAAATGTTTTCTCTGTTCAGCATAAGGCAATGGAACAATTTCCTGCATTAATTTTCTATCTGTTGTTAAATAATATTTGTACCTACTTTCGTTCCATTGTTTTTCTCTGAACCTTTCAATAAAAACACGGTTTAAAGCTATCGGGCTAAATAGCATTTTACCCTTCATTGTTTTTTCTCTGCTTTCCTTTGTCATTAATACATTAGCATCTATACCTTCAATAATGGCTGTAATTTCATCATATAAGTTTTTATGATGAACGATTAAATATTCTTCTCCATTTAAATGTGAATACTTCTGTGCAATTTTCATTAATGTCCGTTTGTAAAATTGAGAGTTAACCATTCATCAGGAACTTTAGATACTTTGTCGTTGCCTGTAGGAATATGAATTGGTTTATTGATAGGTCTTATTTTTAATCTGCCTTCCTTAAAATCTTCAATACGCTGCTTCGCAATTTTACAATAGGTTTCATCTCTTTCAATACCGATTGCATTACGGTCATTTTTTATTGCTGCTATAACAGTTGAACCTACGCCTGCAAATGGGTCAAGCACCCAACTCTTTTCTTCTGTCAAAGCAAGCACACAACGTTCTACAAGTTCTATTGGAAACTGACAAGGGTGTTCGGTTTTTTCTGGATGATTAGATTTTACATTGGGAATGTTCCACATTTCTTTTTCCCAATCTTGTGCAATGATTTCCCAAATGTCACTTGGGTTTTTACCCAAAGGATTGCCCGAGACTTGTCCCTTTTTTGGTCCTTTGAAATGTCTTTTGCCTGGATATTTTGATGGAACACGAACGTTGTTAAGATTGAAAACATAGTCGTCTGTTTTGCTGAACCATAAAATAGTTTCATAACGTCCACTAAAACGATTTGAAGCATGAAGTCCATGTCCGAAATGCCAAATAATGCGATTGCGAAGTTTCAGTCCATGCTTTTTAAAAATCTGATAATAAAAAATGTCAAGCGGAAACACTTCACCTTTATCAACGTAATTACCCACTTGCCAGCAAAGGTTTCCTTGGTCAGACAATGTTCGAACCAACTCGTTAATGATTTCTTCTTGGGTCTCTAAATATTTTTCAATACTCGTTTTAGTTTCATAAGATTTTCCAACATTATAGGGCGGTGATGTAATTATGAGGTCAAATTTTTCATCATCAATGTTCTGAAGTACAGAGAAACAATCGCCTTTTTTTATTTGGAAATCCGGGTCCGGGCTTATATAATCGAATAATAGTTCTTTCGCTTTCATGTGTCTCACAATTTTGTCAGTCTCAAATTTAGTGATAATAAAGTCATATCTGGGAAGTTGTTGAAAAGACTCCTAAAAGTCTGGAAACTCTTTAAATTTTAGAAGTCTCACGACATTGCAGACAACACCTAAAGTGATTTTTCACAGCTTTACTTTGCTTGCTATACATTTGCATCCTCAAAATGATTGCAATGGAGTTTCAATTTACAGAAGAACATTTACTAATAAAAAATGCAGCACGTGATTTTGCCCGAAATGAATGCCTTGCCGGAGTAATAGAAAGAGATGAACAGCAAAAATTTCCCCGCGAACAAATAATGAAGCTTGCCGATTTGGGTTTTATGGGTATGATGGTTAGCCCGGATTACGGCGGCGGCGGAATGGATACTGTGAGCTATGTTTTAGCAATGGAAGAATTAAGCAAGATTGATGCAAGCGTGAGTGTTTGCATGAGTGTAAACAATAGTCTTGTTTGCTGGGGGCTTGAAGCTTATGGCAATGAAGAGCAAAAACAAAAATATCTTGTTCCGCTTGCGCATGGTAAAAAAGATAGTGAGCTATACATTGGCGCATTTTTATTAAGTGAGCCAGAAGCGGGCAGCGATGCTACGTCGCAACGCACAACCGCAGAAGATATGGGTGACTATTATCTTCTAAATGGAACAAAAAACTGGATAACCAATGGCTATAATGCCAGTGTGTATCTTGTAATGGCGCAAACCGATGCAGCGAAAGGGAGCAGGGGGATTAATACGCTTATAGTTGAAAAGAATTGGCCGGGTGTTACGGTGGGAGCCAAAGAAAACAAGCTTGGTATACGCGGCAGCGATACAACATCTATCCTTTTTAATGATGTGAAAGTGCCAAAAGAAAACCGCATTGGTGCAGATGGTTTCGGTTTCACTTTTGCTATGAAAACGCTTAACGGAGGCCGCATTGGAATTGCATCGCAGGCGCTTGGTATTGCAAGCGGCGCTTACGAATTATCATTAAAATATGCTAAAGAGCGTAAGGCTTTCGGCACAGAAATCATGCATCACCAGGCAATACAATTTAAGCTGGCAGATATGGCTACACGCATTGATGCAGCACGATTGCTTTGTTTAAAAGCGGCATGGCATAAAGATCAGCAGCAGGATTATACATTGAGTTCATCAATGGCAAAAGTGTACGCTTCAGAAACTGCAATGTGGGCAACAGTAGAAGCTGTGCAGATTCACGGCGGCTATGGCTACGTAAAAGAATACCACGTAGAGCGCATGATGCGTGATGCAAAGATTACACAGATATACGAAGGCACCAGCGAGGTGCAAAGAATTGTAATCGGCAGAAGTATTTTGAAATAGCTATCAGCAATCAGGCGTCAGATTTACAATTTCAACTTTTATTTATTTCATTCGTAATTCATACTATCCACCACTTCTCCACACTTCACATACAGCCACGCTAATTTTTATCGTTTTAGTTTAAGTTCGCAAGAGTTAAAAGGAAATAATAAGTGAGACTGAAACAACTTGAAATAAAAGGCTTTAAAAGCTTTGCTGATAAAACGATTGTAAATTTCGATGAGGGTATCACAGGCATCATTGGCCCCAATGGCTGCGGTAAAAGCAATATTATTGATGCAGTTCGCTGGGTAATTGGCGAGCAAAAAATTTCTGCGCTTCGCAGTGAAAATTTGGATGCACTTGTTTTTAATGGCTCCAAAACCCGCACCGCAAGCGGGCTTGCAGAGGTTAGCCTTACTTTTGATAATACGAGAAATCTTTTGCCGACAGAATTTAGTACAGTTACAATTACACGCCGGTTTTTTAAAAATGGTGAAAGTGAATATCGTTTGAATGATGTATCCTGCCGCTTAAAAGATATCCATAATCTTTTTATGGATACAGGCGTAAGCACAGACAGCTATGCCATTATTGAACTGGCAATGGTAGATGATATTATTAAAGACAAAGAGAATAGTCGCCGCCGGATGCTGGAACAAGCCGCCGGCATCACCATTTATAAAACACGAAAGAAAGAAGCCAGGCTAAAGCTCGAAGCCACAGAAAATGATATTAACCGCATAGAAGACCTTCTTTTCGAAATCAATAATCAATTAAAAACCCTCGAAAGCCAGGCAAGGAAAGCTGAGAAATATTACGAGATAAAAAAAGATTACCGCGAAGTTTCAATTGAATTAGCAAAAGCAAGCTTGCAGGATTTTAATGTTATTTATAAGGAGCTGAATGAACAGCAGCAAACTGAAACAGATAAACGAACTCAATTAGAAGCTGAAATTGCAACCGCCGAAGCTGCAATTGAAAAAGAAAAACTCGAATTCATTGAACAGGAAAAGGCGCTGCAGGCAATGCAGCACGCTTTTAATGAATTGCTGCAAAATCTTCGCACAAAAGAAAATGATAAAAATCTTGCAACGCAAAAGCTGCATTATCTAAAAGAAAAAGAACAGAGCCTGAAAGATTTTCTTGAAAAAGCAGAGATGCAATTAAAAAATATTCAGGAATCTGTTCAGTTTACAAGCGTTCAAATTGAAGAAGAAGAAAAACGCTTAACTGAGCTGCAGCAAAAGGTTACTGATGAATTACAACAAACGGAACACAAAAGAAAAGTATTCGATGAGAAACGCCTGGTAATAGATTCGCTGCGAAATCAGCATACTCAAATACAGCGCAATCAATTTGATGCAGAAAAAACAGTGGCTGTGGCAGATACTTCAATTCATAACCTTGAGCGTACGCGCCTGCAAATCACCAATGAAAGTGAGCATCGGCAATATGAGCTTCAGCAGTTGCAACATAAATTAGAAGAAAATGAAAACACGCTTAAAATAAAGCAAAGAGATTTAGAACAACAGCAGCAATACCAGGAACAAACCAAAGAGCAGATATTACAATCGCAGGGAGCATTGGAAATCTTACGAAATAAACTTTCAGATGAAAACAGGAAGCTTGATTCAAAACGCAATGAGTATGATTTGCTAAAAAGCTTGATTGATTCCATGGAAGGTTATCCTGAAAGTGTAAAATTTCTGCACGATAATCCGGATTGGAATTTTAAAGCGCCCATACTTTCAGATATAATCTATGTGCAGGAAGAATATCGCACTGCAGTTGAAAATGTTTTGGAACCTTATCTTAATTATTATGTTGTCAATAATTTGGAGCAGGGCTTACAAGCAATTCAGTTACTTGATGCGAATAAAAAAGGCAAAGCCAATTTTTTTTTACTTAATAAGCTGGAAGAAAAGTTTGAAAATATAAGCTCTCAATCTGCGCATCAGCCCGCTAATACAATTCCCGCTTTGACGGTAATTGAAGTTGATAAGCAACATCGCAAGCTTGCCGAATATCTCTTGCAAAATGTATTCATTGCAGAAGATGATGAAGCTATTGCGAACAGTAACGGTGCTGTGATATTGGAAAAAACAGGGAAATATGTAAAAGGAAAATATACACTTACAGGTGGCAGCGTTGGATTGTTTGAAGGTAAAAAAATCGGTCGTGTAAAAAATCTGGAAAAATTGAACGATGAAATTGTATTACAGCAAGCAGTCGTAAATTCTTTAAGCAATGAGATAGCACAAAAGCATGACGAAGTGCTCGGTTATAATGAGCAGCTCGAAGAGAATGTTACAGAACAAACCATCGCTGAAATTAACCAGTTAACCAACAATGTTTTCTCCCTGAAAAATAAAATAGAAAATTTGCAGGCAAGTGAACATCATGCACAGCAACGGTTGCAGGATATTGATGCCCGGTTGCAAAATGAACAATCTTCAATTAAATCAACCCGCAATTTATTGCAACAGTTTAACGAAGAATTACTGCAAACTTCGGTGCAGATGAATGTAACTGAAGAAGATTATAAGCTATCCGAAAATGAATACAATGCCGCTTCTCATCAATACAACGAAACCAATTTATTATTTACAAAACAGCAAAGTAAAATACACGCCTTAAAACGGGAGCTTGAATTCAAAGAAAAGCAGCTACAGCAATTGCATCAGCAAATAAATGAAAATAATATTCAGCTATCAGAATCTGCTGAAAATATTATTATAGGCGAACATGTATTGGTTGAAACAGAAGAAGAATTAATAACTCTCATGAAAAACAGGGACGAAGAGGAGAGATTATTAAACCAGGCGGACCATGCATATTATAATCACCGAAATATATTGCAGGAAAAAGAGAGCGAACTGCGGCATAAAGCTAAAAGCAGGGAAATGATTGAGCATTTGCTTGCAGATATAAAAGACAGGCTCAATGAATTAAAGCTGCAACTGGCAGGCATGAAGGAAAGATTGAGCGTTGAATTTAGAATTGAGCTTGATGATATACTTGACCAGGAACGAACCACCGATTCATCTCTTGAAGAATTACAAACAGCATCAGACAGAATGAAGAAGCGGCTTGAAAATATTGGTGAGATAAATCCCACTGCCATTGAAGCTTTTCAGGAAATGAAGAAACGCTATGAATTTATTCTTGAGCAAAAGAATGACCTTGTAAGTGCAAAAGAAAGCTTACTGCAAACAATACAGGAAGTAGAAGCCACAGCTAATCAGCAGTTTTTGCAAACATTTAATGTTGTGAGAGAGAACTTCCAAAAAGTTTTCAAGGCTTTATTTTCAGAAGAAGATACTGCGGATTTAATTCTTGAAAACCCGGATAATCTGGCTGAAACATCCATAGATATTATCGCCAAGCCAAAGGGGAAAAGGCCATCCTCAATAACTCAACTTAGCGGTGGCGAAAAAACGCTCACTGCAACTGCATTGCTGTTTGCTATATATCTCATAAAGCCTGCGCCCTTCTGTATTCTCGATGAAGTAGATGCCCCGCTTGATGATGCAAACGTTCATAAGTTCACACAAATGATTCACCAGTTTAGTGAAAACTCGCAGTTCATCATCGTTACGCACAACAAAATGACCATGAGTTCTGTAGATGTTATTTACGGAGTAACCATGCAGGAAGCTGGTGTAAGCAAGCTGGTGCCTGTAGATTTCAGAAGCTTGAATTGATATTTCAACATCATATCCAAAGTTTTAAAGCAACGATGCACATGTATTCTTAATTATTCGATTGTTGCTTTTATTTATCTTTGCATTATGATAGGACTTACGCTACACAGTATTACCAATACAAATCAATTACAGCTTAATATACCAGATGAGTTGAAGGGTATTGAGTTGCAAATTATTATTCTGCCGGCCGTAAATAATAACCACCAGCCAATTGAGTTTTTTTCAGACATTGAACTGCAGCAATTGCCAACTGTTCAATTAGGAACATCATTACTTGATAATGAAGATTTCAGCAAATGGTAGGTGAAATACATTTAGCGAATATTTATTTTACCGATGCCTCAATAGCCAAAGTAAGACTTATACTATTATGAAAGCTAAACAGTTTTAATGATATATTGTATTTGCCTCTTACAAGCAACACCGGCACTAAGGGCATAAGTATTGATAATTATGATTTGAAAGAGGGCTACCTGCCAAAAACTTCTATTGTTGTTTATAAAAAAAAGGGGTAATAGCGAGAACTCTGCTTATAAAAAAAATAGCACCCCTAAACCATAATACACACATGTATATCATTAACGAATCGGTAAAATTTTTAAGTCAATAATTCAGCAGAGTTTTAAAGACTCTTCTTACACTGAAAATCTTGCTGAAACATCCATAGATATTATTGCCAAGCCCGGGGGGAACGCCATCCTCAATGTGTGATGTATGATTGTGTTTAAGTCCCCCGTTGGGGGATTTAGGGGGCTTAAAAAATAAGGGCATCCCGCCTGAGGCGAGACACCCTGTTTTAACCCTGCTGCAAAAAGCTATTTTGTAAACTGTTATTCCTTCTTGAGACTTGGCTGCTTTCTTCAGGTTTAAAATATCAAAAAAAATTTTTTATTTTGACAGTTTGCACCACAAACAAGATTACAAATAACTTCGCTCTGCATGAATAGAATTGAAAAACTACTGGAATATCTGCAGGCGGAGCCTAAAGACAATTTTCTGCGTCATGCGCTTGCACTCGAATATATAAAGATTGATGACGATACAAAAGCAAGACTTTTATTTGAAGCCATTTTAAATGATTCACCCAAGTATATCGGCTCGTATTATCACTTAGGTAAATTATTAGAAAGAGCAGGGGAGAAGGAGACTGCAATTGAATGTTACGAAAAGGGTATGGCAGTTGCAAAAGAAATAGATGAAAGTCATGCATACAATGAACTGCAGGCTGCTCGGGAAGATTTAGTTTATTGACCATCCTTCAATTCACTTCAACTGCGAACTGTCAACTGCAACCGTCAACTGCCAACTGTCAACTATCAACTGTCAACTGCCAACCGTCAACTGCCAACTGTCAACTGCCAACTGCCAACTGTCAACTGCCAACTGCCAACTGTCAACTGCCAACTATCATCTATCATCAATAAATTATCTTTGCCGCATGACTGAAGAAAAAAGCCTCAACTTTATTGAAGAAATTATTGAAGAAGATTTGAAGAGTGGAAAATACAAATCCATCCTTACCCGTTTTCCGCCAGAGCCAAATGGTTATTTGCATATTGGTCATGCAAAAAGCATTTGCTTAAATTTTGGGTTGGCTTTAAAATATGGAGGAAAAACCAATCTTCGTTTCGATGATACAAACCCCTCTACAGAAGAAACAGAATATGTTGAAAGCATAAAGCATGATGTGGAATGGCTTGGCTTTACGTGGGCGAATGAATTGTATGCGAGTGATTACTTTCCTGATTTATATGAATTTGCTGTAAAGCTGATAAACAAAGGGTTTGCTTATGTTGATGACAGCACGAGTGAAGAGATAGCTGCACAAAAAGGTACGCCAACACAACCCGGAACCGAAAGCCCTTATCGTAAAAGGAGCATAGAAGAAAACCTGCAATTATTTGCTGAAATGAAAGCCGGCAAATATGAAGATGGCGCAAAAGTATTGCGTGCAAAAATTGATATGGCTTCACCCAACATGCACTTGCGGGATCCTGTAATGTATCGCATAAAACATGCAGAGCATCACCGTACAAAAGATGAATGGTGCATTTATCCTATGTACGATTTTGCACACGGGCAAAGTGATTCAATTGAAAAAATTACGCACTCCATTTGTACGCTGGAATTTGTTCCGCATCGCCCCTTATATGATTGGTACATTGAGCAGCTTGAAATTTTTCCCAGTCATCAATATGAGTTTGCAAGATTGAATATGAGTTATACCGTGATGAGCAAACGCAAGCTGCTGCAATTGGTAAATGAAAGATTTGTTGATGGATGGGACGATCCCCGGATGCCCACTATCAGCGCATTTCGCAGAAAAGGTTTTACACCGGAAAGCATCAGGGATTTTTGCGAACGCATCGGTGTTGCCAAAAGAGATAATTTGATTGATGTTGAACTTTTGGAATTTTGTGTAAGAGAACATCTTAATAAAATTGCCTTGCGAAGAATGGTAGTTTTTGATGCGTTGAAAGTTATTATCACCAATTATCCTGAAGGCAAAACAGAAACGATGCAAAGTGAAAATAATCCTGAAGATGAAAAAACTACTTACAGAGAAATTCCATTCAGCAGGGAAATTTATATAGAAAGAGAAGACTTCATGGAACATCCTTCCAAAAAATATTTTCGTCTTGCGCCGGGGCAAATGGTGCGATTAAAAAGCGCTTACATAATTAAATGCGATGAGGTGATAAAAGATGATGCAGGCAATATTGCAGAAGTAAGATGCACTTATATACCTGAAAGCAAAAGCGGCAACGATGTATCGGGCATTCATGTAAAGGGAACATTGCATTGGGTAAGTGTTCGCCATGCAGTAAGTGCAGAATTAAGATTGTACCACAGGTTATTTAAGGTGGAAAATCCAAATGCTGAAGAAGGCGATTTTAAAGAATATATAAATCCCGATTCATTGCAGATTATTCAGGCTGCATTCGCAGAGCCTGAATTGCGCAAAGCAAAACTTGAAGAACGATACCAATTTTTGCGCAAAGGATATTTTTGTTTAGATAAAGATGCGAGTGAAGAGAAACTTGTATTCAACAGAACAGTTACTTTAAAAGAAACGTGGGCAAAGGAAAAGAAGAAATAAATTATTAAATACTAACGAACAAATTATGCAAAAAAATTATTGGTTGAAACTATTAAAGTTTTTAACAGTTTGCCTGTTATTAGCCGATTGGTGCCAGGCTCAATCCAACAGGGATTTGTCAGATTCGAAGAGCTTATATGATACGATTGCTCACGTTGACAGCGTTTTGTTTAATGCTTATAACAATCATGATGTAGAGAAAATGAAAATTTTTTTTACACAGGATTTGGAATTCTATCACGACAGGGATGGTTTAGTTACTTATGAACAGGTAACAAATGGTTTTAAAAATGTTTTTGAAAAAAACAGTGATATAAGAAGAGAGCTTGTGAAGGGCAGTCTTGAAGTTTATTCGCTTAAAGATTATGGGGCTATAGAAATTGGTGCACACCGTTTTTGCCATACAGAAAATGAGAAAGAAGATTGCGGCACATTTAAGTTTGTTATGGTTTGGAAGAAGAAAGATGGTGAATGGAAAATTTCAAGGGTGATAAGTTATGGGCATTAGAAGATTTAAACAGAAACAAAATTAACTATCGCAACTTCACTGCATCTCCTCCAGCATTTTCTTTCCTTCTGCTTTAATAGCCGCATCATCGTAAGTGCGGTTGGGTAATTTGATGAGCTTGTTTAAAACATCAATTTCTTTCGCAGGCTCCCTGTCTAAATCATAAGCTTTTGCGAGATAGAGATAATTTTCTGCAAAATAGGGTTCCAGGCTTTTGCATTTTTCCATATAATAAATTGCTGAATCGGTATTTGCTTTTGGCAGGCCGCTATAAAAAGTTTTTGCAGCAACTTTTTTTACCCAGGAAAGATTTTCAATTTTATAATGCCACATGCCCGCAATGTAATTCGCTTTAGCATGATTGGGATTTATGGCAAGTGTTTTTTCAACATATATTTTTGTTTGCTTCACATAGTTCACTGCAATTTTTGTATCAAGCTCCACCCTTGATATTTTTCCATACACCAGAGCCATTGCATAGTTTGCATCTGCATTATTTGCATCAACAGTAATTGCTTTTTTTGCAAACTCTTCAGCAATCTTATAATGCTTGTATTGCCCGCTCTTTTCGGTTTCTCTTGCACCAATGCTGCAGGTAAGCTCTGTGCATTTTACCAATGCATTTACGTTTGATGATTCTATGGAAGCAATTTGCTTATAAACTTCCAAAGCCTCCGCTTCTTTGAACTGATGCTCAAAATTCACAGCTTTATTAAGAAGACCATTTGTGTCTTGTGATTGTGCAAAAGCGGATAAAAAGAGAGAAAGAAAAATGATTGATGACTTTACTGCTAAGATATTTTTATTCACGTATCAATTATGTTTTTTACTAACGTACAAGTAACATACAACATTTGCTGCATTGAGCTTTTTTGCTGTTAATTAAATTTTAATGTTGCCTTCTTGTATATCGTTTTAATTCATACGAAACAGATATGGAGCCTTCAAAACCGGTAAGCGGCGGGGTAACTTTTTTTATTTCTATAAGTACATCTTCAACCTGTAAAAATGAAGAAAAAATGTCTGAAGCAATTTCTGTGGCAAGTGTTTCGAGAAGCGGTGTAGGTACATCCATCCTTTCTTTTATTAGGCGGTAGACTGATGTATAATCAATGATTTCTGTCATGTAATGAACCGGAATTGATTTCGGTTCATAAAGCAGGGTTGCATTCACTTCGAACTCACCACCGATTTTTTTTTCTTCTTCGTGTATGCCGTGAAAGGAGTGAAAGCGCAAACCTGATAAATGTATTTTAAGCATGATATCTTTATTTAATTGGAATCAGCGGGAAAGATAATTAACCTCATTTGAATTTGATGCGTGTATCAAAAATAAAATCTTCTGCGTCATGTATAGAAAAAGAAGCACTTGCTTTATGAAGCGGATTTAAAATATAATTATATTCAGCAGGGATTATTGCAGAAGGAATTTTAATCACAGAGTATTCCATTTTTTTCAAGAGGACTGTTCCAAAATCTTTTGTTGATGCAGGTGCAGGTATAGCTTGCCAGTTATCGGGCAAATCATTTACTTTCAATTCTAAAATATTATTTTCAGGAATGTTGATTGAAGTGATGCTTAATGCTCTGGGAATATCATCAATATTTACGTTTACGGAATATTCTAATACGCAAAGTGCACGATTTTCTGAGAAATCTTCAAACAGAAAATTTACGCTTCCTGCATAAACGGATACCTGTAATCAGTGGCAGGATTAAATGTTTCTTTAATAGTTCTTGCACTTAACCAGCGGTAGAGATTTATTATGCTGCCAGCCTTATCATTTGTGCCGCTTGCTCTTGCACCTCCAAATGGTTGCTGACCAACTACGGCACCTGTGGGCTTATCATTTATATAAAAGTTACCCGCTGCATATCTTAATTTATGGGTCGCAGCAATTATTGCATCACGGTTTTGTGCTATTATGGAACCTGTTAATGCGTAGGGTGAAGTCGTATCAACCAGTTCGAGTGTTTCTTCAAATTTATCTGCGTCATATATATGTATAGATAATACAGGACCAAAAATTTCTTCGCACATGCTTACATATCTTGGGTCCTTTGCTTCAATAACAGTAGGCTCAATAAAATATCCTTTACTCTTATCATAATTACCACCGGCAATGATGGTTGCATTTGCATCGTTCTTTGCATTTTCAATATATCGTACAATATTGTCAAAGCTTTTTTCATCAATCACTGCATTTATAAAATTGGTGAACTCTTCCACAGTTCCCATTTTCATGCTCTTTAATGTTACCACCAATTTTTCTTTTATTTCATCTGCAAGGTTCGATGGAAGATACGCTCTTGAAGCTGCGGAGCATTTCTGTCCCTGGAATTCAAAAGAGCCTCTCGCTAATGCAACAACAGTGGCATCTACATTCGCGCTCTTATGCACAACAATAAAATCTTTTCCACCTGTTTCGCCAACAATACGTGGGTACGATTTATACTTTGCTGCATTTTCACCAATCGTCTTCCACATATAATTAAAAACACCTGTAGAGCCTGTGAAATGCACGCCTGCAAAATCTCTGTGATTAAAACAAACTTTTCCAATTGTAGGCCCATCAACATACACTAAATTGATAACACCCGCAGGCAATCCGGCTTCCTTTAATATTCGCATAAACATTTGTGCTGCGAAAACCTGTGTGTTGGCGGGCTTCCAGACAACAACGTTGCCGCACATAGCAGCGCTTGTTGGCAAATTTCCACTGATTGCAGTAAAATTGAAAGGAGTAATTGCGAGAACAAAACCTTCCAGAGGCCGCCACTCTGTTCGGTTATGCATGCCCGGTGAAGAAATAGGCTGACTCTTATATATTTCGCTTAAGAAGTGAACATTGAAGCGAAGAAAATCTATCAGTTCACAAGCGCTGTCAATCTCAGCCTGGAAAACATTTTTGCTTTGCCCCAGCATGGTGCAGCCATTTATATAATAGCGGTATTTTGTCGCAAGCAAATCAGCTGCTTTCAAAAAAATATGTGCTCTGTCTTCCCACGGGATATTTGTCCAGGCTTCTCTTGCTTTCAGGGCAGCGTCAATAGCCATATTTACATGCTGCTCATTTCCTGCACTAAAATATCCAAGCGTATGCGCAATTTCGTGTGGAGGATGCAATGCTATTTTTTTATCGGTATGCACTTCCTCATTACCGATATACATAGGCACTTCAATCTGTGTGTTTTTTAATTCTGCCAAAACTTTTTTTTGTGCTTCCCTCTCTTTAGAACCCGGTGCATATTGTTGTACAGGCTCGTTTGCAGGCATAGGGTAATTAAAAGAACCAAAACTCATAGTGTAAAAATTTGGACAAAGCTAAGTGTTAAATCACAAAAGTATTTTTGACATAAAACCTGTCAGGTTCAAGAACCTGACAGGTTACAACAAATCAATATTTTAAATATTTTCACTGCTTTTATTGTCATGAATATTTTAGACTATATAAAAACATTTTCAAAATTGTGGAAAAGCATACAGGAGCAAAGACGCTTCAATGAAAAATTTTTAATGAAATATGTTGAAGAATTGCAGCAAAAATATAAGGGCAGTTTTCATAAAGGGCAAATAGAAAAAATAAAAAATTATTATGGATTGTTTATACCGGCGGTGCTGGCGGCATCGTACAAAAAACTGTACGGAGAAACATTTTCAGATGAGGAAAGAAAACGTGTAACGATGTTTGGAATATTAACTCCTGTGGGTGATGACCTTTTTGATATTGATAAATTGGATGTGGAAAGCATTCGCACAATTACTTATACTCCTGAAGAATATGATGCTAAAACTTTCTCAGCAAAAGTTGCGAAAGAAATTCAATCGTATTTATTAAATCATGTTCCTGATAGAGAAGCTTATCTTGAAGCTGCAAAAAATGTTTTTGAAATTCAGATTGAAACTATCAAACAAGCCAATCCGTTAATTACTGATGAGAAGCTTGAACGAATTACGTTTGCTAAAGGCGGATACTCCGTAATTATTTATCATGAAACATTGAAGAAGGCTTCGCCTGAAATGTGGAAGGTTTTATTTTATATTGGAAGCCTGATGCAATTTGCCAATGATATTTTTGACATGCACAAAGATGTTCCCGATGGCATTACTACATTGCCAAACAGGTGCAAAGATTTTAAAGCCTTACGAAAAAAATATGTTGAGAGAGTAAAAGAATGTTACAAGCTTATTTACGCATTGCCTTTTAAAGAGCAGAATAAAAAAGAGTTTTGTATTGTGATGAACTTTATTATTTCAAGAGGTGTAGTAGCTCTTGACCATTTTATAAGCATAGAAAAACAAAAAGGCGGCGCTTTAATTGCATCTGAATTAAAACGGAAAGAAATTATTTGCGATATGCAAAAGCTATCAAATATTTTGCGCTGGCTAAAATATATTTATGTGCTTCCAAAGTTCAAATGAATGATAAAAAATTTTTTAATTATTGTTTGCTCTTTCATTTTCTTTTCTCCCATCTATACTTGCGCTCAAAAAAATGATGATAGTTTAATAAGCGCTCTCATTAAAAATATTGCAGCCACGCAGGTTTCCGCTAATGGTGAATTTTATGCGGGCATGTTTCCGTCTTTCAGAGAGTGCGGAGGAGCGCCGCATAATTATCAGCCTGACAATAATATTTTTTACACTGCAGTAAGCGCCTTTGCATTGCAAAACATGCTTCCCAAATTAAACGGAGAAAATAAAAAAATCGTTGAAGGGATTTTGCAAAAAATACAACCTGTATATCCTTACTACAAAAACAAGTATGGTTATCCTTATTATGGCTTTTGGCCAACCAACTCAATCATAATGCCTCATACTTTCTTCTTTAAATATTTAAAAGGAATATTTGGGCAGGGTGAAGATGCAGATGACAGCATTATTATTTTAATGACGAATAACAGCGATGATAGTACCGCAGCCATTTTAAAAAAACAACTGATTGCAGTAAGTAATCTTGCCAATTCAAAAAGAAAAATAATTTCTACTTATAAAAAATACAGAACTCTTCCAGCATACAGCACATACCTCGGCAACCGGATGACACCTGATTTTGATTTTGCCGTGCAATGCAACATCTTGTATTTTATTTATGAAAAGAAATTGCCTTTTACAAGACAAGACACTGCAACCATTCATTTGCTCACTGAAATGGTGAAGAACCGTGAATACATGAAAGCGCCAACATATCTCTCTCCTTATTATGTGCATTCATCCATTTTATTATATCACTTAACAAGATTAATGGGCGCATTTAAAATTCCTGAACTGGAAATATATAAAGCTCAACTAACTGAAGACATAAAAAAAGAATTGGCAATTGGAAATAATATCATGGACCAGATAATACTGCGAACATCTTTATTGCGCCTGAATACAGAAGCGCCTCCATTGCAATTAAACAGTATTGATGAGTTTGAAAAAAGTAACCAGGAACAATTTGTATTTTTTCAGGCAAGAGCTGCATTTTCTTATCCAACTCCATTCAAACAAATTTTTTTGCACTGGAGTTATATCTATTATCTCTTTTATTGTCCTGCTTACAATAAAGTTTTGTGGCTGGAGTATTTGGTTGAAAAAAATAAAAAAATCAACGCAGGTAATCACTTACTTTCTTCTGAATAAACTTTTTCACTTTACCCCATGCTTGACCTTTTAGACTTACAGGTTCATCACTTTCCTCGGCATCATCAAAAAAAGTTAAAGCTCTTGGAATAGGTATCAGAAGCATTTGCGATGGAAATTTTTCAAAATAAAAATCAATAAAATCTTCTACTGTGTAGTGGCGCAGCAATTCTGCTATATCCCAGAAATCTTTCTTTAC
Organism: Chitinophagales bacterium; assembly: GCA_038206235.1. Taxonomy (GTDB): domain Bacteria; phylum Bacteroidota; class Bacteroidia; order Chitinophagales; family Chitinophagaceae; genus JBBRBB01. Next base: position 68,978 of record JBBRBB010000019.1, read on the forward strand.
TGCTCTTTTTAAAACAGCGTTTACTTTCATGGCAATTATATCTTTATCACTAACTATTCGTATGTCATCTTCTGTTACAACTTTATCAATCAGTTTGTGATAATGATGTTTAACAAAATCAACTTTTACATCATCAATATAGCCAAAGACTCCAATTGGATTATATGGATTTTTGTATTCGAAGGAAGGAAAATAATTTTCAATTACTTTAATGATGTCTGCATTTTGAAATTCTTTTGCAGAGAATAAATCCAAATCAACAGATGTTCTGTGCCCATATCGTAAGGCCAAGGCAGTACCGCCAACTAATGAAAAATCATTTAGCTCCGGTATTTTCATTAATTGTTTTAATAAAACCAATGCTCCGGGGTGTATTGTGCTATTAAATAACATCGGTAGTCGGTTAATTCATTACCTAAAACAGCAGCAGCCAAATAAACAGTTTCCTTAGACAACCATTTTGTTTTGGTTAGGGCTTCTTTTATTTTATCATCACCATAATAGCTCCTGCATTGTCTTATATCATCTACATCGCCTCTTTCAAATACCCGTTCAATTACAAAGCGATAACTTTTATCATAATCAATCGCATCAAAGTCAACATCCCAAAAGATGCGGCGCTGAAAAACAGGTTTTTGTTTTTTCTTACTCATTCAATAAAATTAGCTAAAATATTTTAAAGTGTTTTGTATTTGCAGCGAGGAGTAATACAGCAAAATGAAATTGAAAAATCAATGTGGGCGCATACTTGTATTTTCTAAACATTTTTCGTCATTTCGATCCCGATAAATATCGGGAGAGAAATCTCCCGACATAAAACTTGATTAAAATCGGGAGATGTCTCACTGCGTTCGACATGACGAGCAATAAATTGAACGTTTTTATTTTTCAAACAAAAACATTTTAAATATCACTTATTTTGCAGCCGATATGACACAGGAACAAATTAAAATATTACGGTCCCGCTTACATGGGATAAGGAGGTTTCTTTGACGTTGCTCACCGCACTCAAAAAGTAGAGCAAGACCGTCAGCTCTCCGTTTCTCCCGGCTTCTGGAACAATAATGAAAGAGCCACCGCCACCATGAAAGAAATTAAGACCAATGAGTATTGGTTGAAATTATACAGGCAGGTGGAAGCTGCTGTTGAAGATTTTATTGTGCTGTTCGATTTTTGGAAAAGCGGCGATGCATCAGAACAAGAAACAAGAAATGCTCATGAAAATGCATTGAAAGAATTAGATGATGCAGAATTTAAAAGCACGCTCAACAGGCCCGAAGATGAATTGTCTGCGGTGCTGCAAATAAACCCCGGTGCAGGCGGAACAGAGAGTCAGGATTGGGCTGAGATGCTTTTGCGCATGTATCGAATGTATGGAGAAAAGCAAGGCTGGAAAGTTACAGAACTCGATTACCAGGAAGGTGATGGCGCCGGTATTAAATCAGCGACACTGCAATTTGATGGACCCTTCGCTTATGGTTTTTTGAATTCAGAAAATGGCGTTCATCGTTTGGTGCGCATTTCGCCTTTTGACAGTAATGCACGGCGGCACACATCTTTCGCCAGCGTGTTTGTATATCCCCTTATTGATGATAGCATTGAAATTGAAGTAAGCCCCGCAGATGTTGAATGGGAGTTTTATCGCAGCGGCGGCAAGGGCGGGCAAAATGTAAACAAAGTAGAAACAGCAGTACGGCTAAAACATATTCCTTCAGGAATAATTGTAGAGTGTCAGCAATCCAGAACACAGGGTGAAAACCGTGAGCTTGCAATGAAGATGCTTAAGAGCCGTTTGTATGAAGAAGAGTTGCGCAAACGTGAAGAAGCAAAGCATGCAGCGAATGCAGGCAAGAAAAAAATTGAATGGGGCAGCCAGATAAGAAGCTATGTTTTTCATCCCTATAAAATGATTAAGGACCACCGCACAGATTATGAGGTGGGAAATGTGCAGCCTGTGATGGATGGAGAATTGGAAGGATTTATAAAAGCATATTTGATGATGGAAAAGGAAGAGTAATAAAAGATTTTAAAGAAGTGGTCATACGGTCTGACGGCTTAGGGCCGTCTGACCGCTACGTTTTTTGTGTACTGTTGCTTCTAAATAAATTTTTACTTTTAAGTTTATGAACCTTGAAATAATCCGCGGCATTTGCAAAAAACTTCCCGGTGTAACGGAAGATATAAAATGGGAAAATCATTTATGCTTTTGTGTTGGTGAAAAAATATTTTTAATGACTGGCATGGATTCAGTTCCCGTTACTGCTTCATTTAAAGTGCCTGAAGAAGAATTTGATGAGCTTACAGCGAGAGAAGGTTTTAAGCAGGCTGCATACATGGCTAAACGGCAATGGGTATTTGTTGATGATGTTAGCAGGCTTTCAAAAAAAGAATGGGAGCAGCGAATAAAAACGGCTTATGAAATAATTAAAAGCAAGCTACCTAAAAAGTTACAGCAGAGTTTGAAAAATTAATGCTTTAATCAATTTCAATTAACTGCGACAGCAACTGGAGCTTATTTTCTAATTCTTTAATATTTAATTTTATTGCTTTTAATTTTTCAAATGTTTCATTCTTCTTTATAGCGTCGTTATACTTCGCCTTTTCAGTTTTTATTTCTAAACTGCAATTGTTCAATGCTAGTTGCACGTGGGATAATAGTCATTGCTGATTTTAGAGTTATAAATTTTTTACCTGCTACTTTTCCTACTGTAATAAATTGAACCGCTCCTTAACGGTATTTTTATAATTGAATTAATTAACGGATTAAATAGAAAAGTTAGAACATAAATGTAACGGGTTTTTTCTATTTTTTTCTAAAATTTTGATATTAAATTTTTTATGACATGATTTTAACAAACATTCAAACGAAAAGTGTTTCTAAAGATTCAATATATTTATATTTTGGGAAATCGCATGAATAATATGAATTTTAATTCCTCACTTCCCATACATCTCCAGCATCTTTTTCAAATCATCAATCGTATTAATTTCATCAGGTGTTTTATCTTTTCTCCACCTGTGAATTCGCGGAAAGCGAAGCGCCACGCCGCTTTTATGACGGTTACTTGCAGCTATTCCTTCAAAGGCAATTTCAAAAACCAATTCCGGTTTCACAGTTCGTACAGGCCCGAATTTTTCTAATGAATTTCTTTTTACAAATGCATCAACTTGTGCAAACTCTTTATCTGTAAGACCGGAGTATGCTTTTGCAAAAGGAACAAGCTTGTCTCTATCTTTTACAGCGAAAGTATAATCTGTATAAAGATTGCTTCTTCTGCCGCTTCCTTTTTGTGCGTATATTATTACCGCATCAATAGTGAGTGCATCAATTTTCCATTTCCACCAATTGCCTCTTTTTCTTCCAACCTCGTACGGAGAGGATTTTTTTTTCAACATCAATCCTTCTGCGCCAATATTTCTTGCACTTTGACGAATGGATGTGAGTGCATCCCAAGTATCGAAATTAAGTACCGGCGAAAGGTGCAAGGGGTATTGGGTATTAGGCATTGGGTATTGAGTATCGGCTGAATCGAAAGATTGATATTGATTCGAAAAATTTTTTAGTGAAATTATTTCTTCTAATTTTTTTCTTCTTACTTCAAGCGGATACACTCTCCAGTCTTCGCCATTATATTCCAGCAAGTCGTACGCAAAAAAAGTGATAGGCGCTTCAACCAATTGTTTCTTCGTAATATTTTTTCTTCCAATGCGTGTTTGCAACAGTGCAAAAGGCAAAGGCTTTCCATTCACACTGGAAATAATTTCACCATCAATCACAGTTCCATCGGGCAGTGTGTTTTTCAATATTTCGTACTCAGGAAATTTATCAGTCATTAATTCTTCTCCGCGGCTCCAAACAAAAAGTTCGTTGTTACGTTTTATAATTTGTCCGCGAATGCCATCCCATTTCCATTCAGCCTGCCATTCATTTGCTTCACCCAGCGAATGCAAATCATCTTCCAGTGCGTAAGCAAGATAAAAAGGGTAGGGCTTTGAAAAATCTGTTTGCGTTGCCTTCTCACTTAATAATTCATCGAATGTTGCAGCAACAGGGTCCCAGTTGCCGCTGATGCGGTGTGCAATAACCGAGGCAGATAAATCAACCGTTTTAGCCAGTGCATTTACAATCATTTTTTGCGACACGCCAATTCTGAAAGCTCCGGTAAGTAATTTATTAAAAACAAAACGTTCTTCTTTATTCATTTGCAGCCAGCAGGAAATTACGAATTGTTTTTTTATTTCTTCACTCTCTTTTTCTAATGCAATTATTTTTTCAAGATAATTTGATAATAAGGGAAGCGTTTGTGAAGACACAATCTCCGGCAGCGATGAAACAAACTCCGGCGATTGTTCCGGCAATAGCAATGCAATAGTATCTGCAAGGTCGCCAACGGTATGATAGCATTCATCAAACAACCATGCAGGAAGCTTTGCCAATTCTATACACCATGCTGCAAGCAAGCTTCCACTTGCAATTCGTCTTGGTCTTCTGCCACTGAATAATGCAATCACCCAAACTTTGTCTTTACTGTTTGCCAAAGAAAAGTATTGCGACAAAGCATCGAGCTTTTCGTTCGTTTTAGTGCTTGTGCCTAATTTGTTTACCAGTTCGCTGAATAAACGCATCGGGATTTAATATTGAAGATTTAATATTTAAGATTGATAATTACCAACCTTAAGTTTTCAATTCATTGTCGTTGCGTGGCAAACCTCAGTCCTCTTTCAATTTAGCCTAAGTGCAAATGCATTCAGGTGATATTTTCAAAGTCCCACGTAGGGGGATTTAGGGGGCTTTCCTCCTCATTTCCATATTCTGTTTTTACTTCTGCGCTCCAAATTCCCTGCTCATTCAAATACCTGCTGAATACGGATTGAAAACCGTGTGTTACATAAACTTTTTCTGCTCCCGTTTCGTGTACTGCATATAATAATCCCTTCCAGTCTGCATGGTCGCTGAGTGCAAAGCCCGCATCCGCATTGCGTCTGCGAACGTTTCCGCGAACCTGCATCCAACCACTGCATATTCCAATTGAGTATGGCTGAAAGCGATTCATCCACGATGAGCCTTCAGCGCCCGGCGGTGCAATGATGATGCTCTCTTTTAAAACATCTTTTGGTGTTTCATTCGTAACACGTTCAGCAGGCGGCAAGTTGATTCCTGAATTAATTAAAGCCTGATACATATTAAAAGTTGCGCCGTGCATAAAAATTTTTTCATCCAATGGCTCCAATGCTTTTAATACGCGTTGCGCTTTACCTAAACTATATGCAATAAATACCGGAGTTTTTTTCTTTTGCTTATTTTCCAAAACCCAATTGCGTATATCATCATAAATAATGTGCTGAGGTTTCCAATTATAAATCGGTAAGCCGAATGTTGATTCAGTGATAAATACATTGCATTTTATTGGCTGAAAAGTTCCGCTCAGTTCATCATCTTCTAATTTATAATCGCCGCTTACAACCCAAACTTCATTGGTGTACTCAAGCTTTATTTGTGAAGCTCCGATAATATGACCCGATGGGAATAAAGTGATGTGAACACCATTCATTGTTATTGTTTCGCCCCATTCAACGCTTTGATAATAGTTATCACCAAGCCTTGCCCGCATCAATGGTTTGGTAAGATGATGGCAGAGATAATATTTGTGACCAAAGTATGCATGGTCGCTATGCGCATGTGTGATGATGGCTTTTTCAACAGGCTTCCACGGGTCTATATACACATTTGCCTGGCGGCAAAACAAACCTTTATCGGTGAATTCAATTAGTTGCATGGTTGAACCACAATGTTTCCGGTTAAAATTTATTCAAGATAACCAGAAGTTATCTTATGCAAAGTTGCATTTTTATACTGTGAATTGATGTTTATAATGTTGCAGAATATACTGGGAATTGTGAGACAAATATCGAATTAAAAAGATACTAATAATGGTGTGATAACTTTTATATTAAAAGTCAATTAACCCAAAGTAATTAAGTATGAAATTTAGTTGTGCATTTGCAGAAAAACCTGTTCAAACTGAGATTTAATTAATATTTCTTCAGGTGTTAAAGAACGATCAGGCAATGGCGATGTTTCTTCTATATCGTTAATGAAATTGAAGAAGTAATTATTGTATGTACTGTCATAAAGTTTATATGTGCCGTTTTGAACCCAGCGTTTAAAATTTGTATCGTCATAAAAATTGGGATCGTAATGGCAAAATGTCCCGCTTCTTTTAGGGCCTGCTATATTTTTCAATGCAGGATAAAAACTTAGTCCATCAAGTATGCCATAATTTAATGGTAATGGAATTTCTGCAATGTCGGCGAAGGTTGGCAGAAAATCTGTAAAATCTACCAGGTTATTACTAATACTTCCGGCGATTATTTTGTTGGGCCATCTTACAGCCAAAGGCACATGTATGCCATATTCGGTGGTGTTGCTTTTCTCACCTATAATGGGGTATCCGTTAAATATAGATTTAATATGTTTTGTGGTTCCATTATCGCCCACGTACAAAATCACTGTTTTATTATCGAGTCCGGCGGCTTTTATTTTATTTACAACTTGCCCCACCTTCTTATCCATGTATTGAATCATAGAAGGAAAATACTCAGGTTGAGAACTATCTGTGAGTGGATTCCAGGTTGCAAATTCCGGATCATCCGGAGTAGGCGATAAGGGGTTATGGGCAAGATTTAAAGAAAAATATATAAAGAAAGGTTTTGTTGAGTTACTGTCAATAAAATTACAGATATAATCTGCAAAAATATCATCTGCGTATTTGTTATTAGTTTCATTATCCGGCAAAAAACTTCCGTTTTCGTAGATATGAGGGTTCTTATATCTATAGACATCCTCCTCTACCTCTCCGGCATGAAAAGGAAGGAACACGCTGTATTTATCAAACCCAAATTTTCGTATGGAAATGTCGCCGCCATCAAACTGCCATTTTCCGGCAACGCAGGTAGCATAACCTTCATCGTGCAGCATATTGGCAATGGTGCGCTCAGACGTATTTAATACTCCCCATTCAGTATAATTTCTAAAATTATATTTCCCCGTCATAAGCATAAATCTTGACGGGGAGCATTTGGGGGCGGCCCTGCCTTGCGTGAACTGCATTCCCTGGTGAGCCAGTTGATTAATGTTAGGTGTATTGTAAGATTGCCCTCCGGTATAATTGGGTATCTCGTAACCAATATCATCGCCAAGTATAAGTATAATATTTGGCCGTTGCCCTCCGCCCCCGGTACGATCCGTAATTTCCTTAACCCCTTTTCGGCAACCCGAAATAAGAAAAACAAATACAATAAAAGCGATTGCTGAATGAGTGGTCAAGTATGAAAACCGGAAAAATTTTTTATTTGAAATCATGAAATAAATTTCTAAAAGAGTTACGAATCACAAGCTATAAAAATAGGTATATTAAATGGAAGTAAATTCTATTTTTTGTTTTTAAACGCCTTAAAAATGAAAAAGGTAATTATCAATTAACAGACTGTACCTCGCCATGCACCACTTTAATAAAATAAATTTTTTTGTTCTCGAGATAATCGGGAACAAAAGTATTGCTGCTAAGCCGCACGGGTTCAATTTTAAAATCGTTAATTACCTTAAACGAAGTGTCAGAAACTTTATTGATGAAGCTGCTCTTATTATAGATTAACAATTTTGTGAAATGATACATGCTCTCAAATCCTCTGTACGCCATATCGCTGGGGCGGGCATAATATTTTGCTTTATAATTTGCGCTTAGTGTGTTTAATCTTGAATAGCCATGCACATAATTGAAAGGTGTAGTAATAATTAATTGAATATTGCTGCATGCGCTGCCCGAAGTGCCCGCCATGCCATTCCATGTGGGCGTGCCTATCGCCACTGTGTTATTATAACTCTGTGCATCATTCAAAACCCTGATAAGATTTCTTCCAAAATCTTCATCGAGTGTTCCGCAAATAATTACGTTTTGTTTTGTGCTGTCTAAATGTGGTAAAATATCTTCTTCACTAAAATCATCGTTCAATAACATTACGGAATAAGCAATCGGGAATCTGCCTGTTTTTTTTAATTCATTAAAACGGTCGAGGATTTTATTTTCAAGTGTTCCTGTTTTTGTAATCAAAAAAATATTCTTGTTGTAATAATTCTGCTGCACATATTTGTAAACAGCGTCTGCATGTGTTTTCCATGTGGAATTTATCATGATGAAAAAAGGATTGCCGCTAAGGCTTGCATCATTAGGATAAGTTGCAGAAATAACAGGAACGCTGTTGTTGAATGAAAAATCTGATAACGTTTTTTGCTCCGAAGGATTTGTAACCGATGCGAGCACCATAGAAATTTTTTGCGTCTGCATTTCTGCGGTTATTGACTTGATAGTTTGCCCTTTTTTTCTTGTATCGTATATCCATATTTCAGCGGGTTCCTTTTCTTTATTGAGTGAATCAACTGCCATCATAACTCCATCATAAAATTCAAGTCCCGGCATAAAAAATTTGGGGATGTTTGATTTACCGAGGTTATACGTATTCCCATAAAAAGCAGAATCAAGATATAGAGGCGCAAGCACAGCTATTCTCACAGGCCTTGTGCTATCAAGTGAATTTATAAAAGAAGTTCTCAGCGTATCTTTTTTTATTTTTTTTGAACTATCAATAACAGGCTTTATAACATTTGCATTTTTTTTTAAAGTATCAATCCTTGCATTTGTTGTTGGGGGAATTGTTTTTTTGGGAGAAAAAATAAAACAGGAAGATGTGCCGGTAATAAGAGAAATCAGCAACAGATATTTAAGGAACACCATAATTATGATTGAAGATTTGGGTACAGAAACAACAAATTTAATGCCTATACTTTTTATTCCAAACCTCACAGGTTTTTAAAACCTGTGAGGTTTACACTATTACTGGTTTCATACTTTAAAAACCTCTGAGGTTTAAACTATTACTAGTTTCATGCTTTATAAACCTGAGAGGTTTAACTATTACTCCCACTCAATTGTTGCCGGAGGCTTGCTGCTTATATCGTACACCACACGGTTTATGCCTCTTACATTATTAATAATTTCATTAGAAACATCTGCAAGAAATTCATAGGGCAGGTGCGCCCAATCTGCGGTCATCCCATCTACAGATGTTACGGCCCGCAAGGCAACTACATGCTCATACGTTCTTTCATCACCCATTACACCAACACTTTTCACAGGCAATAAAATAGTTGCAGCCTGCCATACATTTTCGTACAAATTATTTTCTTTTAAAGCGGTAATAAAAATATCATCTGCATCCTGCAAAAGCTTTACTCTTTCTTCTGTAATTTCTCCCAGGATGCGAATGGCTAACCCTGGACCGGGAAAAGGATGACGGTGAATCATATCATAAGGAATGCCAAGCTCTACACCAACCTTACGCACTTCATCTTTAAATAAAAAGCGAAGCGGCTCTATCAGTTCAAGATGCATCGCCTGGGGTAAGCCGCCAACATTATGATGCGATTTTATAGTAACTGAAGGACCATGCACACTTACGCTTTCAATCACATCAGGATAAATGGTTCCCTGCCCAAGAAATTTTGTCGCCTTTATTTTTTTTGCTTCATCATGAAACACATCAATAAATAATTTGCCGATAATTATTCTTTTTTCTTCGGGTTCCGTTTTTCCTTCAAGCTCTTTATAAAATAATTGCTTTGCATCAATGCCTGTAACATGTAAATCAAGTTGCTTGTACGTTGCAAGTACCTGTTCAAATTCATTCTTACGCAACACACCGTTATCAACAAAAATTCCATGCAATTTTTCTCCAACTGCTTTGCTTATAAGCGTAGCAGCTACAGTGCTATCCACTCCGCCGCTTAATGCCATGATAACATCTGAATCACCAATCTTTTTTTTAAGTTGTTCAATGGTTTCGTGGATAAAAGATGCAGGAGTCCAGTTCTGTTTACATCCGCACACATTAACCAAAAAATTGTAAATTATTTTTTTGCCCTCTGTTGAATGATACACTTCAGGATGAAACTGCAATCCATATAAAGGCTTTGTATCTGTTGAAGTTTTTTTAAAAGCGGCAACCGGAATACTTTCTGTTACAGCAAGAATTTCGAAATCATCAGGCAGCTTAATAATCGAATCACTGTGACTCATCCACACCTGGCTATTATCTGTAATGCTATTGAACAAAACATCATCTTTTTGTTTACGAAGCTTTGCTCTGCCAAATTCTCTTTTATTCGATTTATTTACAAGTCCGCCAAACTCTTTTGCTATAAGCTGTGCGCCATAGCATATACCCAAAACCGGCAATTGCTTTATGAATGCAGGAATATCAACGGTGGGAGCATTAACATTATTTACACTAAAAGGCGAGCCGCTGAGAATAATTCCTTTTAATGAGCCATCAATTGTAAATGATTTATGATAAGGAAGAATTTCGCAAAACACATTCGCTTCTCTTACTGCACGTGCTATTAACTGAGTATATTGGCTGCCAAAATCAAGAATGAGAATTTTTTCGCTCATAAAAAATTGCTGCGAAGGTAATTAAAAGTCATTGCAGTCATCGGGGAGTCATTGAAGTCAATAAGTCATTGAAGTCATTGATGTCATTGAAGTCAATAAGTCATTGAAGTCATTGAAGTCATTAAAGTCATTGGAGTCAATAAGTCATTGAAGTCATTGGAGTCAATAAGTCATTAAGTTATTGGGTGTATCTTTAATGTTGCATTTTCAACAACATCCAACATCCAACATCCAACATCCAACATCCAACATCCAACATCCAACATCCAACATCCAACATCCAACATCCAACCTCCAACATTCAACATCCAACATCCAACAATAATTTATAATTTTAATTTTCAAAAACCATCAACATGAAAAAAAATACCCTGTTATTTTCCGTTGCAATACTATTCTCTGCCTGCAACATTATAAATCACGAAACAATAAAAGGAAATGGCAACATTAAAACAGAAGAAAGAAATACAAGTGCTGCTCATAAAATAAAATCACTTGGATTTTTTAATGTTGAATTAGTACAAGGCTCTCCTTCAGAAATAAAAGTAGAAGCAGATGAAAACCTGTTGCCATATATAGTAACGGAAAATGAAAATGGATGGCTGGTAATCCGTTCAAAAGATAATACCAACCTCAAGAGTATGAACCCTGTAAAAGTATATGTGAGAACTGATGAAATCAGTGATATAGAGCTGGCAGGAAGCGGCAATGTTACAGGCACAGGTAAATTCATAGGGCAAGACCATTTAAAGCTAAGCATTGCAGGCAGCGGCGATATGAATATGGAAGTGAATACGCCAAGAATAGATGCAAATATTGCGGGCAGTGGAAACATTGAATTACGCGGCGAAACCAAAGATGCAAGCATAAGCATTGCAGGCATGGGCGATTATAAAGCCGAAGACCTTAAAGCAGAAAATGCAGAGGTGCATATTATGGGCAGCGGCAATGTGAGGGTGTTTGCCTCTTCCACATTGAAAGTAAAGATTGCAGGCAGCGGTGATGTTTATTACAAAGGCAATCCCTCCATTACAAAAAGTGTTGCAGGTAGCGGAAGCTTGAAACAGATTGAATAAACCGGCATTTATTATTTTATGTTTATCCACGGGATGCTCTGTGCATCAGCCCGGCTTTTGTTTTTCATACCTATGTCCCGCCTCGCCTTAGGCGAGGCGGGGTCGCACTCTTATACATTCTGTTCTCTTAGCAGCAAGCTTCAAACTCTCTTTTGTTCCGCAGTAACATTTTATAGGGTAGAAAGATAAAATGTAAACGGATTTACGTTCCATCGAAATGTTTTGTGTTAACATCAATTTCAATAAAGCACAATGCGTTCCTGCGGAACGCCACAAACAACCAAACAATTTTTCTACCCGCGATGTGTTCCTCTGGAACACAAAAACGTAATGGATATTATCAATGCCTATATTTCACATTTTTTGTTTCAATGTTCCGTAGGAACATTTCATGGGTAGAAAATAAAATGCAAACGGATTTACGTTCCATCGGAACGTTTTGTATTTTTATTCAACGTATAACAACAACATGGCAAACACATACACACAACTCCACATTCAATTTGTCTTTGCGGTGAGATACCGTGCCGCATTAATTCACAGAGAATGGAAAAACGAATTACACAAATACATCACCGGCATCTTTCAGGCAAACGACCATAAAATACTTCAGATAAACAGCATGACAGACCATATTCATATTTTCATAGGCATGAGACCCCATCAATCCATATCATCAGTAGTGCAAAATGTAAAAACAGAAAGCAGCAAATGGATCAAGGAGAAAAAATTTTGTTCCGCACCCTTTGCATGGCAGGAGGGTTATGGTGCATTCTCTTATTCCAAAAGTCATGTAGCTGATGTTATACGTTATATTCAAAACCAGGAAGCTCATCACAAAAAAGAAACTTTCTTAGATGAATACAAACGATTTTTAAAAGCATTTGAAATAGAATATGACGAGCAATATATTTTTAAAGAACCGGAGTAATATTTTCCAATGTATTACTTTTCTGTGTTCCTGAATTCTGCAATCTGTCAACAGCTTCTGTTTCGTAGGAGCATCTTATGGGTAGAAAATTAAATGCAAACGGAATAACGTTTCATCGGAACGTTTTGTGCTAACATTAATTTCAATAAAGCACGATGCGTTCCCGCGGAACGCCACAAACAACCAAACAATTTTTCTACCCGCGATGTGTTCCTCTGGAACACAAAAACGTAATGGAAATTATCAATGCCTATGTTTCACATTTTCGTTTAAATGTTCCGCAGGAACGTCTTATAGGTAGAAAATAAATGCAAAATGAAGATACGTTCCGTAGGAACTGCAATATGTTCTGTAGGAACATTTCATGGGTAGAAAATTAAATGCAAACGGAATAACGTTTCATCGGAACATTTTGTGCAACATTAATTTCAATAAAGCACGATGCGTTCCTACGGAACGCCACAAACAACCAAACAATTTTTCTACCCGCGATGTGTTCCTCTGGAACACAAAAACGTAATTGAAATTATCAATGCCTATGTTTCACATTTTCGTTTAAGTGTTCCGCAGGAACATCTTATAGGTAGAAAATAAATGCAAAATGAAGATACGTTCCGTAGGAACGTTTTGTGCTGCTATCAAAAAAAACCCTATAAACTAAAATTTTATAAAAAAATTATTATTCACCCAACTGCCTGCTCCACTATCTTAATAATTTTTGTGCTCAGGCGGGCATTACAATATAATGCTTCTGTTTCTGCTATGCGAAACTCTTGTACGTTCCAAACTTTGTTGAACTATTATTCTGCTTATAATATTACCAAATCCTTATATTAGCCCTTATTATTTTTATAATGCCCCTGAGCTGGAATGAAATAAAAAGCCGTGCTGTTGTTTTCACAAACAAATGGAAAGATGAAGTAAGCGAACATGCTGAAGCAAAATCTTTTTGGGATGATTTTTTTACTGTATTTGGTATTTCACGCCGAAGGGTTGCAACTTTTGAGCATTCAGTTCCGCTCTCCTTGGGAGAGGGATTAGGCGTGAGGTCAGGATACATTGACCTGCTTTGGAAAGGTGTTATTCTTATTGAGCACAAAAGCCGCGGCAAAGATTTAAATAAAGCTTACCAGCAAGCCAAAGATTATTTCCCCGGGCTCAAAGAAAAAGAGCTTCCCCGCTATATTTTAGTAAGTGACTTTGAAAGATTTAATCTTTACGATCTTGAAGCAAACACGTCGCATGAATTTAAGCTTACGGATTTTGTAAATCACGTTCACCTCTTTGGTTTTATTGCAGGCTATCAAAAAAGAATTTATAAAGAGCAAGACCCTGTAAATATTGAAGCTGCCGCATTAATGGGTAAGCTTCACGATAAGCTCGAAGCAATAGGATATACAGGTCATGCTTTGGAACTTTATCTTGTAAGATTACTCTTTTGTTTGTTTGCAGATGATACCAACATTTTTGAAAAAGGAATTTTGCAGGATTATATCGAGCTGCGAACTTCGGAAGATGGCAGCGACCTTGCCAATCATATTTCACAATTGTTTGAAACATTAAACACGCCAAAAGAAAAGCGGTTTAAAAATCTTGATGAAAGCCTTGCTGCCTTTCCTTATGTAAATGGAAAATTGTTTCAGGAGCATTTGCCCACAGCCAGCTTTGACAGTGAGATGCGAAAAATACTTTTGGAATGCAGCTTGCTCGATTGGGGCAAAATCTCTCCCGCAATCTTTGGCTCTCTTTTTCAAAGTGTAATGAACCCTGTTGAAAGAAGAAACCTTGGCGCACACTATACAAGTGAAAAAAATATTCTTAAGCTGATAAAGCCTTTGTTCCTTGATGAGCTTTGGAAAGAATTTGAAAGTGTAAAAGACAATACATCAAAGCTGAAAAAGCTTCATGATAAAATAAGCAAGCTGCGGTTTCTTGACCCTGCCTGTGGCTGTGGTAACTTTTTAATAATTGCTTACCGTGAGTTGCGAATGCTTGAAATGGAGATTGTAAAACTGCTTTTAAAAAATCAAACCGTTACTGATATTGGTCATTATTTTTTACTGGATGTAGACAGGTTTTACGGCATAGAGTATGAAGAATTTCCTGCGCAGGTTGCGCAGGTTGCTATATGGCTTATAGATCATCAGATGAACATGAAAGCAAGTGAAACTTTTGGAGAGTATTATGTGCGTTTGCCTTTGCGAAAAAGCGCAGTTATAAAACATGGAAACGCTTTACAAACAGATTGGCAAAGTTTGATTGAACTATTGCCCTGGGAAAAAGGAGAAGCAAGATTCAATTACATTTTTGGTAATCCGCCTTTTGGGGGGAAACAATACAAAAGTCTTTTACAAAAAAAAGACATGGAAAATATTTTCATAGGCGTTAACGGTGCAGGAGTGTTAGATTATGTATCTGCGTGGTACATTAAAGCTGCGCAATATATGCAGCACCACAACGTCATTGCGATGAGCGACGCAGGAGCGAAGAAGCAATCCCCTGATACACGTTGTGCTTTTGTAAGTACCAATTCAATTTCACAAGGTGAACAGGTTAGTATCTTATGGAATGAATTATTCAATAGATATAAAATAGAAATTCATTTTGCACATCGTACATTCAAATGGAGTAATGAAGCAAAAGGAAATGCGGGAGTTCATGTAGTAATCATTGGCTTTGCCAATTTTAAAATTGAAGAAAAACATCTTTATGAATATGACAATATAAAAGATGAACCGCATGAAGTAATGACAAAAAATATTAACCCCTATTTAATTGACTATAAAAACCTTTTAATAAAAAGTAGAAAGCAACCAATTTGTAATATTCCTCGGATGGTAAATGGAAGTATGCCGAATGATAATGGAAACTTAATATTAAATGATGAAGAGAAGGAAAAAATTCATCAGGAATATCCAGAAGCAGATGCTTTCATTAAAAAGCTCATTGGAGCAGATGAATTTATTAATGGTTATAATAGATGGTGTCTGTGGCTTAATAATGTACCGCCTAATTTATACAGGCATATAAATCCAATTATGGAAAGGATTAATAAGGTAAAGATTTTTAGGGCAAAAAGTACTAGAGATATAACAAGAAAGTTGGCAAATTCACCGATGCTTTTTGGAGAGATTCGTCAACCCAATACAAATTATATTGTGGTTCCAGTTACATCATCGGAAAATAGAGCTTATATTCCCCTAGGCTTATTTGATGAAAATACTATAGTAACAAATCTCATCAACATTGTACCAGGTGCAAATCTTTATCACCTTGGTATTATGACTTCTTTTATGAATATGATTTGGATAAAGTATACATGCGGTAGATTAGAAAGTAGATTACGCTATACTAAAGACAATGTTTACAACAACTTTCCATGGCCAGAAAATCCAACCAAAAAACAAATTAAAAATGAAGAAGCCGCAGCACAAAATGTTTTAGATACAAGAGCAAAATTTCCTGAAAGCAGTTTAGCAGATTTATACCACCCGAACACAATGCCGACCGAATTAGTAAAGGCACATAAAACACTTGATAAAGCTGTTGACCTTTGTTATCGTCCGCAACCTTTTATAAATGAAACAAAGCGAATTGAATTTTTATTTGAGTTGTATGATAAGTACACGAGTGGAATGTTTGCGAAGGAGAAAAAGGGAAAGCGTTAGATACGCTAAAAATTAGGCAATTCATAACTGCCGCCGGACAAACCCGAACTGCCGCCGGACAAACCCCGAACTCCCGCCGGACAAACCCGAACTGTCGCCGGA
>JBBRBB010000020.1:0-77500 GCA_038206235.1 Chitinophagales bacterium
AATGCTGTTGCTGTCTATTGTTTGTGCAAAACTTTGTTGCATAAAAAATACTGTTGCGATAAGCAGGCAGAGTAATTTTTTTTCATAAACAGTTATTTGGGGGATTAATAAAAAGATTGACGTTAAATGTAAGAAGTTTTCTTTTACCAATTCAATTAAATTTATGCTGCACACACTTTTGCAGCCAGTTGCATTTTAATTTGCAATGTATGCCCGGGGTTACCCATCATAAAAAGATGAGGATATTGCAGTATGGAAATTATCCTTAAATATTTTTCTGATTTTTCTGCTCTGCAACTGCAACAATTTTCTGCTCTCGAAAAATTATACAAAGAATGGAATGAAAAAATAAATGTCATCTCAAGAAAAGATATTGACAGCCTTTACCTGAAGCATGTTTTACATTCATTAAGCATTGCTGCTGTAATTAATTTTAAACCCGGAACAACTATTATTGATATTGGCACAGGTGGTGGCTTTCCCGGTATTCCCCTCGCCATTTATTTTCCTGAAGTAAATTTTTTTTTGATTGACAGTATCGCTAAAAAATTAAAAGTTGTTGAAAGCATTGCAATAGAAATTGAACTTAAAAATATTTCAGTTCAGCATATCCGTGCAGAAGAAATAAAAAACAAAAGATTTGATTTTGCTGTTTCCCGTGCTGTGGCTCCATTAAAAGATTTATGGAAATGGAGTAAGCCGCTTCTTAGAAAAGAAAATAAAAATGAATTGCCTAATGGATTAATATGTTTAAAGGGTGGTGATTTATCACAGGAGATTTTTGAAAGCGGTTTGCGTCCTAAACAAATTGCAATAGAAGAAATTTTTGAGGAAGATTATTTTAAGGAAAAATATTTGTTGCATGTGAATGGATAAATGGCTTAATGGTTAAATGGCTAAATTGTTTAATTGTTGTGGTGCTCCCACAATTCAACCGTGCAACAATTCAACCATGCAACAATTCAACCATTCGACCATGCAACAATTCAACCATGTAATGCACTCAAATATCTCTCCGCATCCAATGCTGCTATGCAGCCGCTGCCTGCAGCAGTTACAGCCTGGCGATAAATTTTATCCTGCACATCACCTGAGGCAAACACTCCATCAACACTGGTTTTTGAAGTACCCGGAACCGTTTTAATATATCCTGCTTCATCCATATCGAGCCAGCCTTTAAAAATGGTGCTGTTTGGGTCGTGACCTATTGCCACAAAAAATGCACTAACGGGAATTGTTTGTTCTTCGCCGTTGATATTGTTTTTAATCTTTACGCCATTCACTTTATTTTCACCAAGCACCTCAACGGTTTCAGAGTGCCAATAGATTTTTATGTTGGCAGTTGTCTTAACTCTGTGCTGCATTATTTTACTTGCCTTCATTCCATCCTCCGCTTTTCTTACAATCATGTGCACGGTAGTTGCCAGCTTTGATAAATAGAGTGCTTCTTCACATGCCGTGTCGCCTGCACCAACAATGGCCACTTCTTTTCCGCGAAAGAAAAAACCATCGCATACTGCGCAGGCGCTTACTCCATAACCATTCAGCCGTTGCTCGCTTTCAATGCCAAGCCATTTGGCAGATGCGCCTGTGCTTATAATAACAGTGTCTGCCTCTATCCATTTTTGCTCATCAATTTGTACTCTATGAACGGGTCCTGTGAAATCAACTTGTGTTGCAAGGCCATAGCGTACATCAGTGCCCATGCGTGCGGCCTGCTTTTCAAAATCAACCATCATTTCCGGTCCCTGAATTCCATCGGGATAGCCGGGATAATTTTCTACATCTGTGGTAATAGTTAATTGTCCGCCGGGCTGTATGCCCTGATACAATAAGGGTTTCATGTTTGCACGTGCGGCATATATGGCTGCAGTGTAACCCGCAGGGCCCGAACCGATGATTAAGCAATGCACTTTTTCTGTTGCTGTATTATCCATTCTAATTATTTTTCCTAAAGACGGCAAAAATATAAAACCATTGCAGTATTGCAAGTTAAAGAACTGTAAGCGTGCTCACTTAAAGAATGTGCTCTGCGGTTTGCATTTTTGTATGAACTTTTTAATGATGAAAGATGCACCAAAATATTACAGATGCCAAATAATATACAGATGAAAAGATTATATCTGGTATAAAAAAAAATCCAACCATTATTTAGGGATGATAATACTTCGAAACTGCGCTGCATAACCACAAAAAGCGCCCAGCGCATTGTTGCTTATATTTCCAATAACAACTGCAGGCGAAGAAAAGGGATTGCCATTGCTCTGATAACTGAATTCCCATGTGCGCCAAAAATCGTAAGTGGCTTTATCAATATTGCAAAATTTGAAAGTAACCGTATCGCCATAGCGAAAAAAACCAAAATCATCAGCGCCGGTGGTTACAGTATCTGCTTTGTTGAAGCCACGTGGAATTTGAAAATCATACGTGGTGCCATCTACAACCTCATCGTCGAAAGCGGAAGTGAATCCCGGATAAAAGGGCTGACTGTTTACACGGGTGAAATACCGCACATAATTACCAAGCCCGGGCGGGTCAGTGAATCTTCCGTACAGCACGGTGAATGCTGTATCTTTTTCTGCCGGTGCAGGCTTCCACCAAAGTGAATCGCAGGTTTTGGTAACTAAAGGAATCGTAGTATGTGCTGTATATATTTCGCCATCTGTTGTTTGTATTTTTAAATCGTAAGCGGTGTTGAAATTACCAATCATATACGATGAAGGGTCGTTCAAATCTATGGAGTAATAATACAATGTATAGCCGCTTGAATCTGTATAAGGATATTCTTTCAGCTGAACAGTTTTGAATTTATTCGATATAGTTACCACCGCATCATGTACAAAAGATGCAGCCAGCTCTTGGGGACTAATGGTGCTGAAATACTGTAAAGATTTTGACAACACTACAGTAGGAAATGAACTGTCTTCAATGCTTGCATCCACAACTAATTTTGGCGGCTGAGTATTTACGCTAAGATTAATTTCTCTTTCACAGGCCGAAAGCAAAAGAGCAGAAAGAATTAAGTAATAGTATGGAATACGGAAAAATTTCATTTATTATTTTGAATACCGGCAAAGTTACCCGTTCCATTACAACATCCATAGTAAAAGGATTGATAAAATGCAGCTATATTAGTAATATGAAAATAAAATTATGGAGTGTGGGCAAGCCGCACGAAAATTATATTAAAACAGGCGTAGAAGATTTTACAAAACGCATGAATAAATATTTCATTGCTGAATGGGAATTAATTGCCCCACCAAAAAATGCAGGCATGCTGCCTGAAGCAGAATTAAAAAAGCAGGAAGCAAAACGAATAATAGGCAAATTACAGCAAGATGATTATTTGATTTTGTTAGATGAAAGAGGCAAACAAATAAGCTCAATTCAATTGGCTGAGATGCTGCAGCAAAAAGCAAATGAAAGTGTGAGAACGCTGGTATTTTTAATTGGCGGTGCTTTTGGGGTTGATGATAGTGTAAGGCAGCGGGCAGATTTTATATGGAGCTTATCGAAGCTAACTTTTCCGCATATACTGGTAAGGCTGATGCTTGCCGAGCAATTGTACAGAGCATGCACTATTTTAAAAAATGAAAAATATCATCACGTTTGATAGTTTGTAGTTGATGGATGATCATTGCCACTCCCTACTCCCTACTCCCTACTCCCTACTCCCTACTCCCTACTCCCTACTGCCTTTCTCAAATCCAAAATCTGAATTACATTTACAACTAACTAAAGATTAATCAATGAACTTAACTCTGATAATAATAATTGTTACCAGTATTATTTCTTTTACTGCTTTTTCAAACCAGCGCATTATAGATAACCTGATTTTTTATCCGCCATACATACATCAAAAAAATCAATGGTACCGGTTTATCACCTCCGGATTTATACATGCAGATATAACGCATCTTCTTTTTAATATGTTTTCGTTCTATATGTTTGGTGTATTTGTAGAACAGAATTTTGACCAGATTTTTGGTGATAGAGGGAAAGCGATTTATCTCTTGCTATATATTACTTCTTTAGCAGCATGTCTTGTACCAACCTATTCAAAACAAAAAGATAATTATCATTACCGTAGCCTGGGAGCATCAGGAGCTGTGTCTGCTGTGGTTTTTGCAGGATTGTTTTTAAATCCGCTTGCCAAAATTGGTTTTTTTATACTGCCACCTGTAATACCGGGATTTATATTTGGACCTATATTTCTTATTATTTCAGCTTACCTCGCTAAACGAGGTGGTGATACTATTAATCACTCTGCCCATATTTGGGGAGCAGTGTACGGCATCACTTTTTTATTGGTTATGAGTTATGCCTTAACACCTTTTGATTTGCTCAATAATTTTGTACACCAAATTCAAAGCTTTTTTTCCTGATAAGTGATGTGCAAGATTTGTTTGGTTGAGGGAGTTATTTTAAAACGCTCATCAATTCTATAACCGATTACCCAAATAATTTTTTTATCCGTTTCAAGAATCCAAATATTTTCCTTTTCTGTTTTCGATAATTTTTCATCAATAAAAAAACGGCTGAGCTTTTTCTTTTTCTTCATGCCGAGCGGATAAAAATAATCGCCTTGTTTCCACTTGCGGAGAAGGAGAGGGAAAGTTATTTCGGAAGAGTTAAACGTTTCTCGTTTCTCGTTTCTCGTTTCTCGTTGGTCATCACCATGAGTACTTTGTCGGGGTTTTATTGTTGAAATGAAAAGTTTGCCGTTTGAAAATTGAATTTCACTGTCTTCTTTTTCAATTAAAATAGTTTCTGCAATTTCTGTTTGCAACGGTGCAATAATAAGCCAGTTGCGGTTTTTGATGATGCGATGCGTTGATGAAGTAATATAGCTTGCATTATCTGCTGTGAATAATTTTTTTACTTCATCTGTTTGCGCAGTATGAAAACCAAACCCTTTTATTATTTCCCAAAGGAGAGTATATAACGGAACTGATTTTTGCAGCTTTAAAATGGGGATATGAAATTCATTTCCTTTTTGCTCAATCAGTTTCTTTTTATGCTGCTCAATCGCCTGCTGAAATAATATTTCTGTTTGCTGAAAACGCTCAATATTATGGAGTAAATTATTTTTTACATCAGGAAAAATTTCTGCGATGGAGGGAATGAGCCTATTTCTGAAAAAGTTTCTTGTGTATTTATCTTCTAAGTTAGAAGAATCCTCAACCCATTGTAAATTATTTTCTTTGGCATATTGCAAAATATCTCCACGTTTTGCAAATAATAAAGGGCGAATGATTTTTCTTTCTTTATCGAGTACAGGAATTCCGGTTAATCCTTTTATACCCGTTCCCCTAAAAAAGTTTATCAGCAATGTTTCAATATTATCGTCGGCGTGGTGAGCGGTGCAAAGCCAGTTGGTAGTTGGCAGTTGGTAGTTGGCAGTTGAACGATTACTATTGACTAACTCTGGACTGCCGACTACAGACTGTTGACTAATAACTGATGAAAACCATTCATACCTCAGCTTTCTCGCTGCTTCCTGGATGGAGAGTTTATTTTGTTTTGCGAAATTTTCAGTATCGAATTTTTTAATCAATATTTCTTTATGATATTTTTCTGCAAGTATTTTTACAAAGGTTTCATCTCTCTCACTCTCTTCACGCCTTAGTTGAAAATTGCAGTGTGCAATGGTGAAATTAAATTTTGCTTTAGAAATTAAATCGGTTAATACAATGCTGTCAATTCCTCCGCTAACAGCCAAGATAAGATGACAGTTGTTTGTTGACAGATGACTGAAATGCTCTTTCCGGTTGGCTATAAAACGTTGCAGCAAATCCATACTGCAATATCAATAAAAAAGTTGACTGATGAAGTTGTTTGGGACTGAAGACTGAAGACTGAAGACTGATTACTTTATTTCTTTTATCACCTTCCACATTTCTTGTGCAACGAGCCGGTTGCCGGTTTCATTCGGATGCACTCCATCTACTGTTAGAATTCCCTTATCGAGATTTTGCGGATTATGTTCCTGTTCGTAGTTTAAAAAAATGGTTCGTAAATCACAAACAGGTAAATTAAAATCTGCGGCAATAGCTTTAATAATATTGCAGTATTTGTTCAGGTCGCCATCCTGCGGGTTGGTGCAGTCTTTCTTTTCGCCAATGGCTGCAGGTGTGCCCAAGATTATTTTAATATGGCTTGCCTGCAATTCTTTTATTACGGCACGATAAAATTTTTCATACTTATCTGCATCCGTTCCTGTGCCAAGCAGAGTTTTATGCCACACATCATTTACGCCTTCATAAATAACAACTATATCGGGTGATTGTGTAATTACATCTTCTCTCATACGCAAATACAAATCATAAATTTTATTTCCACTAATGCCTGCACCTATCAGTTCATAATCAGTGATTCCTTCCTTTTGCAAATTATCTTTCATTATAGAAATATATCCGCCAGGCTCAACAGCCACCTGTGTAATAGAATCACCAAAAAAAACAATCTTCTTTTTTTTACTTCTTGTATCACGTAAAAAACTTATCAATATGAATACTCCAACAAATACGGCGAGAAGAATTATTTTATTAGTCATGCCAATTGAATTAAAACCACCTGAAATATAAGTGTGAAAAGCAAATGTATGTTTTACTTATGATAGTAACTGCAGTTCATTAAGCACCCTATGCTGAGCGGGAATTGTACCAGGTGTAAACCGCTGTGTTCTGTTCTTTAGTAAAGCAATAACCTCATCATCATTTTTATAAACTCCATTGATGTTTACAAAATGGCTGGCAAGTATATCATATCGTTTGCGCATAAGATTAAAAAATACCCCGCCAAAGTCAATGCCATCAAAAACAATCGCTTTGTTTGCAGCATATTTATCAAGGTTAGCAAGAAAAGAATTTGGATGCTCTGTCCAGTGCAATGTTGGTTTCAGATGATGACTAATATGATAGCCATCGTTCCATGCAATGCGGTTATACCGCACATTAACGCAGGTAATACTATTTCTGTAAAAGTCATCAGGATGTTCAGGGTCAATAAATGAATGTTGTGTCCAGTTGCCCACCATCATTATTATTCTTGAAACAAAAAAAGTAAAAATGAATACTACAATTGTTGCCTGCCAATTGAGAAAACATAGTGCTATGCAAATAGCAAAAAAATACATTTCTCCTGTGAATGCTCTGCGGGCAAGTTTTTTTCGATTGTTTTTTGTGAGATAAAAAATTAATCCTGCCATACCGGTAAATATGAAATCTGCAACATATTTTATAAAGTCTTTTAGGCTGTCTCTTTTATAAAACATGGTGCTGCTGTCATCATCGGGCATGTTGTTTTCTACATGATGCATACCTATATGATGGCTGAAATAAGTTTCGGGAGTAAGTCCTAAGAATGGACCAAGAAACCATGTGATATAATAAATTAATTTCTTATTCCGGTTCTTAAAAAATTGACGATGGCTTACGCAGTGTATCATTAACCCAAAAGGTGTACGAAACATAAACGTGGCCACAAAAAAAATAATTACGATTGCCCACCAGAGCCAGCCATTTATAAAAGGCATGTATAATAGCAGGGCGAGCGGAGGTAATATCATGCTCATTTTTATAAGCAAATAAATAAAAGGAAGGTCTCGTTCATCGTTAATGAATCGAAGAAAAAATTTATTGACCGTACTATATGATTGCTGATGAAAAACAGGATCGGAAATGGGGGGAAGTAACTTCATGATAAATTATTAAACGCATCAGGTAATTTGTCGTGAGCGCCAGAAAACCTGAGTTACTAAAAGCTTTAAAGAACACTAAATGTAAGAAAAAATTTTCAATCCTTTGAAAAGGATGAAGGTGTTGCTGTGTGGAATGGTAAAACGAAAGTGCAAACTATAAACTGGCTGACATAAAACAAACATTTTTTCATTCATGCTTACACGGACTGAGTGCCGGAACAGGCAGCCAACGCAATGAAGTTTATTTTTACCAACGCATCCCGATAACTCTCAGTACACACATTTGTCCCTGCTTGGCGGGATTCGCTTTTTGCTTGTAAACCTCGAAGTTGGATTCGGGAACCCACACCAAGGCAAAAGCAAAAGAGTGCATTCGCCAACGCCTTTTTAAAATAGTTTCATTAAAAATCACAATATAATGTGATTTTGCTTACTTAATTTAAAAACTCAACCTATTTTTGTTGCAAAATCACACTATAATGATAGTGAAGCATTTTGGCGAAGCCATCAAAAACCGAAGAAAAGAGTTGGGCATCACCCAACCGCACTTAGCTGAACTGGCAAAAGTGAGCACCAACACTTTGTATAAATTGGAACGTGGACAAGGCAATCCATCACTTGATGTGCTGAACAAATTAGCTGAAGTGCTGGGTCTGGAACTCAAACTTGAAGTAACAAAAAAAAATTGATTGAATGCGGCAGGCAGCAGTATATCGCAATGGAATTTTAGCCGGGGTTCTTACAGAAGAAAACCGTAAAAGTTTTTTATTCAGGTATGATGATGTTTTTTTTAATAACACAAATAGACCGGCTATCAGTTTAACTCTTCCAAAAACAAAACAGGAATACCGCGATGAATTTTTGTTTCCTTTTTTCTTTAACATGCTCAGTGAAGGGGCAAACAGAAAACTGCAATGCACACAATTAAAAATAGATGAGGAAGATAATTTTGGATTGCTGTTGTCAACGGCTCAATATGACACCATAGGAGCAGTAACAGTAAAACCAACAGAAGCAAAATGAACTTAGATGAATTGAAATATTGCCCGGGAACTTTGGCTGAAGGTTTTTCTACATACAGTCCAAGCTGTTTGAAATATGTATTTAAGGGCAAGAAAGTAAATCATGTTTTGCCTTATGACTCACCGCAACAAAACGAAGAAGTGGCAGAGCAATTTATGGAGAACAGAAAACGCATCTCCATATCCGGTGTGCAGGAGAAGTTAAGTTTTACAATGGAGAAAAATGTGTTGCGATTAACCAAAGAAGGTGAACAAGGCACTTACATATTGAAGCCCATACCGAGAGATTTGAAGAAGGTTGACCAGGTTCCTGCCAACGAACATCTCACTATGCAAATAGCAAAACAGGTGTATGGAATAAACTCTGCAGAAAACGCAATGATATTTTTTAAGAATGGTTCACCTGCTTACATCACCAAACGGTTTGATGTAAAAGATGAAGGCGGAAAGTGGGGCAAAGAAGATTTTGCAACCTTGGCCCAAAAAACAAAAGATAATGCCGGTGCAAATTTCAAATACGAATTCAGCTATGAAGAATTAGGACTGCTGATGCGGAAGTTTGTGCCTGCATGGAGGGTGGAAATAGAAAAATATTTTTCACTTATTGTGTTCAACTATTTATTCTCAAATGGAGATGCACACTTGAAAAATTTTTCGCTACTGGAATCTTCAAAAGGAGATTATTTGATGAGTCCTGCTTACGATTTGATAAATACAAAGCTACATGTGGATGATATAGATTTTGCATTAGATAAAGGTTTGTTTGCTGATGATTTCAAAAGCGATGAATACAAAAAAAGCGGGCATTCTTCTAAAAATGATTTTATAGAATTCGCAAAAAGAGTTGGTGTAACTGAAAGCAGAATTGAAAAACTATTACTGCCATTTTTAGAAAAACAAAATATGGTAGAAACATTGACACGCCGTTCTTTTTTAAGCGATGCAAGCAAGAGAGGGTATTTGCTGATGTACGAGACAAAGCGAAACTATTTAACCGCTGATTAAAATGATTGAATGACCACGTTTGGCGGGGCAGGCGCAACTAAAGCGATATAGTGATTATGCCCGCCTGACCACAAAAAAATATTAAGATAGTGGGGCAAAAATATTGCTGAATCAATAAACTGATGGCTGACCGCTGACACCTGAAACCTGAAACCTGATACCTCAACTAATATATATCTGTCATTACCGGCGTGGTAAGTTTTCCCATCTTCTCAACAAATTGTCTTTCGCTTACAATGTATCCATTGCCTTTGGCGCAGAAATGTACTTTAAGATTTTCAACGGTTATGGGATTGCCTTCAGGAATATCGGCAATATTGCTGTAGTCTATGTCATGACCATCAATAATAATTACAAGCCCGCTGCCAATGGCTTCCATGCGGTTACCCTGCGTAATTAACATGCCGGTATCTTCTCCCAGACCAATTCCAATACACCCGGGATTACTTGCTATTGCCTGCGCCAAACGCACAAACCTGCCGCGTTTTTCAAAGTGTGAATCAAAGATTACATTTTCCATAAGGCAAAGCCCTGTAGTTATTTTAACCTCACCTTTTAAATGGGCTTTTGATGCATTGCCCTCATAAATCATTGTATTGCTCATTGCCATGGCGCCGGCGCTTGTTCCGGCAATTAGAAATTTTTCTTTTCTATATCGTTCGTGCAGCGTGCTTAGAAATTTGGTTCCTCCGAATATAGCAGTCAACCGCATTTGATTTCCACCTGTGAACATTACTGCATTGGATTGTTCCAAACGTTGCTGGTAATCTTTTCGCAGCGCATCTTCTCTTGTGCGAATGCTCATTACATCTGCATTAAGACTCCCGATTCTGCCAAATGCCTTTAAATAATTTTCACCCACTTCACGGGGAATAGTGCTTGCGGTAGTAATTACTTCAATCCTTGCATTGGAGCCGCCTGTTTCTTCTACGATACGGCGAAGAATGCCCAGCTCAAAAAAATTTAAGTTATTGCGGTGTATTTCACCTGTTTCAAGGTTAGTGCCTTTATCTTCTGCACCCCCGATGGCTATAAGTTTACCTTTAGGTATGCTCATGCGGTAAGGTTCTGGTTTTTACAAAAATAAGATTAGCAACATAAATTAGTTTCAAATGTCTACTAACATAATGTGTATAATGTATAAACGCTAAAAAAAGCATTGTGGTTGCGGGTCGCTGCTTTCTCTGAAATTATTCCTTTCAATCAATTTCATTTTATCAGCTGATGAAGTTCATCTGCGACTATATAAAACATTTTGGTAATGCTTGCAGAGGTTTGCAAAATAAGCTTCGATACGGTACGCACCTATATACGCAAAGATGCATGCAGCCTCTCTGCAGAAGCAGTTGCAAAGCTTAAAAAGAAAGGTAGTGTTATGTTAATCGTAAGCTGTCGCAATCCCACAAAGCCCACAGAGGCCACAAAGTATTTTTCTTAGTGTTCTTTGTAACTTAGCGGGAAACAAAATAAGTCATATTAACTTAACTTGACAGAAGGTGTACTATTTCCTGCAGTTAGCTCTTACTATAATAATACAAGGTATTGCTGTTGTTGTCCTGAAAAATTTTACTGCTGTATTTCTGAATATCTTCAGCGGTAGCAGCCTGGTATATTGATAATTCTTCGTTCATAAGATTAGCGTCTCCAAGCAATTCATAATAAGCAAAACTATTTGCACGGTTCGCCACTGGCATATCTTCAAATGCAATAATGCTTTCCGTTTTATTTTTTACTTTCTGAAGCTCTGTTTCATTCACAGGAGTGCTTTTAAAAGCGTATAGAACTTCTTCTACTGCCCGCTCTGCATCGTTCATTTTTATACCTTTTACTAATTTACCTTCAATCGTTATAAGGCCCGCATCGGTACTGCCGAAATGATAACAATCAATGCTGCTGAATAATTGCTGCTCTTTTACCAATGACTGAAATAATCTTGATGAGCCGCCTCCGCTTAAAATTTCTGTAATGAGATCACATATATAATATCCTTTATCAAGGCGGGCAGGCATGTGCCATGATTTATAAAATGCATCCAGAGGAACATCACCGGTTACTTCTAAATATTTTGCCTGTGTTTGCTCTGGTTCCATGGGAAGATTACGGTGATATTTTTCACCGGCAGGTATATTGGCAAACCATTTTTCTGCAAGACGTTTTACATCATCCGTTTTAATATTTCCGCCCACAACCAATATGGCGTTAGCAGGTGTATAATGCTTAAAGAAAAAATGTTTTACATCATCGAGTTGCACCTGCTCAATGTGGCTAAGCTCTTTGCCTATCGTCATCCAGCGATAGGGATGTGAGGTATAAGCAAGCTCTCTCATTTTATGCCACGCATCACCGTAGGGCTTATTCATATAATGTTCCTTGAATTCTTCACATACAACTTTACGTTGCACCTCTAAGCTTTTTTCGCTGAATGCAAGACTCAGCATTCTGTCACTTTCCAGCCAGAATGCGGTTTCAATATTTTGAGCAGGCAGTGAGCAATGATAATCCGTAAGATCATTGGTAGTATATGCGTTGTTTTCACCCCCGGCTTTTTGCAGAGGCTCATCATAATCCGGGATGTTGATGCTTCCGCCAAACATCAGATGTTCAAATAAATGTGCAAAGCCGGTTTTATGGATATTTTCATCTCTTGCACCTACATCATACATTATATTAATAAGAGCCAAAGGCGTTGAGGTATCTTCATGAACCAGCACACGCAAGCCATTATCAAGAATAAAGCGGTTGTATTGAAGCATAACAGAGTTTTATTTTTATTATAAACATTAGTAGAAGGGCCAAAGGTATTTATAGATACACTATTTTAAAAACCCCCGAAAAAATTTCAGAGCTTTTTGTGAGCAGAATGATATTTTATACCAATTGTATTTTCAAATTAATCCAACTTATCTGGTATAATGCCGATGTAGTAGCTGTTTATCCCGATACATCGTGATATTACAGATGCACAATCGGTATTATTGTTTGATGAATTTAAGAGAAATGATTTGTTTATTATTCTCAAACACTATGAGGTAGTAGGTTCCGGAAAGTAAATGTTGAATATTCCAGTTATACGTTTCAGCAGCACTGTTTGTTTTAGCAACAACTTTTCCTGAAACATCCGTAATCATTAGTGTTGTTGATAACGATGCGTTCAATCCCTCAATTTTTAAAACATCTTTTACTGGATTAGGTGAGATTTTAATTTTTGATATAGCAGCAAAATTTATACTCACTGTTTTTGAGTAAGTGAACTTACCATCATTATCCATTTGTTTTAAGCGATAGAAATTATTTCCTGTTGCAGGTTTTGAATCTGTGAAATCATAATTGTTATTGCAAACATAGCCGCCGCCTTTTGCTGCAACAAAGCCAAGGCTATTCCATGTATTGCCATTTGTACTGCGCTCTACGTAAAAGCTCTTATTATTTATTTCGCTGCATGTTTTCCAGTTGAGTAAAACAGAGTTTTGTTGTTTGGTGGCGGTGAAGGAAGATATGTTTACGGGAAAAACTATGTCGTTGTTGTAACGGGCAATTGCAATATTTAGTGAATCCCAAAGAATAGTTCCACCAGAATATCCTGATGCAACGATTTTACCATCTGGTTGAATAAAAACAGAGGTGACTCCATCAGAAGTATAAGGAAAATCTGTAGTTACAATACCATCACTTCCGAATGAAGTATCCATTTCACCATTAAGTTGAAAACGAAGTACTGCAAAAACAGAATTTGAGCAACAGACGCTTGCAGCTTGTTTTCCCGCTACAATTATTCTGCCATCATCTTGTAAAGCAGCGTCTGAGCAGGAAGTACTCAGATTAAAATCTGTTACCACATTCCCATTATTTCCAAAGGAAGAATCAACACTTCCATTGGGCTGGTATCTTTCCATCAAAATTTGATACAAACCTTTACTTGATTTTGTGCCAACAGCCGTTATCTTTCCATCTTGTTGCAACAATAATGAAGAAATGTCAGCCTTAACAGGAGTGATAACTATTCCACCAATACCAAATGTACTATCCAACTTACCATCTGTAAGATATCTCACCAAAGTAAGTCTATCTGAAAATCCAGCAACAACTAATTTACCATCTGACTGAATTGCTATAGACTGTGCCCCTGAATTTTCTCCTATGTGTGTCAAAACAATTCCATTATTTCCGAAAGATGAATCAATGCTTCCATCACTATTATATCGAATCATGGAGAATTCATAAAAATCGACTTCATGTGAAACTTTGTATGTATTAGTGCCACATACTACGATTTTTCCGTCAGATTGAAGAGCCATATCTGAAGCATAAGCAATTGTCTCAAAAAGGGTCGCCACTTTTCCATTTTCACCGAAAGAAGAATCGAAATTACCGTTAGGTAAAAAACGCCTTAATCCAATAGCGTCTTTATATTCAACCGAAACTCTTCCTGATTCTATAATTTTACCATCTGGCAAAAGAGCAAGGGAAAGACTAAAATCGAGTAAATCTGGATCTTTACTTATGCCATTTGTTCCAAAAGAAGAATCTATTGTACCGTTATTATTGTAACGAATTAAAGCAGTATATCTGATGCTGTCAATATCTACAGTACTTGTAAGAACGAATTTACCATCAGGCAAAAGAAGAGATTCATAACAAGCTGAACCTTCATCAAAATCTGTTATTACTTTACCACTATCGCCAAATGTAACATCCAATGTTCCCGGCTGTGCCTTCACACAAAAAGAAGAAATTAAAAAACTGAAACAAATTGCAGATAGTAAATGTGGTTTCATAAAAATGAGTTTGAGAATGGGTATTACATTTCAAATATAATTCTTTTAAAAACAAAAGCGGCTCAGTTGCCAAGCCGCTTCACTCTTTTTATTGAACATTGAAAATTGACCATTGAACATTTTCAACCTTTCAACTCCTTCAACCTTTCAGCTTACTTATACTGCCCCATCAATCCCTTCGCCAGCTCTACCATTTTATTAATTCCATCATCAGGTAAATTTCCTTTCTTGAATTCTGCCAATACATCGGGCAATTTATTTTCCATCTCAAGTAAAAAATGATCTTCAAATTCTTTCACTCTTTTTACGGGCACCTCACGCAACAAACCTTGCGTACCTAAATAAATTATGGCTACCTGTTTTTCTACAGCCATTGGAGAATATTGCGACTGCTTTAAAATCTCCACGTTTCTTGCGCCTTTATCGAGAACCAATTTTGTTGCAGCATCAAGGTCGCCGCCGAATTTTGAGAAGGCTTCCATTTCACGGTACAAAGCTTGGTCGAGCTTTAATGTGCCCGCCACTTTTTTCATTGATTTTATTTGCGCATTACCACCCACACGGCTTACAGAAATACCCACATTAATTGCAGGACGAATACCCGCATTAAACAAATTTCCTTCAAGGAATATCTGCCCGTCAGTGATTGAAATTACATTGGTAGGAATGTACGCAGATACATCACCTGCCTGTGTTTCAATAATGGGTAATGCGGTTAAGCTTCCGCCGCCTTTTGCCATGTGACGAATGCATTCAGGCAAGTCATTCATTTGCCTTGCGACCTCATCATTGGTAATAATTTTTGCAGCACGCTCTAATAAACGACTGTGCAAATAAAACACATCACCGGGATATGCTTCACGACCCGGTGGACGACGAAGCAACAATGATACTTCACGATAAGACACCGCCTGCTTACTTAAATCATCATAAATAATTAAGGCAGGTCTTCCTGTATCGCGGAAAAATTCACCAATTGCAGCGCCCGCAAATGGTGCATAGAATTGTTGCGGTGCGGGGTCGCTTGCAGAGGCAGCAACAATTACTGAATAAGCCAGCGCACCATTATCCTGCAGGGTCTTCATAATGCCTGCAATGGTTGATGCCTTCTGACCTATGGCCACATAAATGCAATACACGGGTTTGCCTGCTGTATAAAATTCTTTTTGATTGATGATAGTGTCAATACAAATCGCAGACTTACCTGTTTGGCGGTCACCAATTACCAATTCACGCTGACCGCGACCAATTGGTATCATCGCATCAATTGCTTTGATGCCTGTTTGCAGCGCTTCCTTTACAGGCTCACGATAAATTACACCGGGAGCTTTTCTTTCAAGAGGCATCTCGTATAGTTCACCTGTAATGGGACCTTTCCCATCAATGGGTTCACCAAGAGTATTAATCACTCGACCTATTAATCCTTCGCCAACTTTAATAGATGCAATCTGACCAGTGCGGCGCACTTTAGCGCCCTCTTTTATATCGCCCTGCTCGCCCATTAAAACCACACCTACATTGTCTTCTTCAAGGTTCAATGCGATAGCCCTTACACCACTTTCAAACTCTACTAATTCTCCGGCGCCCACATTATTCAATCCGTAAACACGGGCAATGCCATCTCCTATCACCAGTACGGTGCCTACTTCTTCAAGGTCTGCAGCAGAATTAAAGTTGCCAAGCTGCTGCCGTAAAATCGCTGATATTTCATCAGGCTTAATTTCAACCATAGTTTACCCCCATCCCCTAAAGGGGAGTTTAGTGTTTATAAATAATTTTTTCAATTTTTCAACTTTAAGTTTCGCTTTGTAATAAGCCCCTTCTTTCTCCCCTTTAGGGGCTGGGGGTTTATCTTATCTGCGGAATATAAATATTCTTCTTAAACTGTTTTTTCACATCGTTTAAATCACGCAGCACAGAAGCGTCAACTAAATTATTATTAAACTCAAGCACAAAACCACCGATGAGCTTTTCATCTGTTTTTGTTTCAAGCTCAACATTTTCAAGACGTGCTTCGTCTTTCACTTTAGTGATAATTGCATTCTTCATTTCATCACTTATAGGAGTAGCTGTGGTTAATTTTACTTTATGGATTCCTTTTAGCTCATTATATTGAGTGATGAAAGCCGCAACTATTTCGGGCATATCACTTTCACGTCCTTTTTCTATAAGCAACCTGTTAAATGCTGCGGTTAGTTCTGAAATATTTTTTTTTGCAATCGCATCAAGAATGTGTTCTTTCTTATCTGCTTTAATGATCGGACTGCGTAAAAGATTTACAAATTCCCTGCTGCTTTTAATTATTGATTGCAAAAACTGCATATCATTATATATAGTTTCCAGTTGGCCTTTTTCTGTGGAAAGGTCAATTAAGCTTTTTGCATATCTCGCTGCTAATCTTGGATTGGGCATATTTTCGGCTTTCAGCCGTCAGCTTTCAGCCGTCAGCAAGAAATAACTCATAGCTGATAGCTGATACCTGACAGCTTTTTTAAATTCAGTTTCACTTCCCCTGCTAATTGTTTAATATAATTTTCCTGCTCTGCTTTATTGCTTAATTCTCTTCTTAATATTTTTTCACTCACTTCAATCACCAATGCGCCTACCTGGTTTTTTACATCGGTAAGTGCGGCATTTTTTTGCTGATTGATTGCCTGCTGTGCGTCAGCAACAATTCTGTCGTATTCGGCTCTGGCTTTTTCTCTTGCCTCTGTAATCATCTTATCGCCCTGCACTTTTGCATCCTTAATCATCATGGCTCTCTCTTCACGTGCCTGTGCAAGCAACGCTTCATTTTCATTTTTCAACTGCGCCATTTCTGCTTTTACTTTTTCTGCAGTGGCAATAGAATCGGCAATAGATTGCTCTCTTTCTTTTAATGAGTTTACAATTGCCGGCCATGCATATTTTTTGAGTATAAAGAATACGATGAGAAAGGCCAGAAGCGTCCAGATGATAAGTCCGAATGATGGTGTAAGTAAATCCATAGAAAAAACCCTCCATCTCCCTAAAGGGAGTGTATAAATAAAATTGATGATAAACTTTTCTATTCCCCTTTAGGGGTTAGGGGTATAACTGCACTCGCCGCCCTGTGCATTGAGTGCAGTAAAATTTCTACTTAACGAACATCGCAAGCAGCCCCACAATAACTCCGAACAATGCAACGCCTTCTATCAGCGCAGCGGTAAGAAGCATGTTGGCACGAATATCATTAAGAGCTTCTGGCTGGCGGGCAATGCTTTCTACAGCGCCCTTACCTATTTGCCCTATACCGATACCAGCACCAATTGCAGACAATCCGGCGCCAATAGCTCCGCCCGCATTTGCATTTGGGTATGCACTCAACAAGGTAATTAAATCCATAGTTGTGTTTTTATAATTAAAAAAGAATTTTTCTTTTATATCATCACAGCGTCATCATATTTTGTTCCATCGTCCTCATGATGATGGTGCGGCTGTTCAATTGCCTGTGAAATAAATACAGCAGTAAGAACAGTAAAAATATAAGCCTGTAAAAATGCAATCAACAATTCAATAAGATAAATAAATACAGCAAATGCAATTGAAACAGGAGAGAAGCCCCAGCCAACTGCAGTGCTTAATGCGCCAAAAATAAATATGAGTGAAATTAAACAAATGATAATAATATGCCCTGCCAGCATGTTTGCAAAAAGACGTATCATTAATGCAATGGGCTTGGTAAATATTCCAAATACCTCTACCAGTATAAGAATGGGCTTTACGCCCACAGGTACAGGCGGATTTATTATGTGGCTCCAGTAATGTTTGTTTGAACTAAACATGATTACGATAAATGCAATAAGCGCCAGCACCATTGTGAAAGCAATATTGCCGGTTACATTTGCTGAGCCCGGAATTAATCCAATTAAATTATTAATGAGAATAAAAAAGAATACGGTTAAAAGATAGGGAAGATATTTTTCATATTTATCCCCAAGATTTGATTTGGCTACATCATCTCTTATAAAAACAACTATAGGCTCAATAGCATTTTGAAAACCTGTGGGCGCCTGCTTTGTACCGATTCCTTTTTTATATTTTTTGGCAATATTCAGCATGAGGATAACGAGCAGCGTTAATGCAAGAAGCATTTGCACCACATTGCGGGTAAGAGAAAGGTCATAAACGTTAATTGAAGAATCAATGGGCACAATTTTTCCATTCTCTAACTTATAACCATCAACTTTATTTTCGCCATGATCAAAAGCGGAGTAGTTAAAAAAAGAGAAACCTTTTTGCGGAGAATATAAAATTACTGGTAAAGGAATAGCAACTTCATGCTCTTTGCCATCTTTTCCCTGATATGATAAAAAGTGAAATTCATGAGCATCGTTCACATGTCCGAAAATTACTTCGGAAGCATCAAATTCTTTTTTGTTTTCGGCTTTTTCACCATTTTCCTGCGCAACACCCTGTATGGAAAAAATAATTAGGAATAAGCTGAAAACCGCTACCCATAAAGATTTGCAACGAGTTGAAAGCATTTCTTTTTTTTGAAATTTGCGGCAAAGATAAGAGTTGAAGCATGAAAACAGAAACAAAATTCGTTTCTTGTTTCTTGTTTCTTGTTTCTTACTATTTGTTTCTTGTTATTTGTTTCTTGTTTCTTGTTATTTGTTATTTGTTTCTTGTTTCTTGTTTTTATGCAAATGATGCTTTCTTTATATTTTGGAAATTATTTATCGGATAAATTTCATATCCGTTGAGTTCATTATCATCTTATTTGATTATCAAAAAAAGTCAATGTACCTTAGTATTTCGTATCAATTCATTAAGCTCTTTTGCTTATAGCAAATTATATTTTTATTGTATGAGATTAAAGTTACATCTGTAGAACCTCTTGAAAAATATAAAATTCATATTTCATTTAATGATAGAACCCATGGCGTGTTAGATTTGTCGCATCATGCAGGCAAAGGCGTTTTTAAAACCTGGGAAGAAGATAATAACTTCTTCAGAGTTTTTTTAAATAATGAAAATGGTGCAATCACATGGCCCGGTGAAATTGATATTGATACTTTACATGTATGGTTTACGATTAATCGTATAACACCAGAAGAATTTTTTCAATCACAAACTAAATATGCCCAGCATTTCTAATTTTTATGGTATCATAACTTGGATATATTGGAATGATCATAAGCTCCTCACTTCCATGCTGAATATGGAGAGTTCGAAGTTCTTATAAAAATTCAAGACCTTTCTGTTTACTCTGGCTATTTACCAGCAAGAGCATTTGGGCTTGTGAAGGAATGGGCATTAATGCATAAGAACGAATTGCTGGAAAATTGGAATTTGGCTCAACAGGTCTAAAACTTAAAAAAATTGAACCGTTAAAATAACTCACGTAAAATAATATCAAAAACTATGTGTTGTTTTTAACCACTTACGAGTATTTGGGCATAATTAATTTTTTTCACAGGGTGCAGATATGGGCATGAATATGGCAGTGCTTCCTGCGAATTTTATTCCACAATAATCTTACATAACAAGGGATCTCATCTTTCATTTAGTGCAGTGCTCCTAATTTTGTTTCTGAAATAGTAATTTCATCATCCAACTATTCAATGGCTGACAAACAAAAACAAAATATTACCCAGGTAGTTAAAGATTATGGCAAAAGATTGTTCAGCTTTATACGCGGCAAAGTAAAAACAGATGAGGACGCCGAAGATATTTTACAGGATGTATGGTATCAGTTGAGTAATCTCTCCGCCACTGAAACAATTGAACAGATAAGCGGCTGGCTTTTTACTGTTGCAAGAAATAAAATCTATGACAAATACAGAAAACAAAAACCGGAACTGCTGAGTGATTTCAATTTCGAGGATGATGAAGATGATTTATATTTTCCTGAATTTCTTTTTGCTGATAACACAACTGCGGAATCAGAGGAGTTAAAAAATCTTTTTTGGGAAGAACTTTTTGCTGCGCTGGAAGAATTACCGGAAACCCAGCGACAGGTTTTTATGCTAAATGAACTGGAAGATAAAACACTTCAACAGATTGCAGATGAAACAGGCGAAAATCTTAAAACTATTATTAGTCGCAAACGCTATGCAGTAAAGCATTTGCGCGAGCGCTTAGAATTTTTATATAATGAATTTATTAACTTTTAAATGAAAAAATATGTTACAGCCAAACAATAAAAGAAAATACGTGCCAGGGCGTTTATTTTTCTTTTTACTTTTTGCTTCAGCAGCAGCTCTGGTATTTGGAGCAGTGGTAATGTTACTATGGAACGCAGTATTGCCACCGCTGCTGAATGTTCGTACTATTACTTACTGGCAGGCTGTTGCATTGTTTGTCTTGTGCAAAATATTGTTTGGCAATTTTCGTCCTTTTGTACACGGAGGCAGGCCATCCTTTGGGGGTTCACCTTCTCATTGGAGAGAAAAATGGATGAAGATGAGCGATGAAGAAAAAAGTAAATTTAAACAAGAATGGAAAAAGCGCTGTGAGCAGAGAAAGGGTTGAAACACTTTTTTAAGTGAAGTATAAACCCGGCAACTAAATACCTCCGGTTTTTTTATTTAAAAAAAAGTTCCCTGTGTTTAAAGTAATTTTTAAAAAGCTGCGTCTTCCTGTTTATACACCATTAAATCAACACAAAAAATGAGAACACAAATTCTGAGACCCATTGTAATAGGCATTCTGTTAGGCGCAGCGATTTTTATAATGCCTTTCTTTTTATTAAGAGCTGTAATTATTATTCTAATTATCGGCGCATTGCTTCGCTTGTTTTTTAAAGGAAGACATTACCGCAGAGGGTTTGGCTCCTATCCGGTATTTACTGATAAGATAAGGAATATGACCGATGAAGAATACAATGCCTTCAAACAGAAATATCAAGGTTGTGGCGGATACAATAGGAACAGAGAAACCACTGCAAAAGAAAATAAATAATCAATCATATTAAAAGCAATAAATAAAATGAGACGAGGTTCTTCCTTTTTAATAGCACTTGCAGCAGCGGCAATTACATTTGGCAGCCTGTGGACATTTGTGGGCCCAAGGCATTTTGATTCGTATGGCTTCCGCCATCATTATCACTGTTCTGGAAAAAACTATGATTCCACAAAAGAAAAAAATGAAACTGGTAATTATTAACCGTTCAATAAAACCCGTGAGGTCTCAAAAGACCTAACAGGTTTTAGAAAATGTCATTAGCAATGCTGTATAAAAAAACATTGGCCAGGTTAATACAAATCATGAATAGAAATAATAACACAGAATATAAATTTTAATTAAAACAACAATTAGCATTATGTACAATCAATTCAAAACGGAAGGCTATGTAACAGGTTGCAATCCTTCGTATGGAAAATTTCACGGCACACATTACAAAGGTTACAGCGGTCACTGGGGAGGTGGCTTCCGAAGACCAAAATACAATGTGCCTGTAAACATAGTAGAAAACGAAGATAATTATGAAGTGTATGTTTATGCACTGAACTTCGCGAAGGAGAACATTAAGATTAATGTGAGTGAAGGCATGCTTATCATTAGCGGCAGCAAACAAATTGATGAAAACAATAAGCCTCATTTCATTCGCCAGGAATATCCTATCGGCGTATTTGAGCGCAGCTTATACATCGGCGATAAAGTAGATACATCAGCCATAAACGCAAGACATGAAAATGGCGTGCTGATAGTAACACTGCCTAAAACTCCTGAAGCCCGCCAGCCGGAACAGGAGATAACTATTAATTAATTGATGGAAATTAAAACTCTAAAGAGGCTGTTTTTGAAGCAGCCTCTTTTTACTTAGCCAGTGAAATATAAATTGGCAAACACAGTTAATAATAAAAAAATAGAATTGGTAATTTTAAAAATAGGACACATATTTGCAGTGCAATGAAAATGAAAATAATCAATATTCGTTGGTGGCATACAAACTCCGGTCGGGGCTTGTAGCAGCATTACCAATGTGTATTGATAATGATAAATAATTAGCCCCGGCATTTTTGCCGGGGTTTTTTTATGTAAGTATTTAATGATTAACGATTCACTATTGATTCATGAAAAAAATAACGATTAAACCACAGTACAAAAAAATGCTTTCCGATATATACACCCCGGTAGGCATTTACCTGCGTTTACGTGACCGTTTCCGCGATACTATTTTGCTGGAGAGCGCTGACAACCGGGCTGCAGAAAACAGCTTTTCCTTTATTTGTATAAATGCCATCGGCGGAATCGAAATAAGCAATTATACATCTCTGGAATTAAAATATCCAGGCAAAAATCCTGAGAAAAAAAATATTGAGAACATCACCGATGTACCCGGTATGATATGGAATTTTATGAATGCCTTCGATGCAGAGCAGCCACAGGAAAAAACGGTTACTATTGCTCAAAGCCTGTTTGGATACACAACTTATGATGCAGTGCAGTTCTTTGATACTATACAATTGAAATCATTGGCAAATGACTCGCAGAGTCCTGTGGAGAATCAGAAATTGAAACCCGGAAATCCGACACCTGACATCCGACATCTGACATTTGCTATCCCTTTAATGCGTTACCGTTTGTATCAGTATGTAATCATTATTAATCACTTTAAAGATGAAATGTTTTTATGTGAGAATGTAATACAGGGTTTAGAAAGTGAAGTAGCTTTGATAGAGTCGCTTATTAAGAGTAAAGATGTTCCCTCATATCCTTTTAAAGCAATGCAAAACGAAACATCGAATATGAGTGATGAAGATTATATGAGCATGGTGCGTAAGGGAATACAAAATTGTTATCGGGGAGATGTATTTCAAATTGTACTGAGCAGAAAGTTTCAGCAAAATTTTACCGGCGATGAGTTCAATGTTTACCGTGCCCTGCGCAGCATTAATCCTTCGCCTTACTTGTTTTATTTCGATTACGGAGATTATAAGCTAATAGGCTCAAGCCCTGAATCGCAATTGATAATTAAAAACGGTAAAGCAGTTGTGCATCCGATTGCGGGTACATTTAAAAGAACAGGAAATGATGAGCAGGATAATGAACTTGCTGCGCAATTACTGCGAGATGCCAAAGAAAATGCAGAGCATACCATGCTTGTTGATCTGGCAAGAAATGATTTAAGCAAAAGTTGTGAAAATGTAGCTGTAAGTCATTACCGTGAGGTGCAATATTATTCGCATGTGATACATCTTGTGAGTGAAGTAACGGGCAAAGTACAGCAGAGCGCTAATCCATTTCAATTGCTCGCCACAACATTTCCGGCCGGTACATTAAGTGGCGCCCCCAAGTTCAGAGCAATGGAATTAATAGATGCGTATGAGCCTGCGCCGCGAAGCTTTTACGGTGGCTGCATTGGTTCTATCGGTTTTAATGGAGATTGTAATCATGCAATTATGATAAGAACTTTTTTAAGCAAAAACAACACATTGATTTACCAGGCCGGTGCAGGAATAGTGGCTGCATCGCAGCCGCAAAGTGAGTTGCAGGAAGTGAATAATAAATTAGGCGCATTAAAAAATGCAATATCACTCGCTGAGGATTTAAGTTAGATTTTTATGAACCCAACGGAAGTAATTTTATTCATCTTCTGTTGCGCCTGCCCCGCCTCGCCTAAGGCGAGGCGGTGGTCGTACACTTATACAATAGAAAATATTATGAGCAACAACCTTAAGATACTTGTTTTCGATAATTACGATTCATTTACTTATAATCTTGTACACCTTGTTGAAAAGATATTACATTATAAAGTGGATGTATATCGCAATGATGAAATTCCATTAGAGAAAGTGAATGATTATGATAAGATCATTTTATCACCAGGCCCTGGTTTGCCAGGCGAAGCAGGCTTGTTATTGCCTTTGATAAAAGAATATGCTTCCCGCAAATCCATACTGGGCGTGTGTTTGGGCCATCAGGCTATTGGAGAAGCATTCGGAGGAAAGCTGATTAATCTAAGCGCAGTGTTTCATGGAGTAGCAACCAATTGCAGGTTACAGAATGCCAATTCCAAATTGTTTAAAAACTTACGAGAGGAAATAGAGGTAGGCCGTTACCATAGTTGGATTATAAGCGAAGAAAATTTTCCAGAAGAACTGGAGATTACGGCAACAGACAATAATGGATACATCATGGCATTACAACATAAAAAGTATGATGTGCAAGGAGTGCAGTTTCATCCGGAGAGTGTACTAACTCCCGATGGAGAAAAAATAATGAGGAATTGGCTAAATGTCTAAACTGAGATTTGGAGAGATTATCAGGATTAAAAAGATGAAATGAAAAATATCTTGCATTAATTTATCATTCGGCTATGTTTCATTATTTACAAAATATTTTCATCCACTTCAAATCCCCGTTCATACAATTAAATAAAAAGTTATGAAAGAATTTAAATACAAAGAAATTACCGAAAAAATCATTGGCGCTGCCATGAAAGTACATTTAACACTTGGCACTGGTTTTCGGGAAATTATTTATCAAAGAACAATGGCATTGCAAATGGAAGCTGACGGTCTTTCATTTATAAGAGAATGCAATATGCCTGTTTATTATCTCGAAAAGCAAATAGGCGAAAGAAGAGTTGATTTCTTTGTTGAAAATAAAATTTGCACAGAATTAAAAGCGATACTAAAATTGGAGCCAGTTAATTTTGCGCAGGCAAGAAATTATTTGGAGGCATTTAATAAGGAAGTTGGCCTGTTGATTAATTTTGGTTCAATCAGTCTTGAATTTAAAAGGCTTGAAAATCCAAAATATAATCCTGCATTAATTCGTCATCCAACTCTATCTGAGTTATCCCAAAAATCTCTTTAATCCATTCAAATCCTGTTTAGATAATGAAAAAAATTCTTCAATATTTATTTGAACATAAAACATTGAGCAGGGTTCAGTCAAAAGATGTCCTAATCAATATTGCAAAAGGCATATACAATGAAAATGAAATTACAGCTTTTATTACTGTGTATCTTATGCGAAGCATTACTATTGAAGAGTTGCAGGGCTTTCGCAACGCCCTAATGGAGTTGTGTGTAAAAGTAGATTTGAATGGCTATTCAGCGATTGATATTGTGGGAACAGGCGGCGATGGGAAAAATACTTTCAATATTTCTACCCT
This sequence comes from Chitinophagales bacterium, assembly GCA_038206235.1. Taxonomy (GTDB): domain Bacteria; phylum Bacteroidota; class Bacteroidia; order Chitinophagales; family Chitinophagaceae; genus JBBRBB01. Next base: position 25,597 of record JBBRBB010000020.1, read on the forward strand.
TGCCTGTTTTATTGTAGCAGGTGCGGGGCAAAAAGTTGCGAAGCATGGAAATTATGGCGCAACATCTGTTAGCGGTGCATCGAATGTAATGGAGAATCTTGGTTATAAATTTAAGGCGGAAAATTCAAAATTAAAAGTTGAAATAGAAGAAGCAGGAATTTGTTTCATGCATGCACCTTTGTTTCATCCCGCTTTGAAAGTAGTTGCACCCATAAGAAAAAATTTAGGAGTAAGAACATTTTTTAATATACTCGGACCCATGGTAAACCCCGCCTCTCCTGCTTTTCAATTAATAGGGGTATATAGTTTAGAGATGGCAAGAATTTATAATTATTTTTTGCAACAGACCGGCAAAGCATTTACCATTATTCATGGATTAGATGGCTACGATGAAATTTCTCTCACCAACGACACAAAAGTAATTACAAATAAGGGTGAACAAATTCTGCCGCCCGAAGAATTGGGCAAACGTTTAGTTTACCCGCAGGACCTATATGGCGGTAATACCGCAGAAGAATCAGCAAAAATATTTTTAAAGATTATGAAAGGCGAAGGCACCTGGGCGCAAAATGCTGTAGTGCTCGCCAATGCTGCGATGGCGCTGCATTGCACAGGTGAGTATGAAAATTATAATAACGCATATCATGCAGCGGTGAAAAGTTTAGAGAGTGGAAAAGCTTACAGCTCATTACAAAAATTAATTTCAATGCAATAACTGCAAACGCTGATAAAGAATTTTAATTATGAATATTCTGGAGCAAATTATTACTGACAAAAAAAAAGAGATAGAATTAAAAAAGCGCATCATTCCGGTTAATGCATGGAAACAAATGCCATTTTATACTGATGAAAAAATTTCTTTAGAGAATTCATTACTCGAAGAAGGTTCAACAGGCATTATTGCAGAGTTCAAAAGAAAGTCACCTTCCAAAGGTGTTATTAATGATAAGGCGGAATTAACTCAAGTTGTTTCAGCGTATAATATACATGGTGCTGCAGGCATTTCTGTTTTGACTGATGAAAAATATTTCGGCGGGTTAAATGATGACCTTTTGCTTGCAAGAGAAATTGTTTCAGTGCCGTTGCTTCGAAAAGATTTTATCATTGATGAGTATCAATTATATGAAGCAAGCGCAATAGGCGCAGATGTGATTTTATTGATAGCAGCCTGTTTAACAAAAGAGCAGGTAAAGCAATTTGCATTAAAAGCGAAACAGCTTGGTTTAGAAGTACTATTAGAAATTCACAACGAAAAGGAGCTTGAATATATTTCTGATGAAGTGGATTTAGTTGGCGTAAACAATCGCAATCTGAAGACTTTTGAAACAGATATAAATACATCGTTGCAACTGATTGATAAAATTCCGAAAAATAAAGTTGCCATTTCTGAAAGCGGAATAAGCGATGCAGATGCTATTATAACTTTGCGAAAAGCCGGCTTTAAAGGGTTTCTGATAGGCGAAAGTTTTATGAAACAAAATAACCCGGGAAATGCTTTTCAGCAATTTGCAAAACAATTAAAAAAATCGCTATGAATATAAAAGTATGCGGCATTACACAGGTAAAGCAGTTACAGCAGTTAGACGCCTTAGATATTGATTTTGCCGGAATTATTTTTTATAAAGGGTCGCCAAGATATGCGGGTGATAAAATTTCAAAAAAGGAAATCGGCTCAGCAGATTTTGATATAAAAAAAACAGGTGTGTTTGTAAACCAGGGATACGATGAAATTATGAAAACCATAGAAGATTATAATTTGGATGTTGTTCAGTTGCACGGCGATGAAAGCCCTGAATTTTGCAAAAAAATTTCCGCCGGAACAGAGTTGATAAAAGTATTCCGTATTAATGCAAATGCTAAAACAGATATTGATGAATTAGTGCGGGCTTATGATGAGGTTTGTGATTATTATTTGTTTGATACCTCAGCAGAACTCTTTGGCGGTACCGGCAAGCAGTTTGACTGGGCATTACTTGCCAAAAGTAAAATTGAAAAACCATTTTTTTTAAGCGGCGGTATTGGATTGGGCGATGTGGATAAAATAAAAAGATTTACGCACCCTGATTTTTATGGCGTGGATATAAACAGTTTGTTTGAAAAAGAACCGGGAATAAAAGATATGACGAAAGTATTGCAGTTTAAGCAGGCACTGAAAATGAGATAACAGTCAGACGGCTCCAAGCTGTCAGACCGATGCCACAAACTTTATCTGCCTCTATGTGCGCATTTTGTTGCATGTTGATTATACTGAAAAAAACATGTCGGCAGAAAAGTATTTAGAACAAAAACAGTCAAATGAAAATCGAATGCTACAATAAAGTTTATCAGCAACAGGTTATTGAACTTATTTTAAATATTCAGCAAAATGAATTTAATGTTCCTGTAACTATAAATGATCAACCGGACCTGCTTGAAGTTGAAAATTTTTATTTCAAAGGAAATGGGAATTTTTGGGTAGCAACAGAAAACAGTACAGTGGTAGGAACGGTTGCTCTGATTGATATGAGAAATAATCTTGCCTGTTTACGTAAAATGTTTGTACATGCAGATTATCGTGGCAAAGAGAAAGGAACCGGTCAGCTTTTGTTGGACGCGGTAGTTGACTGGTGCAGGCAAAAAAATATTACAGCAATTTATTTGGGCACGGTTGACAAATTGATTGCAGCACAAAAATTTTATTTAAAAAACAATTTTGTAGAAATACCCAAAACGGCTTTGCCCGCCAGCTTTCCGGTTATGGAAGTTGACAACATGTTTTTAAAATTGGTGATAGTCTGAACGGGGATTTGGGGGGGATTGGAAGGATTATAATTAAATGAAAATGCACGTTTAAACAATTGAAGGTTTTTCAACAAATGATGAACTTGATTTTCGAGTGGAGACTTTGAAAAAACAAAACGTAGATGGAAACACAAGAAATAAAAAAACCCCTTCAGAGCTTGCCCCGTCAAAGCGAGGAGTTTGGAGTTTCGCCTCAAGGTTACTACGGAAAATTCGGTGGCGCTTATATTCCTGAAATGCTTCATCGCAATGTGGAAGAGTTGCGCACCCGTTACTTGAAGATTATGTATGAGCCCTCTTTTCAAAAAGAATTTCATGAGTTGTTGCATGATTATGCGGGCAGACCAACACCGCTGTATTTTGCGCAACGTTTGAGTAAGCAATTCAACACAAACATTTTTTTAAAGCGTGAGGATCTTTGTCATACAGGTGCTCATAAGATTAATAATACCATTGGACAAATCTTGCTCGCAGAGCGATTGGGAAAAAAAAGAATCATTGCAGAAACAGGTGCGGGGCAGCATGGTGTGGCCACAGCAACCGTGTGTGCATTGAAAGGTGTAGAGTGCATTGTGTATATGGGTGAAAAAGATATTGAAAGACAATCGCCAAATGTGGCCCGCATGAAAATGCTCGGAGCAAAAGTAGTACCTGTAATTAGCGGAAGCAAAACATTAAAAGATGCAACGAATGAGGCGATACGCGATTGGATAAATAATCCTGTGGACACGCATTATATCATCGGCAGTGTGGTAGGTCCGCATCCATATCCTGATATGGTAGCACGTTTTCAAAGCGTAATAAGTGAAGAGCTGCGCTGGCAACTACAAGAAAAAAAGGGCAATGAATTACCAACGCATGTGATGGCTTGTGTGGGCGGGGGCAGCAATGCGGCGGGTGCTTTTTATTATTTTTTAAATGAGGGGGGTGTGCAACTGATTGCAGTGGAAGCTGCAGGTCTTGGATTGCAAAGCGGGCGCAGCGCTGCAACAACACAACTTGGCAAACCCGGTGTATTGCATGGAAGCAAAAGCCTGGTGATGCAAACAGAAGATGGTCAAGTGGTAGAGCCACACAGCATTTCAGCGGGTTTAGATTATCCCGGTATTGGTCCTCTGCATGCGCATTTGTTTGAAAGTGGTCGTGCAACATTTTTGAGTGCAACAGATGAAGAAGCGTTGCAGGCCGGCTTTCAACTGGCAAAGCTGGAGGGAATTATTCCTGCTTTGGAGAGTGCACATGCACTTGCAGCACTGAGGCAAATTCAATTCAAAACAAGTGATGTTGTTGTTTTGTGTCTTAGCGGAAGAGGCGATAAAGATCTGGCAACATATATCAAAGCGATGGAAGAAAAATGTAAAATATAAAATGAAGAATTCAAAATATAGACTCTTCAACGATTTGTAATTCTAACATTTTAAACCACAAAAACATGGCAGACACAAACCAGCACAAAGAAGTTTGATATTTTTCGTGGCTTAGTGTTTTTGTGGCAAAAAATAAATATGAACAGAATAAAAGAATTGTTTCAAAGAAAAAATCAAAACATTCTCAGTGTTTACTGCACTGCGGGCTATCCGCAATTAAACAGCACATTGCATGTAATGAAAGCCTTACAGGATAACGGTGCAGATATGATTGAAATAGGCATGCCTTACAGCGACCCTTTAGCCGATGGTGCTGTGATACAGGCGAGTAATAGCAGAGCAATAGAAAATGAAATGACGATTTCAAAATTGTTTGATCAGTTACGAAATTTTATAAAAGAAATTTATATCCCGGTAATATTGATGGGCTATATAAATCCCGTATTGCAATACGGCTTTGAAAAATTCTGTGCAGATGCTGTAAGCGTTGGCATAGATGGATTGATTTTGCCCGATTTGCCCGAATACGAATTCGAAACAGAATACGGCGCTATCATAAAAAAATATGGATTGGATTTTATTTTTCTAATAACTCCTGAAACATCAGAAGAGCGAATAAAAAAATTAGATGAATTAAGCACCGGTTTTTTGTATGCAGTTTCTTCATCATCCATCACAGGAAAAGAAAAAGATTTTTCTGCTGTAGAAAAATATTTGCACAGACTAAAAAATATGCAGTTGAAAAATCCAATTTTGACTGGCTTTGGCATAAAAGATAAAACGACTTTTAAAACCGCGTGTGCATATACCAGGGGAGCAATCATTGGTACTGCATATATCAGGGCGCTCGAAAATTCAAATGATATTGCAGCCACCACAAAGATTTTTCTGCAATCTTTGTTAGGTTAATGGTTGTTTCTAATCGTTCGCAGCATCGGTCTGACGGCTTAGAGCCGTCTGACAGTTATGACTAACGAAAGTTCTAATGAATATTCATTTCAACAGTTACGATACCCGATGACAGTAAAACGAATCTGCTTGCTTCTAAAGTTTACTGGTATTGTATTTGTTGGCAATACGTGAAATGGAAAAAACAAAAAAGAAAATAACCCCAAAAGCAATATGGCAAATGATTAAAGCAACTTTTAAAGCATTTGGAGAGGATAAGGGAATTAAGCTTAGCGCCTCTCTTGCCTTTACAACAGTTTTTGCAATCGGCCCTTTTTTATTATTAATAATGTCTCTGGCAAGTATATTTTTCGGGCAAGATGCAATTGAAGGAAGATTGTTTTCACAGATAAACGGTTTTATTGGAAATGATGCTGCTAAACAAGTACAGGACATTGTAAAAAATATTCATTTTTCCGGCAAAACAAATTTTGCTTTGGCAGGCAGCATCGTTGTAGTGATAATTGGCGCCACCAGTGTGTTTGTTGAAATACAGGATTCAATTAATTTTATCTGGAGGGTAAAGGCCAAGCCAAAACGCGGCTGGCAGAAATTTTTGAAAAATCGTCTCTTGTCATCCTCATTGATAATTTCACTCGGCTTTCTTCTTATTGTTTCGCTTGTGCTTAATGGAATTATTCAGGCATTAAGCGCTATTTTAACCCGGTACCTTTCAAATGTAACTGTAATAATTATTAACCTTATTAATCTGTTTATAGGCTTTGCTCTAACTGCTGTGTTATTCGCAATTATTTTTAAAGTGCTGCCCGATGTTAAGATAAAATGGAAAGATGTAAAAATAGGCGCCATCTTTACTGCAATACTATTTATGATGGGAAAATATCTGATTGGATTGTACATAAAAACAACCGGCACAGGTTCAACTTACGGCGCTGCAGGCTCAATCATTATTATTCTTGTTTGGATATATCTTGCTTCCGCAATATTATATTTGGGAGCTGAATTTACACAGGTGTATAGTGAAGCTTACGGCGGCAAAATACAACCGGCAGAATACGCTGTGTTTGTTCAGCGAAAAGAGGTGGAAAGAGAAGTGAATGCTCTTCCCCCGCAACATCCCGAGATTACTAAAAACCCTGAGATTATAAACACTTCTCCCGGCTCATCATAAGGCTTAAAAATAAACTTATAGAAAAAGTAAAAATAAAGCAAACCAATTCTCAAATTAAGTCATCTTCATTTGTATCAGTTCATTAGTTCCTGTTAAAAAATTTTATATTTACTTTAAATAGAATATTTTTCATGAAAATTGTTGTTTGATTTTATTTAAGAGGCTGCGGAAAAAATAGCAGCCTTGTTTTACCATCAACGCATGAATAAGAAATGGCATATTACTACACTCTTTATGCTCTTTGCCTTTTTATCATTTTCACAAAACAACACGCTTGATTATTATATTACAACATCACTTTCTAATAGCCCTTTATTAAAAAGTTATGAAAACCAAATACTTTCTAACCGTTTAGATAGCCAGATATTAAGAGCCACATTAAAAACACAAGTAAATTTTTTATCCAATAATAGCTACGCACCAATCGTTAATGGATACGGATATGATGAAGTGATTACAAACAAGCAAAATGTTTCCGCATTAGTACAGGCTTCAAAAAACTTTCCTGCTAAAAATAATATTACAGCACAGTTGAGAGCAATCAGCCTTCAAAATCAATCATTGCTCGATACTATCAGGCTTTCAGAAAAAGATTTAATAAAAACAGTTTCTGAACAATACATTACTGCGTATGGAGATTTGGTAACTATGAATTTTAATGCAGAGTTATTTGACCTTTTAAAAAATGAAGATATTATTTTAAAAAAGCTTACACAATCGAATGTGTACAAGCAAACAGATTATCTTTCATTTTATGTTACATTGCAACAGCAGGAGCTTACACTTTTGCAATCGCAGATACAGTACGATGCAGATTATCTTACCTTAAATTATGTAGCCGGAATTTGGGATACTACAATTATCCAATTACAGGAGCCACATCTCATGGATACTTTGCAATACAATTTCATTAATTCAGTTTTTTATAAGCGATTTGCTACTGATAGCTTACGCATCGAAAATGAAAAAGCATTAATAAAATATGAATACAAACCAAAGCTCGGCGGTTATGCTGATGCTGGATATAATTCTTCATTAGCTTTTCAACCTTATAAAAATTTTGGCGTGAGTGCCGGATTTAGTCTTACAGTTCCTATCTATGATGCACGACAAAGAACATTAAAATATAGTAAGCTCGATATACAGGAACGAACAAGGCTGGTGAATAAGGATTTTTTCAGGAATCAATATTTTCAGCAGGTTGCACAGCTTACCAAACAATTACATGCAACGGATGCATTGGTGACAAAAATAAATGAACAAATCTCTTATGTAAAAACATTGATAACAGCGAATCAAAGATTATTGGAAACAGGAGACATCAGGATTGCTGACTATGTACTGGCTATAAATAATTATCTCACTGCAAAAAATTTGCTGAATCAAAATTATATAAGCAGGCTCAAAGTTCTTAATCAAATTAATTATTGGAACAGATGATAAAATTTATATCGAACACCTGGTCTCACCGTCCCGGGTCTGACCACAATAAACTTTCTCCCTGGTCTCACCGTCCCGGGTCTGACCATGATAAACTTTCCACCTGGTCTGACCGTCCCGGGTCTGACCATAGTTTCAAAACAATATTCATTTATATCCTTCTTGCATCTGCTTGTTTTTTTTCCTGCAAAGGCGAAGCCACTGATTCAACAACAGAAGAAGCCACAATAGAAACAGTTACACCCGTAACAGTAACCACTCCAACAATTGAAACAATTAGTGATTCTATTGAGCTTAATGCAACCTCAACCATACTTCAAAAAAGTTACATAAAAGCAAACATCACAGGTTATGTTCGTGCAGTGAATACACAGGTTAGCAAATATGTTTCAAGCGGTCAAACTTTATTCACCTTAAAAACAAAAGAAGCTGAGAGCATTGGTAATGCTATTAATCAATTGGATTCTTCTTTTAAATTTTCCGGCGTTTCAAATATTAAGGCTAGCGAAAGCGGATATGTTGCTGAGCTCAATCACCAAATTGGCGATTATGTGCAGGATGGTGAGCAGCTTGCAGTAATAAGCAATACAAGCAGTTTCACATTTTTATTGAACCTCCCTTATGAATTGCGACCTTATGTACTGAACAAAGGAAGTGTTCAGCTCACTTTACCTGATGGTGAAAAATTAAACGGCATTATTACATCAACAATGCCCACAGTAGATTCCGTATCTCAAACGCAGCCCATTTTGCTAAAGGTAAATCCTCCGCATCCCATCCCTGAAAATTTGGTGGCAAAAGTAAAAGTGGTTAAAACAATGAGAGTAAATGCAACAACATTACCAAAAGCAGCCGTATTAACGGATGAAACAGAAACCAATTTCTGGATAATGAAAATAGTGAATGACAGCACTGCGCAGAAAGTGCCGGTTATAAAAGGAATTGAAAATGGTGGTAAGGTAGAAATTTTATCTCCCCCGCTTACGCCGCAGGATAGAGTGGTGATTACTGGAAATTATGGATTAGAGGATAAGGCAAAAGTGAGGATAGAAAAGAGTGAATGAATAATTATGCTTGGAAAATCTTTGGAGATGGAAAGCATGGCTCATCCAATAATATTTCATAGGTGGAAGGTTGAGAGAAGATTTGTTCTGTAAATTTCAAAACAGCAAGAACTGATTCTTTGGGTATGTAATCAAAATCTTCCAGCAGCTTATCTACAGAATCACCGGCTTCCAGATAATCGAACAAATTTTTCACAGGCACTCTTGTCGCTTTAAAAACAGGAGTTCCATTTAAAATTTCAGGTCTGATGTAACAATGTCATTAAGTTTCATCTTAATGCAAGTTAAATTATTTTCTGCGAAGAAACATAATGCTGCACATTTATAAAAAGCAGCGAGTAAAAAAGACTTGAATGAATTAATAAAAATTTCCTGAACTGCCGCTATTTTTTTAAACCAATATTTTCACCTGGATACCTTTTGTATTATTAATTAAAAATGAGTATGGTGTTTCGGGAAGATAACATCGATATTCAAATAAATATCTTCTGAAATTTTTCCTGGTTATAAATAATAATGTATCCCTCGCTCTTTCTGCCAAAGGATATGCAGCAATCTTTTCTTTTTGTAATGAACCTGAAAATTTTTTTATTGATTAATTTTAGGATGCATAATTTTTGAGAAATCAATTATCTCTTGGCAATTCACATCTATCCACACCTATCCACATTAAACTCACAGGATAAGATAAACCCCAAAGCCTTCAAACCCTTGTCTCTTTTAATTTTCACTGCACAAAAAAAATGTGAATAACTAAAAAGATTAAAAAATAAAAATAAAAGTGGAAAAAAATGTTATTTTGTGGCAATAAATGGTAAATTTATTTTTTAATTAGTTTTAGATGACAGGTTTTATTGGTGAATATGAATCTACTCTTGATGTAAAAGGTCGCTTTCTTTTACCAGGCGCTCTAAAAAAACAGTTGCCAAAAGGTGAAAATAGTTTCATCATAAGTCGGGGTTTTGAAAAATATTTAAATATGTATCCGGTAAGCGTTTGGGATACCATCGTGAAACGAATTAATAAGCTAAATGATTTCGATCCCAAAGTTCGGCAATTCAAATTATTATTTCTTGGCGGTGCAACAGAAGTAGAGCTTGATTCAGCAGGAAGAATGTTATTGCCGCCTTCATTAAAAGAATATGCAGGCTTAAGCAAAGACATTGTGCTTGCTTCAAACCTCGACAAAATAAATATATGGGATGCCGGTAAGTATAAACAGTTCTTTGAAGACTTTTCATCTGAGCAATTCAGCGGTCTTGCAGCAGAAGTAATGAGTGGTGATGGAATAAGTAATTAGGAATTTGTAATCAGTAATTAGTTATGGCTGGTAAAAAAAATAACGACGATTACGAAAGTGCAAATCCCCATTCCAAATTCCCAATTCCAAATTCCTTTTATCATGTTCCGGTGCTGTTGCACGAAGCAATTGATGCCTTGCAAATAAAACCACATGGAATATATGTTGATTGCACTTATGGCGGCGGCGGTCATAGCATTGAAATTTTAAAAAGATTAAATGTTCATGGCAGATTAATAGCTTTTGACCAGGATGCAGATGCACAACGAAATTTACTGCAAGACGAACGATTGATTTTTGTGCCGCACAACTTTCGCCACTTGCAACGATTTCTGCGACTGCATAAATTTTCAAGTGTAGATGGAATACTTGCAGACCTTGGCGTAAGCAGTCACTTATTCAATGAGGGTGAAAGAGGTTTTTCTACCCGGTTCAATGGCCCATTGGATATGCGTATGAATCAGCGGCTACAAACAACAGCAGCAGATATTTTACTCACTTACCCCGAAATGCAACTGCATAAATTATTTGAGCAGTATGGCGAAGTAACCAATGCTAAAACACTTGCAAGGCGAATATCAGAGCATCGTACCAAAGCCTTTCTCAAAACAATTGACTCGTTTACGGCATTATTGCAACCGGTTATTAAAGGCAATCCGCATAAATATCTTGCACAGGTTTTCCAGGCATTGCGTATAGAAGTCAATGATGAAATAAATGCGCTGAAAGAAATGTTGCAGCAGGCATTGCAAGTATTGAAGACCGAAGCACGAATTGCCATAATCACTTTTCACTCCGTTGAAGACAGGCTTGTTAAAAATTTTTTTAAGCAGGGAAGTTTTGATTATGAAGCAAACAACCATCCATTTGAAACTATTATCAATCCTAACCCTTTAAAAACAATTACAAAAAAACCGATTGTGTCTTCGGCGGAAGAAGTAAAAAAAAACCCGCGTTCAAGAAGTGCAAAGCTGAGAGTGGCGGAAAAAGTTTAAAGTTTAAAGTAGGGTTTAAGGTTTTTGTTGGCAGGCGGTATAAGTGTATAAAGTTAAAGTCTCGCAAAGACCACAAAGTAAAAGTAAACAATGCAAAGAATTGTAAACACAGTGCGTTTAATGATGAATAAAACTAAGAGATGATTGAGGATAATAATAATGAAAAGGCGCTCAGGAGAGCAATATTGAAAACTTAGAATTAGAACAACTTATTTTTTGTTAAACGGATAACTGTGCAGACTAAAGCTCAATAAAAAACAGAACGTTGAAGAGTCCCGCCCCGGCGGGAACGGATGTTTAATAGATATTCAAAAGCGTGGCTCATAAAAAAAATCTAATTACTTATTTGAAATGCAGGATACAGAACAGAAACAAAAAAATAAATCTTCATTCAAACTTTCCCTGAATTATGGATGGATAGTAAAACACCTTCCGTTCCTGTTATTCCTGGCGCTACTGGCAATAATATATATAGCAAACGGACACTGGGCAGATAAAACAATCAGGAATATAAATACTACGGCAAAGGAGGTAAAAGATCTGGAATATGAATATAAAAGCTTGAAGAGTAGGGAAATGTTTAAAAGCCGTGAGTCGCAAATAATACAGGCAGCGGCGCCGCTGGGTTTGAAAACTTTAAAAGAAAGACCCATGCATGTAATTATTACGGGGGATAGTTCAAAAAACTTAAAATAGAAAAACCAAAATATAAATCTAAAGAATCCCTTTGAATACAGTTGCTTACAATATAAAAACACCTTTTAAAAAATTTTCACTGCTGTGGAAATAAAGAACGATATATTATGGCGTGTGTATGTGAGCTACCTTGTTGTGGCGGCCATTTGTATCGCCATTTTCGCAAAGGCGTTTTACGTACAACAGGTTCAGGGCAATTATTGGCGCAGCCTGAGCGATAGCCTGCATGAACGCATTGAAGAGATTGATGCGGAACGCGGAACCATTTTTAGCGAAGATGGTGAAATGCTTAGCACAAGCATTCCACAGTTTGATATATACATAGACTTTGCCGCCGATGGAATAAGGGAAGATAATGGCAAAGCATTTTTTAAAAATCTTGACTCTCTCAGCTACTGCCTCTCTCAACTTTTTAAAAACAAAACACCGAATGAATACAAAAATCTTCTGACAAAAGGATACAATTTAAAGAAACGTTATTATCCGCTTAAGAAAAAAGTAAATTTTGAAACGTACAGGCAATTTGAACAATTTCCATTAGTAAGGCTTGGAAAAAATAAGAGCGGTTTTATTGCAGAAGTAAAAAGCATCCGGTTAAATCCTTATCAACTGCTTGCATACAGAACGATTGGATTAGACCGAATCAACTCACAAAAAGTTGGTCTTGAACAAACGTATGATACCTTGCTGAAAGGCACAACCGGCAAGCGTTTGGTGCGATACATTGCCGGCGGCGTAAGCATGCCCGTAGATAATACTTACCAGATAGAGCCTGAAAATGGAAAAGACATTATCATAACGCTTGATACACGCATACAGGAAATTACAGAGAATGCCTTGATGAAAATGATGATGCAAAACGAGGCAGAGCATGGTTGTGCAATTGTGATGGAAGTGAAGACAGGAAAAATAAAAGCGATTGCTAATCTTGGCAGAAAAAACGATGGCAGCTATTGGGAAGATTTCAATTATGCATTAACGCCAACAGAGCCTGGCTCTACCTTTAAGCTCGCTACTTTATTATCAGTATTAGAAGATAAAAAATATTCGCTTCAAAGTGATGTTGATTTGGATGGTGGTGTGTGGCATGTGAATGGTCGCACAGTGTATGACAGCGAGAAACATAACATGCACGATGTTTCTGTAAAGCGTGCTTTTGAGCTTAGCAGCAATGTAGGCATGGCAAAGCTTGCATACACCAGCTATACAAATAATCCCTCACAATATGTAAATCATTTAAAAAGATTAGGGCTTGATTCTGTAACAGGACTTGATTTATATGGTGAACGAAGCACCGTTGTTTATAAGCCCGGCGGAAAATTCTGGAGTGCTACAACACTTCCGTGGATGGCATTTGGGTATAATATTGCCATCACTCCATTGCATACAGCGATGCTATATAATGCTGTTGCGAATAATGGAAAGATGATGAGGCCTTATTTATTAGAGTCTGTAAAAAAAGATGGTATTACAATAAAAGAAGCGCACCCGGTTGTTTTAAGAGATAGCATTTGCAGCAGCGAAACATTACAGGAATTAAAGGAATGTTTGATTGGCGTGTGCAAAGATTCAGGCTCTACTGCTTACAGGCTTTTTAAAGGAACAACGTATTCCGTTGCAGGTAAAACAGGCACAGCGCTGGTTGCAAATGGTTCACATGGTTATGGCGACCACATTTATCAGTCCTCATTTGCAGGATTTTTTCCCGCCGATAATCCCCAATACACCTGTGTGGTTGTAATTAAAAATAAGCCATACGCAGCTTTGTTTTATGGCGCATCGGTGGCTGGGCCTGTGTTTGAAGAAATAGCAGACCGGCTATATGCTATAAACTTACAGCAGCAGGATAATTCATTTTACGCAACTGCAAAAATCAACGACAGCACTGCTTATAAGTATACAGGCATACAAACTGATTTGAAAAAAATAGCAAACCAGCTTCATATTCGTTACGCAGATTCTGCAAATACAAATGTTTGGTTTGTGAATCTCAATAAGCTAAATAATATTCCGGTAATGATGAATAATAATATAAGCAAAGGAACAATGCCATTGCTGAATGGAATGGGTTTAAAAGATGCTTTATATGTGTGTGAGAATATTGGGTTAAGTGTAAATGTAAGTGGCATTGGAAAAGTTACGGCACAGTCAATCGCTGCAGGGCAGCCTGTTGCAAAGGGGGAAGTAATAAATATTGAGTTGAATTGAAAGAGCTTTTTATTGCCCTGCCTTAAGGTCGGAGGATTCATAATAAATATAACGATGGGCTTTAGCCATATATAAAAATTATTGAAAACACTTAAAGACATATTATACAAGGTTCGTTTGGTTTCCGTAATTGGAAACACAAACATACCTGTGAAAGACATTCAGATTGATTCAGGAAAAATTTCTGATGGTGCCCTATTCATTGCCATACGCGGAGAAAAAATAGATGGTCATCAGTTCATTGCTCAGGCAATTGAATCCGGAGCAACAGCAATTATATGCGAGAGTCTTCCATCAAACATAAAAGAAGACATTACATACGTACAGGTTACTAATTCTCACGAAGCGGCTGCATACATAGCAAATAACTTTTATAATGAGCCTTCATCCAAATTAAAATTAGTTGGTGTAACGGGAACAAATGGTAAAACAACCATCGCCACGCTGCTGTACAAATTGTTTTCAACCTTAGGCTATACTTGCGGGTTACTCAGTACAGTGCAAAATCAAATTGGTGAAAAAATTGTTCCTGCTACACACACAACACCTGATGCAATTAGTTTGAATGCGCTGCTTCAGCAAATGGTTGATAGCGGTTGCACTCATGTATTTATGGAATGCAGCAGCCACGCCATTCACCAGCATCGCATCACGGGATTGCATTTTACAGGAGGCATTTTCAGTAATATCACCCATGACCATCTCGATTATCATAAAACGTTTGATGAATACATAAGAGTAAAAAAAAGCTTCTTCGATAAATTGAGCAGTGATGCATTTGCCATTTCAAATCTTGATGACAGAAGAGGCGAAGTGATGCTGCAGAATACAGTTGCAAAAAAATATGATTACAGTCTGAAAAATCTTGCAGACTTCAAAGGGAAAATTTTAGAGAATGCCTTATCAGGTTTAATGATGCTCGTAAATGATAAAGAAGTGCATTGCCGGCTGATAGGAGAATTCAATGCATACAATCTGCTATCTGTTTATGGCGCTGCCATTTGTTTGGGAGAAAATAGTGACGATGTTTTACGCATACTCAGCATGCTCACCGGTGCAGAAGGAAGATTCGATTATATAGTCAGCAATGAAAAAATAATCGGCATTGTTGACTATGCGCACACACCCGATGCGTTGGAAAATGTGCTCGGTACAATAAAAAAATTACGCAAAGGCAATGAGCAGGTGATAACAGTTGTTGGCTGCGGCGGAGACAGGGATAAAAAAAAAAGACCTGTGATGGCGCAGGTTGCAGCAGAGCTTAGCAATCGCTTGATACTAACAAGCGATAACCCAAGAAGCGAAGAGCCCCAAACAATAATTGATGATATGGAAGCCGGATTAAATTCATCAGCAAAAAGAAAAACCATATCAATAGCAGAAAGAAAAGAGGCGATTAAAACAGCAGTAAGCTTTGCAAACAGGGAAGACATAATTCTCGTCGCCGGCAAAGGGCACGAGAAATACCAGGAAATAAAAGGAACAAAATATCCTTTTGATGATAAGAAAGTTTTGAGAGAAATGTTTGAACTAATGGGGAAGTAGGCAATGGGCAATAGGCAATAGGCAATAGGCAATAAAGCAATTAAACAATTTGACAATTTGACAATTTGACAATTGACACTTAGCAATTAACAATAGCAATGCTATACTATTTTTTCACATGGCTTAACAGAGAATATGACGTGAGTGGTGCACGCCTGTTTGAATTTATTTCTTTCAGGGCGGCAATAGCCATGTTGTTCTCTTTGCTAATCGCCATTGCGTATGGCAGGCAGGTTATTAATCTTTTACTGCGAAATCAAATTGGTGAATCTGTTCGTGAATTAGGATTAACGGGTGAAGAGCAAAAAAAGGGAACACCAACTATGGGTGGCCTCATCATTCTGCTTTCTATCATTATACCAACACTGCTGCTTGCAGATATAAGAACTGTTTATGTATGGCTCATGCTTTTATGCACTGTATGGCTTGGCATTATTGGTTTCGTAGATGATTACCTGAAATTAAAAGAGAGAAGGTTAGCAAAAGAGCGTGGTGAATTATATCAAAAGAAAGATAGCCACGGCCTTGCCGGCGTATCCAAACTAATCGGTCAAATAGGACTGGGTATTATAATCAGCGTAACATTATATTTTAATAGCTCAGTAACCGTTGAAAGAGAATTAATAGGCAATGCAACTGCCCTCACAAATTTTGGGACAGGCGAAAAGCAGGCGCAGGATTCAAACATTATTACAAGAGAAATAGATGGCAATCAACGACGCTTTGCACAGGTAAAAACACCCATTACAACCATTCCTTTTATAAAAGGTCATGAATTCAATTATAGCAAACTCATTAGCTGGATGGGAGATGGCGCAGAAAAATACACATGGATTATTTATATACTCATTGTAACATTTATTGTAACTGCAGTTTCAAACGGCGCTAATTTAACGGATGGATTAGATGGTCTCGCCGCCGGTGTTGCTGCCATTATTGGTGCAGGTCTTGGCATATTTATTTATGTAAGCGGCAACTACAAGATTGCAGATTATCTCAACATTATGTACATCCCAAACTTAAGTGAGCTTGCCGTTTTCATCAGTGCATTTGTTGGCGGCTGTGTAGGTTTCCTGTGGTACAATGTGTATCCGGCGCAGGTTTTCATGGGCGATACAGGCAGCCTTGCATTAGGGGGCATCATTGCATCGCTTGCAATCATTGTTCGCAAAGAATTACTGATACCCATTTTCTGCGGAATCTTTTTGGTTGAAAATTTAAGTGTGATAATACAGGTTAGTTATTTCAAATACACAAAAAGAAAATATGGTGAAGGCAGAAGAGTTTTTTTAATGAGCCCGCTGCATCATCACTATCAGAAGAAAGGATACCATGAAAATAAAATAGCTGTGCGATTTTGGATTATAACAATACTGTGTGTAGTGTTTTCAATTGTAACGCTGAAGATAAGATAAAACCCCCGCCCTTAAAGGGGAGTAAGAAAAGTATAAATAAATAAAAAGTGACAGATAATGAGTCAGATAAAAATATCAAGGGGCTTAAAAGCTCCCCTTTAGGGGCGGAGGGGTGTCGTCTTATCATTCTCGGAGCTGGTGAAAGTGGCGTGGGTGCAGCACTACTTGCAAAACAAAAAGGATTCAATGTTTTTGTAAGCGATGCAGGGATAATAAAACAGGAACATAAAAATGAACTAATAGAACACGGAATTGATTTTGAAGAACAGCAACATAGTGAAGAAAAGATTTTAAATGCAGATATGATAATAAAAAGTCCGGGCATTCCCGATAAAAGTGAAATGATAAAAAACGTAAGCGAAAAAAATATACCCGTGATAAGTGAAATAGAATTCGCATATCAATTTAAAGGCGACAGCAAAATAATAGCTGTCACAGGAAGCAATGGAAAAACTACAACCACCGCTCTCACTTATCATATCTGCAAAACTGCTGAGATTGATTGTGCAATGGTTGGCAATATAGGTTACTCATTTGCAAGACAGGTTGCTACAGAACCAAAGAGTTTATATGTGGCAGAGATAAGCTCTTTTCAATTAGACGACATAAAAGATTTCAGACCGGATATATCTGTGCTGCTGAATATAACAGAAGACCATTTAGACAGGTACAATTACAAATTTGAAAACTACATCAACAGCAAATTCAGAATTATAGAAAACCAGCAGCCGGGAGATTATTTTATTTATAACGCAGATGATAAAGTGATAGCAAATAAGCTAAAAAACATTGTTCTCAAAACTAACCCACTACCATTTTCCATGAAACAAGAACCGGGACAGGGTGCATATATCACTCACAACAGCATGATGCTCGAGTTTCAGGGCGAAAGAATAAGCATGAGCATTTACGATTTTGCTGTAAAGGGAATGCACAATCGCTATAATACAATGGCAGCAAGCCTTGCAGCATTACTAATTGGTATTAGAAAAGAAAAAATTCGTGAGGCAATTACCACATTTCAAAGTCTTGAACATCGCATGGAGCATGTTGCCACTGTAAGAGGAATTGATTTTATCAACGACAGCAAAGCAACCAACGTAAACAGCACCTGGTATGCACTCGAAAGCATGGAAAAGCCAACCATATTAATTCTGGGTGGCATAGACAAAGGCAATGATTATACTTTGATAGAAGAGCTTGTAAAAGAAAAAGTAAAAGCAATAATATGTATGGGTATTGATAACAAAAAAATTCATGAAGCATTCGAAAAAATTATTCCTGTAATGGCAGATACAATCAGTCCACAGCAAGCTGTGGAATTAGCATTTCGCTTATCAAATAAAGGTGATGTGGTTTTGCTAAGCCCTGCCTGCGCCAGCTTTGATTTATTTAAAAATTATGAAGACAGAGGAAGACAATTTAAACAGGCAGTGAAAGATTTGTGAGGAAAGTTGAATGAGTTGAAAAGTTGAATGGTTGAAGGGCTGAATGGTTGAATTGCTGAATTGCAAACGAGAACGAGAAACGAGAAACCAGAAACAAGAAACGAATTAGCTGAAAGAACGAGAAACCAGAAACCAGAAACGAGAAATGAAAAAATGAATGAATCTATAAAAAATATCCGCGACATTTCCTTCGCTTCGCTTAACAGGGAAAATCTGTTGAAGCGAACAAGAGGTGATAGCTATATCTGGGCTATTGTAGTATTGCTTGCAATAACATCCTTGCTTGTAGTGTACAGTGCCACAGGCTCGCTTGCATATAGATATTACAAAGGCAATACAGAAATTTATTTGTTTAAGCAACTGTCATTTATTGTAATCGGACTGCTGATTATATATTTCATGCATCGGGTAAACTACACATTGTATTCAAGAGCATCCGTAATTCTTTATCTTATATCTGTTCCTCTTCTTATTTACACTTTATTTCTTGGAGTAGAAGTGAATGAAGCAAGCCGATGGATAAAGCTTCCCGTTATTAACCTCACCATTCAAACCAGCGACTTTGCAAAGCTTGCGCTCTTCATGTATATATCAAGACATTTGAGCCGAAGACAAACAGTAATAAAAGATTTCAAAAAAGGATTTCTTCCCATCATCATTCCTGTTGTAATCACATGCGTGCTCATACTTCCTGCAAATCTTTCCAATGCGCTTCTTGTAGGCGGCACCTCTCTCCTCCTCATGTTCATTGGTCGTGTAAGCATCAAACATATTTTATTGGTCATTGGCATTGCATTAATTCCTCTTGCAATTATAGTAATTGTTGCCGCAACAACTTACAATGCAAACAACACTTCTCATGCATCTCAGGCGCTCACTTCACTTGGCAGGTTTGGAACATGGGTTAGCCGCGTGCAGGATTTTATGTATGCAAAAGCTGATGAAATACCATACCAGGTGCAGCAGGCAAACATTGCAATTGCCAATGGCGGAATATTTGGTTTAGGACCTGGCAACAGTCGCCAGCGCAATTTTTTACCGCAGGCATATAACGATTCTATTTATGCAATTATCATTGAAGAATATGGATTGGTGGGTGCAGCATTCGTCATATTTATGTACTTGATTTTTTTGTTCCGGTGCATACGAATTTTCAAAAGATGTCCGTATGCCTTCGGCGCCTTTCTCGCACTGGCATTGAGTTTCACGCTGGTGATACAGGCCGTTGCAAATATGGCGGTGAATGTAAATTTAATACCGGTAACAGGTGTAACACTCCCACTGATAAGCATGGGTGGAAGTTCATTTTTATTCACATGCGCATCCATTGGAATTATTTTAAGTGTAGCAAGAAACCTGGAACAAATGGAAGGAAGTGAGGAAGAAGCAGAAAACAGTATTAAGTCCGTAGTAGTTAGTAGTTAAATTTTTTTTATGAACCGAACTGCATTGCTACTATTAAACTTCCGTTCCCGCCAATGGCACTTGTACTGGTGTCTGTACACTCGAAGAGTGTCTGAACACCGCAAACGAAATGTAGCGTTGCAAAAATTGGAGCGGAAAAAATATAGATAACAAAATGACTTAATGACTATTGACTTAATGACTATTGACTCAATGACTAAAATAATCATCGCCGGTGGTGGAACAGGCGGTCACATATTTCCTGCAATTGCAATAGCCAATGCTATAATGCAATTGCAGCCGCAAGCAAAAATATTATTCATTGGCGCTAAAGGAAAAATGGAAATGGAAAAAATGCCACAGGCAGGATACAAAATTAAAGGGTTGGATATAGCCGGATACAACAGAAGTTCTTTGATAAAAAATATCAGCTTGCCATTTAAGCTGCTCAAAAGTTTTTTTCAGGTAAGAAGAATCATTAACACATTTAAACCGGATGCCGTAATTGGTGTTGGTGGATATTCCAGCTTTCCTGTATTAAGCCTTGCACAGAAAAAAAGAATTCCAACTTTTATTCATGAGAGCAATTCGTTTGCAGGCAAGAGTAATATTTTATTAGGGAAAAAAGCGACTAAAATTTTTGTGGCGGATGCTGGAATGGAAAAATTTTTTCCAACAGATAAAATTATTATCACCGGAAACCCGGTAAGAAAATCAATTGCAGAATCAAGTACAAGCAGAGAAGATGCGCTTCTTTTTTTTGGGCTTGATGAAAACAAAAAAACAATTCTTGCAGTAGGGGGAAGCCTGGGAGCAAAAAGTATTAATGAAGTAATTGCTGCACACCTTCAGCAATTCAGAGAGCTCGATTTGCAGTTGATTTGGCAAACAGGCAGCAACACAGCATCAGCATACATTCAAAGGGGTAAAGCATGGAAAAATATTTGGGTAAATGATTTTATAAATGAAATGGATAAAGCATACACAGCAGCAGATGTAGTAATATCAAGAGCCGGTGCAATGGCCGTAACAGAATTATGTGTGGCAGCAAAAGCAGTTGTATTTGTTCCTTTTCCTCATGCTGCCGAAGATCATCAAACAGCAAATGCTCAGCGCTTGGTAAATAAAAATGCCGCATTGATGGTTAAAGACAGTGAAGTGCATGCAAAGCTTTTTTCAACAGTAGTTGATTTAATTATGAATGAACAATTGCAAAAAACATTAAGCAAAAATATTAAAGCATTGGCTGTAACAAATGCCGATAAAATTATAGCAAAAGAAATTGTAAAGCATATAACGTAACACAATGACTCAATGACTAAAATGACTATTGACTTAATGACTATAATGACTTAATGACTAATATAAGTAACATACAAAACATTTATTTTATTGGCATCGGCGGCATAGGCATGAGCGCTCTTGCCCGTTACTTTCAAAGCAAAGGAGCCACTGTAAGCGGATATGACAAAACACCAACACCATTAACAAAGGAACTGGAACAAAGCGGAATGAAAATTCATTATGAAGAAAATATTGATTTAATTCCAAAAGATGCCGGGGTGATTGTATATACGCCTGCAATACCCGCATCGCATAAAGAATTAGTTTATTACAGAGAACATAATTATAAAGTAGTAAAGCGAAGCGATGTGCTGCAATGGCTCACAGAAAGTTCTTTCAATATATGTGTTGGCGGTACGCATGGCAAAACAACTATCAGCACCATGATTGCACACATCCTTCGCCATACGGGTTATGGCTGCAACGCTTTCTTAGGTGGCATTTCAGCAAATTATCATACCAATTTCTGGTCGCAGACTCCTGCGGAGAGCAGCGAAAACAATGTGTATGTAATAGAAGCAGATGAATACGACCGTTCATTTTTAAAGCTGAAGCCAGATGTTGCAGTAATAACATCAATGGATGCTGACCATTTGGATATCTACGGAACCGCAGAAGAAATGGAAAATGCATTCATACAATTTTCGCAAAATGTAAAACAGGATGGCTGCCTTATCTGCGAATATGGATTAAAGCGTTCAGCCGAATTAAAAGCAAACAAACATTTCACTTACAGTTTCGATAACAGCAAAGCAGATGTTTATGCACGGGATGTAAAAATTGAAAATGGCTCTTATCGCTACAATATTGTTTATGAAGATTTGGCGTTGCATAATGTTGTTCTTCACATGGGCGGCTTACACAACATTGAGAATTCCATTGCAGCCGTAGCTGTGGCCAAATACCTGGATATAAATGATGATAAAATAAAAAAAGCAGTTGAAGATTTTAAAGGCGTGAGGCGAAGATTTGAATACGTGTTGTATCCAAACTCCTCCCCTGAAGGGGGAGGTTGGGAGGGGGCATTAATTGATGATTACGCACATCATCCTCAAGAGCTAAAAGCTTTATTCACAGGTGTGAGAAGTTTGTTTGCCGGTAAAAAATGTACTGTGATATTTCAACCTCATCTTTACAGCAGAACGAAAGACCTGGCAAAAGAATTCGCTGCAAGCCTTGATTTAGCAGATGAAGTAATACTCTTGCCCATTTATCCCGCAAGAGAATTACCTATTGAAGGTGTAAGTAGCGAGATGATTTTAAAAGACATGAGTTTGCCAAATAAAAAAGTGTTGAGCAAAGAAGAAATGTTGCAGTGGGTAAAAAAAAATAAACCTGTGTTACTGGTTATGTGCGGGGCAGGCGATATTGATGCATTTGTTGAGCCTGTAAAAAATATTTTAATGAGCAGATAACTCTTACAGAATACAGAGATTAAAATAGAAAAAATATGAATCTGTGAGAAACAAACATTCAATATTCTAAAAGAAAATCCAAAGAATCCAATGTGAGTAAGAATTAAAAACACCTTTCCTTCAAAGGACCTGTTTGGGAAACACAGGCTAATTCCCCCTTCATCTCTTTATTGGGATGGAGGGGAGTTAGGGGTGAAAGGAGTAAAAAAGAAATATAGAGCATGTTTAAAAAAGTATTTCATATAATTCTGTGGTGTGTACTCGGTGCAGGTTGCATAGTGCTGTTTGCTGCTGCCATGAAAATGAAAAATGCAAAAACATGCACTGATATAAAAGTTGAAATCAGGGGTGCGCATCGCATTGCCTTTGTGAGTAAAGAAGATGTATTGCAGGCTTTACAGCAAAATGGTATTACCACAGGAAAGTCTTTAGAGCAAATTAATCTGCGTGCTGTGGAGGAAACATTATTAAAAAATGCGTGGATACAAAGCGCTGAATTATTTGTTGATAATAATCAAATTTTTTATGCGGTGCTCACAGAGCGTAAACCAATAGCAAGAGTATTTACGCTGGAAGGAAATTCTTTTTATATAGACAGCAATGCGCTGCGCCTGCCTGTAATTGAATTCAAGACTGCAAGAGTGCCGGTGTTTACTTCATTTCCTTCCGATAAAAAAATCCTGTCGCATCCTGATAGTGTTGTATTGAATGAAGTAAAAATGATTGCAAATTATATTAATAACGATAGTTTTTTCACCGCGCAAACAGCACAGGTAAACATAACATCACAACATACATATCAATTAATTCCTGTACTCGGTAACCAAATAATCGAATTAGGAGATGCAAATGACCTTGATGAAAAATTTAAAAAACTGTTTTGTTTTTATCAGCAGGTATGGAGCAAAACAGGATTTGAAAAATATGAACGCATTGATGTGCGATACAAAAGACAGATAGTTGCAGAAAGAAGAGGTGCGCCAAAGCCCTGGCTCGATACTTTAAAAGCAATGCAACAACTGGGCAATGCAGAAATCATGATGAACAGAATAATTAAGGATACAGCCTTTGCATCAGCATTAGATAAAAACTCACCGGGCATTAATTTAAAAGACTCCACAGCGAAATCAAAAACACAAGAAGAGAAACCTGCAGCATCAAAGAAAAATATTTCAACATCAAAGAAAACAACAATACATGCTGAACAAAATACGAAAGCAAAAAAAGATGCAAAGAAACAAGAACCAAAAGCAGTAATGAAGAAGCCAGGCTAAGAGATAAAAAAAGTAAAAAAAGCAAAGGAGAGATTGAACCGAAGACTAAAGATGAACAATGAAATAAAAGTACCTCGCCTAAGGCGAGGCGAGGCAGGCGCAACGAAAGCTGATTAAAGAGATGATGCTAAGTACATAAAAAAATATTTAATAAAATTTAGGGAGTTAAAGAATAATAATGAAGCCTGAAAATGAGCAACGATAAACAAAAAACAATAAATAATAAACTAAAACACTATCTTATATGAATCCAAATCAAGCGCCAATTATAGTAGGTTTAGATATTGGCACTACCAAAATTGCTGCCATTGCCGGACGCAAAAATGAATATGGCAAACTGGACATTCTCGGCTTTGGGCGTGCAAACAGCAATGGCGTGCAGCACGGGCAAGTGCTCAACATTGACCAAACCATTAAAGCCATTCAGCAGGCTTTGCAAAATTGCGCCGAGAGTAATCCTGACCTTGAAATTAGTGAGGTGTATGTGGGTGTTGCAGGTCATCACATCAAAAGCTTGCAAACACGCGGCGATATCGTAAGGCAGAATGCTGACATTGAAATTGCAAGCTGGGAGGTTGACCAGTTAATAGAAAACCAGCGCAAAACTTTTATTCCTGCAGGCGACCAAATCATTGATGTGATACCGCAGGATTTTCATGTTGACAATTATCAAAACATTAAAGATGCGGTTGGCTTTAATGGTGTAAAAGTAGGCGCCAATTTTCACATCATCACCGGTGACAGAAATGCAATTCGCAACATCAATCGTGCAGTAGAGCGCAGCGGTTTAAAAACAAAAGACCTTGTGCTGCAGCCACTCGCATCATCCAGCGCCGTAATGAGTGATATAGATTTGGAAGCAGGTGTTGCCATTCTTGACATTGGTGGCGGAACCAGCGACCTTGCTGTGTTTTATGAAGGCATATTAAAACATACTGCCGTAATTCCTTTCGGTGGGGAAAATATTACCAATGATATACGCATGGGTTTGGGTGTACTGAAAAGCCAGGCGGAAGCGATGAAGGTTCAGTTTGGCAGCGCCCTATCTGATGAAACAAAAACAAATGCATTCATTACTATTCCCGGTTTAAAAGGAATGCCTGCAAAAGAAATAAGTGTAAAAAGTCTGGCAAGCATTATACAGGCAAGAATGAATGAGATTCTTGATTTTGTTACCTATCATCTGAAACAGGTTGGTCTTGATAGCCGTGCATTGAATGGCGGTATCATCCTTACTGGCGGCGGCTCTCAGCTTAAGCATCTTATTCAGCTTACAGAATATGTTACAGGTTTGAATGCAAGAATCGGCTATCCCAATGAGCATCTTGCAGCCAATCATATTGATGAATTAAAGAAGCCCATGTATGCAACTTGTATAGGATTGATATTAAAAGGATACAATGATTTTGAATACAAGAGAAAAGAGTTTGATAGCGGATTTAAAAACATAGGTGTTCCAGAAAGCCTGAAAAAAAATGGCGCTGATGAGGAGGCAAAGAGCACAGTAAAAGAAGAAACGGTTGATGTAAAAAAACGCAAAGGCTTAAATATCTTCTGGGATAAATTCAAAGAGAATTTAATTGACCTGTTTAAAGAAGAAGAAGACCAGGTGATTAAATAGCTGTCAGCTATCAGCTATCAGAAGTCAGAAGTCAGAAACAATCAAACTTTCAAACAAACAAGAAACGAGAAACGAGAAACAATAAACAATAAACGTTTTAAAAACTTACTTACCACCATTAAATTTAAAACTATGATACAATTCGATTTGCCCAAACAAAAATCATCCATCATAAAAGTTCTTGGCGTGGGTGGCGGCGGAAGCAATGCCGTAAACTATATGTTTGCCGATGACATTGAAGGCGTAGATTTCATCATCTGCAATACAGATTCCAAAGCGCTTGACCAAAGCCATGTGCCCAATAAAATTCAATTGGGTCCTCATCTTACACAAGGTCTTGGTGCAGGCGCCAATCCTGAAGTGGGCAAGCAGGCAACAGAAGAAAGTCTGGAAGAAATAAGACGCATACTTGAAGTAAATACAAAAATGGCTTTCATTACTGTGGGTATGGGCGGCGGCACAGGTACCGGCGGCGCACCTATCATTGCACAGGTTTGCCGGGAATTGGGAATTCTTACAGTTGCCATTGTAACTACACCGTTTGGTTTTGAAGGTCCGCGGCGTTTGCAACAGGCAGAAGAAGGAATAAGAAAGCTGCAGCCATTCGTTGATACATTGCTTGTCATCAGCAATGATAAGCTGCGTATGCAATATGGCAATCTTAAAATGAAAGAAGCTTTTTCAAAAGCTGATAATGTGCTGGCAACTGCAGCAAAGTGCATCACGGATATTATCAATAGCCATGGACATATTATTGTTGACTTTGCCGATGTATGCACCGTAATGAAAAATGGCGGTGTCGCTATACTTGGCAATTCTGGTGTTGAAGGCGAAAACAGGGCGCAGCGTGCAATTGAAGAAGCATTGAGCTCTCCTTTGCTCAATGATAATGAAATTCGCGGCGCTAAATGGATTCTCATTAACATCAACAGCGCCGAAGGAGAGTTTGAATGTACAATGGATGAAATGGAAATCATAAATAATTATTTGCGTATGCAAACCGGTGAAAAAACGGATGTGATTATGGGGATGGGATATGATAATTCACTCGATAAAAAATTAGGCATTACATTAATTGCTACCGGCTTCGATCAGAAAGATGCTTTTAGTTATAAAGAACCGATGATTGCAAAGCCGGAACCTAAAGCAGAAAAAATTGTGATGACGCTGGGTGTTGAAGGAGAAGAAAATAAATTGTTCAATCAACAGTCATTGCCTTTTATTGAAAGGGAGCTTTTAATTCCAACACTCGTTGAAGTTGCTAATGCTCCTGTTGCAATGCCTGAAATAATACGGCAGGTTTTGCAGCAGCATACAACTGAAAATGAAAAGATTAAAATTGAAATTGAAGATGATGATGATGACAGGCTTGAAGTTCTTGAACTGCATGGATTTGAAGAACACGTTGAGGTACCGGTGAAAGAAGAAATGCAAGTGGTGCAACAAGAAGAAATACAAGAGCCGGTTGTAAAGCCTGTTGAAAAACATGCTGAAGAAAATACTGCAACTTCAGGCGGATATTTATACAGACCCAAAAAGATTTATGCTGAAATGCCCGCTGTTCCTGCTTCTCAGAAAAAAGAAGAAGTGAATCAGAAGCAGGAAAAGCAGGAGAAAAAGCATAAGCCCAAATCAAAGAAAGAAGAAGTGAAAGAAGAATTTCTTGAACTGGAGTTGATAATAAAAAATGAACAATTATCTGAAGAAGATGAGTTGCCTGCACGTAAGGAATATGCAAAATACAGCGATGAGGAAGAAGATCAGAAAAAAAGAGCAGCAGAAAGAATAAGCAAATTGCGCAATCTTTCTTTCAATATGAATTCGATGGATCATAATAATGAATTTGAAAATGTTCCTGCTTATGTAAGAAAAAATATGGATTTATTCGGTGGCAACAAGCTTACTTCTGTAGAAGATTTCTACAGCAAGTATGCAGTAAAGAAAGAGGAGAATGAAAAGACCGCTCAAATATCTACAATCAATACTTTCTTAGATGGCAAAAAACCGGACTGATGTTTTGCATAGAGTAGAGTTGGGTTTTTCTATCCTCCCGAATCATTTGGGAGGATTTTTTTTTACAGGTTCTCACCGTCCGGGTCTCACCAATTTAAAACCCGATTAAGTTTATATTTGTCGCATGCTTCAATATCTATTCAAAAGCAAAAAATAAAATGAATTAATAGTATGACTATTGCTGAATTAATAGAGAAATTAAAACAATTCAATCCTGACCCACGTATTATAGTTGCCGGTTATGAAGGTGGCTAAAATGACATCAACAATGTAGAAAAATTAAGAATAAAATTAAACATCAATGAGCATTGGTTCGATGGCTTACTTGACCATATTAAAGGAGCGGGAATCACGTTTTAAAAAGAGAAATAATCAACGCATAAATTCTTATTCTGCTCAACATCCAACTTCCAACATCCACTACGCCTCTGCCATGTGCGGTATCGCATCTGCTTTATATTCTCCTGCATCGAGTCTTGCTTTTGTTTCTTCAAATGCAATTAATGTGGCTTGTATATCTTCATCAGTATGTACAGCAGTTGGTATCAGCCTGTAAATAATATCTCCTTTAGGAATTACCGGATAAATCACAATAGAGCAGAAGATGCCATAATTTTCACGCAGATCTTTCACCATAGCAGTAGCTTCCGCAATATCTCCTTTCATGCACACAGGGGTAACAACAGAATTGGTATTTCCAATATCAAAGCCATGCTCTTTTAATCCGTTCTGTAATTTCATTGCATTATCCCAAAGCTTCTCTTTTAATTGTGGCATAGTGCACAGCATATTCAACCGTTTCAGATTACCAATGACAATGGGCATCGGCAGGCTCTTTGCAAATATTTGTGAGCGTATGTTGTAGCGTATGTAATCAATTATCACTTTTGGCCCCGAAATGAACGCACCTATTGATGCCATTGATTTTGCAAACGTAGAAAAGTAAAGGTCAATCTCATCCTGGCAACATTGTTCCTCACCGGCGCCTGCACCTGTTTTACCAAGTGTGCCAAAGCCATGCGCATCATCAACCAATAATCTGAACTCATATTTTTTCTTTAGTTCACAAATCTCTTTCAACTTACCCTGGTCGCCCGCCATTCCAAAGACACCCTCTGTAATAACAAGTATTCCGCCGGTCTTTTGTTTTTCAATCAAGGAAGAAGCCCGCTGCAATTGCTTTTCACAATCTTCCACATCATTGTGCTTAAACACATAGCGATGCCCCGGATGCAAACGCAAGCCATCAATAATGCATGCGTGGCTTTCCGCATCATACACCACCACATCATGCCTGCCGCACAAAGCATCAATCGTACTCATGATTCCCTGATAACCATAATTTAAAAGAATTGTATCTTCTTTGTTTTCAAAATCACTCAATTCTTTTTCTAACTGCTCATGATAGTTACTGTTGCCGCTCATCATTCTTGCACCCATAGGAGATGCCAAACCAAATCTTGCACTTGCCTCAGCATCTACCTTGCGAATTGCGGGGTGATTGGCAAGTCCCAAATAATTATTCAAACTCCAAATAATCATTTCCCTTCCGCGAAACTTCATCCGGTTGCCAATTTCTCCTTCTAATTTGGGAAACGAAAAATAGCCATGCGCTCTTTCGCGATGCTGCCCGAGTGGCCCGGAGTTCTTAATTAGTCTTTCAAAAATATCTGCCATAGTCGTTTATGATTTTATTGAGTGATGATTTTTATTTTTATGAGCCGAACTGTATTACTACTATTATACATCGTTGCGTCGCACTCTTCAGGGCCTTGTATTCTGGCTCAGCAAGGTTCTATACCACGACGGGGCAAAAATAGTGCATTCAATAAGTATGACAAATAATGAATATTCACATCAATTCAATTAAAAAAATCGAACGCTGATTTTTAAGATTGGTTAGGAATTGCACAGGTTTTAATCATATCAATCTTAATCATTATAAAAATCTGCGTCCCCATGCTACATTTGCAACTCAAATTGATTTTATGAAATTCAAGCTTACAAATTTTATAGCAGCACTCATTTTTGCAGCAACAATTTTTTCTCAAAAAACATTTTCACAGCCAGGAGAAATTCAACGTCCCAAATTATTAATAGGCATTGTAGTAGACCAAATGCGTTGGGATTATCTTTATCGCTGGTACAATCTTTATGCACCTGATGGAGGCTTTAAAAGATTATTAAATAACGGCTTTACTTGTGATAATACATTCATTCCTTACACACCAACAGTTACGGCAGCAGGCCATGCCTGCATTTATACTGGTTCAGTGCCCGCTATAAATGGCATCACAGGAAATATATGGTATGATAATATAAAAAATGAAATTGTTTACTGCACTGAGGATGACGGTGCCCACACCATAGGCGCTAATGATGCATCAGGCAATGCAAGCCCACGCAACATGCTTACTACAACAATTGGAGATGAACTGCGCATCACCACAAATTTTAAAAGCAAAGTCATCAGTATTTCATTGAAAGACCGTGCTGCTATTTTTCCGGCAGGTAATGCAGCCAATGCAGCCTATTGGTACGATAGCAATACAGGAAACTTTATAACAAGCAGTTTTTACATGAATCAATTACCTGCATGGGTAATTGCATTTAATAAAAGAAAAATTGTTGATTCGCTATATGCATTAAACTGGAATATTAGTTTGCTTAAAGAAGTGTATTCGCAATACTGCACAGCAGATAATGAATTGTATGAGCATAATCCTCTTACAACATCACCGGCAGTATTTCCCTACAATCTTTCTTCATTCATTGGAAAAGATTACAGTAAAATTTCATCCACACCGCAGGGAAATGATTTCACAATTGAAATGGCAAAGGCTGCTGTTGTTGCTGAAAATTTAGGAAACAATGATGCAACAGACTTTCTTGCATTGAGCATTTCATCAACCGATTATATTGGACATTCATTCGGGCCTGATTCATGGGAACAGTTAGATGATTTTATAAAGCTCGATAAAACACTGGGCAACTTTCTAAACTTTCTTGATGCAAAAATTGGAAAAGGAAACTACACTCTCTTTCTCACTGCAGACCATGGTGTAGCAAATTCTCCGGGCTTTTCAAAAGAACATAATTTACCCGGCGGCTCTTTTGATGATGTTGCATTGGTGAATGAAATGAATAAGCTCATAAAAGAAAAAACAGAATTCGACAGTATGATTGTTGGGATTTATAATTACCAGGTTGTATTGAATCATCCTTTAATCAAAGAAAAAAATCTTGAAGAGGATAAATTAATCGCAGGAATAACAGAATACTTAATGAAGCAGGAAGCAGTAAGTGCTGCATTTGATATTCACTTACTAAATCTTCGCCCCATGAATGAAAAGCAAAGACAAATGCTGATGAATGGATATTATAATGGAAGAAGCGGCAGTGTGCAAATAATTTTAAAGCCGGGCTATGTAGAGGGCAATGGCATAGGCACATCGCATGGCTTATGGAATCCTTATGATTCACATATTCCACTTCTATGGTATGGGAGGGGAATTAAACAGGGCAAATCGTATAAAGAATATTACCTGACGGATATTGCTGCAACACTCGCAGCATTATTACACATTCAAATGCCCAGTGGCTGCGTGGGAAATGTGATTGAGGAAGTGATGCAGTAAGGGAATTTATGGTATTGAAAATTATTTTTAATTACAAGTTTGTAATTACTTATCAGAAGCTGGCCAACTAACTCCAATGCGTTACAACATTCATCTATTGTATTCGATGATACTTCAGTTGCATTCTTATAAAGTTGTAAATAATAAACAAGACCATTTTTATTATTCGTAATTTTTAATCCTATACCGGATAAATTTCTTCCCTCAATTGGAGTAATTGAACAATTTTGTTCCCGTAAATGGTCAAAAAAATTATTCAAATTCATGCATGAATCATTTGCCTTTCAAAAGTTACAGGTCCTTTAGTTTCTGTATGAAATTTAGCTATAAATTCTTCCGCTTTATCTTCCAGCATAATGGGGAATATTTCCTGTAAAAGCTGTCTTGCTCTTCTTTGTTTCTTCCCTCTGCACTTGCCTGGGGAAATTGAGCAAAGAAAGCAGTTACAGTTCCGGTGTTTTCATCTTCAAGAAAAATTATAGTAAGGTGAAACATAAACTCTGCATGATTTTCCATATTTGCAAGTTTTAATAATAGTATTCAAAACAAAGTTCCATAAAATTAAATAAATCCCGCTGTTCATGTAAATTTTTTGTTTTCATTTCTTTTTTTCGAATTTCGAACTTCGCCTGTCCGACTGACTCATTCAGGCGGGGATTTATTTGTTTTTTGTTCCTTGTTTCTTGTATTTTGTTTCTTGTATTTTTTTAAAGTATGCTTTCTGCCACCCGCTCATTATATAAAAATGCTTTCACCGGGCTTTCAAAAAGCACATGGAGTCTTACACTGGTTATGCTCATCAACCGCAGTGGCACTATGGTTGTTCCGTTTCTCACTATCTACTGCACACATCAGTTACATTTTACATTAACGCAGGCCGGTTTTGTAATGGCATTGTTTGGTGGCGGCTCTATTGTTGGTTCATTCATTGGCGGAAGAATTACTGATGCGTGGGGATTTTATCCTTTGCAGGTTGCATCGCTGTTGCTTGGCGGTGCAATGTTTATTATTGTAGGCTATTTAAAATCGTACCAAATACTTTGTGCAGGAACTTTTTTATTAAGCTGCTTCAATGAATCGTTCCGCCCGGCGAATGCCACTGCCATTGCATATTACAGCACTCCTGAAAACAGAACAAGAAGCTATTCACTAAATCGCCTTGCCATAAATTTAGGTTGGTGTGTTGGCGGTGCACTTGGCGGATTTTTAGCATCAATAAATTATCAGTTATTATTTTGGGTTGATGGTTGCACCAATATTTTTGCTGCATTTCTGCTGCTCAAATTATTACCTTACCTAAAAAGCGGTTACAGAAAAAATGATACACCGAAACCCGTTGACAGAACTGCATGGCTCGATAAACCTTATCTTGCTTTTATTGTTATTACTGCACTTTTTGCATCCTGCTTTTTTCAATTGTTTACCATGCAGCCCGTATTTTATAAAACGGAATGGAAATTAGATGAACAATTTATTGGAATTCTCATGGCAACCAACGGAATAATAATTGTAATCATTGAAATGATTCTCATCTTCTCTCTTGAAAAGAAAAATACGCCTCTGCTCTTTATGCGATGCGGCTTTGTGTTGGTGGGTATTGGTTTTGCGCTGGTAAATATTTTACCCGCTGTTGCATGGGTTGCTTTTCTTTCTGCAATCGTTGTTACATTTGGTGAAATGCTTTCAATGCCTTTTATGAACAGCTTTTGGATATCAAGAACGACTGAAAACAACCGCGGACAATATGCAGCCATGTATAGTATTGCATGGAGTGTGGCACAAATTGCTGCTCCTGTATTTGGAAGTGTAATAGCGATGCATAAAGGATTTGATATTTTGTGGTGGATGATGTTGATAATTTGCTGCATTGCAGCATTAGGTATTTTGCTGCTTGATAAGAGTATCAGGCAATAAAAGAATTACATGCTCTGGATAGTACGATGAAAGCAGAGTTCCATTTTCTTTTTATATTTGAAAAAACAAATAATGGCTGAATCAATTTATCATATCAAAATAAAAAAAGAGTATGCATCTTCAATACTTGAAGATTTACAGCAGGTTGATGCCATAGAAATTGTTGAAGAAACAATTGATGAATGGCAAAAGAAAGAATCTATAAAAAGGTTGGCTGAAATGAAAACAATTCCTTCAACAGCTATTGAAGAACAAGATTTTTTCAAACGCTTAGAAAATACGGATGAAAAAATATAAAGTGCTTTTTTCTTCAGCAGCACTCAACGATTTAAAGGATGCGAAAGCCTGGTATAATTCACAACAAAGAGGATTGGGAAAACGGCTTATTAAAGATGTAAAAGAAACCACATCTGCTATTGCACTTAATCCCCACTATGCCTCTATAAAATTTGAAAATATCCGAACTGCTTCCTGTAAAATATTTCCTTATTCGTTGCATTTTTGAAATGGATGAAGAAAATGGCTTGGTAAGAGTTGTATCTATTTTTCACTTCAGCAGAAAACCATATTGGATGAAGGATGATTAAAAAATCTTTCGGATTTTGCACCCCACAGATTGATAGAAAGAAACTTGGGAGATATTTAAAAACAATCATCGTATCAATTAAAAAATAGCGGCTTAAAATTTATCATAATTTATGTCTTTATCCAAACGCATGAATCCATTTCTCAAAAGCAATAACGACACGGGTTTCGGCGCAACCACCGAAGGCTATGGCGGAAGATTCATTAATAAAGACGGCAGCTTTAATGTGGTGAGAGAAGGAATTCCGGTTACAGAAAAAATGAGCCTGTTCAATAATTTGCTTACCATGCCAGGGTGGGAATTTTTGCTTTTTATTTTTCTTTTTTTTATTGGCATCAATCTTTTGTTTACCATTCTTTACCTGATGCTTGGCGATAATGAGCTTACAGGAATGCTCGCTCATACGGCTGCAAAACGTTTCGAAGAAATATTTTTTTTCAGCGCACAAACTTTCACTACGGTGGGTTACGGACGAATAAATCCTGTGGGTACAATGGCAAATGTAATTGCATCATCAGAAGCGCTTAGTGGCTTTTTATGTTTTGCAATTGTTACAGGATTATTGTGGGGAAGATTTTCAAAACCCAAAGCATATCTGCGTTTCAGCGAGAAAGCAGTGATTGCTCCATACCAGGATAAAACCGGTTTCATGTTTCGCTTTACTTCGTACAAGGACAGGCACACGCTTACAGATGTGGAAGTAAAAGTTACTCTCGGAATCACTTTACCCGAAAATGGTAAATCGGCTTTTAAATTTTTTCAACTGCCGCTGGAGCGAAGCAGAATTGACAGTCTTGTAATGAACTGGACAATTGTTCACCCTATTGATGAGCAAAGTCCTATATTCGGTTTTACGTATGATGATCTTAAAACAGCAAATGCAGAAGTTTACGTTTTGGTAAGAGGTTTTAATGATGTGTTTAGTAATACGGTTTTGCAGCGAACTTCTTACCGCTTTGATGAAGTAGTTTTCAATGCAAAGTTTGAACGTATGTACCGCGAAAGTGAAGACGGGCAAAAAACAATTATGGAATTACATAAGCTGAATGATTATAAAGTTTTACAGGAAAAAGAAACGGGAAAAACTTCGTAATAAATTTTTAAAATAACTTCATTGATAAAAAACTGCAATACTTTCACTCTTTATTTTTGTTACTGCATTCATTCTTGTTACATACTACTCAACTGAAAACTATCAACTGAAAACTTTAAACTGAATATGGTTGATGTAATTCTTGGATTGCAATGGGGCGATGAGGGCAAGGGGAAAATCGTTGACTACTTTGCACCTCAGTACGACATCATTGCCCGCTTCCAGGGCGGACCTAATGCAGGGCATACATTGTATATTGATGAAAAGAAAATTGTGCTGCATCAAATACCATCAGGCATTTTTCATCAGAACACAATTAACTTAATCGGTAATGGTGTTGTGCTTGACCCCGTTATTCTTAAAAAAGAATGCGATGCCGTTTCAGCGTTTAGTATTGATGTAAAGAAAAATCTTTTCATTTCGCAAAGAACAAATCTTATTATTCCTACACACAGGGCGCTTGATAAAGCATCCGAATCTCAAAAAGGCGAAGGCAAAATTGGTTCTACATTGAAAGGCATCGGTCCTTCATACATGGATAAAACAGGCCGCAATGCATTGCGTGTAGGTGATATCACAGATAAAACTTTCGTAACGCAATACATTAAGCTGCGGCTAAAGCATGAAAAATTGCTTGGCAATTTTCATTTCAACGAAGACATCTCTGCGTGGGAAGAAGAATTTTTTGAGGCCATAGAATTTTTGCGTACGCTTAATATTGTAAATGGCGAATATTTTATCAACAATAAAATAAGCGAAGGAAAAAAAGTATTGGCAGAGGGTGCACAGGGCAGTATGCTCGATATTGATTTTGGTACGTTCCCTTTTGTTACATCATCCAATACTATTTCTGCCGGCGTATGCACAGGACTGGGTGTGGCTCCGCAAAAAATTAAAAATGTAATGGGTGTTACCAAAGCGTATTGCACCCGTGTTGGCGGCGGGCCCTTTCCTGCAGAACTGAATGATGCTACAGGAGAACAACTAAGGAATATTGGTAGTGAATACGGAGCAACAACCGGCAGACCCCGCCGTTGTGGATGGCTTGACCTTGTTGCATTACGATATACCTGCATGTTAAATGGCATTACACAGGTAATCATGACCAAAGCAGATGTGCTCGATAGCTTTAAAGAAATAAATGTATGCACTGCCTATAAAATAAATGGAGAAGAAAAGCAGGAAGTTCCTTTTAAGATGACGAAAGAAAATATTACACCGATATATAAAACATTTAGCGGATGGAATACAGATACTACTGCTATAAAAAAAGTAAATGATGTGCCTGCAGCCATGCTGCAGTATATTCGTTTCATCAATGAATATATCAATGCGCCAATATCGTATGTTTCCAACGGACCTGCAAGAGACCAGATAATAAATTTATTGTAACAAGGCACAAATTTTGCCATTTAAAAATTTTTTTTGCCGATTAAAAAACTCTCCCAAATTTTACATTGACAATTAATAAAATCCTATGTCATCGAAATCTGAAAAAGAAAAAAAAATCGCCGGCGGAAAAAACACCGATACTGCTGCAGATAACGACAGCAAATTATCTTCCAAAGCAAAAATGCAACCGGAGGAAGATGATGATGAACTTGATGATGATGACGAGAAAGATGTAAAAGCATCATCAGCCAAAGCAAGTAAATCAGCAACATCAAAGAAAAGAGCGAAGGATGATGTTGATGATGATGATGACAACGACGACGACATTAAAGAAGACGAAGTGGATGAGTGGGACAAGCCTGAAGAAGAAACCGATTGGGACCCCGACTTTGATGAGTTTGATGTACCAAGGTCTAAAGGGAAAAAAACATCTTCCACGGGTAAAAAAGAAGATGATGATGACTTTAAATTAGATGATGACTTTAAAGAATTCGGCCTCTTTAATGATGAAAAGGATTATGATGATGAAGAAGATGATTTTTAATCGCTTCATTCACCTGCGTGCACAGAACCTCACAAAACTTTACCGCTTCGGTTAACGAACTCCTTAAAACACAAATGCTGGGCTGGGCAAATCAATTCAGCGTTTGTGCTTTTTTAAACAATCATTCCTACAACGATAAGCACCGCAGCTACGATTGTTTACTTGCTGCAGGCTGCGAAAATTATTTTTCTGCTTCCAAAAATATTCTCAGCGAACTGCCATCTTTTTTGCAGCAGCATAATGACTGGCTGTTTGGTCATCTTGGTTATGACCTTAAAAATGAAATTGAAAACCTCCGCTCTTCTCATGCAGATAAAATTTGCTTTCCTGATATTTTTCTTTTTCAGCCAACGGTTGTTATCACTATAAAAGAAAATAATATATGCATAGAATCGCTTGCCGCAGAGCCGCAGAAAATATGGGAAGAGATAACATCATTCCCCATAGAAAAAAAACGAGCAGTACAACAAGAACTAAAAATTGAGGCAAGAATAAACAAGTCTGAATACCTGCAGATAATTCAGCAATTGAAAGAGCATATTTTAAGAGGCGATTGCTATGAAATTAATTTTTGCCAGGAATTTTTCTCAGAAAATACAGTGATACATCCGCTGCAGGTTTATTACGCATTATCAAAATTATCTCCTGCGCCTTTTTCATGTTACTATAAATTACGCGATAAATATCTTTTATGTGCAAGCCCCGAAAGATTTTTAAAAAAAACAGGCAGCACTATTTTATCCCAGCCCATGAAAGGCACAGCACCAAGAAACCTGTATGATGCTGATGAAGATAAAAAACTGAAAGAAGAATTACATGCAAGCTCAAAAGACCGCAGCGAAAACGTAATGATAGCAGACCTTGTACGTAATGACTTAAGTAAGGTTTGTAAAGAAGGCAGCGTGCACGCAGAAGAATTATTTGGCGTATATAGTTTTCCGCAGGTGCACCAAATGGTTTCAACAATTTGCGGAGAGTTAAGAGAAGACATGACACTCGCTGATATTTTACATGCAACTTTTCCTATGGGTTCTATGACCGGCGCTCCCAAGCGAAGAGTGATGCAGCTGATAGAGCAATATGAAAAAACAAAGCGTGGAATTTTTTCAGGCAGTGTTGGCTATATAACACCGGATAAAAATTTCGATTTTAATGTAGTTATCAGAAGCATTATGTACAATGCCCTCAATAAATATGTAAGCTATTATGCAGGCAGTGGAATCACTTTTTATTCTGATGCGGAAAAAGAATACGAAGAGTGTTTATTAAAAGCAGCCGCAATGGAAAGTGCGCTAAAGCAAAGTAGATAATTTTGTACTGCTTTTTCCGGCTTAGGTTCAGTTGTTTCTCTTCTAACTGCCCCTTCCAATTCTTTATAGAGCTTATAGCGGCAGAAAGCAATAATGAAATGTGCCTGTATGCGATGTTGGGGCCAGGAATATATTGGTCTTATCCATAAATCGGTTTTGGACATTCTGAATGCTTTTTTCAATATTCAGAGTTGTATAGTTGTCAATAACATCGGCGGCATTCAGAGTTGTATTGGTTATGTATCCTTTTAATCCATTCCATTTCGCATCCTGTTTTTATTTTATGTTAATCTTCATTCAAAAAATATTTTCCCCCATTACATTTCTACTTGCGCTGTATATTTGATTCATAATTTCTAAAAAAATGAAACATCTTACTTTCTTTTTAATCGCTTTTTCCATGGTAACAATCGCTACCGCACAAAACAGGTGCGGCTCAGGTGCTGCAGATGATTGCTGTGCAAAAAATAAAAAGATTGCATTCCAGTGCAAACTAACTACCCCTGAATTTCAACAAAGAAAAGCAACGGTAATTCAAAGCCTGAAAAATCAACTCCTCGAAAAAAAAGAATTGAAAAACGGTTTTGCTTATAAGTTCAGTGGCTCAGACAATATAGTTGCTGAACTGAATGATTTTATAAAAACAGAAAGGGAATGCTGCGACTTTTTTGTTTTCAATCTTTCAGTTAAGGAAGACAAAAGCGAAGCATGGCTGCAAATTACCGGCCCAAAAGGAGTAAAAGAATTTATGCAAAGTGAGCTTGAAATGTAATTCAGCAACACAATATTGTAAGACATTTTGCGAATATGCAGAAACCCCTACTTGACTTGGTGTGCAGACATCCCTTTGAGGCGGGATGTGCAGACACCGGTGTCTGTCCACTCGCAGAGTGTCTGACACCAAATAATTTTATAAAATTAATCATCAATGTTACCAAAAAGTTTGTCTTCCAAATCTTTTGAAATCATCTTATAAGATTCTTCATACAAGTGTTTTTCGCTTAAATCTAAAAGCTGATGTGCAAGGTCCCGATTACACAATTGCCCATTTCTAAATCCAATATAATCTCTAAACGAAGAAAATTCCCAATCTTCCATTCTACTTACCAAGCCAGCCTTCCATGAATTTCGATGAATGTAATTAAATGCATTTAAAGGATAAGCGGCATCCTTATTTTCAATGCACGTTGACTTGGTCTTTTGCTGAAATAAATTTCCACTTTTTTGTTCTCTTTTATTAATTGATTTTGCATAAGAACTTAAAAGCATTTTTATGCCATTGGTTAATGATTGTAACATTAAACCTCCTGCCTTTTTTCTTTAATACTTTTTTCATCCGTATAAACAAGAAAATGAAAATGATTAGGCATAAGGCACCAGCATAGAATTTCACACACAGGTTTAATGTGCATATTTATCATTTTTAAGAAGAGAATATAGTCATCATTACAAAAGAAAATTTGTTGCTTATTATTCCCGCGATTATAAATGTGGTAAATATTTTCTTCTATAAATCTCATAGCTTATATACTTAAAATGAATTAAAATTTGTGTGCAGCGGGTGTCAACACACTGCGGGTGTGCAGACATGCCGCTTTGGCGGGATGTACAGACACCAGTTACTTCATCTCTTCCAGCTCTTTCTTCAACCGGAACATTTCATCTCTTAATCTTGCCGCTTCAATAAAATCTAAATCCTTCGCCGCCTTTTCCATTTGCCTTTTCGTTTGAGCAATTGCTTTTTCCATTTGCGGAATGGTTTTGTAAACTTCCTGCTCTTCTGCGGCAGTAGTAACAAGTTCATCATCATCCTGTATTGCATAAGGTTTTTTTGCATCAAAACCTTTTATATCCAAAACAGAAGTTTGCTGCATTATCTGCTGAACAGATTTCTTAATTGTTTTGGGCGTAATACCATGCTCAATATTATAGGCAACTTGTTTTTCCCTTCGCCTTTGCGTTTCATCAATGGTACGTTGCATGCTTTCGGTTATTGCATCAGCATAAAAAATTACCAGTCCGTCTATGTTGCGTGCTGCACGCCCCGCTGTTTGTGTGAGTGATCTTTCATTACGCAAAAAGCCCTCTTTGTCTGCATCCAGAATTGCAACAAGAGAAACCTCGGGCAAGTCCAAACCTTCACGAAGTAAATTCACACCAACTAAAACATCAATCTCACCCAAACGCAATTGACGCAATATTTCTACGCGTTCCAAAGTATCAACATCGCTATGAATGTATTTGGATTTTATATTGATACGATGTAAATATTTGTCCATTTCTTCGGCCATGCGTTTGGTAAGTGTGGTTACTAAAACACGGTCGCCTTTGTTAATACGCTTATCAATTTCATCAAGCAAGTCATCAATTTGATTTACACTGGGACGAATTTCAATAGGGGGATCCAAAAGCCCTGTTGGTCTTACAACCTGCTCTACCACTACACCACCTGTTTTTTCCAGCTCGTAATCTCCCGGTGTTGCACTTACAAATATGGTTTGGCTCAGCATGGTTTCAAATTCATGAAAGTTTAGCGGACGATTATCTAATGCACTTGGCAAGCGAAAACCATAATCAACCAAAACCAGCTTGCGGCTTCTGTCTCCGCCATACATACCGCCTACCTGCGGAATGGTTTGATGGCTCTCATCAATCACACATAAAAAATCGTTTGGAAAATAATCAAGCAGGCAAAAGGGACGTGTGCCCGCTTGCCTTCTGTCAAAAAATCTTGAATAGTTTTCAATGCCATTGCAATAACCCAGTTCTCTTATCATTTCAACATCAAATTCTACCCGCTCTTTCAGGCGCTGCGCTTCAATTAATTTTCCAATGCTTTTAAAATATTCAACCTGTAATCTCATTTCATCCTGTATCTCATAAATTATCTGGTGAAGTATATCTTTTGGTGCGATGTAGAGATTTGCCGGGAAGATGGCTGCAGTATCAAGACGGGCAATTCGCTTGTTATTATTTACATCAATAGTTTCAAGGTCTTCAATCTCATCCCCCAAAAAAGTAATTCGAAAACCATAATCAACATAAGGTAAATTAATGTCAACCGTATCACCCTGAACTCTGAATGTGCCTCTTTTAAATTCAACCTGTGTTCTGTTGTAAAGACTATTCACCAATGAATGCAAAAATCCCTGGCGAGAAATTACCTGGCCTTTCTGCAGGCGCACAATACCATTCGCAAATTCAGTGGGGTTCCCAATTCCATATATGCAACTCACACTTGCCACAACAATTATATCGCGGCGACCGGTAAGCAATTCTGCTGTTGCCTGCAAACGAAGCTTATCCAGCTCCTCATTTATGCTCATGTCTTTTTCAATGTACACATCACTGACGGGCATATAAGCTTCGGGTTGATAATAATCATAATAGCTTACAAAATATCCTACCGCATTTTCAGGAAAGAATTGCTTAAACTCACCATACAATTGCGCAACCAGTGTTTTATTATGCGTTAATACAAGAACCGGACATTGTACATTCTGTATTAGATTAGCCATAGTGAATGTTTTACCGCTGCCTGTGACACCTAACAATGTTTGATATTTTTCACCATTGATAATACCTTCAGTTAATTGAGCAATGGCAGGTGCCTGATCGCCTGAAGGAAAATATGGAGCATGAAGCTTAAACTGCATAATAAGAACTGCAAATTAGTTAATGTAAGAAACTTTTTAAAAGACAAGAACAATGAAGAATTGTTTTACTTCAAATTTTTTGAAATGGCATGTGTCAAAAAAGAGATACGTAAACATTTGCTAATATTTACCCAAATGAAATTATGATAAAGCAGCAACAGCAGTAATTATTTCAACAGGCATGATTGTTGACGTTCATCATTTTTAGAAACAATATTTTCCCTTTTAAAAATTAAAAAAAATATGAAAAGTCTTTTATTTCTTCCCTTCTGCATGATAGCATTTGTTTGTGGCAGCAGGCAATCCGCACAAACGGAGAATGCTGCGCAAAACAATTCAATAACCAATGAACAGTCTGCTGAGATAACATCTTCTCAACAACAAGGTAATGATACAAGCATTGAATTTGCCAATCACTCTTCAACGGTTTCAAATAATCAGCAAAGTTCTAATAACGCGAACACTACTGCATCTTCAAACAGGGAAGCAGCTTCAGATGCCGGTTCTTCTTCATCAGCTAATAAACCGGTTTCACCAACTGCTGAAACATTAAAGCCTCAAACCGCAGGCTTAGCCTTACGGGATTTTTCCTGGTTAGATAAGAGTACCAGCATTGATCTGCTTAAAATCGTTAATAGTTTTATTGTAAAAATTTATTGGAAAGATGTGCAGCCACAGGAAAACGGTGAGCTTAAGCACCCCAACGCCGTTGATGATGCACTCGCTTATGTTAGAAAAATGAATGCAAAAAATCCGGGCTTAAATCTGAATCTTAAAATTCGTTTATACTGCGGCGTTTATACTCCCGATTGGGTAAAAGCAAAAGCCGGAACATTTACCATGTATAAAGGAGGAATGAATAACGGAGGGCAATCAACTTCCACGCAAGTTGTAAAATTCTGGAAGCCTGAATTTTTAAAATTTTATACTGATATACAAAGCAAGCTTGCTGCAGCTTATGATAATACACCTGAAATTACGGAAGCTGTAAATGGCGGCACGGGGATATTGTATGCAGAAGGAATGATTCGCAATGTGGGCGCAAACGGGGCGGGAAAGAAAAATGCTATGAGCTTTGCACAGAGCGACTATACCTCGCAAAAAGATATTGATGCAATAAAGAATACGATTGATGCTATGAAGGCATGGAAAAATACAAGAGTAAGCATGGTGTTTACTCCTTTCTTTGTTATAAAAGCGCAGCGCGCAGATGAGGACCTTAGTATTACCAAAAATATTCTGGATTATTTTGTAAATAAATTTGGCAACCAGGCTGTTCTTGGAAACAATGGATTAAGAGATAAATATTCAGGAGACAAATCTGCAAAATGGGAAGAGGGCGGCACGCTTGACCAGGTGTATGATATGCTTGAAAATTATACTAAAAGCAAAAACATTGGCGTGTATTTTCAAACAGC
This sequence comes from Chitinophagales bacterium, assembly GCA_038206235.1. Lineage (GTDB taxonomy): Bacteria > Bacteroidota > Bacteroidia > Chitinophagales > Chitinophagaceae > JBBRBB01. The sequence continues at coordinate 68,558 of JBBRBB010000020.1, forward strand.
AACTGTAGAACGCATAGGAGATCTTAAAAAAGCTATTGAGCAGGGCATTCAAAGAGGAGCAGGCATGATTGAGCTGCCAACCGGTTCAAATGGTCTTTTGAAATATACCACGTTAGAAGAATTAAAAAAGTATGATGCACAGCTTGAAGCGCAGGCTAAAAAATAATTCAATATCTTCTTGTTTACGAAGCATCGGCAACATTTCAGGGGCAAATAGGATTCACGAAGTCCGGCTTCCTGAAGCCAAGTCTATAATTAAAGACGGATAATTGTGCATAGCTAACTTGAAAACATAAATGCTAAAACACGACTCTGTATTAGCCTATTAAGGGCTTTTAAAAAACAAACATATAAGGCACATAAGGAAAATAGAAAAAGCATATAGAATTATTCAGAATTTTATGTGCAACCTATGCCCGCCCGAAAGTTTGTTCGGTACGCCGCCTGAACGGAACGGGTTTTTATGTGCGATGTAGTAAACAAGACTGAAAACTCACGTCAATTATAATTGAATTCTGTTTGCTCCTATTTTTGATGATGCAAAAAATTATTCTTGCCTCACAATCGGCACGAAGAAAGCAATTACTCGAGTGGGCAGAAGTTCCTTTTGAAGTTGTTGTACAAACCACAGATGAATCATATCCTGAAAGTATGCCTGTTACAGAAGTGGCGATACACATTGCAAGAAACAAAGCTTTCACAGTTTATCAATCCCATCCTTCATATCAAAATTCTGTTATTCTCGCTGCAGATACTATCGTTGTAGTTGAAAACAAGATAATCGGTAAACCAAGGAACAGAGTAGATGCTATCAATATTCTGCAAAGCTTATCCGGCAAAAATCATCTTGTAATTACAGGAATTGTATTGATGAAAAGCGATAAAGAAATTTCTTTTGCAGACAGTACAGAAGTAGAATTTCATTCACTTTCAAAAACGCAAATTGAATTTTATGTTGATAAATATCAGCCCTACGATAAAGCAGGCGCTTATGCAATACAGGAATGGATTGGCGTTGTGGGAATAAAATCTGTGACAGGCGATTTTTATAATGTAATGGGCTTGCCTGTGAGCAGAGTGGTGAGGGAATTAGAAAAATTGAATGGTTGAATGGTTTCATGGTTAAATTGTTATATTGTTATTTTACTTACGTAACTTAACAATTGAGCAATGCAGCAATAAACCCTTAGAACAATTTTACATTTATGAACTCCTTCTCAGCAATGTCTGTTCCTCCCGGCTTTGTGTGTTAGCAACGACATTGCGTAATTAGTATTACAAATGCTTATTCAGTTTGCCCACCCCCTCTAAAAAAAGGCGACGCCTCTCAGTAACGTTTGAATTATCCATTGTACATTATCAATTAACCATTCACTTCTTCCTCAAATACTCCTTCAGTGAGGAGACTTCTACAATGTAATAGGACTGCCTGTTAGCAGAGTAGTGAGGGAATTAGAAAAATTGAATGGTTGAATGGTTTCATGGTTAAATTGTTATATTGTTATTTTACTTACGTAACTTAACAATTGAGCAATGCAGCAATAAACCCTTAGAACAATTTTACATTTATGAACGAAAGGCTTCTTCAATTCATCTGGCAATTTCAATACTTCAATAAAAACGAGCTTGCTGCTGTTGATGGAACATCGTTGCAAATAATTCATCCGGGCTTTTTAAACAAAAATCAGGGACCTGATTTCGCTGAAGCAAAAATTAAAATAGCAAATACTTTATGGGTTGGAAATGTAGAGCTGCATGTACAATCTTCTCACTGGCATCAGCATCATCACTCAACTGACGCAAATTATTCCCGTATTATTTTACATGTTGTATGGCTGCACGATGAAATGATAAAAGATGCAACAGGTGAAACAATTCCCGCCCTCGAATTACAATCTCTTGTACCAAAAATACTATTACAGAAATATGAGCACCTGATGAGTGCAAAAGGATTTGTACCCTGCGAAAATTTTTTGCCCATTCTTTCTGCTTTGAAATGGATGGCATGGAAAGAAAGATTAATGATTGAACGGCTGCAAATAAAATCAAACTCAATTTTACAAAGTCTTCAACAGGCAAATAATCATTGGGAAGAAATTTTCTGGTGGCATCTCGCAGCCAATTTTGGAATAAAGGTTAATTCATTTGTTTTTGAACAAATGGCAAAAACAATCTCTGTAAATATATTGGCTAAACATAAAAATCAAATTCACCAGTTAGAAGCGTTGTTGTTGGGACAGGCAAATTTATTGAATGATGATTTCAAAGACGATTATCCAGTGATGCTGCAAAAAGAATATAAGTATCTCACCAAAAAATATACATTACATTCGATAGAACAGAAACCCGCTTTTTTAAGAATGCGCCCCCCCGCCTTTCCTACTATACGTTTGGCGCAACTGGCAATGCTGATAAATCAATCCGAGCATTTATTTTCTAAAATTCAATCTGCATCAACCGTTCATGAAGTGCAAAAGTTATTTAATGTAACTGCGAATGATTACTGGCATTATCATTACCGGTTTAATGAAGCGGCAGAATATCAACCCAAAAATACAGGTGAGCAATTTGTAAATAATATTATCATCAATACAGTTATTCCCATGCTTTTTGCTTACGGTATTCACAGGAATGAACAGCAATGGAAAGACAAAGCCCTCGAATGGCTTGCCTCTTTACCGGCAGAACAAAACAACATTACAAAAAAGTGGAAACAGTTTCAGGTTACAAATCAAAATGCGTTGGATTCACAATCTTTATTGCAATTGAAAAATCTTTATTGCGATTATTATCGCTGCTTGGATTGCGCTGCAGGAAATAAATTATTAAGAACAAACAAAGAATAACGAGAGACGTAATTCCCTTCTTAACGCAGCTTTATAAATTGTTTCTAAACCTATTCCATTAATTTTACTATAAATTTACAGCTATCAATATTTATGATAAAGAGCCTATACCTCGCATTGCTGCTTTGCATCACCACACCTGTACTGTATGCGCAGCACACTAATACAAGAGAACAAAAAACGAAAGAGCGAAAAGAGCATATTGCAGAGCTTATGAAAAAAGAAGAAGAGGGCGCTCTCATTTACAATACACAATTTGCATTGGCATTTAAGCTAAACACGGATGGCTGGAGTGCATTCTACGAGCATGGAAAATACAAAACCATAAACACTACTAATATTTGGTGGCTTGAAGCCGGTGAGCGAAAAAGCAAGAAAGAGGAAAAAGCATCTATTACTACTTTCGATGGCGTTTTCTTTCTCGTAGGAAACCCTTTTATATATGGTAAAATCAATAACTTTTATTATTTGAAAGCGGGTGTTGGTCAGCAAAAGCTTATTGGCGGAAAAGGAAATATGAATGGAGTTGCGGTTTCTGCTTTGTATGGCGCCGGAATAACAGCAGGCTTTTTAAAGCCATATTATTTAACCATCAGCGACCCCACTACCGGCGAAACAAGAGACATAAAATATCCTGACAGTTTATTTCTCGATCCCAATGTAATTCTCGGGGGAGCCGGTGCCGGTAAAGGCTTTGGTGAAATGAAGTTAATTCCCGGAGCACAGGCACGTGCGGGTTTACGTTTCGATTATGGCAAGTACAATGAAATGCTCTCGGCTCTCGAAATAGGAGTTAATGCTGAATACTATACACAAAAAATGCCTATCATGGCAATTGCCGCAGATAAACAATTCTTCTTCAATGCTTATGTGGCTATTGAATTTGGTAAACGAAAGTGAGTTATTTTTGTTCTGATTTTTTTATAAGAGAGTTATGTAGCCAGCTATATTATTTCTATTAAGCTTCCGTTGCGTCGTTCCGCCTCAGCGGGATACATTCAAAACATCATTCAGCATATTCTCTTTAAACTTGTAAACTTGTAAACTCGTAAACTTTTGAAACTTTTTGAAACATGCCTGAGTCTTACACAGCAGACATATCATCCCCCATCGAAATAAAAAATAAAAAACCAAACTGGCTGCGAGTGAAATTACCAATTGGCGAAAGCTATAAACATGTTCGCAATCTTGTTGACACACATAAGCTGCATACTATTTGCGAAAGCGGCAATTGCCCAAACATGGGCGAATGCTGGGGCGCAGGCACTGCCACCTTCATGATATTAGGAAATGTATGCACACGCAGTTGCGGTTTTTGCGCAGTTGCAACCGGCAAGCCCGAAGCTGTTGATTGGAACGAGCCGCAGCGTGTAGCCGAAGCCATTCACTTAATGAAAGTAAAACATGCTGTTATCACCAGTGTTGATCGTGATGAATTGAAAGATGGCGGCTCTGCTATATGGTACAATACCATCAAAGCAGTAAAAGCTTTAAATCCCGCTACTACTCTCGAAACATTGATACCTGATTTCAAAGGTCTGCATCCAGATATACAACTTATTATTGATGCGGCGCCGGAAGTGGTAAGTCACAACATTGAAACTGTTGAGCGCCTTACAAGGCAGGTTCGTATACAGGCTAAATATCACCGCAGCTTAGAAGTATTGCGATTCTTGAAGCAAAATGGCATGAGAACAAAAACAGGCATCATGCTTGGTCTTGGTGAAACAAAAGAAGAAGTGATACAATCCATGAAAGACCTTGCCGCAGTAAATATTGATGTTTTAACCCTTGGACAATATTTACAGCCCACAAAAAAACATCTTCCTGTTTTTCGCTTTGTGCATCCTGATGAATTTGCGGAGTTTCGTGAAATTGGCTATGAATTAGGTTTCGATTATGTAGAAAGCGGGCCATTGGTACGTTCATCTTATCACAGTGAAAGGCACGTGCTGCAAGGGTTTGGAAGAAAGAGGCGGGAAGAGGGGAAGGGCAATGGCAATGGCAGAGAATAAGGACTTTAAAATAATTTTATCCTAATTAATAATGGTGTTCTAAGTGAAACCGTTTTCACTAAACTTTCAGCAAACCATTATCCAGCATGGATTGTAGCACATTTTACCAACTATTTTTGTCTATTATGCCGAAGATAAAGATTAAATGAACATTACTATTCATCTTGTTTCCTCAAAACAGGTTTAATGCCTGTGTTGCCGCAATTTCTCCGCTTATAATGCAGGGCGGCACGCCGGGTCCGGGTACAGTAAGCTGCCCTGCATAAAAAAGATTTCTTACTTTTTTACTCCGGCATCGCGGTTTAAATATAGCTGTTTGCCACAACGTATTTGCAAGCCCGTAAGCATTTCCTTTAAAGGAATTGTATTCACTTACAAAATCATTATGCGAAAAAGATTTTTTATAAACAATATCATTTTTAATTTTTTCACCTAACCTGTTTTCAAAGCGGCTTACAATAAGTTCAAAATATTTTTCTCTTATTTCTTCGCAATCACCCTGAATACCTGCCGCTATGGGAATTAGGAAAAAAAGATTTTCGCAATTTGCAGGCGCCGCCGCACTATCGGTAACAGAAGGGGCACATACATAAAATAAAGGATTGGCGGGCCATTCTTTAGTTTCATAAATCTGCCGGCCATGCGTTTCAAAAGAGGCATCAAAAAATAGTGAATGATGCAGCAGGTTTTTCAATTTCTTCTTTACTCCCACATAATATAATAAGCATCCCGGCGCCATTGCCCGTTTATCCCAGTAGCTTTCAGAATAGCTTCTGTATTGCGGCGGCAATATATTTTCTGTATAGTGATAATCGGCAGCGCTGATGACAACATCGGCAGGGAAATAGTTGGCAGTTGGCAGTTGGCAGTTGACAGTTTGTGAGATTACTTTTTGCGCAGTCTTATTTTCAATTACAATTTCAGTTACGTTTTCATTAAAATAAAATTCCACTCCTAATTCAAGAGCAAGCTGCTGCATTGCTTTTACAATGCTGTGCATTCCTGCGCCGGGATACCATGTTCCGCCCTTTATATCAGCATAATTCATAAAGCTATATAGTGCAGGAATTTTTTGTGGCAATGCCCCAAGAAATAATAAAGGAAATTCCATTAGCTGCCGTAACCTGCTGTCTTTAAAATATTGAGCAGTGTGGCTCTTGATTGAATTAAAAATATTCAAACTAAAAATTCCTTTTATAATATTCCATTGTAAAAATTCGATGAAAGATTGCCCGGGTTTATACGCAAGCTTTTGCATCGCTATTTTATATTTATATGCTGCGTCGCTTAAAAACTTATCCAGCTTATTTGCGCTGCCGGGTTCTGTGCGCTCAAACAATTCTTGTAATGCGTTGTAATCTGCAGGCACATCTGTGAAATCATCTGGCCAGTAAATTCGGTACGATGGATTTAGGCGCTGCAGTGTATAATAGTCTTCCACTTTTTTTCCAAAGCAATTAAAGAACCGCTCAAAAACATCGGGCATCCAATACCAGCTTGGCCCCATATCAAAAGAAAATCCGCCGGCATTTAATTCTCTTGCTCTCCCGCCGGCAGTTGCGTGCTTTTCTAAAACGGTTACATGCATTCCTGCTTTTGCCATAAAGCATGCAGCGGAAAGCCCGGCAAAGCCACTGCCTATAATCACAGCTTTTTTATTTTTCAATGCGGAGAATTATGGGTGAAAAATAAGGAAGTTAAACCTGTCAGGTTCTTGAACCTGACAGGTTGTGGAAATTCTTTCCGGCGATTCGTTCATTTTGTGCTACTGCGAGAAAAAATAATCTTATAAGAGGAGTTGTGCGCAAACCCGTTTCATAAAAATGAGCATCATGCTCATTTATTATTTCATCAAAATCATGTATGTATTGACTTATTTGTGCTGAAATTCCACAAACTAAAAAATCATTATACTTAGGAAGCTGTTTTAAAATTAAAGCAGGTCTTGATTTATAACTGCCATCAGATTGCGGAAAATCAATTAGAATAATATCAACTTCCTGCATAAGCTCCATTTGCTTCTTTAACTAAAGACAGGTCATACTCAGGTTCGTCGTTTGAATAAGCTTTTGATAGACCTTGTGCCGATAAGGAATAAAAATCATTATCCCCATCTTCTTCATCAATCAAAATAAGGAGCTTCACTTTTTTATTTTTAATTACAGGCAGGTTGTCAATATTCATTTTACCGTTTTCATCAAAAACTGCGGATGCCTCTATCGCTTTCATACTTAAAAGTTTTAGTAAAATTACAAATGTTATATTCTTAAACGTAGCAACAACATTTTTGTAAGGCCCTCGCTGCCTTTAAGATTAATATTGAGCAGGGTGTAAAAATAACCTGTCAGGTTTATAAATACTTGTATTATTCTTTTCACCAGCTTCAACGTTTTATTATGTTCCTCGTCTTTTACTATTATTATATATGTGCCATTGGCTAAGTTCGTAACTGGTATGTTGCTATTTCTATCTATTATTTTTTCGCTGTGCCATAAAACTTTTCCGCTTAAATCTGTCAGTATGATTTTTAAATCCTCGCTTACATTGCTTACACTTACAGTTGCAGTATTTGTTGCAGGGTTGGGATAAACTTTTTTAAAATAAATCAATCAGCTTCAGTTTAAATGCAAGGTGAGATAAAATGAAGTTTTTTTCTGTGTCTTATGTGTTTTACATTTTGAAGCGAATTTCTACTTCACTGCTATCTGCTTTTCATCATAGATTACTATTTCGGGTTTTTCTTTGTACAAAATTATTTTGCCGCTAATGCAAACATTTTTGTCTTTATAAAAAACTTCAGGCGGATTTTTAAATTGCAGCCGGGCATCTGCCCATATCAAAAGAGTAAGAGGTGCATCGGGATAAGCGCCACCTGCATTCAATAAAGTAGGTGTGCCATTGCTCTTGTCAAGATAAATACCGCCATAGATTTTAGTGCAAACAGTAACCGAGTCACCAAGATGCTTACTTAGCTCCTCTATTCTAATTAGCTGCTGGGCATGCGCAAAAGCAGAGACCAGCAACGTGATTGTGAGCAATAGATTCTTTTTCATCCCCTGGAGTTTATGAATGTAGATTTACCATTCTTGCGTAAGCTAAATATTTCTTATTAATCTAATAAAAAGTACTGGTCATTTTTAATATGATTTTTTTTTTGCAATGCATTTGACTTATTTCCTTAACGAAAATCTTTACAAAGCATACAACATCTCATCGCAATACGGCAAACATTCAAAGCCGGGAACCTAAGGAAAAAAACAAGCTGCGTGGCTATGTAGATATTCTATAACTTTATAAAAAAATCATCAAGGTGAAAAGCTTTCAAAATTTTACTGCAATTATTGAAAAAGAAGATGAATGCTTATGTTGTTTTATGTCCCGAACTGGATGTTGCCAGCCAGGGAAATAGTGTGGAAGAAGCCAAATCCAATCTTCAGGAAGCAATTGAATTGTTTTTTGAATATGCGTCTAAGGAAGAAATAGCATCAAGATTAAAAACAGATGTTTTTATAACCAATATGCAAATTGCCGTTGCCTAAGCTAAAAATTCTTTCAGGAAAAGAGGCTTGTAAATACTTACTCCTCAATTTCTACCAGTTCGGCTTGCAGATGGCTTGGAAAAGGTACAGCAATTCCTTCTGCTTTCATTGCCTCGATATGTACCTCGATTGCTTCTTTAATATTATTTCTTGTTTCAGAAATGTTATCCCCGCAAGAAAAGCAACCGGGCAAATCAGGAACACGAGCCCAAATTGAGCCGTCGTTTGATTTTTCAAATACAACTAAATATTCCATTTTATAAATTTAAATGCTATATCAAAGTTATTTCCATCCTGCCTTTTTTCTTATATCATTTAACACTCCAATAGATAGTTCTTTATTTCCTCATGGTCTGGAATTGTTATTAGCTCTGGTTGTTGGGGATGTTTAAAAACCTTATGACTTCCTTTTTGACGCACTAAAACCCACCCTTCTTTTTCAAGTCTCTTGATGATTTGTTTTGTTTTCATCAATAGTTTTAATTCCTAAATAAATTCATTCAAAGCTAATGCTTTTAAAGAATATAGTAATGGCGAGAGGGG
>JBBRBB010000021.1:0-78138 GCA_038206235.1 Chitinophagales bacterium
TTCAAGAATTGATATCGACACTACAAGCTCCGGAGCCTACAATAATTTTGACTGGGGCACAGCGCCCATATTGCTTGATAACGAGCTAAACCTGTATGCGGTAAATAGTAATTATGTGGGGATTAAATACGGGTGCGTTAGAAAATTTACATCGTCTGCAGCGGCTTCACCTGTTAGCTCAAATATGCTTGCCAAACCAGAAACAGTAAAAACGTTAAGCATTTATCCTAATCCTGCAAGCGCACAGGCTTATCTAGAATTTGAATTGAATGCTTCTGCCAAAGTGCAAATTCAATTATATAGAAATGAAGGATACAAAGTTTTAGAGCTGAAAGATGAAATGTTGATTAAAGGAACACATACGCTACCGTTGAGCGTGAAAAATCTTTCTCATGGATATTATATTATACTTATGACGGCAAATGGAGAAACATACAGGGTAAAGTTTATTAAAAATTAATTTTTACTGTGTAATGTAATGTTCTGAAAACAAAAGAGGCTGATAAAATCTACCAGCCTCTTTTGTTTTATTAATTTGCTTCGTTCATTCAATAAAATTTATATGCAGCATATAAGACGGCTGAAACTATAAAATAAAAAAACTCCTCTGTTACAAGGAGTTTAAGTTTTTATTGGTGCATCTCAAAAATTCATTAAACCAGTTATAATTAAACCTTCTTTTATTGACCAGGCTTTTTATTTGCTTTTTGAAGCTGAGCTTTTGTTGACAGCGCAAAATCATGTTCTTCGCCGGGCTCGGGGTAAAGAGCAAGCATTTGATCTAATATTCCAATAGCCTTGGCAACATCATTTGCATGGTCATTGTAATACAATAACAAATAATAATAGTTTACAAAAACTTTTTTCTTGTTTGCAGTATCTTTCAGGAGAAACTCATTATACCGCATTATTGGTTCTACTGCAAGACCTTTTGAAGTATCAGCATCGCACATTTTTGCTGCGGCTATATTAAAACTATAACCCTGGGGTTTATCAGGATAAGCTGTTAAATATGCTTTGGTAATAGAATCTGCAAGGGTACAATTTTTAGCGTCTGTAGCTGCCTTGCTTAGTTTATAAAAATCACTTTCAGAAGGAGTGCCTCCTTTAATCCCAACAATTTTATTGAACACTTCAAATTGCTTATCGTACATAGAATCCTGCCCATATATACCTGCAAGTGTGTTCATGTATTCTAATTTATTTGCTTTTACGGTATCTAATTCTATGGCTTTTTCAAGATAGCGCGCTGCTGTAGCTTCACTACCGGGAAATTTGGCTAACAGCTTACCTGAAAAAACATAATCAGTAGGTTCAATGTTTGCGGGATTCGCTGCAAAGAATTTTTCGATGTATGATTTAGCTTGCAGTGAATCTCCTAACCTGTCGTAATCATAAGCATACAATACATTAATTCTTGGAAAGTCTTTGCAGGGGCCGTTTTCCATTTCCTTTGTTTTGTTTAATGATTCCTGGTACTTACCTGCACGGAAAAGATAATCTGCTACAAAATAATCTGTTTTACAATCCTTATCGGCATACGATACATATTTATCAAGATATTCTTTTGCAACATTTACATCTCTTTCTCCGTAATAAAGAAAATAGGCAATGTAAACTGGAGCAAAAGAGGGGTCTGCGGCAATTGCTTTTGAGAATTGCTCGTCCATGGATTCTTTATTGTTCTGGCTTTGATAAACTTTTCCCATGCGGTAATAGGCCGCAGCATATTGAGGATTTATTGCTGCTGCATTTCTAAAGGCCTCAACAGCTTCGCCGCCATGCTCGGTGCCTAACTTTAAATAACAAATACCAAGATTTATGAGAATGTTTAGATTTTTGGGGTCGAGTTGGGCGGCTCTTTTTAGTTTTTCTATGCCATATAATGGATCGCCCTGCTGGCTGTTGCCATCAGCATTTGCACGGCCTATAGCATTTAAAATAGCCGGGTCTTCATTACCTTTTTTACCTTTTGTTGCAGTAATCGCCTGTTCAAATTTTTGTTTGGCAGAATTAATATCTCCGTTTTCTAATAATTCTACATGGCCCATGCCTACCCAAATCCATGCGTCATTCACTCCATCAGTAAGCGCTTTTTGATATAAAGCTTTGGCCCCTGCAATATCTTCATTGGCAAGATAAGCCTGCCCTAACCAATAAATAGCTTTAGCATCTTTGGGATTTGATGTAACTATTTTTTGCAATGTTTCTTTTGCGCTTTTATTTTTTTCATAATAAAGAAATTTCACTCCATCCTCTACTGATTGTGCCAGGCAGCAAAAAGTGCTTGTCATAAAAGCGATTACGGTAATTACTGTTTTCATTTTTTCTTTCATTTTTTTAATTAAGAATTATTGTTCCTGTATTTCCATTTTTCTTAGAGCAAAACCCATTTTAGCAGGTGCAAGATAACTTCTTCTAAAAACCAATTGTCCTCTCTCCAGACTCATATAATTTATAAAGCCGGTTCCAAGCCCTGTTGTATTTTCTTTCAGAATAAAATACAAAGGCCGTACCAAAGGGTAGTAACCGTAAGAAATGGTTGACTGCGATGGTTTAGCAAAAGTGTCTTTACCACAAATTTTGCATTCTAATAAAGCCAGCCGTATCTTATTTTTATATACACGCAGGCCGGGGTCGTCTTCATTACTTATCCAGCTTGATCCTACGAATCCAATGGCATTCTCCGTTTTTGAAATATAATCTATTACCTGCATGCTGTTTTCAGCAGCTAAAACATTGCTGCCAAATTTTTCACCTCTTACTACACTGTCAAGCAGATATCTTACTGTACTTGTTGCATTCTTGCCATCTGTTACCATCGTTTTCATTTTATTTTTGCCCTCTAATAATTCTTTCAATTGCTGTATTGTAAACACACTGTCTTTTGATGCCGAATTTACAATTACACAAACCGCATCGAATGCAAGCACATCATATTGCAGGCGGAATGAGAGCTTTGATTCAAAATAAGATGACTGTTCTCTTGTTAATCCTTTTGCTATAATAATCAGTCTTGTGCTGTCTTTTTCCAAATCTCTGAAACAATCTGCTTCAGATTTATAGCTTGCTATTATATGTGTTGCAGGATAAGACGATTCATACACTTTGATTTGCTCGCTGATAACAGGTTTAAAACTTTCATCTGCACTTATGTAAATTGTGCCTTTTTTGGGAGTATCGTAATATTTTTCTGCTGCCGATCTATCATTGCTGCAGCCTTGTGTACAGAGCATTAAAAATATCACACCATAAATTAATCCCTGCAACAATATTTTCATTAAGCTAAAATTAATAATCACGTTTTATTCCCCGGTATAGACGAAAGCCGCCGTATAGTAAACAAAGCCCACCGAACAAATATCTTATTAAAGGATCAACCGTTAATGCAAGCCCCACTTTTTCTGCTGCAAACATTAAAATTCCTATTAGTAATATGAACAACCCCATGGAAATATCTCTTGCCCTGCGCATTTGATTAAAATTTTTCTGCTGTCTTTCCCTGAAATTATTTTCCATAACTTTCATTAAGTTGAATTGGCAATATACTAACTAGCTGCAACTTACTAAAGATTCATAAAAATTTATATTGCATAATTAATTTCCTTAAAGTCATTGACTATTATAAATAAACAGGCTGGCGAACGCATGGTTATTATCATGCAATAAAAAGCATTTCCCGACTGAAAAAAATTTATCGCACAGTGGCAATGAAATACAATTCAAAAAAAATAAGTTAAGATGAATGGAAATAAATTAGCGACGCTATCTTCTTCTTCTTCTTCGGTCGCGGTATTTAAAAATGGGCATTTTACTTTCAGTGCCATTGAGCAGGCGATTGATATTTTTTTGATGAGTAAGTATTACCAGTAAAGCCACAGCAACCGAGAATATGCGATAAAGAGTTACATCGTCATTAAAAATAAAAAGTATGAATACTGAAAAAGCTATGCTTGATAAAATGGAGCTTAATGAAACAAAGCGTGTAAGATACAGCACCAGCATAAAAACACCTATACAGCAGACTGCTACAATTGGCTGAATGGCAAGTATCATTCCGAATAATGTAGCCACACCCTTACCTCCTCTGAAGCCTGCCCAAATTGGAAAAATATGACCCACCATTGAGGCGAGCCCAAGCCAGATCATAAAATTGGTTCGGTCCCACTCATCCGTTAAATAATAAGGAAGCAAAATGTAGAGAGAAGTTGCAATTACACCTTTCAGCATATCAACAACCATTACACCGGTACCCCACTTGGGTCCTAAAATGCGATACGTATTTGTAGCTCCGGCATTGCCGCTGCCGTAGTCTCTTATGTCAATATCAAAAAACCTTTTACTAACTATAACGGCAGTTGGAATTGACCCGATAAGATAAGCAACTACTATAAGGAATAGTTCGTTCATGCAGGGGTTTAAATTATAACGAGCGGCAAATATAGGGTATTGATTTAAAAAATAGGCCGGCTGTGGAAAGCTTTAGAAATATTTACGCAAAAATGCTTAACTAATCCAGTTATCTCTTTAATGGTGGCAATATGATTTAACAAAAACTGAGAAGTTTTTTCTAAAATTATCAATTCAATTTTAATTGATGTTTACTTGCAACGGATGCATCCTCATTCTTAAAATTTTTCTTGTGAATAAAACCAATCAATTCATCGGGCTTTTTCTTCAAAGCCATCAAACCAGACAGACATAAGGGTTGCAATAAGAATATCTTTTGTGAAGTATCAATTTTTGAAATGCCGAATTGCAGATAAGAATCTGACATTAAAAATAAAGCCCTCCGTTTTTTAAGCAGAAGGCTTAGCATTAAATTCATAAAAAATATTGCTGCCAAAAACCTCACAGGTTTATTCCTGCAATTATAATTAGGTTGAGTTAAAACCTGTGAGGTTTATGCAACACGAATTATTGCCGGGCAGCGGTATCGCTGTTAGCAGGAACATTCGCAGAATGCTTTTGTTCGGGCCTTGGCATTAATGCTTTGCGGCTTAATTTGAATTTACCTGTTTTATGGTCAATCCCTATCAGCTTTACTTTTACCATATCACCTTCTTTTAAAACACCTTCGAGACTTTCAAGACGCTTCCACGATACTTCGCTAATGTGCAGCAATCCTTCTTTCTTAGGAAGAAATTCTACAAAGGCTCCATAAGGCTGAATCGTTTTTACTTTCGCTTCGTACACATCATTTATCTGCGGCACGGCAACGATGCCTTTTACACGGTTCAATGCTTTTTCTACACCTTCTTTGTTGGTTGAAAAAATACTTACTTCACCAAATTCACCAACTTCTTCAATATTAATAGTGGTGCCCGTTTCTTTTTGCATTTCCTGTATTACTTTTCCTCCCGGTCCAATTACGGCACCAATAAATTCTTTATCAATAATCAGCTTCACCATGCGGGGTGCGTGTGGTTTTACATCTTCATGATGAGCAGGAATACATTCATACATTGCATCAAGAATATGCAGTCTTCCTTTTCGTGCCTGCTCTAATGCTTCACGCATTACTTCCATGTTTAATCCATCTATCTTAATATCCATTTGCACGCCGCAAATTCCTTCACGGGTTCCGGTTACTTTAAAATCCATATCTCCCAAATGGTCTTCATCTCCTAATATATCAGTGAGAATAGCATAATTATTATCAGAAGAAGTAATTAATCCCATTGCTACACCCCCCACATGTTTTGAGAAGGGAACGCCTGCATCCATTAAGGCAAGAGAAGCGGCGCAAACGGTAGCCATCGAAGAGGAGCCATTCGATTCTAAAATATCACTTACCACTCTTACAGTATAAGCATACTCGTTGCCGGGCATCATTTTCTTTAAGCTGCGCATGGCAAGATTACCATGTCCCACTTCACGCCTGCCCGGTCCACGCATCATTTTTACTTCACCAGTAGAGAAGGGAGGAAAATTATAATGAAGAATAAAGTTTGAATAATCTGATTTGGCGGCACTTTCAATCAGCAATTCATCTAAGGGTGTCCCTAAAGTAACGGTGGTTAAAGATTGTGTTTCACCTCTTGTAAAAAGCGCTGAACCATGAGGAATGGGTAAAGGATCTATTTCCATCGCTAAGGGTCGCACTTCATCTAACTTGCGCCCATCTAAACGAATGCGTTCAGTAAGAATCATGTGGCGAACTACTTCCCATTGCAAATCATCAAAATATTTTTTGGTTAAGCTAAGGGTTATATCCTCTGGTTTTTCTCCGAGTGTGAGAATAAAATCATCTTTTAAAACCCTGAAAGCCTCTGTGCGTTCATGTTTGGATGTGCCGCTTTTTGCTATTTGATACATTCGGTCTTTGCAAAATGTATTCAATTTTTGTTTTAGTTCTTCCTTCTGTTCAGGTTTAGTATATTCACGTTTACCTGTTACACCCGCTTTAGCCTTCAATTCTTCCTGTGCTTTAATTTGAACACGAATTGCTTCATGTGCCTGCTGTAATGCATTTACAAGATCTTCTTCAGAGCATTCCTTTGCCCCACCCTCAACCATCATCAAATTTTTATCGGTTGCGCCAACCATAAATTCCATATCAGCTTTTGCTAATTCGCTGCGTGCAGGATTTATTATAAATTCTCCGTTGATTCTTGCAATTCTTACTTCAGAAATAATTTCTTTAATGGGAACATCACTTACTGCTAAAGCCGCTGAAGCGGCAAGGCACGCAAGTGAATCAGGCAATATTTCATCGTCACTGGAAATTAAGGAAATGAGCACCTGCACTTCACATAAATAATCTTCAGAAAATAATGGGCGCAGAGCACGGTCGATCATCCGGCTGGTTAAAATTTCGTAATCATTCAATCTTGCTTCACGCTTAAAAAATGAGCCGGGTATGCGGCCTGCAGAGGCAAACTTTTCCTGGTAATCTACACTAAGCGGAAAAAAGCTTTGCCCTACTTTAGGCTCTGTGTTTGCCACCACAGTTGCTAATAAAATGCAGTTACCCTGGCGCACCGTAACTGCGCCATCGGCCTGGCGGGCTAATTTGCCGGTTTCGATTATTACTTCTGCGCCGTTTGGCAGCTTAAAGCTTGATTGTATTGGCTGAGATAACATAGTTGATAATTTTTTTGGTATGATTGAGATGCAGAAATAACTGTTCTGAATATTGTAAAAATTTTTTGTAGATGAGAGATGGCAGCAATAGAAGGAAATAATTCTGATTGAAATTGATTGAAAAATCTGCGGCAGGAATTATTTTCTAAGTCCTAATTTTTCAATTAAGGCTCTGTAACCGGCGAGGTCATTTTTTTGGATGTAAGTGAGCAGGCGTTTGCGCCCGCCTACCAGTTGCATAAGACCGCGATGGGTAGAGAAATCTTTTTTGTTGGCCTGCAAATGTTTAGAAATGTTGGAAATACGCTCTGTTAATAATGCAATTTGTGCTTCTGCAGCACCCGTATTTTCAGCTTTACCACCAAACTGTGCAATTGTGTTAGATTTTTTTTCAGTAGTTAAATAAGGCATCTCAAATTTTTTTACAAGACATCTAAATAATTATTTCGTTTTTATGTGGCGGCAAAAGTAGGTAAAATCTATTGAAAGCAGCGGTTGAGTATGATTTTTATTTCATTCAGTCGGTAAAGAGTAATCTTTGATTACAATGTTTCTGCAATAGGTTTCACTAATTTAAAAGAGGCAGCTTGATGTGTAAAATTATGCTGCTCCTGAATAGATGATTGCAGAATTTTTGCTATAGGCCATTCGAAATGAGCATTTAAAATTTTTGAAGTTTTTTGATAATTGTTCTCTGCATAATAAACAAAAAAGCAACTTCCTCCTTTTATTTGGTCAATGATTTTTTTATGGTCTTGCAGCGAAACGGCAGGGCAACCAAAGCTGCGTCCTATCATTGCGCCTGAAATAGCTCTTTCCTTACTTACATAATTACTGCCATGCATTACGATAGCCCTGTTGTAAACATTATCATTAAAACCCTTTTCCATGCCCTTAAACCTGAGGCTGTACCCATTTTCACCGGTATAAGTATCTGCCGATATTAAAAAGCCCAATGAGCTTTTATGAGAATCGGGGCTGTTTGAAAAGCTCGTGGCATAGTCAGTGCCCGAATTTCTGCCATGGGCTACATAAGTATTGTAAAGCAATTTGCCTTCTTTAATATTTATTACATACAATCTTTTTTTAGTGCTCCTTTGGCTGTAGTCGCAAATAGTTAAAAGGTCCGGCTTTTGAATAAGGTTTTTATTAAGAAAATATTCATACCCTTTGCAGGCAAGAAAAAATACATTGCGACTTAGTCCGAGAGATTGCAATTGCATAGTATTATAAAAAGAGTCAACCCAATAATTAACAACCGGAGAGGCATCATCAGCAAGCAGAGAAGGGAAATTTTTAATATCTGCAACTGGAATTTTTTTATCTGCAGTTGAATGTTTTCCAGGCACCATCGAAGTAAGAGTACAAAAACAAAAAGCTGCGGCAACCAAAAAATATTTCATAGAATATATTAAGTTTTTCAATTAATAAAGGAATAATCAACAATAAAAATAATGATGTAGAATTGTGTATTGTGGAATGCGAAGGTACTTTATGAAGAACAAATAAAATGTGAAAAAATATCTAAAAAATTATACTTCTTTAAGTAGGCTAACGTTTGTTAGGATTTAAGTCCAGCTTGTATTTAGAATTTATAATGATTTTTTATTCAGTGATTGCCATAGCAAATCTTTTAATTCTGCAAGTCCTGTTGAATTAATGGATGAAACAAATATATGCGGAAGATTCACCAGAAGTTCTCTATCTATTGCTAACCTTAACTCCTCATCTAATAAATCACTTTTACTTATGGCAATAATAAAATCTTTTTGCAGCATATCAGGATTATATTCTTTCAGTTCATTAACCAAAATCTCAAATTCTTTTTTATGATTATTGCTGTCTGCGGGTATTAAAAATAAGAGTACTGAATTTCTTTCTATGTGACGAAGAAATCTGTAACCAAGTCCTTTTCCTTCAGAAGCGCCCTCAATAATTCCGGGTAAATCTGCTATGCAGAAAGATTTGTCATCTCTATATTCTACTATTCCTAATTGTGGTATTAAAGTGGTAAAAGCATAATCTGCAATTTTAGGTTTAGCCGCTGAAAGAACAGAAAGAAGTGTTGATTTACCTGCATTTGGAAATCCGACCAAACCCACATCAGCTAATACTTTAAGTTCGAGAATTTTCCAGCTTTCAAGGCCGGGTTCGCCGGGCTGTGCATATTCCGGAGCCTGGTTAGTAGCTGTGGCAAAATTTGAATTTCCCAAGCCTCCCCTTCCGCCGGGTATCCAAATAATTTCTTGTGCATCCTCTAAAATTTCGGCTTCAATTTTACCGGTTTCTTCATCACGGGCAATTGTGCCAAGAGGCACTTCTATTATTATATCTTTTCCATTTCTGCCGGTACTATTGTTCTTGCTTCCGCCTTCACCATTTTTGGCAATTACATTTTTGTAATAACGCAGATGAAGTAAAGTCCATAATTGCTTATTTCCACGCAGAATAATATGACCGCCCCGTCCTCCATCACCACCGTCAGGCCCTGCCCTTGGATTAAATTTTGTTCGCATGAAATGTTTGCTTCCTGCACCTCCATGCCCGCTGCGGCAATAAATTCTTATGTAATCAATAAAATTACTTGTTTCCAAACGCAAATTTTGCAGGCAAAGATAATCTTGTAAACTCTGACACGGTTAGGGTTACAAACTTAGAAGCTTCATACATCACAAATCATAATAGCCTTTTTTAATGAGGATACTTTATCCTCTGCTGTGGTAATAAATTCCTGCGCCACATAACCTTTAAAACCAGAAGCTACAATGGCTTTCATAATGGCAGGATAATATAATTCCTGTGTTTCATCAATCTCATGTCGGTCAGGAACTCCGCCGGTATGATAGTGACCAAGGTATTGATAATTGTCCCTGATGGTTCTTATCACATCGCCTTCATCAATCTGCATGTGATAAATATCATAGAGCAATTTAAAATTTTCAGAGCTTATTCTTTTACATAATTCAATTCCCCATTTATGATTATCACACATATAATCTTTGTGGTCAACTCTGCTATTTAATAATTCCATGTGTACCGTTAAGCCGTTCTTCTCTGCAAGTGGAAGAATTTTTTTCAGGCCATTAACGCAATTAGTTAATCCTGTTTCATCGTCCATACCATTGCGATTGCCACTAAATGTAATTACATCTTTATATCCCGCTTTTACCATCAAAGGCATTACCTCGGTAAAATCTTTAATAAGTGTTGTATGATAATCTAAATTATCCCATCCCTTCGTTAAACTATTTTCTCCAGAGGTGTAACACATAGAACTATAAATACCATTTTGCTGAAGTGTAGGCCAATCTTTAGGACCAACCAGGTCAATAGCACTGAAGCCAATTTCTTTTACTGTTTTGCAAAGCTCTTCAAGAGAAAGATAGTTGTACATCCACCTGCAAACAGAATGATTGATATTACCTTTTAGTTTCAAGGATTCATTTTCATTTTTATTTACACGGGCAGAAGAAGCAAAAGCATTTGTTGCAGAAATTCCGATTGATCCTGCGAATAAATTTTTTATGACTGTTCTTCTATTGATTGACATAATAAACTGTTATTAAAAGCTCGCTAAAAATGCTTGCTAAAAGTACGCACATTGTATATAAAAACACAACGAAAAAATTTTTTTTAAACGCCTTGTTTTGATGTTTTGCTGCTATATAGTTTTAATTTTAGCATCTCTTCCAAGAAAAATTTCATACAAAATGCTTAAAAGAAAATTACGAATGGGCATGGTGGGCGGCGGCAAAGATGCTTTCATTGGCGCCATTCACCGCATTGCTGCTAATATGGACGGATTAATTGAATTATGCTGCGGCGCCTTAAGCATTCATAATGATGTTGCTTTTGAATCGGGCAAATCTTTATTCTTACCTGAAGATAGAATTTATTTAAGTTATGAAGAGATGATAGAAAAAGAAAGCAGGATGCCCGCAGAAAAAAAAATTGATTTTATAACTATTGTTACTCCAAACTTTGCACATTATGCTCCTGCAATTATGGCGCTTGAAAATGGTTTTAATGTTGTGCTCGAAAAGCCGATGACTTTTTCGCTTGATGAAGCAAAGCAGCTAAAACAAAAGGTTGATGAAACAGGTTTGCTCTTGTGCCTTACACATACTTATTCAGGTTACCCTATGGTGAAGCAGGCAAGGCAAATGGTGCAAGAAGGTGAGTTGGGTAAGGTGCGAAAAATATATGTAGAATATCCACAGGGATGGCTTAGCAAATTAAGTGAGCGTGAAGGCAACAAACAAGCTGCATGGAGAACAGACCCAAAGCGCAGCGGCAAAAGCGGATGCATGGGAGATATTGGTACACATGCTGCGCATCTTGCAGAATATATTTCAGGATTAAAGATAACACATCTTTGTGCCGATTTGAATATAATGGTTGAAGGCAGAGCATTGGATGATGATGGAAATGTATTATTGAAATTTGATAATGGCGCCGCGGGTGTGCTTATGGCATCACAGGTTGCAGCAGGTGAAGAGAATGCTTTGAAGATTCGCATTTATGGAGAGAAAGGTGGTATTGAATGGGCGCAGATGGAGCCAAACACGTTGCTGGTAAAATGGCTCGATCAGCCTGCACAAATTTTCAAAGCAGGTGGCGCATATTTATCAAGCTTTGCAAAACATAATACACGTACACCCGGCGGACATCCCGAAGGTTACCTTGAAGCGTTTGGAAATATTTACAGAAATTTTGCACTGACACTATCATCAAAACTATCAGGCCAGCAGCCAACAAAAGAGATGCTTGATTTTCCAAGAGTTGATGAAGGTGTAAGAGGAATGGCGTTTATTGATAGTGTGGTTGCATCATCGAAGAGCGATAAAAAATGGTTTAAGTTTGAAGAGTGAATTATGCTTATTATTTTTTTAATTTTAAAATATGACTTTCAATTCATCTCTGCCAATTCTGATATTCGGGGGGCAAACCTGTAATCAAAGGCACTCGTATTAGTGTTGAGTTTATTATGGAATGGCTCGCTTCAGGGGGAACAGGGGAATCTTTTTACAAAGAATATTCGCATTTGCCAAAAGGTTCTGTGGAAGAAGCGATTTTATATGCAGAACAGTTTACAAAAAATGAAATATTAATTTAGGAAAATGTATCTTCTTAAAAATATTAGAATAAAAACCTTAAAAATTTTTAACTATGGAAACAATAGTTGTTCATCCTCAAAATGAAGTTCAGCAAAAAGCTTTGCAAATTATATTGGATGGCTTCCAGATACCTTATGATCAAGAACCATTAATGGACGAAACCGAGCGCATACTTGCTAATCCGGTTTTGACTAAACGTCTTAATGAAAGTATCCAAAACATTGAACAGGGAAATGTAACTGCTATAAAATTGGAAGATTTATGGAAATAATTTTCTCTCCTCAATCTCTCGAGGATTTACAGTTCTGGAAACAATCGGGAAACATAAAAATTCAAAACAAAATTCAAAAACTTTTGGAATCTATTAAAGAAACTTCTTACCAAGGTCCTGGGAAACCTGAAGCTTTAAAACATAATTGGTTTGGCTATGGTCAAGACGCATCAATCAGGAACACCGGCTTATTTATAAATGGGAAAATGAAAAAATAATTATTGCTCAATTACGTAATCATTATTAATCGTAATAGTTTTTGAAAAATATATTAGAATAAGATGACAACTCTCAAAGGCCCCGCAATTTTTCTTGCGCAATTCATGGGCGATGAAGCGCCTTTCGATAATTTAAAATCCATTTGCGAATGGTCAAAGAGTATTGGATTTGCTGGCGTTCAAATTCCTACATGGGATGCACGCTGCATTGATTTGCAAAAAGCCGCAGAAAGTAAAACATACGCAGATGAATTAAACGATATCGTAAATGACTGCGGTTTGGAAATCACAGAACTATCTACACACCTGCAGGGGCAACTCGTTGCGGTGCATCCTGCTTATGATGTTTTGTTTGATGGATTTGCACCTGAACCGTTTCGCAATAATCCAAAAGCAAGAACGGAATGGGCAGTTCAGCAATTAAAATATGCAGCGAAAGCTTCACAGAATTTAGGATTGAATGCCCATGCAACTTTTAGCGGCGCATTATTATGGCATACAGTATATCCCTGGCCGCAAAGACCGGCAGGGCTTGTGGAAACAGGATTTACAGAGTTGGCCAATCGCTGGATGCCGATATTAAATTATTTTGATGAATGTGGTGTAAATCTTTGTTATGAAATTCATCCCAATGAAGATTTGCATGATGGAGTTAGCTACGAAATGTTTCTGGAAAAAGTAAATAATCATTCCCGTGCATGTTTGCTGTACGACCCCTCTCATTTTGTTTTGCAGTGCCTCAATTATCTTGAATACATAGATATTTATCATGAACGAATAAAAATGTTTCATGTAAAAGATGCAGAGTTTAATGCAACAGGAAAACAGGGAGTGTATGGAGGATACCAAAGCTGGTTAGACAGGGCGGGAAGATTTCGCTCATTGGGTGATGGACAGGTTGATTTCAAATCTATTTTCAGCAAATTGGCTGCTTATGATTTTAAAGGCTGGGCTGTGATGGAGTGGGAGTGCTGTTTAAAAAATCCAGAAGACGGTGCGAAGGAAGGAGCCATATTTATTAAGGACCACATTATCCGCGTAACAGAAAAAGCATTCGACGATTTTGCAGTCATAGGAATTGATGAAAATCTTAATCGTAATATTCTCGGTATTCATCCCTAACTTTATAATCATATTTGTTTAAACCTAAAACCTGTTACGATGAAAAAATATTTTGTGGCAATTTCAATTGTAAGTTTTATTGCGGCATGTGGTAATGGCGGAAATTCTGATAACGGTGCAAATGACAGCGCATTAAATTCATCCTCAACAACCGCAACTGGTGTTTCAACAAATCCCGATTATCAAAAAGGTCTTGAGCTTATTGCAAAATCAGATTGCTTGACCTGTCATAAACCGGAAGAAAAAGTTACGGGACCATCTTACAGGGAGGTTGCAAATAAATACGCAGGTGCTGATACCGCGGTAAAATATCTTGCCGGAAAAATTATTAGGGGAGGTTCAGGCGTTTGGGGCTCAATTGCTATGACACCTCATCAAATATCTCAGGAAGATGCAGAGCAAATGGTGAAATATATTTTATTACTTAAAAACTCTCAATAAATCGTCTCATGAAAATTTTATTCCTCGCTGCCGGCATTAGTTTGCTTGCTTGCAATTCCACTTCAAATAAAACAGAATCTTCTGTTGACACAACCCAAACATCTACACAAATGAATGATGCAACTACACAGGATACCGGATGGGTTTCCTTGTTTGATGGACAAACCCTTACCGGATGGCACCGTTATGGAAGAACTGCTCCCGGCCCGGGTTGGGAAGTTAGTAGCGGAACGATTCACATGGATACCGTTAAGAAAAAAAATGAACCATCATCTCCCGGTAGTAATGATTTAGTTACAAATGATGAATTTGAAAGTTTTGATTTGAAGTTGGAATGGAAAATTTCTAAGTTAGGCAACAGCGGAATTATTTTTTATGTGCATGAAGATACTTCCATGTATAAAGAAACCTACCAAACAGGGCCCGAAATGCAGGTGCTTGATGCCGCTCATCCTGATGCAATGAACAAGCACAGAGCAGGTGATTTATATGATTTAATCGCTTCGCCTAAACGGGCAGAAAAAACTCCAGGCGAATGGAACCAGGTTGAAATAATAAGCAATAATGGAAAATTAGATTTTTACCTCAATGGAGAGCATACTGTTTCAACTAACATGTGGGATGATAACTGGCGCAAAATGATTGCAGGCAGCAAGTTTAAAGAGTGGCCTGATTTCGGAACTTTCAAGAAAGGACACATTGCACTGCAGGATCATGGCAATGATGTGCGGTACAGAAATATTATGATTAAAAGACTATAACTTTTTTATCATGCAACGAATTGATAATAGTTACCTCGATTTTATCTTTTCATAAATTTAAAATTAATTGTTATGCCAAAATATGTAATAGAAAGAGAGATTCCCGGCGTAGGGAAACTTACTTCAGAACAACTAAAAGATATCTCACAAACTTCCTGCGGAGTGCTTAATAAAATGGGGCCGCAAATTCAATGGATTCACAGCTATGTAACCGAAGATAAAATTTATTGCATATACAATGCGCCAAATAAAGAAATGGTGAGTGAACATGCAAGGCAGGGAGGCTTTCCTGCCAATAGTGTGAGTAAGGTATCGGCTATTATTGACCCTACTACAGCAGAATAAAAAAAATCATTTCCCCAATATTCTCCTCATCCCCCGGTCAATCCTTACCGGCCGCATATCTTTTGCAGTTAGTAAGCACCAGATGGTTTTTGATTCTGCGAAAATTTTGCCGGTTGCTGCATTGCAGATTTGCACAAATCTTTCAGACCTTGCTCCAATATGTTCGCCCACCCATGTATAAGCAACAATATCATCGTGCAGTAAGGCAGGATATAAATAATCAATCTCGTGCCTCAATATAACCCAAATATAATTTTGCTTTGCCTCATCTCTAACCACGCTAAACCAATGAGCAGAAGATGCTTCCTGTATCCATCGTAAATACACTATATTGTTTACATGCCCCAATGCATCTATATCATTTTCTGTTGCCTTTATGGTATAAGAAAAAAAATGCTCTGAGGGTTTTTGCATAATGTCTATACAATTAAATTTTATTGTTGTTAATTGCTAACGGAGAATTTATTATTGCCTATTGCTTTTCTCCGCAATCCATTCTGCAAAAGCGACTGTACAATTTTTCATAGAGTGGAACTATTTTTTGAAGGTCAAACCGCAAGGCCTGCTGGTATGCATTATTTTTAAATCGTTGCAGCATTTCATCATCAGTTAATAATTCAATAGCATACTTGCTCATATTGCTTACATCACCAACAGGTAATGTAAATCCTGTTTCGTCATTTATATTTATTTCGGGCAGGCCGCCTGCATTCGTGCTAATCACAGGAACCTTTGCTGCCATAGCTTCCAGGGCTGCGAGTCCAAAGCTTTCATATTCGCTGGGCAGCAGGAATAAATCGCTTACAAGTAATATCTCTTCCATTTGTTCCTGCTTGCCTACGAATCTAATATCATCCTGAAGATTCAGTTCTTTTGAAAGCTCTTCCATTACAGGTCTTTCAGGTCCATCACCTATCATCAATAATTTTGAAGGAATATTTTTTCTTACTTCAGCAAATATTTTAACTACATCACCCACACGCTTTACTTTTCTGAAGTTTGATGCATGTATTAAAATCTTCTCATTGTTTGGTGCAATCACTTTCTTAAATGCATCAATCGGTTTCTTGTTGAAGCGTGTAACATCAACAAAATTGTATATCACCTCTATCTCTTTTGTAATGTCGAATGACTTAAAAGTTTCTTCACGCAAATTTTTTGAAACAGCAGTGATTGCATCGCTTTCATTAATGGAAAATGTAACTACAGGCTCATACGTTTTGTCTCTGCCCACAAGCGTTATATCAGTTCCGTGAAGCGTAGTAATTACCGGAATTTTTCTTCCTTCCTTTTCCACAATTTTTCTTGCCATATAAGCTGCTGATGCGTGTGGTATAGCGTAATGCACATGCAGCAAATCGAGGTCATGATTCATGATTATATCAACCATAGTGCTTGCCAGGGCTACTTCGTAAGGCGGATAATCAAACAAAGGATAAGTAGGAACTCTTACTTCGTGATAAAAAATATTCGCATTAAAAACATTCAGTCTTACCGGCTGCTGGTAAGTAATGAAATGTACGCTGTGACCCTTATCTGCCAATGCTTTTCCCAGTTCCGTTGCCAGCACGCCGCTTCCGCCAAAGGTGGGATAACATACAATGCCAATGCGCATGTAAATTTGTTTGCAGGCAAAGTAAATCATTTTATAATAAGCTCTGCGCCATTCATCATAACTTTATCTTAGCATAATATTCATCATATACATTCGCTCATTATGAAAAAATTATTCGGGTTAATATTCATCTTTCCTGTGATAGCGCACAGTCAGGATTATTTAACTGATTCGCTCTTTCTCAGCAAAATTGCCAATAATATTCTTGCGAGCAAATCTGCTGACAGCAACTTGTATCATCTCACCAAAAAAATCGGGGGCAGGCTTGCAGGCTCCCCTAAAACAGCAATGGCAGAAAATTGGGGCGCAAATGTATTGAAGCAGGCAGGCGCGGATGATATAATTCTCCAGGAATGTATGGTTCCTCATTGGGTACGCGGCGGCAAAGAGAAAGCCTCCGTTTTTTATAAAGATGAAAATGGAAAAAATGGAAATATGATTTTAAATGTGCTGGCTCTTGGCAATTCAATTGGCACGGGTGCAAATGGAATTAAAGCTCTCTTGATAAGAGTAAATTCTTTTGATGAATTAGAAGAGCGAAAAGAAGAAGTGAAAAATAAAATAGTTTTTTACAACTGTCCATTTGATGATACTCTTATAAACACATTCTATGCTTATGGAAAAAATGTTGTTTACAGGGCTATAGGTCCAAGCCGTGCTGCAAAATATGGAGCGCTTGCAGTATTGGTTCGCTCCATGACTAATGCAACAGATAATAATCCGCATACAGGTTCACTTTTTTATATTGATACGCTTCCTAAAATTCCCGCCGCAGCAGTTGGCTTACGGGATGTTGAAAAGCTGGATGCATTGTTTGATAAGAAAATTAATATCACAGCCGAGCTTTTTACTTATGCGCAAATGCTGCCAGATACAATTGCACATAATATAATTGGCGAACTGAAAGGAACAGAATTCCCCGATGAAATAATCACTGTTGGCGGGCATCTCGATAGTTGGGATGTTGCAGAGGGCGCACATGATGATGGCGCAGGCATAATTCAAACCATTGAAGTGCTGAGAGCTTTTAATGCGCTGGGGTTTCATCCCAAACACACGATTCACTTTGTATTATTTGCTAATGAAGAAAACGGAACAAGAGGTGCAAAAAAATATGCAGACGAAGCAAAAGAAAAAAATGAAAAACACATTTTTGCTTTGGAAAGTGATGCCGGCGGTTTTACTCCAAGAGGTTTTAGCTTTGATGTGCCGCAACAAGCCTGGGAAAAAATGAATTCATGGAAGTCTTTATTAGCGCCCTATTATGGCGATAGATTTACTACAGGCGGCGGTGGTGCAGATATTGAGCCACTGAAAGATGCATTTCAAACACCACTGGCAGAATTAATTCCCGACAGTCAGCGCTACTTCGATATACACCATGCAGTAACCGATATTTTTGAAAATGTGAACATGCGTGAGCTAAAGCTTGGCGCTATAAACATGGCTGCGCTTTTGTATCTTATAGATAAATATGGATTATAGAAAAATAGTTTCTCCCGCTCTATTTTGCTGTGAAGCATTTGTTTATTAATTTGCATCCATTGCAGGCAGATTTGTTTATTGTTCGGCCTGCAGCCCATGATTGTCTCTTCACAATCATTAACTGAACTAATAAACGTAAGAGTTCCGCACAACAGTTTCTCCCGCGTTTTATTAGCAGTTAAACTTTTTTTGAGGTCGGCAGGCACAACATGTCTCACGCTCTGAGGGGCGGCCTTCAAGGTTCTAAACAATATTCAACTTTTGTTTTAGAAAAAATAGTAATATGAAATCAATACAGCAACTTTTGCAAGAGCGCATTCTTATTATTGATGGCGCTATGGGAACCATGATACAACGCTATAGGCTTACCGAAGCAGATTACCGGGGTGAGCGGTTTAAAGATTGGCCTCACGATGTAAAAGGCAATAATGATTTATTGTGCTTAACGCAGCGGCAAATAATTAAGGATATACATAAGCAATACCTCGAAGCGGGTGCTGATATTATTGAAACAAACACCTTCAATGCACAGCGTGTTTCTCTTGCAGATTATCGCATGCAGAAGCTTGCGTACGAAATAAATTTTGCTGCTGCAAAAATTGCGAGAGAAGCGGTTGATGAATTTACTGTCAACAGCCAACAGCCAACTGTCAACTTGAAATTTGTTGCAGGCGCAATTGGTCCCATGAATAAAACTCTATCACTTTCGCCAGATGTAAATAATTCCGGTTATCGTGCAGTAACATTCGATGAAGTTGCATCAGCATATTATGAGCAGGTAAAAGGATTGGTGGATGGCGGTGCAGATATGTTGCTTATAGAAACAATCTTCGATACCTTAAATGCAAAAGCGGCGATTTATGCAATCAAAAAATATTTCAGAGATACTAAACAAAAACAACTTCCTGTAATGATTAGCGGTACCATTACAGATGCAAGCGGCAGAACATTAAGCGGTCAAACACTGGAAGCTTTTTATACTTCTGTAATGCATGCCAAACCATTGAGCGTCGGTTTGAATTGTGCATTGGGCGCTGCGCAAATGCGTCCTCACATAGAAGAGTTAAGTTCAATTGCATCTTGTTATGTTTCTGCATATCCCAATGCAGGTTTACCAAATACCATGGGTGAATATGATGAGCAGCCGCATGAAACAGCACAGCACATTCAAGAATGGACAAGAGAAGGTTTTGTAAATATTGTGGGAGGTTGTTGCGGCACCACTCCTGAGCATATAAAACACATTGCAGAAACAGTAAAAAAATATTCACCAAGAGCAGTGCCTGTAATGGAGAAAATGCTTACTTAATATATTTTATAAAATATGAGAAAACTAAGCAAGATTTCATTATATAAGAATATTAAAATACTTATTGAAACTTCCCGGCAGGAAGTTGCTCAGGCTATTAATACAAAGATTGTTGAAACTTATTTTCATGTGGGTAAGCTTATTGTTGAATATGAACAAGGAGGCAAATCAAGAGCTGATTACGCAATGGAAATTTTAAAAGGATTATCCCAAGACCTTACAAAAGAATTTGGCAGAGGCTTCTCAGTAGATAATCTTGAGAACATGCGTAAGTTTTATTCTTCTTACAAGAAATCCGAGACAGTGTCTCGGAAATTGAAAAAATCATCATCTTTTACTTCTAAATCTTTAACCAAAAAATCATCATCAATTTCATCTTTTCAAAAATCCGAGACACTGTCTCGGAAATCTTCTTTGCCCGATTTTAAATTAAGCTGGTCTCACTACATTTTTTTAATGCGTATTGAAACCGATGCGGAGCGCAGGTTTTATGAGATTGAAGCTTCTAATGAAAGCTGGAGTTTAAGGGAATTGAAAAGACAATACGATAGCTCATTATATGAAAGATTGGTATTAAGCAGAAATAAGGGCAAGATAAAAGAATTAAGTAAAAAAGGGCAAGTGATAACAACTGCTTATGATGCTATTAAAGACCCTTATGTTCTTGAGTTTTTAAATCTCAAGGAACTTGAATCTTATAGTGAAAGTGATTTGGAAAATGCTATTATTTCAAAGCTGGAAGAATTTTTGAATGAGCTTGGTAAGGGTTTTCTTTTTGTAGGCAGGCAATATCGTTTGTCATTAGAGGAGGACCATTATCATATTGACCTTGTATTTTATCATCGCATACTTCGTTGTTTTGTTTTAATTGATTTAAAAATTGGTGAGCTGGTACATAAGGATATTGGTCAAATGCAGATGTATGTAAACTATTTCGATGATGAAATTAAAGAACCGGAAGAAAACAAAACTGTTGGAATTATTCTTTGCAAAAGCAAAAAAGAAAGTATTGTAAAATATACTTTGCCTAAAAATAACAGCCAGATTTTTGCAAGTAAATACAAAATTTACTTACCTGATAAAGACGATTTAAGATTATTAATGGAACCGGAAGCGGTTTACATTACGAAAGCAAAAAATGAGTGAGCTGAATTCTATAAAACCCTATCTGCGCTTGAGCGGTCTTGAGCCTTTAATTGTTCGCCCCGAATCTAACTTCATCAACATCGGCGAAAGAACCAATGTAACAGGCTCAAAAAAATTTGCACGCCTCATCAGAGATAATAAATATGAAGAAGCATTAAGCGTTGCACGCCAACAGGAAGAAAATGGCGCTCAGATATTAGATGTAAATATGGATGATGCACTTCTCGATGGTGTGCATGCAATGACTACTTTTTTAAACTATTTGCAAAGTGAACCAGACATTGCTAAAATTCCTGTAATGGTTGATTCATCAAAATTTTCAATCATAGAAGCGGGTTTAAAATGTGTGCAGGGAAAGTGTATTGTAAATTCAATCTCATTAAAAGAAGGAGTAGAAAAATTTATTGAGCAGGCTGTTATTTGTCTCAGCTACGGTGCAGCCGTGGTAGTAATGGCTTTTGATGAGCAGGGACAGGCAGATACATTGCAGCGCAAAACAAATATTTGTGAAAGAGCTTACAAAATACTTACTGAAGAAGTTGGCTTTAATGCACAGGATATCATATTCGACCCAAACATTTTTGCAATCGCCACTGGCATTGAAGAGCACAATAATTATGCAGTTGATTTTATTGAAGCAATCCGCATCATCAAACAAAAAATGCCGCTGGTAAAAGTAAGCGGCGGCGTAAGCAATCTCTCCTTTTCTTTTCGCGGTAACGATCATATTCGTGAAGCCATGCACAGCGTGTTTTTATATCATGCAATAAAAGCCGGGATGGACATGGGAATTGTAAATGCAGGGCAGTTAGTTATATATGATGAAATTGAACCGGCGCTTCGTGAAGTATGCGAAGATGTTATTCTCAACCGGAATAATCCAAATAATGAAGCCACCGAAAAACTGATTGCATTTGCAGAAACAGTGAAAGCGAAAGGAAAGATTTTAGAAAAGGAAAATGTATGGCGCAATACCTCTGTGGAAGAAAGATTAAAACATGCGCTGGTTAATGGCATTACCGATTTTATTGAAGCTGATACAGAAGAGGCAAGATTAAAATATTCAAAACCGCTTGAGGTTATTGAAGGTCCTTTGATGAATGGAATGAACATAGTCGGTGATTTATTCGGAAGCGGAAAAATGTTTTTACCGCAGGTAGTAAAAAGCGCAAGAGTGATGAAGAAGAGTGTTGCATGGCTTACTCCCTTCATTGAGGAAGAGAAAAAAAATAATCCCGGAGGGAATAATAACAATGCGCCTAAAATTTTGCTTGCAACAGTAAAGGGCGATGTGCATGATATTGGAAAAAATATTGTTGGCGTAGTCTTGGGTTGTAACGGCTATGAAATTAAAGACCTTGGTGTAATGGTTCCTGCCGATAGAATTTTAGATATTGCTGAAAAAGAAAATGCAGATATAATAGGTCTTAGCGGTTTAATAACTCCATCACTTGATGAAATGGTTCATGTAGCGCATGAAATGAAGCGAAGAAATATGAAACAGCCTTTGCTCATTGGCGGAGCCACTACATCAAGAATGCATACTGCGGTAAAAATTGCACCGCAATATGATAATGGAGTGCTGCATGTGATAGATGCATCAAGAAGTGTAACAACGGTGAGTAATTTACTCAATCATGCACAGAAGCAAACGCTTTTGCAAAATGCAAAGGCAGAGTATGATAAATTAAGAGAAGATTTCAGCAATAAAAAAACGGCGAAACAATATTTGTCTTTTCAAGATGCGCAGCAAAACAAAACAAAGATTGACTGGAGCAATTATATTCCCCCGATTCCTTTATTTACAGGAATAAAAATTTTTAATGATTATGATTTAAAAGAAATAGCAACATACATTGACTGGCAACCATTCTTTATTGCCTGGGAATTGCATGGAAAATTTCCACAAATTTTAAGCGATGATAAAGTTGGCGAAGAAGCAACCAAACTATATAATGATGCGAAGAAAATGCTGCAAAAAATAATGGATGAAAAATGGCTTACCCCCAAAGCTGTTATTGGTTTATGGTATGCAGCAAAAACGAACGATGATACAATTTCTATTTACAATAATAAAGGTGAAGAAATAAAGAAGTTAGAATTCCTTCGTCAGCAGATAAAGAAGACGGTGGGTCAGCCAAATACTTCTTTGACAGATTTTATGGCCCCTGAAACAAGCAGCTTAAAAGATTTTATAGGTACGTTTAGTGTAACCGTTCATGGCATCGAAGCACACATAAAAAATTTTGAAAACAATCATGACGATTACAGCAAAATAATTTTGCAGGCTTTAAGCGACCGCCTTGCGGAAGCCTTTGCCGAGCTCATGCATAAAAAAGTGAGACAAGAATTCTGGGGTTATGATAAAGATGAAACCTTATCAAACGAAGAGCTCATAAAAGAAAAATATACCGGCATTCGTCCTGCACCAGGCTATCCTGCCTGTCCCGACCATACAGAAAAAATAAAACTGTTTGAATTATTGGGTGGTGAAGAAACTACCGGCATTCATCTCACGGAATCATTGGCAATGTATCCCGCATCATCGATTTGCGGCTGGTATTTCAGTCATCCTGAAAGCCATTATTTTGGAATTGGAAAAATTAAAAAAGACCAGGTAACAGATTATGCCAAAAGAAAAAGCATGAGCATAGAAGAAGTTGAAAAATGGCTGCGTCCTGTTCTTGAATATGATGCGTAATAATACGTTGTCTTTTAAGCTAAAAGTTACTCTTTTTATTTGCGTATAAATCCCTTTGCTCCTAATTACTCTCCAGGCTCAACTATTACAGATTGTTCACTTCCTCTTGCTGGTATAAAAATTGAATACTGCATTGTGTTTGTTTTTATTTTTTAATCTTAAAATCTCTCATTATGGACAACTTAGAATTAAAAGGCAACTGGAATGTTTTTAAAGGGAAATTAAAACAATCGTATGCCAGCCTCACAGATGATGATTTAAAGTATGAAGAAGGAAAAGAAGATGAATTATGGGGCAGATTGGAAAGAAAAACCGGCCAAACACGGGATAAGCTTACAGATTGGTTCAAGGGTGAAAGAAAAAAGGAAAATGTGTAAAACATGGCTCCGGTGTAAATACTCTTTTTAGTAAATGCACCGGAGCTTAATTTATTTTTTGTTGAATTAATTCATCAAAAATATCAAACACACTAATAAAAGTTTGATATTTATAATAAATAATAACCATGAAAAAATTAATTCCCTTTTTTTGTTTAGCCTTATTGTTTTTCCTGGGAAATATACAGGCTCAGGATTCAACTTATAAATCTTCTTCTCAATCTCCATATAAAACCAGCTTCAAAGTGGATGGTCCTGTAATTGCTGCCGGTATTGGCTTAAGTGTTCTTGGTCTTAGCCTTATTCAAAACAAAGACTCTCTGACTCTCACACAACTGAAAACAAAAACAAGAAGCAAAGTTCCTTTTTTCGACCGTGGCAATGCAGGACAATACTCTGAACAGGCAGACAATGATAGCTATATTCCTTTTTATGTATCATTCGGTGTACCTGTTGTAATGATGATTGCAAATAAAAATGAGAGAGAAAAAGCAGGACAAATTCTCGTTTTATATACTGAAACCATGGCCATTACATCAACCTTATTTACTTTATGCGACGGACTGGTAAACCGAAGCAGGCCATTTGTGTATTCTTCTACAGAAGATTGGCGTATTTCCGAAGCTCCCGATGACAAACGTAGAAGTAATAATTCTCAGCGCTCTTTTTATGCAGGTCATACTGCTGCTTCTGCCGCCGCAACATTTTTTGCTGCCAAGGTTTTCCAGGATTTTAATCCTGACTCAAAAGCAAAAACTTATGTTTGGATTATTGCCGCAGCAATACCGGCTTCAGTTGGATATTTACGTTATAAAGCAGGCGACCATTTTTTAAGTGATAACTTATTAGGTTATGTTATTGGTGGTGCAACAGGAATTTTAGTTCCGCAGCTTCATAAAATTAAAGCCATGAAAAATTTTACTGTTCTTCCGGGTTCAGGCGATAATTATAAGGGGCTTACTTTAGTTTATCACATACAGTAAAACGGATTGCAGGTAACTAAGCCCGAATATTTTATTTTATGCAATATTTCTTTTTAGTTTAAAAAAGTTTTACTGCTGAAACTGCAGTCGCAATGTTACTTGCAAGACGGTTGAACGTTTAACCATCGGCTGACATCTATATTCCAAAGATCTCCACTGCCAGTAATTTCATTAAAATATTTTCCGTCCTGCTTATCATGACGGACATATTTTGTAAGAAAATCAACTTTTCCTTTGCGTTCAACCCGCCACACAGCACCTTCAACCTCATCAATAGCCCCATGACCGCTAACTTGTATGCTTTCAAGCATAGCAGCAACGGAAAATGGCTCGCCAATGCTGATTAAATTCGGTGTTGTGAAATCAAATTGTTTTACCCTTTTTAAAAAAGTTTCATAATCAATTCTTTCGACACCCTGAATTATATCAAAAGGAACAAAAGGTTCATGCAGTAAATTATATCTTGTGCCATGAGCAAGTGCAAGCCATTCTCCACATATTCTTTCACGTTCGTTAAGCAAATGAACAAACGTGCTTTCATTTTCTTTGTACACCACTTCTTCCATCGTCATCCAGCCGATGCCCTGCACAATTCCGCCTAATGCTTGCGCCAAAATCATGCACAGCATGCACTGCATCAAATTCATAAATTCCTCGTAAGCAATCAAGCGTTACGATGGTACGCGCGGTACCATACACATGATAGGCAAAGGGATACCCCTTCTCAATTGTTTTATCGAAATGAATTTTGGGCGTTGCATAATGACCTTTTGCACTAAGACTGATGCGGCTTTCATACGCTTTGCGTACAAGCTGCTGCCATGTGATTTCTTTTTGTACTCCGTTGATGAAAATGGTTTCGTTGTGAATGGTTACTGTTGTATCGTCTGCTTCATTGTGCATGCGCCTTGCCAATTGTTTTAAGCGTTCGAGTATTTGCGTGCAGGCATCGAGCAATGCTTTGCCGTTGAGGTCTCCGGTGGATCTTGCTGCGGAAGGTGATGTGTTTGCTACTCTTGTTGTGTTGGTGGTCTCTAATTTTATTTTATCGTTTGAAATTCCAAATGTGGTTGCTGCAACCTGTAACATTTTAGCGTTAACACCCTGACTCATTTCAACAGCGCCGGTGCTTACGCTTACACTTCCATCCCAAAAAACATGCACTAATGCCCGAGCCTAGTTCATCATGGTATTGGTGAAAGAGATACCAAAACAAACGGGCATCATTGACATGCCTTTTTTTACAAAGAGATTGTTTTGGTTGAATTGTGCTATTTCATTTTTGATTGATGAGATGTTGTAACGCTGCACAACTTCATCCCAGCAATGTTTGGCTTCACATTCGCCAACGACTTGCCCATAAGGAAATTCATCCCCGTTGTCCAGCATATTTTTTCGCTGGATGAGTGTTGTATCAACTCCTAAACTTTTTGCAGCATTGTCAATCGCTGATTCTATTACAAACATTCCCTGCGGACCACCAAAGCCTCTGAACGCCGTATTCGGCGGAAGATTTGTTTTGCATGAGTGCGCCGTTACATGCACATGCGGAATGTAATAACTATTCGTTGCATGAAAAAGTGTTCGCTCTAATATGGCAGGGGAAAGGTCTGCAGCCGCCGCCATTTTGATAATAGGTGCTTCGCAAGCAATAATCTTGTAATCTTCGTCGAGACCAATTTTGCAATCGCTCTTGTAGGGATTGCGCTTGCCTGTCATACGCATATCTTCCATGCGGTGCGGAATACATTTTACAGGGCACTTTAAATAGTGCACAGCAAGTGCAGCCATGCAAGCCCACACAGCAGCCTGGTCTTCCTTGCCACCAAAGCCACCGCCGAGGCGTGTTGTTTCTACTTCTATTTTATTCATGCCAACACCAAGCGTATGCGCAACTGTTTCCTGCACATGACGCAGCCCTTGTGTGGAAGAATAAATTTTTATGGAATCGTTTTCTAATGGGTACGCATACGCTCCGTGAGTTTCGAGATAGAGATGTTCCTGCCCGCCGGTTTCGGTTTCACCTTCGAAAATGTATTTACAATTTTTAAAGGCTGATGTGGTATCGCCTTTATTAAATGTTTTTGATTTTGATAATAACTGATTTTGTTTGAATGCTGCTCTCGGGTCTGTGATTACAGGAAGCTGCTCTATTTCTATTTCAATTTTTTTGAGGGCTTCTTCTGCGGCGGCGTCGGTTTCTGCAACAACGAGTAAAATCGGTTGCCCCTGGAAAATTACTTTCTGCTCTGCAAGAAAAGGTTCATCATGAATGATACCGCCAATTTGATTTTCGCCGGGAATATCTTTCCATGAAAATATTTTTACAATACCTTCCATTTGTGCTGCAGCGGAAAATCAAGCTTCTTAATAATGCCATGTGCATTGGGTGAATCGAATGGCTTAATAAAGAGAAGACCTTCCATTGCAGGAATATCATCAACGTAGATTGATTTGCCGGTAACGTGAGAAGATGCGTCAGGATTACCAATTGCACTTATGTTTTGTAATTTCTTTTCGGCAATCATTATTAATATTAATGATGAAGTATTTCAAAACTTGTCACAACAATATGATTGCAACCCTTAATGGTGTCGGTTATCCAATTAACCTTCGCATAAATAGGAAACGTGTCTTCTTCTGTTATTCCGAGGTTATTTTCATTCGTTATTAATTTAAAGTCTCCGCCATAAGGTCTTGTATCGCCATCGAAATTTATCATTTTAACCCACCCCAACACATGCAAGCTCTCAAGTCAAAACCGGTAATTATTGCATCATTCGTGTAATGAGCTTCTTTTTTACAAGAACTATTTAAAAGAAAGAAAAGCGTTAACACAGCGACTTTAAATTGCAGTAACTTTTTTCATAATGCTGTTTTAGTAATGACATTTAAAAATTTTCAAGTGTTGCATACACTGATTCTTTAATTTCCTTTTTTGGAAGAAGCAGAATATGAGCCAAAAACAATTGCCTTAACAGAAGGCGTTTGTATGCTGCTTTTCCTCTTGCATCGCTGATGGGCGCTATCTCATCATTCATTATTTTAATGGCTTCTTCAATTACATCACTTGTAAATTTTTTACCACGCAAAAAAGAACAGGTGCTGAATAAATATTTCGGGAAAGCAAAAACGCCTCCTGCCGAAAGGTGTATTTCATTAATAGAATCATCTTCATTCAATTTAATTTGACACGCAGAATTTACACTTGCAATATCAAGATGAGTTCTCTTCGATACTTTTCGAAATTTAAAAAAAAATTCTCAGCAGGTGGACTAAAAATGATTGTCTCGATAAACTCATCGGTTTCTTTGTCAATTTGTTTGTACGCTTTATAAAAGTTTTTAAGTTTTACTGTTCTTCTTTCATCATTCTTATTTAAAACTAATGTGCTGTCCAGCGCTAAAAAAAAGATAGTTATATCGCCAATGGGAGAAGCATTCACAAGATTACCAGCCAGTGTTGCCATGTTGCGTATGGGGGTTGATGAAACCAGTTTCATGTAATTATTGAGTTTGGGGAAAGAGCCCTGCATCAGTTCTGATTCTGCAAACTCTGTTGCAGTGGTTGATGCACCAATATGGCACTGCCCGTTTTCAAATCGAATGCCTTTCAAATCAGTTGTATCAAATACATGCTCAGTATGTGATTTCTTTACTGACAATGGTTTTTGAACGATAAGATCTGTTCCTCCTGCTAACATTATTTTATCGGAATTGTTATTAGAATTCGTTGAAAAATATTGTGCAGCTTTCTTTAATTCTTCGAGGCGATTTTTTAGGGTAAGAAAATAACCCGGGATAAAACCATTTTCAACCAGCCATTGTAAATGATTTTCCTGTGGCTTATCATTCATCATTTCAGTAAGAATTTGTGCAGCACGTTCAATGGATTTATAACCGGTGCAGCGGCAAATGTTTCCATCAATTGATGCAATGGCTTGTTTATAACGTTTTCCATTTTCATTCAAAACAAATCCGGTAAGAGACATTATAAAACCAATTGTACAAAAGCACATTGAGTTCCATTGGTATCAACCATTGCCTGTTGCACCGGTGAAAGGTTTTCCATGTTAATCCCTTCAACCGAAACAATATGTTTGCCGTGTGCATTGCAGAGTGGCATCAGACAGCTCGTCATAGAGCGATACACAAGTTTATTATTTTCAATATCACCAACAAGGATGACGCAGGCGCCGCAATCACCTTCACGGCATCCTATTTTTGTTCCTGCAAGTCTTTTGTGATAGCGCACCAAATCCAATACGGTGCTTCCTGAAGGATGTTCCCTTTTTATGAGTTGATTATTTAAGATGAATTGCAGCATTGGCAATAAATAAATCTCCTGAAAAGATAATATAAAGTCTCAACTTTTTTTAATCTTATTATTAAGCAACACCCGCAGCTCATACTTAAAATCATCATTCATATTATCCTTAGGCACCAGAAAAAATGATTTGGAAGAAAAGTATAGATGAAAAAAATTAGGGCTTTCTATAAACTTTGTAAACTGGTTCCAATTCCATTCCACAAAACCATTTGGGTTTTGAAGCATTACATATTTATCCTGAAAGGTGATAATGAAGCTTTCTTTAAACGTTGCTGATCTCTTATAAATATTATAAGGCAGCAAATACCAAAATGAAATGATGAAAAAAAACCAGATGGCAGAACCCAATAAGAAGGGCTCAGGTCTTATTTTATCGAGGTAATATAAAATGGCAGCGATGATATCAAACACAATAATCATAATCAGCAATATTCTTATTTCGGGCTGCGAGATAAAATGATAACGCAACGCCTGCATAACTTTTTTCTTATCGTAAGTAAAGCTTAGTCGCATGAAGAATACTGCAAGATAAAATTATTTTGATGCAGATAGTATAGATGCTGTTACCGACCAGTTACCAAGCAACTCTCCCTTCAATCCAATAAATTCAACGGTCATTTTTCTATCAGTATTTTTTCCTGAAAAGGAGATGCGGGCAAAGTTCTGCGCGTCTATTTCTGCGCCAACGCGAAAAGAATTTTTTTCTTCTGCACCCTTTGTTTTTGCTACAGAAGAAGTTAATGGCGATGTGGTAATATCATACAATGGATAAGTGCCCGTTCTTTCTGCTTTTATAATTTCGGTATGATGCCTGTCGCCGGTTAAAAACACAAGCCCGTTAATTTTATTTTCTGTGATGAAATTTATTAGCTCATTATACTCAACAGGAAAATGGCGCAGGCAATCAAATGGCGACAGGGGATTAAGCACCTGGCTGCCTGTTGCAATAATTCTAAAGCTGATGTTTGGATTTTCATTGCTGCCGAGCAATGAATTTTTCAGCCACTCCATTTGTTCATCGCCAAACATTTTTTTAGTTGGGTTTGGTTTGCCATTTACGCTATCAGGCATATTATCATTGCTACGAAACCAGCGGTCATCGAGCATAAAAATGTCCACATCATTCCATGTGACTTTTGTGTAAACACCTTGCCCGTTCTCGCCATAAGAAGAATTGCACCAGTAGTTCATAAATACTTTACGGCTCTCTTCTTTCAACACATAACTTTTATCTGAATTATTGGGGCCATAATCATGGTCGTCCCAAATGGCATAGTGCGGCATGGCTTTCCAA
Organism: Chitinophagales bacterium; assembly: GCA_038206235.1. GTDB lineage: Bacteria > Bacteroidota > Bacteroidia > Chitinophagales > Chitinophagaceae > JBBRBB01. The sequence continues at coordinate 30,601 of JBBRBB010000021.1, forward strand.
AAGTTTTGAAGAACCGGCAGGCTTCTGTCATGCGAGGCTCTGTAATTCAATCCCCATTCGCTCAAATAATCTGCGGGTCTTGTGTACCAGTTATCACCAAGCCATAACATGAATGCAGCTTTTTCTTTTGCCATGGTTTCAAAAATAGTTGAGTCAAGTCCATACGGTTTTGATAGACGGTCGTACTGCAATTGATTAAAGTATGCGCAACTCCCTGTTATAAAACTAAAGTCAGGTGCAGGCATGCGCCATTGCCAAAAAGGTTGCGTAGTAACTTCTCCTGTTGCCAGAATGTTTTCTACACCGTGATTCTTGTGTGCAATTTTATATTGATAAGATATGCCGGGCTCCAATGCAGTAAGCGTAAATTTTAATGTGTATAATCCATATAAATTTTGCGCTTCAAAGTCGCCTTTTTTTTCAAGTTGCTGCGCTGTATTGATCAGGCTTATGTTTACAGAATCATTTTTTTTATGGTATGATAAATATAAGCCGGGTAATTGCTTGTTCAGTTGTATCCAAACCTGCGAGGTTCTCATTTCAGTGTAACCAATTAGGGGACCTGAAACAACCAGATTTTTTTGAGATGATGAAATAAATGAAGCCATTATAAAACAAATAAGTATTGATTTTTTCATTGCTAAAAATTTCCACAAGATAAAATTGATTTTATTTCAGGAGCCTCACATAAACAAAATAATTTCTTTCTTTTTTTACACGGTTCAAAACTATTGCTAGCCAGCCTTGCCGTTTAAAGCTATCCAGAAAGGAAACTTACAGCATCTTTGCCAAGCATACCCGGAGCATTCTGCAGCACTTGTTTAAAGTTTTGCTCAACCTGCCGTATGGGAAAATGTTTTTGTCAACTTTGTTTGTAAAATTGTTTGTATATTTGTGGTGCAGAGACCTACGGGCCACTGCTCCAAATGGGTAAGCTTTTCAACTTACCCATTTTTCGTTCCCCTTGAAAATGTGGTATAACTACCTTCATGCCGAAACTCAATTGTCTGCAAATCTTTATGAAGCTTAAATTGTCCCTTCGCTACCTGGTGCATATATTTGTAATCTAACTTAATTGTGTATTGATAATAACATGATTAGCTTGCTTTGAACCTGCGCCTATACTGTGCCCAAGATTGTTTTGCTTAAGAGGCTTTGTAGGTTGTTCAACTTCCCAAGGAATGCCGTTAATTCGTAAATCAGGATTTCTGTTTTTAATTGCATCATGAAAAATTACATCACGCAGCGGGTCGTTTTCTACCAGTGTTGGCATTATGTCTACCTTCATTTCTTGTTGCGCTTTTTCACAAGCAATATCTTTAATATATTTATAATCGCTGGTTTTGGTATCAACTAAAAAGTGTCGGCGAACATGACCTTTATCCGTTTCATCAATCAGTTTAAACTGTGCATTGTATGACATTAATTTCATTGCTTTCAAAAGTACATCCTTCGGTAATCCTATACAGTAGCCACTATATCCTTCGGAAACATTTTCCCTTAGTCGCTTTGCAAATGCCTTAGTAAAATCTTTGTTTATAGTGTATGATGTGCTCTTTTCTTTCCATACTTCTTCCGCCATTTTTGCAAGGGTTTTGCAATTGCATCAGCACCCATTATCGCTGCAAGCTTCTGATTTTAAAATTTCGCTCCTATGTAAAGTGAAGCAGCCTTTATAAGTCAGATTTTGTCAAGTACCCATATATCTTCATTAAAAAATTATCAACTGCCATATACTTATATTAAAGGTTTGGGAGATGCACCAATTAGTAGTAATTTGAGATTGATGAACAAAGAATCAACACATACAAGTTCAAAGGAAATCCTTCGAAGAGTGCCGGTAGAGAGGCAGTGTTCAATGCAGCACGGGCAAAGTGTAATCGCAGTTTTCAGCACTGGCTTCATCATATATCTTCTGGCATTTTTACTGCCCATTACATCAATAGCACAGGAAGAATTTATTGCTCCCCCTGCTCAGCATATAACTAATATTCCCATCACGATGCTTACAGGTGGAATCATTATTTTACGGGCAACTTTAGATGACTTTCAAGATTCACTGAACCTTGTGCTCGATACCGGCAGCGGCGGCATTTCTCTTGACTCACTCACCTGCGAAAAACACAATCTTAAAAAGGAACACAGCAACCGCATTGTGCGGGGCATTGCGGGTATGCGAACTGTAGATTTTACCTATAATCATACTTTGCATTTCCACGGGCTTACCGTTAACAATCTGGATTTTCATCTTAATGATTACGAAATTCTTACCAGCGCTTATGGTGTAAAGATTGATGGCATCATTGGGTTTAGTTTTTTGCGCCGGTACATTGTAGCTCTCGATTATGATAAGCTTACGATGGAAGTGTTTACTCCCGGCACTTATAAATATCCCCGCGGTGGTTATGTGCTCAGGCCCCAGTTCAGTACATTGCCTATGCAAACAGCTACGTTGAAAGATGAAAATATCGTTAACAGCAAATTTTATTTCGATATTGGCGCAGGCTTATGCTTTCTGCTGAATGAAGACCTGGTAAAAGACAGTGCTTTGCTCAGAAAAAAAAGAAAGCAATATAAAACACAGGCCGAAGGGTTAGGAGGAAAAAAAGAAATGATGATGTCTGTGGTAAGAGAGGTGCGGGTGGGGCCCTATAAATTCAGAAATGTGCCGGTGCATATTTTCAATGATGAGTTCAATGTAACTGCATACCCTGTTCTCGGCGGATTAATGGGAAATGATATTCTGCGAAGATTTAATATTATCCTTAATTATCCCGAGCAGCAAATTTATATTAAGCCAAACAAGCATTATACTGATTCTTTTGACTATTCTTATACAGGGCTGGGTATATATCTGATAAATGGGGCTATAACGGTTACTGACATAGTTGAAAATTCTCCTGCTCAAGCTGCCGGTCTGCAGATTGGAGATGTTGTTATAGGAATTGAAACTAATTTTTCAAACAACATACAAGCATATAAAGCCCTTATACAAAATCCTAAGACAAAAGTGAAAATATTAATAACAAGAAATGGGCAGCCCTTAATACTTTTTCTTAAGGTGAAAAGTATTTTGTGATATTTGAACAGATCAACGCTCAGATAGAGAACAAAGGGTTGATTGTAAAAACAGGAGCGATTGCAGATGCAACTGTTCCGGACAATCTGCGCAAACCCAAAGGCAAAACCACTTATGGAGTAGCCGAGGACCGTAAAGAGAAACAGCGCAGCCAGGAAGATATAAAAGAAGACACGAAGCAAATCCAGCTTACCAAGATTACACAGCCAGGCGTGAACAGGGAAGCAACGTGGTTAAAGAAAGCAGGAAACTGCACTATGGGATGGGTATAAAAAACATTTGTGCACCGATGATGCTGAAGGTACAGGTGGTTCGAAAAGATTTTACTGTTGAAAAAATGAAAAAGCGATTACAGCAAGCAGTGAAATATGAAGACAAAATATTTGTGGCTGAATAAGCGCTGCATTTTCAAAAGAAATTTTTATGCGCTAAACAAATCCTGCTGGTCATTTTCCTTCCACGGCTTCTTTCCTAAATGCTGATATGCTTTATGCGTTACTTCTCTTCCGCGTGGTGTGCGCTGCAGAAAACCCTCCTGTATTAAGAACGGCTCATATACTTCTTCCAGTGTGCCCGCTTCTTCACTCACTGCGGTTGCAATAGTAGTAATGCCCACAGGTCCTCCTTTAAATTTTTCAATGATGACGGATAAAATGCGGTTATCCATTTCATCCAAACCATATTCATCTACATTCAATGCTCTTAAAGCATGTTGGGTAATGCCAATATCAATTACACCATCATTTAATACCTGTGCAAAATCCCTTACTCTTCTTAATAAGCCATTTGCAATGCGTGGTGTGCCGCGGCTGCGCCTGGCAATTTCAAATGAAGCATCGCTTGAAATAAACACGTTTAATATAGCAGCACTACGCTCAATTATTTTTTTAAGAATATCTGCCGTATAATATTCTAACCTTGATTTTATTCCAAAGCGTGAAAGCAATGGGGCGGTAAGTAAACCGCTTCGCGTAGTTGCTCCAATTAAAGTAAACCTGTTTAAATTTAGTTGTATGCTTCTTGCATTTGGTCCGGTATCAATCATAATATCAATTCGAAAATCTTCCATCGCGGAATACAAATATTCTTCTACCACAGTGCTTAAGCGATGTATCTCATCAATAAACAACACATCATTTGTTTGCAGATTCGTAAGCAGCCCTGCAAGGTCTCCGGGCTTTTCAATAACAGGCCCCGAAGTCTCTCTTATGTTTACACCCAGCTCATTTGATACAATTCTCGATAGCGTTGTTTTACCCAAGCCTGATGGGCCATGAAATAAAATATGATCCAATGCTTCCCCCCGCATCTTTGCGGCTTTGATGAAGATGATAAGATTGTCTATGATTTGCTGCTGACCTGCGAACTCAACAATTTCCCGCGGACGAATGCTATTCTCATATTCTCTCTCTTCTATACTTAATTCTAATTTCTCAGTATGTAAGTTTGGATTACTCATATTATATCCTGCACTATTTTTTTCAAAGTTATTGTTCTTATGGCTGAACACAAACTCTAAAAATTAGTTAGAAAAAAAATATTTGTATATACAAATAAAACCCTTTCTTTGCTGCTGCAAATGAAAACTTCTGAAAGCAAATATTGCAGTTGTATTTATTTTTCTGCAAATGCGCTGGCAAGAAAAATAGAGAAGCTTGCTATAGAAAGCTGGAAAAAGGCCAATCTTTCTCCAAGCCATGCTTATTTATTGATGTTGGTAATTGAAGATGCAGGCATACAACCCGGGGCATTGGCAAGCCAAATGCAGCTAACGCCTAGCACCATTACACGTTTGATAGAAAAAATGGAAAAGAAAAAATTAGTTGTACGTATTATGGAAGGAAAAGTTACCAATGTTTATCCCACTCCGAAAGCAAAGGTAATGTTGCCCATATTAAAAGAATGCGTGAATCATTTTTTCGAAGCATACTCTAAAATCGTAGGCAAGGATGAAAGCTTGCACCTGGTTCAAAATATGAACAAGCTTGCCGATAAATTAACACTATAATTTTTTATAGAAATTGTTTGTATATACAATCATATAAATAAAACTTGAGTTTTAAATTATACACATCTAAAAATTAAAAACAATGAAATACATAATCACAGGCTCGCTGGGCCATATCAGCAAACCATTAGCAGAAGCTTTAATAAAAGCAGGACATGATGTAACTGTTATTACATCTAAACAGGAAAACGCAGCATCCATTGAAGCTCTCGGTGCAAAAGCAGCGGTAGGTTCCGTAGAAGATATTGATTTTTTATCAAAAGCATTTGCGGGTGCTGATGCAGTATATACGATGGTGCCTCCAAAATGGAACACAACAGATTGGAAGGGCTGGATTGAACAAATTGGAAAAAATCTCACAGCCGCCATTAAAGCTGCCGGAATAAAATATGTTGTAAACCTGAGCAGTGTGGGTGCCCACATGCCTGATGGCGCCGGCCCTGTGAGTGGTTTACACCGGGTAGAAAATGCATTGAACTCGCTCACAGATGTAAACATTAAACATTTGCGTCCCGCTTCTTTTTATTATAACCTGCTTGCTAACATCGGCATGATAAAGAATGCCGGCATCATTGGTGGAAATTTCGGCGATACTGCATTTGCGCTGGTGCATCCCGCAGATATTGCTGAAGCAGCCGCTGAAGAATTATTGAATTTGAATTTTACAGGCCATACAATACGCTACATTGCCGGTGACGAAAAAACGGGTGCAGAGATTGCAAAAACACTGGGCGATGCAATCAGCAAGCCAGAGTTGCCATGGATTATATTTTCTGATGAACAAAATTTACAGGGCGCAATGCAGGCGGGTCTTCCCGAAGAAATAGCAAAGAATTATACAGAGATGGGAAAAGCAATACGTACCGGAGAAATGAGCAAAGACTATTTTAATAACAGGCCATCATTAAGCAGAATAAAGCTGGATGATTTTGCAAAAGAATTTGCCGCAGCTTTTAATGCATCCTGATTTGCATTAAGCAAAACGTGGTTTTATAGTATAATAATTACCGGAACATTTTATTCAACAATAAAATAAAAATGATTATGAAAGTTGGAATCATTGGCTCCGCCGTAGTAGGACAAGTATTAGCCAAAGCATTTAAAACCGAAGGTTATGATACCATCCTTGGTACACGTAACGTTGAAAAAGAAGAAGTGGTAAAATTTAAAAATGAAAATGCCGGCATACAAATAGGCACGTTTAAAGAAACTGCTTCCTTTGGTGAATTGATTGTGCTTGCAACCGGCGGCAGAGTAACAGAGAATGCCCTCAACCTTGCAGGCATTGAAAATTTTAATAACAAGATAGTGATTGATGCAACAAACCCTATTGCAGCAGCGCCGCCTGAAAATGGAGTATTGAAATTTTTTACTGATTTGAATGAATCGCTGATGGAAAGAATTCAAAAGCTGATTCCGCAAGCCAAAGTAGTAAAGGCTTTCAATAGTGTTGGCAATGCCTTGATGTATAAACCAATCTTACCCGGCGGTAAACCAACTATGTTCATCGCAGGCAATGATGATGCAGCTAAGAAAACAGTAACAGATATTCTCACTGCATTTGGATGGGAAACAGAAGACATGGGAAAAGCGGAAGCAGCAAGAGCCATAGAACCCCTATGTATTCTTTGGTGCATACCGGGATTTATAAGAAACCAGTGGATGCATGCCTTTAAATTATTGAAGGCTTAATATCTACTTGGTCTGACCGTCCCGGGTCTGACCATTCCGGGGTCTGACCAAGATACATCAATCTTAATTCCTTTGTCATATTTATCAGAGGCATGAGATAAGTTTGTTCTCTGCTTATCTTATTTTTATATCATGAACCTACAGCAATTCAAAGAAAGTCTTTCTGCAAACGCACCGCCTGCAAACATTTCAGAATATCTTAAAGCTTTGTGGTATGATGCAAAAGAAGACTGGAATAAATCTCATGAAATAATACAAGACATAGATGATAAAACTGCGGCATGGATACACGCATACCTTCACCGCAAAGAAGGAGATATCTTGAATGCAGATTATTGGTATAGAAGAGCAGACAAAGCAAGACCTGAAAAATCTTTAGAAAAAGAATGGGAAGAAATAGTTGCTCAGTTATTGTAATAAAGAATTTATAAACTTACTCCTCAATATTAAAAGAAAAAATCACCATTCTCGATTGCAGCTTATCTATCACATTGGAGAATTTTAAATCAGGGTCGCGGCTATGAATGTTGCTTAGCCCGTTGCTCAATTTTATTTCAGGAGAAAGAGTAACAAAGGGAAGATAAAAGGTGAAGCCTATTCCGGCTTCATATCCATAATCGTTTTTTTTAAGTTTTATAAGGTCTTCGGCATTGCGGGCATTAGAATTACTGGCAAGATCAATATCATATTTTAATCCAGCCAGCATATATACCTGGAAATTGCGAATACGGTCACTATTAAATTTTATCTGAAAAGGAAAGCTCATAATGGTTGAAGGCAATGTTTTTTTAGTAATAGAATCTTCCTGAAGTCCAGGATTTGGATATTGAAGCCCGTAAGTAAAATATCTTGCGCCGCCAACAATAAGTTCCGGTGAGGCCCGCAATTGAAATCTTTTGCTTAAGCGAAGCGTTGCAAGCAAACCTAAAGAAATACCTCCGCTGGCGCCTGGCTCTACCCAAAGAACACTATCGTACTGCAGAAACCTGGGATGCTTCGTGGGGTGCAGGTTCATATTACTATATCCGAAAGTTAACCCGAAGTAATAGGGCAGATTTTCATGATTAGGTCTGTACTCTTCTTTTTGTTGTGCCTGCAGATGTAAACCTGCGATAATAAAGATGGTAACTAATATTATTTGCTTCCACAGTAAATACAACATATTCCTAAGCTAAGGGTTTTATAATATGTTTCTCTATACCCGGTCTTTTGCATAATAGCGGTGAGTTGTTCTCTTTCGGGAAAAGCCCTTATGGAATTATTCAGGTATTTATAAGCATTCTTATTTTTTGCAAGAAATTTTCCAAAACCCGGAGCTATAATTTTCATATATAAATTGTACAGTATTTTAAATCCTCGCTCTTTTGGTTTTGAAAATTCAAGAATAACTAATTTGCCGCCGGGCTTCAGCACTCTCAGCATTTCTGCCATCCCTTTTTCAAGGTTTTGAAAATTACGCACTCCAAAAGCTACGGTTATTGCATCAAACGTACCGGAAGCATAGTTTATTGTTTCTGCATCGCCGGTATAGAGCCCGATGTTTTTTTGCAACCCTTTCTTTTCAATCTTTTTTCGCCCGATTGCAAGCATTCCCTCAGATATATCAATCCCAATAATTTTTTCAGGCTTTATTAATTTATAGGTTAGTATGGCTGCATCAGCAGTTCCCGTAGCAACATCCAAAACCATTTTGGGGCTTAGCTCTTTTAATTGCAGGATGGCTTTTTTACGCCATCTCCTGTCTATGCCTGCGCTTAAAAAATTATTCAGAAAATCGTAGCGAAAGGCAATGCTATCAAACATTCCCGCAACCTGTTGTTTTTTATCGAGGTTGCTGTTCTCATCTGGCAGCACATCATCATGAGCATATTTTGCCATAGAGCGAAGATACAAGAGTTGCACGCCATTTTTCGACAGCGTTTTAATTCGTACAAGTCCAATATTTTACTTATTTTTATTGGACAAAAAAGCAAAGATTTTATGTTGATAGAAAGAACATCCAGAGAAGTTATCATTCGTCTGCCTGCTTCAGTAGACACTACAGGACTGCAAAGACTTATTGATTATTTGACCTATAAAGAAGCTACGGCTAATTCCAAAGCAACGCAGGAACAAGTAGACAAACTTGCTCGTGAAGTAAAAAAAGACTGGTGGAAAAAGAACCGTAAACGATTAATGAAATGAGAAAAATAATTGTTGACACCAACATTATTTTCTCCTGCCTGTTAAACTCACAAGGAACCATCGGCGACTTAATTTTTAATTCCGACACAATCTTTGACTTTTACAGCAATGAGTATATGCGTTTTGAAATTCGCAAGCATTGGAGCAAACTCATAAAAATTTCAAAGTTGACTGACCTTGAGTTAGAAATCGCATTTGGCAAAATGCTCATTAAACTGACATTCACTAATGAAGAACTGATCCCAAAAGAAATTTGGGAAAAAGCGGAAGCCTTGGTGGCTGACATAGACATAGACGATATTGATTTCGTAGCATTGACAAGATATTTAAAAGGCAGCCTTTGGACAGGAGACAAACCATTATATAATGGCTTAAAAGCAAAACGTCTTCGGACTGTTTATAATACGCAAGACATAATTAAACTACGAAATAGAATTCTTAGACGTTAAAACCGTGCAACAAACGTATTTGCAATAGCAGGACATTCAATAAATACCCTGCCATCGCAATACCTGACGTGAGCTGCAACCCTTTTGCACACTCCCAAAGTAAGCAATCAAACAATTTTTAACGACGCTTCAAAATCATTTTGCAAAATTGCCGGACAGTTGTATTTAAGTATTTGCTTAAATAAATAAACTTTGTTTACATTTGGCCCCGACTAATCAGTTTCACAATGGCTAATGAAACATGCATCAGGTTACTGGCAGACATAGAACAAATTAAAAGTTGCCGTGAAAAAATAAAGACAAACTCAAAATCATTTTTACAGTTGGGACAAGTTCTTGCTTTGGCATGTAACGAAGTAAGACTGAAAATACTTTACCTGCTTGAAGAAGAAACTGAACTTTGTCCCTGCGACCTTAGCGACATTTTAGGAATGAGCATCCCTGCGGTATCTCAACACTTACGCAAACTCAAAGACGGAAACATCATTGAAGCAAGGAAAGAAGGACAAACCATTTTCTATTCATTACGTAATGAACATTTGAAAATTCTCCGACCTTTTTTTAAAATCATAAATCAGCAAAACTTAGCGACTCAATTTGCATGGCTACGATAACTAAAAATAATAAGAGTTGGATTGCGGGAGTGATTGCTGCATTTACAGCATCACTTTGTTGTATCACTCCTGTTTTAGCTTTCTTAGGAGGTGCAAGCGGACTTGCTTCATCATTCTCGTGGATTGAAGCTTACCGACCTTACTTAATTGGGTTGACTGTTTTGGTGTTTGCCTTCGCCTGGTATCAAAAACTTAAACCAAAAAAACAAGTTGACTGTGATTGCGAGGCAGACAATAAAAAATCATTCTGGCAATCAAAATTATTTTTAGGTATTGTTACTGTGATTGCAACTTCGCTGATTGCATTCCCGTACTATGCAAAAGTGGTTTATCCAAAACCACAGCAAGCAAAAATTATTGTGGTTGACAAAAGCAATATTCAACAGGCTGTTTTTAAAATAAAAGGAATGACTTGCGAAAGCTGCACGGAGCATGTGAACAGCGAAATAGCAAAAGTGGAGGGGGTAATTGAATTTCAAACTTCTTATGAAAATGCAAACAGTATCGTAAAATTTGACAACACAAAAACAAATGTGCCGGAAATTGAAAAAGCAATTAATTCTACCGGTTATAAAACAATTCAATCATCAATTAAAAATTAAACAATGAAAAAAATTTCTGTTTTATTATGCTTTACCATTTTCATAATGGTATTTCAAGGCTGCATCAATGGAAGTGCAGAATCTGCAACTGCAAAAGAGAATATTACCTTTTACAGTGTGCCGCTGGTTTGCGGCGCTGATAAAGAAATTGGTTGTGGCAGCAGGGCAAAGCCTGCTTTGGTTGACATGGAAAAAAATGATGCTATTAAAGAAGCATGGCTTAACAGGGAAGGAACTGTTATAGCTATTGTTTGGAAAAATGAACCCGAAACTGAAAAAGCTGCAAAGCCTGTATTTGAAAAATATGAAATTGATTTTACTGAGCTTAAAGGAAATGATGCTCAAAAAAACCTAACCGCTTTCCAACAAAAAAATCTTTGGTACCGGGGTGCAGATGTAGATAAGCTAAGTATTGAAGAAGCCGAACATATTGCTGAAACGTATACCGACTTTTCAGTCAATAAAAAAATGATTACACAGGAAGAAGCTGACAAAATTAAACCCGAAATAGAAAGTTATTTTAAAGCAGAGTTGGTAAAAACAAGAACACCCGAACAGCTTTATGAGGATGATGAAAATAAATTTCGTACCGATGTAATAAATATTTTTATCAATCGCATTGGCAAAGAAAGAACCGACCAACTAATTGAAATGTATAAACAATATGAGCAGGAACAATGCAAGAAAGACTGTTCAAAAGATAAAGCTAAAAAATGCTGCAAAAAGAATTAAAATAATGAATGATACTACCCTACTTAAATCCATAATAACTTGTCCTGCTTGCGGACACAGGCAGGAGGAGACAATGCCCACAAATGCTTGCCAATTTTTTTATGAATGTAAAAATTGTAGCTCAAGATTAAAACCAAAAGGGGAAGACTGCTGTGTATTTTGCAGCTATGGTTCTGTAAAGTGTCCGCCTATGCAAATGGAAACATCTTGCTGTTAGCAGCGATGAAGAGTGCAATTGACAAGCGGCTTGCTGCAAACATAGCGGGATGCAATCCGGCGCTTGAAAAAAATTTAAATATAAGATATGAAGATGACCAAAAGCATCCCTGCTCTTCCAGTTCATGATATTGTGAAAGCGGCAAACTTTTATAAACCAGATTAGGATTTGAAGTTCCGTATCACGATACAGGTTTTGCAAAACTCATTCGTGATGAAGTAGAGATACATCTCTGGGCTGCAAGCGATGAAAGTTGGCAGACCCGAAATACAACCTTGTCAACTAAGCCAATAATATCGGGGGCTGAAAGCTTTTTAGCAGGCACCGCCAGTTGCCGTATTGAAGTAAAATCCATAGATGAATTATTTGAAGAATATAAAATGCAGGGTGTATTATATAATCAAGAAACGGTAGTTGAAATGCAACCTGGGGAACACGGGAATTTCCAACATTAGACCTTCATGGAAATCTGCTTACCTTTTATGAACGAACTTAAGGAACAAACATTTCAATATTTTAAAACCGGCTGACTATTCAATAACCTGCACATCAAAAGCAAGACTACTTTGAAGTTTTATACAAAAGGTATCCAACTGTTTTACTCCCTACTCCCTACTCCCTACTGCCTACTCCCTACTGCCTCCTGCTTACTGCCACTGCCAATTGCCAACTGCCCACTGGTTAATATTTCCCCAATAGCCCAAATTTATTTTTGTAAACCTTTTGTTGCAATATTACTTTGTACATTCATTTATATTTAAAGCAATGCAAACAGGAGAAGACATAAGAAAGCTCAATGAAAACATAGCACATGCATCCGGTTTTATTACCGCTATCCGCAATGAAATTTCAAAGGTGATAGTGGGGCAGCATTACATGACAGACAGATTATTGATTGGCTTATTAAGCAACGGACATATTCTGTTAGAAGGTGTTCCGGGTTTGGCAAAGACACTTACCATAAAATCTCTTGCCGAAGCAGTGAATGCAAAATTCAGCCGCATTCAATTTACTCCCGATTTATTGCCGGCTGATGTTACCGGAACCATGATATACAATCAGCATCGCAATGAATTTGCAGTTCGTAAGGGACCCATATTCGCCAATTTTATTCTTGCAGATGAAATTAACCGTGCGCCTGCAAAAGTGCAGAGCGCTTTGCTTGAAGCAATGCAGGAAAGGCAAATTACTATTGGTGAAAATACTTTTAAGCTTGATGACCCATTCCTTGTTCTCGCTACACAAAACCCGCTGGAACAAGAGGGAACATATCCCTTGCCTGAAGCGCAGGTTGACCGGTTTATGATGAAAGTGATTGTTGACTATCCTGATAAAAATGAAGAGCAAAAAATATTAAAGCAGGAAGTGCAGAATGCTGAACGCCTGAAAATAAATGCGGTGGTAAGCCTGCATGAAATAGTTGAAGGCAGGCAGCTAACTAAGCAGGTGTATATGGATGAGAAGATTGAAAAATATATAATAGATATTGTTTTTGCAACACGCTATCCAGACCAATATGGGCTTAGCAGAATGAAAAATTTAATAAGTTATGGCGGCTCTCCAAGAGCAACTATAAATCTTGCTCTCGCCGCAAAGGCTTATGCATTTCTGGCTAAAAGAGGATTTGTAATACCCGATGATGTAAAAGCAACATGTAAAGATATACTGCGTCACCGCATTGGTTTAACATACGAAGCAGAGGCTGAAAATGTAACCACAGTTAATTTGATTGATGAGATATTAAGAGCAGTTACGGTTCCATAAAAAGTTAGGTTAGGCAATTTTTTTTAAATTTTTTATATATATACTTTTAATAGATGCCTTTGTTAAAAGACTTTGTATCAAAAATCTTTCGTTAAAAATGGATGCTCATGTTTCAATGAGACTGAAAAAATACTTTCGAAGCTTAACAAGAATAGAAATAGGTATATTAATGAAGCTGTAGAATTTTATAATTTTCTTCAGAAAAGAAAAATACTCTCTAAGCAATTACAAAAGGAATCTAAGCTCGTAAAAGAAGAATTTATGAAAATACTTGCTGAATTTGAAAAGATAGAAAATGAAGCAGTATGAGATTTGAATTGCAGATTTAAACCAAGGACTTGGAACTGAAGCTGGAAAAAAATTGGCGAGCTACCAGCTGAAAAAATTGAATACATCAAATCAAATATTTCAATAATCCTCGACCTATAGTTCAATACATCAAATATTCGCCTTTAACTTATCTTCATCTTTGTAACTTTAATCATTGTGTGTATGCGAAGAACATTTACAGCGATAAGCCATACGTTTCTACCCATTGACTTATTGACTCAATGACTTCAAATGACTCAATGACTGAATGACTTTAATGACTTTTAGATGAACATTTCAGAACTCTCCTTACGCCGCCCCGTACTCGCAACGGTAATGAATTTGATGATACTTTTGTTTGGTGCAGTGGGCTTTACTTTTTTAGCTGTACGAGAATACCCGGCAATTGACCCGCCCATTGTAAATGTGCGCACAACTTATACCGGCGCCAATGCTGATATTATTGAAAGCCAGATAACCGAACCTCTCGAAAAACAAATCAATGGAATTCCGGGTATAAGAACCATCACTTCTTCAAGCCAGGTTGGTGCAAGTAATATTACGGTTGAGTTTAATCTCGATGCAGACCTTGAAGCCGCAGCAAATGATGTACGTGATAAAGTGAGCCAGGCTCAACGGGATCTTCCGCAGGATATAGATGCCCCGCCTGTTGTAAGCAAGGCTGATGCAAATAGCGATTTTATAATATTGCTTGCTCTTCAGAGCAGAACCAAGGGTTTGCTTGAATTGAGCGACTATGCTGAAAATGTTTTGCAGGAACGTTTTCAAACCATCAATGAAGTAAGCGCTGTAAATATTTTTGGGCAGAAACGTCCTTCGATGCGCATTTGGATTGACCCTGATAAAATGAATACATACAGCGTTGCTTTTGCGGATATACAAAATGCACTCAGCCGTGAAAATATAGATATACCTGCCGGAAAAATCTATGGCAGCAATACTGAACTCACTATAAAAACTGCCGGACGCTTAACCACCGAACAACAATTCAACGACCTTATTATCAGTGAAAGCAGCCAGGGCATTGTACGATTAAGTGATGTGGCCAAAGTAGAAATAGGTCCTGAAAATTATGAGTTCAGCTGGAAGTACAATGGAGTGAATGCGGTAGGTGTTGCTATCATTCCTCAGCCCGGAGCCAACTATATTAATATCGCCGATGAATTTTATAAACGCCTGCAGGATATTGAGAAAACAAATAAATCAGACATACAATTCAATGTACTGATTGATACAACACGAAATGTGAGACGTGCTTTGAATGAAGTGAAAGACACACTGTTCATAGCTTTCAGCCTTGTGGTGCTGGTAATATTTTTCTTCTTCAGAGATTGGTTAATTGCACTGCGCCCACTGATTGATATTCCTATATCATTAGTCGCTACTTTCTTCATCATGTACCTCGCTGGTTTTTCAATCAATGTGTTAACACTGCTTGCGATAGTGCTTGCAACAGGTCTTGTAGTAGATGATGGCATTGTTGTAACAGAAAATATTTTCAGAAAACTGGAAGAAGGTCTACCAATTCGAAAAGCAGCTTTAGAAGGCAGCCGTGAAATTTTCTTTGCAGTGCTTTCTACTTCACTCACTTTGGCTGTAGTGTTTTTACCTGTGATTTTTTTGCAGGGTTTTGTAGGAAGCTTATTCCGTGAATTTGGCATTGTGGTAGCAGGCGCTGTATTAGTCTCCGCATTTGTTTCATTAACCATAACTCCTGTATTAAATGTTTTGCTCAACAGGAAAAATGCGCAGCATGGATGGCTCTATAATAAAACCGAACCCTTTTTCAGCGGCATGGAAAATGGCTACAAAAAATTATTGACAGACTTCATGAAAGTACGATGGCTCGCATGGCTTATAGTTGCTGTTTGCGGAATTCTTATCTGGCTTATCTATAATAATCTTCAAAGCGAGATTGCACCGATGGAAGATAAGAATACCGTACGTTTCAGCATCACAGCAGCAGAAGGAACGAGCTACGATTACATGCAGCGCATATCAGATAATTTTTCTAATTACTTGTACGATTCAATACCTGAAAGAGATTTTGTTTTCAATGCTACACCCGGCTTTGGAGTTGGAGGAGTAAATTCTTCCTTTGGCCGCATAGGATTGGTAGATGCAAAATACAGAGTACGTTCACAGGATGAAATTGCAAACGACATCAATAGAAAAATTGTTCGCTTCTCTGATGCAAGAATATTCGCCATACAGGAACAAACCGTTGCAGTGGGTACAGGCTCAAGAGGTGGGTTGCCTGTGCAGTTCAATCTTCAAAACCTGGATTTCAAAAAAATAGAAGAAGTTTTACCTGAATTTTTAGAAGCAGCACGAAATGATAAAACATTTCAAACCGTAGATGCAAACCTCAAATTCAATAAACCCGAATTGCAATTAACCATTGACCGTGTAAAAGCAAAAGACCTTGGATTAACCACAACGGATGTTGCTTCTGTGGTGCAGGCTGCTTTCAGCGGAAGAAGACTTGCCTATTTTATTATGAATGGAAAGCAATACCAGGTAATTGCTCAGGTTAGCAGAAGCAACCGAAGCGAACCTTCAGACATTGAAAAGCTATATGTGCGAAACAGCCGCGGCGAAAATATTCCGCTCACTGCTGTTGTTCATTTGGAAGAGAGCAGCAGCCCGCCAACATTGTTTCATTTTAATCGCTTTAAAGCAGCTACCATTTCTGCTTCACTTGCAGAAGGCAAAACAATTGGCGATGGCATAAAAGCGATGCAGGCAATCGCAGATAAAACACTTGATGAAACTTTTCAAACCTCTTTAGCCGGCGCTTCAAGAGATTATGCCGAAAGCTCATCCAATACAGGTTTTGCGTTTATGCTTGCATTGGTATTAATCTATTTGGTTTTGGCTGCGCAGTTTGAAAGCTTTGTTGACCCTTTCACAATCATGCTAACTGTGCCGCTGGCATTAGCAGGCGCTTTATTAGCTTTATTTATTTTCAATCAAACATTAAATATTTTTTCGCAGATTGGAATGATAATGCTGATTGGTCTTGTAACTAAAAACGGAATTTTAATTGTTGAATTCGCCAATCAGAAAAGAGCGCATGGCGTGCCTAAGATGCAGGCAGTAATAGAAGCTGCAGGCCAACGTTTGCGTCCCATATTAATGACGAGCCTTGCAACATCGCTTGGTGCATTGCCCATTGCGCTAAGTTTGGGCGCCTCTGCCAGCAGTCGTGTTCCGCTTGGAATTGTAATTGTCGGCGGAATTTTATTTTCATTGATGCTTACTTTGCTGGTGATACCTGCAGTGTATTCTTATCTTTCAGGAAAACATAAAGAGCATAAAACACAGATTACGGAATAATGAAAAATGAAGTTGACGAAAAGAATTATAAGCAAGGTTTATAAGCTTTATTTAATTTGGCAACCAGTGTCTGCCAAATTAAATTATGTTGCATTCATTGGGGTTTCAATAACCTGGCAAGAAAATTTTAGGTGAAGCATGTGCGTAAGCAAGGACAAAATAATTAAGCAATCATAGAAGGCAAGTAACCAAATATGAAAAAAATTCTTGCTATACTAATATTAATAAGTTCGTATTCAAGAGCACAGCAACCGTTATACTTGAAGGATGCCATCAACATTGCATTAAAGAACAGTCTCGATATTCAGCTTTCAAAAAATAATGTTGAAGCAAATACTATTTATAATAACTATGGAATAGCAGGTGGACTTCCATTAATTACAGGCACCGCAAATGACATTGAGCAGTTGACAAACATCAATCAAAAACTAAGCAACGGCACTGTTATAAAAAGGTATGGCGCCACTGCAAATAATTTAACATCAGGCGTTACCGCAAGTATTTTATTGTATAATGGAATGCGTGTGGTAACAACAAAAAAACGTTTGGAAGAGCTTCAGCAGCAAAGCGAACAATTATTAAATGCGCAAATACAAAACATCATTGCTGCCATGATGACTAATTATTATGATGTTGTGAGGCAGCAGAGTTATTTAAAAACACTTGAACAATCTATTGAGGTTTCTAAACAACGATTAAACATTGTACAAATACAGCAAAGCGTGGGGCTGGCAAATAATGCAGATCTGTTTCAAACCCAACTCGACTTGAATGCATTGATACAGGCAAGAGAATCGCAACAGTTAATAATTGACCAGGCAAAAACAAACCTGCTCACTTTACTCACACTGAAAGCAGATTCAGCAATTAGTATCAGCGATACAATTATTGTGGAAAGAAATATTTCTCTTGAAAACATTTTAAGCAATCTTCATCAAAGCCCGGAAGTGCATGCAGTAGAAGAGCAAATAAGAATTAATGAATTAATAGAAAAAGAAACCGCTGCACAGCGTTATCCTTCTGTAAGCTTCAATTCAGGATATAATTTTAATCTCTCCAAAAGTTCAGGCGGCTTTAATTTGTATAATGAAAACTATGGACCCTTTATCGGCTTATATCTTTCTGTTCCTATATACAATGGCTCAGTTTATAAACGCCAGCAACACGTTGCAGAAATTAATACGCAGAGTGCAGTAATACAAAAAGATATTTTAGTAAGAGATAATACATCTTCGGCGGTGAAATCGTATCAGTCTTACCAGAACGCATTACAACAATTGGAAACCGAAAAACAAAACTATTCTTTAGCGCAGCAATTGCTCGATTTGGTTTTGCAGCGCTTTGAATTAAGAGTAGCCACCATTGTTGATGTGGAAATTGCGCAGCAAACTTTTCAGGATGCCGGCTATCGTTTAGTGAATCTTAGCTTTGCCGCAAAGGCTGCGGAGATTGAAATGAAAAGGCTTACCAACCAGTTGAGCTTTTAAATTCTTCTTCCTGAAAAACTTTGTACTTTTGTAATATGACAGTAGTAACAATAAAGAAAGTAAACTGGAAAACTTCAGTTCCAAAAAAAGTCCTGAAAAATGCGGTGCGAGTGGCTCTTGAAAAGCATGGCAGACCAAAGTCTATTGTTGTGCGTTCAAGGGAAGTTTCAAATACTCCTGCAAAAAAGAGTAAATGATATACCATCATGGCATCTCCTTCTGCTCATGAGTATAACAATAATATATTTATTAATTGCCGTTTTGATCTGGTTTACCAGAAGATTTTTCATGCAATGGTATATACCATAACAAGATGTGGCTTCATCCCACATTGCGCTTTAGAGCATGATGATGCATCAGAAAATCGAATAGATAAAATTTACCGTCTTATAGAAGTATGCCGTTATGGAGTCCACGATATATCGAATATTGAATTAGACCATTCAAATAATCTTCCGCGGTTTAATATGCCTTTTGAATTAGGTCTTTTCCTTTCAGCCAAACATTTTGGGAACTTAAAACAAAGAAGTAAAAACATTATAATTTTTGAGAAAGAAAAGTTTCAATCTAAAGTTTACTTATCAGATATTAATGGAGCAGACCCCAAAGCACATAACGGCGATTATGCCCTTGTGATGAAACATATTCGAAATTGGTTAACTGTTTCTTCTAATAAAAGACTACCAGGTTACCTGAGCATACAGCAGGAATTTAATGCATTTTATTCTTTCACCTTACCTGATATGTTGCAGTTTGCCGGGCTAGAATATGAAAACGTTTCATTTAAGGATTATTGTCTTTTGTTGCAGGAATGGCTAACACAAAATATTAAACCAGGTTGAAAACAATCGCTTTTATACCCGCCCGCTACGCTGCTACCCGCTTTCCCGCAAAGCTAATGCAGTTGTTAGGTGATAAAACTGTAATACGCCACACTTATGATAATACAGGTGCAACAAACTTATTCGATGAAGTAATTGTTGTTACTGACAGCGATATTATATTTAACGAAATAATTCATCAGGGCGGAAAAGCTATAATCAGTAAAAAGCATCACGAAAGCGGCAGCGACCGTATTGCAGAAGCAATTGCTGATATGGATGTTGATATTATTGTGAATGTTCAGGGCGATGAGCCATTTACACAAAAAGAATCGTTACAAAAATTATTGAAAGCGTTTGATAGTAACGAAGGAAAAAATATTCAGGTTGCAAGTCTTATGCATAAAATAAAAGAAAAAGAAGCAATCGAAAATCCAAGCAATGTAAAAGTGGTTGTTGATAAGAATTTTGATGCACTTTTTTTTAGCCGTTCAGTTATACCATATAACAGGAACAATGATTCACCAGTTACATATTATAAACACATTGGCATTTACGCCTTTCGCAAACAGGCATTGATGAACTTTACAAAATGGCCCGCTTCTGCACTTGAAAAAGCAGAAAAGTTAGAACAATTGCGTTACCTTGAAAACGGAGTAAGCATCAGAATGGTAATTACAGATGAAATCAGCATTAGCATTGATACACCGGAGGATTTGGAGCAGGCGAAAAGGTATATAAGTAACTTTAAGTAAGTAACTAAGGCATATAGGTAACTAAAGTTTATAAAGTAACTAAAATATTATGTCTCCATTAACTGTAACTCTTATACAAACCAATCTTCAATGGGAAGATAAAGGCGCTAATCTTTCAATGCTGCAGAAAAAAATTTCAGCTATTAAAGAAAAAACGGAAGTGGTTGTATTACCCGAAATGTTTACTACCGGTTTTTCTATGCGTCCTGCGCTGTATGCTGAAACCATGCAGGGCGAAACTATCGAGTGGATGAAAAATATTGCTGCATCAAACAATATAATTCTTACAGGAAGTGTAATTATAGAAGAAGAGCACAAATATTTCAACCGCCTAATCTGGATGCAGCCAAATGGCGAATATGGGTATTACGATAAGCGCCATTTATTCGCCCACGGCGATGAACATTTGTATTATACACCAGGCAACAAAAGATTAATTGCCTCTGTAAAAGGATGGAAAATAAATTTGCAGGTCTGCTATGATTTGCGTTTTCCCATGTGGGCAAGGCAGTCTCCGTATTCTGCTGCTGCCCTCTCCACTCCGTGGAGAGGGGCTGGGGGTGAGGTATATGATATTTTACTCTACGTTGCCAATTGGCCCGAACGTCGCATCAATGCATGGAAAACTCTATTGCAGGCAAGAGCAATAGAAAATCAATGTTACGTAATTGGTGTTAACCGCGTGGGCAATGATGGCAACAATGTTTATCACACCGGCGACAGTATGGTGGTAAATGCAATGGGCGAAACATTATACCACAAAACACATAAAGAAGAAATTTTTACAATCACACTGCAAAAAGATGAGCTGGAAGAAACAAGAAACAAGCTTCCTTTTTTGAAAGATGCGGATAAATTTTTTATTGCTGATTAATGCTCATTAGAAAAAATTAGAAAGAATTTTTTTGCAGCAATAACTATTACTCATTCTGTTTATTTTCGCTGGTTTTAAAGTCTCCCTTAGGGAGATTTAGAGGGTTCTTTATTTTTGAAATACTTATTATCTTTTTATGAAATTAGTTTCCTATTTAAAAGATGGTCACGACCAGCTTGCCATACTCGAAAATGATTTATTGTACGATGCAGATTTATTGCATCCCGAGCTACCATCATCCATGAATATGTTTTTAAACTATTGGGAAGATAATTATCCAATTGCACTGGCAATGTGCGATGCAATAAAGAGTGGAAGAATAGGAATTGAAAAAGGTGTTCCCTTCGCAGATGCACAGTTGCTTGCTCCCATTCCATTTCCCACAAGCTGCAGGGATGGATATGCCTTCCGTCAGCATGTAGCTGCAGCCCGCAGAAACCGCAGCGTACCAATGATTCCAGAGTTTGACCAGTACCCCATTTTTTATTTCACCAACCATCACAGCATACAGGGACCGGGAGAAATCTCATGTATGCCCGATCATTTTGAGAAGCTTGATTTCGAGCTTGAAGCAGCTATTGTAATTTGCAAGCATGGTCGCAATATAAAAGCGCAAGAAGCAGATGAATATATCGGTGGATTAATGATAATGAATGATATGAGTGCACGCCGTTTGCAAATGGAAGAAATGTTATTAAATCTTGGCCCTGCAAAAGGAAAAGATTTTTCAACAGTGATTGGACCATCGCTTGTAACATTAGATGAACTGGAAGAGTTTATGATTGATGCAAAAGAAAATCACACCGGAAAAAACTGGAACCTGCAAATGAAATGTTTTGTAAACGGAGTGCAGGTTAGCGAAGGAAACTTAGGAGATATGGACTGGACTTTTTCTGAAATTATTGAGCGTGCTTCTTACGGTGCAACACTTTATCCCGGTGATATTATCGGCAGCGGAACTGTGGGCACAGGCTGCTTTTTAGAGTTGAATGGTACAGGTAAATTAAACAATCCACAGTATACAGAACAATGGTTGCAAGCCGGAGATATTGTTGAAATGGAAATTGAATGTTTGGGAAAATTGAGCAACACAATTATAAAAGAAGAGAGTGATTTTTCAATTTTAGAGGTGAAGAAAAAATTTATTGATACAGCTAAAACATCTTGATCCCTTCTCTGCGATGAATGAATTAATTTGCTCTCATGATAATTGCTGAAATAGCTCAGGCACATGATGGAAGTTTAGGAATACTGCATTCCTATATTGATGCCTTAAAAAATTCAGGCATTGATGCAATAAAATTTCAAACACATATTGCAGATGCGGAAAGCAGCCTCCATGAACCTTTCAGAATAAACTTTAGTTATGAAGATGCAACACGCTGCGATTACTGGAAGCGCATGGAACTTACTTTAGAACAATGGCAGGGAATAAAAAAACATTGCGAAGAAGTTAGTCTTGAATTTATCAGCTCGCCCTTTTCAAATGCGGCTGTTGATTTGTTAGAAAAATTAAATATAAAAAGATACAAGATCGGTTCAGGAGAAATAAGCAATCATTTACTGTTAGAAAAAATTGCACAAACACGAAAGCCGGTAATTTTCTCTTCGGGCTTAAGCAACTGGAATGAATTGGATGAAGCAATTCATATTTTTAAATCGAAACAAATTTCAATTTCATTGCTTCAATGCACAACAGCTTATCCAACAAGTCCGGAACAATGGAACTTGAATATTATTGCAGAAATGAAACAGCGCTATAATATTCCTGTTGGATTTTCTGACCACAGTGGCAATATGTATGCATGCCTTGCTGCGGCTGCATTAGGCGCAGAACTTTTTGAATTTCATGTTGTATTTCATAAACAAATGTTTGGGCCAGATGCAAAAGCTTCCATAGAAATCAATGGGGTGAAAAAATTGACTGAAGGCATAAAACAAATACAACAATCTTTACAACATAACATACAAAAGAATACTGTTGATGACTTACAGCAATTAAAAAATATTTTTGAAAAATCACTGGCAGTAAATCAAAATTTATCAAAAGGCACTGTCATAACCTTTGACATGCTCGAGGCAAAAAAACCAAAAGGCTATGGCATTGATGCAAGAGAATATAAAGCTGTAATAGGAAAGAGGCTGAAGTACGATAAAAAGCAATGGGATTTTTTAAATGAAAATGATATTGAATAAAACAAGAAACCCCGCCTTTATCGGGGCAGGCAAGAAACGAGAAACGGTTTTAAATGAGCGTCAAAAGAAAAATATGCGTGGTAATAACTGCACGCCCAAGCTATAGCCGCATTAAAACTGCGCTTACGGCAATTCAGAAAAATGAGGAGCTGGAATTGCAGCTTGTGCTTACCGGCTCTGCACTGCTCAACAGGTACGGAAATGTTGATAATTTCATTGAGCAGGATGGATTTACAATTAATGAAAAAGTGTTCATGGTGCTTGAAGGCGGAAACCTAACCACTATGGCGAAAAGTACAGGGCTTGGCGTAATTGAATTATCAAATGTGTTTTATAATTTGAAGCCTGATATTGTGGTGGTGATTGCAGACCGCTTTGAAACCCTTGCAGTGTCTATCGCTGCGGCATATCAAAACATCCCTGTTGCACATATTCAGGGCGGAGAAATTACCGGCAACATTGATGAAAAAGTTCGCCATGCAAATACAAAGCTTGCAGATGTGCATTTTGTATCAAGTGAAAATGCAAGAGCTCGTGTAATACGTTTGGGCGAAGACCCCGATTATGTTTTTAATACCGGCTGCCCTTCTATTGACCTTGCGGCAGAGGTTTTGCAAGCGCCTCAATTAAATTTTGATGTTTTTGAAAAGTATGGCGGCGTTGGTGAAACATTTGATTTTTCTCATGGGTATCTTGTAGTAATGCAGCACCCCGTAACCACAGAATATAAAGATGCTGCAAAACAAATTCAGGAAACATTGCATGCCATGTATGAAATGCAGATGCCTGTATTCTGGTTTTGGCCTAATGCAGATGCAGGCGCAGACGGCATGTCGCATGGCATACGGGCTTTCAGGGAAAAATATCCATTGCCCTTCATTCACTTTTTTAAAAACATGAGGCCGGAGGATTTTTTAAAATTGTTATTCAACGCAAAATGTCTTGTGGGAAATTCCAGCGCAGGAATAAGGGAGTGCGCCTTTTTGGGAACACCTGTTGTTAACATCGGTTCAAGACAGGAAGGAAGAGAGAAAGCAAATAATGTAGCAGATGTAAATTATGACAGGGAGCAAATAAAGCAGGCCATTCATTTCTGGCTGCATAATGCACGCCCCGATTCTTCTGCAATATACGGCGCCGGCAATGCAGGCGTGCAAATAGCCGATGTGCTGCAAACCGTTCCGCTCCGCTATCATAAAAAAATTAATTTTTAATGGATGAAAATTCTTGGTATCATTCCGGCACGCGGCGGCTCTAAAGGAATTCCCGGTAAAAATATAAAACTGCTTGGCGGCAAGCCATTGCTTGCATATACTGCTAATGCAGCAGCACAGGCAAAGCTATTGAACGAAATTATGATAAGCTCTGATAGTAAAGACATAATAGAAGTTGCTGAAAAATATCAAATCAAAGCGCCCTTTATTCGCCCTGCCAATCTTGCTGATGATACAACACCAACAGTTGACGTAATAAAACATGCACTTAATTTTTATCATGTTCAAAAAATATATTTTGATGCAGTTTGTGTGCTGCAGCCAACTTATCCTTTCAGAGAAAAAGGTTTTATTGATGCATGTATTGAAAAATTTATCTCTGCCGGCGCAGATACATTAATTTCTGTGGTGCCTGTACCTCATCAGTATAATCCGCATTGGGTTTTTGAAAAAAATGAAGATGGCTATTTGATCTCTTCAACGAATGATAAAAAAATAATTTCAAGACGTCAGGATTTGCCCGAAGCTTTTATAAGAGATGGAAGTGTGTACGTGATAAAAACCGATACAATCATCAATGACAATAACATCTTTGCCGCAAAAATTACATATCAATTATCTTCTCCGGAATGGTATGTAAATATTGATACGCTTGATGATTGGAAGCTCGCCGAAGAAAAAGCTGAAAAATATTGAAAGCAATTTCCATTTTAAAATAACTATTTTTTTGTTACGGGGCTTTGATAACTTTTGTTTCCTATCAGGTTCAAGAACTGTCAGGTTACTTGGTTTTATTGAATCCTACTTAAAAAATCTTTTGTAAAAATATCCGCTCCCTCTCCATTTAAATGTCCCTCATCTCTAAAAAGCTCCTCGGGAAAATAATGTAAGCGGTTATTAAAATAATTCAGGAACTGAATATTTTCTTTCTTGCAAACCTGCTCCGCTTCTTTTATGCTTTTATCATACATTACATTGTAATAATAGGGCGATGCGCATAGAACAAGCTTTATATTATTCTTTTTACAAAGCTCAATAAGCTGCAGAAAATAAGAGAACATGCTGCTTTCGAATTGCGTATTCGAATAATCTATTTTTTTCAAACTTCTTTTTTCAGCAGGCAGAGGTAAATATCCGGTAATAGATTGTGTATCTTCTTTGCTTCCACGCATACTGCTGAAAGTTTCTATCACCTGGTTATTGAAGCGGTATGCATTCGACTTTAGCTGTAAGTTTTCGTAAGGTGAAATTTGCTCTAAGTCTCTTGTTTCAATAGCAACTTTGTCTATGAATGGATATAATGTGCTTAGGGGATTGAAATTGGGAAGCGGAGCAAACTCATCTGGTTTTACATCCACAATTACCATATCCGGTTTATGATATTTCATGAGTGTTTTTAATACCAGGAAATAGTAAAGAATACCTGTACCATCCTGCCCATAATTAATTGTTTTTTTTTGAAATTTTTCTTCAATGAGATGTGTGTTATAATGATGATTGGCCCTTGAAGAACCTAATATTATTATTGATGGCCTGGCTTCAAAAAGCTTATACTTCATTTCATAGATGCTGCCATTTTTTACATGCATTACGGCATAATTCATAATAACACCGATAAGTTTGTCTGCAGCAAACAGCATTAAAAAGCAAATAATAAGTTTCGTCCAAAAGCTTAATTTCATTCGGCGCAGTTTAAAACTGAAAATATATAAAGGATGTATTACGCAAAGTGCCAAACAACAAGATGCTTATAATGATTGTGCTTACGGTTATTAACCGTACAGCTAAATGTTTATGATGCAGCAATTGCACGTTTAACCCATATTCTTCAAAAATATCTGCCATCA
This sequence comes from Chitinophagales bacterium, assembly GCA_038206235.1. Lineage (GTDB taxonomy): Bacteria > Bacteroidota > Bacteroidia > Chitinophagales > Chitinophagaceae > JBBRBB01. Next base: position 56,805 of record JBBRBB010000021.1, read on the forward strand.
ATACAATAAAAATCCCGGCAAGTGAAACAAGCATCCATGTAGTTGTTTTAAAATATAATTCTCCATTGATATTCGTAAATATTTTTTCAATAATATCCCACGCCTGTTGCATATTTTCTGCTCTAAAAAAAATCCAGGCAAAGGTTACCAATGCAAAATTTAAAACTATACCCGCAAACTTGAACGCTCCGTATGGGTATAGCTTTTTTTGATTGCCTGTATGCCATCGCTGAGATAATTTATGCACAACAACAAAGCTGCCATGCAAAAATCCCCAGAAAACAAAAGTGTAGTTGGCACCGTGCCATATACCACTCAATAAAAAAACAATCATCAGATTGAAACACCACTTCAAAGTATTTGTATGATTACCTCCTAAAGGAAAATACACAAAATCCCTAAACCATGTTGAAAGAGAGATATGCCATCTTCGCCAAAAATCTGATATGTTACCGGCGAGATAAGGACGCCTGAAATTTATCATCAAATCGTAGCCCATTGTTTTTGCTGCACCTCTTGCAATATCTGAGTAACCGGAAAAATCACAATATATCTGTATGGCAAAAAAAAATGTTGCAAGCAATAAGGTGCTGCCGGTTTCATGTGTATATCCGCTGTATGCAGTGCCTACATAAACGGCAAGTCTGTCTGCAACAAATATCTTTTTAAAAAATCCCCAAAGCATAAGCTTTAAACCATAAGCAAGGTTTGATTCATTAAAAGCTTTCTTTTCGTGAAATTGATGAAGCATGTGCTGCGGACGCTCAATAGGTCCCGCAACCAACTGCGGATAAAACATTACATATAAGGCATAAATTCCAAAATGCTTTTCAGGTTTTTGCCTTACTCTATAAACCTCTATCGTATAACTCATAGCCTGAAATGTGTGAAAAGATAGGCCGATAGGAAGAAGAATATTAAGATAAGGAAACTGCAATTGGTGATTTGAGAGCGATAAAAAGCCATTAGTATTCTCAATAAAAAAATTATAATATTTGAATACTGCCAATACTCCAACATTTGCAATAATGCTTACTATTAATAATAATTTTTTTTGAGCGCCTGAAAATTTTTCTAAATAAATGCCGACAAAATAATCAATCACTATAGTTCCGCCAAGGATTAAAATATATATTGGCTTGAAGAACATGTAGAAGTAACAGCTTGCAGCGAGAAGCCATAGCCACCTGAATTTTTGTGATAAAAAATAATATACTACCGTAACTAAAGGGAAAAAAATTAAAAAATCAAAAGAGTTAAATAGCATTCTTTGCGGTGCGTTGTATGCAGAAGAACAATATTAAAATTTATTTCGCAAAATCCGACTGCTAATGATGCAATGAAGTTGTTTTTCTACAAGCGCATCCAGCTCTGAGGCAAGATTGTACGGGTAATTATTGCTGAATAGTTAACGAATTGTCTTTGATTTTTTAAGCAACGTTTTAGAGCTTCTTATTCCTAATTCCTGCAAAGTATATTTTGAAAAATCTTTATTGACCTTAATTTCTTTCAATGCTTTTAAATGCATCTCATCGGGAAGGTTCAATTCCTCATGAATTATTTCAAAGCCGCAATCAATATAGATTTTTTTGTAATCTGCATACCGAAGCCTGTTTTGATAATGCACATCTGAATTTATCCATCGCCATGTTGACTTACTGAATTTCAAAAAATTATATACAGTTATCGTTCTGTCAAAATAAGCGTAGTGGTCATTCATATCTGCAAAGCAGCTAACAATACCGCCCGGCTTTATTATCCTGTATAATTCTTTAAATATTTTCCAAATGTCATCCTCAGGTATATGCTCCAGTGTAAATGTGTTGGTGCAGCAATCAATGGAACAATCATCAAAGCCCGTTTTCCTTGCATCTAAGGGCGCTATATATTCAATCCCAAAATTTTGCTTTAAATCTGTTAGCGATGAAATTTGTTTTTCTCCCAAGCTTCTGCAGTCGCTGTTTATTTTACTAAAAAGTTTTTTGCTGCAGTTGTTAAGCTTTTTAATCATATCGTTTACAAGGCTCAATCTTACATGTGGTTCAATATCTATCAATATTTGGCGGTTTACGCCTGCCATATAAAACACAAGCGGTACAGGTAAATCCAGCCCGGCTCCAAATTCAAAAAACAAAGCATTGCTTATATTCAAATTAGTGTGGTTACGAATAAAAGACAGATGTTCAACAGCCCTGCTTCCTCTTCCACTAATAATTTCCTTTTCTGAAACGGGGAAGTTCTTTGAAATTTTTGTTTGAAAAAAATAATTGATTTGCTCGTTAGAAGGAAGATAGCTAATCGCTTTTTGAATAATGGCTTTTAAAATCCATTTCATTATTAACTCATTTCTTTTTTTGATGATGGTAAAGATAAATCAAAAGGGACCGTTCAAATTCTTTTGCCATCTAACCGCTGAATGCACTTCCGTAATTACACTAAATGAATGAACCCCCTGTTTGTGTTTGAACAAGAGAAGGTCCTTTTATTTTATCAATCCATATTCTTACGTTATTTGCATAAAAAGATTTCATGTTATCATTAAATCTTAGTGAACTCACAACTGCTGAAAAGCAAAACTGGCTGCTTCATGCAATTGCTCCCCGTCCGGTTTGTTTTGCAAGCACCATTGATAAAGAAGGTAATGTAAACCTAAGCCCCTTCAGCTTTTTCAATATGTTTTCTGCTAATCCGCCGGTAGTAATTTTTTCTCCGGCAAGAAGAATAAGAGATAATACAACGAAGCACACGTTGCAAAACCTTATTGAAGTTCCGGAAGTTGTTGTAAATATCTGCGATTACAATATGGTGCAGCAGGTAAGCCTTGCCAGCAGCGAATATGCAAAAGGAGTAGATGAATTTATAAAAGCCGGCTTCACTAAACAAGCGGCTTTCATTGTAAAGCCTCCGATGGTGAAAGAATCAAAAGTAAAATTGGAATGTAAGGTTATTGAGATAAAAAGTTTGGGAGAAGAGGCTGGTGCAGGTCAGTTGGTGTTTGCAGAAATGCTGTACCTGCATGTTGATGAAGTTGTATTAACCGATGATGCTAAAATGATTGACCAGCGCAAGCTGCATCATATTGCAAGATTGGGCGGCGACTGGTACTGCGTAGTGAATGAGACTAATTTATTTAAAGTGCAAAAGCCAAATGTAAAAAGAGGAATTGGCGTTGACGCCTTACCTGAAAGCATTAGCACAAGCAGAATACTTTCCGGCAATCATCTTGGTCAGTTAGCCAATGTGCATGAAATGCCTGTTGTTGATGCAACATTTGATAATGAAAGATTGAATGATATTATACAATATTATTCAATTGACCCTGAAGAAATGGAAAAAGAACTTCACCTGTATGCAAAGCAACTGCTCGATGAAGGCAACGTGAACGATGCATGGCAAATATTGCTTGCTTCAGTTTAAATTTGAAGTATGAAATCACTGCGTTGCATAATATTATCTTTTCTGTTATGCTCTTCAATACATGCACAGTTCATCTCTGCAAAAGTGATTGATTCATTTAACAACAATCCGCTTGCATTTGCCACCATTATTTATGCGCACAAGAGCAGCGTTACCTATTCTGATGAAGATGGATTTTTTTATCTGCCTAAAGATTCACTCTACGGCAAAGACTCAATCATTATTCAATATCTCGGCTATTATGATTTGATAGCGCCTGCCATAAATATTAGTAACAGTGCGGTTTTTAAGATGCAGCAAAGAGCTGATACACTTGCACCTGTTGTGGTATCTAACTGCAGAAAAACAAAAGACTACACTATCAATAAACAAAAAAATAAAATTCATCACTTCAGAGGGCCGGGTCCCGAAACAAAATTTGTTATTATAGCAAAATATAATAATCGCATTACAAAAAGCGGATACGTAAACAAGATTTCAATTTATATTGATAAAACTTCATCCCACTTCAAAGTACCCTTACGCTTTCGCTGGTACGAATGGGATGATGCAACCCAAAGACCGGGGAAAGAATTAACTGACAAAAATCTTATTGTTTATCCATACACAGATGGATGGAATGATTTTAATTTAACCACGAAGAGCATTCGTTGTAAAGCAGAATATATAGTGTTTGGTCTTGAATTTATTTATCCTTTTGAATTTATTATTCAGTATGCCGACTTAAAAACAGTTGATGAAAAAATACAGTGGCTGCGAAACTTGCAAAACCGTTGGTCTCTCGGTTTATTTCGTACCAAAGAAAGAACAGAAAGAAGCTTTTATATAATCAATAATGCAACCCTGAAAGATTATCCCTTGTATAATTCAAAATATTATGAACAGCCTGCACTGATTTTTACAATAAAGGCGTGTGAAGAATAATTCTTTACAAAAATCTTTACTTTTGCTAAACTATGTACACCACTTTTCAAATATGTGAAACAGAACTAAACGAAGACTTTCTGAATGTGGTTAAAAAACTATTCAGGAATAAAAATATTTCCATTACCATTGAAGAGGCGATGGATGAAACAGATTATCTGCTTAATAATCCTGCGAATAAAAAACGCTTACTCGAAGCAATAGAGAATGTAAACAGAAATCAAAATATGATTGAGGTTGATATGGAAGATTTGAAAAAGCATCTTGCATAAGCCGTTCTGTTTCTGATTCTTGCTCTATACCAGGTCAGCAAAACCCAATGACCCCCAATAACTCAATGACTCCAATGACTTAATGACTTTATTTATCTTTGCCCTCCTTTCAAAAAAAATAAGCATGAGCAAGCATTTATCAGAGCAGGAAATTATTCGCCGCGAAAAATTAAAAGAATTACAATCATTGGGAATTAATCCTTATCCCGCAGAACTATTTCCCGTAACACATTATTCATCTGATATTAAAGAACAGTTTAGCGAAGAAGCTAAAGAGCAATTCAGCGATACAACTGTTGCAGGACGCATCATGAGCATAAACGATAAAGGCAAAGTTTTCTTTATAAAAATCCAGGACAGCAAAGGCATTATTCAACTCTATGTGCGCAAAGATGATATTTGCCCCGGCGATGATAAAACACTTTTTGATAAAGTTGTAAAACACTTAATTGATTTAGGAGACATCATCGGCGTTTCAGGATTTGTGTTCACAACAAAAACCGGTGAGATTTCTATCCATGCAAAAACTTTTACGCTTCTTTCCAAATCATTAAAACCATTGCCTGTTGTAAAGCGTGATGACGAGGGAAATGTATTCGATGAAGTTACGGACCCCGAATTCCGTTACCGCCAGCGTTATGCAGATTTAATCATCAATACTTCATCAAGAGATACGTTTGCAAAGCGCACAAAAATTATAAATGCCATTCGCAATTTTTTGAATGAGCGAGATGCATTAGAAGTGGAAACGCCTGTGCTGCAACCCATTCCCGGCGGCGCTGCTGCACGCCCTTTCATTACGCATCATAATGCATTAGATATGCCTTTGTATCTGCGCATCGCAAATGAATTGTATTTAAAAAGATTAATTGTTGGCGGTTATGAATGGGTGTACGAATTCAGCCGCAACTTTAGAAATGAGGGAATGGACAGAACGCATAATCCTGAGTTCACTATTCTTGAATGGTACACTGCATACAAAGATTATTTCTGGATGATGGAAATAACAGAGCAACTTTTTGAAGCGGTTGCCATTGCATTGCACGGCACCACAGAAGTGCAGGTTGCAGATACAATCATAAATTTTAAAGCTCCTTATAAACGCATCACTCTTTTCGATTCAGTGAAAGAATACACAGGAATTGATATTAGTGAAATGAATGAAGAGCAATTGCGAACTGTTTGTAAACAACTGCATATAGAAGCCGATGCAAAAGCAAGCAAAGGAAAATTGATTGATGAAATATTCAGCGCAAAATCAGAATATAATTATTTGCAGCCAACATTTATAATTGACTACCCCATAGAAATGAGCCCGCTCACAAAAAAACATCGCAGTAAAGAAGGATTGGTGGAAAGATTTGAATTAATAATAAATGGAAAAGAGTTAGCCAATGCATACAGCGAATTAAATGACCCTATTGATCAGCGTGAAAGATTTCGGGATCAGGCAATGCTTATGGAGCGTGGCGATGAAGAAGCTATGTTTATTGATAATGATTTTTTGCGTGCCCTTGAATATGGAATGCCCCCTGCAAGCGGCATTGGTATTGGGTTAGACAGATTATGCATGCTCATGCTCAATCAGCCGGCTATACAGGATGTATTATTCTTTCCTCAACTTAGGCCTGAAAAGTAAATTAAGCAGTGTTATCAGGGAATTTTTTATAAGTCATCTCCACGATAAAATCCTTAATATTATTTTTTTGATGAATGTTAAGAAATCTATTTTCAAACCATATACCTTTTAAAACCCCCGCCCAATCGGAAAAATAGGTCAAAAATCTTCTTAATAAAATCGAATAGAAACTTATTTTCAGTTCATTTGTTTCCGAATATACTTATTTTACTAAATATTTCCGTTCATCCATAAATTATTCCCGTTCATCGTTATTGAAGGTACTATGTATTGCAAGGTATTTATCTTTGAGTTGTAATTATTAAAAACAAGTACTAAAATAATTTTTATGAGCAAATACTTTTTATGGATACCTTTTGTAATGGCAATAGGTACCACTCTTTATAATCCTAAAAAAGAAGTAAGAACAGTTAAGGCTGAAAACAAAAACATCTTACTTGCTGTCTATAAAGGAAGCGATTATACGTCTGAAGCCTATAATAATACGTTGGCAGAAGTGCACATTGTAGTAGAAAAAGCAAATACAAAAGGTGAGCATGCAGTGGTTTGGGATTCAACCTTTCATTTAAAAAACCTAAGGCAATACCCTTCTTTGGAAAAGGCACAGCTTGAAACAATAGTTGTTCCAAATGTAAACAACAAAAAAGAACATTTAGAAGTTACTTACTTTTTAACTTACGATTCAAATGGCAGCGAATTGCAAATGCAGGGCACAGATGTGATTACAGAAAATAATAAGAAAGTTGAGATAAGTATATGAGCAATTCTTAACCTTTTAAAGCCTTCTCCAAAGCGGTGAAGGCTTTTTATTTTTTGGGGTATTGTGTTATTCTGATGGTGAATTATTGTTATTCTTTTAAAAACTTATATGTTACTCTTTTTTTGCTTTCTTCAACCTTCAAATAATAAGTTCCCTGTTTTAACTGATTTACATTCAACTCATAATTATAAGCATTTACATGTACGCTTCTTAATATATTTCCTTGTGCATTAAGGATAGAAAGAGAAGTATTAGCAGAAGCATTTAAACCATTTACATGCAGCACATCTTTTACAGGGTTAGGGTACATGCTAAATGAAGAAGCCGTAGCATTGTTATCTGTTTCACTTATCACATCGGAATAAGCAACACTGCCATCGTTGTCTATTGCTTTTATGCGGTAGAAGTTTGTGCCTTGTGAAGAAGTATTATCAGTGAAACTGTAATCTTGTGTTGTGTTGTTTGAATTTACTCTGCCAATTTCTTTGAAACTATCATTATTATTATAACTGCGCTCAATACTGAAATAAGCTGTGCTGCCTGCCTGCAAATCCTGGAAGTTTAGCACATGATGCTTTATCCATCTTTTTATGCGGGTAATTCTTGACAGAGGGTCTCCATTGTAGCGGGCAAGAGCTAAATAATAATAAACTGAATCTGCATACAAATTTGAATTTCCTGCCACTATTATATTGTTGCTATTATTTATCGCTACAGCATTTATGCCATCATTGTGTTTATCTCCGAAATCAGTAGTCTGCTTTCCATTAACTCCAAAAGATGAGTCAAGGCTGCCATCTTCATTATGGCGTGTAAGCACAAAATCAAAAGAATAATCATCATCACTGCGCCAAGAAGTACCGCCTAAGATGATCCTACCGTTGTTCTGTATTGCCATTGAAGCAGCCACGGAATTTAAGCCTTCAAACTTTGTAATTACTATTCCGCTATCTCCAAAATTATTATTCAGTGTGCCATCATTATTTAATGAAAGCAAAAGAAAAGATTGTTTTTCGCCTAAAATGTTTTGACCGGCATAGCCGCAGGCAAGTATAGTACCATTCTCCGCGATTGAAACCTTGCTTATATTGTCTCCCGCAGGCGTAATATTTTTAATTGTTTGTCCCTTGTAGCCAAAGCCGGCATCTAATGTACCATCAGGCATATACCTGGCAAAAGCACATTTGGTATCAACACTGGATTCGGGACCATAAGTTGCTCCTGCCAAAACAATTTTATTGTCGCTTTGAATGGCTGCCGATAAAGCAGTAGTAAATGTGTACAACCCAAACTCTGTAACTGTTTCTCCATTTGTGCCAAAAGCCATGTCTACACTGCCATCTGGTAAATAGCGCGCTACCAGAAAATGACCAAAAGAGGGATATACTTCTTCCCATATTCCTGCAGCCACAATTTTACCATCGGTTTGTAATGTAATATCATAACAATATTCCTGGTTGCCTAAATCTGTATTCACTACGCCGTTTTCTCCAAAGCTGCTGTCTATGTTACCATCAGGCAATAGCCTTGCTAAAATAATATTATAATTTACCTGATGCGCAGTATCGTATAGATTGGTGTAATCGGATCCATAGCCGCCTACCAATATTTTGTCATCCTCCTGTACTACCAAAGATTTAAATACATGGTATCCTATATCAAAATTGAGGATAGCATAACCGGAATCACCAAAACTTTCATCTAAGGAGCCATCCTGGTTGAATCTTATTGCAACCTGGCTTGCCAGAGTTATCATCTTACCATTCTTTTGCAGACTCATGGAAGTAGTACCAGCCACACCTGCCAATAAAACTTTACCGCTATCGCCAAAGGTTTTATCAAGCGTGCCTGGCTGGGCAAATAGTAATGCATTAAAAAACAGCGAATAAAAAAGAAGCAGTGTAATGTGTTTCATAATTTAAAATTTATGTTTATTAAATAAGATTATTTTTCATAACAAGGATGTTGTGGGCAAAGAGGGTCATAATCATCAGCAGTACTGCTGCCATGGCGGTTATTCTGGCACTCAACAAAAAACCCGTTTAGATGTATTGTTCGCAAGGCCTGCAAGAATTAATTGACAAAAACAGGCGGTACGCTGGGCAATATACCCAAATACATGGTCCTGGTCGGTTGCATGCGTACCAAATTCGCTGTCAAAATTGGGGCCATCATCATCCAATCCATGAAACATATCACAATCAATATAACTCTCCATAGGCGGCAAGCCGATTTTATTAAATATATTTTCTTCCCAATAAATAGGGCCACCGCGATATTCGTCCACCAATGGAGTTCCAGTGTTTGGTCTTGGTATAACGCTAAAAGAGCTTACACCCGGCAATAAACAATTTGTAATGGTATGATAAGGGTCAGCATTCATACCTATAGTGGCGGGAGAAAAATATACAGGTTCTGTTCTTATAGGATTTATAGGATCATTGTAACCATGAAAAGAAATCAGAGGTGGATTATTAGTATTTCGGGCAAAAAAAACTGTGGGGTCACTTACATTTTCGCGGGGCAAAAAAGCAGTTCCCCATCCCGAAAGCACCCCTCTTATTTTTGATCTGTATTCAATGTTCATATCGCCGGTATAATAATCTATCTTTCGATTACCTAACGCGGTTTTAATGTTTTGAGAAATATCATCTATCATGCCCTGTGTATAGTAAGCGGTTAGCAAAGCCGTTTGAGCGCCGGCGCTAAATCCTGAAACAAAAATATTATCGAGATCAGCTTTAAACTCATCAGCATTTGCATTCTGCCTTGTGTAAAAGCTTCGTATGCATCCATCGTAATCTTGTGCTGCCCTGTAAAATGCGGAGACTTGCGGTGCACCGGTATAAAATACATTAGGAATTGCTTGATTTATATCCAGCAATATTCCTCTTCGGTATTCGGCCACTACAACAATAAAACCTCTGCGGGCTAATTCCTTGCTCAAAAGTTTAATGTGTGGACCAGAGTAGTTGCAGTCAGAAAAGCCACCGGGATGAAAAATAAATATTACGGGAAGCTTACAGGTATTATAATCATGAGCTGATGTGCTTGGATAGCTCACAAAATAATAAAGCGCATGATTAGGGTCACTTTCACAGGGTATATTCACACCGCAGTCTGAAAGATATAGGTTTGTAGAATCATAATATTCTGCGTCTTTGTAGTTAGTGCCCGTTTTGCCATAGTATGTTGGTGAGTTATCTGTAGTAATTATATTGGCACTGGAAAAAAGTGGGTCTCTCAAATCTTTATTAATATTGTAAGGAGTTTTCTCGCAAGGGTCTACTGCTTGAATTACAGATTTTTTTTCTGACGCAAAGAGTTTGAATGAAGAACTCATAACTGAAAAAGCACTGCCACATATAGCTGCATCACGAATAAATTTTCTGCGTGTATAATTGTTTTGCATAGTAAATATCTTTGGGAGTCATAAAATCTTTTTGAAACAGCACCTGTAAGATAGATTAATATTTTGAAACTTCGAATGATATTTAAAAGATTTTAAAACGCGAATCATAATTTCTACATGTTCCTCCTATACTGTCCGCCCACTTCATACAATGCATGTGTGATTTGTCCGAGTGAGCAATACTTAACAGTTTCCATCAGCTCTTCAAAGAGATTCCCATTATTGATTGCAACACTTTTCAACTGATTCAACTTATCAACCGCCACAGTTTCATTACGTTTCCAGAAAGCATGCAGGTTTTGTATTTGCTGTTCTTTTTCTTCTTTGGTACTTCGAATCACTTCATTGGGAAGAATAGTAGGGCTGCCTTTTTTATTTAGAAAAGTATTCACACCAATCAGCGGTAATTCACCTGTATGCTTTTGCATTTCATAAACCATGCTCTCCTCCTGAATTTTGTTGCGCTGATACATACGCTCCATTGCACCGAGCACACCGCCGCGTTCCGTGATGCGGTCAAATTCACTAAGCACGGCTTCTTCAACCAAATCAGTAAGCTCTTCTATCGCAAAACTTCCCTGTATAAAATTTTCTGTTTTTGCTGAGCCTAACTCACGGTTAATGATAAGCTGTATTGCCATTGCTCTTCTTACACTTTCTTCTGTGGGTGTTGTGATGGCCTCATCATACGCATTGGTGTGAAGAGAATTGCAGTTGTCGTAAATCGCATACAATGCCTGCAGTGTTGTGCGTATATCATTGAAATCAATTTCCTGTGCATGCAGGCTTCTTCCGCTTGTTTGAATATGATATTTTAATTTTTGAGAGCGTTCATTAGCGTTGTATTTATACTTCATTGCCTTTGCCCAAATTCTTCTTGCCACTCTTCCAATTACACTATACTCCGCATCCATGCCATTACTAAAAAAGAAAGATAAGTTGGGTGCTAACTCATCTATATTCATTCCGCGGCTTAAATAGTATTCAACATACGTAAAACCATTTGCAAGTGTAAATGCAAGTTGTGTTACAGGATTAGCGCCAGCTTCTGCAATATGATAACCGCTGATGCTTACGCTATAAAAGTTTCTCACTTTATTATCAATGAAATATTGCTGCACATCACCCATTAATTTCAAAGCAAATTCTGTTGAGAAGATGCAGGTGTTTTGCGCCTGATCTTCTTTTAAGATATCAGCCTGCACGGTACCGCGAACCTGTTGCAAAGCTGCTTGTTTGCATTGCTCGTAAATTTCTTTTGGCAACACTTCATGGCCGCTTAAGCCAAGCAATCCAAGACCCAATACAGCCCCCTCCTCCAAAGGAGTCCTTTCGGACAAACCTCCTCCGCCAGCTGCTGGCGGAGAGGCTTTTGAAGACCCTAAGTATATTGGATGCCTCCCGGGCGCCAGTGGATTATAGTAAATTGGTTTGGGAAAATGTTTAAACTTTTCTTCTATTTTACTATTCACTATTGTCCATTGATTATTATCTTCTATCCATTTCTCGCATTGCTGGTCAATCGCTGCATTCATAAAGAAGGCAAGTATAATTGGTGCAGGACCGTTAATAGTCATGCTAACAGACGTATTCGCTGCACACAAATCAAAACCGCTGTACAACTTTTTTGCATCCTCAACGGTTGCAATGCTTACACCACTGTTTCCAATCTTTCCATAAATATCAGGACGTTCGGCAGGGTCTTCACCATAAAGGGTAACACTGTCAAATGCAGTGCTCAGGCGCTTTGCAGACTGGTCAAGGCTAACATAATGAAAACGCTTATTCGTCCTTTCCGGAGCGCCTTCACCTGCAAACATTCTCGTTGGATCTTCTCCCTGTCGCTTCAATTCAAATACTCCTGCGGTGTAGGGAAATTCGCCGGGAATATTTTCCTGCAACTGCCATCGTAAAATATCACCCCAGTCTTTATACTTAGGCAAAACAACTTTTGGAATTCTTGTACCGCTCAATGATTTAATCGTAAGCGGTTGTTTAATTACCTTATCACGAACGATATATTCAAAGAAATCTGCGTTATATTTTTTTTGGATTGATGACCAGCTTTCGATTAATTGTTTACACTGCAGATGCAATTTCGATTCGTACTTGTTTTTGAGACCTAACAGGTCCTGAAGACCTGATAGGTCTTGCAATGCGCCATTGATTTGATACAGCTTAGAAGCAATGGCACATTGCTCATTCACCCATTTATCGTAACTCCGGTTGTTCTCAGAAATTTCTGATAGATAACGAACTCTTTTTGGCGGAATAATCTGGCTTTTATTCGCTGTGTCTTGGGTGTGCGCATGAATTTCCATTTTGCCAAACTCGACACCTGTTTTGTTGTTGATAGCCAGCATTATTTTTTCAAACAACTCATTAATGCCCGCATCGTTGAATTGTGCAGCAATCGTTCCAATAACCGGCAGGTCTTCATCTTTAGCAGTGAACAACTGATGATTGCGTTTGTATTGCTTACGCACGTCATGCAACGCATCTAAGGCGCCTGCTTTATCAAATTTATTAATGCAAATAACATCAGCATAATCGAGCATGTTTATTTTTTCGAGTTGAGATGCAGCCCCGTATTCCGGGGTCATTACATACATGCTTACATCGCAGTAATCAAGAATAGAAGTATCGCTTTGACCAACGCCTGCACTTTCTAAAATAATCAAATCAAAACCTTCAGCCTTACAAATGTCAACGGCTTCACTAACATAATTACTAAGTGCAGTATTATCCTCCCTTGTTGCAAGACTGCGCATATATGCTCTTGAATGACTGATTGAATTCATTCGAATTCTATCACCCAATAATGCTCCGCCGGTTTTCTTTTTTGTAGGATCAACACTAATAACTGCAATGGTTTTATCAGAGTAAGTATTTAAAAAGCGGCGAACAATTTCATCGGTTACGGAAGATTTGCCGGCGCCGCCGGTGCCGGTGATGCCAAGAACAGCCTCCCCTAAATCCCCTCCGGTGGAGGGGACTTTGTGATGCTTCGTGCTTTTTTCTTCAATTTTTTTGGTAGATAGATTTTTTACAGATGCATGTATTTTATTTAATGTTTCATCAAGTTGATAGAGCACTTCATCATTTGTTACACGTAATACTTCAAAGCCAAGTTCATTCAACATTCGTGTTCTTTCTTCATCACTAATTTTCATTTCAGGTAATTGATGATAGTTGCCATCTACCTCAATAATTAAACCTTTTTGTAAGCAAACAAAATCTGCAATGAATGGTCCTATGATATGCTGTCTTCTAAATTTGCATCCTTCTTTTTTTGCTCTTAATTTACTCCATAAAACGTTTTCAGCTATTGTTGAATCTTTTCTATGGGTTAAAGCAAATTCTTTTAACTTGCCATACAGCATCGGGTCGGCTTTGAATTGATTAACTGTAATTGAAGAACCATCATATTTTACGTCTTCATCTTTTCCATTCAATCCACATTCTGCCAACGTAATTGCCCTTGCAATTTTTCTTATATCTTTCACTTCTCCCAAAGGCAACTTCCCGTTCCACTTATTTGCTGCCTGCCAAAACTCAGACTCTTTCCAATCTCCTCCTCCACCGGAGGAGGCCGGGAGGAGGCTTTTTATTACATCCTCTATCATTCCCTCCAATCCCATTTTTCTTCCATCATCAGGAGAATAAATTTTTGAGATGCCATATTGATGCAATTCATTTATTTCCTGGGGCAAAATTGTTCCTCCGCCGCCGCCAAATATTTTTATATGTCCGCAGCCATTTTCATCAAGCAAATCTTTCATGTATTTAAAAAATTCAACATGCCCGCCCTGGTATGAAGTGATTGCAATGCCCTGTGCATCTTCTTCAATTGCACATTCCACAATTTCATGAACGCTTCTGTTGTGACCGAGATGAATAATTTCGGCGCCCTTTGCCTGCATAATGCGCCGCATAATATTAATAGCTGCATCGTGCCCGTCGAACAGGCTGGCAGCAGTTACAATTCTTACTTTGTTGGCAGGAGTATAGTTCATATTTCAAGCATTATAAATTTAACAAAGATAAATTAAAAACAAATGGTTGTTAGCGATGAGAATGATTGAATGAGCATATAAATCATTTTATCATTAAAATTATTTACATCATCCATTAGTCTTAGCTTAGATGAATAAATTAATTGATGGTATGAAGCTAATTCGTTTTGGAAATAAAGGAGAAGAGAAACCGGCTGTTATTTTATCTGATGGAAAAAGAATCGATGTAAGAAAGTTTGGTGAAGATTATAATGAAAGCTTTTTTGCTGATGATGGAATTACACGTTTGGAAAGCTGGTTAGAAAAAAATGCAAATTCGTGTCCAACTATTCCTGTTGAAACACGCTTAGGTCCACCAATATTTAAACCTTCCAAAATAATTTGTATTGGCTTAAATTATTCTGACCATGCAAAGGAAACTAATGCATCTATTCCCAAGGAGCCTGTAATATTTTTAAAATCTACTACAGCTATTTGCGGGCCGAATGATGATGTCATCATTCCCAAAAATAGTACGAAAGCAGATTGGGAAGTTGAGCTCGCTGTTGTAATTGGTAAAAAGGCATTATATGTTGAAGAAGAAAATGCAATGGAATATGTTGCAGGATATATGCTGCACAACGATTACAGCGAAAGAGCTTTTCAATTGGAAAGAAGCGGGCAATGGGTGAAAGGGAAAAGCTGTGATACGTTTGCGCCTTTGGGTCCTTATCTTGTTACGCCAGATGAAATTGATGATATTAATAATCTGCGCCTCTGGTTAAAAGTAAATGGAAAAATTATGCAGGATGGAAATTCAAAAAATCTCATTTATAAAATTCCATTTTTAATTTCTTATACAAGCCAGTTCATGACTTTATTGCCCGGAGATATTATTAGTACCGGAACACCTGCGGGAGTTGGGCTTGGGCAAAAGCCTGAACCCATTTATTTAAAAGCCGGTGACGTGGTAGAGTTGGGTATTGATGGTTTGGGAGAAGCGAAACAGACCTTGATAAATTATAAATAAAAAGGAAAGCAACTATACATACCTATTTACTTATTTACTTATTTACTTTATATACTTAACTATGAATATTGACTGCCATGTTCACTTCTGGAAATACGATAAAAAAAAATATAACTGGATAAATAGAGATATGAAATTGCTGCGGCAGGATTATTTGCCAGAGCATTTATCATTGACCTTAAAAAGAAACGATATAGATGGAGTGGTAGCAGCGCAGGCAGATTCATCTGAACTGGAAACATTATTTCTTGTTGAGCTGGCGAAAACACATCCTGTTATTAAAGGTGTTGTTGGATGGGTTGACGTGCAAGCGAATAACATTGAAGAAAGATTACAATATTTTTCGCAGTACTCTTCAATTAAAGGCTGGCGGTATAATGTAGAAACACAGGCAGATGAATTTTTGTTGAATGAAAATTTTCGTCGCGGCATTAATGCGTTGCAGCAGTATAATTATACTTATGATTTACTTATAAATCATATTCAATTAAAAGAAGCAATTGAATTTGTATCAAAATTCCCTGAACAAAAATTTGTTATTAACCATTGCGCAAAGCCGGATATTAGAAATAAAAAAATTGATGAATGGAAAATTCTGATTGAAGAAATTGCCCATTATAAAAATGTGTATTGCAAATTATCAGGACTATTTACTGAAGCGGTATGGAAAGAATGGAGTGCTGCAGAATTTTATCCTTATCTTGATGTGGTATTTAAGGCGTTTGGAATTGAGCGTTTACTGTTTGGCAGCGACTGGCCGGTTATATTGTTATCAGGTATTTATGTGCAATGGAAAAGCTTGCTTGAAAAGTATATGGAAAATTTTTTTACAGATGACAGGCAAAAAGTTTTTGGATTAAATGCAATCGAATTTTATTCACTTTAATTTTTACTCCCCTAAAATTCTTGCCATTTTTAAATATTAAATATTCAATATTAAATATTCAATAGACTATGTTTCGTCTCGATAATAAAACAGCAATTGTAACCGGCGGCGGAAGCGGAATTGGTAAAGCTATCTGTAAAATATTTGCACAGCAGAAAGCGAATGTCTTTGTTGTTGATATGGATGAGGCAGGCTCTGTAAATACGGTGGAAGAAATTATCTCAAATGGCGGCAAAGCAAGTTTCAAAAAATGCAACGTGGCTAATCAACAGGCCGTAAAAGAAACTGTGAATGAAATTTTTCAAGCCACAGAAAAAATAGACATTCTTATAAACAACGCAGGCATTGCGCATGTAGGTACTGTAGAAACTACTACAGAAGAAGATTTTCAAAAATTGTTTGATGTAAATGTAAAAGGCGTATATAATTTTTTACATGCTGTGATTCCGCACATGAAAAACTCCGGTGGCGTTATTATCAATATGGCTTCGGTTGTTTCATCCGTCGGAATTCCAGACCGCTTTGCATACACTATGACAAAGGGCGCTGTTGTTGGTATTACTTTATCTGTTGCAAAGGATTACATTAATTACAATATTCGCTGCAACTGTATTTCTCCCGGTCGTGTGCATACGCCTTTTGTTGATGGCTTTATCGCAAAAAATTATCCGGGAAAAGAAAAAGAAATGTTTGAAAAGCTTTCTAAAACACAACCAATAGGCAGAATGGCAAAGCCTGAAGAAATTGCATACCTCGCTTTATATCTTTGCAGCGATGAAGCATCTTTTGTTACAGGCTGCGATTACCCGATTGATGGCGGTTTCATTAAACTAAATAATTAATTTTCTAAAAATTTCAAGCTGCGGTATGTCTTATGAAACAATTATATCAGGAACTGGTGATGATAAAAAAATTCTTCTGCGAAATAAAGTTTCAGAAACAGAAGCAGAAATATTTTCTTTTGGCGCTTTATTAAATAGTTTCAGCATTCAGCACAATGGAAAGCTGCAAAATGTAGTTGATGGTTTTTCAAATGTTGATGAAGCAAGGAAAGAAATAACCCCGGGTTTTAAAAGCGCCAAATTAAGCCCTTTTGTTTGCAGGCTTAAAAACGGCGAGTATCAATTTAATGAGAGGCTTTTTATCACAGATAAATTTTTTATGAAAGAGCATGCATTGCATGGTTTATTGTACGATGCTGATTTTATTCTTACCGAATATGGCGCCGATGACAACAAAGCCTTTGCAAAATTTGTGTATACTTATAAAAATTTGAATGAAGGTTTTCCATTTCCTTATAAAACAGAAATTACATATCAGCTCGAAGAGCAAAATCGTTTATCTGTTACCACGCAAATTAGTAATGAAGGAAAAACGGCTATGCCTTTGGCTGATGGCTGGCATCCCTATTTCACCTTAGGAAAAACGATTGATGATTGCTCTCTTCAATTTGAGAGTGAAACCATGCTTGAATTTGATGCAGGCTTAATTCCTACAAAAGAAAAAATTGATGATACAAGATTTTTACATCCCTCCTCATTAGAAGGTATTGGACTCGATAATTGTTTTGAATTAAAAAAATATTTAAACAGGCCGCGATGCTTTTTAAAAAATGAAAATCTTACTCTTGCCATAGAGCCTGATGCATCTTATCCTTATCTTCAAATCTACACACCGCCGCATCGCAGAAGTATTGCCATAGAAAATGTAAGCAGCGCCCCTGATGCTTTTAATAATAAAATGGGATTAATAATATTACAACCGGGCGAACAAAGAGTTTTTAAAACTGCTTACCAGATTTTCGGTAATAAGTCATAAATTTAAAGTCGCTATCATACTTATCTCTACATTCGCATCCTTTGGTAAGCCCTTCACAGCAATGGTTTCACGGGCAGGATAATCACTGTTGAAGTAAGAGCCATACACTTCATTCACTTCAGTAAACAAGCTCATATCACTCAAGAAAATGGTTGTTTTTACAACGTGATCAAAAGTAATATGCGCTTCATCAATAATGGCACGAAGGTTTTTCATCACCTGGTGTGTTTCGCTTTTTATATCATCCGCAATTAATTTACCTGTTGCAGGGTTTAGCGCAACTTGTCCGCTGATGAATAACATTCCTCCACCTTTAACAGCCTGGTTATATGGACCGATAGGAGAGGGGGCTTTTTCAGTGATTATAATTTGTTTGCTCATTATGACAGAGTTTAATTCAAAGCAAATTGCGCAATTTCCTTCACGTGTGCAACCTATTTTTGCACATCAATGAAAGAGATATGAAAATAGCTGTTAGGGCGAATGAAAAACAGAAGCTTGAATTTCTTAGTAAAAACATTGCAGATAATATCAGCATACAATGGATAAAGCAGGATGAAAATCTTAACGCACACCCGGATGTTTATTTCGATTTGCTCTTCGATGATATTAATCTCAGCAACAACATTCTTGCTACTGATATATTGGTTTTTGCCAATGCTGTTAGCTGCACGTGTAAAGAAATAAATCGCAGCAATTATTTTCGTATTAATGCATGGAATGGCTTTCTTTCAAACCAAATTATAGAAGTGGCAACAGACAATGAACAAACAAAAAAAAATGCAGAAAATATTTTGAATGAATTAAACTGGAATTTTATCTGGGTTCCTGATGTATCGGGCATGATAACCGCAAGAGTAATAAGCATGCTCATCAATGAGGCCTATTTTGCTTTGCAGGATGAAGTGAGCACCAAAGAAGAAATAGATATTGCAATGAAGCTTGGCACCAATTATCCTTACGGACCTTTTGAATGGGCTGAAAAAATTGGATTACAAAAAGTGTATCATCTTTTAAAAAAATTAAATGATACAAGTTCAAGATATGAAGTATCTCAATTGCTGCAGCAGGAGGCAAAACAAAATATCTTGTAAATGAAAACCCCGGTTACGAAATCTTTAAAATTCAACTTTACACCATGCAATACATGAAGCACCTGAAACAGCAGGATAAAATTCTTGCAACCATTATTAAGCAACCGATACACCATGAAATGAAGCTGCATAAAAATATTCCGCTGCGGCTTATGGCAAGCATTATGAGCCAGCAATTAAGCACTAAGGTGGCACAGGTTTTTCGTCGCCGGTTTCTCGAACTATTTAACGGAAAAGAACCAACACCCAAACAGGTTTTAGAAATACCTTTTGAAACGCTGCGTAGCATTGGTCTTTCAAATGCAAAAACACATTATGTGCGCAACGTAGCAACTTTTTGTATTGAAAATAATATTACCGATAAGAAGCTGCTTGCAATGAAAGATGATGAGATACTTGAACTGCTTTCAAACATAAAAGGCGTAGGTAAATGGACAGTTGAAATGCTGCTGATGTTTACACTTGGCAGAGAAGATATTTTTGCAGTGGACGATGGAGGCTTGCAGCAATCAATGATTCGCTTATATAATTTAAGAACTAAGAATAAGAAAAGATTGCGTGAAAAATTATTGAAGATATCTGCCAAATGGAGCCCTTACAGAACGTATGCATGTTTGTATTTGTGGAGCTGGAAAGATGCATCGAAGAAATGACGTTTTTCGTTTTTCGTTTTTCGTTTCTTGTTTCTTGTCTCTTGTCTCTTGTTTCTTGTTTCTTGTCTCTTGTTTCTTGTTATTTGTTTATTATTTCATAAAGCTGAATGAAGGCTGCCAACTGATAGCTGCAAACTGTCAACTGCAAACTGCCAACTGTTGTCTTTCAACTCTTTCTATAAACGACTGTTGGCGAGGCTTGCGCCGCAGCATACATCACTACATCTGCAATGGTAACATGCGCAGGTGCTGTAACTGCGTATACAATGGCATCTGCAACATCTTCTGCAGCTAATGGCTGAAAACCTTCATACACTTTTTTTGCTCTTTCAGCATCACCCTTAAAACGCACCATTGAAAATTCTGTTTCCACTAATCCCGGTGCAATGCTGGTTACTTTGATGCCGTGTTGCGTAAGGTCGAAACGCATGCCTTCGCTAATCGCTTCTACTGCTCTTTTTGATGCGCAATACACAGCGCCATTTTGATAAGTATATTTTCCGGCAACAGAACTCAGATTTACAATATGTCCTGTTTTTCGCTGCACCATTTGCGGCATAATGGCTCTTGAAACATAAAGCAAACCCTTCACATTGCTGTCAATCATAGCATCCCAGTCATTCACATCTCCCTCCTCGATTGAAGAAAGCCCATGCGCATTGCCTGCGCTGTTTATAAGTATGTCAATCATTTTCCATTCCGGCGGCAGCGATTCAATTGTATCAAAAACTTCTTTGCTGTTACGAACATCAAAGTTGAGAGTATGCACATTCACGAATGATGATAATTCGCTTTTCAGTTCATCCAATCTTTGCTGCCTTCTGCCGCACAGCACAAGATGAATACCGAGTGCTGCCAATTTTTTTGCAGTTGCCAAACCAATACCCGAAGTAGCGCCGGTGATAAATGCAATTTTTGCCATGATTTATTTTTGCTGTTAAGATATGAAGTTGCGAAATTGCAGCTATAGATTTTTTTAGGATATAGAGTTTCTGTGAATTTTCTTTTTTATCAAATAAGGATAAGAGAATTTATTCTGTAATTCAATCAACTGACTTTTAAAGACAAACAAAATTTTGTTGAAAAAAGCCTCTTAAAATAATATGGACCGGGCATAAAAATATTTTTCCTGAAGTGTTCGGGATAATTATTTCGTCGGTTAACATTTCACGAAGCTTTCCTTTTCCTGCTATTTTTAAGAGCGTATACCAATTGTAGCTGGCTAATAGTTTTACATAAAGATTTTCACGGGTTACTCCGCGTATAACAAATTTCTTTCCTGAAAAAAGTTCTCCCAGTTCTTCTTCCGTAAGATTAACATCCCACAAAAGTGGCTTTAGATATTCACGGGTTAATATTTGATTTTCCATGTATTACCGAATCTTATTTTTCAAAGTTAGAGAAAATAACTGCCTTCTCTCTTTGGAATAAGCG
>JBBRBB010000022.1:0-73913 GCA_038206235.1 Chitinophagales bacterium
ACCTCTGGCATAGCCATATTTTAAGGTTATTTTTGACCCACAATAAAAGCAATTTTTTTATTCATACCTTTCATTTAAACCAAAGCTAATACCACATTGAGTTTTAAACGATTTTACCATTACAAATGTCCATTAAGCCAAAATAAAGAAGCAACTCATTAATGACTTACAAAAATTCTCTCTGCTCTACTGTCTGCATTAGTAATTACTCTTAGGAAATAAACACCTGTTGCTAAATTGTTTACAGGAATTGTAATTACATCATTTGCATTTACTGATTGCTGCGTGAGATGATACACCATTTTGCCTGCAGCGTCACTTAATGCAATTTGTATATTAGTTGCCTGGTTGCGAAAAATAATTTTTGCATTGTCTGTTGCCGGGTTTGGCTGTATGCTCCAGCTTGCACCAAATGTAACCTGCGCCAATCCTGAATAACTGAAGCTGCTATCTTTACTAACCTGCTTAAGACGATAATAATTTATTCCGCTCTCAACAGTGTTGTCGGTATAACTGTAATTCTGCGTTTGGCTTGGAAAGTTGCCTGCGGGTACATTTGCAAGTGCAGTAAAAGTTGTTTTGTCTTTACTTCTTTCTACTTCAAAATGGTCGTTATTAATTTCACTTGCGGTGCTCCACTTTAGTAAAGCTGCATGGTTTCCAGATTTCTCTGCAGTGAATGAAAGCCAGTCTACAGCAACAGATTTTTTTATTTTTAGGTCTGAGTTAGAAATATCGAAAAATATATTTCCAGCAGCCTCTACTTTTATTCTTGCTTTGGTGGTTGATGAACTTATTATTGGAATTGTTATTTGCTCAGAGCCATCGTTGGGCGTACTGGCGGCAACTGTATAAGGAAAGGTAATTCCACCATCAATAGAAAGAAGGATGTTTACGTTGCTGCAATTAACAGGAGAAACAGTTGTATTGGCAACATTCCATGTTACAGTTAGATTATTTCCTTCATTATAAGTTGTTGTATCAGCGGAAGGTTTCGTTATAAAAAACGGGCCCGCGGCATTCGTAACTTTAATCAATGCATTATCATTTGCAGTGCTTCCATTTCCTGCGTGATTATCCCGCACTGTTAATCTGAAGCTTACATCTCTTGCAAGAGCCGGCAGCACTTCCCATTTATTTTCATTCGTGCCATCTAAAATGCTATTGAGCTTGGGAACGATTCTCTGTTTAGATGTGTCTGGAAGATAGGAACGGAAAACGGGTCCCGTTGTTGAGCTATCATCCGGAAACTTGTAAGAGGTTCCGCCTTTTTTATAAACATCAAATTGTTCCCAGCAATAAGTTAATACATCCGATGCATCTGCATCTGTTGCCATGCCTGTTAATTGAAATGGTGTTGATTTTGGAATGGTATAATCGGCTCCTGCATTTGCAGTTGGTGCAATATCTCCGGGTGACGTTATCTGCGCACAAGATGCGCCACTGCCATTGATTATATAATTTGTAATCTGCTGAATGCTGACGCCATGAAAATAAGGGTCGCTATGTTTTTGCACATCGAGATCCTGGTTGCCTGTTGCTCCTGCATATCCCATAATAGTAGAGCCACTGCCCGGTTCCAATTGTGCAATAGTTCCTTCATAAGCATAATCAAAAGTATGGTTGGCGCCAAACTGATGACCAATTTCATGGTCCCAGAAATCTACTACAAATGGGTCGCTGGTTAAATCTTGTGTATATCCTGTTACAGCGCTGCCCTTTGATCCATTTACACATACACAGCCTATGCAGCCTGCATTGCCGCCTGTAGAAAAACCCATGAGTAAATGACCTATATCATAATTGGCGGTTCCGATATACTGGTCTATGGTTTCTTGTGATTCTGTATTCCATTTACCTCTTGTAAATCCCTGAAATGAGTTGCTAATGAATGGGTCAGTCTGAGGGTCAAGAAAAATAATCGTGTCTTCATCATTTACATACTGCAATCTTATACCCAAGTCGGCTTCATAAATACCATTTGTGCGTACTAAGTCTGTTACAAGCGCACTTAATACAGTGGCTTTTTTTTCTGCATCGGTAGTTTCGTTTCCGGTAAGTAATAATTTAGAAAACTCTCCGCCCGTTGTTACAGCAAAACGAAAGGTTCTTAATTTACCATCGCTGGTTATTTTTTGTTCTTTAAAAATTTCTTCAAGATTATTGTTATGATAAAACGATTCAGTGATACAGTTTAATTTATTTGCGGATGAAATATGATTGCGGTCAAAAACAACATACAGATTATTTTTTCTGTCAACAGGATTAATATATATGGCGGGTTGATTGGCAGAAAGAATCATTGCATGAAAGCCTTTAGGAGTAATATCACAATAAAGAGATGAGGAAGGGTTATCAACTCCCACACCCGTATAAGATTTTATAAAAGGATATTTTTCTGCCAGCCCGGATTGCATAACAGGCGTTTCTATCAGCCTGAACTTTTCTATTTTATTTTGTGAAACAGGAATTGAAATAATGAAAGATGACTTGGAAATGGAAACAGCATTTTCATTAGGCGTTCTCGGGATAATATTACGGAAAGTCTTTTCATCTAAAGTAAAAAGGCTGTAAGCCGATAGCTTGAAGGTGTTTGTAAATAATTCTTTTTTCCCTGTAAGCTTTAGTGCTTCTGTATTTGAAACTTTTTTCCAATAATGGACGCCCTGTCCATAAGAATTGATACAGATAAATGCCAGAATAATTACCAATAATTTCTGCCTCATAGTGCAAAGATGAATTTTAAAAAGAAATAAAATTACGAATGAATGCTTTTGCGGGCAAGGTTTTTTGTAACAGAAAAGTAAAACCCCGCAATGCTATAAACATCTATAGAAAGCGTTGCGAGGTTTTAATAAAAATTTATTCTATCATTATTTTCTTAACACTCACTCCTTCAGAAGCGAAAATTTTCAGGAAATATATTCCCTTATTTAATTTATCTAATGATAATTTCAGCATCTCGCCTTCATTAAAAGAATCAAAATGTTTTTGATAAAATATTTTACCCGATGCACCACTTAAAATAATTGAAACATCATGAATAGCTTCTTCAAAAATTACATTTGTATAATCTGATGCAGGGTTTGGCTGCACACTCCACTTATAAAAAGAATTATTTTGTTGAGATGATTTTGAAATAGCTGCTGCAGCCTGAATAGTAAAGTTAACATCAGAAACATCAAAGAAAATATTTCCTATAGCTCTTATAGCTACTCTTGCTCTTGTTGTAAGGTTATTGGGAATAGAAACAGTTTCTCTGCCATCGTTAGGCGTATTTGCTGCAAGAACTATAGGGTAAGTTCTACCTCCATCAATTGATAAAAGTATTTTTACAGCAGAGCAATTCACGGGTGCTGCATTCGTATTGGCAACATCCCATTTAATTGTTTGTACAGAACGTGCATTAAGCGCTGCACGTGTATTGGGTGCAGTAACTTTAAAGGGACCCGCAAGATTTGTTACCTGAACAAGCACATCATCACTTGCATTATTTCCTGCGCCGGCATGATTATCCCATACCGTGAACCTGAAATTCAAATCTCTTGAAACGGAAGAAAGCGCTTCCCACTTATTGCTTGTAGCTCCTGAATGTATCGTTTCTTCATCAGGAAAAAATCTTACAGGTGAACGGGAATATTTAACCGAGCGAAACACAGGACCTTTTACAGAAGTAGCTTTTGGAAAAGTGTTAGAGCCAGATTCCAATGCATCTGCCTGCTCCCATATATAACTTAATGCGTCACCCGCATCTTCGTCTGTGCCTAAACCTTTTAGAAAGAAAGGCGTGAGCATAGGGATTATTCTGTCTTGTCCGCCATTTGCTTTTGGTGCATGATTGCCTGTAACGCGGCTTGCAGCGCATCCTCCGGCAACGGTTTTAAAATAGTTTGATACCTGGGCAATGCTTGCACAATTAAAATAATCATCACTGTGAGGTTGTACATCTGTGCTGCCCGTAATTCCGGCATAACCCATAATAGTAGAACCGCTGCCGGGCTCAATCTGTGCGTTAGTGCCTTCACTGTAATAAGTAAACGTGTGATTGGCTCCAAACTGATGCCCCATCTCATGAGTCCAGTAATCAATCACCAGGTAATCTACCAGAGAAGGATCATGATATGTTGTTTGGCCGCCGCCTTTAGAGCCTGTTTTGCAAACGCAGGCAATACAACCTGCATTACCATTATCGCTTCCTTTATGTAATACATGGCCTACATCATAACCTGCGTTACCAATGCGTTTATCGCACGTGCTTTGACAAGCGTTGTTTAAATTAGAATTATTAAACGGATCGGTTGCAGGATTAAGAAAAATAATCGTGTCTTCATTAGCAACAAACACAAGTCTTATTCCAAAGTCTCTTTCAAAAACCTGGTTTGCCCGTACCAGGTCTGTAGTAATTGCAGCCATAACGGTGTTTATACTATCCTGCGTTGTAATTTCACTGCCGGTCATAAAAAAGCGGGAATATTCACCGGTACAGCAGAGAGCAAGACGTGATTGCCTTAGCATTCCATCATCTGCATTACCTTCCGGCGCTGTTTTGTTTGCAGTTATTTTTTCTGATTGTGGTAATGATGCTGCAAGTTCGCATTGAAATGTACCGGTTGTTTTATCATTCTCATTTCTGGCATATACAGCGTATATATTAGCTTCTTTATTTACCGGGTTAATGTAAATGGTATTGTTATCAGCAGAGACAATCATTCCATGAAAGCCAAGCGGAGTAATATCGCAGCGAATAAATTTATGGGGATCATCAAGCCCTTGCCCTGAGTATGATTTAATGTCAGGATGTTTTTTTGCAAGCTGCGATTCCATTACCGGCGCTTCTGCCAATCTAAACCGCTCTGTTTTATTTTCTGATATTGGGATTGAAATAATACAGTTTGATGCAGAGGCAAAAGCGTTTTTTTCATTTGGCGCTTTTGCAATGAGTTTTTTAAAAGTTATTTCATCTAAAGTGAAAAGACTGTAAGCAGCAGGAACAAAAGCATCACTAAAAAAAGTTTTTCCGTGAGTAAACTTTGATGCTTCGGAATTGCTAATGGCTTTCCAGTATCTATTTTGCGCAAATGCAGTTACACTAATAAAAGCAAGAGTAGTTAAAAGCAGTTTTTGTTTCATGGCGTTTTGTTTTGATTTTATTTTTTGAAAGAGGTCTGTAAAGTTATTGGTTTGAAATTTTTTTTCATAGTTTTTTATGGGTGTAATTTACAAAAGGATTTTTTTTATAAGAGGATGAAATTTTTTTGAAATCTAATTCCACTATCTCTGGCTTAATTACATTTTAAAATAATCAGACCCGAAACAGCCTGTTACACAAAGCGGAAGTCAGACCAGGTAGTGTGATGTATTTTCTCCAATATTTTTTTTCAGCAATATTTTAAATTCTTTTGCGGGTATCATTTGTGCACCGAGGCTTTCAAGATGTTCTGTATAAACCTGGCAATCTATAAGCGTTACATCTTCTTTCATCAACTGCTCTGTATATTTTATAAATGCATATTTACTTGCATTGCTCATTAAACTAAACATGCTTTCTCCGAAAAATATTTTTCCTAATCTTATTCCATATAATCCGCCGACAAGTTTTTTATCAAGCCATGTTTCGGCGCTATGCGCATAACCCAACTGATGCAATTGAATATAGGTTTCCTCTACTTCATCGGTTATCCATGTTCCGGCTTGCCCGTTTCGTTTTACATTTTTGCAATGATGTATTACATCGCCGAAAGCCTTATTAATAGTGAATTTAAAAGCATTTCGGTTTAATAATTGCTTCATGCTTTTGCTTACAATTAAATGCTCAGGGAAAAGAATAAATCGCGGGTCAGGATACCACCACAACGGGATATCATCTTCGTACCAGGGAAAAATTCCATTCTTATAGGCAAGCAATAATCTTTCAATACTTAAATCTCCGCCGATGGCAAGCAGCCCGTCTTTATTTACATCATCTACAGAAGGGAACCATAATTTCCTATCGAGAATATGAAGAGGCAAAACAGTTAGAGATTTATTCAATGACCGATTGACTTATTGACTCATTGACTTATTTACGTACTTATTTACCTATTTACTTACTTATTTACTTACTTACTATTTCTTCAATCGTTGCTCCAATGCCTCGCTCAGTAATTGCATCGCACATAGGTTTCAGCTCATCATAGTCGCCATTCTTTACTGCATATTTTCCATTGAAATGAATAATATAAGCTGATTGCTCGGCCTGTTCTTTTGTGTGTTTGCAAACTGCTATCAATGTTTCAATAACCCATGCGAATGTATTCACTTCATCGTTCCAAACTATCAAATGCCATGGATACTGATTATCTGTAAGTACATCTGTATAGTCAAGTTCAAAAGGACTTAAAGACTGGCTGGTATAATCTTTCTTCATGCAACAAAATTACAGATTAGTTTACAGTTTAAAGTCTTCAGTTGGCAGTTGACAGTCTTCAGTTTACAGTTGGGATTTTTGCTGCTTACTACTTACAACTTACTACCTACTACCTACTACCTATTTTCTTCTCCCTACTCTTTCTTCTTAAAGTCTCCGCGTTTCCATGCTTTAATAAATTCGGCCCATGCAAAGGGATTAAAGATATTTTGCGGAGGAGCCTGACCTGCATAATAATATTTTTGAGCCTGCTGGCGAAGGCTTGTATTTACTGCTTCGCCTGCATCTGCGGGCAGGGAAGCAAGCAGAACTCTTCGTTTTGCTTCATCGGTATTTTGGCGGGCAATTTCCAATTCATCTGCAGGAACATCTGTATTAATAAAATCTCTTTCAAACTGGGAACGGCTTGCTCTTTGCCTTATTATAGTTGCCGGAAGATAGGCCGTATCATTCACCATTAATTGAATTACACTATATTGATTTCCCTGCAGAGTAGCTGGTATAAAAATTACTTTATCTTTAAAGCCGATGCTTGAAAACCGGATTTTGTCTCCTTTTAATACCACGATAGAAAATACGCCCTGTTCGTTCGCTATTGTTCCGCGGCCAGTTCCTTCTACAATTATACTGGCGGCATCCAGTCCACGCAAACTGTCCGCCGTCATTACTACACCATAAAGCTGTATCACAGAATCTTTTGATTTGCCGGTATTCTGCGCCATGCAAAGGTTTGATAAAATGATTCCCGCTATCAAAAATCCATATCGTAGATATTTATTCATGCGATGTCAACTCATTTTAAAAAATAATAACCTTGCTATAACGTAAACTCAGAAACAAAATAAACCTTATTGACGGTTACCTTTGCTCTATAAATTATCTTTTAACAAAAATATTGATGATGACAGAAAATGATGTTCTTGATGCGCTGAAAAATGTACAGGAACCAGATCTTGGAAAAGATATTGTAACGCTTAACATGGTGAAGGATATTACAATAAATAATAACGAAATTTCTTTCACTGTGATTCTCACAACACCCGCATGTCCTTTAAAAGACAGGATTCAAACAGATTGCATAAACGCAGTGCAGCAACATATAAATAAAGATGCTGCGGTGCAAGTTCATTTCATATCAAACACAACTACTCATCGCAAAGATTCAAAAGTGATGTTGCCTGCAGTCAAGAATATTATTGCTGTTGTAAGCGGCAAAGGCGGTGTTGGCAAAAGCACAGTGGCTGCAAATCTTGCATTGGCTTTTTCGCAGGATGGCGCTAAAACAGGTTTAATGGATGCTGATATTTATGGCCCAAGTGTGCCTATTATGTTTGGCGTTCGTGGTGAAAGACCTATGATGCGTGAAGTGAATGCCCGCCCGGACGACCCGGGCGGGCGGGGCAAAGGAATGATTGTTCCTTTAGAGCGTTTTGGTATAAAGCTGATGAGCATTGGTTTATTGGTTGATGAAAAAAATGCAGTCGTTTGGCGGGGACCGATGGCAAGCAGTGCCATCAGGCAATTTGTAACAGATGTTGACTGGGGCGAACTGGATTATCTTGTAATAGATATGCCACCCGGCACAGGCGATATTCATTTGACGTTGATGCAAACAGTTCCTGTAACAGGTGTTGTAATTGTTACTACCCCGCAAGATGTTGCACTTGCCGATGCAAAAAAAGGCATCGCTATGTTTGCACAGGCACAGATAAATGTTTCCATTACCGGGCTTGTAGAAAATATGGCTTATTTCACTCCAGAGGGATTGCCGGATAACAAGTATTACATCTTCGGAAAAGAAGGCGGCAAGCGGCTTGCAGAGGAATATGAAATTCCCTATCTCGGTGAAATTCCTCTAATACAAAGTATTCGTGAAGGCGGCGATATTGGTATTCCTGCAATGCTGGGTGATGATGAAATAAGTAAAAAGGCCTTTAAAGATGTAGCAGCCCTTACAATAAGAAATATTGCTATTCAAAATGCAAACGTCCAAGCAGTTGCAGTGTAGTTTTTTTCCTGATAGCTGATGCCTGATACCTGATAGCTCAAAAATATACATCCTCAATTAAAAAATATTCTACAGGTTTATTGTACATAATGGTAATTGCAAGCACATCAAATTGCAGGTATTGCCATTCAGGATGCAGGTATTGATATTCTTCTGCTGCATTTTTTAAATTTTCCATTTTTTTAAAGCTGATGCTTTCTTCGGGCTTACCGAATTTATCTGAGGTGCGTGTTTTTATTTCAAAAAAATGAAGACGGTTATCTTTCGATGCAATTAAATCAACTTCCCAATATTTAAAGCGCCAGTTGCGTTCAATTATTGTATACCCCTGTTTCACAAGATAAACCGCAGCCATTTCTTCCCCTTTATTTCCGGTTGTTCTGTTCCAGTCCATACGATTTTATTACATCAATATTTTTTATGAAACAAGAATCTGTTTTGGTGTGATAAGTATTATTTTTGTATGAAAGTAATTAAAATGAAATTAAATAAAAGATTCATTGTTTTTTGCCTGATATTAATTTCAATATCCACAGTTATTAAAATAATTTGTGCACCGCAAATAAATTTAAGCGGCTTTACAAGTATAATTGCTGTTGCTGCTTTCTCCGGGTTGATGATAAAAGATAAGTCGCTGGCTTTTTTATTAACGCTTGCAACTTTGTTTATAAGCGATGCAATAATACAGATGCTTTATTTTGCAAACTGGTTTCCTTTTGCGGGTTTTTATACAGACCAGTTATATAACTATGCATTGCTTTTGTTGATTACAGGTATTGGTATGTTATTGCGCAATTTAAAAACTCCCGGAATAGTATTAAGTGTAATCATTGCTCCTGTATTATTTTTTCTAATTTCAAATTATATAGTTTGGGCAACCAATGGTGGTTTGGGTTACAGCCGCAACTTTGCAGGGCTTATGCAATGCTATAGTGCAGGGCTTCCTTTTTATCGCAACAGCTTAATTTCAACAGCGATTTTTTTGCCAGCATTCATCGGGTTATATCACTGGATGATGAGAGGAAAATTATTAGTTGAGATACCTATTAAAAATTAATCAGAATCTTAATTTGATCTAAAGAGGAAGCTTGTTTATATTTTGTTCATAGCCTTCATCAATTAAAAGATTCGCTCCATCTGCTGCGGCAGTTGCTAATTCATCGCAGCGAATATTGAATATGTTATCGGCATGACCCTTCACCCATTTTAATTTTATAGGTAACTCTTTAGCAAGATGATAGTAACCCAGCCAAAGGTCTTTATTTTTCTTTCCGCCGCTAAAATTGGTAAGGAGCCATTTATTAAGCCATTTTTTTTCAATGCTGTTCATCACATATTCGCTATCCGTATAAATTGTGATGGGAATATCTTTTTTTTTAAGCGCTTCAAGGGCTGTAATAACCGCCATTAATTCCATACGGTTATTCGTAGTTAAGCGATAACCTGCAGATATTTCTTTCCGGTTATTTCCATATAACATTACCACCCCATATCCGCCTTTCCCGGGATTGCCGCGGGCCGCTCCATCAGTATATATAATTAATTCACGGGAGTTCATGTTGAGTGACGGAATTATTTTTATTTACAACCCTGATTAAGGCAAGTAATATTCACCTTTAGAATAGGTAATTGCATTTCCGGTCATTAAAACTCTGTCGCCCTTTAATTCGCATTCTAAATAACCGCGGCGTTTAGATAATTGAATTGCTTTCAATTTGGTTTTATTTAATTTGACAGACCAGTAAGGAACCGTGATGGTATGTGCTGAACCGGTAACGGGATCTTCATTAATTCCGCTTTGCGGATAAAAACATCTCGATACAAAATCTGCATCTTCTGCCTGTGCCGTTGCAATAACGCCTCTTGCCTTTATCATTCCCAATATTTTAAAATCAGGTTGCAAAACTTCAACATGCTTTTGAGATGGCAGCACAACCATATAATCAAATGAAGTTTTATAAACGGGAGACTCGTTAACGCCTAAACCCTGAAAAAGACCTACAGGAATGTCTGTAATTTGTTCAGGCGGGTTTGAAGGAAAATCTAATTGTATTTTATTATCATCAGTGCGTATTACTTTTAATAAGCCGCTTAAAGAATTAAAACCAATTTCTTTTTCTGAATAATTTAATTCAGTAAATAAAATATGCGAAGCAGCAAGCGTTGCATGCCCGCAAAGCTTTACTTCGGTTGCAGGCGTAAACCATCGGAGTCGAAAATTATCTTCTTCCTTTACAAAAAAAGCGGTTTCTGATAAATTATTTTCAAACGCAAGGTTTTGCATAATGTCATCGCTTAACCATTCATTGAGCGGACAAACTGCAGCCGGGTTACCACAGAAAAGTTTATCGCTAAATGCATCAACAATATTGATTGGGAGCTTCATAAAAAATAGTATGAAAGAATTATTTTGGAGTGTCTGATATACCGTTGTTTATGGAATCGCTGTTTAATATATTTCCGTTTTCAAGTGCTGAAGATATTTTGCTTTTGAACATTTTATCAATATTATCAAGGTCGCCTAACAGTTGCTGAGCAATTTCTTTTTCATAATTCATACTTTCTGCTTTGATATCAGTAAGTGAATTATAATAATTCATTTGTTGCCGCAGATCTGTTCTTACCGATTTCGAAACTTTCTCAGCTAAAGGTTTGTCATCTGCCCGGTAGCAAGCCTGAAGAAAAGCCATAGATAATTTGTTATGCACATTGCCGCGTGAAGCCATACCATAAGGAAAGTTTTTCTGGAGCATCATTTTATCTGAGCGCTCCAAAACATTTTTTGCATCATCTTTCCTGTTTTTATATTCGAGGTCAAGGGCAAGGTCTGTATCAGCTTCTCTTATGGTAGTTAAATGCCTGCGGTTTTCTTCATCAAAATAAACACCGGGAATATTTGCATTGCCATAAGCAAATTTATTCATTACCGTATTCAGCATCCAGTCAGTATTTACCTGTGAGTTTTCAACAGGAGCTAATCTGTATGTAAGTCCATCGCGACGTAAATAATTTCCAAAGCCAAGTTCACCATAAGGCATCGTAAAATAAATAGGTCTTCTCCATTTATTACCGGCAATTACATTTAAAATAGCAAGGTCATTTTTCATAATTTGATTCTTGCTAATTACAAAACGCATTTCAGTTAAAACACTATCGGTGGCATTTACCGTTCCATTGCTTTTTACAAAATTTGCATCAACCGGAACTGATACTTTATGTCCCGGGAAAGTGTTATACTGATTGCCGTTACCTGCATCAACGAGAGAAACATCGGCGCCTACATAATTTTTCATCATATCATACAGGTCATAATACCGGTTATCAGGAAATTCTGGACGGGCATTATAAAAAATCACATCCCTTTTATTACCTTCTAACTGGTCTTTTGTCATTACAACATCAATAGAGTCGCTTTTGTTCACTTTATATCTTAGTTCATTTATATACCAATCTGTGCCAAGCAGGCTGGTATTTATAACACGAATATCTGGGCGAATGCCCTCTACTTCCTGCGCATACCATAATGGATAAGTATCATTATCGCCAAAGCTGAAAAGAATTGCATTTGCCGCACAGCTTTCTAAATAATCTTTTGCAAGGTCTCGGGCTAATTGCTTTTTGCTTCTGTCATGATCGTCCCACTCCTGTGCACCCATTAAAATGGGAATAGTGAGTGAAAGTGCAAATGCAGAATAGGTAATAAAATTTTTATTGTTCAGCGTTTTTAAAATATAAGGAACACCGGCAGCAAGGACTGCAAATATGGCTGCGAAGCCTAATGCGGGTGCAATGCCTGCATGTGCTTTAATAACGCCTATCAGCAATACAAAAAATGCAATAATACCGCCGGGAATTAATATGGATTGAAGAAATTTTTTATTCCAGTTGGTTGCAAGCTCGATAAAATAAAGTACTGCGAGCCCTATCCACACAGCGAAAGCATAGAAAGAACCTACATAAGCATAATCTCTTTCACGCGGCTGATAGCCAGGCTGGTTAAGATAAATAACTACAGCCATACCGGTAAAGAAAAACAACAGCATGTTTACAAATGCATCGCTTCCTTTTTTTCTAAAATGATAAAACATTCCAACTAACCCCAACATCAATGGCAGCATAAATAAAGTATTATGCGCTTTGTTGTTCTTTAAACTATCGGGCATCAGGCTTTGGTCTCCATATAGTGCATTATCGATAAAATTGATACCGGTTATCCAGTTACCATCACGAACATTACCGGCAAATAATCCCTGCAGATCGTTTTGCTTGCCGCTAAAGTTCCAAAGGAAATACCGTATATACATGAAGTATGTTTGGTACGAAAAGAAAAAGCTTATGTTATCAGTAAACGTGGGGTCTCTTTCATAAGTACCATTATTCGTTTTGCCAATTCCCATAAAATAAGCATAGTAATCTGCATGTCCCTGATCAGTGCTTGCATCCCACATGCGGGGGAAAACCATTTTATCCTCACGAGCGTAAATGTATTTGTAGCTTCTTACTGTTTTTATGTAGTTCTTAGTGCTTTTTTGATAGGTGTATGTTTCCTTATTATCTATAGGCTGTGCAGAAAATTTTTGTCCGTATAAAATAGGAAAATCACCATATTGATCTCTGCCCAGATAACCAACAAGGCTCATAGGATTATCAACATTGTACATGTCAATTGAAGGGTCTGCATTGCTTCTTATTAAGGTTGTTATATAAGAGCTATAACCGATAAGCATAAAAGTAAGGCACCAAAGCCCAAGACGCAGATATGGCCAATTTCTTTTTGCCGCAAAACGCAGCCCATACCATATTCCTAGGGCTACTAAAATAAAAAATACGGTGAAGCCTGAAAAGAAGGGAAGATTAAGTGAGTTAACAAAGAAGATATCAAAATAGCCTGCTGCTTTTATTGAATATTGTATTACACCTACCTGGGCAATGCCTACGAGAATGCAGCCTATTAAAAAGAAAATGTACATGCCTCCGTAATAATCTTTTTTTGCTTTATTATATCGCTCAATAAGATATAATAAACCCATTGCTGCGATTGTTCCCAGAAACATGAGGCCTGCAACCGTAGCATCCATTGAAATATTTCTTTCTACACTTACTTCACCATTAGCCATAATTAATGCACCAATAAAAGCCAGTATTCCCCCCATAATAACTATGCGAATAAAATATTTTCTCAGAACTGCATAATTGAATAAATGTCGTTTGCGGAAATAATATACCATTACAATCGCAGGAATAGTAAGAAGTATTAACAAGTGAACACCCACTGAAAGCCCCATCATAAAAAAGATGAAGACAATCCATCTGTCAGCACCGGGTTCATCGGCTGCATGTTCCCATTTCAAAATTGCCCAAAACACAATGGCTGTAAAGAATGAACTCATGGCATATACTTCTCCCTCTACTGCACTAAACCAAAATGAATCACTAAATGTGTATGCTAATGCACCAACTATACCGGCACCCATTATGCTTATTAATTGTGTATTGGTAAAAACTGGGTTGCCATTATTTTGAACAATTCTTCGTGCAAAATGTGTGATTGTCCAAAACAGGAACAGAATGGTAAACCCGCTTGCCAAAGCACTCATTACATTTACTGCTTTTGCTGCAATATTTGCCTGCCCTCCGAATAATACAATAAACACACGGCCAAGAAGCACAAAGAGAGGAGCCCCCGGCGGATGCGGCACCTGCACTTTAAAACAACTGCTAACAAATTCACCGCAATCCCACAGGCTGCCGCCAGCTTCTGCTGTCATAATATAAACAGTACATGCTATTAAGCACACTACCCAGCCGGTAATGTTATTGATGCGTTTAAAGTTCATATCTGTGCTGATTTTTTAAGAGAGGCAAACCTAATCTAAACTAATGAAAATGGAAAATAGGTTTGCATTTTTAAGAATTGATTGAGAAAACACTGTTGTACCTTCAAAAGCATCACATTTTCTATTTTGTTTTTATAAAAATTCTGAAATATGTTTGTGAGAACAGATAAAAAAACAGGTATGAAAAAAGCATTGATTATTTTCTTATTTACAGTTACTGTTTTTGTTTTGAATGCATGTAAAAGTAAGGATACAAGTAATGATGCTCCATCCTTAATTCCTGATACAACGATTGTGAATTCATCCAATTCAACAAATGAAATAACAACCGATACAATGCATGAAGTGAAAAATAATTCAGTTGCCATTAGGGACTCATCTGCCAATAAAAAAATGAAGGATTCTGTTTCAGAATAAAAAAGAAATTACGAAACATCTGTTTCGGGAAGTCAATAATATTATAAAAGCTGTTTATTCATTAAGCAGCTTTTTTCATGATTAATTACTAAATACACTCAGCGTTTTGCATTCAAACTACAAACTTCCATTTCATCCTATACTATTTTAATTTGAACTAAATTTTATTAAGTATTGTATTACTTATATTTGTTTTAATAACGATTTACTATGGACATTGAAAAGAATAAAAATGAAGATTGGATGAAGTTGCTGCTTAGTGAAAGAAGACAAAGATTTGAAAAGATAAAATTGGGCGGCGGAAAGAAAGCAATTGAAAAGCAACATAAAAAAAACAAGCTTACTGCAAGGGAAAGAATCGAGTATTTGTGCGATAAAGAAAAATCTTTTATTGAATTAGGCTCATTTGCTGGTTATGAGATGTATGAAGAAGAGGGAGGATGCCCTGCGGGCGGTACTGTTGCAGGCATAGGTTATGTAAGCAACCGTCAGTGTGTTATTATTGCTAATGATCAAACTGTAAAGGCTGGTGCGTGGTTTCCTATAACAGGTAAAAAAAATCTTCGCATGCAGGAAATTGCAATGGAGAATCATCTTCCTGTAATTTATCTTGTAGACAGCGCCGGTGTATTTCTGCCTATGCAGGATGAAATATTTCCTGATAAAGAACATTTTGGCCGCATCTTTCGCAACAATGCAAAGATGAGCGCTATGGGCATTACGCAAATTGCAGCAGTTATGGGAGCTTGTGTAGCAGGCGGTGCTTATTTACCCATCATGAGCGATGAAACTTTAATGGTTGAAGGTAATGGCAGTATTTTTTTAGCAGGCCCTTATTTGGTTAAGGCCGCTATTGGTGAAGATGCAGATGTGGAAACACTTGGCGGTGCTGTAACACATACTGAAATTAGCGGCATAGCAGATTATAAATTTAAAACAGAGGAAGAATGCCTGGATGAGATAAGAAAAATTATAAGCAAGCTCGGTAAAAACAAGAATGGGGTTTTTAATAGAATGTCTTCTGTACCTCCCGCAAAATATGCTGCCGACTTATACAGCATTATGAGCGTTGGTAATATCAAGCCTTATGACGTTGCAGAAATAATTGAATGTATTGTTGATGCAAACTCTTTTGAACAATTCAAACAGGATTATGGTAAAACTATTGTGTGTGGTTATGCAAGAATTGATGGCTGGGCAGTGGGTATTGTAGCAAATCAAAGATTAATTTCAAAAACCAAAAAAGGCGAGATGCAAATAGGAGGTGTAATTTATAATGACAGTGCTGATAAAGCTGCCCGGTTTATTCTTAACTGTAATCAAAAGAAAATTCCTCTTGCTTTTTTGCAGGATGTTACCGGCTTTATGGTAGGCACCAGAAGTGAACATGCGGGAATTATTAAAGATGGCGCAAAACTGGTAAATGCTGTTGCCAATTCTGTTGTTCCAAAAATCACCATCATCACCGGAAACAGTTACGGAGCCGGTAATTATGCTATGTGCGGCAAGGCTTATGATCCCCGATTTATTTATGCATGGCCATCAGCAAAAATTGCTGTAATGGGCGGAGAGCAGGCCGCAAAAACTTTGGTGCAGATACAGGTTGCGGGAAAAACCGTAAGCGATGCAGAGCAAAAAGAACTGCTCGATAAAATAAAGTCGCGATACGAAAAACAAACTACGCCTTACTATGCTGCCGCCCGTTTATGGGTTGATGATATTATTGATCCTGAAGATACAAGAATGCTAATTTCAGAGGGCATTGCTGCAGCAAATAATAATGCAGAGATAAAAGAATTTAAAACAGGAGTGTTCCAGGTATGAAAAATTTTTAAAAAATATTTTTGGTTGTTTTGACAGTTGTCCGTATTTTTAGGTCAAATTTCAATGATATGGCATATAAAAGAAAAACATCGAAAGAAAAATCAGATTCTGATAATTTAGAACTGAAAGAGCCCGAAGCAGTCTATTATACTTCTCCAAAAAATTCTCAGTGGAATGTATATAGAGGTGGTGGCTCCGCTTCATTACCGAATAACTATATAGAGCGCTCTATTACTTTACTTGGAATGGAAACTGTAAAACCTTTTGATGAGGTGAAAAATGTAAATGATTTTATTGATTGTATTCGCGAAGGGGTGCCAAAAAAAGCATTAGATAACTTAATTGATATTGCCGGCATTACTACCGGCGAAATTGCAAATATTATAAGAACATCTGACAGAACACTGCGCCGCTACACAGCAAAGCAAAAATTAAATCCTGAACAAAGTGAGAGAATAATTGAACTGGCAAAGCTGTATAGCCGCGGCGAAGAAGTATTTGGAAATTTAGATGCTTTTAAAGAATGGATGAGTACCATCATAATAGCATTAGGCAGTAAAAAACCAAAAGAATTTTTAGATACTTCTTTAGGAATAGATATGCTAATGAATGAACTGGGCCGTATAGAACAAGGAATTTTTGCCTGATGAATGTTTATAGGATCAGCAACTGCAAATTTATTAATGACCTTTCTGGTACAGGCGCTGCCAGGTATGCCGGAAGATGGCATAATAAAGGAACACATATTTTATATACCGCCGCCAATTCCGCTCTTGCTTTATTGGAAACTGTGGTGCATATTTCAACTATCCCAATAGAGAGTTATTGTATGATATGCCTTGCAATACCGGAAGATAAAATTAGTGAGCTATCAATAACACAATTACCCGATGACTGGTTTGCAAATCTTTCGCCCGATTCTATCAAGCTTATCGGAGATTCTTTTGTAAAGAATAATCAATATCTTGCTTTAAAGTTGCCATCAGCTATACTATTTGAAGAAAGCAATTATCTCTTAAATCCAAATCATGCTGATTTTAAATTGGCAAAGGTTTTATTTTCAAGAAAAGTTGCAATTGACCAGCGATTATTAAGAATCAAATAGCCTTAGATGCATTGATAAGAATAAGTACAGTGTTTCAATAAGGTGAAAGTTATTTAATCGTACTCAGAAAATTGCTTCTCTTTCTTGATTAAATGGATTGAATTAATTGCCCAGTAAGTGACTAATAAAATTCAATATGCTAACTATAAAATTATTTTCCTTTAAAATTCGGTTTCCGCTTTTCCATAAATGCACTTACACCTTCTTTCATGTCTTCTGTTGAAAAGCATTCACCAAATTTTTTTATTTCGAAATCATAACCTTGTTGTGTGTGGTCAAAATTGTTTACACACTCTATTACTTTACTTATTGCTAACGGCGCTTTTGCATGTATCACCGGCAATATCTCCTTTACTTTATCTAATAGTTCATTTTGCTTCACCACTTTGTTTACAATTCCATATTGCTGAGCATCAGCAGCGCTCATCATTTCACCCGTCATTAATAATTGCATGGCTCTGCCTTTGCCTGCAACCTGCACCAAACGCTGTGTGCCTCCATATCCGGGAATTAATCCAAGATTAACTTCAGGCTGGCCCAACTTTGCATTATCACTTGCAATAATAAAATGGCAAGCTAATGCAAGTTCAAATCCACCGCCTAATGCAAAGCCATTTACTGCTGCAACAATTGGTTTGGGAGAATTTTCAATTTTATCAAACACCATTTTCTGACCATATCTTGCAACCCCTTCTCCTTCTGAAGAATTCAATTTTAAAAACTCACTTATATCTGCGCCTGCAACAAAACTTCTTTCACCTGCGCCGGTAATGATTGCAGATTTAATTTCACTGTTGTTATAAACTTCATTGACAGCACTGCTAAGTTCCTCAATCACTGTTTTGTTTAGTGCATTCAGCTTATCAGGTCTGTTAATCGTGATAAGAAAAATATTATTTTCCAGTTGCGTGGTAATGGTTGAATACATGGTTTAATTTTTATAATAGCGTACTTTAATAGCAATTATCTTTATAGATGCAAGTAAATAAAAATTACTCACATAAATCTACGAGTATGAAAGCGGGATTTTTTAAGGCAACCTTTTTTTATCTCATTTTTATTTTATTATCGGGAACTATTAAAGCTCAAAGATTCACTAACCATCGTGCATCAACCGGTGTACAACGAAGGACAGCTTTTCAAAAACAAATTGCCTTATTAGATTCATCACCTTATAAAAATTTACAATGGCGTTTAATTGGTCCTGATACGCGCAGCGGCCGCTGCACAGATGTTTGCGGCATTGCAGGAAATAAAAATTTTATTATTGCCGCCTTTGCAACAGGAGGAATTTGGAAAACAGAAGATGCAGGCACAACCTGGCAATCTTTATTCGATACGCAGGGCACACAATCTGTTGGCAGTATTGCAATTGCTCCTTCTGATACAAATATTATTTATGCGGGCACCGGTGAATCAAACATTTTTCGTGCATCTCTGCCGGGCATGGGAATCTACAAGTCAACTGATAAAGGCAAAACATGGAAACAGATTGGTCTTGAAAACACCGGCACTATTGCAAGAATTATTGTGTATCCTCAAAACCCTGATGTGGTGTACGTTGCTGCAAGCGGCAATGAATGGAGCTACAATAAAGAGCGTGGTGTATATCTAACAATTAATGGCGGTAAAACATGGAAAAAAATTTTGTATGAAAAGGAAAGGAGCGGATGTATTGATTTAATAATGCATCCCACAAATCCCAATATTTTATACGCTTCTATGTGGAATCGCATTCGTAAAAGATGGAGCGACCCTGTGCCCCAAGACAGCGACCATATTTATAAAACTACTGATGGTGGCGCACACTGGAAAATTATAGAAGGTTTTCCCGATACAAAATATACAGGCAGAGTTGGTTTGGCAATATCAAAAAATAATCCGGATGTTTTATATGCTTTTGTTGACAACCATAATAAAAAGCGGGACCCTGAGCCCGGAGAAAAAGACAGCTATGAAAGACTTGCTCAAAAAATTTTAATAGGGGCTGATATATACCGAAGCAATGACGGCGGCGAAACATGGACAGAGCAGGGACAAATACACGATTTTGTAAAACCATTTTCGGGCACGTATGGATGGGTGTTTGGGCAAATAAGAATTAACCCCATAAATGATAGCATTGTTTATGCG
This sequence comes from Chitinophagales bacterium, assembly GCA_038206235.1. Classification (GTDB taxonomy): domain Bacteria; phylum Bacteroidota; class Bacteroidia; order Chitinophagales; family Chitinophagaceae; genus JBBRBB01. The sequence continues at coordinate 19,731 of JBBRBB010000022.1, forward strand.
CTTGGCGTGCAAATGGTGCACTCTGCAGATGCGGGTAAAACATGGAAAAAATTTGAACCTATTGATACTACCGGCGACTGGATTCATGGCGATAATCATGGTATGTGGATTGACCCTGAAGATTCTGCTCACATTATTGTTGGTGATGATGGCGGCGTTTGCACTACTTATGATGGCGGCTACCGATGGGATAACTTTTATGATAAAATTCCTACCACGCAATTTTATACCGTTACTTACGACATGCTAACACCCTTCAATGTCTATGGTGCTGTGCAGGATGAGGGTACTATGTATGGCAGCGTTACAAATACATTCGGGCAAAAACAAGACCTTACCGTAAAAGCATGGGACTATGCTGCAGGCGGGGAAGGCACACAAGTGCGTGTGCATCCTGATTCACCAAACATTATTTACTCAAGCAGCTATTATGGAAGATTAATGCGCAGCGATATGAATTTGCCTGACAGCGTTCGCAGCACACACATAGAACCCCAAAAAGAAAATGATACGAGTGAGCTAAGGGGTGAATGGCTTGCAGCAACCATTATTTCAAAATATAATCACAACACTATCTATCACGGAATGCAATATGTTTTTAAAAGTGAAAATGGAGGAGAAACATGGAAACGCATCAGCAACGATTTAAGCTATAATGACAAAAAGAAAATGGGCGATTATCCGTATCTCATCTATCATCATGCCATAACAGGCATTTCAGAATCATCTTTAAAAAAAGGATTGCTTTACACAGGCACCGATGATGGAAGAGTTTGGCTCACGAAAGATGACGGGCAAAGCTGGAAAGAAATTTCGAAAGGTATAATTTATAATGCTCATGTGTCATCAATTGTATCATCAAAGTTTGAAGAGGCAAGAGTATATCTTACTTTAAGTGACAGAAGGGAAGATAACATCACTCCTTACATTTATCGCAGCGATAATTATGGGGCTGCATGGAAAAGCATTGCAGCTAATTTACCGCCAAGCCCTGTGAATGTATTGATAGAAGATGAGGATGATGCTAACAAATTATTTTGCGGAACTGATATGGGAATATACATGAGCACTGATGGCGGAAAAAGCTGGATTGCGCTTAATGCAAATATGCCTGCATCTGTTTCTGTAAATGATATGTTTATTCATCCCCGTGATAAAAAATTAGTAGTTGGCACGTATGGACGCGGCGTATATGTGCTGGATGATATGAGTGTGCTGGAAGAATAAAACAGAAAAGAAAAAAGTGTTTGGAACTTACGGGCTCAGAACACTTTCTTTTTAGATTAATCTGAAACAGAAAGTAAGGTACGAGTACTTTTTTAAATTAGAACAATTTTTTTTAGGGAGACTTGTTTCATTTTGTTCTAACCTGCAAAGTTCCTCCAGAGAATATGTACAGAAGAAGAAGCCAAGTTGTATCAGCTTGGATATGGAGAAATAAAATGTTGGGGGGAATGAATATTTTTATTTAAGGTTATTTTAAAAATCTAAAAAATAGAATACCTTGTTCTCCCTAAAAAAATAATTTCGTTATGCGTACTTTATTAAGCGTTACTTTAGAAGTAAAAGCATCAAACAAAGCTATCATGGATGGCTCCTTGCCAAAAATTATGCAATCAACTATGGAAAGAATTAAACCCGAGGCGAGCTATTTCACTACCCTTGATGGTTGCAGAGCATGCCTTATTGTTTTTGACCTTAAAGACCCGTCTGAAATTCCGGGTATTGCTGAGCCATTCTTTATGGGCTTAAATGCTAAAGTAAATTTCAGCCCTGTAATGAATGCTGAAGATTTGCAAAAAGGTCTGCAGGCGTGGCAGAATTCGCAGCAGAAATAATGGAACTTTAATTACTTGTATAAACTTTTGCCTTACAGCTATTAATGCGCCTCTAACCAATTAATACCGCTGCCTGCTTCTGCAACAACAGGAACATCATTCGGTAATTCCATTGCTGTTTGCATGCCTTCAAGAATTAAAGGTTTTATCATTTCAAGCTCATCTTTATACACATCAAATACCAATTCATCATGCACCTGCAATACCATTTTTGATTTGATGTTTTGCGAGAGCATGTTTTCATGAATTTTTATCATTGCCAGCTTTATGAGGTCTGCAGCCGTTCCCTGTATGGGGGAGTTAATGGCATTTCGTTCTGCAAAACTACGAACAGTGAAGTTGGCGGAGTTAATATCTTTCAGCCAGCGTTTTCTTCCTTTCAGTGTCATAACATATCCATGCTCTCTTGCAAAATTTATTTGCTCGTCCATGTACTTTGTTATGCCTGAAAATTCTTTTTTATAATTATCAATAATTTCTTTTGCTTCTGCTCTGCTGATGCCGAGATTTTCTGAAAGTCCAAAAGCTCCCTGTCCATATATGATTCCAAAATTTACGCTCTTTGCTTTGTAGCGCATTTCCCTTGTTACTTCATTTTCTGCAATGCTGTAAACCTTTGCAGCAGTAGCGGTATGAATGTCTTTATTCTTGCGGAATGCCTCACACATATTTGTATCTCCGCTAATGGCTGCAACAATTCGTAATTCGATTTGAGAATAATCTGCGCTTACTAAAACATGCTCATTGTCCCGTGGAATAAATGCCTTTCTTATTTCTTTGCCCCTGTCTGTTCTTATAGGAATATTTTGCAGGTTGGGATTGTTGCTGCTCAATCTGCCTGTTACGGCAACTGCCTGGGAGTAACAGGTATGCACTCTTCCTGTTTTTGAATTTATCATAAGCGGCAAAGCATCTACATAAGTTGATTTTAGTTTGCTAAGTTCACGATAGATTAAAATATCTTTTGCCACTTGATGATTGTTAGCAAGTTTGGCCAATACCTCTTCGCCTGTTGCATATTGACCCGTTTTTGTTTTTCTTGCTTTGGGGTCAAGCTTTAAATGCTCGAAGAGAATTTCCCCCAATTGTTTTGGTGAGCCGAGATTAAATTTTAAACCGCAGCAATCAAACACTCTTTGTTCTGCTGCTCTTGCATCTTGGTCAAGCACAACAGAATATTCTTTGAGAAAATCAACATCTATTTTCACACCCTCAAATTCCATCTCCATCAACACTCTCGTCAGAGGGTTTTCCACTTCCTTAAAAACATTTTCCACTTCTTTTTGCTTCAGCAGCGGAACAAATTTTTGTTTAAGCTGAAATGTAATATCGGCATCTTCAACGGCATATTCTTTTATCTTTTCCAATTCTACATTTTTCATGTTGCCCTGATTCTTTCCTTTCTTTCCAATCAATTCTTCAATATGTATCGGTTCATAATTTAAGAATTGAGCGCTCAGCAAATCCATACCTCTTCTGCCTTCCGGTTCAATTAAATAATGAGCAAGCATGGTATCGAATAAATTTCCTTTTAGTTCAACACCATTCCATTTCATTACAATAAGGTCGTACTTAATATTTTGACCTACCCATGTTTTGGTTGAATCATTAAATAGCTGACTTAGCTGATTAAGAATTTGTTTAGTTCTATCAGCATTTATACATGGAATATAATATCCTTCACCTGCCTTATAAGAGAAACTAATGCCTACAAGTTCTGCCTGGTTGGGGTCAGTGCCTGTGGTTTCTGTATCGAATGAAATTTCCTGTTGTGGCAATAATTCATTCAGCATTTGCTGAAGCTTTTCATCCGTATCAACTAAAATATAATTGTGTGATGTGTTATGAATATTTTTATCAGCCTGAAAGCCGGCATTTTCATCAGTTGAAGGTTGTAAAGGTTCGGCATTTATATCGGCAGTTACCTTTATTGTTTTGCCTTTAACTGCATTTCCAAACAAATCTGTTTGTACGGCTTGGGCAACTGTAGCAAACACGTTGAACTCTTCTCCCAAAATTCTTTTTCCAAGTGTTTTGAATTCAAGCTCTGCAAATACTTCAATCAATTCAGACTTGTTCCATTCCTTTAAGCGAAAATCTTCTTCATTAAATTTAACGGGAGTCGTTGTAATAATTGTTGCCAGCTTTTTACTCAGAATAGCATCTTCCTTTCCACTTCTTATCTTTTCACCTAAAGAACCTTTTATATTATCGGCATTTGCAATGATATTTTCAAGAGAGCCATATTCTTTCAAAAGTTTACAAGCTGTTTTTTCACCAATGCCTTTTATGCCGGGAATATTATCAACAGCATCGCCCATTAATCCGAGCATATCAATCACCTGCGATACATTTTTGATGTCCCATTTATCACAGATTTTTTTTGCATCGAGAATTTCAGAATCGCCGCCCTGGTAACCGGGCTTGTAAATGTAAACGCAATCGTGAATAAGCAACTGCCCGTAATCTTTATCGGGTGTAACCATGTACACTTCAAATTTTTGGTCTGCGGCCTGCCATGCCAGTGTGCCGATAACATCATCCGCTTCATAGCCATCAATTTCAACAACCGGAATATTAAAGCTTTTGATTATTTTTTTTATGTCTGGTAAAGAAGAAAGAAGGTCTTCAGGAGTTTCTTGCCTGTTGGCTTTGTAATCTGTAAAATCTGTATGCCTTTCAGTGGGCGCAAATGTATCGAAGCACACTGCAAGATGTGTTGGCTTTTCCTTGTTTATCAGGTCAAACAAAGTATTGGTAAAACCAAACTGGGCATTGGTATTACGCCCTTTCGATGTAATACGCGGATTACGAATCAGAGCATAATAAGCCCTGTAAATAAGAGCGAGGGCATCCAGCAAAAAAAGTTTCTTACTCATATCGCACTAAGATAATAAAGGAAGATTTAATGGTTTCAATATTTATCAATAACGGCAATAAAAAGGATATAAATAAAAATGCTTTCACAAAATAAAAAGTGAAAGCATTTAAAAAAAATATCTGAATTATCAAAACTATTATTCCATTTCAGCAAGAGCCGCAGATTTTTTTCCTGACCTTAAAATCGGAGGCACAGACGCTGTTTTTTTAAAAAGCATTGCAGTCCATACATGGTCAAGTGTTATCTGGTTTATGGATTCAAAATCATTATCGCTTAAAACCTGCCAACTGCACTCCCTGTTAAGGTCACTTACAATTTTACTGGCGGTTTTAGGAAACGCTATCCACAATTTACTTTCAGGCCTAAGCGCAGGAAAAACCTCACTAAGAATATTGCATAGCTGGTTATGATTAACCGCAAATACCATGGCAAAATCAATTCTTCTTGCTTTTAATAATGGAGTAACGCTTTTAGAATAAGAAAGCTTTGCAAATTGCTTTTCTATGGAAGATGGAAGCCCCTGAATAAGCAGGTTTTTCTCATCTTTTAATTCTAACTTTTCAAACAAATTTTGTGGAGACATTCCTTTATAATTGAGGTTAGAAATAATGGAATGCAAAAGTAAGGGATTGACGGCATATAAAAAAGAAACGATTCTTTTTTATACGTTCTTGTTTTTTATAAAACTAAAAAATTATTGGGGGGTTATTGGCTTGTAATAAGTTAAGGCTTCAGGCATTAATTCTTTTAATTTTTGAATGCGGTCTGCATCAGCCGGATGGTCGCTTAAGAAAACCGGCGGCTTAGAACCTCCAAGATTTGCCATCCTTGTCCAGAAAGGAATAGCCTCTTCCGGATTATAACCAGCCATTGCTGCGAAGATTAACCCATAATGATCTGCTTCCGTTTCCTGTAATCTTGAATTGGGTAAAATATATCCCACAGTTGCAGCCGGCCCATATACACTATTAAAAGTATTTACAGCCTTCGGGTTGCTTCCTAAGGCAACATTTCCCGCAACCTGTATGCCTTGTGCTAATAACCCCTGACTCATTCTTTCTCGACCATGACCTGCTACAGCATGTGTTATTTCATGTCCTAAAACAATGGCCAATGCAGCTTCATTTTGTGTTACGGGTAAAAGTCCTGTATAAACAACCACTTTTCCACCAGGCATACACCATGCATTTATTTCTTTGCTATCCACCAGATTAAACTCCCATTTATATCCGGATACCTGACCCGCAATTCCTTTATCAGTATAATATTGAGTAATAGCCGCAGCAATTCTTGAGCTCACACGCCTTACCATTTCCGCATCTTTACTTGTTGAACTGTTTACTACCTGGCTTTGCGCAAGGAATTGTCGGTATTGCGTTTTTGCCATTTTTTGAACTTCTTGTTCTGAAACTAAATTTAATTGTTGCCTGCCAGTGATGGCATTACGGGTACATGCAATTGCAGTAATAATGCAGACCGATAAAATTGCCAGGAATTTGCCCTTCATAACAGAATGATTTTATGATTGAGAGGCAATATTTGTACCAATTACAAAATGAAAGTTACCAAGCATATCTGCGCTTAAAAAATTATATCGTCTTCTCTTTCCACATTCATATTGTGGCTTGCGGTAAAATAAAATATTTTTCACCTTGATAAATTATTTCTGTTGCACCGCTTAAAAAAAATTCGCAAGTCTCACCCACTGGTTTCAGAGAAATATATTTTATCTTCTTTTTTTTCCGCAAGTTCATCATCTATAAGTATTGCTATGACATAGCCAGGCCAAATCTCTTACCTGCCTTGCTGTACTTTCAGGTGGTCAACAGCATATTGTTTTTAAGGGTACAAAAATATAAACATCCGTTAAACCGTTCTTATGTTGTACAATCTGTGTAAGCAAGCGTTATTACCTTTAATAAAAATCGTATCGTATTTTAGTTAAAGAAATGATTACTTTTATTTTTCAAAACAAAAATTTTTATTATGGAAGGAAGTAAATACAAAGTTCTCTTATGTGAAGATGACCAGAACCTTGGGATGGTTTTAAAGAACTATCTTGAACTGAATGATTATGATGTTACACTTGAACGTGACGGGCGTCTCGGACTTGCAGCTTTTCAGCGGGAAAAGTACAGTATATGCCTGCTCGATGTAATGATGCCGAATATGGACGGGTTTACACTTGCAGAAGAAATTCGGGATATTGACCCCGATATTCCATTATTTTTTCTCAGCGCCAAAACAATGAAGGAAGATATAATACAGGGTTATAAGCTGGGCGCCGATGATTATATTACCAAGCCATTCGACAGTGAAGTATTGCTGATGAAAATAAAAGCGATACTTAAACGCAATGAAGAACTGAATAGGGAAAGTGAGAATATGCAATTCGATATGGGTAAATATCACTTTAATCCCAGGCTTCGCGAATTAAGCCATGATGATAAAAAACAAACGCTTTCGCCCAAAGAGAGTGAGTTACTGAAAATGCTTGCCGAGCATAAGAATGATTTGCTTACCCGTGAAAGAGCTTTGAAAAAAATATGGGGCAGCGATACTTATTTTAATGGCCGAAGCATGGATGTTTATATTGCCAAGCTTCGCAAATATTTAAGAGAGGATGAGAATATCGAGATTGTAAATATTCATGGTAATGGATTCAGATTGGTGGCGCCATAAGATTATCTTATTAATCGCAGTGAACAAAAAAGGCCGCTCTTTAATTGGAATGGTCTTTTTTTTTGAAACACGCTTACTTATGTTGCCTGCGGCGTTTTCCCGTCATCTTCTTTTCCTTTATTATTAAAGCTGATTTTTATTGATTGTTCTTTCAAATGCAAAAATTGTTTCTTTCCTCGTGCTGCATAAAATTTTCAAAGTCAGTGTTGGCAGCAAACTCACAAATGAATTTCGCAGGGTTTTCAATACCCCTATAATCAGAAATAAATAAATTTAATCGGTCCGCTTTTGCTGCATAGTGCTTTCCTGCAGCAGAATTTTAAGAGCAACTAAATTATCCTTATTAAGCAGTTGACCTGAGCACTCCTAATTCTTTACCCACCTTTGTAAATGCTGCTATGGCTGCATCTAAGTGATGTTGTTTATGCGCAGCGCTCAATTGCACTCTTATTCTTGCCTTATCTTTTGGTACAACAGGATAAAAAAATCCGATGACATAAATGCCTTCATCCAAAAGCTTTGATGCAAAGTTTTGTGCAACCACAGCATCGTACAACATAATAGGAACAATGGGATGTTCTCCGGGCTTTATATCAAAACCTGCATCGGTCATTTTTGTTCTGAAATATTTTGTATTGTATTCCAGCTTATCACGCAACGCTGTAGTTTCACTCAGCATATTCAATACTTCAATGGAAGCGCCTGCAATTGCAGGCGCCAGAGTATTTGAAAAAAGATAAGGTCTGCTGCGCTGTCTTAGCATTTCAATTATTTCTTTTCTTCCGCTGGTAAACCCGCCACTGGCTCCGCCCAATGCTTTGCCGAGTGTTCCTGTAATAATATCAATTCTTCCCATCACACCTCTATACTCATGAGTGCCTCTTCCTGTTTTGCCAAGGAAACCTGTGCTATGGCAATCATCAATCATAACAACAGCATCATATTTATCTGCGAGTTCGCAAATTTCATCAAGCTGTGCAATAGTTCCATCCATGCTGAATGAGCCATCCGTAACAATGATGCGGCTTCGCAAATGTGAGCTATCAATTAATTTGTTTTCCAGGTCTTCCATATTATTGTGCTCATAGCGGTAACGTTGCGCTTTGCATAATCTTACTCCGTCAATAATAGATGCATGGTTAAGTGCATCGCTGATGATTGCATCCTGCTCATCAAATAAAGGTTCAAACACACCGCCATTTGCATCGAAGGCGGCGGCATATAAAATGGTATCCTCTGTGCCGAGAAATGCTGCAATCTTTTGTTCCAGTTCTTTATGAATGTCTTGCGTGCCGCAGATAAAGCGAACACTGCTCATGCCATAGCCATGTGTATCAATAGTGCTGTGAGCTGCTTCAATTACTTTGGGATGAGAAGATAAGCCGAGATAATTATTAGCGCAAAAATTTAAAACGGTTTTGCCGTTTGCAATTATTTCTGCGCCCTGCTCGCTTGTGATTACTCTTTCTTTTTTAAATAATCCTGCAGATTCAATTTCATTTAATTCAATGCTTATACGGTTTACAAAATTTTCATTCATAGATGACATTTTAAGAGGGCAAAGGTAAGAGATGGGGGGAAGTTGAAAAGTTGAAAGGGTGAATGGATGAATACATGGTCAGACCCCGGGACGGTCAGACCATGTTAATCCAAACTCTGATTTGCAGATGCTGCAAGTTTTAGCAGGCGGTCGTACTGTTCGGGAGTAAGGTCATTATAAAAATAATAAATAGGGTCAACGGGATCACCATTTCTGTGCACTTCGTAATGGCAATGAGGTCCTGTGCTTTTTCCCGTGTTTCCCACATAACCTATTACCTGTCCTCTTTTAATTATTGTTCCCGGTTTTACTTTTATACGAAACATGTGGCCGTATAAGGTTTCATATCCAAATCCATGATTAATTACCACTTCGTTGCCATAACCGCCGGTATTAAACTCTGCTGTTTTTACAATGCCATCAGCCGTAGCATAAATAGGTGTGCCCTGTGGTGCAGTAAAATCAAGCCCTGCGTGGAATTTGGGTACTTTATACACAGGGTCAATGCGGGTACCAAAACCCGAAGCTATTCTTGTTAAATCCTTATTACTTACAGGTTGTATGGCGGGTATGGCGGCCAGTAATTTTTCCTTATTTTTTATCATCTCATCAATTTCATTATACGATTTTTCCTGGTATAAAAACCGAAGGGTAAGATTATTTAGTTGCGTTGCAATGCTCTTGAGTAATTGACTTTCTCCCATGCTTTGCACTAAATTCACTTCTTTGCTTTTTTCCATTTCCTTTAACCTTGCACTGTCAGGAATGGGTGATGATTCAAATATGGAACGATATACATTATTATCTCTCTTTTCAATTTCTGCCATCTTATTCTGCAAATCATGTATTTGTTGCTGCATTATTCCGTAATTACTTGTAAGGTCTTCATTTTCCTGTTGCAGCATAATTATTTTTGGAGAATCAATATAACGAAATGCAATAGCAACAATAATCCCGGCAGTAACAATAGTAGTAGTAAAAAAACCGAATAGACGCAACAACTTTACACGCAATGGAGTTACCAGTTTTTCATATCGCAGGGTATGGGTATTATAAAAATATTTTATTTTTTTCATGGGAGTTTCATTGATATTGTGCAATCACCATCACTAATCCACACGGTTTTTATCAGATATATAAGCACATATATTCACTGCCGCAAATGTTTTATTTTTGCTCTTTCGCAAAAAACAAAGATAGCTTCTTAGGCATTTATCAGCATCCTAAAATTTTATTGATGACAATGTTAAACAGCGCAGAAATACGACAAACCTTTCTCGATTTTTTTAAAAGCAAAGAGCATCAGATTTTACCTTCTGCACCGATTGTTATTAAGAATGACCCCACACTTCTTTTTACCAATGCGGGCATGAATCAATTTAAAGATTATTTTCTCGGAAATAAAAAATCACCTTACACCCGTGTGGCGGACACACAAAAATGTTTGCGTGTTAGTGGCAAGCATAACGACCTGGAAGAAGTTGGAGTTGATACTTATCATCACACTATGTTTGAAATGCTTGGCAACTGGAGCTTTGGAGACTATTTTAAGAAAGAGGCAATTGCCTGGAGTTGGGAGTTGCTTACAGAAGTGTATAAAATTGATAAGAACAAATTATATGTAACCGTTTTTGAAGGAGATGAAAAAGAGCAATTGTCAAAAGATGAAGAAGCAATTTATGAATGGAAAAATTTTATTGCAGAAGAAAGAATTTTATTTGGCAGCAAGAAAGATAATTTTTGGGAGATGGGCGATACAGGGCCATGTGGCCCCTGCACCGAAATTCATATTGATTGCAGAACAGAGGAAGAAAGAATTGCTGTTGATGGTAAAACGCTGGTAAATAAAGATCATCCGCAGGTAATTGAAATATGGAATGTTGTATTTATTCAATTCAACCGTTTAAAAGATGGCAGCTTAGAGCCATTGCCTGCAAAGCATGTAGATACAGGAATGGGTTTTGAAAGACTGGTGCGTGTATTACAAGGCAAACAAAGCAATTATGATACGGATGTATTCACCGGAACAATTGCAGCAACTGAAAAGATAACAGGAAAGAAGTATGATGCATCAAGCTCTGCCTCCACCGGAGGGAGTTGGAGGGAGGCTGTTGCCTTTCGAGTAATCGCTGACCACATAAGGGCTATCTCATTCACTATTTCAGATGGGCAATTACCTTCTAACACAGGTGCAGGATATGTAATAAGAAGAATTTTGCGCAGAGCAGTTCGCTATTATTATTCTCATCTTAATTATAAACAACCTTTATTGTTTCAGTTTGTAACTGTAATAAGCAAACAGTTTGAAAATGTTTTTCCTGAATTGGAGCATCAGATTGATTTTGTGAGTAAAGTAATTATGGAGGAAGAAGAAGGTTTTCTGAGAACATTAGAAAAAGGATTGAAAAAAATAGATGAAATAATTTCAGTCGTTTCTAAACAGCCTGGTAAAAGAATGAATGGCACAGAAGTGTTTGAGTTGTATGATACCTATGGTTTTCCGGTTGATCTTACAAGGCTGATAGCAACAGAAAATAATCTTACTGTTGATGAAGAAGGTTTTAAAAAGGAAATGGAACAGCAAAAAAAGCGTAGCCGTGTTGCTACTGCAATTGATGCAGAAGACTGGGTAGTGCTGGATACTTTTGCATTAAATGAATTTGTAGGATATGATTCACTTGAAATAAAAAGCAAAATTGTAAAATACCGGAAAGTAAAAGCGAAAGGGAAGGAGGCTTACCAAATAGTATTAGAAGCTTCTCCGTTTTATGCTGAAAGCGGCGGACAAGTTGGCGATACAGGAGAATTTAAAATTGGCGATAAAACCTTGCAGATTTTCGATACAAAAAAAGAAAATGAACTCATCATTCATTTTGCCGATAAACTTCCGGATAGTTTTGCAGAAGAAGTAATTGCAAAAGTTGATACTGAACGAAGAAAGGCTATTGCTGTTCATCACAGTGCTACACACTTATTACATGCCGCTTTGCGAAAGGTGCTTGGTACACATGTTACGCAAAAGGGAAGTCTTGTTAGTAATGAACATTTGCGTTTCGACTTTTCTCATTTCGCCAAACTAACAGCAGAAGAGATTGCAACCGTTGAAGCAATGGTAAATGAAAAAATAAGAGAGAATATTCCTGTTACAATTACGAAAATGCCGAAAGAAGATGCATTGAAAAAGGGCGCTATGGCTTTATTCGGCGAGAAATATGGAGATGTGGTAAGAGTAGTAATCATTGACCCAAACTATTCTGTTGAACTCTGCGGCGGCACTCATGTATACAATACAGGAGAGCTTGGTTTCTTTAAAATAAAACACGAAACTGCTATAGCTGCAGGTGTAAGAAGAATTGAAGCGGTAAGCGGAAAGCAGGCTGAAGAGTATGTGACAGTGCAATTCGAAACATTACATGCAATTAAGGAAGCGCTTAAGAGTCCAAAAGATATTCTGAAAGCGATTGAAAAATTGCAGGAAGATTCTAAGCAATTCATAAAAACAACTGAAGAATTAAAAAGACAACAAAGTTCTGGTTCAGTGGATAGATTGATTCTAAAAAAAGAAAATATAAATGGATATGGATTTTATCATGATATAATCTTAAATGTTGATATAGACGTTTTAAAACTTATTGCTTCTGAGTTAGAAATAAAAAATGCAAAAAAAGAAATTGCTTTGCTTTTAGGAAAGAAAGATGGAAAAGTAAGCATTGTAGTTGCTTTGTCGAATGATTTAAAAGATTCAGAAAAGCTTGATGCAAATAAAATTATCAAAGAACATATTGCTCCTTTAATTAAAGGTGGCGGGGGCGGTCAAAAAACTTTTGCAACAGCAGGCGGGCAGGATGCAAGTAACCTTCAGCAGGTGATTGAAAAAGTAAAAAGTTTATTGTAATGAGCAAGCATGACAAACTAATTTTAAAACTTTTATTAGGTAACTCTGACAAGAATTTTGAATTTGCTGATGTAGTTAAATTACTTAGGCAGTTGGGATTTGAAATTAGAATCAAAGGAAGTCATCATATCTTTACAAAAGAAAATGTTGATGAAATTATTAATCTGCAACCATTGAATAATAACAAAACAAAACCCTATCAAGGTAAAACAAGTAAGAAGAATTTTATTAAAGTATAAATTCATTACAGATGAAGAATTTTAAATATGAAATAATTATTTATTGGAGTAACGAAGATGATGCTTTTATTGCCGAAGTGCCCGAGCTTGCTGGCTGCATGGCAGATGGTAAATCATACAAGGAAGCATTGCATAATGCAGAGATTATTATTGAAGAATGGCTTGAAGCAGCTTCAGAATTTGGCCGCCCCATACCCGAACCGAAAGGTAAATTGATATACGCATAGATATAGGCACATATTGCTCCTCTGATCAAAGATGGTGGGGGTGGACAAAAAACATTTGCAACAGTAGGGGCAGGATGCAAGCAATCTGCAGCAAGTAATTGAGAAAGTAAAAAGTTTATTGTAATTTACATTCTTTAAAAAATATCATCGTGAAAATATATAATTATACAGTGGTTATTGAGAAAGATGAAGATGATAAATATTTGGCTATTTGCCCAGCACTTCAAGGTTGTTATTCTGAGGGAACTACTAAGGAAGAGGCCTTAGAAATGATAAAAGATGCCATTAAAAAATTTCACTTTAGCAGGTAAAGCGGCAGTCATGCCATTTATGCTAATCAGCATGGCATAAAAGTTACAATTCCAATTCATGGTAAAAAAGATTTAGGCAAAGGAATTTTAAAACAGATAATAAAAGATGCAGGTCTTAGTAATGAAGATTTGCTATAAAATCCTAAACTCATTCATGCTGTTTTAGAATAAATTTTTTTGTTTCTCGAGATTTCATTTTCAACGCCCCATTTATTTATTTAACTTTTCCGAAACCTTTCGTATTTGAAATTCTTTCCTACTTTTGAATCTACTAAAAATTTCGTAGAATCTAAAATAATAAAGTATGAATACTCATTTCAAATCAATCACTTTCGCTTTAATGACAAGCGCAATATCATTATCTCTCTTCGCCCAGGATGAAATTTCACCTGATTCAAAAGATTCCAAAACGGAAAGTATCATCATTCGCAAAAAAGGAGATAGTAAAGAAAAACTGAACATAATAGTTGATGGTGATAAGATTACAGTTAATGGCAAACCGCTTGATGAATTCCAAAGCGAAGACATAGAAATACGCCGGGATGAAGATAATGATTTTGATATGATGAATATGCCCAGACCACCTATGCCGCCGGGCAAACCTGAAATTTTTCGGAATTATATGAAAACAATTAATGGAAATCATGCCTTTTTAGGTGTAATGACCGAAGCCACAAAAGAAGGAGCTAAAATCACCGACGTTACAAAAGAAAGCCCGGCAGAAAAAGCCGGTTTAAAAGAAGGTGATATAATTACAAAAGTTGATAATGAAAATATCAGCAGTCCCGATGACCTTTATAAAGCAGTAGGCAAGCATAAGGCAGATGATAAAGTAGCGATTATCTATAAACGTAATGATAAAGAATATACAGCAACGACAACGCTTACGCAAAGCAAAGAGATGCATGTATATGGCTTTAACGGCGATAAGGATTTTGATTTTAAAATAGCTCCGCCCGAAATGCCAAACTCTCCTTATTTCTTTCATTGGAATAATAAGCAAAGGCTTGGTGTACAGGCGCAGGATACCGAAGATGGCAAAGGTGTAAAAGTGCTGGAAGTAGAAGACGAATCACCTGCTGAAAAAGCCGGTTTAAAAGAAGACGATGTAATAACACAGGTTAATAATAAGGCAATTGCTTCTGTAGATGACTTGAAAGAAAGCGTGAAAGATGTAAAAGATGGAGATACCGTAAAACTTACATATCGGCGCAATAATCAAACGCAAACAGTTGATATAAAGTTCCCCAAAGAATTAAAAACAATTGATCTTTGATTTCTTTTAGAGTTCTCCAATGTGAACCACTGCAAAAAACAGTGGTTTTTATTTCTCAAAAATTAATTTTACAAATTTTGCTTTAATTGTAATTATCTTTGCTCTTCACCATTTAAAACTTTATACTATGGGAAGCTTAGGTATGCCAGAAATAATTGTAATCTGTATTGCAATTTTAATTTTGTTTGGCGGAAGAAAAATTCCGGAATTCATGAGAGGTTTGGGAAAAGGAATCAGAGAATTTAACGATGCAAAAAGCAATGTAAGAAGAGAGCTGGAAGAAGGCATGAAGGAAAAAGATACACCTACTACCACTACTTAATCGTAATACCTTAAAAAACGCTTTAGCCTTTGTTTAGTTTCACTTCTATCAAAGACTATCAAAATCATCTTGTAAACGGCCAAACAACCTGTGTTGAGGCCGTTTCTTATTTCCTGCAAAAGATTAGTTCCAGCCGGCATCTTAATGCATTTCTTGAAGTTTATGAACAGGAAGCTTTACAACGTGCAAAGCAATTAGATGCAGACTTGCAGCAAGGAAAACCAATGGGTAAATTGCATGGAGTTGTTGTTGCTTTAAAAGATGTAATTTGTTATAAAGGACATCGTGTTTCTGCTGCTTCGAAAATATTGAAAGATTTTACTTCTGTATATAATGCTACTGTTGTAAAAAAATTGCTTGCGGAAGGGGCAATCATTATTGGCAGAAATAATTGTGATGAATTTGCAATGGGTAGCAGTAATGAAAACTCAGCTTATGGAAATGTTCTAAATGCACTGGATAATAATCGTGTTCCCGGCGGCTCTTCAGGCGGTTCTGCCGTAGCAGTACAGGCTGACTTATGTATGGTAAGTTTAGGAAGTGATACCGGCGGCTCTGTAAGGCAGCCTGCTGATTTTTGCGGCATTATAGGATTAAAACCTTCTTACGGGTGTATTTCAAGATATGGATTGATAGCTTATGCCTCATCATTTGACCAGGTAGGAATTTTCGCAAAAACATTGGATGATGCAGCCCTTACCCTTGAAGTAATTGCTGGCAGAGATGAATTTGATAGTACAGTTAATCCTAATCCACCACCTGAATACTCTGCTTTACTTTTTTCAAAACAGAATAACAATTCAAAATATAGAATTGCCTATTTCAAACAAGCATTGGAACATCCCCGTTTAGACCCTGAAATCCGTATGGCTATTGAGTCTTTTCTAAAATCCTTAGAAAATTCAGGGCATTGGGTTGAGCCTGTTAATTTTGATCTATTTGAATACATTGTACCGACATATTATATTTTAACAACTGCAGAAGCTTCAAGCAATCTTTCAAGATATGATGGAATTAAATTTGGTTATTCTGCTTCTGAAAAATCAGATTCTCTTTTACACGCATATAAATCTGCACGAAGCAGTGGATTTGGAAAAGAAGTAAAACGGCGGATTATGCTTGGAAATTTTGTGTTAAGCACCGGTTATTACGATGCTTATTATACTAAAGCTCAGAAAGTTAGAACAATGCTTATTGACCAGACAAAAGATATTTTTGGGGAATACGATTGCATCATTTCACCCACAGTTCCCGCACCTGCATTCATGTTTGGAGAAAAAACCAAAGACCCTGTGGAAATGTTTCTTGCAGACATCTACACTGTGTTTGCAAATCTTGTGGGTATTCCCGCTATTTCATTGCCCTTATTTAAAAATAGTAATAACATGCCTTTTGGTCTCCAGTTGATGAGTTCTAAGAATAATGACTTAGCTTTGCTGCGCGTTTCCAAAGATTTCCTTGAGGTACACCTGGAAACGAATTAGTTCTTTTTAGAAAAAACACTGCCAAAAAAAACAGCTTGCTAACTTGTCTTTTTTAGACAAAACATTTCATAACCAAAAAAAATGTAGTTAATGCAAAACTGGATTTTAGTTATCAGAAAAAGGTTGTCAGCACATTTCTTTAAGTATTCAGCTCAGGTTTCAGTTTTTATTTTAGTCGCTTTTACTATTATGTCGTTCACTCCGGATAATAGTAAAATTATATCAACAGACAACTTATCATTTAAAGACAGTACAGATACCACAAAAGGATTTGTAAATCTGCTTTCAGGAAGTTCTTCCTCAAATTCGGTCTCATTCGAAATAAATTCCCGGGCAATGCCCTTTGTAAAGGATTTTATTAAACAGAATGGAAACAAATTTGAGAATATGAAAGTATGGGGCAAGCCTTACTTTATTCTATACGAAAACATTCTAAGCCAATATGGATTACCCAAGGAATTAGAATACTTGTCTGTTGTTGAGAGTGATTTGCAATCAACCTGTATTTCCTGCGCCGGTGCAGTTGGTCCCTGGCAAATGATGCCTGCAGAGGCCCATCGCTGGGGTTTAAAAACAGGCGGCAGATATGATGAGCGAACAGACTTTACGAAAAGCACACATGCCGCGGCCAAATTGCTTAAAACGCTTTATGGTGAGTATGGAGATTGGTTGTTAGTAATAGCAGCTTATAATGCAGGCCCCGGCGGAGTTGACAAAGCAATTAAAAGAGCCGGAAGCACTGATTTCTGGACGCTTCAATATTATCTTCCTGCCGAAACTCAAAGGCATGTAAAGAAATTCATCGCCACGCATTATTATTTTGAAGGCACAGGCGGCTGGACTACAATGACCGCAAGAGAGGCAAAATTTAAACAAACAGAAATAAACAATCCTTGCACAATTGAGAGTGCAACGACTCAAAATACTGCCACAATAGAAATAAGCGGCAGGTACAATTCGGTTGTGATTGCAAATACATTGATGATAGAGATTACTTTATTAAATCATCTTAACCCGCAATTAGACCAGCAATTAGCAGAAGGAAAACCTTACCAGTTAAGATTACCAAATGATAAGATAGAACTTTTCAGGGCAAAGAAGCAAGATATACTTAAAGAGAGTGTTCAGTTGCTGTTGTCATCTTCTGCTATGAACCCGGCTTCAAAGCAATTATTATATTCATTTTAAAAGCAAATAAGTCACTAAGTGTTCTGCATTCAAAAGTGCAGTACACTTTTTCAATTTTCTGTTGACGCAAATCAGAATTCATCCTGTATTTAATTTTTAAATAATTTTTTCATCAGATAAAGAATGGGAACTTATCTCATCCATCAACTTATTTAAAGTAATTTCTTCGAGCACTTCCCTTGCAGGTATTTTATTTATATATCTCCATTTTACCAGCCTTATACACCCCTGTGCTATTTCAATTCCCGTAATATCACCATCACTAAAGCAGCAACACCCGCTGTTGAAATAGGTAGGACGTACGCCTGAAAAGTCAAGCAGTTTTTCTCCCTGCAGCGTTCTTACCGTTATCTGCTCCTCAATTTTTTTTATCGCTTCTGCATCATTCGTAGCATGTGCAATATTTAACTGCCTGTACAAACGCTCTATATGCGTTAATGAATTAAATACGGGCTGGTGTGTATGACCTGTAATCAGCAACAAATTTTTGCGGCTGCTGCTCCATTGATACATTAGGTTGTTGTGCTCCGTTTTTAACTGGTCGTTGTTTGCAGGCGTATTGGGATTAATATTGAGATACGATTGCAAAGGCGCCCACACATTGGCAACAAACCATTTGCTAAACCAGTTTCCATCGCTTTGCTTATCACCCTGGTGGCCGTGAGTAAGAAAAATATCGAGTGATGCACCGTTTATTGCTGTGCGCAATATCGCCCCTTCATAAATAGAAACTTTTTGATGATAGATGCTTTCTAAATTTATATTTGCTAACGGATTATTGCCCCAGTCTAAATCATGATTGCCAAAAATTTTAATGAATGCATTACGCTGCAAAAACAGAGCTTCCTTTTCAAAGGATAATGTATTATTTTTCTTTACTGCTGCAAATGTGTTTTCCCATAGCTCTTCACCATCACCCAGGTTGATGTAATAAAAATTATTTTCGTTGTAGTATTCAAGAGCAGCGAGATAATTTTTTTCCGCAGCTGCAAAATCATCTGAACCGTTTTTAGCGCCCTTATGCTGATCAGATAAAACAATAAACTTTTCATTATCTCCGGAGAATTCAATTAATGGGCCTTTTCTGCCGGGATTATTGAGAATGTGTGCATATAATTCTGACAGCGCTTTAAAAATTCTTTCCTTATCCGGGCGGGAAGAAAACCTATCGGCAATCCGGGTTACCGGATGCAGTAGTAGTTTTTGTAACAGCGAGGGCATGAGTATTGTAAATAAAGATAGGGCTGTAAAAATTATTGGAGGTGAAAATTGCGGAAGTTGTTTCAAAAATTAAACACACAATAAAACTTCCGCCCCTGCCCGTTCCGTTCAGGCGGGCATAAAAAAAATCTCACCGAAGATGAATTAAAAGCTATGTGCAAATCTATGTTTCTGTTGTTTCTTGTTGTAAATGTCGGAGACAAAAAAATACAAACAGGATTGATTCTTAATTCAGAATATTCAAAGCCCGCGCTAAATTATTATTTGCCTGCATTTGCAGCTGCCGCATTCATCCAATCACTCATATTGGGGCAACTGGTATATTCTTTATCTATCGAGATGTAATAATCAGTGATATGCTCAGCAAACCATTTTTGCAGAACCTGCATCTTTTTTTCTTCCAAAGCTCTTTGAGCAATTTTGTTATAATCGTCCTTTAAATTTTCCCGGTGCGGCTCGGTTGTTGACTTCAAATACACAAGACGAACGGCAGTACGTCCTCTCTCATCGGTATATGTTAATGGCATGGATATATCACCCACCTTCATATTTTTTAAATTAACAACAAGGTCTTTATCTAAATGGTCAATGGTTAAAAATGTGGAGCCATCATAAGCTGTGAATAAGCCTGCACTGTATTTGCTGTTTTCATCTTCACTGTACTTATTGACCGCTTCACCAAATTTCACTTTGCCTGCAATTATCTTTGAGCGCACGGTATCAAGCTTCACCTTTGCCTCATTTATTTCCGCTTCGGTAACTGTGGGGATAACAAGTATATGCCTTACCACGGCATCATCTCCGGCACGGCTTACCATTTGAATAATATGCAAACCGAATTTACTTTTGATTACAGGGGATACCTGCCCCTCTTTTAATTTAAAGGCAGCGGCCATAAAAGCAG
Organism: Chitinophagales bacterium; assembly: GCA_038206235.1. Lineage (GTDB taxonomy): Bacteria > Bacteroidota > Bacteroidia > Chitinophagales > Chitinophagaceae > JBBRBB01. Next base: position 39,739 of record JBBRBB010000022.1, read on the forward strand.
GGTCCCAGTTTTTATCGTTTCGGTTAATGTTGTATTGACCGCCATTATCTTTACTGCCAGGGTCTTGAGAATAAATTTTTGCAAGGTCAGCAAATTTTTTAGCACCGCTTTCTATCTGCTGTTTCAGTGTGTACAATTGATTGGCAACATATTCCTCCACATCTTTATTGGCCTTGGGAAATAAAACGATTTGTCCCACTTCCAGCTCGCTCTCATAAAAAACCAAACTATCGGCAGGTATTTTATTAAAATAATTTTTTACTTCTGTGGGTGTTATTTTCACGTTGTCAAGAATTTTGGTTCGCATTTGCTCTGCGAGCTTTTTTTCCCTGAACGGTTCCCTGAAATCTTCTTTAATCTGATAAACCGTTTTACCGGCAACCTGCTCCAGTATTTCCTGTGAGCCGTAAGAGTTTATAAAACCTCTTATCTGGTTATCGAGCAGAGCGTCTAACTCGTCGTCGCTGATAGGCAATGAATCTTTTATTGCCTGTAACACCAGTAATTTCTGAATTAGCTGACCTTCTAAAAAAGCACATTCGGGATTTGGTGGTAACTGCGCTTCCTGCCCCTGACGCTTATAATCGTCAATAGCATTGGCAATATCGCTTTGCAGAATAATTTTATCGCCAACTTGTGCAATGATTTTATCTGCCACAATTTTTTGCGGTTGTGCAAATGATAAAATACAAAAGCAGGAGATGAATACTGTTATAAATAAAACGGAGATTGAAAATTTCATAGAAATCAAAAGTATTGTATTCAGTATGAGTTAGTAATAATGGGAGTTGCTTTTAACAAATTGATGAGAGAAGAGCCTCCATTATTTTAAAATAATTGAACAGGATTTTTTGTGTTGGCTTTTGTTCCTCCAGTCTTCACAATCGAAGATGATAAAACTAAAGCTGGCATTCAAAAAAATTTCTAACAACCTTTGTAAATTCGTCTTACTGCACCACCCCATCTTCCAGCTTTTTTACCGCACCAATGGTAAGCGGCGCATCAGGGCGGGCAAACAACACACCGCTCACGACAACAGTATCACCTGCATTTACACCGCTCGTTATTTCCACCGTTGCCGCCTGCCGCAAGCCGGTTTCTATGTTCACAAAAGCAGCCTTGCCATTTTTCATCAAAACAAGCATATCATTTTTTGCATCCGGAATTATAGCATTGGTTGGCACCAGTATGCTGTTTTTATCAGTGCCGGCATTTACATACACTTTTACAAATGCGCCGGGGTTAATAGTGCCATTCTGCAGCAGGGCACGCACTTTTAAATTTCGGGTATTAATATCTATCTGCGGCTCTGCAGCTACAACAACAGCTTTTATTTTTTGCTGCCGCGCAACATCGGCCACTACATAAACTGAAACACCTTTTTTTACAAATGCCGAATATTCTTGGGGCAAAGTAAAATCAATCTTTATTTTATTTACTTGCTGAATAGTTGCAATAATACTTGCAGGCGTTATATACGAGCCGGGGCTTACCTGCCGTAAACCTGCATTGCCACTGAAGGGCGCCCTGATATAGGTTTTATTAATTTGAGCTTGCGTATAAGCAATGTCTGCCTTAATGCTGGTTACCTGGTTTACCGCAGCATCATAATCTGCCTGGTTTAAACCCTTTATCTCTAATAATTTACTCAGCCGCTGTTCTGTTTTTTCAGCAAGCTCAAGTGAGGCAGTTGATTTAATAAGCTGTGCCTGCAGGTCTGCATCATTAATACGTGCAATCAATGTTCCTTTTGAAATAAATGCCCCTTCAGGTACATTAAGATAAGTAATGATGCCGCTTATTTCAGGGTGAAGCTCGGCAGATTCATTTGCCACTGCCGTGCCGTTTACTTCAATATTATTTTGTATAACGGTTGGGTGCGCAACAATAACATCAACCCTTACGGGCGGTGCAGCTTTTTGCTGAGGTTGTTCTTTTTTATTGTTGCACGCAGAAAGAAAAATAATAAGTAAAATTAAAATAACATCATACCCTTTATTTAAAAACATGCTTGTTCATTTATTTTACTATGAAAGATAAAGATAAACGTTTAAGTTTTGTCTGTTATATTAACAGCATCAAAAACACCTGCTGAAAAAATATTCTTCTTAACTTCAATTTTGATAACCTAGTATGCACACAAAGCTCATCGCTCTGCTTCTTCTTTTCAGCATACAGGCTGCCTCTCAAAAAAAAGATGCCAGCCTGCAAAAAAAAGTTGAACAATTAACTACAGGCTTTCATGGAAGCATAGGGATTTATATACATGATTTGAAAAAAGATAAAATTGTTTCAATCAACAGCGATACAATTTATCCCACAGCGAGCATGGTGAAAATTCCTATACTCACAGGCATCATGAATAAAATGAATAATGGAGAACTCAACTATCATCAGGTATTAACTTATAGAGATTCGCTTTATTATGATGAGGGAGATGATATACTTGCCCAATTTAAAGACAGCGCTGCAATTGAATTAAGTAAAGTGATCATGCTGATGCTTACTACCAGTGATAATTGTGCAAGCCTTTGGTTGCAGGGACTTGCAGGCGGAGGCAAACGCATTAATGCTATTCTCGACAGCATAGGCATACCCAATACGAGAGTAAACAGCCGCACACAGGGAAGAGAAAATAACAGAACGATGTTTGGCTGGGGACAAACCACGCCAAAAGATATGGCAACTTTTATGGAGCGAATTGCAGAAGGTGATATTCTGAATAAAAAATCAAGCGAAAAAATGTTACGCTTATTAGGGAGACAATATTGGGATGAAGAAGCATTATCGCAAATTCCGCCGGGAGTTTTTGCGGCTGATAAAAATGGCGCTGTTGATGCCAGCAGAGGCGAAGTAGTCTATGTGAATTGCAGTCACCCTTACATATTTTGTATCTGTACTAAAAATAATGAAGACCAAAGCTGGGAGTATAATAATGAAGCATGGGTGCTAACAAGAAAATTATCTTCCCTGCTATGGAAATATTTTAATCCTGAAAGTGATTGGGTTGGTGAGCCTGTATCGAGATAGCATAACCTGAGTCTTGAATGGTCTTCCCTTCATAGCCACATAGAAATCATAAGTGGGCCGTAGAGATTTGAATAACCTCTATTTGTTTTTTCTATGTGCCTTGTGTGCCTATGTGGTAAGTTGGTTAACAAAATCAGCCAATATTTTTTTGAATGCGGAAGTATCAATTGCAGGTAAATTGTAAGTAAATTCTTTTGCGTTGTTCAGATGCAATAAAAAATCATCATCCTGTTGAAAACTATAACACCATGCCTGTTTTTTAAGATGCGCTGCAAGATATTCCTGTTCTGTTTGCCCGGGGGTAGGAATCAAGACACATTTTTTTTGCAGCGATAGCATTTCCATCACTGTAGTATATCCGCATCGGCTTATAATAAATTCGCTCTCATTAATCAGTTGCTGCATTTCGGCAGTAGCTGCATGATTAAAGATTGTAAAATTTTCAGACACATTCAAATTAACAGTGTCCCCGGGTTTTCCTCTTACAATAAGTATTTTATCATGCAGCGCAGAAAGCCGAAAAAGCAATTTATTTTCAAGCACAGTTCGCTGCGGTTCCGGCCCGGATAATATTATCATCCAATCATATTTTTTTTCTTCTGTTTTTTTTATTTCAAATCTTGATAATGGACCAATATATTTAACAGGAATTGCAGGAAGTTTTTTAGGATGTGATAAATTTCCTGCAATATTATTTTCTCCCTCAGCATCAGGAATCCAGCATTCACTAAACCGGTTGATATATTGATAATTTATTTTTTGAATGAATTTATTAAGCGAGTTATAAGCAGCTTGAATCTGTAATTGATGTGTGATAAAAATACAGGGAACCTTTGAAGAATATAATCCATAACGATTATCAGAAATAACCACATCAATTTTATATTGTTCAATCGTGTTGCTGAGCCATTTATTTTCTTTTTTTATAGCCGATAAAATTTTAGGAGTTTGCCATAAAATTTTTAACGGCATTATTCGTTTATGTTTTGAATAGGTGATATTGTATCCCTCCAAATGCAAAAAAGAAAACGCATGAAATTCGGCTTGCAATAGTTTTTTTTGAGCACCGGATGAGGCTATAAAAACTTCACATTCAAGCTGCATTAAAAAATGAATAAGCGGTATACATCTTGTTGCATGGCCCAGCCCCCAGTCAAGCGGGGCTATCAGGATTTTTGTATGTGCAATACTATTTTTCAAAAAAAATTAATAATATTCAAAATTCACGTAATTTAGAGACCGAAAAATGAGCAGGAAAATAAATTTGAGCATTGTTATACTATTGTTTCTATTAATTCTGAGTTCCTGCAGTTCTTCAAAATATAATTCTAAAAAACCTTGCGGCTGTCCGCCAAAGAGAGGAATTGTAGGATGAAAATAAATATACACACTAAACCAGGTTGGTTATGAACTCCCGAAACAGAGACCTTCTGGTACTTACCAAAAAGGCTGCAATGAATGCAGAAGAGCTTGAGCATGAAATTGAGCTTCTAAACGATTTGTTGTACCTGGTAGAAAGTTGCAACACGGTTTGCATTGCCAATGAAATTGTTGACTTAAACCAGTACAAAATTATTCAGAAGATTTACCTGGTACGGCAATTGCTCAAGGATTCGCATTTGAAGCCTTTTGTATTTATCTGCAATAAAAACTAAAGCAATTAATAATTTTTAAAACCTTTAGTTTTAATCCATTATTCTTTTAATAGAGTTTTTCAAGAGCAAAATCAAGCCTCTGCAGAAAAGCATTAATTTCTTTTATATGACAAGTTCCCACGCTTAACCGGTACCACGGAGATTGCCTGCTTGCTCCAAATGCATGGAAGGGAACTACTGCAAGCCTTGCTTCATTCAGTAAATAGGCAGTAACATCAGATTGTGTTTCAAGAATTCTATTTTCGTATCTTTTTCCGCACAGATCAAATTTTATGGTAAGATAGATAGCCGCTTGCGGCGCAATTGCATCTACTTCATATCCTTTTTCTTTCAAGGAAATAAATCCATCATAAATTCTTTCTAACCTTTCTGCCAAGGCTGCCCTAAAGTGAATAAAATGTTTCTCCACAGCATTAATATCACATAAGTATTGAGCGGTGGCCTTTTGCTCAGCCATGGGCGCCCAAGCGCCTATATGTGTAAGCAATGCTTTCATCTTTGCAATAATTTTCGAGGGTCCCAATGCCCACCCTACTCTTACTCCTGTTGCAGCAAATGCCTTAGAAATACCGTCAATAAAAATAGTGTACTCTTTCATTTCAGGGGCTATAGCAACAGGATTATAATGCTTAATGCTTCCATAAGTTAAAGTCCAGTACATCTGGTCAAACATCAGGTATAATTTCTTTTCACTATCCCTGCGTGTATTATTTTCTTTAATAATCAGGTGGCAAATCTCAGCCAGATTTTTTTCTGATAATGTTGTGCCCGTTGGGTTTTGCGGAGTGCATAAGCAAATAAGCGAGGCTCCTTTTATATGCTTCTCTATATCGGCTGCTGTGGGCATAAAATTATTTTCGGGCATAGCTTCAATTACACAATGCTCGGCTTCGGTTATATGAGTGTAATGATTGTTGTTCCAGGATGGCACAGCGTAAATTACTTTATCGCCTTTATCAACAACGGTTTTAAATAAGGTATAAATAAGAGGGCGGCCGCCGCTTGCTATTAAAATTTCATTTAATGAATATTGCAAGCCCTGCCATTCTTTTAAAAAATGTAAAACAGCCGTGCGCAACTCTGCAACACCATCTGCAGGAGGATAATTTGTGTAATGCTTTTGATAGCATTCAATAATAAGCTCTTCAAACTCTTTGGGTATTGGAAAAATAGAGGGGTCAAAATCTCCAATAGTGAAATTGAATATTTTTTCTCCCATTTTTTTGCGCTCATTTATCTCGTTACCTAAGCGCACAATTTCAGAGCCTACAAGGGTTTCTGCCAGTGTACTTAATTTACTCATATAAAAATGGATTGATTGTTTTATCGTCCACCATAGCGAAATACCACATGCTTATTGAAGCGCACACTTAAGGTAACATAGAGTGTAACGTATGTATCCATATCATTGCTGTGCGCTTTTTCAATATCCGGTCTTATTTTAGCGGCATACACTGCGTCTTTAGGACGTGCATATAATTGCTTTGCAAGTGCTGCCTGGTCTGCTGAGAGATATTTATCGAATAATGCAGGGTCAATATAAGTGGTGCTTATATCATCAATATAATCTGTGAATGTATGCCTGAAAAGCATTCCGCCGGAAAGTGCAAGGTGGTTATCGAGGTAATATTTAAACCCGATGTTTATGGGTATATAAAGCTGCGTAAGGCTGTAGGGATGACGGGCAGGATATTCTGCAAATCCCTGACCTTCTAAATGCAAAGGCTGCAGTGCAACCCATTGTCCATTTAATTGCGCCTGTGGATTGAAATGAAAAACACCCACTCCAATGCCAAGAACAGGAGAGAAAGGATGAATTTCATTTTCCTTATCAAACATCAGAACGGGGTACAAGTCTACACCAACGAATGCTTCTATAATTGAAGAGCGAAAGCTTAGATTCCGGTTGTATCTCCATTTCTCGAGCCCACCGGTATTTTTGATGAGGCTGTCTGCACCGGTAACCATTGTAAAATTTACTCCGCCTTTTAATGCAGCCCAGTAAGAGATATTGTAATCGAGAGAAGCGCCAATAAATGGCCGGATTGTTTTAACGGTGTAATCTTTTACGTAGCCGCCTGCACCCTGTGTGCCACCTACATCTCCAAGGAAATTATTTGCACCCGCGGTTACATTTACTTCCCATGTATGATATACTCCTTCCAGCTCATCTTCTCCAAATGCCGCCGTTTGCGCTGATGCAGCGAAAACAAAAAAGCAAAAAAACAGAATAAACAGTGAAGGCTTTATTAAAAAAATTTTCATGGGAAATCCGCGTTATTAGACAACGTAAAATAAAGAAATATCTATTAGAATAACAACAACATTTCTATGTGCTCTATTCCATCTTCCAAATATATATCGCTAAGTTGCTTAAAACCGAAGGATTCGTAGAATGACTGAAGATATAATTGTGCACCAATTTTTATGGGAGCATCATTAAATAATAATCTGCACTGCTCTATTGACTTTTGCATCAGGATGCGGCCGATACCTGTGTTGCGGTAAGCGGCAGAAGTTACTACCCTGCCTATTGATGCCTCTTTTTTGTAAGCAATACCCGCCGGCATCAGACGTGTGTATGCCACAAGCAAATCCCCATCGCTGCCTGCTAAATGATAGCATGATTGATCTTTATTATCCGCATCCTGATACACACAGTTCTGTTCTACCACAAATACCTCATTGCGCAATTGCAGTATTTTATAAAGTTCAAGTTGTGTCAACTCATCAAAAAATTTGCAAAACCAGATTAATAGCATAGCTGTTTGTTAATATTTTTACTCAAAGATTATAAAAAGATTTTGCTCCGTTAATTTACAGGCATATAAATATAAATTCATGAAAAAGATTTTCCTGGCATTTTTAATTGTTTTGTTTTCGGTATCTCTCTATGCTCAAAACCCTGTCTATTATTTATTGGTGGGCACCTATACAACCGGCGGCAAAAGCGATGGCATCTATGTATACCGCTTTAATCCCAACAAAGGCGAAGCAACTTTTGTAAGTAAAACAAGCGGTGTGCAAAATCCATCTTACCTCGCCATCTCAAAGGATGAAAAATTTGTGTATGCTGTAAACGAAAACGGGGGAGGTGTACCGGGCGAAATAAGTGCTTTTGCTTTAGACAAGAAAAAAGGGGAACTTACTTTTTTAAATAAACAACCTACGGATGGTTATGCGCCAAGCTATGTAAGCATTGATGCCGGTGGCAAGAATGTAATCTCAGCGAATTATGCAGGCGGAAATATTTCTGTGTTTAAAACAAATGCGGATGGTTCGTTGCAACCACACGGGCAATTAGTAAGTCATGAAGGTTATGGCGTGAATGTGGAGAGGCAGGAAATGCCGCATCCGCACTGTGTAGTTTTTTCGCCGGATGAAAAGTATGTTTTCAGTGCAGATTTAGGAAACGACAGATTATACCAATATAACTTCAATGCAACTGATGCATCTAAAGTGCTCACCGCAACAGACCCTCCTTATTATACAATAGATGATGGCTTTGGCCCAAGACATTTTATTTTTAGTCCTGACGGAAAGAGCGCCTATCTTTTAAATGAACTTTCAGGGCAGGTGATTGTTTTTAGTTATGTAAATGGTAAATTAAATCCAATACAAACCATCGCCTCAACAACTGCAGGTGATAAGAATGACCGGGGCAGCGCAGATATTGAAATAACGCCCAACGGAAAATTTTTATATACTTCAAACCGCGGCGCTGCTAATGATATTTCTCTTTATAAAGTACAAACTGATGGCGGCTTGCTCGAAAATGGTCACCAGCCTGTGGCCCCCAAGCCTAGAAATTTCATGGTTGATCCTACGGGCAGATTTTTATTGGTTGCCAGCGAAGATGGAAATGTGATACAAATATTTGTTATCAATAAAAATTATGGTCTTCTGCAGGATACAGGCGTAAAGATTGATGTAGAAAAACCTGTTTGCTTAAAGATGGTTCCGGTGAATTAAATCAGTTGATAGGTTGATAGGTTGAAGAGTGATAGGTTGAATTGTATGGTGTAATCGCATTTAGTTTGGTCAATTATTCACCATGTAAACACATCAACTAAATACTTACTTTTATACCATCAATCACCCAAACATCTTTTTATGAAAAAGAACCTCCTGCTTGCCTGTTTCATTTTACAGGCATCTTTGCTCTTTGCACAAACTGCAAAAAAACAATACCCTGAAATTGATATTCCCTACAAAAAATTTGTGCTTGATAATGGTCTCACCCTAATCGTTCATGAAGACCATAAAGCGCCGATTATTGCCTTCAACATCTGGTATCATGTTGGTTCAAAAAATGAAAAGTCCGGTAAAACAGGCTTTGCACATTTGTTTGAACACCTCATGTTTAATGGCAGTGAGCATTACAACGATGATTACTTCCAGTTAATGGATGCCATTGGTGCAACCGACTTAAATGGAACCACCAATAATGACCGCACCAATTATTTTGAAAATTTCCCTGTTTCTGCTCTTGATAAAGTGCTGTGGGTTGAAAGCGACAGGATGGGTTACATGGTTGGCGTAATTGATTCTGCCCGGCTCGATGAACAGCGGGGTGTGGTGCAGAATGAAAAGAGACAGGGGGAAAATCAACCTTATGCAATAGCAGAAGAGTTAACAGTGAAAAGCACTTATCCGGCAAGTCATCCCTATTCATGGACGGTAATAGGTTCTATGGAAGATCTAAACGCTGCTTCAATAGATGATGTGAAAGACTGGTTTAAAACTTATTACGGCCCCAATAATGCCGTGGTTGTAATTGCAGGCGATATTAAAGCTGATGAGGCTTATGGAAAAGTAAAAAAATATTTTGGTGATATACCTGCAAGCCCGCCAATTGCAAAGCACAGCGACTGGATTGCCAAAATGGAGGGCACACACTTGCAGGTTGCGCAGGACAGAGTACCACAAGCACGCCTGCAAAAAACATGGAATGTTCCCGGCTGGGGTACACCTGAAATAACCTATCTGAATTTATTGGGAGATATTTTAACTACAGGAAAAACATCACGTCTTTACAAACGCCTCGTGTATGATGACCAGGTGGCAAGCAATGTTTTCTTTTATACTGATGATAAGGAAATAGCAGGCCAGTTTGTAATTATTGCAGACGCAAAGCCTAACGTGGGTTTAGACAGCATTAATAAAATTATTGATGAAGAAATGCAAAAAGTATTTACGCAGGGTGTAACTACTGAAGAATTAGAGCGTGCTAAAACAAGATATTTTTCCGGCTTCATAAAAGGTATGGAACGCATTGGCGGCTTTGGCGGCAAGTCAGACATACTTGCTCAATCTGCTACTTATGGAGGCAGTGCAGATTTTTATAAAAAAATTCATGCATGGGTTAAAAATGCTTCTGCTGCAGATATTAAAAAAACAGCAAACGACTGGCTTACCGATGGTGAATATGTGCTGAAAATTTTGCCTTACGGAGATTATAAAACAACAGCATCTGCTATAAACAGAAACGAACAGCCTGCAATGGGCTCGCCTGTTCTCGTAACTTTTCCTGCGGTGCAGCAGTTTACTTTAAGCAATGGTTTAAAAGTTGCCCTTGTAGAGCGCAGTTCGGTGCCCGTAGTAAATATGTCGTTAATGACCAATGCAGGATACGCCGCAGACCAGTTTGGCTCTGCCGGGCTTGCATCTTTAACAGGCGAAATGCTAACTGAAGGAACAAAAACAAAAACGTCGCTGCAAATAAGCGATATGCTTGCAGACCTTGGCGCAAGCCTGTACAGCTATTCTGACCTCGATGATTCATATTTAAACATGAATGCATTAAAAACAAATCTTGATGCTTCATTAAATTTATACACTGATGTATTGCTTAATCCTGTGTTTCCGCAAAAAGATTTTGACCGCAAAAAGAAAGAGCGATTGCTTGATATAAAACAAGAACAGGCACGCCCTGTTACAATGGGGCTTAGAATACTACCCCGTTTGTTATATGGAAGCGGTCATGCATACAGCAACCCGTTCACGGGTTCAGGCACTGAAGAATCTGTTACTAAGATTACAAGAGACGACCTCATGAATTTTCATCAGACATGGTTTGCACCAAACAATTCCATGCTCTTTGTGGTTGGCGATATTTCGCAAAGCGAATTAAAAGCGAAGCTTGAAAAAAATCTCGCAACATGGAAAAGCAAAACCGTTCCTGAAAAAAATATAAAAGATGTTCCTTTAGCTCAGCAGCCAAGTGTATATATTATTGATAAGCCCGACGCATTGCAGTCAATCATTTTTGCCGCTGAAATAAGTCCTTCTGCCAAAGACCCCAATTATGAATCTAATCAAATGATGAACCGCATTCTGGGCGGCGAATTTACTTCACGCATAAACATGAACCTGCGTGAAGATAAGCACTGGAGCTACGGTTCCTTTTCTGTGAATCTTGATGCGGTGGGCCCAAGCTTCTTTACAGGATATGCGCCGGTGCAAACAGATAAAACAAAAGAAGCCGTTATTGAATTAAAGAAAGAGCTAACCCAATACATTGGTGATAAACCAGCAACCGAAACTGAATTCAATAAAGTTCAGGGTAATGCAGTAATGCAGCTTCCGGGCACATGGGAAACAAATGGCGCCGTTTTAAACAGCCTGCAGGATGCAATGAAATACAGCAGGGGAATTGATTACCTGAACAATTACGCTAACATGCTGCGGCAGTTAAAGCTTAGCGATATACAGGCTTCTGCAACGAAAGTAATTAAGCCCAACAGTCTTACATGGGTTATTGTTGGCGACAGGGTAAAGATTGAAAAAGGCATACAGGAATTAAATCTTGGCACTATTAAATATATAGACAGTGAAGGCAATGAAATAAAATAGAAAAGGCAAGACACTGATAAAACCTATTGGCAGAGTTAATTGAATTTTTGGAATCTTAGTTCCGTTAGGAACAAAATATGGGTAGAAAATTGAATTAGAGATGTAAAAAGTTCCGTAGGAACGAAATATGTCGCCCCTACGGGGCTTTATACTCTCCATATCGTATATTTTGTACCAATATTTTGCCCCGATGGGGCAGGGAAAATTAACTCCGCCAACGGGTTGATAAATAATTTACTACAAGGTTTATGAAGCAACGTTAAACGTATGGTTTAAGGAAATTTTTTAAACACCGTATAGCGCAATACCACTTCTAAAAAAATAAAAATAAAACCTGCAAGCAGCCAGGGAAAATATTTATCTGTGTAGCGATTATATGTTGTTGTTTCCACTTTCGATTTTTCAAGCTGATTGATGCTTGCATAAATTTTTTGCAGCGCCTCTTTATCTGTTGCATGAAAATATTGCCCGTTGGTTTGTGCAGCAAGATTTTTAAGAAGCGCCTCATTAAATTCAAGTTTTTTATGCTGCACAACAGGACCGAGTGGTGACTCAACTACTTCATCAATTTCCTTTTCGCTGCCTACGCCAATGGTATATACTTTAATGTTGTAATATTTTGCCATCTGCATGGCAAGGTCTGGTGGTATGGCGCCGCCGAAATCAACGCCGTCTGTTAGCAGCACAACAATCTTTGATTTTGATTTACTGTACCGCAGCCTGTCAACACTTGTTGCAAGCCCGCTGCCGATTGCAGTGCCTTCATCCTGCAGATAACCGCTTTGTATATTTTGTATTTGCGATAAAACAGTAGTGTGGTCTGTAGTAAGCGGACAAAGTGTAAAGCTAAGATTGCTGAAAATTACAACGCCTATTCTATCGCCCGGTCTGTCGTTTACAAACTGCATCGCCACATTTTTGGATGCTTCGAGGCGATTAGGCTGAAAATCTTTCTCCGTCATGCTTCCGCTTATGTCGAAGCAGAGAACAATATCAATTCCTTCTCCCTCTGTTTGCGTTTCAGTAAATTTTTTTTGCGGTCTTGCCAATGCAATTATTAAGCAAATCAATCCTAAGCATCGTAATACAAATGGCAAATGCAGGCTTGCTGTTTTTATGCTTTTTACGCCCTGTATAAAATGCGTGGTTGTAACGAGCATGCTTGCCTGTTGTTTTTTGCTGCGGCGTATGTATTCATATATAAGCACGGGAATAATAAGCAACAGCGCCAGCACCCATGAATATGCAAATTCTATTTGCTGAAACCAATTAGTTAGCATGCCCTATTGTCTTTTGTATTAACGAATCTACCTGCTTCAATGTGTTCTTTGTTGTGTTCAGGGCTTTTTCGCTTTCCTCTTTTGGCGGAATATATTTTGCAAATTTCACTGCATCGTTCAGGCGCATTGCCTGGTAAAATTGAGAGCGCAGGTTTGCTTCCTGCAAATAAACATTCAAACGAATCATCAACTCATCAGAAGTAATCTTTAATGCATTTATGGCTAAGCTCTCTTCAAAATATTGGCGGTAAATAATATCCATTTTAGTATGATATAATTTTACCTGTTGCCTCTTCAATAAATTTTCATCTTCAAGATGCTGCAATTTTTCCATTGCTCTTTCAAGCGGAGTTCCTTTTAATGGTTTCTTTTTTGCAACAGGTAACACTTTCTTTTTAGCTGTAACTATTTTGTAAACAGCAAAAGCCAGCACAATTGCTGATGCTGCTATTGCAATCCAAAGCCATAAATTATTTTTGTGCTCTACATCAATAATTTCTTTTATAGGATGATAGCCCGGCAAATCTGAAACATCAACGGGCAATACTTCAAGGCTAAGTGAATCGGCTTTTAACTTTGTTTTTTTGCTGGTTGATTTGTTCTGAATGATAACAGAAGGATTGATTTTCCATATCCCTGAATCAAAGGAAGTGAGCGTTAATTTTTGAGTATAAGAAGTTAACCCATCTACAACTATGGTATCAATAGTTTCTCTTTTGATTACTTCTATATGATTGAATGTATCTGCAAACTGATACCATGTTTCGATAAACGTATTGGCTGAATTTAATTCTTCTGCTTTCAGTTGCAGTATTACCTGTTCGCCTATTAATATTTTTTCCCTGTCAAGCGATGCAGATAATTTTTGCGCAGAAGATATGGAATGAAAGAATATAAATAAAACAGTGCCCAACAATTTTATAATTCCGCAAACTGTAAACTGCTCGCAGAGTCCTGTGGGCAAACTGCTTACCGACTGGCGACTGCCGACTACTGACTGCTGACTGCTCATGCTCTTTTTATAAAAAATTCCTGCAAAGCTCTTACATAATCTTCTCCTGTGGCAAGCTGCATTAAGTCTGCTCCTGCATTTTTAAAGTATTGTTTTGTATCGCCGAGGATTTTTAAGAATTGCTGATGATACCTGAAAAGTGTAAATGAGTCATTTGTATTCAGCCATTGTGTTTCACCTGTTTCTGCATCGTGCACTTGTAATAATCCTACTTTCGGCAGGTTGGCATCACGCTTATCATACACCTGCACACCAATTACATCATGACGTTTAGAAGCAACACGCAGTGCATCCTGGTAGCCTGCATCGGCAAAATCACTCAAAATAAAAACAATGCTTTTGTGCCGTGTAGTATTGTTGAGAAAATGTAATGCTTTTATAATATCGGTTTGTGCAGAGTGTGTTTGAAAATTGAGAAGCTCACGCACCATATACAGCACATGCTCTTTCCCTTTTTTTGCAGGAATATATTTTTCTACTTTATCACTGAAGAAAATAAGTCCTGCCTTATCGTTATTGCTGATCGCTGAAAACGCAATCACAGCGCATATTTCAGTGATTAAATCTTTTTTGGTTTGCCGATAGGTGCCGAACAAGCTGCTTGCGCTTACATCAACCAATAAATAAACACTAAGCTCTCTCTCTTCTTCAAAGAGCTTGCTGTAAGTATGTCCCATTCTTGCCGAAACATTCCATTCAATAAAACGCACATCATCGCCGGGAGTATATTCTCTTACTTCTTTAAATACCATGCCTCTTCCCTTGAATGCAGTATGATATTCTCCCGAAAATAAATGCGTGGTGATGCGCTTGCTTTTTATTTCGAGTTCACGAACTTTTGCTAAGAGCTGTTGAGTAGTCATAAGGAAAAGTTGAAAGATGATTGAAAAATAGAACTATTCTATTAGTTTCTCATTAAAGGTTATTTTAATTCCGTCTTTAACCTTTTCATAAAATAAAATTGGTGCTTCGATAATCTCTGAAAGTGACTTTTTCAGCTCATAAGATGCCGGCTTAATACTTACTGGTTTGTCACCAATAAAACCATCTATTCCCTGATCAATTTGAGTCATTACATCCTTGAAATTGTTTACCATTTCAAAGACTTTCCTTGCAGCAACTGCAATAGCTTCCGGGTGCTTTTCTAAATACCAATCTTCCCAATCTTTAAGCTTACGGCCTTTGAATTCCTGAATCAGTTCGCTCATTTGCCCCACCACTGAAGGTCGTGTGCCTTGAGCATTTTGATTGGCAAGATTAATAATTTGAGTTGCGTATTTAGGAAAGGATGAAGCTTCTGTTTCAAGAAGAGTGGGAATGTCGTTGTTGAGTATTTTGATTGTTTTCATTACAAAAGACCGCCTGAACCATTCGGGCAGGCTTCCTAGAGTTTGATAAATTTTTCTTTATATTTAAAATCACTTACATGGTCTGTATTGACCAATCCGCTCTTTATTAGATGAGCATTGATAAATGTTCTGTTTTCTAAATAAAGATAACAGAGCAAGTTTTTTTCGCTATCGTATTTTTGATTATCAAATTTTATAAAGACACGCTGACCTTTTGTTTTTTCAATTAAAAATTTTGTTGCTTCTCCATTAATAAGCGGATTTTCTTTAACCCCTATAAGCCTGATTGTAACGCCGTTGCTTAACCGCAATTTTTCAGGGCTAACTACTTCTTTTACGGTAAATAATTCTTCTCTTTGCGTTGAACTATCCTTATCAATCTTAGAACCAAATTGCAATTTTTTAACGTCAATCTTTTTATTAAACGAGTGCGGGTCTTTGAAAATGTATGGGAGTTTTTCTATTTCAGTTTCAAAATCAACAGTGATTGTTTTTTGTTTCAAAAAATCAAAGGTAGTTTCATAAATATCTTTTTGATTTGCTCCAAGCTTTTGTTTAATTACAGGAATGAAATCAGGATTCACTTCATAACCTATAGAATTTCTTCCGAGATGTTTAGCGGCAAGGTTTGTAGTTCCGCTTCCTGCAAATGGGTCAAGCACTGTATCGCCAATAAATGAAAACATTTTGATTAAACGCCTTGGAAGTTCTTCAGGAAACATTGCAATGTGATTGTCTTGCCGTGTACCTGCAAAATTCCAGTGTCCTGTAAAAAATTTGTTCCATTCTTCTGCAGTCAATTTGGAAAGCTCTTTATTTACTTTGGTTGGTTTGGGTGCATCTCCCAATTTTTTGAAGATGAGAATAAATTCATAATCCAATTTCAAAATTCCATTTCGGGGATAAGGATACGAACCCATTTGAACGCCTCCTCCGGTAGTATTTGAGGTTGTTACTTTTTGCCAATTACAGCACCCATATGATCAAATCCAATATTCTCGCAAAACTTAATTATCTCTTCTCTGATTGGGATTACTTTATAACGTCCGTAGTAAACTGCACGGGCAAATTGGTCGCCTATATTTACACAAAGCCTGCATCCATTATGCAGCACACGGTAACATTCTTTCCAAACAATATTGAGATTATTGATATAGTTTTCATAAGTGTCGTGAAAACCGATCTGATTGTTAGAACCATAGTCTTTAAGTTGCCAGTAGGGAGGTGAAGTAATTGCCAAATGCACTGAAGCATCAGGGAGGTCTGTCATTTGTCTGCTATCTCCGTTGATTATCTTGTGGTGAGTTGTCAATTCAGTTTTCTTTCTTCAAAATTAGCAAATAGTCGCTTTGTTTTGGTTGAATGTTTTGAGAAGTTTAGGGTCCATCACTGCCATTATAGTCTTCCCTCACACTTCAACATAATTCAAATCTTTGTGAAAAGTTTCTTTTATTCCGAATGAGGCGGCGATTGTGATTGCCATTATGATTGTGCCGGTTATCCATGCTCCTGTTATATAATCATTCGTTACTGTTCGCAGCCACTGAAATAAAAGCAAAATTAATGGCAAAGTACCACGCACCATGTTTGGAATAGTGGTGGCTGCAGTGGCTCGTATGTTTGTGCCGAACTGTTCTGCGCCAATGGTTACAAATATTGCCCAGAAGCCGGTTGCAAAACCGAGGAGACAGCATATCCAATACATACCTTGTGCCGTGCCGTTTTGCTGCACAGTAAAATATAAAAATATTGCAAGCACGGTTAACGAATAGAAGAGCCACAGTGCTTTCTTGCGGCTTTTGAGCCACTGGCTTACTATGCCTATTACAATTCCGCCAATGGATACGCCAACATAAGAATACATTACAGATTTTGCCGCATCAACTGGCTCTTTAATATTCATGGCTGCTCCAAACTCTTTTGAAAAAGTTACCAGTACGCCAACTACATACCATGTTGGTATTCCTATAAGAATGCTGAAGAGATAACGTTTTATTCTTTCGGCATTTGAAAACAACATGAAAAAATTTCCGCGCTGCACATTCATTTTTTTTACAGAATGAAACATGCCTGATTCAAAAACGGAAATGCGAAGAATGAGAAGAAGAAAACCCAAACCACCACCAATAAAAAAACAGGTGCGCCACTCAAAATGTTGTCTTATGAAATAGGCGAATATGGCGCCTGTTAGGCCAAGCCCTGCAACGAGTGAAGTTGCCAGTCCTCTTTTTTCTTTGGCCGTTAATTCTGAAACAAGTGTAATGCCTGCACCCAATTCACCGGCAAGCCCAAGCCCGGCAACAAAACGCACCCATGCATACTGCTCAACGGTGTGTACAAAACCATTTGCAATGTTGGCAATGGAATATAAAATGATGGAACCAAATAAAACGCTTAGCCTTCCTTTCTTATCTCCCAGTACTCCCCAAAGAATTCCGCCTAATAAAAGGCCGTACATCTGGCGGCTGATAATAAGTTCACCAACATCACGAACCTGAAGGTCATTCAAGCCCAAGTCCTGCAAGCTTTTTACGCGAATGATGCTAAAGAGCAGCAAGTCGTAAATGTCAACAAAATAACCAAGCGCTGCAACGAGCACGGGGATGGATAAAAGTTTTTTAGGATTGTGATTTATATTTTCAGGACTGCTTTGCTTCATTTTTTGAGAAGAAAAATTTATAGAGTATAGGAAGCGTTGAAACCAATACGATGGTGATTACAATTATTTCGAGATGGTCTTTTAACTCGATGCCAAATTGCTGGCGAATCCATTTGTCCAGAAAATGTCCTGCTAAAAGCATCGCTGCTACCCACGCAATACATCCTGTAACATTGTAATAAGTAAATCGCTTGCCATCCATTTTTACAAGGCCTGCAACAATCGGTGCAAATGTTCTTATAATAGGTACAAACCTTGCAGCCACAATTGCCCAGCCACCGTATTGTGTATAAAAGTCAGTCGCCTGCTGCAAATATTTTTTCTTAAAGAAGAAAGTATCTTTTCTGCTATATAAATAAGGACCGCTTTTCTTTCCAAACCAATATCCAACATAATTGCCAAGAATACCTGCTATGGAAATTATAAGCCAGAGCACCAGCAAATCGAGCCATTCATTTTGTACATTTCCCAAACCAAATAATTTTAAAAATTCATACGCAAGTCCCGGTTCTCCTTTTTCATTTACATGACTATAAATTCCTGCAACAAAAAGCAAGCTGTCGCCGGGGAAAAAAAATCCGGCAAATAAACCTGTTTCAGCAAAAATTATAAAGAGCAATAACCACAAGCCTCCATATTCAATATAGAATTGAGGATTGATAAGATTGTGCCATTGAAAATCGAGAAGAAATATTTGATGTATCATTTATAATTTTCTACGATGGAAGAAATCGAATTCTTGTAAGTCTTGCAGTTATCACAATAAATTTTCCTATGCTCTCATGCAAGTGCGCTGCAAGATAATGAAGCAGCTTGTTTTCTATGACATAATAACCATGAGGCAAGTATCGAAGTAATATTACACCTATTACACGAATATTTTTATGATAGACTAACTCGCCAAAGTCTTTATCCTCTGTTATAATTATTCGTGGAGGGTTTAATGAAAATGCTGTTATTTGTAAATCTTTTTCTGATGGCATTCGCTCTCTTACAGAAAAGACTTCATAGCCAGATTTGCGAATGGCTGTAATAGGATTTTTATTTAAACTCTCATCAGCCAGGAACATTTTCAATAATCTCCTCTATATCTTCATTTTTTAAAATCGCGTTTGCATAATTTATGGCTTCTAAAATATCTTCCCTGGTTATATGGGAATAGGCATCAAGCAAATATTCAATTGACCCGCCACCACCAAGTTTTTCGAGTAGTAATTCAACTGTAATTCTTGTGCCTTTTATACATGGCTTGCCCCTCATTACTTTGGGGTTAATAGATATTCTATCAAATTTCAAGGGTTTCATTATTTGCAATTTTTTCAAATTTAAAGAAAGGTTATTGTATTCTTATTTTTTAAAATTAAATTCACTAACATTAAAAATCTTTCACTTTCAATTCTTCATTTTCAATTGCCAGCGCTTCTTCCCATTTGCTTACAACGCTTGTTGCAAGTGCATTGCCGAGCACATTGGTCATGGAGCGAAACATATCGCAGAAATGGTCAATTGGTAAAATGAGCGCAACACCTTCGGGTGGTATTTTAAACATGGCACATGTTGCGGTTACTACAACTAATGATGCTCTTGGCACACCGGCTATTCCTTTACTGGTAAGCATCAATACAAGCAGCATCGTTAATTGTGTTCCGTAATCAAGGTGTATTCCATAAGCCTGTGCAATTGCCATACTTGCAAACGTCATATACATCATGCTGCCATCAAGATTAAATGAATAACCAAGAGGCAAAACAAAAGAAACAATTTTGTTGCTGCAGCCAAACTCTTCTAACTCTTCTGTTAATTTAGGAAACACAGCTTCACTGCTTGTGGTGCTGAATGCAATGATTAACGGTTGCACAATTCGCTTTAGCAAAGCAGGCATTCGCTTGTTAAGAATAAGAAACCCAACAAGAATTAATATCAGCCAAAGAATAAAAATTCCTAACAGAAAAAATGCAAAATATCTTGCATAAAAAATAAACACCTGCGGACCTTTTAAAGCCATCACGCCAGCAATGGCGCCAAATACACCAAGAGGTGCAAACTTCATAACATAATTAACCATCTTTAAAATAACATGCGCTACTGCATCTAATCCTTTTATAATTGTTTTACCAAAATCTCCAAGAGCGGCAGTAGCCACGCCAAAAAAAATAGAGAAGATTACAATCTGCAAAATCTCATTTCCTGCCATCGCTTCAATTATACTTTTGGGAACCGCATGCTCAATAAAATTTTGCATACTGAAAACCTGTGTTTTGCCAATCAAATCTTTTGCACCGGGGGCATCGGCAAGACTTAAATTAATTCCATTACCCGGTTTAAATAAATTCACGAGAAACATTCCTAAGAGCAGGCTCACTAAGGATGCTGAAATAAACCAAAGCAATGCTTTACCGCCAACCCTGCCAACACTTTTTATGTCACCCAATTTTGCTATGCCTACAACGAGTGTTGAAAATACGAGGGGAGCAATTATCATTTGCACAAGCCGCAGAAAAATGGTAGATAATAATTTGATGTTTAAAGAGAAAGAGTTTTTAAAATCAGCACCGGCGTATATATAAACA
Organism: Chitinophagales bacterium; assembly: GCA_038206235.1. Classification (GTDB taxonomy): domain Bacteria; phylum Bacteroidota; class Bacteroidia; order Chitinophagales; family Chitinophagaceae; genus JBBRBB01. Next base: position 60,149 of record JBBRBB010000022.1, read on the forward strand.
ATGTATCCTGTCAATGCGCCCAATGCCATTGCAATCAATATATAAATGGTAAGCCTGTTTTGTTTTTGCATCGAGCAAATAATAAGATTTGCAAGATAATGTTTAAACACAAATACCTATTTTATCACCATTGATAAAAGAATTGATGCAGGAAAAAAAATAAATCATTATTTTTCCATTTGTAATTAAACAATTTTATGAGTTTATTCCGCAAAAAATCACTCGATGTTTTACTGGCACAGGCTGCCGATTCTGAAAAAAGCCTGAAGCGAACTTTGGGAGCAGGAAGCCTTGTTGCATTAGGAATTGGGGCTATCATTGGGGCTGGATTATTTGTAAGAACAGCAGCTGCGGCAGGCGGCAGTGCAGGCCCTGCCGTAACACTCTCTTTTATAGTTGCGGCCATCGGTTGTGCTTTTGCAGGCTTGTGCTATGCAGAATTTGCGTCAATGATACCCATAGCCGGAAGCGCATACACGTATGCCTATACAACAATGGGAGAATTAATAGCATGGATAATTGGCTGGGCTCTTATACTTGAGTACGCATTGGGTGCGGCTACAGTTTCTATTGCATGGAGCGAATTTTTAAATAAACTTTTTAATGGGCAAATACCTTATGAATGGTGTCATTCGCCATTTCAATCAGCATACGATAACAGTCATGTGTTACACCATGGCATTGTTAATGCGCCGTCGCTTTTAATTCTGCTTATTATTTCTTTATTGCTCATAAAAGGTACTCAGGAATCTGCAATTGTAAATGCTGTAATTGTGTTTATAAAAGTGGCGATAGTTATTACTTTTATTATAATTGGCTGGCATTTTATAAAACCGGAAAACCATCATCCTTATTTTATTCCGGCTAATCAGCCAGATGCTATTCAGGCCGATGGTAAACCTTATAGTTATGCCGATTTTTTTAATCATGGATGGGGTGGCGTACTGCGCGGAGCAGCCATTGTATTTTTTGCCTTTATTGGTTTTGATGCTGTAAGCACTGCGGCGCAGGAAGCAAAAAATCCAAAGAAAGATATGCCCATCGGCATTCTTGTTTCACTGTTTGTTTGCACTATTTTATACGTTTTGTTTTCATGGGTGCTAACGGGCGTTGCGCCTTTTACTGACTTTGTAAAGGCCGGTAAAGAAGCATCCGTTGCTTATGCTATTGAAACATATATGAGTAATTACATGTGGTTAGCTAAATTGGTTACAGTAGGTATTCTGGCAGGTTTCTCGTCCGTAATATTAGTAATGCTGATGGGTCAGAGCCGTGTGTTTTTCTCAATGGCTCATGACGGATTATTGCCCAAAGTATTTTCTGATGTGCATCCTAAATTCAGAACACCCTACAAATCAAATGCTCTTCTTTTCCTTTTTGTTGGCTCATTTGCTACACTTATACCCGGAGATATTACAGGCTCTCTTACAAGCATAGGTACTTTACTTGCGTTTGTGCTGGTGTGTATGGGCATTATACTCATGCGCAAAAACGACCCAGACAGAGTAAGGCCTTTCAGAACTCCATGGGTACCACTGGTTCCTATTCTTGGTATATTGATTTGTACTGCCATGATAATATCATTAGACCGTACTACGCAGGTAGTTGCATTTATATGGATGATAGCCGGGCTAATAATTTATTTTATGTATGGGAAAAATAAAAGCAAGCTAAACAAGCCGGGAGATATACTTCCTAAGGCTTCTGATTTTGAAAAACAGTAGAGAGCCGTATCTCGGAAATTAGAAATCAGAAGAGTTGGAAACATTATTATCATTCTCATCTTTTGCCAGCATCAACAAACCAATATCTTTTGCAAGCTTATTGAGTGAAACAGAATCTAATCCGTTATAATATCCTCTTACAAAATAATTCTTATCGAGTAATACAAACCTGCCGGTATGAATAAAATTTGTATCAATAGGTTCGGTAGTGAATTTATCAACCTTTAATTGCTCAAATGCAAAATTGTAAATAGAGTCTTTGTTGCCGGTAACGAGCCACCAGCTATCATGGTCAACTCCAAAACGGTCTGCATATTTTCTTAGTCTTGCTGCAGAATCTCTTTCCGGGTCAACACTGAATGAAACAAAATGAACAATGGGAGATTGTTGCGGCTGCAAGGCATCGCCTCCTTTTAAAAAAGATTGCTGCATTTTTGCTATGTTATGTGTAAGTGCGGGACAGATAGATGCGCAGGAAGTAAAGAAAAAATTGATTACAATTGATTTCCCTTTAATATTATATAAGCTAACCGTATCACCTAATTGGTTTATTAATTTTATGTTCGCTACTTTGTGCCAAACGGTATCAGAAATAAGCTTACCCTTTTCTACTTTATTTACAACAGTGTCTGGCAAATAATGGCGGGGCATTTCAGTGGCACTGTCCCCTGCTTTTTTTAAGAGCATATAGCTTATTAAGGGTATTAGCACTGCAAGGCACACAGCGAGCAAGGCATTTTTATTCATAGTAAAACCAAATAAAAAACCATCGCATTATTGCGATGGCCGAAATTATATTGAATTGAATAAAAAGTTTTGTTATTCCTTTTCTCCATGACCTTCCGGTTTCTTTTCCACCTTCTGCATGCTTGCGTCTTTATGATGCCTGTCGTAATTATTTTTTAATATTTTATAAGAATTGCCATCTGCAAGAAATGAAACAATGAACCATACAAAAAGAAAGAGCGGAACAATCACTGTCATTACAAGATTTCTTACTTCATGCTTCAGGTGCATAAAATATCCTACAATATAAAATGCTTTTGCAAGCATCAAAATACAAATAACTCCTTTTATAAAATGTTTTAAAAGCCCATCAGCCATGCCAATCATAGAATAGCCCAATCCCAATTCTACCAAAGTAAGCACACTAAGAATAAGAGTTACTTTCATTATTTCTTTTTTTCCCCCGCCTACATGGTGTTCGTGTTCTAACGATGCAATGGTATGCTCCATCAGTAAAAAATTTATTTTTTAAAATTATATCAGGTAAAAACAGGTAAATACAAATACCCAAACAAGGTCAACAAAATGCCAATACAAACCTGCTTTCTCTATCATAAGGTAATGACCTTTTCTTTCAAAGGTTCCTCTTAGTGTCATGATAAGCATAATAATATTAATGCACACTCCCGAAAATACATGGAACCCGTGAAAGCCGGTTATGGTAAAGAAAAAGTTTGTAAAGTTTGTTGTAGAGGCTGTGCCATCAGCATTAAGAAAAGGGTTGCGCCCCCACCATGCGCCTTCGCTGTGCAGGTGTGTCCATTCCCATGCCTGACAGCTTAAAAAAGCTAATCCGCCAAGAATAGTTAGTATTAGATATTTTGCTACCGTTTTCTTATCCATATCATGACCCGCATGCACTGCTAATACCATAGTTACTGAACTTATGATAAGAATAAAAGTCATCAGGCTTACAAACAACAAAGGAAGCCCTGCACCCATGCCGGGAAACGAATTAAAAACATAGTTGGGATTTGGCCATCCATTGGTGGCAAAGCGTGTGGTTCCGTAGGCAATTAAAAATGCTCCAAAGGTAAAAGCATCACTCATGAGAAAATACCACATCATCAATTTGCCATATTCAACATTAAAGGGACTTTTTCCGCCACTCCATAATTTTGTTGCAGATGCAGTTGTTGCCGAAGTCATTTAATAAAGAGTATTGTGTAAACAAAGTTATTGGCTGATATTGAAAGGAACCAAAAAAAGATGACATTTTTCTTTTGAAAATAATTTTGTAAAAAGGATGTTCTTTTTATTTTACCCGATTAGAATAGAATTGATAATAAGTGGCACGTTCCCGATAACTATCGGTCTAAGGTTCTATTTCTTTGAGTAACTCTTCTGCTTGCTTTAGAGAATTATTGTAGAATTTCTTTACCCATTTTGAGAAGAATAACAAGAATATATAACCAAAAGAAAATGCGAAAGTCCAAAAGTATTTATTGTAAGAGATGTCTTTTCCGTAGAAGAATTTAGGTAATAAAATAATTATTGAAACCAATAGTAAATAACTAAAAAAAACATTAGCCTGTTGATATTTTTGAAACCGTAATTTTTGATATGCAAACTTTTTGATTGTTTCTGCATAAGGTTTATTCAAATCGTCTTTCAAATTGAATTGTGTCAGGCTTAAAAAGCTAATTATTGGCAGTATCATTAAAAGCAAAATCGTTATGACACCAATTGATTGTAAGAAAACCGTATCCAATTTATTGAAATTAAAACCTACAAAACTGAGTCCGAGCAAACAAACTATTCCGCCTATCAACTCCGGATATTTTATTTTCTTAATTTTCGAATAATACTTTTTTTGTGTCATTTGGTCTATAATTTTAGTGGTTAAAATATTTTGCTTAGTAGTTTGGCTGGTAACTGATTCCCAATCGTTTTTTAAATCGTCTAATTCCATAGTTTATAATTTAATAGTTGATTTTTATTTAGAAACTTGTTGTCTTAATTTTTCTTTAATTCGGGATAATTTCGTTCCCACATTACTTTTTGAAATACCAACAATCTCCGCTATCTCTTCGTGACTTTTGCTTTCCAAATAAAGCATCAAAATACCTTTATCAAACAGGTTTAAATTCATAATGTGCTTTTGTGGTGTTTGCAATTTTTCTTCAAAATCGTCAAGGACTGTTTCAGGAAAATTTAAAACTCCCAACTCTATTGGTACTGCGGTAACTTTTTTTTTAGTTTTTTTAAGGTGAAAAATAGATACGTTCATCGCAACTCTATACATCCAGGTACTCAAACTCGAATTCTGTTTAAATGTTTCAAAAGATTTCCATAGGCTGTAAATAATTTCCTGTACTAAATCATCTCTGTCGTCTTTACAATTAGTATAAAAAGAAGCAACTTTATAAATTACTCTTTCATTTTCTTGTATTGATTTTATGAATATATCCTTTTTCTCCACTAAGATTTTCTTTTTATTGTTCTTATTACTCTATTAGTGTAGCCTATTCAAAAAAAATCACAGATAAGAGAATAATTTTTTTAAGTTTTCAATTTTGTGGTCTATGTTGGTGTGTAGTAATAAATAAGCGAATGTGTCAACGGAAAAGTGTCTAATTGCTTGCCACCGAATGCTGTGTATGCCAATTGCAGGCAACGCACTGCTTAATCGTATCATCCGATTAGATGAAAAAAAATAAACAGATAGACCCAGAGAATATCTACAAAATGCCAGTATGTATTGGCAAGCTCTACAGGTAAAACATTATATCTTTTTATTTTATGATTGTATGCTCTGAAAAAAATAATGAGCAAGGCAATCACCCCGCCCAGCACGTGTAAGGCATGCAGCCCTGTAATAATTCCCAAAAAAGAAGCGGAGGGATTACTACCTTCACCAATTAATTTAACTCCTTTACTGTACAGGTAATTAAAACCAAATATTTGCAGCGTAGCAAACAGAATGCCCAATGCTGCCGTAATAGTTATTAATAAACGATAGCGGGCCATTTCTTTTGCTCTGAAAGATTTTAAGGAAAGATGCATGGTAATGCTGCTTACAAGTATAACAGCAGTGGAAAACCAAAAAATGGGAGGAAGTGAAAATTGAAGCCAGTTATCCTGGCTGCTGCGTACGATGTATGCGCTGGTTAAGCCGGCAAACATCATTACAATGCTGCCCATAGCAATCCATAATGTAAACTTGTGCGGATGAATTCTTTTTTGTTCGCTGCTGCTCGCAATCATCAAATGTATTTTAAAAGTTGAGCGGCAAAACTACAATGGCTATACTATAAAGAATAGATTTATTTTGATACACTATTACTACAAACCACAAACTACAAACTACAAACTTCACAAAACATCTGCTCCATCATCTGCTCTTACTTTGTACATCTTCAATTCTTTTTGAAATTTATTTTTATAGCGTTCTTTCAATTCTTTATATAAATCATCAACCGCATTTTCTTTTATTAAATTAATGGTGCATCCGCCAAATCCTCCGCCCATCATTCTTGCACCTGCTGTATCTGTATTATTTCTTACCGCATCCGCAAGAAAATCGAGTTCATCACAGCTTACTTCATACAGCTTGCTTAGCCCATCATGCGTTGCATACATTTTTTTCCCGAATGCAATTATATCATTGCGCAATAAATCTTTGCAGGCTGCCAGTGTGCGGCTTATCTCATCAATCACATAAAAACAACGCTTATAAATTATTTCATCCATTTCATTTTTATGCTGCTGCAATAGTTTCATAGGCACATCACGAAGCGATTGAATATTGGCATCGTACTTTTTTAAAATGGCTGCACCTTCTTCGCATTGTTTTCTGCGAACATTATATTCTCCTGATGCCAATTCATGTTTTACACCGGTATCAAAAAGAATAATTTCATAAGAAGGGATATTGAGCGGAAAATATTCATATTCGAGACTTCGGCAATCAAGCTTTATAACTTTATCTTTTTTTCCGTAAAGGCTGGCAAACATATCCATAATGCCCACCTTAGCGCCTGCATATTCATGCTCTGCAGCCTGGCACATTTTTGCTATTTCAAGCTTGTTTATATTAAAACCATATAAATGCTGAATGCCAAGCGCAGTGGCACATTCAAGCGCTGCGCTGCTGCTCATTCCTGCACCCACCGGCACAGTTGAAGTAATGATGCAATTGAAAGAAGAAACATTGCATCCCCTTTTATTAAACTGGTCCACAACACCCAACAAATAATTTTGCCAGCTATCATTTGCCGGTTTAATATCATTGAAATCTATTTCAACTCTTTTATTTAAATCCAACGCAATCCATTCACCGGTTTGTGACGATGATTTTGCAAAAGCCATATATACAGCTTTATCAATGGCTGCAGGCAATACAAAGCCATTATTATAATCGGTATGCTCGCCTATAAAATTAATTCTGCCCGGCGCCCGAACGATTAATTCGGGTGATTGCTGAAACGCATCAGCAAAAACGTTTTTCAGTTTTTTAAAGTTGTTCATAATGCGGTAGTAATATAAATATAATTGCAGACTAAATTTTAATGAATAATAAATTATTTTGAATAAGATTTTTATTCTCAAAGGCAACCTTAAAAATAAAAATGCAGTTAACTATATATCACTTGCAAAATTCTATCTACTTTTATTGCTATAAAATTTTATGTTATGAAAAAGAACCTTCTTATTTTATTTCTATCCTGCATTAGCTTTTTAGCAGTGAATGCCACAATACATCAGGTATCAGTTCAGAATTTTCAGTTTACACCTGCCACCTTTAATGCGGTTGTTGGTGATACAGTTAAATGGACGTGGATTGATGGCAGCCATACTACCACTTCTGATAATATTCCCACAGGAGCAGCGTCATGGAACAATCCGATGAATTCAAACAACACTTCGTTTCAATACAAAATAACTGTAGCAGGTACTTATTCATACCATTGCATTCCACATCAGGCATTCGGGATGGTTGCTACTTTTACCGTCGCAACAATGCCTGTAACCTTAGTAAATTTTGGTGTAACCAGTACTGCCGGAAACAACAACGCATTAATAAGCTGGAGCACTGCTACGGAACAAAATACTGATCACTTTTCAGTAAAAAGAAGTGTTGACGGAATTCAGTTTGCTGAAATAGCACAAGTAAAGGCAGCAGGCAATTCTTCAACCATTAAAAACTATAGCTATACTGATGCAAACATTGGTACTGCTAACAAATATTTGTATTACACGCTGGAAACGGTTGATAGAGATGGGTCAAAACAATTATCTGATATAAAAATGTTTAGAAATAATTTGGCTGCAGCTAAATTAATAACCAAGCTAAGCCCCAACCCAATTAGCAGTCCCGGGCATTTAATGCTGCAATTCAATGCAGATAAGGAAGGCTCCATGCTCTGCCGGTTATACGATGCTAATGGTAAGCTTGTAAAAGAGACCGAAATGATGGCAGTATCCGGATTAAACAATGGTCATTTTCATTTAGGTGATTTGCCTGCGGGCACTTATACTATTGTATTTACATTAGATGGCATTAAAGAAGTTAAAAGCATTGTAGTGCAATAGATTTGTTTTTTACTGATAAATTAATTGATGAATAATTAAACAACGTAAACAACGGCTGCAATAAAGCAGCCGTTATTTTTAGAAATTATCATGATGAAATGGCTTTCCCGTATTTTATTTAAATATTTAAAAATGCAAGAAGTGCAAACAAATTGATGGCAGATTAATTGAGAAAGATTGAGAAATATGAATAGCTATAAAAGAAATTGAAAATTTACACTTTGTTCGCAAGCAAAGCGAGCAGCACCACAGGCAAATAAATATAACTGCTAAACATTACTCTTCTCGCTGCCTTCACATTCATCTCTGCATAAAGCCTCACACATTGTGCCACCATAAAAAGATTGCATGCCAGCACAACCCACATACTTGCCTCGCCGCTGATATTAAAATAATTTGGAAGTAAACCCACTGGAATCATTAATACCGCATACATCACGGCCTGCAGCGCGGTAAATTTTGTGGGGCCTTTTTCATTTGGCAATAGCTTAAATCCTGCTGATGCATAATCGTTGTGCGCCACCCATGCAATTGCCCAGAAATGCGGAAACTGCCATAAGAATTGCAGCGCAAACAAAGCCCATCCCCCGGCATTACTATATTCAGTTCCATTTACATTAAGGGTGACAAGGGGATTATAGACATCGGTTGCTGCAACCCAGCCAATTAAACAAGGAAGTGCACCCGGCACAGCGCCCACCAAAACCGCCATAGAGCTTATTTTTTTTAAAGGAGTATACACCCATGCATATAAAAATAAACTGAGAGCAGACAATAATGCGGAAGACACATTAAAAAAACAGTACATCATAAACACACCAGTCACTCCCGCAAGTATTGCAAAACCAAAAGCCTCATTCTCACTCATTCTGCCGCTTGCCACAGGTCTTTTGGCTGTGCGTTTCATTAACGCATCAGTATCTTTTTCAACTGCCTGGTTAATTGCATTTGCACTGCCTGTAACCAGCATCCCTGCTATAAATAACAGGATTATTTGCAGCCATGAAAATTCAACTATATTGGGAGCTAAGAGGTAACATATTACACAGGAAAAAACAACAGTAAAGCTTAACGTGAACTTTGTTAGCTGTATATAATCTTTTACCTTAAGAGCAAGGTGATACGATGCGGAAGTATTCGCTGAAATCTCTTTATCAACCACAAAAAATTATTTAGTGGCAAAGGTATTAGTAAAGTAATTAGCTTGATTTTGTTTTTTGGATAAGGCTCTCTTTTTCCTCTGAATGAAATTATAAACCCGGATTTTGCAGAATACTTTTTGCATCAGCACAATAGCACATCAGCACATCAGCACATTAGCACATTAGCACATTAGCACATTAGCCATCAGCACTTGAAAGCACCACGATAAATAAATATATTAAGAGAATGACAAAGCACATAGGAATTGTAGCATGCAGCTATGAAGGAGCTGCTCTGCTATAAAACAATTTGCAATGAAGGTTCAAAATATTTGGGTGAACATGCGCATTCGGAAGTAAGTCTTCATACGCACCCCTTACATGAATATATGAAATACATTATGCGGGACGAGGGAATGGGGTTGCCGGTTTGATGATATCATCCGCAAAAAACATTGTGTAAAATTGGAGCAAATATATTAATCTGCCCAGACAACACTATTCATTGATCACTCTCCATTGTTAAGAAGGAAATATCTGCTCCTTGGTTACATATAGCAGAAGAAGTAACAATGGAAGCCAAGAGGAATCATTTTAAAAAAATAGGCATACTTGGTACAAAATATTTGATGGAAGGCCCGGTTTATCAGGAAAAGTTTAAGAATATAATATTAATTATGAAACACCGGCAGAAGAACAAAGAAATCAGATTAATAATATAAAAAAGAATCAAAAAAATATTTATTAAATGTAATTAATGATTTTAAATTAAAGGGATGCGATTCAGTAGTTCTCGGGTGTACAGAAATCCCCTTAATTATACTACCAAATGAATTATCATTGCCAGCATTAGATTCTACAAGGATTTTAGCAATGGCTGCATTAAAAAAAGCTATTGAATAAGAAATACAGAATATAACTATCGCACAAAATAAGTATTGTCAATAGTGGGGCTTCACAATGCTTTTGTGCGTGAGCAAGCACATTGCGATTTCAATGCTCTCAACCTTCATTCCCAATTCAATAATTCATCACTTGCTTCTCAATCTCCTCCGGGATTTCTCTCCATTCATAAATTGCCGCACTCTTAAATAATATTTCCCCTTCACAGCGTTATTATTTTTTTCAAATTTTAAACCAATATTTTATGATTACCAACAATGTTGACTTTACCATTGATGATGGTGCAGTAAACAGTGCCATTGCAAAAATTAATGATGCACGAGACGTTCTCAAAGCCTTCCTCATCGCCAGCTTAACACCAGACCAGCGAAAGAAACTCTTTAAAATGGGACCAGACAGTGTACAATATGTAGATGAAAACTACAATTACGCACAGGTTTTAAAACCTGACAGGTTATTTTCACACGACGCGTTAAATTAATTGCTCTTCCGGTGTTTTGAGTTTAATATCGTATTTTTCTCTAATCGCTTTCATTTCTTTTTTCAAAATGTGAGGGTGTTTCTAAATTTTTCACTCAGCTTCTCACGAATTTCTCTCATCATTTGAACAGCGGGCAACTGCAGAAGAAAAATACATTCCGGGAATTATTTGTTTTTTACTGCCATAAGGAACAGGCATATTACCCATCAGCTCAAATACATTTTCCTTATCTTTTGCAATTGCCATTGGCGGCGATTGTTTTTGCAGCACTGATTTTATTTTTTCAAAAATTTCTTTTTGTGCTTCGACAGTGAGAGGCATAAATTTTTTTATTCAAATGTGGATGATTAGCTAAAACTTGAAATACACGAACAGCCGACCAAAGTTTTTACTGTCGTTTTCAATCCGGTGATAAAGTGGCTTAATATGCGGAAGCTGTAAAAAACGCTCTACTTTTTTACGTAACTGACCGCTGCCTTTGCCCGGTATTATTTCAACTTCACATATTTTTTTATGAATCGCCTTTTCAAAAGCCTGCTGTAGCGCCTTATCAATTGCAGTGCTGTTGTTGTAAATATCATGCAGGTCAACTTTTATTCTTGCCATAGTCATTTTAATAAAAATGAAAGGTAATAAAGCATTAACATTATTTGTTTTGTTTACGGAATGGTACTGCATATATTACGTGCAAATCATTCTTACAGGGAGAAAGCAGAGAATAATGGTATGATGCAGTTCAATGATGATACCAGCCACAGGCTTAAATTTAAAATGCTATCAATCTTTTAACCTGAATGAAAAACCTGTGCTGATAAAAAAGTCTGGTGAAGATGGTAACAGTCCAATACCCCCGGAAATATCAAGCAGTAAATTTTGGCGAAGTAAAAAAGTAATGCCGGCATCGAAGCGGTGATCTGCCCTTTTCTGTTGTGATGCAAAGCCATAGATTTCTGCGAAACAGCCTGTTTTTTCTGTAACCGAAAAACCCGTGGTGAGCGTATAAATAAAAATTGGCTCAGCGGAAAACCCATCCCATTCTGCACCAAGGTTGTACCCTAAAGAAAATTTCCGGCTTAATGTATGCTGCATGCTAAACCGGAAAGATGGTGCAAGATACATAAGCTGTTTGCCGGGAGAAGCTAATTCAGGAATAGCCACATTACCCAAAAAAGAAGTTGCCGGCACAATGCCTTTTTCATCGAGTAATCTTGTTTTAAAACCTATCCTCAGCGGCTCTATGCCGGATGATGTGATATTATTTGTTTTTATTCCTGAGTTTTCCGTAATAAGGCGTAATTCAAAATTATTATTCACTCCATATTTTAGTAATATGCCGGGATATACGACAGATGAATTGAATTTGTCCTCTTGTTCATAAAGCAAGCCTGTTTCAATCTGAAAATGTGCTTTTTGAACAGTAAAAGGAGTCTCTGTTTGATCGGGCCTGTCTGCCTGAACAGGTTGCACCTGCTGAGCTTTGACCACCTGCGAAAACAAAAAAAAATATATTAGCAAAATAATATTTCTAAAATAATTTTTGCCCATCTAAATAAAATTTTAGACAAATCTAAAAAAAAGAGCACAGAGTTGAAATATTATATTTTGATAGAATGAGATAAGATTGTTGGAGTAAGAACCAAGATTGGAAACAGAGACTCAAGCTATGGACAGAAAACAGTAAGATTAATATGTCGCTTTAGCAGAAAGAATATTTTTACATCATGGCTTCTCTGCAAACAGGAACAGGTTTATATAAACAAGTTATTATTACGGAAACGAAGCAAGAAGTTCCCGGCGTAAAGACTTTTGTATTACAGGAACAGGAGGAAAAAATTTCTTATAAGCCCGGTCAATATTTAACCTTCGTTCATAAATTAAATAACCAGGAAGTGAGAAGGTCTTACTCTATCACTTCTTCACCGGTTTTGAATGAGCCGATAAGTATTCTTGTAAAACGAATTGAAAATGGTTTCTTCTCCCGCCAGCTTGTTGATTACGCAAAACCCGGCGATGTTTTAACTACAACAGGAGCCGGAGGTTTTTTCATTCTGCCTGAAAATATTCAGCACTATAAGCAACTGTTTTTTCTTGCCGCAGGTAGTGGCATTTCTCCCATATATTCTTTACTTAAAATCGTGCTGTATTCATTTCCTCATATCTCTGCTGTACTTATATACAGCAACAAGTCACCGGCAAAAACAATTTTTCGTAAACCTCTGCAGTTACTGGCAAAGCAATTCAGCAACCGGTTCCAACTGCAATTTTTGTTTAGTAATGTAAAGGATATTTCTAAAGGTCGTTTACACAAAGATTTTTTTAATTCTTTGCTGAATCATTATTCGCTTGCTGCATATAAAGAAACTTTATTTTACATCTGCGGACCGCAATCGTATATGCGTATGTGCACCTACACCTTGCAGGAAGCAGATGTGCCCAAACAAAATATTAAAAAAGAAGATTTTGCAATTCAGCGATTGGTGCCCGCTACAGCCATGCCGCCGGATAAAGAGCCGCATCATGTAACCATAAAGTTTGGAGGAAAGCAGTATCGTTTTCAGTCGCAGTATCCAAAGTCTATTTTACAAACCGCCAAAGAGCAGGGCTTTGCGCTGCCATATAGCTGCGAAACCGGCAGGTGTGGAAGCTGTGCAGCAAATTGCGTTAAAGGTTCTGTATGGTTATCGTATAATGAAGTGCTTACAGAAATTGATATTGCAAAAGGTATTACGCTTACTTGTGTTGGTTACCCGGTGAATGGTGATGTGGTTCTGGAGATTGGGTGAATATTTATGATGGTTTATTAATTGCCGCCTCCGCCATGTCCGTCATGACCGCAGGTATGGCCATTGTTATCGGAGCTTTGTGTTTCTGAATTAGAAGTATTAGCAGTGGAAGCTTTATTTTTTTGAGTTGACGGCGATTTTACATCTTTAGAGCAACCGGTGATAAGTGCAAAGCATATAGTGCAAATGAAGCCGTGTAGAATTAGCTTTTTCATATTCGGTGTATTTAAGTTCAAAGTTTAAAAATAAATTTTCATTTTTCCAAGGGGCGCATCCCAAATTGTCGCACTTATCCTGTTTGTTTCAAATTGGTATGCTTAAAATTTGTTTTAACCAACTGTATAACGTTGTCCCACTTTTCATTCATATAGGTTACTCTAAGATTAAGCATGTTTTGTGCACCAATACTGC
>JBBRBB010000023.1:0-68463 GCA_038206235.1 Chitinophagales bacterium
ACTTGAACGACTATTTTGTCCCAATACCCTCTTAAGAACCAATGTGGGAGGGTGTTGGGACAAAATAGGAGTGGTGAAAAAGTGAACAAAACTCTTACCTTCAATGAATTAAATCGTTGCGTTAGAACATTGAAACCACCAATAAACACAACCAAAAATTTAGAGTGATTGTATATTTCCTAAGTGGTCTTGGAGCAGACAAAAGAGCTTTTCAAAAATTGTCACTCCCAACTAACTGGACAATTAAAAACATTCAATGGCTCAACCTGTCTAAAGAAGAAACTCTTTCAACCTATTGCAATAAAATTTCTAAACTAATTGATACAACTCAGGAGTTTGCAATTGTCGGACTTTCGTTTGGCGGCCTGATTGCAACCGAATTAGCAAAAACTCTAAATCCCCAAAAGATAATTATTATTTCAAGCATTTCAACCAGACAAGAATTGCCAATGATTTACAAAGTCATTGGCTTACTGAAGCTTCATAAAGTGGTTCCCGATTTTTTATTAAATAGAGTTTATCCATTCACATATTGGTTTTTTGGAACACAAACTCACGATGAAAAAGCATTGCCTAAACGAATTATTTCAGACACTCCAACAACATTTTTAAAATGGGCAATTAATGAAATACTTATTTGGAAAAACAATCAACGACCAGAAAATATTTGCCACATTCACGGAACAAACGATAGAATATTTCTTTGCAATAAAACCTTGGCTGACGTAAAAATCAATGGGGGCGGGCATTTTATGGTTTATAATAAAGCAAACATAATCAGCAAAGTGCTGACAGAAAACCTCGGCTGCAGCTAATCGCCCTATTTGCAATAGGGGGCTTGCGAATGCAGCCAGGAAAAACGAATATAACAAGTGAGTGAATGCCGAAACAAGTTCGCGACAGACTCGGCCAAGATGTCCAATGCCTTTGGTGGGGCAGATACTAAAACAAAAGCCGGGCACATAAAAAATAATTTTTTAAATCACAAACCCATCAGGAAGTACAGCGCCTTTTTTTACCACTACAATTCCCTCTTTTACGGTGTATAATTTGTGGTCGGTGTTTTCGAGATGCGTACCGCCATTGATGCGCACATCATTTCCTATGCGGCAATTTTTATCTATAATTGCATTCTTTATATAGCACCGCTCGCCAATGCCAACTTTCGGTACGCCAAAGATTTTATTTTGCTCCATTTCGGTGAGGGTTTCGTACATGTCGTTTCCCATTAAATAACTGCTTACCACTGTAGTGCCATGACCAATGCGGCTGCGTATGCCGATTACACTGGTTTCTATGCGGCTCGCCATAATGATGCATCCTTCCGCAATAATTGTTTTTTCAAGAGTAGTGCCGCTAATCTTTGCCGGCGGCAACATGCGGGCACGGGTGTAAACATATTTTGCATTATCGAAGAGATTGAAGTGCGGAATGTCGAGAGTTAGTGCAAGATTGGCTTCGAAGAATGAACAAATATTTCCAATGTCTGTCCAGTAACCATCGTACTGAAAGCTTACTACTTTGTATTTATCAATCGAGTTTGGAATTATCTCTTTTCCAAAGTCGGTAGCATCGGGATATTCATTCATCAGCAAATCATCGAGCAACTTGCGGTTGAAAATGTAAATGCCCATTGATGCGAGATAATTTTTTCCCTGCCTGTGCATTTTTTCACCGGTATCGCTTGTCCACTCATGCAAAATATCATTGCTTGGTTTTTCTATGAATGAAGTAATAAAGTTTTCACTGTTTGTTTTAAGAATTCCGAATTCAGGCGCTTCGCGGTCTGCAACAGGAATGGTTGCAACAGAAAGGTCAGCCTTTTTTTCTGCATGATTATTTATCATCTCGGCAAAATCCATTTGATAGAGCTGGTCGCCGCTTAATATCAGTACATAATCATATTCATTGTTATGAATGTGGCGCATGGATTGGCGCACAGCATCGGCAGTGCCCTGATACCAGCCGGGATTATCAGGCGTTTGCTCTGCGGCAAGAATATCAACAAATCCGGTGCTGAATGCACTGAAGTGATAAGTGTTTTTGATATGCTTGTTCAGCGATGCCGAATTAAATTGCGTTAATACAAATATTCTGTTGATGTTTGAGTTGATGCAATTGCTGATAGGAATATCAACCAAACGATATTTGCCTGCAATGGGCACGGCGGGCTTTGAGCGTGCTGCAGTTAGCGGATATAATCTTGAGCCTGCGCCGCCACCGAGAATAACTGCTATTACTGATTTGGGCATGTTAGTTAATTTATAATTTTGGAATTGAAAGGAGAATTCTGATTTACAATTTTATAATTGATGGTTATTAATTTTCTGTTTTTTTTTCCATGATAAATTTAATTGAGTTTAGATATTGTAAAGTGATATTTTGTTTGAAAAATTATTTGTTCGAAAAATTCACCACATAGACTCATAAGGCACATAGAAAGAAAAACATAGAAAAGTAATTTGTGCTCAAACTATGTTTTCTATATGTCATCCACGCCTTTGGCGGGACAAGTTGTGGTAAAAAAAAAAATTCTAAACTCATATAAATTTTATTTCAGATTTTTATAAACATCAAGATATTTCAGAACTGAGTTTTCCCAGCTATTATTTATCTGCATCATTTTGTTTCGCATGTTGTGTAATTGGTCTTTTTTATCGTAATACAGTTCTGCTGCACGGCCTGCGGAATGAATAATATCACCCACACTTGCATGGTTGAAGCGTATACCCCAGCCATCATCATCCATATCAATTACAGTATCTTTTAAGCCGCCGGTGCTTCTTACGATCGGAACAGTTCCGTATTGCATGGCATACATTTGATTTAAGCCGCATGGCTCTACACGGCTAGGCATTAAAATAAAATCTGCGGCTGCATACATTTGATGACTTAGCGTTTCATTATATCCAATCATAGCATTGTAATTGCCCTGAAAAGAATTTGTGAGTTGCTGCAACTGCGATTCCACATGCGGGTCGCCACTGCCCAGCACAAGAAAATTCACCATACCCTGCAAACTATACATACAGGCTACAATTGCATCAGCTAAAATGTCTGCAGCTTTTTCACCAACGAGACGGCCTATAAATATGATTAATGGTTTATCAATGCTTAAACCGAATTGTTCGCAAATTATTTTCTTATTTTCTTCTTTGTCCTCATCAACATTTTCAAGTGTATAATTGTGCTTAAGATATTTATCTGTTTCAGGATTCCAAACATCAGCATCAATACCATTGAGAATGCCAACACATTTTCCTCTTTCATATTCAAATAAAGCTTCCAGCCCATTTGAATTATATCTTAATTCTTCAAGATAACTTGGGCTTACGGTGGTAACCTTCCACGCACATTTAACAGCAGATGCCAATGGGTTTATTGTCTTGTTCCAATCGAGTGAGCCCCATTTCCACGGGTCCCATGCGGGGATGTAATAACTTTTATTCCACTCCATCCATCCCTGGTATTGCGCATTATGAATCGTAAATACAGTTGGTATATCGGCAAGAGAATTATAGTCGTAGCAATTTTGCATCATAAAAGGAATTAATGCTGTATGATGGTCGTGGCAATGAATTACATCAGGCTTGTGCTGCCAATGGCTAAGCCAGTTTACAAACGCAATTTGAAATGAAGTGAAGCGTTCGGTATCATCATCATAACTATAAATATTTTCTCTGTCGAGCAGGCCGTAGATATCAATCAAATAAAGGTCAAACCCGAGTGTATTATGTTTTTCTTTTAGCACGGTATAATCAAACCATCGGTCGCCCAAATTTGTGTTTCCTCTAAAATCAACAATCCATTCATTGTTGTACAAAAATTTTGTGCGATACATGGGCATCACAACTTTGGCATAATGCCCTGCGGCGGTTTGATATTTTGGTAACGCACCAACAACATCTCCAAGACCACCGGCCTTTGCTACGGGATAACATTCTGCACTCAAGTGAATAATTTCCATGAAAGATTTTTGGCTGATGAAAGATGTGATACCAATTTAGTGAGGAAATCAATATCAATGCAAAAAAGAACATAAAATTTTTAGAAAGATAAAATGTATTTACTTTAGAGAATATTTATTAACCCTCAAATTAATTTATTTAATGAGCCAGCCAAAACAACCTACCAACTACAGTGCCCTCGGTACTCTTGTTACTGTTTTTTTCTTTTGGGGATTTATTGCAGCATCAAATGGAATATTTATTCCTTTTTGTAAAAAATATTTTCAGCTATCGCAATTTCAATCACAGTTGATTGATACTGCATTCTATGGCGCTTACTATATTGGTTCTTACTTATTATTTCTTTCTACTGCATTAAGTAAAATTGATATTCTAAATAAAATAGGGTATCGTAAAGGAATTATTGCAGGCTTATGCATTTCTATTGCAGGCGCTTTAATAATGATACCTGCAGTAAATTCAGGAAACTTCTTTTTTATACTGGGTTCATTTTTCGTAATTGCCTTAGGCTTTTCTTTACAGCAAACCGCTGCGCAGCCTTTTGCAATTTCATTGGGTGATCCTTCTACAGGCTCGCATCGTTTGAATCTTGGCGGCAGCGTAAATTCTTTTGGTACAACCATGGGCCCCTTAATTGTAAGCATCGCACTTTTTGGTTCTGTAAAAGAAGGTGCCGGAGGGAATGCAGATATTGGTTCTATCAAATCACTTTATCTTATAGTTGCGGGTGTATTTTTGCTGGCTGCGCTTATATTCATTTTTTCAAAGAGATTGCCTTCATCAAGCTTTGATGAGCACGTAGAGAAAAGCAACAAAGCATTGGGTAGTTTAACGCTTATGACTCTTTTGCTATTAGGCATTACCATAATAGGTCATTTTACTGATCTTGGTAAGCTTGAGCTTACAAGCGTTGCACTTATACTTGTTGCAGCTATTTTGTTTTACTCATTATATGCTGCAAAAAAAGGCAGTGGTGATGGATGGGGCGCTATGAAATATCCTCAACTCATTCTTGGCATGATAGCAATTTTTGTTTATGTAGGCGTTGAAGTTACTATACAAAGTAATATGGGCGCTTTGCTAAAGACAGATGCCTTTGGTGCCTATAATGAATCGCACATCTCTCCTTTTATTTCTTTGTATTGGGGCAGCTTAATGATTGGAAGGTGGACAGGCGCTGTATCTGTTTTTAATCTCACAAAGCAAACGAAACGATTGTTGACTATAGTAGTTCCCTATATAGCATTCGCCATAATATTACTGGTAAATATATTACGGGGCAACGATGTTGGTAATTTATATTATTATGTAATTTGTATAGCAGTATTAATAGCAGCCATTTTTTACGGTCAGGAAAAGCCAGCCAAAACCCTGCTTACATTAGCTGCATTAGCTTCCATTGCAATGGTCATTGGCATGTTAACCACAGGTATAATTGCTACTTATGCATTTATGAGCGGCGGTTTATTTTGCTCTATGATGTGGCCATGTATTTTTTCTTTGGCTGTGGCAGGCTTAGGCAAATACACTAGTGAAGGTTCTGCATTTCTTATTATGATGATACTTGGCGGCGCCATAATCCCGCCATTACAGGGAGCCTTATCAGATAAAATGAGCATACATACTTCTTACATTGTTCCTATGATTGGATTTATGTATCTGGCATGGCATGCGATTAGAACAAGAAATGTATTAAAAGCACAGGGACTTGATTTTGATTCTCAAATTGCAGGAGGACATTAGCGTTTATAGTTTACAGTTTGTAGTTTATCGTTTACTGTTTTTCACAAACACTTTAATACTCACATGGCAAAAACCGCATCTGCTTCAACATCTGCTTCATTAGAACCTCTATCAATTGGCATTGATATAGGCGGCACGGGAACAAAGTTTGGTATTGTTGACAAGGTGGGAAATGTTTTATTCTCGAGTGAAATGTCAACACGAAAACATGAGTACATAGAAGATTTTATAAGTGAGCTTCATGCAAACTTGGAACCTCTTATTGAAAAAGCGGGTGGCATAGGAAGAATGAAGGGAATAGGTGTTGGCGCACCCAATGGAAATCATTATACAGGCACTATTGAGTATGCGCCCAATCTTGTATGGAAAGGAATTATTCCCCTGGCAAAAATGATACAGGATAAATTTAAGCTGCCAATTTCTGTAACCAATGACGCTAATGCAGCAGCCATTGGTGAAATGATGTATGGCGCTGCTCAGGGAATGAAAGATTTTATAATGATAACATTGGGAACAGGCGTTGGCAGCGGCATTGTGGCGAATGGCAATCTCATATATGGACATGATGGTTTTGCAGGGGAATTGGGTCATACGATAATTATTCCCGACGGACGTTTGCATGAGGGCACCGGGAAAAAAGGTTCGCTTGAAAGCTATGCCTCTGCAACCGGTGTGAGGCTTACTGCAATAGAATTACTTGAGAAAACCAACAAGAAAAGTTTGCTGCGCAACATTCCTTTTGCACAGCTTAATTCAAAAAAAGTTTATGAGGCAGCAATACAGGGCGACGAACTTGCTAAAGAAATTTTTGAATTCACCGGAAAAATTTTGGGTATGGCATTAGCGAATGCTGTAATGTTCTCAAGTCCTGAAGCCATTATTTTATTCGGAGGATTAACAAAAGCAGGAGACTTAATTTTAAAACCAACAAGAGAGCACATGGAAGCAAACCTGATTCAGGTTTTTCAAAACAAAGTAAAAATATTAGTGAGCCATTTAAGAGAATCGGATGCAGCTATTTTAGGTGCAAGTGCGCTGGCGTGGGAGTTGCAATAAAGAAAGGTTTTAATGGAGAATGAAGAGTAGACATTTGAATTTCGCAAGTGTTTTAACTTGAGCAAAAATAAATCTTTTTAAGGGGCAATTTGTTTTCTCAACTATTTTATGTAAGCTTTGCCTATTAAATCTCCCCCATAATTTACTGCAATGAAACCTCTTTCTCGTTTATATTATTTCTTAACGACCACGAATAAATTTATACCCCTTTTTATTTTATTTACTTTCATCACTACATTTTCAAATGCACAAATACCATTTGCATGTGACAGCAATTACTTATGCAGACTCCTGTTCTCAATACTCTTACGCTTTAAAGTTTAAAGCATATTTTCCAAAGAATACTGCATACACACATTACAGCACCTGCCCTTTGCCATGGATTGGAATATGGCATCCGGGTGGTTATTCTGATTGCTCTACAATAGATAATGAGGATAATAAATGGATAAAGCTTATCTGCAGAGAATTTGCAAAAAGAGGAATAATTGCTGTGAATTTTGAATATAGGGAAGGGCAAGTTTTATTACCAAATGGATTCGACCCTTTAACCCATAAAACAGTTTACTTTCAATTAGGTGTTTACCGTGCGAGGCAGGATGTGGATGGCGGTTTAAGAAGCTTTATAAAAATGTACTATGATGGAGTTTTTGGCACTGCATTTCGCATTGATACTTCTAAAATGTTTTTAGGCGGCGGCAGCGCCGGCGGGGGCGCAGTATTAAATTATACCTATTTACAAAAACAGGATATGGCAGATGAAATATCCCCGGATATCCATGCTCATCTTGGAAGCGTAAAAGCAGACTATTATTATGCTGATACCACATACCCAATTCCAAGAGTGAAAGGTTGTTTTATCATGTGGGCAGATTTTCCTATGCCCGGTACAAAGACCACTGACACAGCCGTTGCTAATTTTTTTGCAAGAAATAATTACATTGCCCCATATATTGGTTTCCAGGGGTTGAAAGACCCTGTAGTAATTGATAGTAACAGGTATGAAGATTTTCCAAAAAGAGATTCTATAGACAATATTCGCGGCACTTATGATACTACCAGTTTTTGTCTTGATAGTGGCGGCATTTGTACTTTACATCATACCACAGTTCTAAATTCACATGACTTGCGTATGATAGGTCCCGAAACTCTTTACGCATTAATACAAAATAAAGGTAAGAAAGCAGTAGTTTGCATAGACTCAACAATGCGGCACGGACTTGATGATGATGGGGCAAATTTTAAAAGCAATTTTGGAATACCATTGCCAACAACACAAAAGAAAGTACAAATTTACATGGTACAGCGAGCCGCCTGTTTATGCAATGTATAATTACGAATTCTGCTATAAACGGTCCTACTAAATTCAGAGATTGTGAGGATTACAGACATAGCTGCGAACCTTCGGGTACTGATAATAATAATTGCCCGCAATAATGATAAACTCTATAATTTATGTATCAATTTTTTTTATAAATAAAATCTCATTATATGAAACACATTACTCTTCTCTCTTTTTTTTACCTCCTGCTTGTTTTAAATTCCGCTGCACAGCAAAATATAAATTCAAAAGCCCAGCCGGGAACATTAGATTCAACTTTTGGAAATAATGGAATAGCAATAACTACTTATTCTGAAGGTTATACCCGCTTTATTAAGGAGGTCATCCAAAATGATGGAAAAATTTTGGTGCTGGGATTTTTAAACGCCGGTGGTTGGGGAGATATACTTATAAGATATCTGCCTGATGGTAATATAGACTCTTCTTTTGGAGAAAATGGACGTGCAATTGTGGGTAGCAATGGTCAGAATGACTTAAAAATACAATCCGATGATAAGATAGTAGTAGTTGGAGGTATTTATCATATTACCTTATTTCGTTTTCTTACCAACGGTCAACCTGATTCTTCATTCGGCACGAATGGCATGACTATAAGTAATTTTGGTGGTTTTGGAGATTTTGCCACAGCTGTAGCTATTCAACCTGATGATAAAATTGTAATTACAGGCAATTATGCTGCTACTCAAATATCTGGTAATAGTGCATTTGTTGCCCGTTACAATACCGATGGTAGCCTCGATGAAACTTTTGGTGAAACGGGAAAAACAATAATTAGCTCAGAATTATCAGATGTCCATAGTATTGCATTACACAAAGATGGTAAAATTGTAATAGGTGGAAATAATGGGTTGGGCAATGCTTCAGCCGAGCAATTTTTTCTTGCCTGCTTTAATCCGGATGGGCAATTAGATGAAACATTTGGAAATGCCGGAATTGTATTCACTGATTTTGATAACAATGGTGAATTTATTCAAAGCATAGCCTTGCAACCTGATGGCAAAATTATAGCAGCAGGTGCAGGCAATGCGTTTGGTAATGGACTGCAATCTTACATGGCTGTTGCCCGCTATAATACAGATGGCACACTTGATGAAACATTTGTAAATAATGGAAAAGCAAAAATAATATTTAGTGCTCCGTCGCAGGCAAATAGTGTAGCATTACAACAAAACGGTAAAATAGTAATTGCAGGCTGGTCATCAAATAATGACGGAAATTTTGCAGTTGCACGTCTTTTAAATAATGGTGTTTTAGATTCTTCTTTTGCAATCAACGGTGAAACCATTCTTGATTTAGGCGCATTGAATGAACAATATCTATCCGTTGCCATTCAAAATGACGGAAAAATAGTTGCAGGCGGTGAGCAGGCTGCTAATTTAATACTTGCCCGCTACTATGGCGACCCTGTTCACCAATCCTTAATCACCCGCATAAAAAGATGGATAAGAAATCATATTCTGCACTTCCAGGATATGCAGCCAAGCAAAACTGCTTATTATGTAATTGAGAGGAGCAGTAACAGCACAAGCAACTTTAAAGAAATTGCAAGAGTAAGTTCTAACAACAGAATACAGGATTATAGTTATGCTGATAACACTTTTTCAGCGGGAATTAACTATTATCGTATTAAAGCTGTAGATAATAATGGCGGCGTTACTTATTCAGATATAATCAGTGAAACAGATAACAATGCTTCGGCTTCTTCATTTAGCATCTATCCTAATCCTGTAAAAGATGTGTTGCATGTAAGTGGCTTAAATGCAACGGTGAATTATGAATTAAGAATTATGAATGCGAATAGTAATGTAATGCGTAAAACATCAGTTCAAAATGCTTCTGTTTATAACTGGAATTTGAACGGCCTAAAAGCAGGCGTGTATTATTTGAATATTCAATCAAAAGAAAAAAATGAAACACACAGGTTTGTGAAGGAGTAAAGGGTTAATGAAGAATTGATAATGGATATGGAGAATGAAAGTCAAAACCTTAACGCTTTTTTTAAGTACATATAAACACGGTAAGGTTAGATTTGCAACATGAAGTCGGCATTACTTATTTCAATTTTTTTTATTTCTTCAATACATATTTTTTCGCAGGATATTACAGGAATTTGGCGCGGTCAGTTTTATTCGGGCTATGGATTTTTCCAGGAGCAATATAAATATGAAGTGCAAATAAATCAATTAACAAATAAATCTTTGCAGGGTGTAACTTATTCTTACAGAACAACGGTATTTTACGGTAAGGCAACTCTCACAGGCATTTATTTTTCCGAAACAAAAACCATTCAGTTTAAAGAAGTAAAATTGGTAGAATTAAAAATTGCCGATTACAGCGAACCCTGTTTAATGGAGTGTACACTTGAATATTCTAAAACAGATGGAACAGAATATTTAAAAGGAACGTTTACCAGCATTAATGCAAACACAAAAAAAAATTGCGGAGGCGGAACTGTTTATCTTGAGCGTGTGGCTGAATCTGATTTTGAAAAAGAAGATTTTTTAACTGATAAAAAGCCAGACCCTAAATTTAAAATTCCGGATGCAAATAAAAATTCTGCTGCACCGAAAATTACAAATGCCGCTGCAAAAAATAAGGAGAATATAAAACGGCTGCAAACTGTTTTAGGTGTTGCTCCGGATGGCATTGCAGGCCCTAAAACAATTGGCGCATTAAAATCGAAAGTCCCGGGTTTTACGGGTTCTCTCAATCCGAATGATTCTGTTCAAATAAATAAATTAATAGCGCAAATAAAAAAGAGCAATACAAACACAACCACAAAAAAACCTGTAACGCCGCCCACGGTAAAAAAGAAAATTTCGCCGCCGCCGGTTACAAAAAAAACAACAATTATAACAGGAAAAGATTCGGTGGTAACAATCACTGAGGCAAAGCCATCAATACCTAACGCAGCAACAAAAAATATTCCTCAAAAGCAAATACCGGTACCTGATGTAATTAAGAGCCGGGAAAACAGTTTGGTAAAAACAATTACTACTAATACGCCGGATATAAGAATTCAGTTGTACGACAATGGGCAGATTGATGGAGATACCATTACAGTATATCACAATAATGAAGTTATTGCATACAAAAAACGCTTAACAGGTGATCCAATTACCATAAACATACAGGCAGATGAAATTCATACGCATCATGAATTTGTGATGGTAGCTGATAATCTTGGCTCTATTCCACCCAACACTGCTTTAATGGTAATTTTTGCAGGAGGCAAGCGTTATGAGCTTTTTATTTCATCAGACAATAAAAAAAATGCGAAAGTGATAATCAATTATCAGCCTGGGTGAAAGGTTGATTGGTGATAAAGTTGAAAGGTTAATATGAAAAAAGCCCGCATGTAACTGCAGGGCTTTTTACTTTTTACTTTTGATTTACCGTTTGCCTCATTACCTGTTGATAATAACTTTCTGCGTTACCATATTATTCATGTTTCCAATCTGCAGATAATAAATGCCTGGTTTAATGTGGCTAACATTTACCTGCATTGAATTAAGAGATTGAACATTTACATTAGAAACATTCCAGAATACACGCCCCTGTGCATCTTTTAGCCATGCTGAAACCATCTCATTATTCTTTGTATCTATTTGAATGTGAAATTGTGTGCTGGCAGGGTTTGGAGAAACTGATATGCGATTACTTGCAAACGATGCTGCTGTTGTAAACATATCAATAGGAGTGTAAGCGCTCAATACAAAGTTGCTGATTGTATCTGTTCCTACGCCTACTGCTACACGCCACTGGTATGTAGTGTTTGGCGTAAGACCTGTTAATCGCAGGCTGTCTTTATTTCCAAGAACAATTACAGATGTCCATGGTGTTGTGCCATTTACACGGTACTGAACCAAATAGCCATTAGCGCAATCTACTTTGCTATAAGCAACTGTTGCTCTCGTTGAAGTGATGTTTCTTTCAGAAGTGTTAGTAGTTGCCGGTGGCAGCAGGCTTACTGTGTTGCTTGTTCCGAAAGCAGTTCCTGTTGCCCCATCACCATAAGCTGTTGCATAATATTTACCCGGAGGAAGATTGCTTGCGGTAACACCGCCTGTTTGATTAGTAACATATGTGTTATACAAAGTGCCGAAGCGGTAAAGCCGAACAGTGTACGGAGGTTTGCTTCCACCGCCCTGCATTTGCAACTGACCGCTTGTGCAGCCGCCGTTTGTAGCCTGCGTAATAGTTATGTTGGCAATGTTTACCTGGGTGAATGTATTACTGATTGAATATGCGCTAAAATGACTGTTATAATAAGTAAACACTCTTATATAATAATAACCCTGTGTAAGATTGATTAAATCAATATTACCGCTCGTTGTAGTAAAATATTGGCTGAAGATAGGCGCTGCAGCGGTATCCCTATAAACCTGGAACCAGGTGGGGGGCGTACTTCCATCACTTTTCCATGCTTCCTGGTTAAATACCAAAGTCATATTTCCTGTTCCGGTATAATTTATTTTCCATGTATCTACAGAATCCTTTGCATTGTTATAATAAAAGTTTACATGACCTGTTACAGTGCCATTTGCAGGAATGGTTTTAGCCTGAGAGTAAAATTTGTTAGGTTCCGTATCATTGGCATAACTATAGGTTGTAAGGGTATTACTTAAAGTATAGGGTGCAAATTCAGAAGTATAATAAGTATTTACTCTTATATAATAAGTTCCCGCCTGCAATCCATCGGTATTGAATGTAACAGTTAATGCGCTGTATTGAGCATTTAACTGTGTAACCCCATCATTATCATAAAGGTAAGCCCACACATTTTGACCGTTATGTGAAGTGATGGTTAGGCTTATCATGCCATCTTGTGTCGTGGTAAGCTTATACCAGTCGGCACCATCTTTTAAAAGATTATAATAATAATTGATGTGCCCTGTGGTGCTGCTGTTCTGCGCCAGTGTTACAGCCTGTGCCTTTGTATCATTAGGCTCAGCATCGTTAGGCTGCGCAGGAACAAATAAACTATCTGCCAGCGTATATGGCGCAAATTCTGAAGAATAATAAGTATTTACCCTTATATAATATGTACCTGCAGCTAAACCATCTTGATTTACTACAACAGCTGAACCTGCAGTGTACCCGCTTGCAAGAAGTGTAGTACCATCATTATCATACAGGTAAGCCCATACGTTTTGCCCATTAGCTGAGGTCATTGTAAGGCGGAGGCGGCCATCTGCATTTGTGGTGACCTTATACCAATCCAATGTATCTTTTGCGTTATTATAGTAATAATTAATGTGCCCTGTTTTCGATCCATTCAATGGCAATACTTTTGCAAGGCTTTTTGTACCGTTGGGTTCGGCGTCATTCGCTTGAGCAGGCGGCACAAGGGCATTTGAGATATTATAGCTTGATGTGTCTGAGCCGTAATAACACACTACTTTAACGTAATAAGTTCCTGCTGCTAAGCCATCGGTACTTAATGTATAAATATTATTGGTGTATTGAGCGTTAAGCTGAGTAGTACCATTATTATCATATAAATAAACCCAGGTGGGTGCACCGGTTATACCGCTCAGGGTAATATCTAACCTGCCATCGCCGGTTGTGGTTACCTTCCACCAGTCCTGATCGCCTGCAGGATTAATTTTGCCGTTATTACTACCGTTTAAGGCGAGTGTGTTAGCTTGCGCCTTTGTATCGTTTGGTTCGCTTTCATTAGCAAAGGTTACTTGCCATACCAAACACAACAAAGTAAGTAAAACAGGGTACTTAAGTTTCATGATTTTTTGTTTTAAATTGAAAAAATTTACGAATTTCCAGAATAAAAGATTAAAAACTATTTGGGGGGATTTGTAAACATATATAACGCTACGCAAATTGTCAAGTATTCTATAAAATTTTCTTTTTATTTGCCTAACCAAAATTCATCTGCAAACTTCTTCTTGCACGGTATTTATGCATATAGCAATTCAAAATTGTAGTATTCTGTTCCTTAAAACAATAACTCATATGCGTTATTTTTAATAATAATTTCATTCAACGCTTTTTTTTAAAATAAAGCCTTGCGCTTTTCCAAGCAGCAAGGCTTTATTTTTTGCATGAAAAATTATCTGCTGATAATAATTTTCTGAGTAACCGTACTATTCATATCGCCAACCTGCAAATAATAAATACCAGGTTTAAGTGAGCTAACATTTACATTCATTGAATTGAGCGATTGCGGACTAACGTTTGAAACATGCCAGAATATATTTCCTGTGGCATTTTTCAGTGTTGCGGTAATTTTTTGATTCTTCACTGAAGTGATATGAATTTTAAATTGTGTTGATGCGGGATTAGGTGAAATAATAACTGCAGTAATTCCCTCATCTAACATATGGCTGTAATTTTGCTGCAGCTGAATAACCTGCGAAGGCTTAATAACGAATTCCTTAAACACTCTCTTGTTATTGCTTTGCGGAGACGATGGGGAGGGTGTGGTGAAATTTGGACCATTTGCCATTTTTGAAATTTCATTTGTTTTACATGCAAACACTGTACGCCACTGGTAAGTTGTAGAAGAATTTAAGCCAGCTACATAATAAAAAATATTATAAGGAGTTGTAAAGTCAATGTTTGTCCAGGTAGATGATGTTGTAGGCTTATACTGAATGCGACCGGCTTTGGCACTATCCCACCCCGGAATATGATCGGGCACAACATAGAGCAAAACATCTGAGGAACCCGGGGGATACAGTGAGAGCGGACCCGGATAATCACAGCCCGTAATTGCCTCAGTAATTGGAACGAAAGAATTTCCGTTAGTCCATGCAGAATAAACAGGGCTCCCGTTGGGCGCATACATAATCATTCTAACCCGCCATGTATAAGGCTGACCTACAGTAAGCGACCAGGGCACAAAACCGCCCCAAATAGCATTCGAGCCATTTTGATTTGTTGAATCGAATGTGTAGGAAATCCATGAACCTGCACTAACCTGTTTCCACTGAAGTTGCCATCCATAAATCGAATCACAAACAGGATTATCAATTTCAAAAGCAATTTCAAAGCCGGCACTTGTGTAGTGCGCAGCATTTAAGTAATGCGGTGGTACAGGACATTGGGCATTGCTGATTTGGAATAAGCTCAACAAAATAAGCAGGAGTAAAATTGTCTTTTTCATAATTACAATGTTTTTTAATGTGAAAAATTGCTTATAAAGGATATAAGCAGTTTGGTACTAATTGATTTTATATCTGAATTTAACCTGCCTCTAAACTATCACAACTGTTACACGAACACAATAACTCATTTGCGTTATTTTAAGCAGAGTCTCAACTCTCTGCCTTGAAACGGACGAAGCGAGTTATTTTTTTTCTAATGTTTTCCAGTTGCCGTTCAATTCTGTATTAGGATCATAGCCCTGTGTATTGCTAAGCAGGTATTCACCCCTGTCATTTACCCATGCATTTTGGTAGCCTGAGGGTAACTGTATTTGTGCATCACCATCACCGTATCTGTCTACGCCCCGCATGTAATCGCTGAACTGGTTGTTGGTATGCTCAGAAGCTTGCTGACTTTGCCGGTAACTTGCATCAATGTTCGCAATCATCTGGTCGTTAGTTTCGCTGATGATGCGGCTTATTTGCCCTGCCTGGTAAATTTGCTGATATACCTGGTTTGATAAAAGTTGAATTACCTGCACCAGCTTGTTATAAAAAGGCAGGGTTAATCTTGCGGAAGATTCTGCTGTTAATGCAACCTTTCTGCATTCTTCTAATTTTCCTTTGGGCGCTTTGCAGGAATATAAGCTGCTTGCACCCCAGATTATGCTCTCCATATTGCCCATAGCGGATGGTGTTTGCATATCGGTTATATCAAGTTGCCCGTAAAATTCTTCTTCAAATGTTTGATTGTTTTCTTCATACTCCATTCTTACAAAACCTGCCTGCGAGGATGCAATAGCCTGTGAGCCTTGCTGGTAGCTGCTTTGGGGCTTGTTATTGGAAACAATCTTTTGTTCTGTATAGCGGATATTCAATCCTTTGCGTTCGCTTGTAATTAAATCTTTTAAACCTGTAAGAATATCGGAAGGTGGTCCGTATCCATTTGTTCCTGAAGGTCCTGTGTACCAGGATGCTCTTACATCAGGATAAGATTGAATGGTCATGCTGCCATCACCACTTTTAAGAATTCCTTTGTAACGGATAGGAACCGTTGGGTCACGATACTCCCAATATAAGCGGTCTTGTACTTTCCAGTCAGCAGGTAAAAGATAGGTTGATGCAACCATTTGCGTACCCTCCTCATCTTTTACTTCATGTTTAATAAATTTCATTACATCAGCTTTCGCAGAATTCATTTTCTTATCTGATGCTTTTTGTGTTGATTGATTTTTTTCATAAGTCTTTGATGCAGGTGATTGCCCACATGCGGAAAGCATTACAAATACAGAGCAAACCGGAAATAAAAATTGCTTCATTGTCTTTATTATTAAAAAAATTACAAAAACTACTTCTAAGTATAAAAGGGAAATCTTTATACAGAAAATCAATTACGGTTTAATAACAACCCAAAGCTGGTGTAATTAGTTATTTGAAACAATAACTCAAATGTGTTATTTTTAGAGAGCAATATTTAACCATGAAACTTACCAAACAACTTATATTGGTCTTCTTAGTGTTCATTTTGCAATCAAAACTTTTTGCACAACAAAATAGAGGTGTTCCATACAAAAGATGTTCAGTAAAAACCTTGAATTTTGAGCTGGGTCTGCTCAATAACGCCACCACAAATATTATTACAGATGCAAATGGCTTTACCTGGGTTTCAACATATACCGGAATGCAGCGGTACAATGGTTATACATTAGAACAAATAAATCCGGTTATAAATAATGCAACAATAGAAATAAATTATCCTGTATTTTTTTTCGGTCTCAGCGATGGGAAAATCTGGATTAGCTATAAACAGGGAGTGCTGGAATATTCTCCTTTCTCTCATTCTTTTAAAGAGATTATTCAGATTTCTTTATCCAAATCTTTTTTTTCAATTGTGCCGCTAAAAGAAACAAGTGATGGCATTTGGTGCATACAGGAAAATAAAGGCATTGTAGTCTATAACAGAACAGGAGTAATTTATAAACAGGTTGACAGCATGAATCATGCAATCATCAATAACATTATTCAATCTCAAAATATTTTATTAAATAATATCATTTCCTCTAACAACAATTTTATTTATATAAGAAGTTCTGAGAATAGCATTCTGAGAATCAATATTCGCAATAATCAATACAATAATCTGCCATTCATTGATGGCGCTATTTACAGTGTTGGGTGCACTGCTGACAAGCTGTATGTGCTATCTGATAAAGGCTTGTATTCCCGGAGCATTTATGAAAATTATGTTTTCAAAAATATTTTTGACAGCAAAACCCTGAGAGAAAAAATAAATGCCGGTTCGATTAGCATCGCAGAAAATAACGCATTATTTTTTAGCATCAACAGGCATTTTTACGAAATTGATTCATCTTCATTCATTCCAAGAGAATTTACTTCTTTTAACAGAGAACCTATTGTTTCCACAGGTGCTATTTTTAAAATTTACCCTGATAAATACAAACGTATCTGGCTGCTTACAAATAATGATATTAAACGCATCCAGAATGTAAATATTCCCTTTGAGCATTTTATTTATACTGATGAAAAAAATAATTTTATCCGCAGTATTTTTTATGATGAAAAAAAACATCTGCTCATTGCAGGATGTTACAACGGTGCAATACAATTATATGATACGCTTGCCAACCCTCTGTTACAAAAACCGATGGTTAATGCTGCTGCCGGCTATATTCTTGCTATTGAAAAATTAGCAGAAGATAAATATTTATTGCAAACATTAGGAAACGGATTATTCCATTTAAATCTGAAAACAAAAAAAATACAGGAATATACTTCACTATTAAAACAGGAGTTCCGTAATAATAATTTTGAAAACAATATGCAGCGGATCAACGACAGCACTATCTTTATTTCAACTTCAAAAAATGTCTACCGCTATATTTTAAAAAATGGCAAAATAGTTTCAGCTAATCCACTGTTTACCTCTTTTGATATTAGCAATCAGCAGATTGGATGTTTCATTTATGGTTCTGATAAAATTTTATGGGCGGGCACCATCGGCGGATTACTCTGCAGGCTGGATAACAAAGGGAATTTCAAAACTTTTAATATCCCTGAAAATTACGGGGTAAGAAGCATCACTGAAACAAATGATAATGGAATTTGGGCGGGAACGAACAAAGGTCTTTACATGTATGATTCAACCGGAACATTCATTAAAAGTTTTACCACGCAAACCGGCCTGCTCAACGACTGTATATATGCGCTGTTGGCTGCAGGCAGCAATGCAGTTTTTGCCAGCAGTAATCTTGGATTATCTTATGTGAATGAGAATGGCACAATAAAAAATTTTACGAAAGAGCTTGGCTTGCAGGAAAATGAATTCAATACCGGAGCAGCAATAAAAACATCTTCGGGTAAATTCTTTTTCGGCGGTGTTAATGGTATTTCTGCTTTTTATGCTGCCAGTCTTTCCGTAACAGAAGATGCTCCTGTTTTAAATATTACCCGCTTCGTGGTGAATGATTCAATGATAAATCCGTCAACAAAAATCTGGAGGGGAGATACCATTACACTTAATCATAATCAAAATCGTCTGCAGTTTGATTTTGCTGCGTTGGGGCTTTTCAATAACAATGAGTATTTATATAAGTACCGTTTAAAAGGCTTTGAAGAAAGCTGGCAAAGCACACATCAGCCCACAGCGATAAAATATAACTTGGCGCCTGGTAAATACACTCTTGAAATTGTATGCAGCCCCGTGCTTTCATCGAACAGCATCTTCAAAAAAAATATTGCAATTATTATTAAACCACCGTGGTGGCAAACATGGTGGTTTAGCTTACTTGCAGTAATTGCAACAGCGGGGATTATTGCTTTAATAGCAGCTCAGTATAACCGCAGAAAATATCTTCAAAAGATCAGAGCATTGCAGTTGCAATACCAACTGCAAATTGAAAGAGAACGAATCAGCCGTGAATTGCACGATAATATCGGCGCACAATTGAGCTTTATCAGCAGCAATATTGATTGGGTTATTGACAGGAATGAAGATTTACCGAAAGAGCAGGAGCTTCAGCAAATGAAAGCCATTAATGAAACAGCAAAAAATGTGATGAGCAATTTGCGTGAAACGATATGGGCTTTACATAAAGAAGCAATTACACTCAATGAATTTTCCGATAAGCTTAAAGTATACATTCAAAATGTTATCCGGTTAAAGCCCGATATCAAATTCAGGTCCGAAGAAAATATCATTAAAAATATTGTTTTCACACCGGCAGAAACGCTCAATATTTTTCGCATCTGCCAGGAAATAATTAATAATGTGATAAAACATGCAGAGGCAACTCTTTTAAAGTTGCTCATTTATTCTGATGAAAAATCTTTCAGCATATTAATTGAGGATAATGGTAAAGGCTTCAATCAGTCAGAAAAATTAAATGGACATTATGGTTTGGAAAATATAAAGTTTCGGGCAAAGGAATTAAACGCCAGCCTTATTATAAAAACAGAGCCGGCAAAAGGAACCAGTGTTTCAATCACTAAATAATACAAATGAGTTATTGCAGATGAATAACCAAAAAATCAATTTTGATTTTATAACCCACATTAAATTATGAGCATCCGCATAGCAATTGTTGATGACCGTTCGCAGAATCGTTTGTCCCTTGCTGAAAGAATAAATATTTCAGATGACATAGAGGTGAAATTTACCGCGGTGAATGGCGATGATTTTCTTGAGCAGATGAAAAAATTACCCGTTTCACAACTTCCGCAGGTTGCATTAATGGATATTGAAATGCCGGTAATGGATGGAATTGAAGCGGTTCGCCTTGGCAAGCAATTATATCCTGAACTAAAGTTTTTAATGCTTACCGTTTTTGATGATGATGATAAAATATTTGAAACAATCAAAGCCGGAGCCAGCGGTTATTTATTGAAGGATGAAAAACTCTCAACGATAATTGAGTGCATACATCAGATTATTGAAATGGATGCTGCTCCCATGAGCCCAAGCATTGCAAGAAAAGCGCTGGATATGCTGATTAGAAAAGCCGAAAGCAAAGAAGATGCACAGCATGATGTATCGCCTTTACAAAATAGTTTGTCTCACAGGGAAACAGAAATACTACGGTTGCTGGTTAATGGTTATGATTACCGCGCTACTGCTGAAAAATTATTTTTAAGCACTCATACAGTGCGCAAGCATATTGCAAATATTTATCAAAAACTGCATGTAACCTGCAAAGCCAAAGCCATTAATGTGGCTACAAAGAACAGGCTGGTTTAGCTTTATGCTACCGTGATTTTTTAAATTTTATTGGGTAATTACTATATTTAATTCAACAATTATCTTATTTATAATTTTTACATTTCTTCATCAAAAATTACGAAGATCATCTCAGCACAGGCAGGATAATTTTTGGGCATACTGCGCATCATACCCGATTTTTTATATCGCTTTTTATAAAATCTTTTTCGTAGTTTATTGTAAGCATGATAAATGGGTTGAGGTGAAAACCTGTTAGGTTTATAATAAGTTCTGAATTGGGGAAGGGATCGGTTTTTAAAACAGGCAATAAGGATTTGCTTTTATTTTTCAGAAAAAATGTTTTAGAAAATAACTTACAGCTGTTAGTTACCCCCTTTATTTTATAAAAGATTTAATAACTTTTTTTTAATAATATTTTTCTTTTACGAAAAATTAAAATATACATTTGCGCTTCGGGTTCCAGTATCATTCAAAGCTCAGCTTATTTCTTCCTGCCCGCCCTGCTAATACAATTGATAAACATCTCAAATTAGTACTAACCATGCAATGAGAAAAGTATGCGCCGTTTAAAAACAGGCGTAACAGGGATGTTATATCAATTAAAAAATAAAATTAAAATCACAAAAAATGAGATCACTGAAAAACCTCCTTCTTTTATTAGCCCTGTCTGCAACTTTATACAGTTGCCAAAAAAGCATGGACGCTAATGGAACAAACCATTACTCTGAATCTATGCTAACGGAACAATCTGCATCGGGAGCAGACAATGGTATGCGTATTAGCAACGGTATTGTCACCAATTTCGGTGTGCTATCGGCTAACCGTGATATTTTTATTAGGTTAACTGCAGCAGCAAATCTTACTGCTGATTTTGTAAGGGAGTCAATAATCTTAAGCACATGGAATGGGCGTAACAGCTATTGGATGGATACATGGCTTGAGAATGGATATAAAGTTCTTTTGAATATAAATAATGATGTTTTAAAAACTCCCTTTCCTACAGACCTGGTTACTTATGCAGAAAATTTGCGCTCAGTGCTCAATGTGTATCACCCTGAAGTTGCTGTTATAGAAAATGAAGAAGCCAATAAGTATGACCCCACCAAAGAAAATAATAATCAGTATCACCTGGGAAGCCTGGCAGATTACATTAAAGAATTGGCGGTAGCCGTAGAAGTATGCAAGCAAAAAGCGGTACCTGTTACAAATGGCGGGCTCACTCCTATAGTGATATCAAGCCTTTACAATTATTACATTATCCATAATAAACCCGATTCTGCCCAATGGCTGCAGACACAAATGGGTGGCGTTTCAAAAGACCCCGAAAGAATAGCACGTGCCGATACTTTAATTACCGCTTACAGAATATTAGACCTTTCGTATGTAAATCTTCACTGGTACGAGCCTAATGCAGAAAAAACCAGACTTACAGGCATTTTGAATGTTATGATCAATTATTTGCAGCAGCAAACAGGAAAGAAAGTTATTTCAAATGAAACCGGAATGAAAACGAATAGTCCTTCTTTTATTACACAATTAATGACGCAGTGGGATAATGGCAATGCAAAGTATGCAATTTTTTACGACGTGAATGGAGTGGGTCAAAATACAGGTGCATATCCATTAACCTCCGCAGCAGGTATATTACTTGCCAATGGAGTAGCGTTTAAAAATTATAACTTGTTACATTAATTTCTCGTTTCTCGCCTGCCCAGGCAAAGGCGGGGGTTTCTCGTTTCGTGTTACTCGTTTCACATTTCTCGTTTCTTGTTTATTCAAGGGATCAGGCTAACTTACAAGGGACTGGGGAATGAATACTCTGCGGGACAAGAAAGGATTTGCTTTCCGTTTTGCAAGAAAAATGTTTTTATGATGACTAACACCTATTTGTTAAAACCCTTTTTTGGTAAGGATTTTAATAACATTCCTTTTTAAAAATTTTATTCTTAGTGTAATATTTACACGTTACCTTTGCACTTCGATTTCCAGTATCATTTTAAATTTCCAGTATCATTTTAAGCTACATATTTTTTCTTCCATACATTAATAAACATCCCGATTAATACTAACATGTAAAGAGAAAAAGAATGCGCCGTTAAAAAAACAGCCGTAACAGGAATGTTATTATTAATTACAAAATAAAATTTGAAAAATCACAAAAATGAGATCACTCAAAAATATTCTTTTTCTTTTTGCTCTCACGGCACAATTATACAGTTGCCAAAAAAGCACGGACGTTAATGAAATAAATAATTCTTCAGAATCTATCCGGGCAGAACAATCTGCCGCCAGCGCAAGTAATATGCGTGTTAGCAACGATACTGCCACAAATTTCGGAGTATTATCGGCAAACCGTGATATTCCTTCCAGGTTGACTGCAGCGTCTAATCTTACCGCTGGTTATGTACGTGAGACAATACTTTTAAGCTCATGGAATGGAAATAATAGTTATTTAATGGATACGTGGCTTCAGAATGGATATAAAGTTCTTTTGAATATAAATAATAGTAATTACAAAACTCCATTTCCAACAGACCTTGTTACTTATGAAAGTAATTTGCGCTCTGTACTCAATGTGTATGCCTCTGAAGTTGTAGTTATAGAAAATGAAGAAGCCAATCAATATCAACCCGGCAAACAGAATAACAATCAGTATCACCTGGGAAGCCTGGCAGATTACATTAATGAATTGACAGTAGCCGTAAAAGTATGCGAGGAGAAAGGTTTGGCTGTTACCAATGGCGGACTAACTCCAATAGTTATATCAAGCCTTTACAATTATTATATCATCAATAATAAACCAGATTCTGCCCTATGGCTCAAGACTCAAATGGGTGGCGTTTCAAAAGATACTGCAAGAATAGCACGTGCAGATTCTTTAATCACAGCTTACAGACAATTAGACCTGTCTTATGTAAATCTTCACTGGTATGAGCCTAATAAAGATAAAACCAGAATGACAGGCGTTTTGAATGTTATGATTAATTATTTAGAACAGCAAACAGGCAAAAAAGTAATTACAAATGAAACGGGTTTAAAAACTGATAATCCATCTTTTGTAACACAACTAATGCAGCAGTGGGATAATGCTAATTCTAAGTATGCAATTTTTTTCGACGAGAATGGAATTGGCCTAAATACCGGCGCATATCCATTAACCACCGCACCAGGTATATTACTTCCTAATGGAGTAGCGTTTAAAAATTATAACCTGACACATTAGTTTCTCGTTTCTCGCCTGCCCCGACAAAGGCGGGGTTTCTCGTTACTCGTTACACGTTTTTCGTTCATGCAGAAATCATGCTAATGCACAAGAGCTTGAAGAATAAAGACTATCCTTGAACGTAACGTAAGCATTATAGAAGCAACACAGCCGGATACATAAATATCGAACATCCAACATCGAACTTCAACATCGAACTTCCGCATCCAACATCGAACATCCAACCTCCCGCAGGTACGCGGGTTAAATTGAACTTGCTGCGTAATTTATTTAAGAGATAATTATTATTTTTATTAATTCTTCTGCTTTCTTAAGTTTCTGATGGAACAATCTTCTGCAACTACCTTTTTGTAAAACGAAAAGGAGAAATTAATAGCCTGATAAGCCTTAATATTTTTCTGCATTGAATGTTTTCAATAGGAAAGAGTGTTTTGATGTATCAACAAGATTTGCGATGGCAAATGGGAATAACTATTCATTGCCTATTGTCGTTTATACTATTAGAAATAACCAATATTGTATGAAACAGATCACCAGAACAATTGCAGCCATAGTTGCAACACTTTTACTTGCATCTTGCTGGGCAGCCAGAGATACTACTATGTATAAGTGTCCTGCCCGCCAATGGGCGGAGAAGCATGGCGGGTATGCTACCGGATTCCGGCATTAGGCTGTACTTGTTTAAATCTCACAATTAAATTACTGCAATATCCTTGTAAAGACCTAGTGGTATTGGGTGAGGTAACTTATTGTGTAAACTTTCAAAAGCAAAGATAAAAAAGTTCCTAACTAATATTATTCTCACAAGATTGACCTGAGGTACCCGTATGTCTGTAAACCT
This sequence comes from Chitinophagales bacterium, assembly GCA_038206235.1. GTDB lineage: Bacteria > Bacteroidota > Bacteroidia > Chitinophagales > Chitinophagaceae > JBBRBB01. The sequence goes on from JBBRBB010000023.1 coordinate 24,516, forward strand.
GACAAGAGAAGTTTACATTGTTTTATTAATTCTTCTGCGTGTTTCAGTTTATAGTTTTTCTACGTGACATAGATTTAGTACATCGCTGTTGCCTGTTTTATTTTACTCGCTGTTCCTGAACTGAAGTTAAGCATCATTTAAAAAATGATTGAGACGCTGAGTGTCTCTTGCTTTGAAGAGAGGTGTGAGATTGCAAGGGAACATTGATATTGAATTTTATTAATACAAATATAAGTTTAGTATTTGGGGTTCTTATTTTCGTACCCTCACTGTTCGTTTTCGTACACTTTTTTATTTCATAAAATGATAAAACTCTTAATCTGCAAAGAATTTTATCCTTGGCATAAGCGTTTCTTTTTTTACCAATATTAGTCCTTCCAGGACTTTCCGAGACCTTAAAATAAAAATTAACTTGACGCTAATGCGCCAAAGCTTTAAGCCTGACTCCAAAAAATAGATAATTGATAAAATCTGTTGAATGATAAAATTATTAAACATCTGAATATTAAGTTTAAACCTGACACCTGACAGCTAATTCCGTACACCCACTGTTCGTTTTCGTACACTTACTCTTTTCACAACACACTAAAAACCTTATCTACAAACACTTTCAACCTTGGCATAACCGTTGAATCAGAGTGCCTGAATAAAAGAAATATCATTTTACTAAGGGTTTAAACCCTCCCCCGTAGGGGGAGACGGAGGGGGCTTCTTTTTATGTTCAACCACTATTTCAAAATTGCATTCCGAAGCTTTGCACGGCAAAAAGTTTTGTCGGTAATAAATGTGCTGGGCCTTTCTATTGGCATTGCCTGTTTCAGCTTGTTTTTATTATTTGCCGTAAATGAATTTAGCTTTGATCGTTTTCAAAAAGATGCCAAAAACATTTTTGAAGTATATCAATGGAATGATGCTTATGAAGCAGACCCCGCAAGTGGTTCGCCATACCTGCCAATGCCATTGGGCGCTGCACTAAAACAGGACTTTCCTGACGTTGAAAATTATGTTCGCTTCAAAACAGCATGGGCTTCTAATTTTATGCGTGTTGCAGATAATGATGTGCGTCGTGTAAAAATATCTTACGCAGACCCCCAATTCTTTTCTGTTTTTTCTTTCAAATTAAAATATGGAAATGCAGCATCTGCGTTGCAAAATCTCCATAGTATCGTATTAACACAATCAAAAGCTAAAGAATTATTTCCGCAGGATGCTGCGCATGGAAGCGATAATGTAATTGGCCGCACAGTACAAATCAAAATTGATGAGAACTTTTTACCATTCACAGTAAGCGCTGTTACGGAAGATATTCCTGCCAATTCATCCATACGTTTTGATGTATTAGGTAATTTTCATTTTTTAGAAACCGCAACCGGAGATAAAGAAGGCGTAAACAACTGGCATCGCTCCGGCTATCTAACTTTTGCGAAACTCAAGCCTGGCAGCGGTTTGCCGAATGATGTAGACAAACTTAGGAACTTCCGCAAAAAATATTATCCCGATGAAGAAGCAGATGCAAAAAAAAGAGGAATTTCATGGAAAGGCAATCTCTTTCCCGTGCGTTACGAAATGCAGTCGTTACCAAACATACACACCAACACGAAAGTATTTGGAGGAAGCGTAGAAAATATCAACCCCAAAACTATCTGGATTTTATTAAGCATAGCCGCAGGAGTATTGCTAATCGCATGCATCAACTTCACAACACTTTCTATTGGTCGCTCTGCAGGCCGTGCAAAAGAAATTGGAGTGCGCAAAGTAATTGGTAGCGAAAGAAAACAATTGGTGTACCAGTTTCTTGCAGAAGCATTATTGATGACAATATTTTCAGCACTCCTTGGTTTATTAATTGCACAATTGTTATTACCTTATTTCAATAATTTATCTGGAAGAGAATTACATTTTTCATTTTCACAATATCCTGAAATAATCTGGATGCTTGCAGGTTTAATACTGCTTGTGGCTTTACTTGCAGGTGCTTATCCTGCTCGTGTGTTATCAAGCTTTAAACCCATAGCAGTTTTAAAGAGTAAAGTGCGGGTTGGCGGCTCAAACTTTTTTACAAAGTCGCTTGTAACAATTCAGTTTGCATTATCTATCGGTTTAATTATCTGCACCGTCATTATTCTGCAGCAAACAAAATACATGACAAACAAATATCCCGGATTCAATAAAGAAAATATATTGGTTGTAGATGCTGAAGAAACAAAAAGTAAAGAAATTTATCCTTTATTCAAACATGCATTGCTGCAGCGAACAGATATTGCCGGTGTTGCAGGCGCTGAGCTAAGTCTGGGTGCGGGGCAGGGCTGGAGCCGCAGTGGCTTTGATTATGGCGGTAAGCTAAGAGAAGTATATGAATATTTTGTTGACAATGATTACATAAATGTTTTAGGCATGAAAGTAATTGCAGGAAGAAATTTTAATCCTGCTATTGCATCAGACACTGTTACCTCTGTTATTATTAATGAAGCCATGATGAATGATTTCGGATGGACGTTACAGAATGTCATCGGTCAAAAGCTGACAGGATATAGTGAAACTAAAATGCCCGTTGTAATTGGCGTAGTGAAAAATTTTAATTACCTCTCGTTGAAGGATAAGATTGAGCCGCAAATGTTTCACCAGTTTTCAGATTATGCACCTTATAAATTTTTTGTGCGGTTGAAACCGGGCAATCCTTTAACCGCCATTGCAGCCATTCAAAAAACATGGACCAGCTTAGTGCCGCAACTGCCATTCAAATATAGCTTTCTTGATGAAGACCTTGGAAAATTTTATGAAGGCGAACAAAAAATGAACAGCATTATTGGTTTGGCTGGTGGCATTTCCATTTTCCTTGCGTGCCTTGGTTTATTCGGGCTTGCAGCGCTTGCTGTTGTAAACCGAACTAAAGAAATCGGGATACGCAAAGTGTTAGGAGCAAGCATTACACATATCATCAGCTTACTTTCAAAAGGCTTTTTAGAGCTCATCGGCATTGCTGTAATTATTGCATCTCCATTAGCATGGTATCTTATGCAAAAATGGCTGCAGGATTTTGAGTACCGAATAAATATTGGCTGGACGGTATTTTTATTCGCAGCCATTTTTGCAATGGCAATTGCATTAATCACAATTAGTTTCCAGGCCATTCGTGCAGCACTTGCAAATCCTGTGGAGTCATTACGAACAGAGTAACTGATGTCTGTACATCCTGCCAAAGCGGGATGTCAGACACCAATCAGGATTGATGTTTACTTCTATAATGAAACTCAGTATGCCGATTTTCGATTTGGATTTCGGATTTCGGATTTTCGCCCTCTGACACCTGACACCTGATACCTGATACCTGATACCTAACAGCTAATTCCGCACACCCACTGTTCGTTTTCGTACACTTCCCTTTTGTATTAAACGCTAAAACCTTTATCTGCAAAGCCTTTTAACATTGGCACATCCGTTGAAATCTTTCTCGTGTGAATTATATCAATTCCAATTTTAATTAAGGTGTTGCAAAATTCTCCCCCACCGGGGGAGTTAGAGGGGGCTGCTTTTATGTTCAAAAATTATTTTAAAACTGCACGGCGTAGTTTATTAAGAAATAAAATGTTTTCATTAATAAACATTTTAGGATTAACCGTAGGGCTTGCCAGCGTGATTTTCATTTTTATTTGGATACAAAATGAATTAAGCTACGACAAATACAATTTGAATGCTGACAGAACTTACCGTGTAGACCGCGAGTTCCTGAACCCTGATGGCAGCACCAATATTCATCTCGCTTCAGTTGCACTGCCGTTTGCTCCTTTGCTTGAAAAAAACTTTCCTGAAATAGAAAAGCTCACCCGCTTTATGCAGGATAATGATGTAATGCGCTATGGAGAAAAAAAATTTACAGAAGACAAAATAATATGGGGAGAAGATAATTTTTTTGAGATATTCAATTACAAGTTTCTCAAGGGCGATGTACACACTGCACTTAAAAACCCAAACACGGTTGTTATTACAGAAGATGTAGCTAAGAAATATTTTGATAATAAAGATGCGCTTAATCAAACTATTTACTATGGCAACAGCCAGGTGCCTTTAAAAGTAACAGGCGTTATTGCAAACGTTCCCGGCAATTCTCATTACCATTTCAATTTCTTAATTTCTTTTATTACACTTCAGCAATTTTATGATAAAGATGATTATCTAAACAACTGGGGCGGCAATAATTATTTCACCTATTTACTTTTGAAGAAGAATACAAGTCCGCAAACATTAGAATCAAAATTTCCTGCATTTCTCGATAAAATTTTACCTGCCCAGGATGAGGCGCCCATCGGAAGCAAATGGAACAAACTTCACCTGCAAAAAATTACTGACATTCATTTGCACTCACATTTAATGGGAGAAGCTGAGCCAAACAGCGACATAAAATATATTTACATATTCGCATGCATTGCATTTTTTATTTTGCTTATTGCGTGCATAAACTATATGAATCTTACTACGGCGCTTGCATTAAGCAGGCTGAAAGAAGTAGGCGTTCGTAAAGTAATTGGTGCAGAGCGTAAACAACTCTTCTTCCAGTTCTTCACCGAATCAGCTTTAATAACAGTTATCGGTTTAATTCTTGCTTTGGGTACAGTTTATTTAATGCTGCCTGTATTCGAAAAATTTAATGATACAGTTTATTCCTTTTCGCCACAGCAGTCTGCACTGTTAGGCGCAGGCATACTAGTTCTTTTGCTTTGCACCATTTTTCTTGCAGGCAGCTATCCCTCCATTTACATTTCAGGTTTCAAGCCCATCGCTATATTAAAAGGCAAGCTGCAAAAAAACACATTCAACTTTTCATTACGCAAGGCGCTGGTGGTTTTTCAATTTACTATTTCAATTGCGCTGATAGTTGCCGTGCTCATCATCAGCAAACAGTTGAATTATATGCAAACTGCAAACCTTGGTTTTGATAAAAATTGGGTGCTCACATTACCGGTTAATGATTCCATTACCAACCACGTTGAAACCGTAAAAAGTATTTTGCTTCGTAACAGTAATATTAAAAGTGCAAGCTTTTCAAGCCGCATTCCTTCAGGTCAATTGCTCGATGAGCAGGATGCAAAGCTTGAAATGAACGGAAGCATGCAGCAGATTAGCTTCAGGTTCTCCTGCATATTCACTGATTTTGATTACATGAAAACTTTCGGAATGAAGATAGCGGCAGGAAGAGATTTTTCAAAAGATTTTCCAACAGATTCAATTAATTCATTTATTGTAAATGAAGCTGCCGTGCAGGCTGCAGGCTATAAATCTGATGAAGATGCAATAAACAAGCGAATTGAATATGGAGGCAGAGAAGGCAGAATAATAGGTGTGGTAAAAGATTTTAATTTTGAATCGCTGGAAAAACCTATTACACCACTGGTGTTTTATATTACAAATTTTGCAAGAAGAGTTTTTTCCATGCGTTTAACAGGAAATAATTTACAACCAACTATAGATTATATAAAGAATGTGTGGCAGCAGTTTGCGCCAAACATGGATTTCAGTTATTCTTTTTTGGATGAACGACTTTATAATTTATATAAGGCTGAGCGTAAGCTAAACACAACTTATCTTTTATTCGCAGCCATTGCTATTTTTATTGCATGTCTTGGTTTATTCGGGCTTGCAACTTTTACTGCAGAGCAGCGTACCAAAGAAATCGGGATTCGAAAAGTACTGGGTGCATCAGTTGCTGCAATAACATCATTACTCTCTAAAGATTTTCTGAAATTAGTAATCATAGCAATATTTATTGCAACACCTATAGCATGGTTGGCAATGGATAAATGGCTCCAAAATTTTGCTTTCCACATAAACATTAGCTGGGTAACATTTTTATTGGCAGGAGTAGCGGCTGTTCTCATCGCTTTAATTACAGTAAGTTTCCAGGCAATAAGAGCGGCGATTGCAAACCCTGTCGAGTCTTTGCGAACAGAGTAAAGACGATTTTGAAATATGATGTTGAAAGCCAATTTAAAAATTTAACGAGCTGAAAATTGGAAAATGAAATTGGGTGTTGAATTTTTGAACCCAACATAAAATATGAATTGAAGGATTGGAAGCTGGTACAAAAAAAACACTAAACAAGAGTTATGCTAAAAAATTATCTCTTAATTGCGTTGCGAAATTTGAAGCGTAATAAAAGTTATGCTTTTATAAATGTATTGGGCTTGGCTGTAGGTATTGCAGCGTGTTTGTTACTTTTTTTGGTAATACAATTTGAAACCAGCTTCGATAATTTTCATTCAAAAAAAAATAATATTTACCGCGTAGTATCTGCATTTCAAAGCCCCGAAGGCACAGATTATTCCGCCGGTGTTCCATTCCCCACTGCAGATGCTTTGCGTATTGATTACCCGCAAATAAAAGAAGTTGCAGCCATTTATGGAACTACTGATCAGCAGATAACAATTCCTGTCAACGGGAATGAGCCTCCAAAAAAATTTAAAGAGGCAACGGGTGTTTTTTTTAGCGAGCCTCAATTCTTCGATTTATTTGATTTTAAATTACTGGCAGGGAATATAAAAACTGCATTAACCGATCCTAATACGGTTTTACTCACCCAAGAAATAGCAGAAAAATATTTTGGCGACTGGAAATCAGTTATCGGGAAAACAATTACACTCAACAATAAATATTTATTAAAAGTTACCGGCATTCTTGATGATATCCCCTCAAACACAGACTTTCCTTTAAAAGTTGTAATCTCTTATCCAACTTTAAAGAGCACAAGCATGAGCAGCCAATTAACCGATTGGGTAAGTGTATCCAGCGGGGCTAACTGTTATGTTTTATTTCCTTCCAATTACCCAGTTGCTCAGTTTGATGCTTCGTTAAAGTCTTTTGTAAAAAAACACGTACCACCGGAATATCAAAAAGATGGATTAACAATACAATCTCTGAGTGAAATTCATTTCGATGACCGCATTGGTAATTTTTCCAGCAAAACTTTCAGCAAAGAGCTTATTACTGCATTAAGCTTAATAGGAATTTTTCTTTTAATTATTGCGTGTGTAAATTTTATAAATCTTGCAACAGCACAGGCGGTTAACCGTGCAAAAGAAGTAGGCATTAGAAAAGTAATGGGCAGCAACCGTAAACAATTGCTGCTGCAGTTTATGGGCGAAACAGGGTTGATAACTTTGTGTTCAGTAATAGTTGCCGTAATTATTGCAGCGCTTAGCCTTCCGCTATTAAATAATCTGCTCGAAATAAAATTATCGCTTAACCTTTTTCAAACTCCTCAGCTAATTATTTTTTTAGCTGCTGTGTTAGCTTTTGTAACTGTGCTTTCCGGTTTATATCCGGCGCTTATTTTATCCGGCTTTAATCCTATCAATGCATTAAAAAGCAAAGTAGCAGTTAAAACAACGGGTGGTGTTTTATTAAGAAGAGGTCTTGTTGTTTTACAATTTGTAATTGCACAGTCACTTATTATCGGTACACTTGTGGTAGTAAGCCAGATGAACTATTTCCGTAATGCGGATTTGGGTTTTAATAAGGAAGCAATTATTACAGTGCCTTTACCCGGCGATAGTTTGAGTACGCTGAAATTGGATGTGTTAAGGAATCAACTGGTAGAGCAACCGGGAATAAAAAACGTAAGTTTCAGTTTCGCAAGCCCTTCAGATAATGGCGGCTGGTACAGCGATTTTAAATATGATAACGCTGCAAAAAATGTAGATTTTGGAGCCAGCTTTAAATTAGCAGATACAGCTTATTTCAAAACATATAATCTGCAGCTTATAGCCGGAAGAATGTATTTGCCCGGCGATACAGTAAAAGAATTTATTGTAAACGAAACTCTTGTAAAAAAATTAGGCATTCATAATCCACAGGATGTAATCGGCAAAAAATTAAACTTCTGGGATGGAAGAATGATTGCGCCTGTTGTTGGTGTGGTTAAAGACTTTCATTCAGAATCTCTGCGTGACCCAATTGTGCCTGTAGTGATGAGTACATGGAAAAGAACCTACCAGGTAGCCAGCTTAAAAATTGACCCTGATAAAGCAAAGCAAATACTCTCCTCTGTTGAAAAACTCTGGAACAATATTTATCCGGATTACATTTTTGAATATCAATTTCTTGATGAAAAGATTACTGATTTTTATAAACAGGAAGCGCAGCTTTCACAGCTTTATAAAATTTTTGCAGCCATTGCCATTTTTATTTCCTGTCTTGGTTTGTATGGATTAATATCTTTTATGGTAGTGCAGCGCAATAAAGAAGTTGGCATAAGAAAAGTATTAGGCGCTTCTGTAAGCAATATCGTTTATCTGCTGTCAAAAGAATTTACAATGCTTATCGTTATTGCATTTGCGATAGCAGCTCCGGTTGCATATTATTTTATGCATCAATGGTTGCAGCAATATACTTTTCGCATTGAATTAGGCGCAGGTGTTTTTGCTTTAACCATACTTGTGTCAATAATTGTTGCATGGCTTACTGTTGGTTACCGCGCAATAAAAGCCGCAATAGCTAATCCTGTTGAGTCTTTGCGAACAGAGTGAGCAAAACGAAATCCCGTCTTTAGCAGGGTGAAGAGTTTGAGAACAGAGTAAAAATATTATATGATAAAGAATTATTTAAAACAAACCTGGCGCAGTTTACTCAAGAATAAAACATATTCTATATTAAATATTGCAGGGCTGGCAGCAGGGTTAACATGTTTTGCATTTATTGCACTTTGGTTAAATGATGAATTAGGTTATGATAAATTCAATAAAAATTCTGAAAGAATTGTCCGGTTAATATCAACAATCAAAACTGAATCGGGAACATCAGAATCCGCAGTATCAAGTGCACCCATGGCGCAGGCGCTTAAAAATGATTTTGCTGAAGTAGAAAATACTGCAAGGATAGCAATGCAAAATGAAGTAGTTATTGAAAACAAACAACAAACGACACTGGAGACAAATATTATTTTCACTGATCCTTCTTTCTTTGATGTTTTTAGTTTTCATTTAAAAGAAGGAGATGGATCTACTGCACTAAGAGAACCTTATTCAATAATACTCACTGAATCCACTGCAAAAAAATATTTTGGCGATAGTGATCCGATAGGACATACACTCCCCCTTTATTTATATAGCAAAGAACAAGGAGGCGGAGCTTTGTACAAAGTAACTGGTGTAATGCCTGATGCACCTGAGAAATCGCATTTCAAATTCAATATGCTGGCATCTTTTAAAACAATTGAAGCTGCAAACCCTGATGTATTAACTGTTGATGGCTGGGGCGATAATAGTTTTTATACTTACCTGTTATTAAAAAAAGGAGTTGATCGAAATGCCTTCTCAGCTAAAATTACTCAGTTCTATGGAAAGCACATTGGGGCATTATATAATGTATGGAAGTCAATATATTTTTATAAGCTGCAGCCGCTTGCAGATATTCATCTTCACTCCAACCTGCAAAATGAAATTGCAGAGACAAGTAATATTAATCATGTTTATATTTTTTTTACAATAGGCATTTTCATTTTATTGCTGGCAGCCATTAATTACATGAATCTGTCAACGGCGCGTTCCATAAACAGGGCTAAAGAAGTGGGTATTAAAAAAGTTGTGGGAGCTGTAAAAAGTCAATTGATAACACAATTTCTAATGGAAGCAGTGCTCACTGCAATTATAGCATTGGTAATTTCATTTTTGCTTTCTTTTTTATTGCAGTCTGCCTTTTTTCAAATAACCAACAAAAATTTATCCGTTTTTTCCTCTCCGTTATTAATTATTTTTTTAATTGGCACAACAATAATATTAGGCTTGCTATCTGGTATTTATCCTGCGCTTATTCTTTCAAACTTTAAACCTGCACAGGTTTTAAAAGGTGCATTTAAATCAGGCAGCCGTGGAATTATGCTTCGCAAATCTCTTGTGGTAGTGCAGTTCGCAATCACACTGATATTGATTATTGGAATTGTGATTATTAATTCACAAATGTCTTTTATAAAACACAAAGATTTGGGTTATAATAGAGATGCATTGCTCTACATAAATGTGCATGAAAATAAAGATGTTATCTCCGGATACAGCGCTTTTAAAAATGAGCTTCTGATGAATCCATTAATTTCCGGAGTTACCACTTCCAATTCTATTCCGGTTGCAGGTATGGGTTCAGGTGGCTCTGAAACGGTTGATATAAAAGGCAATCCTTTACAAGTAAATACAGCGAGGCTGCGAACTGAACCAGATTACCTGGATGTTTATGGAATAAAGTTGTTGGTCGGAAAAAATTTTACAACAAATTCAGCTACAGACACTGTAAGACCAATTATATTAAATGAAGCAGCAGTAAAAAAATTTGGATGGAAAGATATGGAAACGGCTGCTGGCAAACCTTTTAAAATGGGCAGCCGTAATGGAACAGTGACAGGTGTGGTAAAGGATTTTCATTTTAATTCATTGCAGCAAGCCATTGAGCCTTTGGCTATTTATCCGGGAGAAGATTTCTCAAAAATTACATTAAAAGCCGATGTAACAAAAGCAAGCCAGTCTATAGCATGGATAAAAAATATCTGGAAAAAACATTTTCCGTCTGCTTTACTGGATTATAATTTTCTTGATGTAACACTTGGAAAACAATACGAGGCAGAAGAGCGGTTCTCAAAAATATTTTTATATTTTTCTATATTATCATTGCTCATCGCCTGCCTTGGATTGTATGGACTTATTTCTTATGCCGCCTTGCAAAAAACAAAAGAGATCGGCATTAGAAAAATTTTAGGAGCTACTGCAAATGGCATTGCATTGATGTTATCAAAAGACTTTTTGAAACTGGTAGTATTGGCGTTTGTGATTGCAACTCCGATGGCATGGTATATTATGAATAAGTGGCTGCAGGATTTTGCTTATAGAACCGACATTTCATGGTGGATGTTTGCTGCGGCAGGTTTAGCTGTTGTATTAATTGCATTAATTACTGTAAGTTTTCAGGCAATAAAGGCCGCAATTGCAAACCCTGTGAAGAGTTTGAGAACAGAATGACCTCACCCCTAACCCCTTTCCACAGGTGGAGAGGGAAGTGAAAGAATAACTGGTATCTGTACACTCGCAGAGTGTCTGACACACTAAAAGGAAAAGATTTTTTTCTGAAATAATAAAATATACAAACAACAACAAAAATCATGAAAAAGTATCTGATTCTTTTAGCAATGGCTGCTTTCAGCCTTGTATCAAAAGCGCAAACCGATAAGGAACCGTATCTCACCAAGTCGTTGGGAAGCGAATCTTTAAGCAGTGCGAAAGTAAAAACTACAGGTGGCAGCATCACAGTTATGGGTGGTAATGCATCTGAAGCAAAGCTGGAAATGTATGTTACCACAAACAATGGCATGAACACACTTTCAAAAGATGAAATTAAAAAACGTCTGGATGAAAATTATACCATTGACATTTCTGTAAACAACAATCAGCTTGTTGCCACTGCAAAGCCAAAAAATTCATTTAGTATGAACTGGAAAAGGTCGCTCAACATTTCCTTCAAGTTGTGGGTGCCTGTAAATGTTACTACAGATTTAGGAACAAGCGGCGGCAGTATTCAGCTATCCAATCTTAATGGCAGTCACACTTTTGAAACAAGCGGCGGCAGCATTTCTGTGGACAATGTAAAAGGTAAGATGAAAGGAAGAGGTTCCGGTGGCAGCATACACATTGCCCATTCTTCTAACGACATTGACCTTGCAACAAGCGGCGGCAGCATTCATGCAAAAAATTGCATGGGAAAAATTAAGCTGAAAACATCCGGCGGCTCTTTGCAATTAGAAAATCTTGATGGAAATATTGAAGCTGAAACAAGCGGAGGCAGCATAGATGCAGATAATATAAAAGGTGAGCTGATTACAAGCACATCCGGCGGTAGTATTGAATTGGATAATTTGGCTTGTACTCTCGAAGCCGAAACAAGCGGAGGAAGCATAGATGCAGAAATCAATGAATTGGGTAAGTATGTTAAGCTGAGAAATTCAGGAGGCGGCATCACCCTGCAATTGCCCGCAAATAAAGGACTTGACCTTGATTTAAATGCTGATAAGATTCATGTGGATTTGAAAAATTTTAGTGGTTCAAAGGATGAAAATTCTGTTGAGGGAAAATTAAACGGTGGCGGTATTCTGATTGATGTTGAGGCAAGCAGCGGTAAGATTAATTTGACTTTTAAGTGAGACGAATAAGTGAGCAAACCTCACAGGTTTAAAAAACCTGTGAGGTTTAATGAAGCAATAAATGTGTAAACAGGAACTGACTATTCACAAAGAGCCAAAACCAACTGCATAAAAAAATTTAATGATTGAAGTATTTTATAATTACTAAACCGTTCCAAAAATCCTCTCCGCCAGCTGGCGAGAGTTAGAGGAGGCTTTTTATGTTTAAAAACTATTTCAAAATTGCTTTTCGAAATTTATGGAAGCACAAGGGTTTGTCTTTCATAAATATTTTCGGGCTTGCTACCGGCATGGCTTGCAGTCTTCTTATTTTTCTTTTTGTAAGCGATGAACTAAGTTACGACCTCTTCAACACAGATGCTGACAACATTTACCGTGTTGTAAAAGATTTTGTAAACGATGATGGCAGCCGCCTTCCTGATGCTACAACTCCGCCTGCACTTGCGCCGGCAATGCAAAAAGAAATTCCCGGCATTGCGCATGTAACAAGAGTTTTTCCCGGCTGGGGTGCCAACTTTTTAATTACTTATGAAGACAAAAAATTTTTTGAAGAAAAACTCTTTCGTGTTGACAGCAGCTTCTTCGATGTGTTTACTTTTCCTTTCCTGCACGGCGATGCAAAGTCAGCTTTTAAAGAACTTAATTCAATTGTGATTACACAAAGTGCAGCAAAAAAATATTTTCCGCATTCAGAAAATCCAATCGGAAAAACACTGCATGTAGACCAGCTTGGCGATATGATGGTTTCCGGTGTAATAAAAGATGCTCCTCAAAATTCTCATTTTCATTTCGACTTTTTAATTTCTGTGCGAAAATTTAGCGGCGATATTGATGGAGACTGGGACTTTTATAATTTTTACACCTACATAAAGCTGCAGCCAAATGTTAGCATTGCAAGTCTTGAACCTAAAATCCAGGCATTGTACAAACGCAACAATGATGAGGGAACAAATGTGTTTTATACGCAGCCTTTAACCAACATTCATCTCCATTCAAATTTAAAATGGGAGCTTGAGCCAAACAGCGACCGCTTATATGTATATGTATTTTCAATTGTGGCGTTGCTCATTCTTTTAATTGCTGCAATCAATTATATTAATCTTGTAACTGCACGTTCATCTTTGCGTGCAAAAGAAGTTGGCATACGAAAAGTTTCCGGCGCTTACAGCACTTCGCTTGTAAAACAATTTTTAATAGAATCTGTAATTGTATGTTTACTGGCGTCAATGTTTGCTCTTGCGATAGCACAATTATTATTACCGGTTGTAAACGGTATTACACAAAAGCAGCTTGGTTTGTTCAATACGGGTAACTATACATCATTATATTTTTTATCAGGCGCAATAATTATTGGCGTACTGTCAGGGCTTTTTCCGGCATTATATCTTTCTTCTTTTAAACCAATAATGGTTTTGAAAGGAAGCAAAATCACTGAGCGGGGTGTTTTCAATTTGCGCAAGGCACTCGTAGTTACACAGTTTACAATATCAATTGCTCTTATTGCGGGTTCATTGATTATTTATCAACAAATTGATTTTATAAAGTCTTCAAAATTAGGTTTGAATAAAGAAGAGGTATTAGTTATAAAAGACTTTGGTGCACTTTCAACAAACGAAGCAAACTCTTTTCAAAATGCATTATATCAAATTCCCGGTGTAGCAAATGTGGCAACAGCAGATGGCATTGTGGGCGGTCAAAACTGGACCAACGGAATGAATGTGAAAGGCTCTAAAAATAACCAGTTGATAAACTTTTTAAGTGTTGGCTATAATTTTCTTGATGTGCTCGATATTAAAATTAAAGAGGGGAGAGGCTTTTCAGCAAAATTTCCTGCAGATACATTGACTAATGTTTCTGCCGGCACTTTAGAGCAAACCATTGGAAGCATTATATTAAACGAAAAAGCAGTAAAAGATTTGGGTGTTCCGTCACCTGCTGTTGGTCAGCAAATAGAGTGGGGCAGGGATGGTGATACTGCTTATTATCTAAAGGTAATAGGTGTTGTAAAAGATTTTCATTTTGCATCACTCAAAAATGAAATAAAGCCTTTTGCTTTTGTAAATAGTCCAAACCGTGCATGGTATCTTACAGCAAAACTCTCCACGCAAAATCTTTCTTCAACATTAGCGCAGATTGAAAGCAAATGGAAATCATTTTCATCAGAGCGCCCTATACAATATTTTTTTCTTGATGAAACTTTTGCAAAGCTCTACCAGAGTGAAGCAAATTTTCAAAAGCTTTTCATTGTGCTTGTAATATTGAGTATAGTGATTGCGTGTCTTGGTTTATTTGGTCTCGCTGCATTCACCGCAGAGCAGCGCACAAAAGAAATAGGAATTCGCAAAGTGCTGGGGGCAAGCGTAACAGGCCTCACTACAATGCTTTCTAAAGATTTTTTGAAGCTTGTTGTCGTCTCCATTGTAATTGCATCGCCGCTTGCATGGTGGGCAATGAGCAAGTGGTTGCAGAATTATTCTTATCGCATTGAAATAAGCTGGTGGATATTTTTAGCAGCTGGTTTGTTAGCTGTGCTCATTGCGGTTATAACAGTGAGTTTCCAGGCAATAAAAGCAGCAATTGCAAATCCGGTAAAAAGTTTACGAACGGAATGAAAAGTCATTAAGTTATTGAGTTATTCGTCATTTAAGAAAATCTTTTATTAGTCAGGAGAAGAATAAATATTAAGCTTTCAAAAGCTGGTCAAATAAAAAAAGTATGAACTATTTCAAAATCGCCTTGCGTAATATCTCACGCAATAAAGTAAACAGCTTAATAAATATTGCAGGCTTGTCTATTGGAATAGCCTGTGTAATATTTATTGTATTCTATGTGCAGGATGAGCTTAGCTATGATAAATTTTTGAAAAATGCAAATCGTATTTATGAAGTGAATATTGATGGCAATATGGGCGGACAGGCATTTCTCAGCGGCACTACGCCACCGCCTGCTGGCGCAGCATTGATGAATGAATTTCCGGAGATAGAAACTTACACAAGAATTTTTGACCCCGGAAATACAGTTGTTCGGTATGAAGGCAACAAAGAAGTAGAAAGTTACTTTAGTGAAACAGGCATTCGTGCTGTTGACTCAAATTTTTTGCAGGTGTTTTCTTATAAACTGAAAGAAGGAAATGCTGCTACTTGTTTGCAAAAACTCAACTCGGTTGTAATTACTGAAAAAACGGCAAAGAAATATTTCCCGCAGGATGTCCACAGGACTCTGGGGGCTGCGCATGGAAATAGCGCTGCAATAGGTAAAACCTTACTCTTTGGTGATGACAAAACTCCTTTTACAGTAACAGGAATATTGGATGATTTGCCTTCACAATCTTCTGTTCAGTTTGATATGCTTGCGCCAATGGCATCGTATCCTCTTGTAAAGCGTTTTAGCTGGAGTTGGGTATGGCTGCAGGTAATCACTTATGTAAAGCTTCGTGATAATTTTGCTAATGATGAAGCAGCTATTCAAAAGCTCGAAGCAAAATTTCCTGACATGGTGAAAGTGCAGGCTGCCAGTGCATTCAAACGCATTGACCAGCCTTATGAAGAATTTTTAAAGAAAGGCGGTAAGTATGATTTGCATTTACAACCGCTAACGAAGATTCATTTGTATTCTGCAAATATTGGCTCAAGACTTACCACGCTGAGTGATATTAAATATGTATATATTTTTTCTATCATTGCTTTGTTCATCATTATACTGGCATGTGTAAACTTTATGAATCTTTCAACAGCACAATCAGCCAAAAGAGCAAAAGAAGTAGGCATAAGAAAAGTGCTTGGCTCAGTAAAACAACAGTTGATAAAACAGTTTCTAACAGAGGCAATGCTGTATAGTTTTATATCAGCAATCATTGCTTTAATATTCGTGGCGCTATTGCTGCAACCCTTTAATCAATTAACAGGAAAAACACTTTCATTTAATTCGCTCTTTACAAATTACATCTGGCTTTTTATACTTCTTCTTCCTGTTATTACGGGCTTGCTTGCAGGAAGCTATCCTGCATTTTATCTTACATCATTCAAACCCTCATCTGTATTAAAGGGTACCGGCACGGTGAAAACCGGATTGGGAAATCTTTTTATAAGAAACGGATTGGTGATATTCCAGTTCACTGTTTCAACAATCCTCATCATTTGCACTATCATTGTATTTAAACAATTACAATACACACAAAACAAAGACCTTGGTTTAAACAAGGAAAATGTACTTGTTATCGCAAATACAAACAGGCTTTTAACCAGCGAAAAAACTTTCAAAGATGAATTATTGAAGATGCCCGAGATATCTGCTGCAAGTATTTCTAGCAGCATACCGACGGGATATAATTTCACTGATTCTTACGTGCCCGAACCTTCTGGTACGAAAGAGCAATTAGCAAAAGATATATCTCTCACATCGTTTATAGTAGATGATGACTTTGTTCCCACATTGCAGATAAAGATTTTGAAAGGAAGAAACTTTTCAAAAGAATTTTCAGATTCAGCATCTGTAATATTAAATGAAGAGACAGTAAAACAAATTGGCTGGAAAGATCCAATAGGTCAATACATACAATATCCCGGCGGCAATAATGTGCGGTTTAAAGTTATTGGCGTAGTAAAAGATTTTAATATACAATCACTGCGCAATACAGTTGTGCCGTTTGCATTGTTTCATTTATCATCCAAAACTTATGACATAGGCACTTCATACATTTCAGCAAGAATAAAGCCAGGTGGTATAAGTACTGCCATAAATAAATTACAAACCAAATGGAAAAACTTCGCCCCGGATACACCCTTTGAGTATAGTTTTCTGGATGAAGAGTTTGGTGCATTATACAGTTCGGAGCAACGCATGAGTGTTGTATTTACTCTCTTCACGGTGTTGTCAATTTTCGTGGCATGTCTTGGCTTATTTGGATTAGCTGCATACACGGCTGAAAGGCGTACAAAAGAAATTGGAATACGCAAAGTATTAGGCGCTTCTGTACAGGGTATTGTTACACTGCTTTCAAAAGAGTTTGTAAAAATGGTATTCATCGCTTCAGTAATTGCATTTCCAATTGCATGGTGGGCAATGAATAAATGGTTGGCGGATTTTGTATATCGAATTCATATAGAATGGTGGGTATTTATTGCGGCGGCAGTTTTGGCCTTAGTGATTGCTTTGATAACGGTAAGTTTCCAGGCGATAAAAGCAGCGATTGCAAATCCGGTGAAGAGTTTGAGAATGGAATAACTGGTGTCTGTACACTCGCAGAGTGTCTGACACCATGAGCTTAATGAATAAATTTTTATGAGCGGAACTAATAATAATGAGGCTTTCGTTGCCGCCGGGGCGGGACTTCTGTACTGCAATTTTATGAGGCGGCAAAAATTCATAACATAAAACGCACAATTAAAACTTATGATAAAGAATCTCATCCTCGTTGCTCTTCGCAATTTCAAAAAAGACAAATGGTACACCCTGCTTAATATTTTGGGGTTGACTATTGGCATTACTTTTAGTTTGTTTTTACTTTTTTATATAATAGATGAATTGAGCTATGACCGTTACAACGAAAAAGCTGACCGCATTTATCGCATTACTTCTTATGTGAAGGAGCCTGAGAACCGCATGAAATGGTCGAGTACACAGTTTCCCTTAGGACCCACTTTGAAAAAAGATTATCCTGAAGTTGAGCAGTCTGCACGCTTCGTAAGGAATGGCAGAAATATGTATAAAAATGGAGAGCGACGTTTTTATGAAGACAAAATATTCTTTGCTGACAGCAGTTTGTTCAAAATCTTCACTTATCAATTTATAGAAGGCAATTCTGCAACCGCATTAAATGAACCGAACTCAATGGTTTTAACGCAAACCTTAGCGGATAAATATTTTCCGCAGGATGCTGCGCATGGTAAAGGCAAAAGTGCTGTGGGACAGTCACTGCAAAACAACAATGGTGACGTTTATAAAATTACAGGTGTAGTGAAAGACGTTCCCAAAAATTCTCATATTATTTTCAATGCGCTCATCTCAATAAGTACGCTGCCAAAAGATTATTCTGATAACTGGGGAGGTTTCAATAATTACACTTATGTTTTGCTTCGCCCAAATGTAAACGTAGCCTCGTTCGAAAAAAAGCTTCTCCCAATGTACGATAAGTACATGGCGCCGATATTCGCTCAATACAATATTAAAATACGTTATGGTGTGCAGCCCATTACTTCCATTCATTTGTATTCTGATTTCGATGGTGAACCGGAAGAGCTGGGCAGCATTTCGTATATCTACATCTTTTCAGCAGTCGCTTTGTTCATGCTGATTATTGCATGTATCAACTACATGAATCTCACAACGGCACGTTCTGCACGCAGGGCAAAAGAGATTGGAATACGTAAGGTTACCGGCTCTACAAAATCGCAATTGGTCGCTCAGTTTTTGATAGAATCAATGTTAACTTCAATTATTTCGCTGTTGTTGAGCTTACTGCTTGTAGCGTTGTTTTTGCCTGTTTTCAATACACTTTCCGGAAAGTCAATTTCTTTTCAATCATTACTTCAGCCTGATACTTTTTTGATATTACTGATTATTATTTTGTTCGTCGGCTTTGTGGGCGGTAGTTATCCCGCCTTCTATCTCTCCAAATTTAACCCTGTATCTGTACTCAAAGGCAGTCTCTCTAAAAGCTCAAGTAATGTAACCCTTCGCAGAGCATTAGTAGTAGTACAATTTACGATCTCTATCATAATGCTCATCTGTACGTGGGTTGTTTACGGGCAATTACAATATTTGAGAAATAAAGATTTAGGTTTTAATAAAGACCAGGTGGTTTCACTGAATATAGATGCAGACAGAGACATCCGCGGAAAAGTGATGGCATTGAAAAACGAAATACGTCAGGATTCACGAGTGCTTTCTGTAAGTACTGCGCAGGGTACACCCGGAAGCCAGAATATAAGCTTCAATTTATTTTCGGTTGAATCTAAAAATGGTTTTACAGATAAGGGAGTAGACTGTTACGGAATAGATGAGGATTACTTGAAAACATTAGGAATGAAATTGGTAAAAGGCAGAAACTTTTCAAGCATTTCTGATACACTCAGAAGCATTATTGTAAATGAGAATATGGTAAAAAATTTCGGATGGGATAATGCGATAGGCAAAAAAGTAAAATTCCCCGGTGATACTTCCGGCTTTTATCTTGAAGTGGTTGGTATAGTAAAAGATTTTAATCAAAAATCTCTTTATAATCCAATAGCACCATTGATCTTATTTTACAGACCCAACAGCAACAGCATACAGGTTAAGGTTAATCCGCAGGGTATTCTTTCTACGGTTTCACACATTGAAAAATCCTGGAAAACTATTTTTCCTGAGCTTCCTTTTCAATATACATTCCTTGATGAGGATTTTGATTCTCAGTATGCAGCCGATCAAAAGAGAGGAAAAATATTTACAGCTTTTTCATTGCTAACTATTCTCATCACTTGTTTGGGATTATTAGGTTTAATAGCATTTACAACGCAGCAGCGCCAAAAAGAAATTAGTATGCGCAAAATAATGGGGGCGAATGTTCAGCAAATCGTGGCGCTTATCACTAAAAATTTTGTAATGCTGGTAGCCATATCATGTGTAATTGCTTTTCCGGTTGCATATTATTTCATGCACAGGTGGTTAGAAATATTTCCATACAACACCGGTTTAAGCATTTCAACTTTTGTGCTCTCTGCTATAACAGTTCTATTAATTACTTTACTCACAGTAATTTTTCATACTGTAAAAGCAGCCGTAGCCAAACCGGTAACGAGTTTAAGAATGGAATAAAAACCCCACCCAACCTCCCCTAAAGGGGAGGCTTTAAAACGTTCCTGATAAAATGAAAAATTTAAAAATTAATCAAACTAAAAAGTCCTCCCTTTAGGGAGGATTTAGGAGGGTCTTTTATGCTCAAAAATTATTTCAAAGTTGCGCTTCGCAACCTTTTAAAAAGAAAAGGCTATAGCCTTATCAACATCCTTGGGCTTGCCATTGGCATGGCTGTATGCCTGCTCATTGTTTTATTTATACAAAGCGAACTCAGCTATGATAACTGGCATGCAAAAGCCGATAACATTTATCGTGTAGTGCTGGAGCGTCGCTATCCCGGACGTTCAACATCTTATTCTATTATACCGCAGTCAATTGGCGAAGCCATTCAAAAAGAATATCCTGAAGTAATTGAAAGCACACGCCTGTTCAACTTTGCAGGAAATGGAAATCTCTTTCTGCGTATTGGCGATAAAGTGTTTGAAGAAAAAAGAGTGATTGCAGCAGACTCTAATTTTTTTCGTGTTTTCACCGGCAGACTTTTAGCAGGCGATTCTTCCACAGCTTTACTTAAGCCAAACTCTGTAGTAATAAATGAAACCACAGCAAAAAAATTTTTCGGCTCGGCAGGCGCAGCTATGGGTAAATCTTTTGTAACAGACGATGGCAATAATACGGATGTTAGTTTTATGATTACAGGTGTTTGTGCAGACTGGCCTGACAATTCTCATTTTCTTTTTGACCTGCTCATTGCCACGTCCAGCTTTGATTTTATTAAGCAGCCTAACTATATAAATTTTGCAGCGAACACTTATCTTTTATTAAACCCCAATGCTTCTCCCAATGCGCTGGAAGCAAAATTTCCTAATATCATTAAGAAGTATGTAGCAGGAGAAATAGGAAGAAATTTTGGTGAAAGCTATGAGCAGTTTCAAAAAGAGGGTAATGGCTATCACTATTATTTGCAGCCATTAAAAAAAATTCATCTTACTTCTGACCTTGAAAGTGAACTGCGACCAAACGGAAGCTTAACCACCGTTTATATTTTTGGTGTGATTGCTGTATTCATTTTATTTCTTGCCTGTATTAACTTCATTAATCTTTCAACGGCAAGGTCAATGGAAAGAGCGAGGGAAGTGGGAATACGTAAAACATTCGGCTCAGAAAAAAGTGCGCTTGTGTGGCAATTCTTGCTTGAATCAATTGTTGTAAGTGTAATTAGTATAATCGTTGCTTTTGGACTGATTGCACTGTTATTGCCTTTGTTCAACCAGGTTTCAGGTAAGCAGCTTACTATTCTTTCTTTCCTTGAACCTGCAAAAATTTCATTACTCTTTTTATTTGCAGTAGTTGTAGGATTGATAGCAGGATTTTATCCGGCATTTGTATTGTCTTCTTTTCAGCCTATAACAGTGCTTATGGGAAGATTCAAGTCAAATAAATATGGATTGGCATTACGCAACAGTCTTGTAGTTTTTCAATTTGCTATATCTGTGATATTAATTGTATCAACTATTATTGTAAACAAACAAATGCAATTTATGCTGAGTGAAAAGCTTGGCTTTAGAAAGGACCATGTGATTGTAGTTGAGAGAACAGATTTATTAGACAAACAAACAAAGGCATTCGAAAATGAGTTAGCAAAAATTCCGGGAGTTGAAACAGTAAGCGGCACTACTGCCATGCCCGGACAGGAAAACTTTTTTGGTGTATCGTTTCAGCAGGAAGGTTCAAAAGAATCAGTAACCGGAAGAGGAATCTTTGCAGATGATCAATATGCAAAGCTGCTTGGCCTTGAGATAAAGGAAGGAAGATTTTTTTCAAAAGATTTTTCTACTGATTCGCTATCTATCGTATTAAACGAAAAGGCAGTTTCAGAATTAGGTTTAAAAAAAGCTATTGGTGCACGGCTCACTTCTCCTGATGGAAATTTTAATGCACCTGATGGCACACCTTACATTTATACTGTGGTGGGAGTAGTGAAAGATTTCCATTTTCAATCATTGCATCAGCAGATTACTCCGCTAATATTTAATAATGTAAGTAAATTTCGAAATCAATCACCATTTGTAGCGGTTCGCATACAGGCTAACAATTTTCAGCAAGCCGTAACAGCCATTGAAAATACCTGGAAAAAATTTGTGCAGCAACGTCCATTTCATTTTTCTTTTCTTGATCAAACACTCGCTGCTCAATATGCCGCAGAACAAACTACGCAAAAGGTGTTTACGATATTTTCAATACTTGCGATTTTTATTGCCTGCATTGGCTTGCTGGGACTTGCGGCTTATACTACTCAGCAACGTAATCGTGAAATAAGTATTCGCAAAGTGTTAGGAGCGAGTGCTAGTAATATTGTAGCAATGTTATCAAAAGATTTTATTAAGCTTGTTGTAATTGCTGCAATCATTGCTTTTCCTGTTGCGTGGCTTGGCATGAATAAATGGCTGCAGGATTTTGCATATCGTATAAATATGAGCGTCTGGATATTTTTTGTTGCGGCATTGGCAGCTTTCGCAGTAGCCTTATTTACTATCAGTTTTCAAGCGATTAAAGCAGCGATTACTAACCCGGTAAAGAATTTGAGAGCGGAATAAACAGTTTGTAGTTTGTAGTTAGCATTGCTTAACCTATTAAGCTTTTATAAACCAAGGGAGGATTACATACAATAAAAAATAGCAAAATTTAAAAACAAGCTGATAGCTCATGGCTCACAGCTAATAACTCAAAGTGAAAATATGATAGAACTAAAGCACATTTCAAAATGGATAACAATAGGAGGAGTAAGAACCTTTTTACTAAAAGACATTAATCTTTCTATTGCCGAAGGAGAATTTATTTCAATTATGGGACCTTCCGGTTCGGGTAAAACTACTTTGCTGAATGTAATTGGAATGCTCGATGATTTTGATGAAGGTGAATATATTTTCCTGCATGAGACGGTGCATAAATTAAAAGAAAAAGCACGCTCTCAATTGTACAAACAATACATTGGTTTTGTATTCCAGGCGTATCATTTAATTGATGAATTAACGGTGTATGAAAATATTGAAACGCCACTCATTTATCAAAATATTAAAACGAGTGAACGCCAGGCTATCGTTTCCGATACACTTGACAGATTTCAGATTGTAGGTAAAAAAAATCTTTTTCCCACGCAGCTTTCCGGCGGACAGCAGCAATTAGTAGGTGTTGCAAGAGCACTGGTTGCAAAGCCAAAATTAATATTGGCAGATGAGCCTACGGGAAATCTTAATTCAAAGCAGGGTGAAGAAATAATGGAGCTGTTTAAAAAATTAAATGAAGAAGATGGAGTAAGCATTATACAGGTAACACATTCAGAAAAAAATGCGGCGTATGGAAGCAGGGTAATTCATTTGCTGGATGGGAGGATAGAGAGAATAGTTTGATAGTTTACGAGGTTACGAGTTTACGAGTTTATGAGTTTATGAGTTTACGGGTTTACAAGTTTACGGGTTTACAAGTTTACGAGTTCACAAGTTTACGAAACAGAACTGCTAACCTGTAGAGTAAAGAACTGAACGTAATAAGAGTGCGACGCAACGGATGTTTAATTAAAATACAAAAGCCCGGTACATAAAAAAGAAATTATGAAAAAGAAAAATTTGATTTTGTTATTGCTGTTTTATGTTTTGTTGAATGCTGTGAATGCACAGGATACAAGTGTTGCCAATGAAACATTCACTCTGCAGCAATGCATTGAGATTGCAATTAAAAATAATTTGCAAGTGCGTCAGTCTGAATTTCAATCGGAAAGTGAAAAGGTAAACTGGCAACGTGCAAAGGGTAATATGCTGCCATCAGTAAATGCATTTGTTAGTCATGGAATAAGCCAGGGGCGCAGCATAGACCCGTTTAGCAATGGTTATGTTGATCAGAATGTTGGGTTTGCAAATTATGGATTGAATGCAGATGTAAACCTGTGGAATGGCTTTGGCATAAGGAATAATGCACAGAGCAATCAATTGAGTTATGAAGCTGCAAGAATGGACTGGCAACAACAAAAAGATAATGCAACAATCAATGTAATACTTGCTTACTTACTGGTGTTAGAAAATCAGGAACAACTAAGTGCTGCAAAACAACAGGCTGAGGTTACACGTAAACAGGCAGAGCGGCTGGAAATAATGAACAGGGAAGGAGCTACTGCACCGGCAACATATTACGACATGAAAGGTCAGTTGGCTGCCGATGAGCTGCTGGTAGTAAATTTTTCTAATGATGTTGAAACAGCAAAGCTAAACCTGCTGCAGCTAATGAATATTCCATACCTGCCCAACATGCAACTGAAAAAAATAAATGAAGCAACCACACTTGTAATGTACAATGCAAATCCCGAACAAATTTATCAGCAGGCATTGCAAAATTTAGCACTGGTAAAAGCAGCAGACCTGAGAAGTGAAAGTGCAGAGAAGGGTGTGAAAGCAGCAAGAGGCTTACTGCTGCCAACACTTTCATTGAGCGGAAGCTTGGGCACGAATTACTCCAGCGTTGCATCCCTTTCGCTGGCGACAGCAACTGCTGATATAGCTACCAATAACTATGTGCTGATAAATAATGAGAAGGTTCCTGTATATGCGCCGCAAAGCAGCTTCAGCAATCAGAAAATTGGATATGGCGATCAGTGGAAAAATAATTTTAATTCTTCTATAAGTGTAAACCTTTCAATACCCATTTTGAATTCTTTAATAGCAAGAAGCCGTTTAAATCAGGCAAAAATTTTGGAGAAGCGAACAGAGTTTGAAGCAAGCACAACCAAAATTCAATTGCGACAAAATATTGAACAGGCGTATGTGAATATGACTACAGCTTTTGAGCGTTACCAAAAATTAGAGGAGCAGGTGAAAGATTTTACAGAATCATTTCGTGCCGCAGAGATTCGCTTTAATGAAGGTGCATCAACATCGGTGGATTATCAAATTGTAAAAAATAATCTTGACAGAGCTAAGATAAATTTGATTGCAGCGAAATATGATTATGCACTACGAGTGCAGATACTTGATTTTTATCAGGGGAAGCTTTAGTTTTAAGAGGGGCTGGTGTTTATCGTTTATCGTTAACGGGGTTACTATGTTCTTACAAAATTATTTTTTTCAATTGCGGCCCATTTTTCAAGCATACTAACTAATTCATTTACGTACACAGGCTTGCTCATATAATCATCCATGCCTGCATGTAAGCATTTTTCTCTGTCGCCTTCCAATGCGCTTGCCGTCATTGCGATTATTATGGGTTGAGCATCTAAACACAACCGAATCATCCGGGTAACTTCAAAGCCATTCATCACGGGCATCACTGAATCTAAAAGTATTATGTCATAATTTTTTTCACTAACAATTTCCAGCGCTTCTTTACCATTGTTAACACGATCGGGATTATACCCAAGCCTGTTAAGTATTTTTATAATTATCTGCTGATTGATAGCATCATCTTCTGCAATTAAAATAGTGAGCGGAAATTTTTTACAAAAATCTTCAGTTACTTTTTTCTTATCTATTTTCTTTGTCTCTGAATTTTTTTGTTGATTCTGAAATGTCGCCTCAAGCAGATTTTTGGGCAATTTGGTGAAATCGTTTTTAATAAGTTCATCAGTAGATTTTAAAAGCATTTCACTTGACTTGCGAATGGTATTTACAGATTCAATTTGTTCGCTGCTAAGAGAAGTTTCACTTAAGAAACCAGCCATGCCAATTACTCCATTAATAGATGTGCGTATTTGATGGCTTATTTGAGAAATAAGTAAATCATTAGTTCGCTTTACAACTGCTGCGCTTTCCAGCGCAAGTGCTTTAGCTTTGTCTGCATATTCAAGCAGCTCTTTGTATTCTTCAACTTTTGCCCGCAGATCAAGATTTCTTTCTCGAAAGGCCTTTAATTGAATGCGGTATATGGCAATGCCTGCTGTGATAATTATAAACAGCGCGGAAAGATTAAACCATATTATTTGCCAGAAGCTTAAAAACAGGAATACATCGGTGTATGTTCTAAGCAAGTGATTCATATTATTCAATTAAGTTCATGAGGCAGAAGTTTAAAATATAAGATTTACTTAGCCAGTTTGCGAAATGGCAAATAACATTGAATTAGATTTTCTGTTTGTTTCTTTTTTTCTTTCTACAATCATCATTTCTGCAGTAGCAAGTTTATTAAGTATTGATATTTCTTTTAAATGAGGATTCCATTCGAAAATGAGCTTATCAATGGGTCTCCATAACATAACCCAGCTAAGAACATCCAGGCTCGTAATTATTATAGATTGAACATGATTGTCGGGATTTAATAATATTGGCATTAACCCATGACAAAGAATAATGATGAATAAACTGAACATAAGTAATATGAGAGTACGTCGTTTGAATCTTTTGAAATCTGTTTGGCTGATTTGCTTTTTCTCGCTGAAATGACGCCTGACAGCATACAGTAAAGGCTCTGCAAATTGCTCATCAATATCATTGGTGCATTTTAGCTTATAGAAAATAATAGAAAACCTCCTGGCGCTTTTAACTGAGTTCATAATATATTGCTCAAATTGATGGCATAATTGTCTTTTGTATAGGGGAGCAGGATCATGGGCGTTGAAATAACTATTAATAGTTTGCAGATCCACAGTTAAAAAGATATTTATTTTGTTTGTCAATGACTCATTCATAGCGGCCGCTTTAATCAGTTAATCAGATTTATTCAACCATTAATTTTTCAATCGAATGCATTTTTTCATTTTCTACATGTAAAAAATATATACCAGCGGCCACGCCCGGTTGCAACTGCATGGTATAAGTTGAGGAGCCTGCAGCAAGTGTAATCCACTGCTGCCAAACCTTTCTACTACTTACATTATAAAGTGCAAGATTATATTTTCCTGCCTCTGCGTTTACAAATTGAATAATGACTTTCTTGTTTATTACGGGATTAGGCATTACTGTTATCTGCATTTTGGCGGCGGTGGTTTGTACAAGCACAATGTTTGTATAAGTTATGTTACCATCTTGCTCTACTACTTTTATGCGATAATAATTATTGCCTGATTGAGGTGTAAAATCTGTAAACGTATAATCGGTTTCCAGGCTGCCATTATTCAAAGCCGTTTTTGTTCCGATTGTTGTAAAGCTGAAACCATTTGCAGAACGCTCTATCTCATAACGCTCAATATTAATTTCATTTAAACTCTTCCAGTTTAATTGTATGGTATGGTTTTGCAATAATCCTGTAAGATTGGTGATGGTCACCGGAAGAATAATGGTTCCCCTGTTTACTATACTAAACCTGTTGAATTCATTAATGCCAATTGTTTGTCCATTATAATCAGCGCTAACACCAATAGTGTACTGTGAATATGTTTCCTGTCCGTCATTGAAAGGAATGCTTCGAATATCAGTGCCGGATGATAAAGAGATAAAAGCAGCGTAAGCTGCATAGTCTTTTTGTACCAGGCGAATATCAGAATACATAAAACCCGTTTCCACTTCATCCTGCAGCGTAAGAAAATTTATAGGATCTCTTTCAGTAAAAAATAATTTCATATTTGCTGTGGCTGTATCTAATGCAGCTTTCACATACCAGATACGGTTTACCCGTGCTCCGTCGGTTCGGCCAATGTCTCCTTTGTTCAACACTACCGTAAAGCTTTGCGGAGTGTAAGTATTATTAATCATCATACGGTTTGGAGAAGGACTAAGTCCTGTGCCTGCGGGTAAATAAGTAGCGCCTACAGGAAAATATGTATCAGTGTTACTAACATTATCAATACGAAAACCTGTTAATCCATTAAATGGTACGATAGCAGATTCAGGTGCAGGTGTGCCTGCTGCATCGCAGGTAGCAATATAACTATCTGTATAATTTGTTGGCTGAGTTAAGCTGCCTGTATTATTCCATGTAAATAAATTATTGCCCGTTGCAATAATTCCGTTTGTAAGTGTAATGTCCGATGCAGTTAGATTAGTACCCAAAATAACTCTTGCTGGATTAGCGCTTGTACCGCCAGTTCTGTTAATGGTAATATTGTTAAGCTGTTGGGCTAAGGGAGTAAAATTCAATGTTCCTAAACTGCCGCCGCTTGTTCCGCCTATATGAATGTTAGAAGTTGGTGAACCGGTTATAGTTCCTGTATATGAAGATGAATTATAGATGTCGCCATTTAATGTAAGTGTGTTTCCATTTATAGAAAGGAATGAATTGGTCAATAGCGAAAGCGTTTTATTTACTGTAACATTTTTATTCATTGTTACACTTGCTGATGTGTTTGTATTTGTAAGATAGTCGAAAGCAGTTGCCACAGTTCCGCCAATAGATTGAGTTGCAGTGCCATCAAAAGTAACGGTGTAGTTATTTGCATTGAACAATCCATTATTAGAAAAATTACCTGCGACATTTATATTTCTTGCAAGACTAATGCCGTTGCTGTTATTAATAATAAGGTGATTAAAATAAGAATTTTGAGAGCCATTGATGCTTTCAGACGAGCTTCCGGCAAAAGTAGTAGTACCTGTGCCGCAGTTCATGGCGTTTTGATGATTCGTAAAATCCCCGGCAATCGAAAAATTTCCGGCATTAAAATATACAGATGTGGATGCATTCGTAAAAGTGTTAGCACAGTAAGCAGTGCCGCTTATATATAAGTTACCCGTATTATAAGTTTGGGTATAGCCGGTAATTTGAATTGAAGCGAAGAGGAGCGATATTGAAATTTTTTTTATAATCTTCATAGTTTTTCAATTATTGTTTTTCCATTAGGTTGCAGTACATTTTGAAAATAATTTTCGCAATAATTATTTTTTAATAATTATTTTTTTAGGCTGAAGTGATTTTACTCCATTTGAAAAAACGTTTTCAGGAGGTGGTGTAAAGCTTACATTCCTTCCTGTCCACCAAATGGAAGATGTTCTGGCATTTTGGTCTGTTTCATTAGACATTACGTTGTTGATATTGCTGTTAAAATCTTTTGATAAAACCTCATCAGCAACTTCCGATTTATTTACATCTTTACGCGCACCAATTGCTATCCATGTAAATTGAATATTAGATGTGCCCGAAGATTTATCAGCATTCCTGTTTTCTTCAGCAATAAAGCCTTTAGCATCGTATTGAGATAAATGAATTCCATTGCCATCTCCAATGGGAGTAACGGTTATGGAAATATCTTGTGAAGCATCCACAATTTGCTGAAAACTTTTATCAAATTCAATAATGGCTTTGCCGTTGAGTAATCTCTCTTTGCCATGTGCATATATATCAGGTGTAACGGAGCTTACAGTATATGTTGCAGTACGCAGGCTGGTGCCGTTATCCACCAATTGTACGATTGGTTTATTTGTGTAAGTGTATCCATCTACATACATACCGTAACGATTTCCTTTAACCGTTAAGCCATACACATCTCCCCGCACCCATGCTCCCATTACACCGCCATAAGATCCTAAACCAATACCTGCTGTTGCATTATTTTCTCCTAATGGTTTGCCACCTAAGCCTATGCCTAAAGCAGTTGTTGCATACACGCCATATTGAATTGAGCTGTTTGATAAATAACCAAGAGAGCCCCATGCACTAAATGTTGAACTTGTAGTATTATACAACACACCTAAAACACCCCCGCTTCGTTTATCCCTGCTTGTATTGTTAAGCTCTTCTTTTACTCCATATACACCAAACTGGTAAAGGTCTGTGCTTGCGCCAATACCCGAAGCATTACTTTCTCCATATACACCGGCAACCGGTGAAGTGTATCCACCTCCTGCTGTGGTTGTAGCTAAAGTATTCGCATAAAGACCTGTAGTAACACCGGTAAATGCTCCCCCCGAGCCGCCGGCCAAAAGAAGAGTTGCTGATGCGTTGCTGCCATTGCCTGCTACTCCTGTTCCATTGGAATGGTAATTTTTGCCAAATAATCCCTGCCCGCCGCTCTGGCTGGTATAACCATCTACCCCATCAGCACTACCCGTACCGGAACTTGCAGTAGATTTTCCCACTACCCCTGCGGGATAAGCAGAACCTGTGATACCCAAATATGAAACCGTACCATAAACACCGGTGCTGCTACCCGAGGTTGCTGTATTATTTCCCTGTACACCATAACCGGAATTTTGAGCGGTTGTTCCAAAAATCCCAATGCCTGCAGCACTTCCGGCAGCCGCAGAATTAATACCATATATGCCAGTACCGGTGTTTGTAGCGGTTGTGCCATACAGTGCATAATTATTTGTAGTGGCGCCGCTGCTGCTGAAATACCCGGCTATGTTTGTTCCGGATGTTGCATTTGTATTTGTTACGGAAGAAAATATGCCATAAGCAGTATGTGCTGTGCCCGCATTGGCGCCTGAACGACTCAAATTAATTAAAGCTGATGAACTGCTTGCTGTACCTGCCGCAGAAGTAGATGAAACATTAATTCCATTTCCCGATGTTAATGCATTTGCCGTTAAGCTGAGACCATTACCCGTAGTTAAAGCGCTGCCATTTATATTTGCTACGTTAGTAGTTGTAACGCCGGTTCCCTGCACATCAACCAAAGCGCCGGGTGTTATTGTATTTATACCGATATTGCCATTGCTTGCTACACGCATTCTTTCAAGGTTGTTCGTAGCAACAACCCAATCTTTAGCATCCGTATTACCAATAAAGTTATTGTTTACAGCGGAGCCAATGGCAGCAGTGCTTGCAGTGGTACCCGAATTACCGGTAATATTCCATGCTGAAGCAGGTGATTGCCATGTAAAATTTGTTCCATTATAATATAAGTAAGTATTATTTGAGGGAGCGGAGCTGGAAAGATTTTTAGATGCATCGGTAATTACTACAGAGGTTGCAGAAAGTTTAGGAACATTTATATTACTGCCTGCATTATTAGTGCCTAATGTTACTGTATTACCTGTGCCTCCTATTGCAACTGCAGCCGTATTTGTTCCGGTATTGATATTTGTTGTAAAGCTTGAGCCTGCATTCAGATTTATAGCATTGCCTGAGCTTGTAAGAATACCGCTATTGGTAATGCCTCCATTAGAAGTAACTGCACCTGTAAGGGTTGATGTTCCTGTTACGGCTAAATTAGTTCCAATAGTTCCATTACCACTTATATTAAAGTTAGATGAAGCCTGCTGCGTGGTTTGATTTTGTATATAGTTCGCTGCAAGTGAAGGAATATCGGCTGCTACCAATGCACGGAAAGTGGGCGTTGCTGCAGCACCGCTTGCCGGACCCGCAAAAACAGTGTTGACACTTTGAGTATTCAACGATAAAGTTCCTGTAGCTGATCCCCCTGAAACTGAAAAATTAACCGGATTAGTGAATACAGTGCTGGGAGTATTTAGTGTAATGCTTCCTACCTTATTATTAAATGTATTCCAGTCGGCAGAGGTTACATAACCATTGGTTGATGTGTTTGCCTGGCTAATACTAAATACACCTGTTCCGCTATTGTATGATAACGGAGCCGTTGCTGAAAAACTTCCCAAAGTAGTGTAAGCCGTATTGGATGCAGATGTTACCAGCCCCTTCGCATTTACCGTAACATTATTAAATGTTCCGATATTACCGTTTACCGTTGCCAGTGATAAAGAGCCGCTGCTGTTTATGGTTGCATCGCCATTCATGTTTACCAATGCGGGGGTGAAAGGAGAAGCGCCTGTAACATAAACCTGACCGGCTGAAGTACCATTGGCAAGAGAAACACTAGCTCCTGAGGAGCCATTGTAATTCAAAGAAGATATGCCTGAACCATTTGTAAGTGAAGCTAAGCTTGATGATGCTGTAGCCCACGTAAAGTTTGCACCATTATAATATAGATATGTATTATTAGAAGGGCTTGTGCTGGCAAGGTTTTTAACTCCGTCTGTAATTACTACAGATGAGGCAGATAATTTAGGAAGGTTAATATTATTTAAAGCGTTTCCAATAGTAACATCAGAGGCAGATGTTCCTGTATTTATGTTTGTAGCATTGTTTGAGCTTACGTTTATATTTACCGCACCACCAGTTCCTGTTCCTGTAGAGCCTCCTGTTATATTTACACTTCCGCCTGTTGCCGTACCAGTTGATTTACCTCCAAGTATTGTCAATGTTCCGCCGGTGATATTAGTACCTGTAGTTAGAGCATTAGGCGCTCTGAGTGTATTGCCGAGCGGAGATATGGTGTTATCGCCTCTGCCAAAAATAATGTTACCATTGGTGCCAATGATTCGCATTGCCTGGTTATTTTTAATAGAGCCTCCGCTAACTAAAAAAATAAGGTCTGAGCCGGTAGCCTGTGTTCCTATTACAAGGTGTCTGGCATAGGTATAAAGATAACCGTCATTCGGACCGCCAAAATTATCAACCGACGGAGTATAAGTGCTGCTATTGATTCCCATATCAATATAAAAAGTAGAATCGGTACCATTATCAGCAGTAGCAACATAGTCAGAAGAGGCATTATTGCCGCTATTGGTATTTTGCACATTTACTTGAAGATAATCGTTTATGTTTCCCCGAAGAGTAGCAAGTGTTCTTGAGTTTGTACCTGTATTATCTACAAGCAGCCTTTCTCTGTCAACAGCATCAAAAGCAGTTGTACCAATGGCTAAATTTCCCAAGCTATCGAGTAACATGCGGCGAATATTATTGGTTCTAAAACTTAAGCCGGCATTGTCTTTTGTGCCTACAAAATTAATCGCAGAGCTGGTAGATGCATTACCAGCCAATGCCCATACATTATTTACGAGGGTTGCAGAAGTTGTAAGCAGCGTCCAGTTGGTTCCTGTCCATAAATAGATTCCGGTACCTGAACCTCCGGTAATTACAGAATTAGTATTATACACAACTGTACCCGTAAGCAAAGTATTGCTGAGCGGGCTGGGAGATGTTACATTAGTTAATGCAACACGGGGCATTACTAAGCCCTTGTTTATAGTTTCAAGCTCTAAAATAGAATTGGAATTAATGGTTGTTGAATTGTCACCAATTTTCATTTGTGCCCTTAATACTGAGAATGGAATAAGCACTGTAAATAGTGCTATGAGGAGTTTTGTCATAGTAATAATATTGGATTTAAAAAGATGGTTTTCAGCACAAATATAAATTTTGTTTTACATTACCAAAAAAAAATTTTTAAAATGAAATCAGCAGCGGTATCCTTTAAAGCTCTTTTTGCTAATATCTTAATAACCGGTTTTTTCTTCTTTCCTACTGCGTTAATTTAATTATTTTGTTGGTTAACACACTTATCATACAACCTCTTTCAACTTTTTTTAAGCCTTCAAAGATTTAATTTTCAAAAAACAATGGTGAACAGTTTTTCCTATGTACTCAATACTCTACTCTTTGTTGTGAAGCGAAGAAAATACTATGAGTTGAATGTTTTCATTATCTTGATTGGAATAACTTATTTTGTATTCAGTATTGCGACTATTGCAAATAAACGATATGAGTGCATTAAACATACTCATCAACAGTGCATACAGAGCAACGGTTCGTGAAAACACGAACATGAATATTTTTTACCATTAATAAAAAATTGTTTGCCCCCAAAACTGTAATACTTATTTTCAGCAAATAATCATTTCATAATACATACGGCATGAAAACAAAATTGATAGCAACCGGTTTTATAATAGCTGCATTGGTTTACAACACTTATTCATTTGCACAGACTACTGACAGTGCTGCTGCAACAAAGCCTCTTTCTTTTGTAACAAAGCACAGCATTAAGATTGATGGCAAACTAATTAATTACACGGCTACTGTGGGTACACTGATTCAAAAAAATGAAAAGGATGAACCCATAGCATCATTCGGATATACCGCTTATGTAAAAGAGGGTGAAGCAGATGCGGGTAAAAGACCCGTTACATTTTCTTATAATGGCGGACCAGGCTCAGCATCTATCTGGCTGCACATGGGCGTAATGGGACCCAGAAGAATTGCAGTAAATGACCCGAACAGTAATGGTCCTGCGCCCTATCAGTTACAAGATAATAACTATTGCCTGCTCGATGTTTCGGATATTGTTATGATGGATCCCATTGGCACAGGTATAAGCCGCGCTGTTGGCAAATCAAAGAACGCTGACTTTTGGGGCGTTGAGCCGGATATAAAATCGGTAAGTGAGTTCATCAAAAATTATATCACGGAAAATGAAAGATGGAATTCGCCGAAATTTCTTTTGGGTGAAAGCTATGGTACATTCCGCTCTGCCGGTGTTGCTGATTACATGCAAGACAGGCTGGGAATTTCAGTAAACGGAATTGTTTTGGTTTCCTCAGTGCTTGATATACGTACACTTGCTTTTCAACCTGGTGATGATTTGCCTTACATTGTAAATTTTCCCACGTATGCAGCTACAGCGTGGTATCACAATAAAGTGCCGAATAAACCTGCAGATCTGCAGCCATTTTTAAAAGAAGTAAGAGATTTTGCTTCGGGTGAATATGCAGCCGCACTGATAAAAGGCGATGCTTTGGGAGCAGATGAAAAAGAAAGAATATTAAATAAATTAGTTACTTATACGGGTTTAAGTAAAGATTACTGGAACAATGCCAATCTGCGTGTATCGCAACCTCAGTTTTCTGAAGAGTTGTTGCGCACTACACATGAAGAAGTTGGAAGATTAGACTCGAGGTATAAAGGCATAAGCCAGGACCCATTGAGTGAATTTGCATTCAACGACCCGCAGGATTATTCTATAAGCCCGGCCTTCACCTCTGCATTTATGAATTATTACACGGTAGAATTAAAAGTACCAAAAGATAAAACGTACAACACCGGAGCTTATATGCTTTCTGATTTTAGCTGGGATTGGAAGCACCCCCGGAGTAATGGATTTTTTGGAAACGCATCTTCGCCCAATACAGGACCTGATTTGGTGAATGCCATGAGCAATAATCCACGTTTGAAAGTTTTGGTGTTAAACGGAATATTTGACCTTGCCACACCCTTTTACGGAACAGAATATACTTTCGACCACCTGGGGCTTGATAAAAAAATAAAGAATAATATTAGCATGAAATATTATGAAGCAGGGCACATGATGTATATACACAATGCCTCTGCAGCCGCATTTAAAAAAGATGTATCTGATTTTATTAATGCTTCATTAAAGTAATATTTTTTCTCAACACGGCTGAGGTTTCCAATTGCTATCAGAAGCAGGGCTGAAGTATTGAGACGGATTTATTAAACAGAATTTGTACGAATGAAGGTATGCTTAACGAATTGATTAAAACATCCGGCTTTCTTGGATGAAAGTACGTGTAAGAAATGATAGCCGGTGGACTTTTTGCGCCACAAGTCTAATATCTTTTATTAAATCTGTTATTGTTACTTCTGTTATAACCAGTATTACTGCGGGGTCTTTCTTCTGCTTCCTGAACAGATATTTTCTTTCCTTTAATACCAGCACCATTTAAGACTTCTATTGTTTGTTGAGCTTGATCTTTATCAGGCATGTCTACAAAGCCAAAGCCCTTGCTTTTTCCCGTTTCTCTATCTATTATTAATTTAGCAGATACAACCTCACCGTACAATTCGAACATCTCTTTTAAATCAACATCATCAAAGTCATTGGGAAATCCGGCAACAAAAAGTTTCATGTTATTATTTCGTGTAAAATTAAGCATATATAACCACTAATACAGATAAAATTATAAGGTCTTTTCGTTCTCCGGGCTTTCACCTCATGATTTTGCTTTCCTATTTCAGAATCTTTAGTTTTATTAAGTTACTTCTTTATTCACTGCTTTTGCAAACGATAATAAACTATCAGATCTTTCATCTATCAGGGAATGCGGGTTTTCAATATGCGGGTCTGTGGTTGAAATGAATACAGTAAACATACCTGCATTGCGGCCAAATTGCATATCACTTAATTTATTACCAGCCATAATGCTTTTTGAAAAATCAATGTGTTCAAAATCTGCTTTTGCCTGTAAAGCCATGCCAGGATTGGGTTTGCGGTTATCACTTGTATCTTCTATATCTGTTGAAAAATAAATCCTATCAATTCGTCCGCCGGCGTTTTGTATTTCTTCCAGCATGTAAATATGTATATCAGTCAGGTCATCTAATGTCATCAGTTTTTTTCCGATTCCTTTTTGATTCGTTACCATTACAATTGCACCAAAAACTCCTGATAAAATTTCTAATGCTTTTGTTGCGCCTTCATAAAAAATAAATTCACTTCTGTTTAAAATGTAATCATTTTTCTTTTCATGATTTACCACGCCGTCACGGTCAAGAAACAATGTCCATGTTTTATCAATTGACTTTAGGTGTAAACCGTTTCTCGGTTCTCGTTTTTCGTTTCTCGTTGGTTCGCCCACTTTAAAAAATTTTATTTTATTGTAAACTGTAAACTGCCAACTACCAGCTACCAACTCTTTCTGTGCTTTTTCATAATCTTTCGGTATGCCTATATCTATAAAATATTCATCCTGCACTACTCCATACATTTTTCTTTTTTTAAAATATGCTTCGAGATAATCTTTTTCAAATGAAAATTTTTCTGGCAAATCTTCTTTTAAAAATTTGTCAGCATTCAGCGCATAAAGTCCGCCATTAATTAATCCTTCTTCATAAAATTGTTTTTCTTTAAAGCTTTTGATTGAATAATCTTTATTCAATTCCACAACACCATACCTGCAGAAATCTTTCATTGGTTTTAAACTAAGTGTGCAATCAGCGCCGCACATAAAATGAAAAGATGAAAGCTTTAAAGCATCTATTTTAAAAAGTGTATCGCCATTGGCTACCAACACGTTCTTTTCAGAAGCCTTGCTGCAACTGAGTTTAATTGCGCCGCCTGTGCCGAGTGGCTCCTTTTCAATTGAATATTGAATATTGAATATTGAATATTGAGTCGCGAGGTATTCGGTAATAACTTCATGTTTATACCCAAGGGAAAAAATAAATTTTTCAATACCTTGTTGTTTCAAATATTCAATTACATAAAAAATAAAGGGTTTGCCATTTACAAGCGCCATGCATTTTGGCAAATCAGGAACAGTTGAACGAAGCCGTGTTCCTAATCCTCCTGCTAATATAATCGCTTCTTTAAGTTTCATGATGCTTCAAAGCCCCTTTAGGGGTTTGGGGTATAATTTTTCTTCCACTAATTCACAGATGATATGCCCAATCATTATATGGCTTTCCTGTATGCGTGGTGTATCAGTTGATGGCACATTGAATAAATAATCGCATAAGTGTTTCATGTTTCCGCCACTTTCACCAGTAAATCCAACAGTAATAATATTTTTTTCTCTTGCTTTTTCAAATGCTTTTATAATATTTCCTGAATTTCCCGAAGTGCTTAATCCAATCAGTACATCACCTTTTATTCCTATACCATCAACAAGTCTTGAATAAATTACATCGAAACTGTAATCATTGGCAACAGCAGTTAAATACGATGTGTTGCAGTGCAAAGCCTCTGCCGGTAAGGCTTTCCGGTTCTTATAAAATCTCCCAGAAAATTCTGCAGCCAAATGCTGTGCATCTGCAGCGCTGCCGCCATTGCCGCAAAACAAAACTTTATTGCCGTTGTTGAATGCGTTTGCTATTGCTTCAACAACCTTATCTATTTTATCAATCATTACAGCATCAATCAATATCTGTTGCTTTACAGAAATTGATGCGGAAATAATATTTTTTATTTTTTCATTCATATCAATAACAATTCAATCATGAAGCAATTGAGCAATCTCAATATTAAATATTCTTCGAAAGGAGTCCTGCGGACAATCTTACATATTAAATCACTGCGCCGTCCACGTAGTTAATCCATTTTTTGTAAAGCGATATGGTTTTATTTCGCCTCCGAAATTATTTAATGAATCCATCACTTTATAGCGTGTATTGCCGGGACAATAAAATGTCATAAAGCCGCCGCCGCCAGCGCCGCTTATTTTGCCGCCGGTTGCACCTGCTTTTTTTGCAGCGTGATAAATTTCTTCAATCAAATTATTAGAAATATTTTCAGCCATTTTTATTTTCTGCTGAAAACCGAAATCGAGAATTTCTCCCATCTCATGTAAACGCCCTTTCAGCAAAGCTTCTTTCATCATTCCTGCCTGTTCTTTTAAATGGTGCATAGCTTCAATTGATTTTTCATTTTTCTGAAACACATTTTTTTGCTGTTCTTTTATTATGGCAGCAGATTCGCGGCTGGTAGATGTAAAATATAAAACAAGATTGTTTTCCAGTTCATCAAGATATTCCTGCTTAATGCGCAACGGATTTACTATTACTTTATCACCTGCATAAAACTCCATAAAATTTACACCGCCGAATGTTGCTGCATATTGATCCTGTTTACCACCGGCTAATTGTAAATCTTTTCTTTCAATTTCATAAGCGTAATGCGCAATATCATATTCACCCAAAGGAAGCTTGAACATTTCGGCAAATGCGCCAACGATTGCTACTACCAATGTTGAAGATGTTCCAAGTCCACTGCCCGCAGGCGCATCTACATAAGTAGATAAACAAAAATCATTAAGTTTTAAACTATAATCTTTTTGAATGCGGTTATACACGCCTTTTAATAAATCTAATTTGCCGTCAACCGGTAATTGATCACTCCATTCAAAATGCTGCTCTTCTTTTCTGTCTATTGCCTTGAGTGTAATTCCATTATCGGGTAAAGGTTCAATGCTGGCCTGCGCATAGTGCGAAATAGTGGCATTGAGAATGGCGCCGCCAAATTCATCGCTGTAAGGACTTACATCTGTGCCTCCACCAGCTAATCCAATGCGCAATGGCGCTCTGCTTCTGTAGATCATATTTTACTTCTGGAATGTACCCGGAATAATGTTGAAAATATTTTGCGGATTTTTCATGGTCAGACCCGGGACGGTCAGACCATGTTTGATAACTGCTTAATAGTTTCAACAAGATTATTCCAGCTATACTTCTTTTTTTCTTCACGAAGATGTGGCAAAAAATGCGCTTCGCCTAATTCATATAGCTGCATAATTTTTTCTGCAATGGATGCTGCATTTGGTTCTGCTACCAGTCCGGCTTTTCCATCAGGCACTAACTGCGGCAAGCCACCCACATTGGTTACCAGCATTGGTTTTTCAAAGTGATAGGAGAGAGGTGTAACGCCGCTCTGTGTTGCATTGCGGTAAGGCTGTATCACAAAATCTGCTGCGCTGAGATAATATTTTACTTCACTGTCAGGAATAAAATCTGTGCGCAGAATAAGATTTGATTTTATATTCAGTTGTTCAATGAGTTCATCATATTGTTTACGGTCTTCGTAGAATTCGCCGGCAATAAGAAGTTTATAGTTTATCGTTTGTAGTTTATCGTTAGTTGGCGCAGGCCGGTTTAGAATTTTCATAGCTTGTAATAATATATCAAGCCCTTTGTATTTACGGATGAAGCCGAAGAATAAAATGATCTTATCATCTGTATTTAAGCCAAGATGTTTTCTTGCTTTAGCTTTATCAATCTTCTCACCAAAATTATCGTAGAGCGGATGCACAATTTGTTGTGCAGGCTTTGATGTAAAACGTCTCAGGTCTTTCAATACTTTTTCACTCATGGTTATAAAAGCATCCACAGGTTTTAGAAAGTACTGAGTGAACTGTTTATCACCAGGTCTTTTTTCATGCGGTAAAATGTTATCTGCAATGCAAATTATTTTTGTGTAATTATTTTTTTTTACTCTTCTTAAAATTGTTCCGAGGCAGGGCCCCATAAATGGAAGCCAGTAACGAACTACAATAATATCGGGACAAAGATTTTTTAATTCATTGCCAACTTTAATCCAGTTAAAAGGATTTATTGAATTGATGCAAACTTTAATGTTGATGTCTTTTGGAGCAGGCTCTGATGAATATTGCGTGGTGCCGGGAAATAAGAATGATGGATACTGTAACGAGAATGTATAGATAGTAACTTCATCACCGTGTTGCTGAAATTCTCTTGCTAATCTTTCATTAAAAGAGGCTAATCCGCCGCGAAGCGGATGGGCAGGGCCGATGATGATGACTTTACTCATAAGGATGATGGAGTAATGATAGTTAAGCCATCAATATCGAAAAAATGCTTTTCGTTTAATGTGGCAAGTGGAGTATTTAAAGAAGATGCTGTAGCAGCAATTATTAAGTCAGGAATCGCAAGGCTTCGTCTTTTGGATTTTAATTCTAAAGAAATTCTTACTGCTTCCTGTGTTGCTTTAATACCAAAAGGAACAAGAATTAAGTCTTCAAACAAATTATCCCAAAACAATTTTTGTTTGGAATCTAAACCCCTATAAATTTCCATTTGTACAATTCCGGAAATTAAGAAGCCCTGGTATCCTTCTTTAATCTGAAGATTATAAAAAAATGAATTTTCTTTTTGTGTTTTTCTAAAAAATTCAATTAATACTGACGAATCTAAAAAGACTAATCTTTGTATTTCTTCAGCCATGGGAATCTTTTTTCATATTCCTTAATTTGCTTTTTTGACATAGTAGGCGCCTTTAAGAGCTTATCCAAAAAAGCTTTTTGTTCAGGAGTTAATTCTGCATTCTTTTTATTTTTAAGATTTAATATCGTTGCGGGCATAATTAACTTTTTTCAAAATTACTCAATCCAATAGTTTTTTCAACAAGATATTTGTTTCGGTCGTAAGAGCTGCGTGCAATAAGTTCCGCAATAAAACCTGTAAGAAAAAGTTGCATACCAATTATCATAGCTGTTAATGCAATATAGAAAAGCGGTTTGTTGGTAAGCGCATAATTATCACCATGAATAATTTTTGAAATAATTACATACAGGCTTGCACCAAGACCAATAACAAAACAGAGTGTTCCATATAATCCAAAGAAATGCATGGGCTTTTTTCCGAACCTGCTTACAAATGTGATTGTAGAGAGGTCGAGAAAGCCATTGATGAATCTCTCCCATCCAAACTTGGTAACGCCATATTTGCGTGGTCTGTGCTCAACTACTTTTTCGCCGATTTTTTTAAAGCCCGCCCACTTTGCAATCACCGGAATGTAGCGATGCATTTCGCCATATACTTCAATGCTTTTTACAACCTTATTTCTATATGCTTTTAATCCGCAATTGAAATCATGCAGCTTAATTCCTGATGCCTGCCGTGCAGCAGCATTATAAATTTTTGAAGGAAGATTTTTGGTGAGCTTATTATCATATCGTTTCTTTTTCCAGCCGCTCACCATATCGTAGCCATCATTCGTAATCATTTTTACAAGCTCGGGGATTTCTTCGGGATTATCCTGCAGGTCTGAATCCATTGTGATTACTACCTCTCCGAGGGCAGCGCTAAATCCTTCATTCAGTGCCGCAGATTTACCATAATTGCGCTGAAATTTTATGCCTTTGATGTTTTGATTTGAAGCGGCAAGCTGCTCAATCACCTTCCAGCTATTATCGCTGCTGCCATCATCAACCATAATTATTTCATGCGAATAATTATTTGCTGTAACTACATGAGTAATTGATTCAGCAAGCTCTGGCAGTGATTCTTCTTCGTTGTATGCAGGAATGATGATTGAGAGATCCATGCAATAAGGTTACATTATTTGTTGGGCAAAAGGGTCTAGCGGTTTTTTCTTTGCAACAGCGGCGCCTATTAAAGAAGCAACTGCACCGAAAAGGCAAAACATGAGAATAATGCCTCCGATGGCAAAGGGCATAAAATAATCCCGTGTAAGTGTGAGTGCCCTGTCTATATCTGCATCACTCATATTTTTTTCTTCCATTCCTTTTCTTGCCTCACTAATTATTTTATCAGTCATTTCAGGAAAAAGAAATTTCAGTGAAACGAAAGTCCAAATACAAATCAGCACAATTATAACCGCAGTTGTTTTAAAGCCATGAGCAAATATATTTCCAAAAGTTACATTCCCATTTAACTGGCTTGCATAGCTTGTACAGCTCCAGATAATTCCTGCAATCAGTATGGCATATTGAATATATTGAAGTGATTTATTTTCATAAAGCCCTGTAAAGTAAATAATCAATCCAAATATTATTAATATCAGGGCGATGATAAAACCCTTCACAATGTGTGATGTAATTTTCTTTTCCATAATTTTTAATTTATTTATTCAAAGTTAATTTTCCCTTTGTATAAATTCCAATTACTTTTCCACGCAGTTGCTTATTAAAGAATGGTGAATTGGCCGATTTACTCTCGTTGTTTTCTTTACGCAGCGTGTATGAATCATCTGCATTAAAAATTGTAATATCAGCTTCTGCTTTTTCTTTTATAAAAAATTTTGGCAAATTGAAAATTTCTCTTGCATTGGCTGAGAACAATTTTACAAGAGCGTTTTCATCAAGCTCAGGGATTGCTGTTTTAACAGCTGAAAAACTTGTTTGCAAACCAATCATACCAATTTTTGCATATTCAAATTCGCAGGTTTTACTATCCCAGTCCTGCGGAATATGATGTGAGGCAATACAATCTACTAAACCTTGTTTTACTGCTTCACGTAAAGCGAGCATATCTTTTCTTGTTCTTAGTGGCGGAGTAACTTTAAGATTTGTCTCATAATCCTGCAGATCTTCATCGCAGAAAAAAAGATGATAGGGTGTTACGGAGCAAGTAACTTTTAAGCCTGCCTCTTTTGCACGCTGAATGTATTTAAGAGATTTTGCTGTGCTAATGCCGGTAAAATGGATTTTTGAATTGGTGTATCGCACTAATTTAATATCTCTTGCCACCATTAATTCTTCAGCCATTGCAGGAATGCCGGGTAAACCCAAACGTGTAGAAATTATTCCTTCATTTATTAATCCATACTCGCCAATACTTTTATCTCTTGGAACTTGTATCACGGTTCCATTAAATGGTTTTACGTATTCCAGCGCTTTCATTAAGAGTCCGGCAGATTGCACCGGATTTATCCCATCTGTAAATGCAATGGCGCCGCTGTTTTGCATATCGTACATTTCAGCAAGCTCTTTTCCTTCGCAATTTTTTGTTAGTGCGCCAAGCGGTTGAATGTGTACAGCAAGTGTTTTTGATTTCTGAATAATATATTCTACCTGTGTTTTATTTTGCACAACAGGGTTTGTATTAGGAAGAGTGAATACTGTTGTAAATCCGCCTGCGGCAGCGCTTGCAGCCAGCGTTTCCAGTGTTTCTTTGTATTCGATGCCGGGGTCGCATCCGTGTGAAAAAATATCAATCCAGCCGGGAGAAACGGAAACATCAAACAATTGAAACATATCATCTGAAGCAGTGATAGAATCATTAATCTTTTCAAAGAAACCATCAATTATTAAAACGTCTTTTACAGAACCATTGTGCGGAGAATTGGAGTCAAGTATATGTGCATGCTTCAGTAAGATCTTCATGCGGGGAGTGCAAAATTTTGTGCAATATAGGTTGATTTATAAAAAAGCCATCCGCATTATGCAAATGGCTATATTTTGTCGGGACGACTGGATTCGAACCAGTCCTGCCTTGCAGGACACCCCATGCTGATATATCTAATTTTTTCAACAAACTACTTGCTAAAAAAGCCACTCGCTTTATGCAAATGGCTAATTTTTTGTCGGGACGACTGGATTCGAACCAGCGACCCCCAGCACCCCATGCTGATACGCTACCGGACTGCGCTACGTCCCGATTGTTAGTAAACTAACGATGCAAATGTAATTTGTTTTTTAAATGAAAACTGATTTCGCTTAATGCATATTTTTTGAATGGGAATAACCTGGCGACGGAAAAGCAATTAAATATGAAACAAATTTAAAGTGAAACAAAATTTCTGATAAAAATATTTAACCGATTAAGAGCGTAACAGCAGTTTTTTGAAATTATTAGCAGAAAGGATGATATTGTGTTTAAGGCCTTACGCATCTGGCTAAATTATTCTTTACTTTTAATCTCTAATTTATTTTAAGTATCTTAGAAACTGTTTAAAAATAGGATTTTGCATTACCAGTAGGCAAAAAACCGGATAAATTTTGAATAATTAACATAGGTGGAAAAAAAGGCTATTGCTTAAAAGTTGAAAAATTGTACTAATTGTGAATAACAACAAAC
>JBBRBB010000024.1:0-60869 GCA_038206235.1 Chitinophagales bacterium
TCAATATCCACCAATGTAAAATTTAATATAACAGATGCACTGCTTACCGCAGATACCATAACGCTTACTACAGTAACATTTGAAAAATTTCCACAAGACTTATGCGGCAAAAAACCAACACTTAATGAGATAAATGAAGAATCTTCTTCACCTGCAAACAGTATAGATTTTAAAGCATACATAAACACAAATGCAAAAGAGATTGAGGTTATGTATAAAAATGCTGATGCTGCAAATAATGATAAATATGAAGTAATGGTTTACAACAGTAATGGCAACATCATAGCAAAGAAATCTTTGCAGCCTAATGTAACAACAAGCATTTCTATGAGTGGGCAGCCGGCAGGGATTTATGTAGCAACGCTTGTGTTAAAAGGAGAAGTAGTGGCAAGGCAGAGTGTTTTGTGGGGAAAATGATAGAAGGGCACAATGGTTGAGTGTCAGTGCCACTTCTTTTCTGGTTTCCTCCAAAGCGCAGGCACAAACAAAAGATAATAAATAAACAACCATACATCAAAGAAAAAAAACATTGGCCACAAGTCGGCTTCATTTAATTTTTTCATGCTCTTCTGCCAGATTACACTTTGCACAATCAATCGCAAAGCAAATATGCTTACCGCAATTTGCCAGTTGTAAAATAATGCCGTAGCAATGGTGAGCGGATAGATGAGTGTGTGTGAAAACGAATAAAGCCCAAGAAGAAATTTATGCTTCGGCTTATAATATTTCGCCGTAGTGTAGTGCCTGTATTTCTGGTTCATCCATGCGCTCCAGCTTTTTTGCGGCTCACTTAAAGTAAATGCATCTTTGTCAATTACAATGGCAGTATTTTTTTTTGTGGCGACCATGTTAATAAACAAATCATCATCGCCGCTGGGTATTTTATTGATAGAAGAAAATCCCTTATTGCGAAAAAATAAATCTTTTTTATATGAAAGATTTCTGCCCACACCCATATATGGCATACCTGCAAGGGCATAAGA
Source organism: Chitinophagales bacterium (assembly GCA_038206235.1). GTDB lineage: Bacteria > Bacteroidota > Bacteroidia > Chitinophagales > Chitinophagaceae > JBBRBB01. Next base: position 984 of record JBBRBB010000024.1, read on the forward strand.
AAAATACTGTAATGCGGAATGAAATGTTTCAAACCGTATTAATTTATTAAGCAAAGAATTTTGTTTGTGATAAGTACCGTACCCAAGAACAATTTCAATTCCATTTGTATAACCATTCTGCATCTTTTTAATCCAGTGTTCGCTGGCAGGTACACAGTCTGCATCTGTTAATAAAAGCGTTTCATATTTTGCTGTTTTTATTCCTACAGAAAGAGGGAATTTTTTTCCGGGTATCAGTATAGCTTCCTGAGTTAGTCTTACTACATTAATATTTTTAAATGTTTTTTGAAATTCTTCAAGCAAATATTTGGTTTCGTCAGTCGAATTATCATTCACAACAATTACTTCATGCGTGGTATTATATTGCTGCACGAGAATACCGGGCAGGTTCTTCACAAGATTAGCTGCCTCATTTCTTGCACACACAATTACACTTACAGGATATTCCTGTGATTCTTTTTTTTCTGATGGTGTATAAAATGCAAACCGCCTGAAAAAATATAAATAGTAAAATAATTGAATGGCTGCAACCACCCCCAATGAAACAGGCAGCAATAGTTCAGGTACAGGTATCATCATAAAAACAAAAATAGGTTACTATCATTTTGATTGACAGGCATAGTTATAAACGCTGTGGATAATTGTGCAAATATTGTTTAATTACATTTGCCTGCATTGCAATTCCTTTTACAACATACTGATATAAACTCTCCAAAGGGGTCCTTGCAAACAAAAGCAAGAGCAGGGAAAATTACTACCGACCATGGTGAAATACACACTCCTGTTTTTATGCCTGTGGGTACAGCAGGCAGCGTAAAAGCAGTAACACAACAACAACTAAGCAATGAAATTAATGCGCAGATAATTCTTGGCAACACTTATCATTTGTATTTAAGACCGGGCGTTGAAGTGCTTGCAGCAGCGGGCGGCTTACATAAATTTATGGGCTGGAACAAACCCATACTTACCGACAGTGGCGGCTACCAGGTTTTTTCTCTCGCAACGAACCGAAAAATTGCAGAAGAAGGTGTAGTGTTTCAAAGTCATATTGATGGCAACAAACATTTGTTCACTCCCGAAAATGTGATAGATATACAGCGAAGCATTGGTGCAGATATTATTATGGCTTTTGATGAATGCCCGCCTGGTAAAAGCGAATACATTTATGCAAAGCAAAGTATGGAGCTTACGCATCGCTGGTTAGAAAGATGTATTGCAAGAATGAATGAAACGGAAGATAAATATGGCTGCACGCAAAATCTTTTTCCCATAGTGCAGGGTGCAACATTCGCAGAGCTTCGAAAACATTCGTGTGAATTCGCAGCATCAAAAAATTGTGCAGGCAATGCAATTGGTGGCGTAAGTGTAGGCGAGCCTGAAGAAACTGTGTATGAAATTGCTTCCTTATGCTGTGAATATCTTCCGGCAGATAAGCCGAGATATTTAATGGGTGTGGGCACTCCATGGAACATGCTTGAATGCATTGGCTTTGGTATTGATATGTTTGACTGCGTGATGCCTACACGTAATGGCCGCAACGGAATGTTGTTTACAACGCAAGGTGTCATCAACATCAAAAATAAAAAATGGGCAACCGATTTTTCTCCGGTTGATGAAGGGTTGCCCTGCGAAACCAGTAACTATTATTCCAAAGCGTATTTGCGGCATTTATTTTCAGCCAATGAAATTCTGGGCTTGCAAATTGCAAGCATTCATAATCTTGCTTTTTATGTATGGCTGATGCAGGAAGCAAGAAACCATATTTTGCAAAATAATTATGCAGCGTGGAAAACTGCAACAACAGAAATAATTAAACAAAGACTTTAATTTTTTATTCTAAAATATTGCAATGAGATAATGATACTTTTGAATTTATAAAATGACTTAATTACCAAATGACTTAATGACTAATGACTCAATGACTTTTTTATTGACTCAATGACTTTATGAAGAAACTCGACTGGTACATACTAAAAAAATTTCTTTTTACTTTTTTCTTTTGTGTTCTGCTTTTTACGATCATATCAGTTGTGGTTGATGTAAGCGAAAAAACTGATGACTTTGTAAAATCGGGCCTGAGCACTACTGCTGTATTAACTCAATATTATTTTGGCTTTGTGCCATATATTGATGCATTGCTGTTTCCTCTTTTTGTTTTTATAGCAGTCATTTTTTTTACATCGAAAATGGCGGGGCGCAGCGAAATTATCGCAATACTTTCCAGTGGTACAAGCTACAACAGGTTTCTTGTTCCCTATTGGATTGGCGGAATATTTCTTGGATTGCTATTGCTTGCGGCATCCAATTTTTTAATTCCCAAAGCAAATGAAATACGAACCAATTTCGAGGCGCATTACGTGAATGTAAATTCTACTTACGACCCCCTGGTTACCAATTATGAAAAAAGTCTTTATTTCCGTGTAGACTCTTTTACGTATGCAGGCGTTCACAACTACGATACTTCCACAAAAACCGGCGGACCCTTTTTTATGCACCGCATTAAAAATAATCAACTGGTATATAATTTAAGGGCGTCGTTGCTGCGATGGGATACCTCTAAAAATAAATGGGTGCTTCAAAATATCACCGAAAGAAATATTAATGGATTAAAAGAATCTCTTACAACCGAAAGAGAGAAGCTTATGAATTTTAATTTTAAGCCCTTCGATCTTAACCGCGATGAATATGCAAAAGATAAATTAATAACATCTGAACTTAATCAGTATATCGCTCTTGAAGAATTGCGCGGCTCTGAAAATATAAATACACTTAAGATAGAAGAGTACCGCAGGTTTGCAACTCCGCTAGCAGTGGTTATTCTTACGATGATAGGCGCTGTGGTTGCCAGCCGTAAAGTACGCGGAGGCAGTGGCGCTCATTTGGCGATTGGTTTTGTTACCGCTGCAATTTTTATTTTAATGGACCGGTTTTCAACCATGTTTTCTGCAAAAGGAAATTTACCTCCCTTAATTGCCGCCAGCATTCCCAATGTAATTTTTACGTTTGTTGCTATTTATTTTTATAAAAAAGCTCCGAAGTAATTTTAGTCATTGAGACAATAGGCAATAGGCAATAGGCATGAGGCAATAGGCAATAGTCATTGAGGCAATAAAAAAGTCATTGAGGCAATAAAAGTATTCACCTTTTTAATAATGCCTCACGATTTTTCCGGCCGCTTGTCCTCGGTATGCAAAAATGGTTTTAGCAGGTCAATGGGAACAGGGAATATAGTAGTTGAATTTTTTTCTGTAGCAATCTCACGGAGTGTTTGCAAATAACGAAGTGTAAGTGCACTCGGCTGTTCAGCCAAAACCTTTGCAGCGTCACTCAAACGCTGAGAGGCCTGAAATTCACCTTCGGCCGCAATCACTTTACTGCGGCGCTCTCTTTCTGCCTCGGCCTGTTTTGCCATAGCACGCTGCATTTCCTGCGGCAGGTCAATCTGCTTTACTTCAACATTAGAAACCTTTACGCCCCAGGGTTCCGTATGGGTATCAATGATCTGCTGCAGCTTGTGATTTATTTTTTCACGTTGCGAAAGAATCTCATCAAGCTCACTTTGTCCCAATACACTTCGCAAAGTTGTTTGTGAAAGCTGCGAAGTAGCAATAAGAAAATTTTCAACCCCCACAATGGCCTTCTGTGCTTCTATCACCCGGAAATAAACAACTGCATTTACTTTAATAGATACATTATCCCGTGTAATTACATCCTGTGTGGGCACATCCATCACTACGGTGCGAAGACTTACCTTAACCATTTTATCAACCACCGGAATCAACAGAATTAGTCCCGGGCCTTTTACGCCGTTGCCGCCAATTAAGCGTCCTAATCTAAAAATTACTCCACGCTCATATTCACGCAGTATGCGGATGGCGCTTGCAAGAATAATGATAACAAAAAATATTATCACTGCGGAAGCTGCAGGTATTTGCATAAAATTTATTTTTTTGAAATTAAATATTTACGTGTTCCACAAACAAGGTAAGATTTTTAATTCCTGTAACGCGAACCTTTTTTCCTTTAGGTATATTTTCAGAAATGGATGCTGCATTCCAAACTTCGCCATGTACCAGCACTCTGCCTGCAGGATTGAGCGCATCTATTGATTCACCTATCATTCCCGTTAACCCTTCAATTCCGGTAACGGGTTTTAAGCGTTGCGCTTTCAGTCCCGCACCAATTACAAAAAGAAAAAATAATGTTGTAATCGCCGTGGCTGTAATGATAACACTCCATGAAAGCTTTACAAACTCAAGTGATGAACCGGAGCGTATCAGCATCATAGAGCCAAGAAGCAGCGAGGTGATTCCACCTATTGCAAGCAATCCATGCGACATTATTTTTATCTCCAGCAAAAAAAGAATGATGGCGAAAATAATTAATGACAGCCCTGCATAATTAATGGGCAAAGTATGCATGGAATAAAAGGCAAGTATCAAAGAGATAACGCCAACAATGCCCGGGAGTATTGCACCGGGATTGTATAATTCAAAAAGAATTCCGTATAAACCAAGCAGCATAAGTATGTAAGCGATGTTTGGGTCGCTGAGAATATTCAGAATTTTTTCTATTGATGTCATCTGGTATGTTTCAATTTTTGCAGCTTTGGTATGAAGCATAATGTTATCACCGCTAACCTGTATTTGTTTGCCATCAACTTTAATAAGCAAGTCGTGTTCATTCGTTGCGATAAGGTCAATCACTTTTTTTTGCAGGGCTTCATTTTCCGTTATTGAAACACTATTACGAACTGCCTCTTCGGCCCATTCAAGATTACGGTTTCTTTTTTGTGCTATGGTACGAATAAATGCTGCAGCATCATTAGTTGCTTTTGCACTCATAATAGTATCCATTTCACTTTGCATACTCACAGGATGCGCAGCGCCGATATTTGTTCCCGGCGCCATTGCTGCAATGTGTGCAGCGAGTGTAATGAATACGCCTGCAGAGCCCGCCTGTGAGCCTGCGGGAGAAACATATACAATTACCGGAACAGGAGATTGCAGTATATCCCGTACAATATCACGTGTTGATTGCAGCAAGCCGCCCGGCGTGTTGAGTGCAATGATGAGGCATTGCGCTTTTTCGCTGCGTGCTTTTTCAATTCCATCATGAATAAAATCTGCGGTAACAGGATTGATAGTTGCATCGAGCTTCATAGAGATTGCTTTTTGTGCAACAATCAGCGATGGAGAGAGAAAGAAAACAATGAGGTATGAAAAAATGCGCTTCATAAGAATGCATCTAATAAAATGCAAACGGTAAGGTACTAAAATTTAATGAGGAAGCTTTCGATTTTCACAGCAAAAGGAAACCACCAGAATGAAAGAGGCGCTCCGGTATGCCGGAAACGCCTCTTTAAAAAGCCTGAATATAAGTTTCTAAGTTTTTAAATGCTACCCGTACTAAAACAGAGCAGTCTTATAAATTTTCACGTTATCCAGTCTGCCTTTGAATGGCAACATCCATACTTCACGAGGACCAAATAATCCGGGGTCCCATGTGTTTTGAAAAGCGCCAACTACAATACCATGTGGTCCCGGGTTTGCAACTATATTTCCGAGAGGTACACCACCCAACAGCGGGTCGTCAGTGTATAAGGTGGCGTGGTCAATATATGCAACTCCATTCACAACCAAGGTAAATAGAGAAGTAGCACCATTATAGGAATACTGAATATGTGACCAATGGTGATAGAAATTGGGTATTCCGCCAACTACATTCCACTGTTCATTGTAAGGGATGGCGTATAGTACAACATGGATACCCACAGTTTACAAGTAATGCGCTGTAAAGCCACGTTACGCATTCCTGTTTTTACTTCGGGGCAGCCTGTAAATAAATTCCATAACATACCACTGCGATAATCTTTAATCTTTACAACTCAGTATTAAAAACCTTCAATTAGAACTTATAAACCTTCAATTGATCGATTTTCCCTTTGAAGCCCAACATCCATACTTCTCGTGTGCCAAACAGCACCGGATCCCAGGTGTTTTGGAAAGCGCCTATTAGAGCCCCATGTGGACCAGGATTCGGTTCCACGTTTCCAAGGGGTACACCCCCCAACATCGGGTCATCAGTATACAATGTAATATGATCTAAATACATCACATCATTCACTAGCAAGGTAAATTTAGAAGTGAAGCCATTGTATTTATATTGGATGTGTGTCCACTGGTTATAGAAATTGGGTATGCCGCCAACTACATTCCACTGTTCATTATAAGGGATAGGCTTGTTGGCTTTGAACATTATTTTAATTAGCCCGCTATCTCCCTGCGCTGGGTTGTAGCTATCAAGCAGGAAATGGTGGGTGGGCCAGAAAGCGCCTGTTTGTGGTAAGCAATATACGCACTGTGCACCACCTTCTTTTGGATAAGCATACAACCAGAAATCAACGCCGAATCCTGAGGTTCCGTTATTCAATGTACCGGCATCGTCATAAGAAACATAACCGCTGTCCTCGCTCCAAAATGCAGCTTTACCATTGTATGCACCTGATGTTGCTGTGTATGTTACATCATTGTGTCCTGTGCCTGTTAGTGATTGTAAACTTTCGGTCCATGTGCTGTCAAAAGTCCACCAGGCTTCGAGTGGTGGAAGGCCTGCTGTAAAATTTTCTTTATCTGATGCACCATTATCTTGTGCAGTTATTGCGGCATTCTGCTGGTTCTTACTGCACGAATTCAGAAACATTACTGACAGGAGCAGTCCGCCAGCAACCAACATTTTAATGCTGTTTGTCATTTTTTTCATTTTTTCATTTTTTATTGATTATTAAAATAGAAGAACAATTAAAATATAATATCGTTTGATGTTTTATAAACTTTAAGGGGGCGACCCGCGGATATTAATATATGCAAGAATATATAAAGGAAATCTTATTTCATTAACCCATTCACAGATTGTATAAGAATCACCCCAAGCAGCATAAGTTTTGGCAGCACTATAAAACGTTGCAGGCATGGCATGATTTATTTTATTGTAACCGTTGAAAAGCATAAATAAATCTGTATAAAAACTATGCCATCAGAAAAATGTATTTAATGTTCACAACTGAATTTGTATTTCTATGTGTATGAACAATACGGTAAGTACGAAAGTTGACCAAAAAAAATAAAATCATTGCAAATACGGGCTTTGAAAACCTAATTTTTTCATCCCTGTTTTTACTTCGGGGCAGCTCATAAATAAATCCCATACCTGTGCGCTGCGATAATTTTCAATCATTACCATAATTGGCATTTCATCTATGGCAAGGTAATCAGCATCGAACCAGGGATTGGTAAGATTAAATGCATCCCTAAAACCATAAAGCCCCCATAATTTATCTCCTAACTTGTAATAAAAAAATTGTAATGCGGCCATTGATTTATCAGGTGTATAAGGGAAAGAAGAAAGGGCAGCAGTGGGTGTTATAATTCCCAAGTCGTTATTGGGTTCATGCGCAGAATATCCGGTAATATTATCATCACTCGCTGTGAGTCCCCAGCAACTATCGCTGTAGCCATTAAAATACTTGGGATTGGCTACACAATAATTATAGTTGATATTGGTGTGTGCCGTAGTTTGCTTGTCGTAATCTGCATATTGATCGGTTAATCCATTTGGATTAATTCCAAGAAATGAGTAATGCTCAAAAAACAATGGACCTCCATTAGGTGGCCCTAAAGGCAACGGAAAGCGGTAGTAAATGTTGCCATTTTTCATGGCGCCGTTTCTTGCCCATCCATTTTTATAAACAAACGAATCAATGGTATGGGTAGGTGAAGATGCAGCCATTACATAAGTAATGAGCGCTTCATTCCATCCGTTTACCTGTTGATATGTATCCCAGCCATAATTAGGGCTCCAGTGCCAGTATAGGGTGTTTTGACCACCGTTTCTAAACCAGCTCCAATCAACATTTTTATATAGTTTATTAATGGTAGCTCTTACATTGGTTTCACCGGAATCTGTTCCGTTAAAATACTGACGGGCAGTAAGAAGCCCTTCCATTAAATAAGATGTCTCCACCAGGTCTGCTCCATCATCTCTTGGAGAAAATGGAATGGTGGCACCGGATGCACCATTTATCCAGTGTGCATAAGCGCCATGATATTTTTGAGCATATACATCAAGAAAGTTTACAACTTTTACAACTCTTGCCAGCCCGTCGGCTCTGGTAATGAAATTTCTTTTAATGGCAACAGGTATGCTCATTATTGCAAAGCCTGTACCGCCGGTTGTAACTGTCTCTCCCGAAGTGAATCTTTCGTGTGCCATGCCGCTAATGGGATGCCCGGCAATCCAGAAATAATTAAAAGTATTTTTTTCTACAAGATTAAGCAGCTTATTATCCGTTATCCGGGGGAATTTATCTGTGGAATCAATAGTGGTTATCTGGTTGTATGCATAGTTTGTACCTAAGGCAACATTACCCGCACTCAAAAGATTTGCATATATATAAATGGTGTATTTTGTTATATATTTTAAGGTTGGCTGCGGAATTACTACAACTACACTATCATGATTTTCATAAGAGAAATTTACTGGCACTACCACAGTTCCATTTTCTTTAAGCTCAATATTTGCAGCAACGGAGCTTCTGTTCACTTTTTTTGAAAAGCCAAGCTTTATTACAGGATTAATTTTGATATGGTAATAAGAGAATGCGCCGGTTTGATTGTCTATTTGTATAGAAGACAAATAAAATGAGCCTGCAATTTTATTTTGAAGGTCTGCTGAGGATCTGGGCGTAGTAACGCCTTTCGGTTTTTCACAGCAAAGGGAAACCGTAAGAATGATAAATGCAAAAAATATATTTTTCATTTAAAATAGTTTTCTATAATTCTTCTGATACCCTCTTCTATAAATTGTACTATAGGTGATGGTATGCACAAATTGTGATAATTTATTAATAGATAAAAAAGTAAGAAAGAGGCGCTCCATGTTTTTGGAGACGCCTCTTTAAAAAAAGCCTGTAATATTAGCTTCTAATCTTCTAAATGCTGCTCATACTAAAATATAGCAGTATTAAACATTTTCAATTCATCAATTCTGCCTTTGAAGGTCAACATCCATACTTCAGGAACACCGAACAGTACCGGTTGCCATTGGTTTTGAAAAGCGCCAACTACAACGCCCTGCGGGTTAGGATTTGCAACTATATTTCCCAGAGGTTGACCACCCATCATCGGGTCATTATCGTACAAGGTGATGTGGTCAAGATAGGTAACGCCATTCACCTTAAAGGTATATTTAGAGGTGCTGCCATTGTAATCATACTGAATATGAGACCAACGGTGATAGAAATTGGGTATTCCGCCAACTACATTCCACTGTTCATTATAAGTAATGGGCCTGTTGGCTTTGAACATTACTTTAATGAGTGCGGTATCTCCCTGGCTTTGGCTATAAGCATCTAACAGAACGTGCTGGGTGGGCCAGAATGCGCCTGTTTGCGGTATACAAAACAAGCACTGTGCGCCGCCTTCTAATGGTCTTTCTGCAAAAACCCAGAAATCTACAGTAAATGCAGTGGTTAGGTTATTAATTGCTGTACCATCGTTGGCATAAGAAACAAAGCCGCTGTCATTGCTTTTAAAGGCAGCTATACCTGCATGGGCCTGAGGTGTTGATGAGTATTTTGCCCTCTTATGGGGTCTACCTGCAAGGTTCTGTTTAGCTTCCTGCCATGTACTGTCAAAATTCCATAAGGCAATGGGTATGGCTCCAAGAGTCTTGTCTGATGAAGCATCCGGTGCCGCAGTATCCTTTATGTTCTTACTGCAGGAACTAAGAAACATTACTGACAGAAATAAACTGCCAGTCATTAGCATTTGAAATGCATTTTTTACTTTTTTCATTTTTTTGATTTTTTATAATTATGATTGAATAGAGAAGGATTTAAATCATTTTAAATATTGTTTACACGTGTAATAAACATTAGGGTGGCGACCCACGAATATTAATATATGCGAACAATATGCGAGCCATACTTTCTTTTATTTTGGTTTGTATTGAAATTACTTTAAACATACCTAAACGGATTAAAAAACATTTTAAGTTACAACTAAAAATTCATACTTTTCATGTTTATACTTTTATTTCTAATAGCCGGGATTCTGATGCAACACTCCCTGCGATAAATCAATTTGCGCCTGAGGTATTGGCAATAACTCATCCCTTCCTACTGTATAATTTGGTTTTTTTGCTGCATGCAATGCATCTGCTGCAATTCCCCAGCGAACAATATCAAAAAACCTTTCATGCTCCATAGCTAATTCAATGCGCCGCTCATGCTGTATATCTAAACGCAATTGAGTTTGATCGGTTGTTGTTACTTTAGGTAAAATAGAATTATTGCCATTACGTGCACGTGCCCTTACCCATTCAAGTTTTTCTAATGCTTCAGTTGTTTGGCCTACCTCATTAGCTGCTTCTGCATACATAAGCACTACGTCTGCATATCTTAGAATTCTTACATCCCACCACCAGCCATGCTGTCCTTCGAGAGTGCCTACTGCATTACGCACTGCGGGATTGGTATATACTTTCATATTATACCTTGGATTTGGCTCTGCCGGAAAGACTTCTCCATACCTGGTGGGAAAGGGGCTGGGACAATATAAAATGGTGCTGCCTTTTCTGGGATCGTTTTTTTCATAAGCTGCCTCAAGATAAGTAGAAGGGCTATTAAAACCCCATCCCAAATCCTGAAAGCCAACTCCCCGTACACCCTGTATGTTTGCGTACTGACATCCATAATCAGTTACATGATTGGCATCAGCATACGCCTGAATTTCAAATACCGATTCACTGGTGTTTTCTCCCCCCTCAGTAAAAATATCATCATACTTTGTGTTTAAATCATACACCCCCGAATTAATCACTAAGCCTGCGGTTGCCATTGCCATATCCCACTTTTTTTCATATAAATAAACCTTGGCCAGTAAGCCATTTGCAGCGCCGCTTGTTACTTTGCCAATAAATTTGGGATCCCATTTTAAAGGCAGGTTCACTGCTGCATATTGCAAATCCTGTTCTATAAATGCATATATGGTTGCAGCGTCTGATTGAGGAACATTTGACTCAGATATATCTAATATGGTATCAATTAAAGGAATGTTTCCAAAAAATCTTACCATCATAAAATAAGCATATCCTCTTATAAACTTTGCCTGTGCTCTTGCCACCGTTTTGGTATCTTCCGGTGTTCCTGTGCTATCCCTTGATACTTGCTGTAAAACAACATTGCATTTGTAAATAACGCTGCTGTAATAAGCTTTCCACAGGTCATTTGGGAACAGTGTAATAGGCGTTACCGGAAAATTATCTGCTGCTATCATGCCGTACCCGTCGCCATCGAACAGGCTGCTGCCTTTATCTGCATCATCACTTCTTATACTCACTGCTGCAGTAAAATCATAGACTGATACGAGAAAATCACGCAGGCTGCTGTAAGCTGCATTCACATACTGATCGTAAATGCCACCGCCTGGAGGAAAGGGATAATTGTCTTGTGTATATTGATCCAATGGCTGCCGGTTAAGAAAATCTTTTTTGCAACCGGGTAAGTAAAATGTTGATAGCAATAATACAAAGCCTGCTAAGATGATGGCTTTATGTTTATTAAGTCTGTTCATAAATTAGTTTTTTATATTTTGCTTAATTAAAAGGTTAGATTTAAACCAAATGAATAAATAGCCGGTACCGGGTAAGTGCCGTTATCAGCGCCGGCGCTTGTAGGATTATTAATCGGAACTTCCGGGCTATAGCCTGTTGCTTTTGTAAATGTTTTAATATTTTGACCGCTTATATACAAACGAAGCATCTTGATATTTTTTAAATGATTAAAAGTATAACCAAGCTGAACTGTTCGTAAGCGGAAGTAATCACCTTTTTCGAGCCAGTAAGTAGAAAACAAGGTATTATTTAAACGGCTGGGATCAAGAATAGGTTCCACGTTAGTAGAACCAGGTCCTTTCCATGCATTTAACCGGTTTGATTCATAATTAAGAACTGTAAACGTATAGGTACGGCGTTGTAAATAAATTTTATTTCCCGCCACGCCCTGCCCGTCAATCAGCAAATCAAAATTTTTATAGGTGAGAGAAATTGAAATTCCAAAATTATATTTAGGAAATGGTGTACCTAAATAGGTACGGTCCCTGGCATCAAGTGTATCATTGCCATCAACATCTTTGTAAATAATATCACCGGGCTGGGCGCCACTGAAATAAGGTGACTTAAGAATTTGCCCTGTATCCTGATAGATACCGGTTTGTACATATCCATAAAAATATCCTATCGAATTACCGGTAGTGGTTTTATTAATAATTTGACCATTAGCAATATTATCTATCTCGAAATTAAAGTTATCACCAATGGATACCACTTTATTTTTATTTACGCTGAAGTTGCCATTTACGGAATAGCTGAAATCTTTGGTAATATTACTTCTCCACCCTGCAGTGATTTCGATTCCTTTATTATCAATTGTACCAAGATTGGTAAGTTTAGACCTATCTGAATTTATCTGGGCTATACTTGTGAGGATATCATGAGTTTTCCGGTCGTAAAAATCAACATCTAAACTAAGCCTGTTTTGTAATGCTCTTAATTCAAACCCGGCATCCCGGCCCTCAACAACTTCCCAATGCAGGTCCGCATCATAATCATAGGCAGGTGTAACCGCAGGATATACATTATTACCGAAAATGCCAACGCCGGTATTTAGCAAAGCAGGATAAGAGAGATAATTGCCAATATTCAAGCCATTGCCTACCGTGCCCCATGAGGCTTTTAATTTCAAAAAATCAAGCCACTTTATATTTTGCATAAAACCCTCATCGCTTACCACCCAGCCTGCACCCACGCTTCCAAAATTACCCCACTGGTGCGATGGAGAGAATTTAGAAGTACCATCCCTGCGGTAAGTAAGATTTAATAAATAACGGTTTTTAAAAGTGTAGTTAACCCTTCCTATAAATGATATAGAAGCATCTTCGCCGCCGCCGCCGCCAAAATTGCCAGGATTCGATTGCTGAGCGATATTTATATACCAATGGTCAGAATTATCAGGAATATTTAATGTTGTATCTGTTCTGTTGCCATAAATAAAATCATTATAATGATAGAGCGTACTAAAGCCTGCTAAAGCTGTTACATGATGACCACTTGCAAAATTCTTATCAAAGGTTAATGTATGGTCTTGCTGATAGGTTTTGTATTGCCCTGATGATTGATTTACGGAGGTATGTATATTGGTTGCGTAGGTTGTATCTGTGGCAGTAGTGCTATCCCCTATATTAATGTAATGGAAAGGCAATGGAGAATATCCGCGTGAATTATTGTCAGGTGCTGCTGCAAAGGTAAGGTCAGTATAGAAAGTTGACTTCCATATAAAATATTTTAAGAACTTAACCTCCGCAAAAATATTTCCTGTAAACCGGTAGCCGCTGTTTAAAGTATGGCCATTAGCGCCATCTATTTCCGCCACCGGGTTTGGCACCTGTGCTCTTTGAAATGAAGGTGTAGAATAATATAATCCCGGGCCTGCCTGAATAGGTATAATTGGCGCTGCCCACAGCGCCCTATTTTCAATACTGCCTACCGGAGGGTTTTGCTTAAAATAAAATCCGTTTATCTCACCTCCAATTCGAAGATTATTTGTAATTCGTATTTCCTCATTCAGACGGGCAATATATTTTTGATAATGGTCATATTTTTCTACGCCTTGCTGATCAGAATAGCCGATATTAAAATATGTTGTGCTCTTTTCGTTACTGCTTGAAACGCTCAGGCTGTTGCTTGATATAACAGCACTGCGAAAAATCTGATCCTGCCAGTTGGTGTTGCCGCCTATAGAATCATATTTGGAAAAATCAAAGGGCTCTCCACCTACATTTTCTATTTGTTGTGAATACAATTGTTTAAAGCCGGCTGCGTCTACAACAGAAATTTTATGTGTTACCGTTTGTATGCCAACGTTAGACTGAAAATTGATTGTTGTTTGTCCTTTTTTAGCACGCTTCGTTGTAATGATGATCACGCCATTACCCCCTTGCAATCCATAGATTGATATAGAAGAAGGGTCTTTTAAAACTTCGATTGTTTCAATATCAGCCTGGTTTAAATAATCAATATTGGTTTGCTGTATTCCATCCACCACATATAAAGGGTCAGCGTTATTAGTTGAGTTTACACCGCGTATCCTTACTGTAGGAGCTGCTCCGGCCCGGCCTGAATTAACAATAGTTAAACCTGCAACCTTCCCCTGTAGTGATGCAACAGGATTTGTAGAGGGCATTTTTGCTACCGCATCTCCGCTGATTACAGATATTGAACCGGTAAGGTCTCTTTTTTTCTGCGTGCCGTAACCAATTACCACTACCTGCTCGAGCTCTTTTGCTGAAGGTTGAAGCGTAATATTTATCTCGCTTTTACCCGATACCTGTACTTCCTGAGCTTCATAACCGACATAAGAAAAAACAAGTACATCGTTATCTGATGTATTTATAGAATAATGCCCGTCAGCATTGGTAACTGTTCCTTTTCCTGTGCTTTTTATTTGTACTGATACACCCGCCAAAGGAGTGCCATTATCCCCGGTTACTCTGCCAGTAATTACAGCTTTAATTTCTTCTGTAAAAGAAGAAGGCTCTTTAATAACAACAAGATTATTTTCCATAAATTGATAAGAAAGATTTGTACTTTTCAATACCTCGTTAAGCACATCTTTTAAATCAGCAACCTGAACAACTAAAGAGACTTTCAGCTTAAGGCTTTCTATTTTATTATTGTACAGAAAACGATAATGGGTCTTTTTTTCAATTGAATTCAACACATTTGCAATCGAAGTTTCTTTTGCATTGAGTGTAATTTTTTCCTGACCGAATCCTTTTGCTGAAACCTGCAGCGTAACGAATAAAAATACAATAGTCAATTTCATAACAAGCACTGTTTTGGAAAGCAACGTTTTTTTTTCAATCGTTAAAAAAATATTCATATTTTTTAATTATTAGAATTACTGGTTAACAGGCCAGCCCTGCGGGGGAATGTTAACCCCTTTTTCAGCGGAGGATAAGCTACTATTCTCCGCTTATTTTTTTTTTGATGTTGTTGCATCTTTTATTTAACCCACTCTGATTATTAATTAGCAGCAGCACTTTTTATTTTTACTTCCTGTTCCTGCATTGTATAATCAAATGGCACTGCGGACTGCAGCGCCGCAAAAGCCTGCTCTGCGGTTTCGTTTTCAAATGATCCATTAAAGCTCAGATGTTTCACTGCTTCATCTTCAAAAATTATTTTTATATTATACCAGCGTTCAAGCTTTTTTGCCAACTCCTCAAAACTGTCTCCGCGAAATTCAAGACGGTTGTATATCCACGAGGTTTCAATAATATTTTCTTTTTTAATTGTGCTGTCTAAATGATAAAGCTTAAACACAACCGGGGCAATTGTTTTTTCGCCGGTCTGGATTTTTTCTTTTGAAATATTTTCAGGCAGGTTGATAATTAATTTTTCATTGGGATAGAGGAAAACAGGTTTCTGATTGCCTTTGCCCTGCCGCATAACCTGAATAAGCCCCCGGATTAGTGTAGCTTCCACCCTATTATCTTCTGCATAAGATTTCAGATTGAAAGCTGTACCCAACACTTTAATATCAACACTATTTGCATGAACGATAAAGGGATGATTATTCTCTTTTACAACATCAAAAAAGCCTTCACCTTTTAGATACACTTCCCTGGCTGAGCTTTTAAAATCACCGGCATAAGAGAGTGAAGAGCCTGCATTTAACCAAACCACTGAACCATCTGGTAAAATAGTTCGGTTACGGCTTCCTTTTTGTGCTACCAATTGCTGCATGTTTTTATCAGGGGATTGCGATGGTAAACTGTAGTTGCCTTTTTTATTAAAAAGAACTAAACCAACAATTAGAAAAATAATAACAGCAGCACTGCGCAGGAAATTCCGAAAAATTTTCCTGTATCTAAGTCTCTTTGTTTCTATTACAAGGTTTTCATTCAATACGTCTGCCTTATAAGCTTTTTCAAGGATCCTTGCTATATGCTTTTTACTTTCGTCGTTGGAAGTTGTGAGGGGATGAGAAGAATGCCAGAACTGTTTTAGAATTTCATATCGCTGCTGCAACGATTCATCTTGCTTCAAAGTTTCTTCAAGCAAGGCAACTTCTTCACAGGATGCTTCGCCGCTTAAAGAGCGGGATGCCAGTTGCCATATAAAATTTTCTGAATGCATGCAGCTAACGCTAATAACTAAAGACAGGCTTTTTTTACTTTTCTACTAAAGGATTTGAAAAAAGTTTAAAATTGTTTTTCAGCAATGGATGCAGAAAAATTTTTAAAAGGCTTCTCAATTTGCAGCGCCGTGCATAATTTTTTTATGGCGATTGCCATTTGAGCGTCAATAGTATTAACAGAAATGTTCAAAATTTCTGCCACCTCTTTATATTTTAAGCCATCTTCTCTCACGAGCTTAAAGATCATTTTACAACGGGGAGGTAAACCATCAATTGTCCGGTGCATTCGTTGCATCATCTCAGCCGTAATCATAAGATCGTCCGGGTTATCTAATTCGTTTTCTAATTCTATGTTCAAAAAATCAAATGACGCCGAAACCAACTGTCTTGCTTTCTGAGCCAGCAAATTTAAGCTTGTATTTTTAACAGCTATGTATAGGTAAACATTCAGGTTTTTAATCTCAGGTATTGAAGTCCTGTTGCACCATAATTTTATAAATACATCTTCAACAACCTCTTCAGCAAGCTCATTAGTGCGTACAATAGACTTTGCAAAATGCAGAAGCTTTTTATAATAAAGCTGATAAAGCTCAGCTAAAGCTTTTTCATCACTTAGCGATAATTTTTGTTGTATGGTATTAAGATTCTCGCTTTTCATTAGGCAGCAATCAATTTATATGCAAACAAATAATTGGCTAATATACTACTTTAAAATTATAATTTAAAAACTAATACAGTTAAGGAATTATATTTTTTATTTTTGTGATGAAATAAATGAGTATGCAATTTATAAATTTTGTTCCAAAGGACTCCTCTGGAGAAAAGCTATTCCAGGATAAAATAGACAAAGAGATAAAAATAGAGCCCAAAGACTGGATGCCCGATGCATATCGTAAAACATTGATAAGGCAAATAAGTCAGCATGCACATAGCGAAATTGTAGGCATGTTGCCCGAGGGTAACTGGATTACCCGAGCGCCGTCCTTAAAACGAAAAGCAATTCTTCTCGCCAAGGTTCAGGATGAAGCAGGGCATGGATTGTATCTCTACTCGGCAACGGAAACGCTTGGCACAACCCGCGAACAAACTATTGAAGACCTGCACAGCAGCAGGGCGAAATATTCATCCATCTTTAATTATCCAACCTTAACCTGGGCAGATATTGGCGCTATTGGCTGGCTCGTAGATGGCGCTGCCATTTTAAACCAGGTAATGCTTACCCGTACCAGCTATGGGCCTTATGCAAGGGCGATGGTAAGAATTTGTAAGGAAGAAAGTTTTCATCAGCGGCAGGGCTTTGAAATATTACTAACATTAAGTAAAGGAACCAAAGAACAAAAGGCGATGTGCCAGGATGCAATCAATCGCTGGTGGTGGCCAAGCTTAATGATGTTTGGACCAAAAGACAGTGAAAGCACAAACAGTGACCAGAGTATGAAGTGGAAGATAAAACGCAAAACCAACGATGAACTGCGGCAACAGTTTGTTGATATGTGCGCAGAGCAGGTAAAAGTTTTAAGAATGATTTTACCTGACCATGAATTAAAATGGAATGGGGAAAGAAGCCATTATGATTTTGGAGAGATTAACTGGAATGAATTCTGGAATGTAGTGAAAGGCAATGGGCCGTGTAATAAGCAAAGATTAGATGCAAGAAGAAAAGCATGGGAAGAAGGCGCATGGGTTAGGGAAGCGGCGGCGGCTTATGCAGAAAAGAGAAAGCGGAGATTAGAAAAGAAAGCTGCTTAAATAAACAATGTTTATTTTAATGAGCCTGAATGCAATTAAGTGTAATACAAAATAAGATTTATGAAATTAGGGGAAATAAAGTGATGCTTGATTTTGATTTGGCAGAATTGTATGAAGTACAAACTCGTGTATTAAAACAGGCTGTAAGGCGAAATATAGATCGTTTCCCTCCTGATTTTTTATTTGAACTTACAACAAAGGAATACAACGCTCTAAGATCACAATCTGTGACCTTAGAAAAAGGAAGAGGTAAATATTCTAAATATCTTCCCTTCGCTTTTACTGAACAAGGCGTAGCTATGCTCTCCAGTGTTTTAAACAGCGAAAAAGCTATACAAGTTAATATCATTATAATTAGAACATTTGTTTTAATACGTCAGTTTGCGTTAAATTATAAAGAGCTGCACGAAAAAATTATGCAGCTTGAAAAGAAATACAATAAAAATTTTAAACAAGTTTTCGCTGCATTAGAATTGTTGTTTCAGCAAAAACAGCAAAGAGAAGATCTCGAAAATCGCAGAAGAATAGGATATAAATAAAAACTCCTTACAAATGAATATTCAAATAAAAAAATATTACTACGGTGATATTCCCGAAGATAAAAGTGGAGGAGCTTCAACGCCTGTATCTGAAAATAAAACCGATTGGCCTTTGTGGGAAGTTTTTATAAGAAGTAAGCAGGGCTTAGATCATAAGCATGCCGGTAGTCTTCACGCAGCCGATGCACAAATGGCAATAGAAAACGCAAGAGATGTTTATACACGCCGCATGGAAGGTGTAAGTATATGGGTTGTAGAAAGTAAATACATACATGCCAGCAATCCCGACGATGCAGAAAGTTTTTATGAGCCTGCCAATGATAAAATATACCGCTACCCTACCTTCTATGATCTGCCGGAGGAAGTGAAACACATGTGAGAGTAATGGGTAATGGGCATTGAGTTAGTAAGTTGCGAGATAAAATTAAGTGCATTAATATAATATTTATGAACTTAGATAATTATAAAGGTGGATTTAGAGAGTTGGAAACCTGGAAAGAAGCAAGAATTTTTAAACAGCAAATACTTGAAGATTGCAAAAGCTTCCCTAAAGACGAGAGATTTCTTCTCACAGCACAAATAAAAGATTCATCCAGATCTGTTACAGCAAATATTGCTGAGGGATACGGAAGGTATAATTATCAGGAAACCTCTCAATTTTTCAGGCAATCAAGAGGTTCACTTAATGAAACTCTCGACCACTTAATTACAGCTGTTGATGAAGGATATTTGTCGAAAGAAACTTTTTCTTTACGTGAAATTCAGTACGAAAAAGTATTGAAGCTAATTAATGGTTATATTTCTTTTCTCCAAAAGTCTAAGCAATCCAGCAAACCACAAGTGTCAGTCTCTTCAATACCCAATACCTCATTACCTTAATACCTTATACCTGTGAATACAAATTCCCAATTCCCAATTCTCAATTCCTTAATCAACTACATCCTCCACCTCGCTGATAACGCTCTTATTCTTGCGCACTGCAACAGTGAATGGTGCGGGCATGGGCCAGTATTGGAACAGGATATAGCCATCACAAATATTTCTCTTGACCTTATTGGGCAGGCAAGAAATTTTTATCAATACGCCGCAGAATTAACCAACCATTCAACCATTCAACCATTCAACCATTCAACCATTCAACCATTCAACCATTCAACTCACTCAACAGAAGATACCTTAGCATACTTAAGAGATGCCCGTAATTTTAAAAATTGCTTACTCGTTGAGCAGCCGAATGGCGATTGGGGAAAAACAATATTGCGTCAATTTTTCTTCAGCAATTATCAATATTTGTTGTACGAAAAATTGCAAATTAGCAGCGATGATCAACTATCAGCGATTGCCGCTAAAGCGTTGAAAGAAGTTACTTATCATTTACGCTGGAGCAGCGAATGGGTTATACGTTTGGGAGATGGAACTGAAGAAAGCCACAATCGCATGTTGAATGCAATTGATGAGCTTTGGCCTTATACAGATGAATTATTTATTGCTGCAGATTACGAAAATGAGCTTCTGAATAATAAAATATCAGTTGATGTAGCATCGTTGAAAACAAACTGGCAGCAAAAAACAGAGTTGATATTTTCTGAAGCCACTTTGCCCATGCCCAAAGAGATTTTTGCACATAAGGGTGGTAAACAGGGAATGCACACAGAACAATTAGGTTTTATACTTGCGGGAATGCAGTTTTTGCAAAGAGCGTATCCAAACAGTGAATGGTAACCCAAAGGAAGAAAAAAATGTTAGCAGAAAAAGAAATATCATTGGTGCAGGAAAAACAAATCTGGAAAATACTTCATGAAGTTTTAGACCCTGAAGTGCCTGTATTATCTGTTATTGACCTTGGCATCATAAGAAAGATTGAAATATATGATGCAGTTCAAAAGCCCCCTTTTGGGGGTTTGGGGGTTTTCATTACTCCAACTTATTCCGGCTGCCCGGCAATGGATGTTATTCGCATGAATATTCGTTTGGCATTAATCGAAAACGGATTTAAAAATATTAAAATAAAAACAGTTCTTTCTCCTGCATGGACTACTGACTGGATGACTGAGGAAGGGAAGAGAAAATTGAAAGAATATGGAATAGCGCCTCCTAATGCGCAGCAGCAAGTTTGTACACCTGATGTTTTTCAAAAAGAGGAAGCAGTTCAATGCCCGCAATGCAATTCTTATCGCACAAAATTAGTAAGCAGCTTTGGCTCTACAGCCTGCAAAGCTTTATATGTGTGTGAAGATTGCCGGGAACCATTTGATTATTTTAAGTGTCATTAGTCATTACCTTTATCATTATTTTATAACACTGCTGTAATGGCTTATTTAGAACAAATAGAACATATAGGTGAATATGTAAGGGAAAATTTTGCTTTATTAAATGAAGAGCAATTAAACTGGAAGCCACATCCTGATAAATGGAGCATTGCACAGTGTCTTGAACATCTTATCAATTCAAACTCAAAATATTTTCCTGCCTTTGAAAAATTATTGCAACAGGGTTATCATCCTTCGCTTTGGCAAAGCATTAGCCCGCTTAGTGAAATGTGCGGAAAAAAATTATTGGAGTTTACTACTACAATACCGGGCAAAAAAATAAAAAGTCCTTCTTTGTTTGCTCCTTCAAAAAGTACAATTGATGCAGGCATCATTCAGCGTTTTTTAGAACATCAGCAGCAATTACTTCAATATCTTAAACAATTAAAACCAATAAGCAAGCAAAATAAAATTATCATTAGTTCGCCGGTAAGCTCACTTATTACTTTTGACCTGCGCACAGCAATGAAAGCTGTGGCACAGCATGAGCAACGTCACATTAACCAGGCAAATAATGTATTGCATCATTCACAGTTTCCTGATAAATTTCATCATTAAAAACAGCATCCTTATTTAAACATGAATACACCCATTCTCTTTCAAATAAAAAACAATATTGGCTTTATAACTTTCAACCGGCCAGACAAGCTCAATTCTTTTAACCGTGAAATGGCCTTGCTCTTTCAGCAAAAATTAGATGAATGCCGCCAATTAAAAGAAGTACGATGTATTTTAATAACAGGAGCGGGCAAGGCATTTAGTGCAGGGCAGGATTTGGCAGAAGTTGCTGATCCCAACGGCCCGGGAATGGAAAAAATTTTATCTGAACATTATAATCCGATTATTACACGCATCCGTTTTCTTGAAAAGCCTGTAGTGGCTGCAGTGAATGGAGTGGCAGCAGGCGCAGGAGCAAACATTGCATTATGCTGCGACATAGTTGTTGCTTCGGCATCAGCATCATTCATACAGGCATTTAGTAAAATTGGATTGATACCAGACAGCAGCGGCACTTATTTTTTACCACGTTTAATCGGTCTGCAAAAAGCAAGTGCATTAATGATGCTGGGTGAAAAAGTAAATGCAGCAGAAGCTGAAAAATTGGGAATGCTCTATAAAGTATTTGGGGATGATGTGTTTAAAGAAGAATCAGATAAAATTGCTGAAACCCTCGCACAACTGCCTACACGGGGATTATGGTTTACAAAAAAAGCATTGAACGATTCTTCTAATAATTCATTGCAGGAACAGTTGCATACAGAAGATTATTTACAAAGAAAGGCAGGCGCTACTGCTGATTATAAAGAAGGTGTAACTGCCTTTCTTGAAAAACGTAAACCGATTTTCAAAGGAGAATAATTACACCATCATTCGCAAAGGCTCTTCCAGCAAGCTTTTCAGCGTTTGCAAAAAGGCAGAGCCGGTGGCGCCATCAACAACCCTGTGGTCGCAGCTTAAAGTAACCTTCATTATATTTCCGGGAACCACTGCATTATTTTTTACAACTGGTATTTGCATAATTGCGCCAATTGCAAGAATACACGCATCAGGTAAATTAATGATGGCTGTAAATTCTTCAATGTCAAACATGCCCAGATTAGAAATTGTGAAAGTGCTGCCTTCCCAATCAGCCGGCTGCAATTTTTTATCTTTTGCTTTTTGCGCAAAGTCTTTTACTTCGGCCGCAATTTCACTCAAAGATTTTGTGTCTGCAAAACGAACTACAGGTACAAGCAATCCTTCTTCAACTGCAACAGCCACGCCAATATTTATATGATGATTGATGCGAATTTTTTCGCCAAGCCAGCTGCTGTTTACTTTTGGATGTTGTTTCAATGCAACAGCAACTGCTTTCAAAACAATATCATTAAAGCTGATTTTTACTTTACTTATTTCATTCAGCTTGCCGCGGGCTGCAACCCATGCATCCATATCAATGCTCATGGTTAAATAAAAATGCGGAGCCGAGAATTTACTTTCAGCAAGTCGTTTTGCAATAGTTTTTCGCATCTGCGATACCGGCACTTCTTCAAAACTTACCTGGCCAGGCGCAGCCGTTGGCTGAGCTTTTAATTCAGTAGCTGCTTGCTCACTGCCAACTGCTGACTGCTGACTGCTGACTGCTGACTGCTGACTGCTAACTTGCGGCTTGTAATTCTCAATATCTTCTTTTGTTATTCTTCCATTATCACCGGTGCCTTTTACATATTTTAAATCAATACCTTTTTCTTTGGCTAAATTTTTTGCTAATGGCGATGCAAAAATTCTTCCCTCATTTACCACGGGCTGCTCAGCAGGCTTAGCAGTTGCATCAGGGTGAGATGCTTGCGCCGCTTGTGTTTGCTCTTTTACAAGCGCAGTATCACCTTCCGCTTTCTTGCTATCTTCTTTTGTTGCTGGAGCCTGCGAAGCTGTTTCTTTCTCTGCAGGTTTTTTGCTTGTGCTTATTCCTTTTACAATGGCATCAACATCCAAACCTTCCTTTCCTATAATACAAAGCAAATCGTTCACTGCAATTTTTTCACCTGCTTTCGCACCCTGATATAATAGCTTTCCGTCTTTATAACTTTCCAATTCCATCGTGGCTTTATCGGTTTCAATTTCGGCAAGTATATCTCCTTTCTTTACATCATCACCCACATTTTTTTGCCAGGAGGCAATTACACCTTCCGTCATGGTATCACTTAAACGAGGCATCAATACTACTTCTTCCATAGAAGCGTAATCAGTTTGATTTGTTGATTTGTTTACCGGTTGATTTGTTGATTGTTTTTTTGCAACCTTTTGCTCACTATTTTTTTCTAGCTTCTGACTGTCCACATGACTCTGCGAGCTGACTGCCGACTGCTGACTGTCCACAGGACTCTGCGAGCTAACTGCTGACTGCTTACCATGCTTTGCTATTAATTCATTTACATCTTCACCTTTCTTACCAATGATTGCAAGTAAATCATTCACCTGCAGCTTGCCGCCGGCTTCAGCGCCAATGTGTAATAGAGTGCCGTCTTTATAGCTCTCTAGTTCCATTGTTGCTTTATCGGTTTCAATTTCTGCAAGTATGTCTCCTTTTTTCACGGTATCGCCAACATTTTTTTGCCATGATGCAATTACTCCTTCAGTCATGGTATCGCTAAGACGAGGCATTAATATCGCTTCAGCCATATATAAAAAAATTAAAAAAGGTTTATACACTAAGTGATGAATGAAGTGGCCGGCAAACATTGCAATGATTTAATTTTCTTGCCCGCCCGAACGATGTTCAGTTAGGGGGTCGTGCCACTGCGTTCATTCTTTAATTCTATTAAGCAATTTTTTATGCGGTGAAATTACTGTAAAAACAATTAGTGCAATTTCACAGAATCACTTTTGTTTATGCTTTCAAAATTACCAAATCCACTTAAGTGGCGTGCAAGCATTAAAGGCAAGGGATTGCACGCAGATAACAACATCATAGAAATTATCTGGCATTGAAATAAAGTTGGAAAGAATAAACTTTTATTCAATTGAATTAAACATCAACTCCATTTCCATAATTACCCGCCACTGTTAATAAGAATATAGATTTTTTAATGGCAATGATGGTATGATCTATTTTTGCTTTTACTGTAATTATCTGACCTTCTTTTACGTCCATTGCTTCTCCGGAGTTCAGTATCTGCAGGCGCCCTTCAAGCAACTGAATGCTTGTAATGCCCTCTATTGAATGAGGGTTTACGGAAGCATCTTCGTGCAGTGCAACCAGAACTATCGTCATGCCTGCGGTTTTAAAAACGGTGATAGCGTTGCGGTCATTTTTCTTCCACGCCTTCTCATCTTTTATTTGCTGAATCAATTCATGTAAATCTATTCTTATGATTGGCGCATCTAACGGGCGTTCGCCTTCCGGGCGGTTAATAGTGGCATCATTAAATTTTTCAGTCATAGTACACGTTTAATAACCGTTGAAAAAATATTTTTATACTTCAGTAGCCAGCACTTTTAATTTAACGCCTAACTTATTCATTATTTCTTCGCAGTCTTCCCGGGTTAATCCAAAGGCTTTTACCTCTGCTGCACCAATATGTGCAAGAATATTTCTGGATGTGTGCTCGCTATCATCCTGAAAGTTATCATTCATAAGTGCTTCCTCTGCCCAGTTTACCATATCGGGCAATGTTATCTGATGCTGCAAATACAAAAGAATTCTATCAGCAATTATTTTTTTAGTTATCATCACTCATAATTTTTTGATGCCCTTTATCAACAGGATATTTTTCATGAATTTCTTTTAAAATGCCTTTATCATCATAAATTTCTTGCCAGAATTTCAACGTATTTTCTTCCGCATCAGTTTCTTTTAAATATTTTGCAAGCCAACAGTGTTTACCGTGAATTTCAAATGAATAAACCCTTCCTCCATCTATTTTTTCTATCCAACCATCGAACTTTTTCTCATTAGCGGTTCGCTTTTCTATCCATCTATGAAATTACAAAAGTTCTTTCACCAAAACGTGATACAATTAATAATCCAACTCCAAATTAAGCCTGTTCTTTAATTCTCTTATAAGCGGATACTGCTCTGCAATTCGTTCAAAGCGCTGGCGGTTGTTCAATCGTACATTAGCAGGCAATTCTTCTTTCACCCCTTCTTCAACCAAAATTTTAAAATTAATACTGCGGTTGCAAAATGCTATTTGTATTTCATTCAGAACAATTGTTTTTTCCTGCTCAATAAATTTTTGCTGTGTATATGCCTGTACGGTAACCGTAAAAAAATTATCTGCTTCTATCTGCAGCTTTGCCAGTTTAAAAGTATTGGCAGCGGAATGTTTTTTTTGCTGTTCCAGCTTACCTGCATATAGCAGCCAGCACTCACGCAACTTTACCAGGCTCAAGGCTTCAGCATCTTTAACCTCTTCAATAGTATAAGCATCGCCACATTTTTCTTTAAGCGCTTCGAGCAGGTTTTTTTTACTACCATTTGTTTTTTTTGGGGCGGTTAAAGTTGATGATGATGATGATACAGCATTTTCGCTTTCACTAATCAAAGCTGTATTGGCTGCAACCTTAATATTTTTTTGTTTCCCATTCGAATTATTTTCTGCGGGTGCAGGCTGCTCAATAAATAATTTTGTTGAAGAATGTTTATCGCTTGTACCGGGAGAAACAAATTGAATTGAGGGCACCGGCTTTGTTTTATAAGCTACGCCTGCATCAATTCGTTTTTTTTTAACGAGAGTGCCATTGTCAGCAGTGAGCTCAATAGCCTGCTGCAAAAAATTTAGCTTAATGAGCGTTATTTCTGTGTGCAATCTTTTATTGCGTGCCATTTTATAATTAATCTCCGCTTCATTTAAAATATTCAATGCACCTACAATGTAGGCTGCGCTTACATCCTTAGCTGTTTCAATGTACCTGTTTTGCATTCCTTCAACCACTTCGAGCAATGAAGCTGCTTTTACATCTTTGCATACAAGCAGGTTGCGCAAAAATTCTGCGAAGCCATTCAATACCACATCGCCTTCAAACCCTTTGCTGTTTATTTCATCGTACAACAGCATGGCGGAAGCCATATCCTGCTGTAATAAATATTGCAGCAGTGTAAAATAATATTCATGGTCGAGTATGTTTAAATGCTCCAGTGTGTTTTGATAGGTGAGTACTCCATTTGTAAAGCTTATTATCTTATCAAGAATGCTTAAAGCATCTCTCATGCAGCCTTCGCTTTTTTGCGCAATTAATTGCAGGGCAGCTTTTTCAGCTTGTATATCTTCCTTCTTTGCTATTTGCTGCAGGTGTTCTGCAGTGTCATTATTTGTAATACGTTTAAAGTCGAAGATTTGGCAGCGGGAAAGAATGGTAGGTATTATTTTATATTTTTCTGTTGTTGCCAGAATAAAAATTACAAATGGCGGAGGCTCTTCCAGTGTTTTTAAAAATGCATTGAATGCACTGGCGCTAAGCATGTGCACTTCATCTACAATATACACTTTGTATTTGCCGGCCTGCGGCGCAAAGCGAACCTGCTCCACAAGTGTTCTTATATCATCCACTGAATTATTGCTCGCAGCATCGAGTTCATAAATGTTTAGAGAAGTTCCCTCATTAAAAGATTTGCAGGATGTGCAGGTATTGCAAGCCTCTCCATCTGCCTGAATATTTTCGCAATTAATGGTTTTGGCGAGAATACGGGCACAGGTTGTTTTGCCAACACCACGCGGACCGCAGAATAAAAATGCATGCGCAAGCTGATTATTTTGAATCGCATTTTTTAGCGTTGTGGTAATGTGGCTCTGACCCACAACCGTATCGAAAGTTTGCGGGCGGTACTTTCTTGCCGAAACTATAAATCTATCCATAGAGGTTTGCAAGTTAAGAAACACCAAACGTTATTTATAATTTGTGGATATTTTCGCCAAATGCCCCAGCAGCGCAAGCTATCTTTCCAAAATTCTGTTATTAATTATTACCTGTTTGGTAATGGCCCAAATTTACTGCTCGCTTTTCATGGTTATGGGGCAACCGGAAACGAATTTAGTTTGCTTGAAGAAAAGCTTGAAAAAAAATATACAATTATTGCCATTGACTTTCCTTTTCATGGAAGTACAAACTGGAAAGAAAAAGATTTTTTACCAAATGATTTATTCAGAATTTTGAAAGAAATATTAGCAACACTTGATTCATCTAAGTCATGGAGCGAATTAAAATTTTCCTTGATTTCTTTCAGCATGGGCGGCAGAATAGCATTAAGTCTCTTAGAGCAAATTCCCAACCAAATAGAATGCGCTGTGTTAATTGCTCCGGATGGGCTGCATGTAAATTTTTGGTACTGGCTTTCTACACAAACGTGGCTGGGTAATAAATTGTTTAAGTATTCCATGAAAAATCCAAAATGGCTTTTCGCTTTGCTGAAGATAGCAGATAAAACAAGACTTCTGAATAAAAGCATTATAAAGCTTGTGCATTATTATATGGATAATAAGCAGGAACGATTACAACTTTATCAGCGCTGGACAATGATGCGAAAATTTAATCCTAAGCCGCAACAAATAAAAACCATAACTCAAAAAAATAATATTCCCCTGCGGTTTCTTTTTGGTAAACATGACAACATTATTCTGAGTAAACGAAGCGGTATTTTTAAACCGGCAGAAAATGTTGAAATAAAAATTATTGAAGCCGGTCACAAGCTGATGCAGCCCAAACATCTTACTGATATTACAGACTTGCTCTGTAAATAATATTAAGTTTCTTTGCCGGTATGCGGACATTGCCGATAATTTTTACTCTCATTCTTACAGGCGCATACAGCATTCTTATACTTATTTATTACAAAGCTTTTGTTCGTTTAAAAATTTTTAAGCCATCAGAAAACATCAATCCCCTGAACAGTTTCAGCATAATTATTCCCGCAAGAAATGAAGAAGAAAATATAAGAAGCTGTATTGTTTCTATCTTTCAAAATAATTATCCTTCCGCATTATTTGAAGTGATTGTAGTTGATGATTTTTCAAGGGATAATACAACAGAAGCAGTGAGGAAATTGCAGCAGGAGCATACTAATCTCAAGCTGATAAATTTAGCTGACCGTGTGCAGCATAAATTAAATTCATACAAAAAGAAAGCAATTGAAACTGCAATAGGTGAATCGAAGCATGAATGGATAATTACAACCGATGCAGACTGTTTAGTAAAACCCGAATGGCTGCAGTTGTTTGATGCGTACATACAAACACACCGCTCTGTATTTATTGCAGCGCCGGTAATTTTCAGCAACACAGGTTCTTTCGTTTCTATTTTTCAGTGTCTCGATTTTATGAGCCTGCAGGGCATTACGGCTGCGTCCGTATCTTCCGGTTTTCACAGCATGTGCAACGGGGCCAATCTTGCATACAAAAAAAATGTATTTTATGAAGTTGGCGGATTTAAAGGTGTAGATGCTATTGCCAGCGGCGATGATATGCTGCTGATGCACAAAATAAAAATGAAGCATCCGAAAAATATTGGTTATTTATTTAACAAAAATGTAATTGTAACAACATCTCCAATGCCTGACTGGAACAGCTTCATTAATCAGAGAATTCGGTGGGCAAGTAAATCAACAAACTATAATGATAAAAGAATTTTCATGGTGCTGGTATTAGTTTATTTTTTCAACCTGTTTCTTTTTATGCTTCCATTTTTTAGCTTCGTTGTTCCTTTTCTTTTTATATACAGTCTTATATTGATTGCAATAAAAACAATTTGCGAACTTTTTTTTCTTATTCCTGTTTCCCGCTTTTTTAATCAGCAAAAATTATTATGGTGGTTTCCGCTTATGCAACCTGTTCATATTATTTATACAGTTGTGTCGGGATTTTTAGGCAAGTTTGGAAAATATCAATGGAAGGGAAGAGAGGTAAAATAATAGAAAGCCGAAAAGCTCAATACAGAACTGAACTCTGAAGTGTCCCGCTTCGGCGGTCACAGAAGTTAAATAGATATTTCGAAAAAAAATTTGATTTCATTAAACGAAAAATAAACACCAGCACAGAATGATTATTTTTGCTGCATGGCAAGAATACAAACCGAAAAGGATGAATCTCGTAAAGAAGTAATTTTGAAAGCTGCCGCAGAGTTGTTCAGGCAGAAAGGGTATAAGGCAGCAAGTATGCGGGAGCTTGCAGAAAAAGTTGGTGTAGAGGCGGCAAGTCTTTACAATCACATTCGCTCTAAAACAGAACTGCTGCACGACATCTGCTTTAATACCGCCAATTTATATTGGGAGCATATCAATAAAGTAGAGACTTCCAACACAAAACCCATTGATAAAATAGAAATGCTGTTGCGCTTTCATATCCGTCAAATCATTGAAAATTTTGAAGAGGTTTATGTAGCAGACAGGGAGTGGCGCTACTTAACTGATCCCTATTTGTCGAATTATCAAAACCAGCGGCGCACTTATCGCAAACGCTTCGCAGCTATTATCGAGAAGGGAATTGAGGAGGGCGCAATCAATAAAATTGATGCGTCAACGTCTGTGCTTATTATGCTGCATGCCGTAAGCGGAATTGAAAGCTGGCACCGCAGCACACATAAAATTGAGGGCAAGGAGCTTGAAGAAAATATGGTAACGATATTGATTGAAGGATTGAAAAAGTAGTTTCTATATTTTAGTTCGTTATAGCCCGTGCGAACGTACCGCATTTATTTTATACCAGCGTTCTGTTCGCCCGCTGAACGGAAAGGGCCAGGCAGGCGTCGTTTGCGACCTCCCGGCTTTTGCAAATTGTAGCCAATATAAATAGCAGGGATATGACATTGAGGCGTGGATTATCTGCGTTAGCATCTTGTGCCTTCAATTCCACATTTATTTCATAAAACAAAACGCCTGCTCATCGCAGGACTTTTTCTTTTAATTTAAGCTTTTTTATTCAATGAATTCCATATTCCCAAATTCAAAAGTGTTTTTCACTTATCGGCTATTCTTTTATAAACTTTAATTCTAAATAAAGGCTTCACTGTGTACCAGGCAAGTGCAGGAAAAAATACCATTGGTACAGCTAAACCGGGGAATAATTCGGGGAATTCAATATCGAGGGGCAGCGTTGATGAAATGGGAATAATAACACAGGCAAAGGAAAGAATGGAGAATATAAAATTAAATATTATCTCTCCATTCTTTAACCATTTTATCAACGCCCAATATAGTGGGGCTGCCAACAAACATATTAATATATTAACACCAATAATCTTTGGTGTAGTAAGCACCTTAGAAAAATCGGCCTCAGTAGCAAAAAAATAAATGCGATAATAAATAAGCGCAGCGATTGATGATAGCACACCTGCTATAATACTATGAAGCAGTATTTTTTTAAACATCATAATTGTCACTTCGTAACAGGAACTGTAATATCAACGGTAAACTGAGAAGCGCCATGGTCGGGTTCTGCTGTATTGATATTGTAATCCATGCGGTTTATCTCAAAGCTTCCGTGAAATACATTATCATTAAAAGTAAATGGAATCGTAATTTCTTTTTGCACTCCATGCATATCGAGAGTGCCTTTGGCTACATAACCACCTTCTGTTTTTGTAATAGATGTTGAGGCGAAAGTGATGGCAGGATATTTTTCTGCATCGAACCACTTCTCACTTTTAGCATGTGTGTTCTTCATTCCATTTCCGGTATTGATGCTGGCAACATCAATGCTAACCTGGAAATTTGATGCGGAAAGGTCATCAGGATTAAAATTGATAGCGCCTTTCAATCCTCTGAATTCACCTGACGGGTCGCCGCCATTGAATTTTACAGAATAGTCATCTCCAATTTTCCAGTCCTGAGATTTCACAACTGTAAAAGCAGAAGCAATTAAAAGTGTAATTACTGCAAACGGATACATGAGTTTTTTCATACAAATTTGTTTTTAATGTTTTATAAAATTTGAAACCAGAAAGTGATTGCAACAAAATTATTTTTTATAATTGGGCGAAGATAAAAATACACCTGCGAATCTATGGCAGGTCTTTGTTAAAACTGCTGTGCACGGTTTTTTCTTCCTTCTTATATAATGCCGATGTAGTCCTGCAGATTGCTGGATTTATCCCGATATATCGGAATATTACAGATGCGCAATCGGTATTAATTATTGCTTATAGTTACATTTGCCTCCCTCAATAATTATGGTTACTTCCCTCAATGATTTTAATAATCCCTTTTTCATTGGCATTGCAGGCACGGGCATGAGCGCTCTTGCACAATATCTTGCAGGCATCGGCAAAAATGTAAGTGGCAGCGACAGATATTTTTCACCTGATGCTTATAATGAAACAAAAGAAAAATTAGAAGCCGCAGGTATTAAATGTTTTCACCAAAACGGTGAAGGCATTACGAATGAAATTGACCTTGCAGTCGTATCAACTGCTGTGGAAGAAACGGTTGTTGAAGTAATAAAAGCAAGACAATTAAATATTCCAATTATCAGGCGCAGTGAGCTGTTGGCAATGATTACTGAAAGTAAGAAAACAATTGCTGTTGGCGGAACGTCAGGTAAAAGTACGGTGAGTGCAATGGTGTTTGAAATACTTCAATATGCAGGATTGAAACCCGGCATAATTAGCGGTGCAGGTTTGGTGAGCATTATTAAAGAAAATAAAATTGGCAATGCTAAAGTTGGTGAAGGAGAATGGCTGGTTATTGAAGCTGATGAAAGCGATGGAAGCATCGTACAATACAAGCCTGAAGTTGGATTATTATTAAATGTTGATAAAGATCATAAAGAGATGGATGAGTTGATGAATATGTTTACGACATTTAGAAATAACAGCAAACATTTTATAGTGAATCAATCTCATCCGCAGGCAAAAGAATTATCTCAAAACATAAAATATGATTTTACTATTAATGAAAATATTGATGCAGGATATATCGCCAGCAATTTTCAGCAAAATGGATTCACTATTTCTTTTAAAATAAATGGTGTTGATTTTAGTTTGAATATTGCAGGCAAACACAATATGGAAAATGCGCTGGCTGCAACGGCTGTGGCCAATCAGGCAGGAGTTGAGTTACCCATTTGTGCAGAAGCATTAAAAAATTATCATGGCATATATCGCCGCCACCAGGTATTGGGAAAGAAGAATGGCGTTTGGCTGGTTGACGATTATGCACATAACCCTGTTAAATGTGCTGCCAGTATTAGTGCATGTCAGCCTGTTGCAAAAAAAGTGATTGCATGGTTTCAGCCGCATGGATATGGGCCCACTAAATTTTTACGAAATGATTTTGCGAAAGAGATAGCAAATGTTTTGCGCAATGAAGATGAGATATGGATGAGTGAAATTTTTTATGCAGGGGGAACTGCTGTAAAAGATATTTCCGCAAAAGATTTAATTGATGATATAAAAACATTAGATAAAAACGCTTTTTTTATAGAAAACAGAAATGATTTTATTGATGCAGTTCGCCCACATCTTACAAATGATTGTGTATTACTTTTAATGGGCGCAAGAGACCCTTCTCTTGAAAACTTTGCAAAAGAAGTTTTTGGGAAATTATAAGAGTCATTAGGGCATTAGTCATTGAGTCATTGAAGCATAAACTCATGGTGCCTCTCAGGAACTTCAACATCTTTAAATCCTTTTTGCAGCAGCCTTTGCTGAAACTCAAGCTGCACATTGTATTCTCCATGCACAATAAATAATTTTTTAATCTTAGCAACATCCTGACTGGCTACAAACTGGCAAAGGTCATCATAATCTCCATGTGCGCTCATGCTGCGCATAGCACCAACTTCAGCCATCACCTTATAATATTCACCAAAAATTTTTACTTCTTTTTGCCCGTCCATTAATCTTCCTCCGAGAGATTGCGGCTCGCAATATCCTACCATCAAAATGGTATTTTTTACATTACCAATATTGTTCATGATGTGATGCTTGATGCGTCCTGCATCTGCCATACCGCTTGCAGAAATAATAATGCATGGTTGATGTAAATTATTTAACTGCTTGCTTTCATCAACCGTTTTAATAAATTTCAATCCATCAAAATCAAAGGGGTCATTATCAGTAAGCAACAATTTTTTAACCACATCATTAAAATTTTCAGGATGACTTTTTACAACCTCAGTAGCTTCGCGGCTCAAAGGACTATCAACAAATACAGGAATAGACGGCAATCTTTTTTCAAGGCTTAACTGGTTTAGAAAATATAATAGCTCCTGTGTACGTCCTACACTGAATGCAGGAATGATGAGCTTGCCCTGTTTCTGCACACAGGTTTTATCTATCCATTGCAGCAATTGGTCTGCCGTATTAAAATTTTTTTCATGCAGCTTATTCCCGTACGTGCTCTCTAAAATAATATAATCAGCTTGCGAAAATGTTTCTGGCGAACGTAAAATAATATCATTGTAGCGACCCACATCGCCGCTAAAAGTTATTTGTGTTGCTTTAGCATTTTCTGTAATACGCAAATGCACAGCAGCGCTGCCGATAATATGTCCCGCATCAGTATATAAAACTTCTATCCCTTTTTCAATTTCAAACCATGCATCGTAATTCACCATAGTAAATAAAGGCAAAGCTTTGGTTACATCATTCATATCATACAAAGCCTCAAAAGGCGGCAAGCCTTGTTTTGCCCTGCGCTTATTGATGAATTTTGTATCATCCCTTTGAATATGCGCAGAATCTTCTAATAGAATTGCGGTGAGCTCTTTCGTTGCAGGCGTGCAAAATATTTTTCCGGCAAAACCTTCTTTTACTAATTTGGGTATAAGACCGCAATGGTCAATATGTGCATGAGATAAAATAAGATATTTTATTTCAGCCGCATTGAATCCAAAGCTGCTGTTTAGCATATCTGTTTCTTTACCCATGCCCTGAAACATGCCGCAATCAAGTAAAATTTTTATATCATTAGAAAGTGTTACCAAATGTTTGGAACCTGTAACAGTTCTTGCTGCGCCGTGAAATGCAATTTTCATAATGTGATAATTTTTGTTTTGATACCCCACATGGTCTGACTTCCGCCTTGCGGAAGGTCTGACCATGATTATTTTATCAGCCTTAGCACTTCGCTTTTAAAACATGTACCATCATCTGATTGTTATAAGCAATTCAACCATTTAGCTATTCAGCCATTTAACCATTCAACCATTCAACAATTAAACCATCGCTCTTGTTTTAAAGCTCCATGTAAAATAAAACTCAGCCACAACTTCTCCTTTCTCATTAGTTCCTTTTGAATAGCACGTAATTGTTTTACCATCGCCGCTTGTTAATACATCTTCAACAACATGATGCACAGCCTTGCCATCATTACAGGTGAACAAAATTGTTCCTGTAGCTTTCTTATGAAATACACCTTCGCTTTTTGTTACCAGCATACTTACTGAAGGAGCTCTTTTATATATTGCTCCCATACATAGTACGCCAGTGCTTACTTCTGCCGCCATGGATAATATCGCAAAGTAAATTGAACGAAAAGGATTTTTATTAAACCATTTTTGTTTTATAGAAATTACAGCTATTGATTCATCTAAACGTTCAAGATGCAATCCCGCAAAAAAAGCAGCAGGTAAATTACCAAGCATAAATAATTTAAAGCGAAACGGGTTTGTAATCTTAGCCTGGTATTCGCGGAATTGAGCCTGCACAATTAATTTTCGCCGTAAAATACAGTGAATTCTTCACATAATGTTTACAGCCCTTCTTACTATTTTTTGCGAAATTTGTATAGAAAAAACAATGAACTATTCACACGATGTGTATAATAAAATATCCGTACCCGTATATGTTATAAATAAATTTGAAACGAATATTCAGAAAGTTTCTATCGTCTTTCCTTATTATGTAACTAAAAACAAAATTCATTGACTGAAACAATTATTAATCTTAACACCGTGAACCCAATCGAGTTTTTTGGTGTAAATAACAGAAAGCTTGACCTGCTGAAAAAAAAATTCCCTCTCCTTAAAATGCTTTCCCGGGGTACACAAATAAAGCTTAGCGGTGCGCCTGAGCAAATAGAACCTGCCAAAGAAAAAATTGATTTGATTATTCAGTACATGGAGCGCAATGGCGACCTGAGTGATAATTATTTCGAACAAATTCTTGGCGGCGATGATGCTGAAACTACTGATAACTTTCTGGATAAAAACCCGGGTGACATTCTCGTGTTTGGCCCAAATGGCAAAACCGTAAGAGCACGCACCATAAACCAGAAAAGAATGGTAAAGGCTGTGGATATGAGCGATATTGTATTTGCAGCCGGTCCTGCAGGTACGGGTAAAACCTACACTGCGGTTGCATTAGCAGTGAGGGCTTTAAAAAATAAGCTGGTTAAAAAAATAATATTAACCCGCCCTGCAGTGGAAGCGGGAGAAAATCTTGGTTTTTTGCCCGGTGATTTAAAAGAAAAAATTGACCCTTACCTGCGTCCCTTATACGATGCACTGGATGATATGATTCCTGCCGACAAGCTCGGTTATTATATGAGCACACGCACCATAGAAATTGCACCGCTTGCTTATATGCGCGGCAGAACATTGGATAATGCATTTATTATTCTTGACGAAGCGCAAAATGCAAATGACCTGCAGATAAAAATGTTTCTTACACGTATAGGTCCCAATGCAAAGGCAATTATTACCGGGGACCCTACACAAGTTGACCTTCCAAAAAATCAGCGCAGCGGGCTGGAAAAAGCGATTCGCATTTTACAAAATATTGATGGCATAGAACATATAGAATTAAATGAAGATGACGTGGTGCGCCACAAGCTTGTAAAAGCTATCATAATGGCATATGATAAAGAAAAAGATATTTCAGTTAAGCATGGCTGATTTTTTAAAAATTATTTTTTACAGGCGTTCAATTTAAAAGAACGCTTTTTTTATTTTCATTCTCATAACAGAGACTGATTTAGTTTTGAATAATAGATTTATCCATGCATTTGTTTAGATATATACATGCAACTTGTTTTTTCATTATTGCTTCATGCAGTAATGATTCACGTAAATATCCCAAAGCAGAAAATGCATTAGACGCAGCGAGAGAATTTATTTCGTCGAGCTTAAAAGGAGATTTCCAAAAAGCATCTTTTTATATGCTAAAGGGTGAAGAAAACCAGCACAAGCTTAATTTAATTGAAAAAGATTATCGTTCAAAAAGTAATTCGCAAAAGCAGGAATATTTCGATGCATCAATTATTATTAATGAAGATGCTGCCTTAAACGATACTATTCATATCATTAACTATCAAAACTCTTATGATAATATTGCGAGGAAAGTAAAAGTAATCAACAGGAACAATATATGGCTAGTTGATTTTGAATACACTTTTAATGGAAATCTTTAGATGAATATCAGCCCAAAAAAAACCTCCGATAAAAACCGGAGGATATTGGTTAGTTAATGCGAACCGTAATTATCGCAAGCTTGTCGCCCTTATTTTTAATCATCAGTGTTAAATTATATTTTTCTGCATCTCCAACAAGTTTACCTGCTATATATGTTGTACCACTCAACTGGCGTTGCGAAATAAGTTCAAAACCTTTTATGTTGTTCTCTTCAAAAAAACTTTTAATGGTGATGGATGCCTGCGTTTTCCCTACATTCTTTATCTCATCTTTCTCCGGTAATTTCAGATCAATAAAATTATCGAAGAAGCTGGTGAATTCTGCTGCATTGCCATGCTTTAAAGCAGAAACAATTTCATCATCACCAATCTTTTGATTAAAAGAAGAAAATGAAACGGCCAAACACAATAAGAATAATAACTTTCTCATGGATAAAAACTTTTGCTCTTATAGCTGCTAAAAATATGCCAAATTATATTGACAGTGAGAAGCATACGATTTTTGCGAACAACAAATTAATGTAGCTTTAGCGCATGGGAAACAAAAAAGCTATATTAATTATTATGGATGGATGGGGGCTTGGGAAGATAAAATCTTCTGATGCTATTCAACATGCAAACATTCCTTTTGTTACCTCTTTGTACGATAGATACCCGAACACTACTTTGGTTACATGCGGCGAAGATGTTGGCTTACCACCGGGGCAGATGGGCAACAGCGAAGTTGGGCACTTAAATTTAGGAGCAGGCAGAATTGTGTACCAGGATTTGCAACGAATTAATATCTCCATACGTGATGGTAATTTTTTTAAAAATGATGCATTGCTAAATGCTCTTAACTATGCTCAAAAAAATAATAAGCCTTTACATCTTCTTGGGCTGGTTAGTAATGGGGGAGTCCATTCTCATATAGATCATTTGAAAGCTATCACATCTTTGTGTGCTGAAGGGAAATTGGAAAATGTTTTTATTCATGCTTTTACTGATGGAAGAGATGCAGACCCAAAAAGCGGTCTCAAATTTATAACAGAACTGCAAAAACATTTGAATGAAACGGTTGGAAAGATTGCATCAGTAAGTGGCCGTTATTATGCAATGGACAGAGATAAACGCTGGGAACGGGTAAAGCTTGCATACAATGCACTGGTAAAAGGTGAAGGTAATAAAGCAACAGATGCCATATCAGCAGTGGAACAATCATACAATTCGAATATAACAGATGAGTTTATAAAACCCACCGTTATTATTGATGAATCGCAAACACCTTTGGCAACTATTAAAGATGGAGACGCAGTTATATGTTTTAATTTTCGCACAGACCGTTGCCGCGAAATAACGCAGGTGCTTACGCAAACCAATATGCCCGAATTTAATATGCATGCTTTGAATTTGCATTACACAACCATGTCAGAGTATGACGCTACTTATAAAAAAGTGTATGTAATTTTTGACACAGATAATTTGAATAAAACAATAGGAGAAGTTTTGGCTGCAAATAGTAAGAAGCAATTACGCATTGCTGAAACAGAAAAATATCCGCATGTAACTTTCTTCTTTAGCGGCGGACGTGAAATACCTTTTGATGGAGAGAGCCGCATCTTAGTGCCATCGCCAAAAGTGGCAACGTATGATTTGCAGCCCGAAATGAGCGCTTATGAAGTAACTGATAAACTGATTCCTGAAATAGAAAAAGAATCAGCAGATTTTATTTGTTTAAATTATGCAAATGCTGATATGGTAGGGCATACAGGCGTTTGGAATGCCGTAATAAAAGCGGTAGAAACCGTTGACAAATGTGTTGAGCGTGCAGTAACTGCCGCACTGGAACATAACTATACTATTTTCTTAACTGCCGACCATGGCAATGCAGATTATATGATAAATGAAGACGGCACACCTAATACACAACACTCTGTAAATCCTGTGCCTTTATTTATTATTGATAAAGAATGGAAAGGAAAAATTAATACCGGAAAGCTCGGAGATATTGCACCAACAATTCTCACCATGATGAAATTACCGATACCAAAAGAGATGAAAGGAAATGTTTTAATAGATAATAAATAATTTTTTTGATGAAGCGCAGGAATAAAATTATCTTAATTGTTACAGGTATAATTATTCTTACAATTCTTCCCTTTTGCAAAAAATAAATCTACCGGAATAACATCATTTGACATTTCAATGATGTATAATATTCCGGATGATTTGCATTCTATATTTTCAAAAGCATGTAACGATTGCCATAGCAACAATACAAGATATCCCTGGTATGCTTATATACAGCCTGTGGGCTGGTGGCTCAACAATGATATTACAGAAGGGAAGCAAAAGCTTAACTTCAATGAATTTGGCAAATACAGCATAGCAAAGCAATATAAAAAACTTGATGATATTATTGATGAAAGTAAGCATGGCGATATGCCGCTTAAAAGCTATACATTAATTCATACCGATGCAAGACTTACTGATGCAGAAAAAGAAAAAATATTTGCCTGGTGCAATAATGTGAGAAGTTTCATCAAAGCAAAATATCCTGCGGATAGTTTACTGCTTAAAAAAGAATCCAGCCCGCAACGTTAACAAAACTGTTTTTTACTTTGCAGCATGATAATTACAAAAGCGGTTTATTTAATATCTTCTCCAACGTATGAAAAATGCCCTGCACCGGATAGACCTGAATATGCATTCATCGGCAGAAGCAATGTAGGAAAATCATCGCTCATCAATATGCTTTGCAACAATCAAAAGCTTGCAAAAACATCTGTTAATCCCGGAAAAACACAAATGATAAATCATTTTGAAATTGAATCATCTTTGACTTTTGCTAATAAAAAAAAACATCAGAATGTAACGGCTCCCCTCTCTACTCGTGGAGAGGGGCAGGGGGTGAGGGCATGGTATCTCGTTGACCTGCCCGGTTATGGCTATGCAAAAATTTCCCAATCTTCACGCAGAAGATGGGAGCAGATGATTGAAAATTATTTGCGCAAAAGAGAAAATCTTGCAAATGTTTTTGTATTGATTGACGTGCGTCATCAGCCCCAAAAAATTGATTTGGAATTTATAAATCAATTAGGCAAATGGGAAATACCCTTTACACTTGTATTTACAAAGGCTGATAAAGAAAAGCCCGCATTTGTAGAAAGAAATATCAAATCTTTTTTAGATGTAATGCGAAAAACATGGCAATTCTTGCCACAACATTTTGTAACGAGTGCATTAAAAAAAACAGGAAGAAGTGAAATTTTGAAGTTTATAGAAAATTGCAATCAGCAATATATAAAAGCCTAAAAAATTCGTTATTGATTTGTGTAAACTTCTTAATTATTAGCATTGTGAACAACACCATGAAAAATTTTATAATCAGCTTCTCAATACTTCTTCTTTGTATTGCAACTGTAGCATTACCTGCGCAGGCAATTTTAATTGCTGACACTCTTTCTTCGAAGGTAATTTCTGTTCCTGACTACAGCAGCCTTTTTTACTGGGCTGCGCACCCGTGGAAAAAAGATCTGTCAGACAGTGTGCCTGCTCCGCTTGAAAAAAATTATCATCCTGATTCTGCTGTTGATATTTTTTTTATACATCCTACATCATATACCGGTGAAGAAAAAGAATTTGGATGGAATGCTTCTGTTGATGATTCTGCAATCAATCAAAAAACAGATAACCGCAGCATTCTATACCAGGCAAGCATTTTTAACGAAGCGGGAAGAGTGTTTGCGCCGCGATACAGGCAGGCGCATCTCAGCGCTTATTATACGCAAGATACTGCAATGGCATTAGCTGCATTCGATACTGCTTACGAAGATATAAAAGCCGCATTTCAATATTACATGGAAAATTATAATAATGGCAGACCAATCATTATTGCATCGCATAGCCAGGGCACAACTCATGCAAAGCGATTACTAAAAGAATTTTTTGACGGAACACCTTTGCAGAATAAATTAGTAGTGGCTTATATAGTTGGTATGTTTGTAGAGCCGGATTGCTTTACTTCAATTAAACCCTGCACCGTACCCAACCAAACGGGATGCTTCTGCAGCTGGAGAACTTATAGAGAAGATTATGAACCGCCTTACGTACAAAAAGAAAAATTCAATGCTGTTGTTACCAATCCGCTAACATGGGATGTAAATAAACCGGTTGCATCAAGAAGCGCAAATGAGGGTTCAGTTCTTTTACATTTTAATAAGGTATTGCCGCATGTTGTAAATGCTTCTGTTCATGAAGGGGTGTTATGGGTGAATAAACCTCATTTTTTTGGAAATGTTTTTTACACTGCGAAAAATTATCATGTAGCAGATTATAATTTTTTTTACATGAATGTTCGTGAAAATGTGAAGCAAAGAATTGATGCGTATTTTAAAAATTATTCGGTGGAATAAGTGGATTGAAATTATACAGACTCAAACAAATTATTACTGTCAGTACGCACACCATTATATGGCTCCATACTTATC
The DNA here is from genome assembly GCA_038206235.1 of Chitinophagales bacterium. Lineage (GTDB taxonomy): Bacteria > Bacteroidota > Bacteroidia > Chitinophagales > Chitinophagaceae > JBBRBB01. The sequence continues at coordinate 42,131 of JBBRBB010000024.1, forward strand.
ATAGCCGCACTATACTCTTCAAGATACTCTGTTGAAATTTGTGTTTTATCAAGGTTTGCAAAAATGTACTGGTCGCTCTAAAAAATCGTTCACTTAAATATATCGCTGCTTAAATGCTTAAATGCTTCCATTGCTCCTAAATATTCGCAGGTTCTTGCTCCGGCTTTGTTTGCATTTAATATTATTTTTTCCCATTCGCTTTCTGGTAAATCTTCGATTGTTCGGGGTTTTAATTTACTTAATTGATAAAGCACAGCTCCAACAAATGCATCACCTGCACCTGTAGTATCAACCGGTTTTACTTTTATGCTTTCAATGATTTCTGTTTTGCTATTAATGCCAAGCATTGTTCCTTCTTTGCCTAATGTAATTGCAAAAACAGCTTTTGTTTTTTGAAGTAAATCATGCCCTGCATCATTTACTGTTAGCTTGCCTGTGATTAACATTGCCTCTTCATCACTTAATTTAAAAAAGTGACAGCTTTTCAAAAATATCCATGACTGGTCAATAAAAGATTGGGTATTGTTTCTAAAAAGTAAATGCCTGTAATTGGGGTCGAAGCTGATAAATACATTTTTCTGCAATGCTTTCTGCATAAGGCTTTGATAAGCATGTTGCAAAGGCCCGGGAAGAAAGGCTGTTGCAGAACCAAAATGCACAATAGAAAACTCTTCAAAGTTTATATCATCTACTTCCCGCCTGCTCAACTGACCATCAGCACCACGATTAAAATAAAAATCACGTTCACCGCTCTCCATCAGTGATACAAAGGCGAATGTGGTAAAATAATTTTCATCCTGCAGCACCCATTTTGTTGAAACACCGAATGATTGCATTGTGTCAATTAAATGTTTGCCAAATGGGTCGGCGCCCACTTTTGCAGCGAGTTCCACTTCACCACCCAAGGCAGCAATTGCTGCTGCAACATTTGTGGGAGCGCCGCCGGCTTTTTTTAAAAAATTGTCGCCATCTGAAAGTGATTTGCCTTTATCGGTACAAATCATATCAATGAGCGCTTCACCAATACATAATATTTTATTCATAGTAGTTTAATCAGTTACTTCAGACCTCACGGGTTTTTAAAACCTGTGAGGTCTTGCGAAACTGTGCGGTTTAAATTACTTTCTTTCAAATTCATCAACAAAAAATTTTCAACTCCACTTTCTAATTTCGGATTGCTACCTTTTATCTTACTTTGTTTGCGGTTACCTTTTTCTCTTATTTCTCAGGCTTTAATGAAATATCTTTATGCAGCCACAGGCGCAGCCTTATTAACATAAAAATTAATGTGCGGCTGCAGGTAAAGGGATCTCTTCATCATCCTTTGCTTTTATAACTTTTATTCTCAGTGTTGCCAATGCTGCGAGCAATAAAAATACACCCGCAAACATAATGGCATTGTTAGGATTTTTTCCCAGCACATATTCATACACATAACGGAATGAAAGATTTTGCAAAATCATTGGCACCACAATCATCATGTTTACAATACCCATATAAACTCCATAACGTTCTTTAGGAATACTGCTTACAACCATGATGTATGGCACGCCCATCATGCTTGCCCATGCGATGCCAAAGCCAATCATGGGAACAAATACCAAATATTTATTTTCTATGTGCGGCAAAATGATGAGAGCAACCGCTGCCAGGAAAAGACAAAATACATGCACATATTTTGCGCTGTATTTTTTTGCAAGACCCACCAATGCAAACGCAGAAAGAAAAGTTACAATATTGTACCAGCCGTTTACTAAACCCGTCCATCCAACTGCCTGTTCGTAGAGTTGCTTGTTTTGTGCTGCTGTTGTATGCCAGATAGATTTTGCAAGGCTAAGTGAAATAAACTGCCAGTAACAAAACATGGCATACCATTGAAACAAATACACCAAAGCTAATTGCCATAAGGTTTTGGGCATGTCTTTAATAGCGGAGAAGATTTCGATAATGGGTTCAAAAAATCCTTTCTTCGATTCTCTTATGTGTTTCAATTCTTCTTCAGTGGGTGGTATCTCCGGCGTTTTTGAAACAGACCATAGCACAGAAGCTATAGAGCAAAATGAACCCACAAAGAACGAACCGAATACCCAGTAAGGAATTCCGGATTCGCCTGTATTCGTTTTTGCTTCACCTGTAATTATTTTCTGAAAAAAATACAATGAAAGATTGGCGAGTGTAATGCCAAGCCCTGTAAAAAAACTTTGTGTGAGAAAGCCCAGAGCTCTTTGTTCTTCGGAAAGCTTATCGGCAATAAATGCACGGTAAGGTTCCATAGCGGTGTTGTTCGATGCATCAAGCAGCCACAATAAACCCACTGCCATCCACAGTGCACTGCTGAATGGGAAAAAAAACAAACAAATACTGCAGCCCATGGCTCCCACTAAGAAATAAGGTTTTCTTCGTCCCCAGCGGGGATGCCAGGTTTTATCGCTGAGAGCACCAATGAGTGGTTGTATCAGTAAACCTGTTACAGGCCCTGCAAGATTTAATAATGGTAACTCTTCCGGTTTTGCATGGAGAAAACTAAACAAAGGGTTTACTGCCGTTTGCTGCAATCCAAAGCTGTATTGAATTCCAAAAAATCCCACATTCATGTTGATGATTTGTGAGAATGTCATTGTTGGTTTTGTAAATCGCATGATCAATCGGAATAAGGTTTCTAATTTAGTGCATTGCTGCGAAAGGATAACAATTATACTTTAGATTGCAAATTCAAACCTTTACAGTGAATAAAAATAAATGATTCCATTATTCAAAAAACAAAGATTAATATTTATCACGGCAGTTTACTGGTTTTTGTTGGCCTACATTATTGCTGCGCTGGTTTGGTGGTTTATAGCATTGGAGAATCAAAACCGGCAAATGTTTTCATACAAGGTTGAACAGATAAATAAAAATGATGCATTTTTATATTCAACCAAATATGCTTCCATAGAAAAAGAAAGAAAGCGAAAAAAAGCTCAATATATAGAAGAAGGAACTACCTTTTTTCTGGTAATATTAATAGGGGCTGTATTTGTTTATCGTTCCGTAAGAAATCAAATTTATCTTTCACAACAGCAGCAAAATTTTATGATGGCTGTTACGCATGAATTAAAAACACCTATTGCAATAATACATCTCAGCCTTGAAACCATGCAGAAAAGAAAGCTCGAACCTTTGCAGCAGCAAAAGCTGATGGATAACGCATTGTATGAGGTTAACAGGCTTAACTCCTTAACCAATAACATTCTTGCTGCATCAGAACTGGAATCGGGAAAACACGCAGTTGATAAAGAACTGATTAATCTTAGCGAGGTAATTCACCAGGTAATAAAAGAATTCAAGAGCCGTTATCCGCATCGTATTATCACAACGGATATTTCGGCCGAAATAGAAACTACAGGGGAAAAATTATTGCTTCAGCTTCTTTTCAGCAATTTGCTTGATAATGCTTTAAAATATTCTGCAAAAGATAAACCTGCAGGCGTAGTATTGCAAAAGCAAAACGATAAAATTATTTTGCAGATAATTGATGAAGGCGATGGAATTAATGATGCCGAGAAGAAAAAAATATTCGATAAATTTTACCGAACAGGAAATGAAGTAACCCGCCGTACACAAGGCACCGGACTTGGATTGTATCTTTGCAAGCGCATAATAAAAGACCATAAAGGCACGATTTCAGTAAAAAATAATCAGCCAACCGGAACCATTTTTTCAGTGATTTTACATACTGCTTAGTTTATATGAATACAGAAAACAAGACTAATATTTTACTGGTAGAAGATGAAGAGCATCTGCATGAGACGCTAAAGCTTAATCTTGAAATGGAAGGGTTCTCTGTTTCATCTGCGTATACAGGCACAGAAGCCTTAAAAAAATTAGAGCAGGAATTTTTTCATCTGATGATATTAGATTTAATGCTGCCGGAATTAGATGGAATAAGCGTAATTGAAACGATGCGCATAACTCACGGCGATATTCCCGTTTTAATTTTAAGTGCAAAAAATACAGGAGCAGACAGAGTATTGGGCTTAAAACGAGGCGCAGATGATTATCTTACCAAACCCTTTAACCTTGAAGAATTATTATTGCGTGTTGAAAAGCTTATTCTTAAAAATAAAAAGCTGCAGAATAAAGAACCTGTTGCAAATATTTATTCGTTTGGTAATAACATGATTGATTTCAATGCGCAAACTGCAAAAACCTGGAATGGTAAAATTATTGAGCTTAGCAAAAAAGAAGCTTTACTGCTGAAGCTTTTGATAGAGAATAAAAATGATGTAGTTACACGGGAGAAAATATTACAAGTGGTTTGGGGCTATAATGTTTACCCAACTACAAGAACCATTGATAATTTTATTTTGAATTTTAGAAAGTATTTTGAAGAGGATAGCCGCAGCCCAAAATATTTTCACTCAGTAAGAAGCGTGGGATATAAATACACGAGCTAACCGGCATTTATCTTTATATATGGTACTTTTTTTATTTTTTAAACCTCCAGCACTTTTACTCGTGTAACAATAGATTGCAGTTGTTCTGTAATTAATGGCAAATTATTATCTGCTTCTATTGAAGAATACAGCGCAAAATCGCAGGTGCTGTAAAAGCTTTCAATATCTTTTTTTAGTTCCGTGGCAGAGGGTTGATTAAGAACTTGTATCTCATCAATTGATGTAAACATACCTGCGCTCTCTTTCAGTGCGGCAGTTAAGATGGCTTTTGATTTAATAAAAAAATCTTTATTGTATTCAGCAGCTTTTAAATCTTCAAAAGCTTTTGCGAAATCTGTTTTTTGTTTTTCAGGAAGAATAATTATCCGCACCTGCTCTGCATCCGAAACTCTATTTTCAGATTCTTTTTTCTTAATTGCTTTATTTTTTCTGTTTCTTTTATAGCTAACCAAAAATACAACTGAAACAATGCCGGCAATACCCGCAACAATCCATAAATATTTGCGGTTAGTGATAGCTTCTTTGGAAATACTTGCCCATACATTTTTCTTTGCTATGGCTTTGGTAAAAATTATCGGAATACTGTCTGTGTGAATAGTTGAATATGTTTGTGTTGCTGTATTAAAAAAATTAAAAGAAACTGGCGGCAGTGTTGCTTTTCCCTCATGCTTGCCAAGATAAAGAATATTAAAAACCTTATCACCGCTCACAGGAAAATCAGATTGATTTATATGCTGGGTGTCGCTTCCATCGAAATGTTCAATATCTTCAGGCCAATTAATTTCGGGCTGGTCAATTGCCTGAATATTACCTGCCCCTTTTATCGTGATAATTAAATGACCGTTCTCGTTAACGGGAATACTATTGCTGATAACTTTTATTTTCAGGGAAAAATTTCCTGTGATGCCCGAAAAATCACGAGGCTTGTTTTTTAAAGGCAAAGCATTCACCTTCACATGTTGGCTTTTACTGCTTAATGAAATGCTGTATTTCTTCGATTCAAACGGATTATCAGGGTCAATAAATTCAACCTCGTTATCAACAAACGCCTGCCCCAGCTGCAATGCACCTTCTTGCAAGGGTGTCAACTGCACTTTACGAATAATAAACACATTATAATTTTTCCCGCTAAGAACTTCCTGCTCAGCATCCATATTATATTCCAGTTCCTGAACGCTGCAGCCGTTAAATTGCGGTTGCTTTACCACCGTTGAATGACTGTTGAGCGCTGAATAAAATTTGTAAACTGCCAATATTGGTTCGCCAATAAAAACGCTTTTCTTATTAGTCGTAACCGTTACAAACATATTATTTCGCATGGCTGCTTCAGCAGATTCGAGAGGATGAAGAAGGGACGCATTTAATAAAGCATCATCTCTCCATGAAGAAAGTTGTGCAGCAACTCGATTCTCATTTAGTAAAAAACAAGAAATCATACAACACAGAAACCAGATATTTTTTCTAAGCTTATACATGCACTGCACAAAGATAATAGGGCAGCTTTTGATATGGGTGTATTGCAGTTAATGGGTGGTTAAGATTTTTACCTACAACAGGTTTAATTCCAGATTTTATTCAGCATACTGATACTTCACCAATTCCGGCTCATCCCAACTATCTCGAAGGGTTATACGATGGAGAGTATAATTATAATGCATGCCGTGTGCCCTGGCGAACTGCCTGTGATTATTTATTAAACGCAGATACAAGGTCGAAGAATGCTTGTGAGAAAATAAATGCATGGATAAAGAATAAAACAAACAATAATTCTCATAACATACGCAGCGGATATTTTTTAAATGGGAATCCTTTACCAGGCAGCAATTATGAAGACCTTTCATTCATTGCACCTTTCGCGTAAGCGCAATGCTTAACGCATCAAATCAAGCATGGTTAAATAATCTTTGGAATAATTAGTGTCCTGTTTTTTAGTGGCATCATCAATGGTTTTATCAACCTTTTCATTTGCTTTATCGTTGACTTTATTTTTTGCATGATTCAATATGTTTCCAAGCTGTGCATTTGCTGCAGTTACCGGCAACAATGATAACAACACCAATACAACCAATGACCAAACTAAAATACACAGGCAAACAATAATACGAAATCAATTCCGGTAAGCACGGTAGCTTACCAGAATTACGATTTTCGTGCAGGTGATAAAATAATTTTTGAAGATAATTTTGCTACCGATGAAGATGGCGAATTTCCTTCGCACTGGGATTTAATCTCCGGTCAGGCTGTTGTAAATAAAATTACAGATGTTCCTGCATTCTTACTAACCGATGGAAATTACTGCCGCGTAAAGCCTTTAATGAAAACAGAGAACTATCTCACTGATAATTTCTCAATCGAATATGATACTTACATGACAGAAGGCGCTTATGGACTTAGGATATTCATGCAGGATCCAACAGGTGAAAATGAAATGAATGTACATGTAACGGCAGAAGGCGCTCAATGGACTTATTCAAACACAAAATCACTTAATGGAACGAATCCTGCCGCAATACAATATGGAAATTATTACAATAAATGGCATCACATAGCTCTTGCCTATAAGAACGACCAGTTAAAAGTTTATGTTGACCAGTATCGCGTACTCACCGTTCCGCATTGCGGTATGAAGCCTGCAAAAATTGATTGTGCCGGTATTGGAAATCAGGATAATCCCATCATCTTTAAAGATTTAAAAATTGCAGATGGCGCAAGGATAATCCCATCATCTTTAAAGATTTAAAAATTGCAGATGGCGCAAGCATGAATATGCTCGATGCAATAATGACTGAAGGGAAATTTGTTACACACGGTATAAACTTCGATGTAAATAAGCAACCCTAAAACCCGAAAGCATGGGTGTAATAAACGACATGGTAAAATACATACAGGCGCATGCTGATTTAAAATTAGAAATTGACGGGCACACCGATAGCGATGGCTCTGATGCAGCCAATCTCACCTTATCTCAACAGCGTGCCGATGCGGTAAAAGCTGCAATAGTTCAGGCAGGTGTAAATGCCGGAAGACTTACCCACCAAAGGTTTTGGTGAAAGCAAATCCATTGGCACCAATGATACTCCCGAAGGCAAAGCACAAAATAGAAGGGTAGAGTTTGTGAAGATGTGAGGTCATTTATAGTTTATTCTTTCGCGTTTATCGTGAAGCGGTTTTATTTGTTTGCTGCATTTTCTTTATTGTTTTCTTTAGCCAACAGATGGCTCTTTATCTTCGCTGCAAGTTTCAAATTATGAAAGTTGGCATTCTTGGCGGAGGTCAATTGGGCAGAATGTTATTGCAGGCTGCGGCAAATTATATTGTGGAAACTTATGTGCTGGAAAATGATAAGGATTGCCCAGCTGCTCATTTATGTCACCATTTTATAAAAGGGGATATAAAAGATTTTGAAACGGTTTATAATTTCGGAAAACAAGTTGATGCGCTTACCATAGAGATTGAATCAGTAAATGTGGAAGCGCTTGAAAGATTAGAAGATGAAGGAGTAAAAGTTTATCCTAATCCTTCGGCTATTAAAATCATCCGGAATAAAATTTCACAAAAAGAATTTTACAGGCAACATCAAATCCTAACATCAAATTTCATCATCACACAAAGTATTTCAGAATTAAAACAATATGAAAATTTTTTACCTGCAGTCCATAAGATAGGGCAGGGAGGTTATGATGGAAGAGGAGTACAGTTGCTTAAAGATGCATCTGAAATTAATAAAGGTTTCGATGCTCCTTCTGTTCTTGAAAAGCTGGTACGCATTAAAAAAGAAATTGCATTAATTGTTGCAATAAATGCTCAGGGGGAAACAGCAATTTATCCTCCGGCAGAAATGGTGGTTGATCCGGTTTTGAATTTGCTCGATTATCAAATTAGTCCCGCAGATATTAGCGAAGGAGTTTTACACAAAGCTGAAACTATAGCATTGAAATTAGTGAAAGCATTTAAAACTCCCGGCTTGTTTGCAGTAGAGATGTTTATAGATGAAAATGATGAAGTGCTTGTAAACGAAACTGCGCCTCGTGTTCATAACAGCGGGCATCACACTATGGAGGCAAATTATTGCAGCCAGTATGATATGCTTTGGAGAATTATGCTCAACTATCCTTTAGGAAATGCAAAATCAATCATGCCATCCTGTATCGTAAATTTAATTGGAGCACAAGGTTTTTCCGGTATAGCAAAATATGAAGGCTTACATAATGTTTTAAAAATGAAAAATGCGTTTGTGCATTTATATGGAAAGAAAATTACAAAGCCGGGAAGAAAGATGGGGCATGTTACAATTTTAGGGAATGAAAGGCTTCAACTTATTGAAGATGCGCATAAGATTAAAAGAACACTAAGAGTTTGTAGTTTGTAGTTTGTGGTTTGTAGTTTTATGTCCTCAAAAATATTATGAATGGCTACTATACAAAAATTTGAGGACCTTGAGATATGGCAAAAAGCCAGGAGGCTTGCAAAAGAAATTTATCAGCTTACTTTTAAAGAACCTCTTAAAAGTGACTTTAGATTGAAGATCAAATGAGAGGCTCATCTGGTGCAATTATGGATAATATTGCTGAAGGGTTTGAAAGAGGAGCAGGCTTGAATTTATTAATTTTTTGAGTATTGCAAAGGGCGAAACGGGTGAATTAAAATCTCAGCTATACAGAGCTTTTGATGTTTGTTATATATCAAAAGAAATCTTTGATGATTTGTATTTGAAATCTGATGAACTTACTAAAATGATAACTTCGTTTATTGCATATTTGAATAAGTCGCTAATAAAAGGTCAGAAATTTAAAAACCGATAAGGATGCCTGAACCACAAACTACAAACCACAAACTACAAACTCCTCTTGTTGGCATCATCATGGGCAGCGACAGAGATTTGAAAATTATGCAAGAGGCTGCTGAAGTGCTGCGCACCTTTAATATACCCTTTGAATTAACTATAGTATCTGCACACCGCACACCCATGCGAATGATTGAGTATGCACGCTCAGCAAAAACACGCGGACTCAAAATAATTATTGCAGGAGCCGGTGGCGCTGCACACTTACCTGGAATGATTGCATCTGTTACGACCTTGCCTGTTATCGGCGTACCTATAAAATCTTCCAACTCACTTGATGGATGGGATTCTATTTTGTCAATTCTGCAAATGCCGAATGGTGTTCCTGTTGCAACGGTTGCTCTGAATGCTGCAAAGAATGCAGGAATACTTGCCGCAGAAATTTTAGCTCTTGCAGATGAAAATATTGCAAATGCTATGAAGTCTTATAAGGAACAATTAGAACATTCCGTTTCTGCTAAAATAAAACAGATTGCTGCTGATTGGCCGAATGAGTTTGATAAAAAGAATGAAAAGGAGTAAGAGAAATAAATCAGGGGAGCATGAATTTTATGATAGCTAAAATACTTGCTGCTGCAGCTATAAATTAAATAACATTGGCAGTGTAAATTCTTGTTTTATGCGAATGCGCGGTTATTCATGCAATTGCCCGCATCATCGTAATAAAAAATGACTGCCTTATTAAAAATGCGACTATGAAATTTCTGTTTATTTTCTTATTTACTCCTGTTTTTGCTTCATCTCAATGGCCGGGTTATTTTTATTCTTTCACACTTACAGATTCTTCGGGCAAGCTGATAACAGTGAATAATAAGAATTATACATTCACACCGGCCCGGCCCGCAAACAGTAAAATACTTTTAAATGTATTAATGTGCGGCGACAGTATCACCATTCGTTTCTATGAAGGGTATAAAGATTTTGACAGAGTGCAACAGCTTGAAATCGTAAGAGCGAATCATTCTTCTAAAGAAGCGATGGTTATAGAATTTCCTCCCTCGCTTTCAGGCGGCAAAGAAAAATTTTATCGAAATTTATTTGCAGGAAATCTTATATTCCAAAAAGGAATTTACAAAATAAAAATTCCCAAGACTGATAGTGGCTGGGACGATTTGCAGGAAAAACATTTCTGTCCTGATTATGGTGGCGTTGATATTTATTATGATATAAGCGCTTTCCAGAAGCAAGGATTGGAATAAAAGTGTAAGAAGAATTTATTTCCTCACAAATTTTATAAACCTTTCTATCGTGAAACCCTGAACTAAAATGGAAAAAAGCACTACTGTAAAAGTAATGCCCACAAAAATATTTTTGTAATCATCATTGGGCAGCGACAAGGCCAGCGCAATAGAGATACCGCCCCGTAAGCCGCCCCAGGTCATTATTTCAATGGTTTTGTTTTCCATCTTATTTTTAAAACGAAATAATTTTGAAGGCAGCCATAATGAAATGAAACGTACTATTACAAGCAGCAAAGCTGAAATGATTCCTAAAATAAAAGCGGTTAAACTAAAACGAACTACTACCAGTTGAAGCCCGATTAATATGAAAAGAACAGCATTTAATACTTCATCGGTTACTTCCCAAAACTTTTCAATGTAGTCTCTTGTAGTATCGCTCATGGCTTCTTTCTTTGCTTTGTTTCCTGTAAAGATTCCCGCCACAACCATTGCAAGCGGACCGGAAACATGCAGGTAATGGCACAGGCTGTAGCCGCCCATAACCATTGCAAGCGTTATTAAAATTTCCGTTTGAAAATGATTTATTGATTTCATCATTCTGTAGCCGGTATATCCAATTAGTAAACCGGCAATGATTCCGCCAACGGCTTCCCGCAAAAACAAAATGAGTACAGATGATAGGTGTAAATTGTCAATTCCTTTAGACGATGCTTCTAATATGGTTGCAAAAATAACTACGCCAATGCCATCATTAAATAATGATTCCCCGGTAATTTTTATTTCAACCGATTTTGGAATATTTGTTTTACGTATGATGCTTAGCACAGCGACAGGGTCAGTGGGAGAAATCAATGCGCCAAATAATAAACAGCTTATAAAAGAAACATGGATTTGAAAAAGCTGTAACAAATAATAAACCGCAGTGCCCATTAAAAAAGTGGAGAGTAAGGTGCCCATGGTGGCAAATGTGAAAATAATTTTCCCGTAATATTTTAGGGCTTTGTAATTTATATGGAGTGAGCCTGCAAATAATAAGAAGCTTAAAAGTATTCCTAACAGAAACTCTGAGAAGTTAAGCATTGAGAGGCTTTGCTTAATTGTTTCAGTGAATGCGTCAGATATATTTCCTGCAATAATCAATATTACTGCGATTAAGGTGCCCATAAGCATCAGCATAATTCCTGCTGGCAATTTGAACAATCGCACATTTATATAAGAGATTATTGCAGCGAGTGTAATGAGCACAGAAAATAAAAAAAAGAAATCCATGAGTGTAAAGAATTGTTTTGGATTTAGTGTTTACTTTTTTACAGTAATATGAGCACAATAATTTTGAAGCGTAATTTATTTTGATAGCTGCAATAAACAAAGAACAGATTTTTAGTAAATAGATTGCTTAATAAAATAAAATAACAGCCAGTTAAAAAAAGGTAGATAAACTATTTTTTAAAATATTTTTCAACTGATTACTTTAGCGTTCACTTCATTTTTTACCTAAAACCTATTGTTATGCGAAAGTATATAACTGAATTCATCGGTACCTTTTTTCTTGTATTAACGGTTGGGCTTGTAGTTATTGGCGGCAAAGGAGATTTTGCACCGCTTGCTATCGGCTCTATTCTTATGACTATGATTTTTGCCGGTGCACACTTATCCGGTGCACATTATAATCCCGCCGTTACCCTTGCTGTTTTATTGCGCGGACGCACAACGCTTGGCGAAGCAATCCATATCGCAAAAGCTTTGAAATGCAAATTCAATCAAACTAAAAAATTCCTCAAAAAATTTTTTGATATTAATTTGTTTTTTTTAATTAGTGTAATAATTTTACAGTCTTACTTCTCATACAGTATTAACCTTATGAAGAATCAGCGCTTAATTTTTTGCGCAGCAAAATAATTGCGCTTGCTCGCCTATCAAGAAAAAACATCTTTCGCAAAAAAGAGCTGGATTAATTTATTCAGCTTACTCTTATTAAAACATAAACTCATGAGAACTAAATCTCTTACCGCTGGCTTGTTTTATTTCTCTTGTTATAATATTTTTTATTTATTCACTTCAAAAATCTCAATCATGAAAAAAATCTCAACAACGCTGCTGATTGCAGCAACAATTATCACGGGAAACATTTACACTTCATCTGCTCAGGACTGGCACATTAAAGGAAACAGTGGCACAAACGCTGACAGTAATTTTGTGGGAACTATTGATAGTAAGGGGCTCACCTTTCGCACCTTCAATGTAGAACGTATGCGGCTCACCACCGGGGGAAATCTCAATCTCGGAAGTCTTACGCCCGGCTCTGCTCCCAGATTGGCAGTTGTGGGAACAAGTGTCGCAAGCCTTACCTCTCCCGGTTACGTAATGTTAGGCATTAACTCAAGCTCTAATATGGTGCTTGATTATAATGTAATCCAGGCACGGTACAATGGTGCTGGCAGTGGATTATATCTTAATTATTATGGCGGCTCTACATGGCTTGGCAGCCACAGCGGAAGTGCGATACCTGCAGTATATGCAAATGCTGATGGAAGAGTAGGTATTGGAAGCAGCAATACCACTTCAGGTTATGCTTTAACTGTAAATTCAGGCTCATTAAGCGGCCTTAATGTTACTGACCCTGCAGATGGGTATATTCTTCAGTCCACCAAATCAGGTGTTGGTTATGGAATTTACGTTTCTAAAACAAGCACCAGCAGCAGCACCGCCACTATTTATAGTTCAACTTCCGGTACAGGGCAAGGATTGTATGGATATAGCAGTAGTGGAATTGGCTTGTATGGTGCTAACGGCAGCGGAACTGCCAACGGCGTTTATGGGTATAGCCCGGGAGGATCTGGCAGCAATGGTACATATGGCTATTGCGGAGGAATTGGTACTGGGGTAACAGGTTATTGCATAGATGGGTCAGGTGTTTCCGGCTATTCAGCTAATTATATTGGCGTATATGGCAAAACAGGTAATTCAAGTTTGTATGCAGGATATTTTGATGGTGATGTATATACTACGGGCAGCTATCTTCCTTCAGACCAAAAGCTCAAGCAGAATATAAAGGATGTTTCAGGCGCAATAACTATAATAAATCAATTGCAGCCAAAACAATATCAATATCGCCAGGATGGTAATTATAAAATGATGAATTTACCAAAAGGTAATCGTTTTGGCCTTATTGCCGAGGATGTGGAAAAAGTATTACCTAACCTGGTTAAAGCAAGCAAATACGAAATAAGGACGTCTCAGAATGAAGCAATAGATCCAAAAAATGCAGCAACAGAATCACAAAATTCAACAGCTACTCAAAAAAAATCAGAGACGATTGATTTCAAAGCAGTGAACTATACAGAGCTTATACCTATTATAATTAAAGGCATGCAGGAGCAGCAGCAGGTGATTGATAAACAGCAGCAGGTAAATGAACAATTGCAACAGGAAATTTCTGAATTAAAGCAAATGGTGCAAACACTAACAGGAAAGAATATTTCTAATTCAACAGTTGTTGCGGCTTCGCTTAGCCAAAACACTCCTAATCCTTTTAATGCAGATACCAGAATTCAGTGTACAGTTCCTTCAACTGCAAAAGCAGCACAGCTAATTATTTCTACGCAGGATGGAAAGCAATTACAGTTGTACACTATAAATTCAAAAGGCAATTCAGTACTCATTATTCATGGAAGCACTTTGCCTGCAGGGCAATATTTGTACAGCCTTGTAATTGATGGAAAAATTGCAGATACAAAAACAATGATTTTAAGCAGATGATTCATGTGTAAAAAAACAAGAAAGAAAAACCCGCTGAAATTGGCGGGTTTTTCTTTGTACATTTTTAAAGTTGATTTTATTTAATCTCAACTTCTGCTCCTGCATCTTTCAGCTTGGTGGCAATCTCATCAGCTTCGGCTTTTGCTATTCCTTCTTTAATTGGTTTGGGAGCGCCGTCAACTAAATCTTTTGCTTCTTTCAAACCAAGTCCCGTTAAGTCTTTTACAATCTTAACTACCTGCAGTTTGTTTGCACCACTGGCTTGTAAAATAACATCGAATGCGGTTTTTTCTTCAGCAGCCGGTGCAGCATCACCACCGCCGGCAGCAGCAGCACCGCTAACAGCCACGGCTGCAGCAGCAGGCTCAATGCCATACTCTTCTTTTAAAATTTTAGCTAATTCGTTAACTTCTTTTACAGTTAAGTTAACCAGTTGTTCTGCGAATGTTTTTAAGTCTGCCATAATGTTTCAAATTTTTTCCGCCTTCATTGCTCTCGCCTAAGGCGAGACTCCGGCGGAGTGTTTAAAAAAATTTGTCTTAACTTAAACCCTAAGACTTGGGTGCCTTTTATTTTAATTTATCCTTCAGGCGTGGATAATATGTTGAATGGTTGAAAGGTTGATTCAGTTGATTGATAAAAACCTTTCAACTTATCAACTAAATCAACTTAATTTACTCTTTGTTCCAGCGCTTTTATAATACCTGCCAACTTGTTTCCTGCATTCAATGCACTGATAACATTTTTTGCAGGTGATTGTAATAAACTAATAATCTCACCAATTAAATCGTGCTTGCTTTTAAGGCTTTTTAGTGTTTCTAATTGGTCGTTACCAATAAATATATCACTGTCAATATACGCTGCTTTCAATACGGGCTTTTCCGTGTTAGTCTCTTTACGAAAGCTGGTGATGATGAGTGCAGGCTCTTTTGCATTTTCGCTGAACATTAAAGCTGTAACACCATGCAGGCTGTCGTATACACCCGAATACTTTTCGCTGTCTATTGATTCAAGCGCCTTGCGTATTAAAGTGTTTTTAGCAACTTTCATTTCCACCTGCTTGTTGAAACAAATACGTCTCAGCTTTGTTATCTGTGCCACACTTAACGCATTTGTATTCGTTACGTAGAAATTATTATATTGATTGAACTTCTCTTTGAGAACTTCGATTACTTCATGTTTTTTATCTTTCGTCATTTCAATTATTTTTACTGATAATTTTGAAATCCCTTTTTAGTCCCTCCCTTCAGGGAGGTTAGGAGGGTTTTAATGAACCGATTTTGTATCAATTAAAATTCCCGGGCTCATGCTGCTTGCCATGCTAAGGCCTCTTAAATAAATTCCTTTTGCAGAAGATGGCTTTAGCTTGATAATAGTATTAATAAGCTCCTGGCTGTTTGCTGCAATTTTTTCCGGAGTGAAAGATACCCTGCCGATTGAGGCATGTACTATTCCTGCCTTATCAACCTTAAAAGCAATCTTACCGCCTTTCACTTCATTTACTGCGGCTGCTACATCATTTGTAACTGTTCCTGTTTTCGGATTGGGCATCAGATTGCGGGGACCTAATATTTTACCGAGCTTACCAATTTTTGGCATTACAGATGGCGTTGCGATGATAACGTCAACATCAGTCCAACCGCCCTCGATTTTTTGAACAAATTCATCAAGCCCCACAAAATCTGCACCTGCTGCTTTTGCGTCGGCCTCTTTATCTGGCGTGCATAAAACCAATACACGCTTGGTTTTGCCGGTGCCATGCGGTAATGTAACGGTGCCGCGAACCTGCTGGTCGGCTTTTTTAGGATCAACCCCAAGTCTTATATGTAAATCAACAGAAGAATCGAATTTGGTAATATTTATATCTTTTACCAGCGTTGAGGCTTCCTTTAATGAATAGGGTTTTGATTTATCAATCTTGGCTTCTGCGGCTTTTCTTTTTTTGGTAAGTGCCATTTCAAAAATAAGTTTTAAGGCCTGCCTGTTGGCAGACAGGTGAGTATTAATTATTCCAGGGAGCAGCGCCTTCTATAGTGATACCCATGCTGCGTGCAGTGCCTGCAATCATTTTCATAGCGCTTTCAATAGTAAAGCAATTGAGGTCGGGCATCTTGTCTTTAGCAATAGCTTCAACCTGTGCCCAGGTTACTTTACCAGGTTTATCGCGGTTACTTTCCTTAGAACCTTTTTGAATTTTTGCAGCTTCCAAAAGCTGAATAGCGGCGGGAGCAGTTTTAATTACAAAGTCGAATGACTTGTCTGAATAAACAGTGATTAATACGGGAAGCGTTTTCCCCGCTTTATCCTGTGTTCTTGCATTAAACTGTTTGCAAAACTCCATAATGTTTAAACCCTTGCTGCCAAGCGCTGGGCCTACGGGGGGTGCAGGATTGGCTTGTCCGCCTTTTACCTGCAGCTTCACAAATCCTGTGATTTCTTTTGCCATGTATTTTGTTTTTTGGTGATAACGTTCCGTCCCGATTAAATCGAGACGAGACTCCCAAAACTTTGGGGCGGCAAAAGTAATGGAATATTTGAGATTTAGAAAATGTATACCTGACTTATTTTCCCGTTCGTGATTTCGTTGATTTATTTGTTTTGACTGCTGGAATTAAAACTTATTCTATCAAATTAGCTACGAAATTTTTTTATTGAAGGCCACCCTTTTTTTAAAAGGAAAGGTTTTATTTAGCAGTCTAATTAACCCATTTTATTTTTAAAATATATCACCTATCTTTATATTCTCAATTCTTTATATTCTCAATCAGAACAAAAATTATGAAAAAAAAATTACTTCTGGCTGCAATAATATTTAGCAGCGTAAGCGGGGCATTTGCAACAGTTCACATTATTAAGGTATCTAATTATCAATTTACTCCTGCAACAACCAATGCTGTGATTGGAGATACAATTGTATGGATTTGGAAGAATGGTAATCATACTACTACATCGACTACAATACCTACAGGAGCCAATCCGTGGGATATGCTTATTAATACAACACACAGGAGATATGGCATACGGGTTACAGTAGCAGGCACTTATAATTATAAATGCACGCCACATGCATCTTTTGGAATGCTGGGCAGTATTAATGTATCAGCTCCGCTTGCTGCAGGATTATATGATTTTAACGTAATTGCATCTGCAAACAATGCCTTTATAAGCTGGAAAACAAAACAGGATAACGATATTTCATATTATTCTCTACAACGCAGTTTTGATAATAATAATTTTTCGGAAATTGCAAGAATTCAACCAAACAGCGTTTCTCAATCTTACAGCTACACAGATAAAATTGAAAACATTCAAAACAAATATGTATATTATATGCTTGAAATGGTTGATAAAAATAAGAACAAGGAATTATCAGATATAAAAATGTTTACCCAGGAAGGCGCAAGTACAAAATTAATAACAAGCCTGAGCCCAAATCCTATAAACAGCCCGGGACATTTGATGATGCAATTTAATGCTGATGCAGAGGGCAGCATGGTGGTGAAGTTATACGATTCAAAAGGGCAGGTTATTAAGCAAACAGAAATGACAGCAGTAAAAGGACTTAATAATGGCCATTTTCACCTGGGAACTTTAACACCGGGTACTTATTATTTGGAATGTAAGCTTGGCGCTATAACAGAAAAACATACGGTTATTTTCAGATAATGGATAATACTATTTAATTTCTTGTTACGCATCAATGTTAAATGCCTCTGATTATTTTAAAGAGGCATTTGGTTTTATATCACTAACATCCAGCATTTGATATAGCCGTGTAATTAAAACTTATTTCTGTCAGCAGGCTATGAATTTTTTTATTCAAGGCAACCCTTTTTTAAAAAGCAAAGTTTATCTTAGCACTGTTAATTAATCAAAACAAAATTTTATCTCATCTGTCTTAAAATTTTTTAATCTAAAACAAAATTTATTTTATGAAAAAAACATTCCTCTTTGCTGCTTTTATATTGGGCAGTGTAACCGCAACATTCGCAACCATACATGTTGTAAGAGTTTCAAACTTTCAATTTGCTCCTAAAACGATAAATGCCGTAATAGGAGATACTATTGTATGGATTTGGAAAAATGGCGGGCATACAACTTCTTCAACAATAATACCTGTAGGAGCTACGCCCTGGGATGCTCCTATTAACTCAGTCAACAAAAGATTTGGCATACAGGTTACCATAGCCGGTACTTACAAATATCGTTGCAATATTCATCCTACAACAATGAAAGGAACTATTAATGTAACGGCTGCGCTGGCCGCAGGTTTACACGATTTCAATGTTACAACGTTAGAAAATAATTCTTTCATCAACTGGAAAACGCAAGAGAATAAAGATGTTTCTTATTTCTCTGTACAACGCAGTTTGGATGGGGATAACTTCTCAGAAATTTCGAGAATTAAACCTAACGATTCGCAGAATGCATATAGCTATACAGACAAATCAACCCTTCAAAATAAGTATATATTTTATATGCTGGAAATGGTTGATAACAATGGTAACAAACAATTATCA
>JBBRBB010000025.1:0-60776 GCA_038206235.1 Chitinophagales bacterium
GCCTTTTTAAATCTGGAAGTGAAACGTATTGATGTTTTGTTCAATAAAGTTGACTTTAACAGAAGCGATAAATATGAAGTTATTCTTTATAATGCCAATGGAGTAGAAGTAGCAAGGAAATCGCTACAACCCAATATACCTATGAGTTTTTCGATGAGCCAGCAATTAGCCGGGCTTTACTTAGTTGTGCTTGAAAAAGAAGGACAAATTATTGAAAGAAAAAAAGTTATTTGGGCAAAATAAAGAGCGATAACACCTGTCAGGTTCTTGAACCTGACAGGTTTACATATAAGAATTCTTCCGTTCAACCTTTAAAATAAATTGTATGCGAAAAGTTTTCACCTTCATCATTTCGCTTTTATTTGTTTTATCATACACTGCAAGAGCACAAAGCGACACATCTTCCAGAGGAATTTGGTATTACCTCGTAAATCCAACTGCTGCCGGCACATTTGCTCAGCAAATATCATTAATAAAGCAATCTCTCCACCCAAAGGGTGTGTTAGTAGCAATCTCATGGTCAGCACTTCAAGATATAGGACCAGCTTATGATACAGGTAATGTAGGAACTCTTATTATCATGATACAAGTGCAAGTTATAAGTGGAACAAACTGGATAATTTCTTATCCGTGATTGCTGATAGTGGGCTTTTGATAGGTGTGATGGTCTGGGTCGGACCTTCAAGTGCGATTGGAACGAATCCTGGGAAAAACTGTGATACCACAGATGATGATAACCAACTTTATTGGTTACATTCAAGAGGCGTAGATAGATTTTCAACCGGAGGCAATGAATATTACCCTGACTATTTGGGAATAGGAAATGCTAATCAAATAGTGAAATCTACAGGACGTAGTATATACGAGACTTATTATTTGCAAATGTTGCGTGACGTTTTGCACCACATGAGTAAACAAAGCTATGCGAATAAAGTGTTGTTCCTTCAATCATGCGAGGGAACCACGGGAGATATTACTCCTTACAAAGGCACACCATGTTTAAATAAATATAAACTTAGTGACAGCGTGTGGCAGGAGAAAATGAAAAGCTGGTGGCAAATAATGTACACAGAAATGAATCATCAAAATTACGTTGATTCGCTGCCCAATTTACATTTATTGGTTAATACAGGTATCACGGATAAACTTTGGGGTTATAAACCTAATGGCAGCAATTATGATTACGATATAGACAGCAGCCTGCAGGGAGGTCCTAATCCCTTTTCATCCACCAGCAAAAGCCTCTTTAAAAAAGCAAATAGTTTAGAAGGTACCAATGGCAGAGCAATATGGAGAAAAGCTACCAATATGGGGCACTGGTATGATCAAAATTATGAAACACAATTCAAGTATAATTTTGATTCATTAAAAAGACTTCGCAGTGATGTTTTAATTCGCGATGAACTAGATTTTCCGGATACTGCTGATGTTAATGACCCTTACATTTTGTTTGCTATTGCAGCAAGCGCCCTGCATAGTGGTTTGGATATGTGGATGATTAAAAAAAATCAGATACAGAAAGAAGACGGTAGCTTAAGAGTAGAAAATCAAAAGGTCTTTGATTTCTTCAACAGGCATGTAAACAGCTATACTTCCGCTAATCCAGCTACGGCGTTTTGCGTTTTAAGAAAGGGGCTTGATGCAGCTTCAGGGGCATACTACTCCAGTTGTGGTTTGCTAAAAGCATCAACTGATTATCTGTATGACACTACAGGCTCGGGAGGCTGTCATAATGGTCATGGATTAACCAGAACACATTGCATTGCAACCACAGGCGGCAGAAATACACGGGGTGCTTATAACACAGTGACGGATGCGTGTGCAGCGCAGGGAGGACCATATACTCAATTTAAAAATCAAAGTAAATATGATGTTGGCTGGAATATTTTTCCTGAGAGCTATCAAATAAATTTAGAACCTGATTCAACTGACTTACTTGATATTGAGCTTACCAAAGGATATTGGAGCCAGGATACATCCTCCTCATCAACGCAAGGTCGCTTTTTGAGGGATATAGGTAATACAACTGATCACCAAAAATTACATTTTAACGTAAGCAATGTGAGTATTCCTTTTGGTACTTGCATAAACATGGTAATAAATTTTTATAATCCTACTACGGCGGAATGCTCCCCCTGGTCATGGAAGTTGAGATATAAACACCGTACAGAAACTGCAACAGGTCCTATTGTAACAGAAACTGTAAATGTTACATCTACAAGTAACGGTAACCTTGGCAAATGGGACAAGATAGAAATAACAATCAATAGCCCTGTATTTAATGATTCATTGGATGGCGCAGATTTCTGGCTCCAGAATAATTCTACTTGTACTAACGCTCCCCGAATAAAATTTTCATTAATTGAATTTTATAAATTAGCATCATGCTTTTAGCCAACCTTAAATGAGCCGTTAGTCAAATAAAATAAGTTCTGCAAAATTTAGAAGTGGTAAATTTGATACATGAGTTCGGAAACTTCAAATAAGAAGTTGGCAACCAACAGTAAACCGTCAACTGTTTGCGCATGGAATTAAATTCACTTACTGCCATTTCACCCATTGACGGCCGCTATCGCAAACAGGTGGCGCATCTCACTGAATATTTTTCAGAATACGCTTTAATGAAATACAGGTTATTCGTTGAAGTTGAATATTTTTTATTTCTGGCTGATAAAAAGTTTTTTTCTGTGCCTCTAAAAATTCGTCAGCAATTAAAAGAGCTCTGTGAGAATTTTAGTTTAGATGATGCACAGCAAATAAAGCAAATAGAAGCCATCACCAATCACGATGTAAAAGCAGTAGAATATTTTTTAAAGCAGCAAATAGAGAAAACGGGAGCAGCAGATATAAAAGAATGGATTCATTTTGGTCTCACTTCTCAGGATGTAAATAATACCGCCATACCACTAAGCTGGAAACATTGCATGGAGCATGAATATCTGCCTGCGATAATTAATCTGCAAAATGCTCTTCAGAATTTTGCTACGCAATGGAAAGAAGTAACCATGCTTGCAAGAACGCACGGCCAGCCTGCATCTGCAACTAAGCTTGGAAAAGAGATAATGGTTTTTAAAGAACGTCTCAATAACCAAGTGCAGCTATTTTCACAGATTCCGTATTCAGCAAAATTTGGAGGCGCCACAGGAAATTTTAATGCGCATAAAGTTTCATTCCCTGATAAAAACTGGATAAAGCTTGCCAATGAATTTATAGAAGAAACTCTTGGGCTGCAAAGGTTACAGTTTACTACACAAATAGAGCATTACGATAATCTTGCTGCGCATTTTGATAACATCAGGCGTATTAATAATATTCTCATTGACCTGTGCCGCGACTTTTGGATGTATATAAGCATGGATTATTTCAAACAAAAAATAAAAAAAGAAGAAGTGGGTTCTTCAGCCATGCCGCATAAAGTAAATCCTGTTGATTTTGAAAATGCAGAAGGCAACCTGGGTGTGGCAAATGCATTGCTGCAGCATCTTGCAAATAAATTGCCCATTAGCCGTTTGCAAAGAGACCTTACTGATTCAACTGCTCTGAGAAACATCGGAATTCCCGTAGCGCATACCTTAATCTCAATCAGATCAATTGAAAAAGGTTTAAGCAAATTAATTTTGAATGAATCCAAAATAAAAGATGACCTTGAAAATAACTGGGCTGTTATTTCCGAAGCTATTCAAACCATTTTACGAAGAGAAAATTTTCCGAATGCTTATGAAGCTTTGAAAGACTTATCACGCGGCAATCATACTCTTGATAAAAATAAAATACATGCTTTTATTGACGGGTTAAACATCAGCTCCAAACTAAAAAAAGAACTAAAAAAAATTACGCCGCATAATTACACAGGGGTTTACTAAGAAGTTGGAAGTTGGAAGTTGGAGGTCCCTACTAACTACCTCCTTACTCCCACTAAATACCGATTTCAAAAAAACTATATTTGTAATTCAAATCAACTCGTATGAAACAAAGCCCCTGTCTTCCCTATCGTTCTTTATTACTCCTGATTACTTTACTTATTAGTGAGCTAAGCTTTTCGCAGTTTAATCTTGATGATCCATTGCCTGCAGATGCCAATGTAAAAATTGGTAAATTACCTAACGGGTTAACCTATTATATTCGTAAAAATGAAAAACCTGAAAACAAAGCTGAGCTGCGCTTAGCGGTTAACGTTGGCTCTATATTGGAAGAGAACAGTCAGCAGGGTTTGGCGCACTTTATGGAGCACATGAACTTCAATGGCTCAACCCATTTTCCAAAAAATGAATTGGTAAGTTACCTGCAATCTATTGGTGTGCAATTTGGCGCTGATTTGAATGCTTATACCGGCTTTGATGAAACGGTTTATATTCTTCCCATCCCCACAGAAGATACTGCTAAAGTTGAAAAAGGATTTACTATACTCGAAGATTGGGCTGCCAATTCATTGCTTGATACTTCTGAAATACAAAAAGAAAGAGGCGTAGTGCTCGAAGAATCACGTCTTGGCAAAGGAGCTAATGAAAGAATGCGAAATAAATATTTTCCGAAATTATTAAATGGCTCTAAATATGCAGAGCGCCTGCCCATTGGCATTGATGATACATTGAAAAATTTTAAACCCGAAACACTTGCCAGTTTTTATAAAACATGGTATCGTCCGGATTTGATGGCCGTAATTGTTGTAGGTGATATAGACCCTGCAATTGCCGAACAGGAAATAATAAAACATTTCAACAGTCTTCAAAATCCTGCCGCCGAATCTGAAAGACCCGCATTTACTCCCATTGCAAACAGAACAGTTAGCGAAGCAATGGTGCTCACGGATAAAGAAGCTACCAACAAAATTTTAGAGGTAATAAATTATATAGAAAAAGAAAAGCCTTTGAAAACATGGGGAGATTACAGGCAATCAATTGTGGAAGATTTATTTAGCTCTATCATTGGGCAACGCCTGAGTGAGCTAACACAACAGGCAAATCCTCCATTTGCTTATGCCAGCGCCGGTTTCAGCCCTTTTCTTCGCGGGCATAGAGCATTTACATCGTTTGCAGTTCTGGGTGATAAGCCAGTAAAAGATGCAGTTGATTCTTTACTTGCAACAACAGAAAGTGTAAAGAAATTCGGCTTTCTGCAAACAGAGCTTGAGAGAGCTAAGAGTGATTTGCTGAATGAAACCGAACGTGCATTCAGAGATAAAGACAAAACAGAATCGTACAATTTTGTGGAAGCGTACATTTCTAACTTTCTTGATGCCTCGCCCATCCCGGGCATTGCAAACCGTTATGCATTTATTCAGCAAATACTTCCCGGCATTACATTACAAGAGGTAAATGCATTAGCAGCAAAAATGGAAACCGGTCAGGGCAAGTTTGTATTGCTTACTGCTCCTCAATCTGATTCAGTTAAATTGCCATCTAACCAGCAGCTTTTAAATTTTGTAACTGCTGCACAACAATTATCTGTAAAGCCATATAAAGAAAAATCAATTGCCACTTCTTTATTAGAAAAAATTCCTTCACCGGGAAAAATAACAGAAGAAACAGCAAATGCAGCCCTGGGAACAATTAATCTAACATTAGGCAACGGCATTACCATAACACTTAAGCCAACCGATTTTAAAAATGATGAAATACAAATGGATGCCTGGCGGTGGGGCGGCACACATAATTTTAATATTGCCGATAAAGAAAATGCAGAGAACGCTGCACAAATAATTCAGGCAATGGGAGTGAAAGATTTATCACCAACAGACCTGCGAAAATTTCTTGCAGGTAAAACGGTGAGCGCCCAACCCTATCTTAATCCCGATGATGAAGGAATACAGGGAAACAGTAGTGTAAAAGATTTTGAAACATTACTGCAATTAGTTCATCTCTATTTTACTCAGCCAAAAAAAGAGGAAACATTATTTCAGAGTTATATAACTACGCAAAAATCTTTTACACAAAATATTAAAGCCAATCCATTTAATTATTTTAGCGATACGGTTACTAAAATTGAATTTAAAAATAATCCATGGGCAGGTGGTATACCTGATGCAGGCGACTATGATAAAATAAAGCTTGACAGAGCATTTTCAATCTACAAAAAATTATACGGTAATGCTTATGGAATGCACTTCACATTCGCAGGGAATATTGATACAAGCAAAGTAATACCCTTACTGGCAACTTATCTTGGCAGCCTGCCTGCAACACCTGAAGAAAATAAATTTACCGATGTAGGCATGAGACCTGTAACAGGTGTGGTGGAAAAAACAATCATTAAAGGAAGTGAACCAAAGAGCCTTGTAAATATTATTTTTACGGGTGAGGCTGAATATAGTCAGGATGAAGCACTAAGGCTTCGGGTATTAACCGATGTATTAAATATAAAAATTATTGAGCAACTGCGTGAAGAGATGAGCGGTATTTATGGGGGCGGCATGAATGGTGCGCTTATTAAAAGACCCTATAACCACTACAGCATAAATATTAGTTTTCCCTGCGGACCTCAAAATGTTGATACATTAAGTGCAGCACTCTTTACTATTATTCGCACTGCAAAGGAAAAAGGTATTGAGCAGAAAGACCTTGATAAAGTAAAAGAAACACTGAAAGAACATCATAAAGATGCTCTTAAACAAAATGAGTACTGGCTCGACAGGCTTACTAATACATGGATTGAAAAAGAAGACCCCGAATGGATGCTTACGTATGTACAAAAAGTTGACGCATTAACAACACAGGATATACAGACTGCAGCCAAAAAATATTTCAACATGCAGAACTATATTAAAGCAGTGCTGCTGCCCGAAAAATAGTGGAGGTTTAAAGTTGGAGGTTGGAGGTCAACCTTTAAAGTATGGCGCAGCATCCTGCGGACAAACTACAAACTATAAACTACAAACTTTTTTGCTCCGTGTTTATATTTTAGTTAGCTTTATTGTAAATAACCTAGAATTAAATCGTGCTGAAATATTCAATATCCCTGCTATATGACCCGAATTATTATTTTAATTTTTATTTCTTCTCTTTTTATTACCGGCAATTTTGCGCAGGTAAGTAATATAGGAAATATAATCAATGCCTATGCAGAAGTATTGAATTATGATGCCTGTAATAACAAGCTCACCGTTTCTGACGCATCTGCCTATAAAACCGGAGATACAGTTTTGCTTATTCAAATGAAGGGCGCAATTATTGATACCGGCAATTCAGCTTCTTTCGGAAAAATTCTCGGCTACAGAAGCGCAGGGTATTACGAAATAAATTATGTAAAGCAAAAAACAGGCAATGATATTTTTCTTGCAAACATTCCCATACACTCCTTTAATGTTCCCGAGGGACAAGTGCAGTTAATACGGGTGCCCTATTACGTCAATGCCAATATCACATCAACTCTTACGTGCAAGCCATGGAATGGAAAAACCGGCGGTGTAGCAGCTTTAATAGTACAGAATACTTTAGAGCTTAATAATGCAATTGATGTTTCAGGTCTTGGATTTACCGGTGGCAGTGGAAAAAACAAGCTTAGGGATGGCGTCTTTTGTTTTAATGCTGATTATTACGATACTCCTGCGCAAACAAATGACCAGGCAGCCCAAAAAGGGGAAAGCTTTACACAAACAAGTTATGGTAAAACAGGTGGTCGCGGAGCTTATGCAAGCGGCGGCGGCGGCGGCCAGCTGCATAATTCCGGCGGCGGCGGCGGGGCAAATGGCGGCGCAGGCGGCAAAGGCGGTTATCAATTTGAAGGCTGCGGCAATAACCCTTTTGATAATGGTGGCTTTGGTGGTAATGCACCTGTATACAATAATACCGAAAACAGAATATTCATGGGCGGCGGCGCCGGGGCGGGGCATGCTAATAATGCCAACGGCGGTTACGATCCTGATGGAGGTAATGGTGGCGGCATTGTAATTATTATTGCAAACAGCATAAAAGGAAACAATCAATCTATATTGACTAATGGAAATAATGGAGTTGTTTGCATACCAGACACATTGAGTTTGGTGAAATGCAGTGAAGGCATAGGCGGCGGCGGCGGCGGTGGAACTGTGTTGCTGCAAGTACAAAATTTCATCAGCCAGGTAAACATAAATGTTATTGGTGGTAACGGTGCAGATATGGTGCAGGCCGAAGCTTCGAATCATGGTCCCGGTGGTGGCGGTGGTGGTGGTGTAATTTGGACGAGTGAACCCACTCTCTCTCCTCTTATTATACCAAATCTTTCGGCAGGAAAAAATGGAGTAAACACAGTTACCGGTAACAATCCATGGGGAGCAACACCCGGAAGCATTGGCAAAATTTTATTTAATCTTCAACCACCTTTTACATCCCTTAGCTTCAAAAAAAATATTGATTCGCTTGGCATACAAGACAGCCTGAATGGTTGTGACAGAATTGACTACACTGCTAAAGCTTATACCAATTCCCTGCCCATTAATTCATGGCAATGGTTTTTTGGCGATGGCTCTGTTGGCAATAATCAAAGCACATCTCACCGTTATACACGCCCGGGCAATTATACAGTGAAGCTGGTAGCAACAGATGCCGCTAATTGTAAAGACAGCATTGCAAAATCAATCAATATTCCGGCCTTTATTGTTGATGCGGGAGCTGATACTACGGTTTGCAAGAACACTCCTTTTAAGCTAACCGGTACCGGCGGAAATAATTTTGCATGGTCGCCGGCAGTATATCTTAATGACAGCACACTTATTAATCCTTCCGGTTCGGGGATATTAAATACAACTGTTTTTTATCTTACATCAAGCTTTACAAACGGATGCGTAAAAACAGATTCGGTGTTGGTGAATGTATTTCCTCCGCCCAATTTCACCGTCAGCCAAAATACATCAATCTGTAAAAATACATCGGCGCAATTGCAGGCTGGCGGCGGGGATAATTATGTATGGTTGCCGCAATCATATTTAAATAACCCATCTATAAGCAATCCCGTTGCCACACCTTTACAAACAACTATCTATGCGGTAAAAATAATTGAAAGCATCTGTAAAAATTCCGCAATACTTTCCACAAAAGTTACTGTATTGTCTTTACCTTTTGTGCAGGCGTCTAAGACCAATGACCTTGATTGCATAAATTATAGCGTCGGTTTACTGGCCACAGGTGCAGTTACTTATAGCTGGCACCCTGTTTTAAAATTAAGCAATCCATTTATTGCTAATCCCATCGCAACACCTATTGCAGCAACTGTATATACAGTTACGGGCAAAGACGTGAATGGCTGCGCCAATACCGCTTCTGTTGAAATAAAAGGAAACTTTAATGGCAAAGCAGTTCTCTATATGCCCAATGCCTTTACACCAAATGGAGATGGAATGAATGATTGCTATGGCATTAAATATCTTGCCCCTCCAGAGCAGATAACATTTGCCATCTATAACCGATGGGGTCAAAAAGTTTTTCAGGCAAATGGTCCCGGCGATTGCTGGAATGGAAATTTTCATGATGAGCCTCAGCCGGCCGGCACTTATATATTTTATATTAAAGCAAATACCGTTTGCGGAAATGTAGAAAAAAAAGGAACGATTGTGCTGATACGATGAGTGAGAATTGGGTAATGGGTAATGAGAATTGGATAATGGGTGAGTGAAATTTTACGAAAAAAGCCCGCAAACATGTGCGGGCTTATTGTTCAAGAGAAAGTAAAAAATTAATTGATTATTGCTTTGTAATGCTTACACTTTGTGAAGGATTACCATTGATGGTTGTTTTTATAAAATAAATTCCATCAGATGCTTTTCCTGCATTCCATTGTACATTATATGTTCCTGCTTTCTGTTTTTGATTCACGAGTACAGCTACCACATTACCTGTTGCACTGTATACGCTTATGTTTACGTTTGCTGCTGCTGCCACATGATATTTAATAGTGCTGCTAACGGCAAAAGGATTAGGAGAAGCGGATACAACCAAATTGGGTGCAGAAACTTCAGACCCTGTTATGATCTTGTTGGCCTGCGGGGCAATATTTTGAGCTGTAGCACTTATTTGATTATTCTTCGATTCGCAATTGCATCTTGGATTGTCGCCTGCAAATGGTATTTGTTCGTAAGGGAACACCTTACGTAAGCTTGTATCGTTTCTCACAATACCCTGGTTGTAGCTTATAGATCTCAAAAGATCGGGCGTAACAACTGAAGTGCCTCCGGTATAATCATCGTAAGGTAAACCAATCGCTGCCAGCACAACTCCGCCTACAGCCTGCAATTCAATGCTTACTACATCGTCTTCGAGTCTTCTTCCATTGGGGAAGCCATCCATATTTGGAATGTTTTGAAGCGTTGTATTATTATACATTGGATCCGTTAAACCAAGTACTGCAGCCTGAAGAAGACCTAAGCTGCTAAAAAGGGGATCATTGCGTTGGGTTGGCGGTGTAGACATATTAAGTCTTAACATATCTCCCCCATTTGGCAAAAAGTTATTTACAAATGGCTTACCTGCTGATAAAGGATTAATAAACCCACCTATAAGTGTTTTGCCAGTAGCAAGTTGATAAGGACTTAAGTTAGGTACGCCGGTGTGAAAGATAGGATAAATATCAACAGAGCGGGGAGAGCCCGGAGCTGGCAGTAAGAGCGTACCAAAAATTGCATCATCTAAAGCAGTACCGGTTACTGCAGATGTACCTTTCAGGGGATATAATCCATCCTGTGTGTTTCCAAAACCAAATAAACCCAAAGAGTTTTTCTGAATCTTCAGCTTTGAAAATATTGCGGGAATTGCAGGTCCAAAAAAAGCGCTATCCATATAAAGAGCCAGTTCAGGATTGTAATAATAATTACCTTCCAGCGGAAGATTTGCAAGGTCCTGATATGGAGCTTGAGAATTCCAGAAATCCTTGTAGCCAATTGGGTTTACTGCTTCATTAGTTAATGGCATGCCCAGTCTTGAAACCTGAACCCAAGCCCCAGAGTGTGTTTGTGTACCGTCGGTATGCAACACCGTCATGCTTTGCCTGCTGGCACTAGCCCAAACGCCTATTACGAAATCAGGATCAAGAATAGAGGTGGCCTGGTCTACGGTCTTATGATCTTTCTGTAGTTCATCAATTGGGATTTGCAATACGATAGTGTGTACATTTTTACAAGCCAGCCCATCTAAAGGTTTACCATTCTGGCGGGGTGCATTTCCTAAATCGAATATTCCTCCCAGGTCAACAAAAAAGGGGTCCTCTACAGATCCGCAAAAAACTTTTCCGCCATCTGCATCCGTATAAATTGCTTTTTTAAAAAGGTCTTCATAAGAAGAGGCCCCCAAACCTGTAGTAGATTCAATAGACCTTTCACCTATATTGTATGGAGCAACATAGGCATCTTTTATACGCGTAACAAATGTTGCCCCTCCATCGGTGCTTTTTTGCAGGGTATAAGTGGTTTTTAAATTTTCCAGACCCAATCTTATATTGAAGAAAGTAGTGGGGTCTTCATTTGTGCGCTTAAATGTAAATCTGTAAATAATGTCGTCTCCTAATGTGGTTAAATTGTTATCAATATGAATTTCGTACCTTATGTTTTCGCCAAAGTGAAAATAATTTGGCCCATCATACGGGCGCTGTGAAGGAATATAATTAGCGATAATACAAATTTTATCCGGTGCATTTGGGCAGCGAAAGGCATACACATCTGTATTATCAGCCAACTGGTCATCTGCAATAAGAGGAGCTTCCCTGTGGCTTGAAGACATTAAAAGTGCAGACCCGGCAAGTGCCGCGGTGGCGAACCATAGCCGCCATTTGTTTTTTTTGCGTAGCATAGATTTTCTTTTTAATGGTGAAAAAAATGATTAATAAGAGATAGATGGCGAATAAATAATCCGGACCTGCCAAAAAGTGTGCAATAGCATGGGTATAGCAGAGGATGGATAGATACGGATAAGATATTCAACCTATCTAAGTACAATACGAAAATTAAAATTTAATGGATTGAAATGTTTAACTTTTTTTAAAAAAAGATGTACTTATAAATATTGCCTGAGAAATCATAACTCCAAATCTTGATTTTCGATAGATTCAGCGAAATCCAATTCAACACAAATCTTTCATAGTTCCGGGAAGAATGTTATCAAAAAAAAATAATCTTGCATACCTATTCCGGAAGCGACAAAATTATATCTCTCAAAAATTCCATTTCATTAAATGTATTTAAACCGAGCCGCACTATCACTATTTTTTTTGATGGGATAATATATACTCGCTGCCCGCCATACCCATCCGCAAAAAACATATCTGCCGGGATACCGTGATAAATTCTCTGTCCATTTTGCGCATCAAATCCATTCAACCAAAACTGGTAGCCATATTCTTTTCTTGCAGAAGATTTTGCGGGTGTGAATGTGAGCTTAACCCAATCTGCAGGCAATATTTGCTCTCCATTCCATACCCCATTATAGTAATACAATAAACCAAATCTTGCCCAGTCACGGGCTGTGGCATACATATACGATGAACCAATAAAAGTTCCGGAAGCATCAGCCTCCATTACGGCGCTGTACATTCCTATTTTATAAAAGAGAGAATCATAAGGAAAGCGATGATACATTTTATCGCCAACCGTTTGCCGTATGATGCGTGAAAGAATATTGGTGTTGCCGCTGGAATAATAAAACACAGTTCCCGGTTCGTATTTCAATGGTCTCGATGCTGTGTATGCAGCAGCGTTTCCTTTTTCAAAAAGCATTTTAGTGGCATCACTTGATTTTTGATAGTTCTCTTCAAAGTCAAGTCCTGTGCTTTGTTGCAAAATATTTTCAATGGTGATTTTATGTCGCGGGTCATTTACATCTTTCCATTCAGGAACAGGTGCTGGCATATCTGTTTTTAATTTTCCTTCCTTAACTAATATTCCGGTTAAAGCAGCCGTAACACTTTTTGTCATTGACCATCCCAATTGTTTTGAGTGCATATTATAACCCGGCGCATATTGCTCTGCCACAATTTTTCCATCATAAACAACAATTACTGCTCTTGTAAATTTTTTATCTAAAGTATCCGTCTCTTCAAAAACACTTTGCACGGCCTCTTGTAATTTTTCTTTATTTAGGTTTGATGGAAAACTGCCTGCAACTAAATCACCGGAAGGCCAGGGAATAGTATCTGTATTCAAATTGGGTGGGGCTGATATGATAAAATGTTGTGCTCTTACTTCATCTTCTGATAAATCATTAATCAGTGTGCAGCCAAGCGCCTTGCGATAAATTGCTTTTCGTTTCGCAAAACCATACAATGCAGCAGTAACACTCGAGTCTTTATAATCAACGATAATCTTCGCCAATGATAACGGAGCGTATCCAAGCTCTTCTCTTTTTACACTTGCTTCATCTCTGCCTGCAACAAATATGGAAGAGGCTGCATTCTTTGCACAAAACCCCGTGATGATGGGAAAGGAAACCCAGCAATAATAGATTGCATAAGTTAATGCCACAAGAATAATTATTAATACAATTCTTTTGAGTATTTTTTTTGCAGACATGTAATGATGGTTTAGCTAATGTAATTTGTAATAAGTAAAATGAAAATTGTAAAAAAATTATTAAAGCCAAAGTAGCATAAACTTTTTTAAATAAAAGTGCATTATGCCTGTGTACTTCAACATAAGAATAAACGGGGGTGAAAATAAAAATACTTACCGATTTATAAAAGAATAGCGGCAATTAATATAGCCGAGACAGCAAGAATAAAACATCAATCTCTTTGCAATTCGCTGCTTCTTTTGTTTATTTGTTTTTAAACATTCGCCATAATGAAAAAACTTCTCTATTTATTTATTGTTTGCATTCTTGTATATGCACCGCAAACTGCATGTAAGAAAGAATCTTCTGAAAGCGCAAATAATAATTCTTACTTAAGTGCAAGCGCTGCTAAAGCTAATAATAGTCTCACTATTAATATTACCGGCACGCCTGTATATTACACGCCCTTGCTTGATACATTGTTTATTGCAGGCACATTCAACAATTGGAATCCAGGTGATACGGCTTATCGTTTAAAGAAAAATGCAAACGGTGTTTGGCAGATAACACTTTCTCAGCCATCAGGCACAACCATTCAATATAAATTTACACGCGGCAATTGGGGTGCTGTTGAAACAAAAGCTAATGGAAGCTTTCAGCCCAACCGCAATTATACTTTTACTTCATCATCAGCCAAAAGAAATATCACTATCGGCAACTGGCAGGATATGCTGGGCAACCATACGGCTGTTGGCGCCACACGAATTCTCGACCTTGATTTTTACATGCCTCAGCTTAACCGCTATCGCAGAGTATGGGTCTATTTGCCGCAGGATTATTACACATCAACCAATACATATCCTACTTTATATATGCAGGATGGGCAAAATCTTTTTGATGTGGTAACCTCTTTTGCGGGTGAATGGAAATGCGATGAAACGATGGAAGATTTACAAAACAAAGATTCAACAAATGGAATCATTATTATTGGTATTGATAATGGCGGGCTTACACGCATTGATGAATATAGCCCGTGGATGAATCCATTTTATGGCGGAGGAGAGGGAGATGAATATATTGATTTTATCATCAGCACACTGAAACCTTATATTGACGGGCATTTCCGCACATTGCCCACACGTGAGAACACCGGTATTATGGGCAGCAGCATGGGCGGATTAATTTCATGGTATGGTGGTTTGGCATACCAGGATGTATTTAGTAAGGTGGGAGTTTTCAGTCCCTCATTTTGGTTTTCACCAAACGTGATGACGTTCGCAGCAAGCACATCAAAAGAATATCCAACCAGTTTTTATTTTTTAGCAGGCGGCAAAGAGGGCGCAAGTGAAAATACTGATATCCAAAAAGTGCGTTCAAGAATGCATGCGAATGGCTTTACATGGAAAGAGTTGAAATATGTTCTTGACCCCAACGGTGAGCACAGCGAATGGTTTTGGAGTGAATATTTTGACGACGCAGTGCTGTGGTTGTATTGAAAGTTTCAGAAGTTACCTTGTAAACTCGAAGCTTGTAAACTCGTAAACTGTAAACTGTAAACTCGTATACTTGTAAACTCATAAACTCGTGAACTCGTAAACTTGTAAACCTTTGAAACTATCTTACGTTCATGCTGCAATGTGAAAACATTTCCCTTACTCATTTCAGAAATTATTTATCACAATCCTTCTCATTCACTGAAAGAATAGTTGGAATATTTGGCTCAAATGGCAGCGGCAAAACAAATCTTCTCGATGCCATTTATTATCTCTGCTTTACCAAAAGTTATTTTTCAAAACAGGAGATTCAAAATGTAAAACAGGGTGAAACCGGTTTTAGAATAGAGGGAAATTTTTTGTTGAATGATGAAAACCTGCATCCTGTATGTATCCTGAGAGAAACAGGACGAAAAGAATTTTTATTAAACGATATTGCCTATACAAAATTTTCAAACCACATTGGCAAGCTTCCCTGTGTGATGATAGCACCGGATGATGTTTCACTCATTACAGAAGCAAGTGAAGAACGAAGAAGATTTATTGATACCATTCTCTCGCAGTTGCATATTGCTTATCTGCAAAACCTGATTAACTACAATAAAATTTTGCAACAGCGAAACAGCCTGTTAAAAGCAGCAGCAGAGCGAAATTATTTAGACGAATCATTACTCGATATTCTCGATAAGCAATTATGCGAAAATGGAAACTATATCTTTCAGAAAAGAAAAGAATTTTTAAAAACCTTTCTGTCTTTGGTAAAAGAGCAATACAATTCCATTGCCGGAAAAAATGAATCTGTTGATTTGATATTTGACAGCCAATTATTAAATGAATCTCTCGAAGATTTGTTAAAAGAAAATCGTCAGCGTGATTTATATCTGCAGCGCACCGGCTGCGGCATTCATAAAGATGATATTGATATTCAAATGAAAAATGTTCCTTTTAAAACAATCGCTTCACAGGGTGAAAGAAAAAGTTTATTGTTTGCTCTGAAGCTTTCAGAGTTTGCAATCTTAAAAGAACAAAAAGAGATTGCACCCATTCTTTTGCTCGATGATGTTTTTGAAAAGCTGGATGCGGAACGAATGCAAAAATTGTTGCACCGCGTTTGCCTTGATGCAGAAACACAAATATTTATAACCGATACGCATGAAGAACGTTTGCAATCAGCATTTAAAAATCTGAATATAGCACACCAGTTGATTGAATTAAACAACTGAATAATTCTTTACTATTAAAAATGCAAGGTTGCTGTGTATGCAATAAAGAGCCTGTGCAGCATCAATCTCTGAGCCACAAATTCATATCAATAAAACAAATGCGCAGCGAAGCAATTAATCAGAATATATTGAATCTTCTTTTGCCCATTCCGCATTTTCAATTTGTTTCTTCA
This sequence comes from Chitinophagales bacterium, assembly GCA_038206235.1. Taxonomy (GTDB): domain Bacteria; phylum Bacteroidota; class Bacteroidia; order Chitinophagales; family Chitinophagaceae; genus JBBRBB01. Next base: position 16,335 of record JBBRBB010000025.1, read on the forward strand.
GCCTTACAAATAAAAAAGCAAACATTAAGTAAATGAAAAAAGCAAAGTGCTTCATAACAGGATATTGAATTTTTCAAAAAAGGATATTGTACTGATAATAAAAGTACCAACATTATTTTCCCTATATCATTGCATGAGATAAAAAGCTATCCAAATGAGACAGGCATCTCAAACACAATAATTTTTTTATTAGCTAATAAACATTGTTACATGCAATATCTTATTCATCTTATCTATGTGTTTATTTTCATCACCGATAATTTATATTGCGTGCAATAATTACATTTAGATATTTGCAGCTGCAATGAATTTTGTAAGAAACAACTTTGTAAAAAGAATCACTCATCAATACAAAACCTTCCATACTTGATTCGCCCATAGAATACCTAAAAGGCATTGGCCCCTTACGCGGCGATATGCTTAAAAAAGAGTTGGGCATATTTACTTTCCGTGATTTGCTTGAACACTTTCCTCTGCGTCATATTGATAAAACCACTGTAAATAAAATAAGAGATATTGTTTACAACACAGAATACGTACAGGTTGCCGGCGTATTAACTCAAATAGAATTGCTCGGAGAAAAAAGAGCAAAACGTTTAACAGCTTATATACAAGATGAAACCGGAGAGCTGGAACTTACATGGTTTCAGGGAATTAATTGGGTGCAAAAAATATTGAAAGAAGGTCAGCAATATCTTGTGTATGGAAAAATTGGATTTTATAATGGAAGAGCGCAAATTTCTCATCCCGAAATTGAATTGCTTACAGAATCTGTTGCAGAAGGAAAATCTTATTTAGACCCTATTTATTCCACCACAGAAAAATTAAAAGCCAAAGGTTTAAATGCAAGACAGCTCGGTAAGCTAACGAACGCATTACTGGCGCAGCTTTTAGAGAAAGATATTCCTGAAAATCTTCCTTCCTCTTTGGTTTTACAATTACAAATTGAAAATAGGTTCGATGCGTATAGAAACATTCATTTCCCTAAAAATGATGAGGAATATAATAGTGCTTTAAGGCGTTTAAAGTTCGAAGAGCTTTTTATTGCACAGGTGAGATTAAATATCACAAAGATTAATCGCCAGCGCCACAGCAAAGGAGTTGTGTTTGAAAAAGTAGGTGAGCTTTTCAATAATTTTTATAACAATCATTTGCCTTTTGAATTAACAGGTGCACAAAAAAGAGTATTAAAAGAAATACGAAACGATACTGCCCGTGGTCACCAGATGAACCGTTTATTACAGGGCGATGTTGGCAGCGGTAAAACCATTGTAGCCTTATTAAGCATGCTGCTTGCTGCAGACAATGGCTTTCAAAGTTGTATGATGGCGCCTACTGAAATATTAGCACAACAGCATTTTGAAAGCTTGTCTACACTGCTTAAACAAATGCCGGTAGAGATGCGCTTACTTACAGGCAGCACCAAAACAGCCGAAAGAAAAAAGTTACTTCCAATGCTGTTTAATGGAACCATTCATTTTTTAGTTGGCACACATGCAGTAATAGAAGAAGTGGTTCAGTTTAAAAATCTCGGTTTTGTTATTGTTGATGAGCAGCATCGCTTTGGTGTGGCACAGCGTGCAAAGCTTTGGGAAAAATCTCCTGTTCCCCCGCATGTGCTTGTGATGACTGCTACGCCCATTCCGCGAACATTGGCAATGACTGTTTACGGAGACCTCGATTATAGTATTATGGATGAAATGCCGCCGGGCAGACAGTTTGTTACCACAGTTCATCGCACAGAAATGAACAGAGCCAAAGTAATGGATTTCATAAGAACCGAAATTGCCAATAGCCGGCAGGCCTATGTTATTTATCCGCTAATTGAAGAGAGTGAAAAGCTTAGCTATGAAAATTTAATGAGCGGATACGAGCAGGTTAAAAGTTTTTTTCCTGAACCGCAATACAGCATCAGCATGGTGCATGGCAGAATGAATAGTGAACAAAAGGATATTAATATGAAACGGTTTGCAGCAGGTGATACCCAACTTATGGTGAGCACCACAGTGATAGAAGTTGGCATTGATATATCCAATGCAACGGTGATGGTAATTGAAAGCTCAGAGAAATTCGGGCTTTCTCAATTGCATCAGTTAAGAGGCAGAGTGGGGAGGGGAAGTGAAAAAAGCTTTTGCATACTTTTAACCGCACAGAAAATAAGCAATGAGGCAAGAGAGCGTATTAAAACTATCTGCTCAACGAATGATGGTTTTAAAATTGCAGAAAAAGATTTGGAACTAAGAGGACCTGGAAATATTGAGGGTACAAAACAAAGCGGCCTGTTAAACTTTAAGCTGGCAAGCATAGTCAATGATAAGGCTTTGTTGGATTTGGCAAAACAGCACGCAGAAGAAATTATTACCAAAGATGAAAAATTAGATGCACCTGAAAACTTACCCCTTAAAAGTTATCTTTTATTGCAAAAGGGAAAAACTATCTGGAGCAAAATTTCGTAAACAACATTTAGTTCTTTATAAACGTTTTTTCTTTTAGATTAAGATTAATTTTATACCGGCTATGTAAATTAAATCCGTTCACCTGTTAATAGCATTGAACTTTATTAGAGAAAAATTAAAAACACCGGGATTGAAATATAAATACATTTTTCTAACCGTTTTACTCAGCTTATTTGTTTTTAATTATACCCGATGCCAGTACCTGGAATTTACAGAGAACAAAGGCCAGTGGAATAGCAAGGTAAATTTTAAAGCAGAAATAAATGGAGGCTCTTTGTACCTGCAGCCGCAGGGTTACAAGGTTGTGCTTCACAATGGAAAAGAGCTTGAAGAAATTTCTGATTACTTCAGCGGGCATTCAACACATCATGACAGCGCTCAATTAAATAAACTTTCTGCAGCAAAAACATTAGTGCTTCATTCCCACGCTTATGAAGTAACTTTTCTCGATGCGGTATCGAATATAAAACCAGAGCCTGATAAGCCTCTCAACACTTATAATAATTATTTTATAGGAAATGATTCTTCGAAGTGGGCTTCTCACTGCCGCATATTTTCAGCTGTGAATTATAAAAATATTTATCCCAATGTTGATGTGAGATATTATGCTGATAATGGTAATTTAAAATATGACCTTATAATAAAACCCGGCGCTGATATTAATAAAATTGCATTGAAATTTGATGGGGCTGATGGACTTGAAGTAAATAAATATGGCAACCTTGTTATTAAAACTTCGGTGGGTGAAGCTTACGAATTAAAACCCTACTCTTATCAGCTTAATGAAACGGGCAGAAGTAAAATTGATGCAAAGTTTACTGTAACAGGCAACATAGTAAAGTTTAAGCTGGGCAATTATTCTAAAACTTCAACTCTCATCGTAGACCCTGCACTTATCTTTTCAACTTTTGTGGGCAGCAAAACAGACAATTGGGGCTACACAGCTACTTATGATAATAGCGGAAATTTCTATGCCGGCGGCATAGCATTTGGCCAGGGTTACCCCGCAAGCCCGGGCGCTTATGATGAAACATTCAATGGCGGAGACAATAGTGAAGGCACAGGCCCTTATGATGTTGCAATTATAAAATTAAGCTCTGATGGCACTCAACGCATATATGCAACTTATCTTGGCGGTGCGGGCACAGAACAACCGCATAGCATGATTGTTGATTTGAATGGTGAGCTTGTAATATCTGGCAGAACATTTTCTTCTAACTTCCCTATAACAACAGCTACAAATTTTGGTCCTTGTGGCAGCTTTGATATTTTTCTATCAAAGCTCAGTGCTGATGGCGCCAGTCTTGTTTCCTCAAGAAAATTTGGCGGCACGGGTGATGATGGTGTAAACATAAGGCCAAAGTACATAGGGGCGCAGGGAGATGAATCATTAAGAAGAAATTATGGAGACGATGCCCGCAGCGAAGTGATTACAGATTACAACGACAATATTTATCTCGCAAGCTGCACACAGTCTACCAATTTCCCAACTGCCAATGCTTTTAAAACTTCGTTAAGCGGAAGACAGGATGGAGTTTTGATAAAAGCTTCGCCAGACTTAAATACAATTTATGCCAGCACATATATAGGCGGCAATGGCGATGATGCTGCCTTTGTTCTTACGCTGAATCCCCAAAACAATGATATATATATTGCAGGCGGTACCGCAAGTACAAATTTACCGACAAACACTTCTGCTAATGGTACCATTCTTTCAAACTCATTCCAGGGTGGCATTTGCGACGGATTTATTTCAGTGATTACTAACGATGGCAGAATACAAAAAAAAACTGTTTATGCAGGCACCGGCGGTAACGACCTTATTTACGGAATACAATTCGATAAAAGCGGGAATCCTTATATAATGGGTACAACAACCGTAAGCTTTCCTGTATTAAATGCGGGTTTTAATACCCAGACAGGTGGTAAGCAATTTATTACTAAGATTGAACCCGGTTTGGATAAAGTAGTCTACTCGACCAATTTTGGCAAACAGCCAAGTAGTGTACCTGATATTTCGCCCACTGCCTTTTTAGTTGATGTTTGTGAGAATGTTTATGTATCTGGCTGGGGAGGAGGAATAGACAGAGGAGATGGTTATCCCAATGCTGGCACCACCGGGCTTTCTCTTACACCCAATGCAATTGTAAAAATCACTGATGGGGCAGACTTTTATTTCTTTGTTTTGAAAAAGGATGGTGCAAGCCAGTTGTATGGCAGCTATTTTGGAACAGATGCACGCAATGACCCAAGCGTATTGGGAGACCATGTAGATGGAGGCACCAGCAGGTTTGATAAACGCGGAGTTATTTACCAGGCCATTTGTGCTAATTGCGGTAAAAATGGATTGTTTCCAACATCTCCTCCGAATGTATGGAGTCCTGGTAATCCTGCACTAACCGGCTCGCAATGTAATGAGGCGGCAGTGAAAATTGCGTTTGAACTTGCCGGTGTAATCTCATCAATACAAACGTCTATCAATGGTGTTTTGAGAGATAGCTCGGGATGTATTCCTCTTACTGTAATGTTTACTGATACAGTTGCGTTGGGCAAATCTTATATCTGGAATTTTGGAGATGGCTCTGCACCGGTTACAACCCTTGCACCTGCAACTACACATACGTATAATGCAGTAGGCGATTACAGGGTAATGCTTGTAGCAGTTGATTCATCCACTTGTAATATTTCTGATACATCGTACGTAACTATAAGGGCAAGAGATAACAAAGCCTTTCTTTCCTTTACTCAAACAAAATTATTGCCCTGCGATTCATTGAACTATCAATTCAATAATACTTCAGTGGCGCCTGTTGGTTTTCCTTTCGGACCTAATTCCTTTACATGGAATTTTGGTGATGGCACGCCCCCACTTGTTTCAAATGCACCAACCGTGTTTCATACGTACATTGCGCCAGGCACATACAACATACGACTATATCTTACAGATACCACATATTGCAATGCGCCCGATTCCGCTGTGCTGCAATTAAGGGCCTCTCCTATTTTGGTTGCACAATTTGTAACGCCTTTTGTTGGCTGCGCACCGTATAATGCATTCTTTGATAATACTTCTCTTGGCGGTCAAAGCTTTGTTTGGGATTTTGGAGATGGCTCTCCCACTTCAACCGAAGTAAGTCCCACGCATCTTTATACTAATACGGGCACTTATACAATTAAGCTAAGTGCCACTGATAATTCTACCTGTAATACTACTGATGATACTTCTATTACCATTAATATTTATCCTACACCAACGGCGGTGTTTCAATTTGGGCCTCCGAAAGAAAATGAACCCGTACAATTCATCAATTTATCAACAGGCGCCGTAAAATACAAATGGGATTTTGGGGATGGTGATACATTAATTACAAATCGTTTGGATACACCGGTAAGTCATATATATAATAAAACAGGGAATTATAAAATATGCCTTACTGCAACAAATGAATTTGGATGCAGTGATGATACATGCCAGGAGATTTCTGCAATAGTGCTTCCGTTGCTCGATGTGCCTACGGCGTTTACGCCAAACGGAGATAATGTAAATGATGTGGTGAGAGTAAGAGGATTTGGAATTGATAAATTTAACTGGCGCATTTATAATCGCTGGGGTGCATTGGTTTTCCAGGCCAATTCAATTACCGAAGCCTGGGATGGAAAATATAAAGGCGCATTGCAACCGATGGAAGTGTATGCCTACGTGCTTGATGTAACATTTACCGATATGACTCAATACAGAAAAAAAGGGGATATAACATTAATTAGGTAACGCCCCCTAAATCCCCCGGTGGGGGACTTTTAGTAGGTCGCTACCTTTATATGAGAGCATGTAAAAAAGAATAGTGAAAATGTAAAATGAAAAACAAAATTTTAGTTTATATAATAACAATGATGCTTGTATTTGATGTAAGCTTTGCTCAAGACTTACATTTCTCGCAATATTTTAATGCACCATTATTAGTGAATCCTGCCAATACAGGATTTTCTCCTGATGTTGACTGGCGGGCCGGAATTAATTACCGCAATCAATGGGCGGGCATTATTAGTAATCCATATAAAACAATGAGCGCCTGGGGGGATGCACAATTGTTTAATAACCGTTTTGAAAATGGATGGATGGGTGTTGGTCTCTCTATATTAAAAGATGCTGCCGGCACAGGTAATCTCAGCGCTACTAAAGTGTATGGTTCGGTGGCCTATCATCAGTTGATTGGATATAATAGCCTGCTTAGCGGCGGCTTTGGTATTGGTGGCGTGAACAAGCAAATTGATATATCAAAACTTACCTTCGACAATCAATGGAATGGAAAATTCTTTGATATTACAGTACCCAGTAATGAAGTTTTTAATAACACTTCTGTTTGGTATTTAGATTTCAATGCAGGTATTAATTATGCATGGTTCCCCTCTGATAAGGCCTACATAAATGCGGGTTTCAGTGCATTGCATATAAATAGTCCGAAGGAATCTTTCTTTGCAAACAATGCCACAGATACAAGAGTTGATCCCCGTTTTAATATTTTTCTTAATGGCAGCTTTAAGCTTAACGACCAGTGGATAATTAACCCGAATATTTATATAAGCCAGATGGCAAAGGCAAATGAAACTGTTGTTGGAATGAATGCACATTATAATTTAAGCGGAGATGGAAATATGCAATTGATTGGGGGTTTGTATTACAGATTAAAGGATGCAATAATACCAATGATTGGCTATCAATTCAGCGATATTGCTATTACTGTAAATTATGATGCTACTTCTTCTTCTCTCGGCACGTATTCACAAACAAAAGGGGCCTATGAATTATCAATTGTAAAAACCGGATTGTTCAATTCATATACCGGCAAAAGCGTTAAATGCCCTACGGTTACTTTTTAGTTATGATTGATTGCTGATGAAATTTATAACTTCCTACTCCCTACTCCCTACTTCCTACTCCTCATCATCTTTATTTTTAATAGTGTAGCCTCCCTTCTTAAAATACTTTCGATATTTATCAGCAATAGTTTGCGATTGTTTCGTGCCATTAATAAACAAATCTCCATTCTCTTTCCACTCAATGGTAAACACTTTCTTTTTATTTATCAATCCGTCTTTTTCCAAAACGCTGATAAATTCGTTTGTATCGCTTAAATTTTCTTTGGCTTTCTCAATTGATTCACGTGCATTTTGCATGGCAGCATCAATTTCGTTTTGCAGCTTTTCAGCATTGAATTGCTCTTTAAATTTTTCACTGGTGAGTTCCTGCTGCGCTTTTTGCAAATCACTTTCAAGCTTCGAAAAATCAATCTTCTTCATTTCTACCTGGGCTTTTCGCACAGCATCCTGTGTTCTTTCTTCTATCGCACTCAAATCAATATTTTTAATTGAAGCTTCCGCTTCCTGCAAAACTTTTTCTATATCAACTTTCGCCATTGCATCTTTTATTTGCGATTCTATTTTCATATCAAGCCCCTTTAATTTTTCATCAAGCTCTGCCATTTTTTTATCCAGCAATTTCATTTGCTCATCATTTATTGCAGAAAGATTTTTATTATCGGGTTTTGCTCCGGGTAAGCTTGTATCTTTTGCCGGCTGCCGTATGTTCTCTTCTGGTATTTTTGCATTGTGTTCAATGAATTTCCGGGCAGAAGCAGAAAAAAAGATAAAGAGCAAAGCAGCCACAATAAGCGGTTTCGAAAATTGGGTGACATGTTTCATTGTTTAAAATTTTATTAATTACGAATTGTTTCGTATAAAAATACGATTGAGTTTGTATTTTGTTGTCTCAAATAATTTCTTTTAAAAATTTTTAACAAAGAGGTTTCCTTTCGAGCATTGATGGTTTACTTTTTCAAAACTTTTAAACAACTATCTATTGAAGTTTTACCATTCGGTTATTTCTGTGAAGGCAAATTTCAGAATGGTTGTTTTCAATGAATCCGGTATTAGAAGCTTCAAAAAAAACTTTCTGAAAAACCATGGATACTAACCGCAAAAAATTAATCGCTTGACATAAATTATAAAAAAGACTAACACCTGTAAGCATTTGTATTATAACTTTGCAAGTTCATCAAAAATTTAGTCGCTCTTATGTCAACACTTACAACGACAACAATTCCGCAAGATGCATTGAATGAAATCGGCCTTTATAAACCAAACATTAACTACCAGCAAACTCCCGAGGAGCTAACCGAACAAACACTTCAGCGCAAAGAAGGTGTTTTAAATAATACCGGATCGTTGTGTATTAATACAGGTGAATTCACAGGCAGAAGCCCACAGGATAAATTCACGGTAAAAGATGCAATTACAGAAAAAAGTGTGCATTGGAACCATTTCAACATACCCATAGAAGAGAAATATTTTTTTCAGCTTAAGAAAAAATTACTTAGCTATTTGAATGAAAGAGAAGATGTATGGATTCGTGATTGCTATGCCTGTGCTGATGATAATTACAGGATTCACATTCGAGTAATCAATGAAAATCCCTGGAGCAATCTTTTTGCATATAACATGTTCATTCGTCCGCCGGAAGAAGACTTGGAAAATTTTCAACCTCAGTGGCATATTATTCATGCCCCCCGTTTTAAAGCAGAGGCATCTGTTGATGGTATACGCCAGCATAATTTCGCAGTAATTTCTTTTACACACAAAACAATTATTATCGGAGGTTCGGGCTACACAGGTGAAATAAAAAAAGGAATTTTTAGCATATTGAATTACATTTTACCGCATGATAAAAAAGTGCTCAGCATGCATTGCAGCGCTAATATTGGCAGTGATGGTGATACCGCAATATTTTTTGGATTGAGCGGAACAGGAAAAACAACATTAAGTGCAGACCCGGAAAGAAAATTAATTGGGGATGATGAACATGGCTGGACAAACAAGGGTGTATTTAATTTTGAAGGCGGCTGCTATGCAAAATGTATTGACCTTAGCGAAGACAAGGAACCTGAAATTTTTCATGCCATTCACCCCGGCGCATTGGTTGAGAACATTACTTTTTTTGAAGGCACAAATCAAATTGATTTTGCAAGCAAAAAAATTACAGAGAATACAAGGGTAAGCTATCCTTTACATTTTATTTCAAATGCTGCAGAGCCAAGCGTAGGCGCTCATCCCAACAATATTTTCTTTTTAACCTGCGATGCCTCCGGTGTATTGCCTCCAATAAGCAGGCTTACCCCCGGGCAAGCGATGTACCAGTTTATTACAGGATACACTGCAAAAGTAGCGGGTACAGAAGCCGGTGTTACCGAGCCGAAAGCTACATTCAGTGCATGTTTTGGCGCTCCTTTTTTACCGCTGCATCCTGGTCTTTATGCCGAAATGCTTGGCAAAAAAATGAAGGAGCATAATGTAAATGTATGGATGGTGAATACCGGATGGATTGGTGGCGGATATGGTAGGGGCAGTCGCATTAGCCTAAAATATACAAGAGCAATGATTAATGCGGCTTTAAATGGAAACCTTAATAAAGCGGAATATCAAAAGCATCCTGTATTTGGTATGATGATGCCGCAGAGTTGCCCCGATGTTCCTGCAGAATTATTAAACCCCCGCAATACATGGGCTAATAAAAATGCTTATGATGCAAAAGCAAAAGAGCTGGCGAAATTATTTATTAAAAATTTTGAAAAATATGCTGCAGGAGTTTCTGAAGAAATTTTAAGCTCTGCTCCTTCTGCAGATTAATCTCTAAATGCTTTTAATGATTGTTTGCTTTGTTGAAATGCAAACAATGACCTCTTTCGATTGCACACATAAAAAACTCCGCTCATTTTTTTCGGCGGAGTTTTTTATTTATTTTTTTTGTATCTATAGTTCGAGTATAATTTTTTTCTTTTCTCCCTGCATTAATTCTACACTGCGATTAATAAAAGATGTAAGAGCATTTCCTTTTAGTAAACCCTGTGAAAGCAAAGCAAGGTCCGCAAGTGTTCTTACTTGTTTTTCAACTTTCTCTTTATCATTTTCTTTGAGTAATGTTTGATATAAAGAATGATTGCCGTTTACAGTTAAGGTAACTTCATCGGGCATTTGTGCATAAAAAGAAGGCATACCGCCACCAATGGATGCCATGTCTTTCATTCTGCGCATAAATTCGGGTCTTGTAGCAACCACAGGAGCAGCATCCGGGCTAAGACCTTTTACTTCAACCGATACATGCAAATCATTTACAGGAAATTCAAACAGCTTTTTTAATTGTTCCGTTTCCTCTTTATTAAGCACACTAATATCAGCCTCCTGTTTGTCAATAATATAATCGGCTATATCTGCATCCACTCTCACAAAGTGTATATTCTCCCATTTCATTTCCATGTTGTTAATGAAAGCGGCATCTACCAAAGTTTCCATCTTCACTATAATGTATCCTTTGCTTTTGCACGCTTGTATATATGCGTCCTGCTGCACAGGATCCGTAGTATAAAGTATTACTAACTTTTTTTCTTTGTTCTTCTGTAATGTTTCTGCCGCTGCTTTGTATTCTTCAAGCGTATAGAAAGCGCCCTCCCGGCCTCCCCCGGTGGGGGAAGAGACGGACTCCATGATTAGGAATTTATTTCCTCTTTCCTGGAATTTATCATCAGTCATCATTCCATATTTTACAAACAGGCCAAGACTTTCCCATTTTTCTTCAAACTCTTTTCTGTCTTTATTAAAAATCTCTTCTAATTTGTCGGCAACTTTTTTTGTAATGTGTGCATTTATTTTTTTTACGTTAGGGTCTCCCTGCAAATAGCTGCGGCTTACATTCAGCGGAATATCTGGACTGTCTATTACACCATGCAGCAACATTAAAAATTCGGGCACAATATCTTTTACTTCATCAGTAACAAAAACCTGGTTGCTGTAAAGCTGAATTTTATCTCTCTGTATTTCGTAGCTCTGCTTAATTTTCGGGAAATATAAAACACCGGTAAGATGAAATGGATAGTCTACATTCAAATGAATCCAAAACAAAGGCAACTCGCTGAATGGATATAATTCTTTATAAAAATTCTGATAATCAAGTGCTGTTAATTCTGATGGTTTCTTTATCCAAATTGGATTGGGGTTGTTGATTTGTTTGTCTTCAAAGAAAACAGGAACCGGAAGAAATTTTCCGAACTTTTCCAATATAGATTTAATGCGTGCAGATTCTAAAAACTCTTTGCTCTCTTCATTAATATGCAAAACTATTTTTGTTCCTCTATCGGCCTTATCAATAGTATACAATTCAAATTCGGGGCTGCCATCGCAACTCCAGTAAACACCGCTTTCATCAAGATAGCTTTTTGTATAAATTTCTACTTTATCGCTTACCATAAATGCGCTGTAAAAACCAAGCCCGAAGTGCCCGATAATATTTGCATCTTTATATTTATCCAAAAATTCTTCTGCGCTGCTAAAGGCAACCTGGTTAATGTATTTATCAACTTCTTCCGCCGTCATCCCCACGCCTTTATCTATAATGCTTATGGTTTTTTCTTTTGCATCAAGCTCTACATCAATGCGCAGATTATCCAGTTCACCTTTTACTTCGCCGATTGAAGAAAGTGTTTTTAATTTTTGTGTAGCATCTACCGCATTGCTGATAAGTTCTCTCAAAAAAATTTCATGGTCGCTGTAAAGAAATTTTTTAATGATGGGGAAGATGTTTTCTGTTTGTACACGAATTTGTCCTTTTTGCATACATAATTATTTTATCTGCTGGCAAGATACCTCTTATGAGTTTACAAGTTTACGAGTTTACGAGTTTACGAGTTTACGGGTTTACAAGTTTACAGGTTTACAAGTTAGCATGTTTCGAAAATTGCTTGAATGAATCAACTTGTAAACTGTTGAAACTGCTGTTCTATTCTTTTTCATGAATATGCTTTGCTGTTGCAGCCAGTGTTTCATAAAATTGTTCTCCATATTTACGAATAATTGCTTCTTTTAAAAAAACATAAACCGGAACTTTTAGTTTTTTTCCCAGTTTGCACGCAGCTTTGCAAAGGTCTTTTCTTGGTTCATAATTTATATATTCAAGGTTTTTATCCAGCTCACTTTTTCTTACCCGTATGGGAAATAAATGACAGCTAAGGGGTTTTCTCCACTCAAGCTTTCCATCATTATATGCCCGTTCTATACCGCATTTGATAATACCATTTTTATCCCTGTAACCATAGGCGCACATCTTGCCTTTGATTGTTTGTGTTACCCAGCCATAGTCAATGTTATATGTATATTTTCCATGCTGCTCAATTTCTTTAATTCCATCTTCAGTTAAATAAGGTTTTATTATTTCATAATCTTTGATAAGCTCTTCTAATTCTGCAATGTCAAGCGGGGCGCCGGCATCACCATCTTCGCAACAGCCACCTTTGCATTTATGCAGATCGCATACAAATTTGGCTTCTGCAATTTCATCGCTGATTAGTTTGTTATCAATTGCTATCATTGAGAATTTTAAAGAGCAAAGATAATTAGAGTTGGGAGTAGTTAGCAGGGAGCGGAGAGTGAAAGTTAATTGATAAATTTGTCCTAAGGACTCTCCAAAGGAGTTCTTAGGACCTTTGGAGAAAAGATACTTTAATGGCAGTTACGAAAAAACAGATTATTGAAACCATTTTGCAGGATATGATAGCAGTATTTTCTATTAACCCTTTGAAATAATATGAACCCAAGAGTAAAAGAAGTAAAATATAAAACTCCTTATAAATTGATGCTCATTTTTTCTAATGATGAGATGAAGGAGTTTGACTTGCAGCCTTATCTTAATTATTCTGTTTATGAATCTTTGCGGGATGAAGCATTATGCAGCAGAGCAAAAGTTTGTATGGGAACAGTTGTATGGAATGATGAAACAGATTTTGATCCTGATTTACTTTATCTTGAATCTACTTAGTTTGAAATATTTGATTTAGTTTATTGAGGCGCAGACTTATACTAACTACCATAAAAATTTAATTCTTCCACTTAAAGCTATTGATTAGATGCTTCATATCCTCAACTAAAAAATCATTTACAGGTTGCAAGGAATCCTGGTTGGGTGTGGCATCGAAATAAAGTGCCCCGCGTAAAAAATTTTTTGTTGAATCTGTAAGAAAAAATTGACTGGCTGTAGCTACATCACCTTCTACCTTAAAAAAAATGCCATGAACATTATTAGCGGTTGTAAAAAGTGAATCACTTATATATGAAGCTTTCAGCGCATGTTTGTTTGTGAGATTGTAAGCATCGTTTAATAATTTTTCAAGCTTATACTTTCCAATATCTTTATAGCTTGTATAAATTCTTCCTGAAAACTGCGGGAAATCAACATTAATCCACCAGGGGTTTTCAGTTGCATCACCAAAGAACGTTGTGTCTTTTACAATGTTTGCATACACCGGATATTCAAATGTAAAGGGATAGCCGGGCTTGTTGAAAATGGTATATTGTTTTTGGGGAAAATCAATTTTAAAATAACCTTCACGCTTGGGTGTGTATGGGCTGTTGCAGGAGAAAAGGAAGATGATGGCTGATAGTTGATAGATAATAGTTTGCTGTTTACAGTTTGCTGTTTGTCTACATGACTCTGCGAGCAGTTTATTGTTGACTGTTGACTGTGAACTGTAAACTGGTGATTGTTGATTGTTGACTGTGAACTGTTGACTGATGACTGTTGACTGATGACTGTTGACTGATGACTGTGAACGCTTCATTTTGTTTGCACCTGCGGTTTTATTGTAACCTTGATTTTTTCAAGGTGATGTTTAAGAACTTCAAGTACGGTGAATTCAAAATCTCCTGAGACAATAACCTGGTTATGGTAAGGAATTTCTCCGGCAATTTCAAGTACCAGTCCTGCGAGAGAATTTCCTTCTCCCTTTACTGCATCAAATGTATCTGCGGGTATTTCCATCAGCTTACATACATCATTTATCATAGTGCGCCCATCGAAAATATAATTGTTATCATCCAGCTTTTTAAAACCAGTGTCTTCTTCATCAAATTCATCTTTTATTTCACCAATAATTTCTTCCAGAACATCTTCCAGGGTAACTATGCCGCTGGTGCCGCCAAATTCATCAACCACTACTGCAAAATGAATGTGCTTGTTTTGAAATTCTTTCAGCAGGTCTTCAATCAATTTTTGTTCGTGAACAAAATAGGGAGGCCGAATTAACGAATGCCAGTCGAAATCTGCAGGCCTATCAAGAAAAGGCAAAATATCTTTTGTGTTAATGATTCCAACTACTTCATCAAGGTCTTCTTTGTAAACCGGCAGTCTGCTGTAATGTAGTTCTTCTGCATTTTTTATGAGCTGGCCAAAAGAAATATTGTAATCAATTCCATTTACATCGAGCCTTGCCCTCATTACCTGCTTCACAGTGATATTGCCAAACTTCACAATGCCCTTAAGAATATTTTTTTCTTTTTCTGATGCGGTGCTGTGTGTTGTTAAATCAATTGCCTGGTCAAGCTCTTCAAGGCTGTAAAGCCCGTTCATTTTGCGTGATAATTTTTTTTCAATGGTATCAGAATATTTAACCAGCCCGCTGCCCATACCTTTAAAAATATAATATACACCCTCTGCTACGATTCCAAAATCTTTTGCAAACCGAATGTTATTATGATTAGCATACACTTTTGGTATTACTTCGCAAAACAGCAAAAGCAAGGTGGCAACTACAATCACTTTTATTGCAAACTCAATCCACTGAACCTGTAAATGCTGAAACTGAAATACACTGTCTAAAACGATATTTGATATAATGATGATGGCAATATTTGCAAAGCTGTTTGCAATAAGCAATGAGGCCAGCAACAATTTTGGAGCTTCAAGCAAATCAAGAATACGCTGATAGGCCGGCTGCTGTTTTGTTTTAAGGAGATTAATATCTTTAAAGGTTAACGAGAAGAAAGCCACTTCTGAGCCTGATACCACGAAAGAGAGCATGATAAAAAATAGTAATAAAAAAATGAGCACGGTGGTGCCCTGCGGGTCAATTGCAGCTACAAAAAGAAGTTTATTAATAAGAAAAAGAAGCGGGGGCTGAATTTCCAAAATAAATTGATTAGGTGAATATGCTTTTTATTTGCATTGCAAAAATACATTTACTGTAAATTAAAAAGGTAAACCTTCTGCAGTTTCATTTGCAATGGGGGGAACATCATCATTATTGAAATTTTCCACATTATCTGTTGCCACATTCGGGGAAGTTGATGTGTAGCTTCCTGAATGACCGCCATCGGTTCTTTTATCGAGCATAATCAAATTATCACCAACGACTTCAGTTGCAAATTTTTTATTGCCTTCCCTATCTTCCCAACTGCGGGTACGCAATCTTCCCTCTACATAAATAAGACTTCCCTTGTGCAGGTATTTTTGTGCAAGCTCAGCCAAGCCGCGCCACAGAACTATAGTATGCCATTCTGTTTGCGGAACAAATTTACTAAATCTGTCTTTATATGTTTCTGTGGTTGCCAAAGGAAATTTTGCAACTGCAATATTGCCCTCAAGGTATTGAGTATCGGGGTCTTTACCCAAATTACCTATTAGCATAACCCTGTTTATCCCTCTCATACAAAAAATTTAATCACCTTTAATAATAAAGTCCGTTTTTACTGAATTCTAAAATTAAGTAAAAAAGAACAAATAGAAAGCGCATAAAATTATTAGTTTAAAAATTAAAAAAAATCTTTCGAAAAAAACTGATGTATGAATTTTGGAAAAGCAAGTTTTTGCATCTGGATGAAAGTAAGCCATTGACAATCCATGTCACTAAACTTCTGCGGAACTAATGATAATTCAGCCTGTATAAAATATCCTTTTATAAGCTGATGAGTTAGTTGCTGTGGCTTGGCCTGAATTATTTTAATATCCAGGGCTTTTATGTTGAATTTTTTTTTCAAAAAGATATTTACAGAATTTATGTTCCATGCAGGTTTTTTAGCTGATTCAATAAGATAAAATTGATGCAGGCTTTGCCATATATCTTTTTCAGTTCTTTTAAAAACCAGGGTTTTGTCATCAACTTTAAAAATAAAGTAAGTAAACCAGCGCAACTTTTTCTTACCTGATTTTTCTTTAACGGGTAAAATATTTACTCTGCCTGTTTTATAGGCATTGCATATTTTTTGCATGATGCAAATGTTGCAGTCTGGCACAGGTTTACAAATGGTGGCGCCAAAATCCATGATAGACTGATTAAAAGCGGCAGGGTCAGTGTTGCGAATAAGCCTGTTTGCAAGGCTGGTAAAAATCTTTTTTCCTTCAATAGTATTAATAGGTTCAGTGATACCATTTATTCTTGAAAGAACTCTGTAAACATTCCCATCTAAAACAGCATGAGGCCTATTAAAACAGAATGAAGCGATTGCCGCAGCCGTATAAGTTCCTATGCCTTTTAATTTCAATAAACTATTATACTCAGAAGGAAATGTTCCGTCGTGATGCTGAACCAAATATCTTGCGGTATATAAAAGATTGCGGCAGCGGCTGTAATAACCCAATCCCTCCCATAGTTTCATCACATCTTCATCTTTAGCAATGGCAAGAGAAAATATAGCAGGATAGGCAGCAATAAATTTTTCATAGTAACCACATCCGTAATTTACTCTTGTTTGCTGTAAGATTACTTCGCTTAGCCAAACTTTATAAGGATTTTTTTCTCCCTTCCATGGCATTTGCCTTGCGTTATCAGCATAATGCCATTTCATTAATAATTCTGTAAATCTTTTTTTATGCATAACTCCATGCAAATATTAAGAACAAAATACTCTTTTTTAAAAAAGACTAAGATGAATTTCTGTGGTGAAACATTGATTCGAAGAAGCAGGAATCAAATGGTAAGACCAAAAAAATTTTTTATTTCTTTTCATACACAAGGTTTTTGTGGTACATTAGAGATTCAAAAAAATATCTTCCATGCGAAAATCTGACCTCATCAATAATATTTCAGATAAAACAGGCATCCCGAAAGTAGATGTTCTTGTTACAGTTGAAACGCTGCTTAAAGAAATAAAAGAAAATATTTCAAAGGGAGAAAACATTTATATAAGAGGCTTTGGCAGTTTTATCACAAAAAAAAGAGCTGCTAAAATCGGGAGAAACATCAAAAAAAATATTGCGGTAAAAATTCCTGAGCACTATATCCCCGCTTTTAAACCTTCTAAGGAATTTGTAAATGAAGTAAAACAATTTCATGCTCAGCCGTAATTTGCTGCGTCAATTGATACAGGTGAAAAAACAACAGATAATTCTATCAATCGCAGGCATTGCGCTTTTGCTTGTATTCTTATTTTTTGGAAAAACTACTCCTTCTGGCAATATTACAAAAAGTGATTTGAAACAAATTATGCAGGATTCCTTTATAGTTTTAACCAGCGATATTCTGCAGCAGGCAAAGAAAAACCTTTCTGTGCAACAACTTCAGCATATTGAAACGCTGGAAGATAATATTATAAAAGGAAATAAAAAACAAGAGATTACACTATACGATGAATTAAATCATTACTGGAGAGATAGCTTAAACCAGCCTGTAATTGGCGCGTATTACCACGGGAAAGCTGCCATATTGGAAAATAGTGAAAAAAGTCTCACTTTTGCCGCCCGTTTCCTATTAGATGAAATGATGGTAAGCACGGATGCATCAATGCAAAGCTGGCTGGCAATCCAGGCAAAAGAACTTTTAGAGAAATCACTTGTTCTTAATCCTTCAAACGATTCATCGAAAATAGGCATTGCAGCATGTTATATTTTCGGGAATATTTCTGATAATCCAATGCAGGGTATATTAACACTGAAGCAAACTGCAGAAAAAACGCCGGATAACCTGTATGCTCAAATGATGCTGGGCTTAGCGGGGATAAAAAGCGGGCAGTATGATAAAGCGATTGAACACCTTTTGATTGTAGTGCAAAAGCAACCCAATAATTTGGAAGCTGTTTTAAACCTTGCTGAAGCTTATGATAGAAAGGCTGATAAAACAAACGCAGTAAAATGGTATAAGATTGCAAAGCAACTGATAAATGTACCAGATGCAAAAAATGAAATTGATAAAAGAATACAATTATTGCAATAAATTATTAACGAAATAAAATTATTCAGGTATGCCTTGTGGTAAAAAAAGAAAGCGTCATAAAATAGCGACGCACAAAAGAAAAAAGAGACTAAGAAAAAATCGCCATAAGAAAAAAATCAGGTAATTGATTACCTCATGATTTCCCGGTCTGTAGTATTTTATTCATGCCGGATTAGCTAAATAACTCAGTTACTTATTTCATTAAATTCCGCAACTTTTATTTTTCCTTATCCCGAAATTTTAAAGTGTGAAAGATTGCATGTGAGCTGCTGTTATTTTAATAACAATTTTTAAATTCAAAGTTGCTTTTGTGAACAAAGAACTTATAATACACGCCGCATCCACCGGCGTTGAAATTGCGTTGCTGGAAAATAAAAAATTAGTTGAGCTGCACAATGAAAAGGCAGATGCGTTCTTTGCAGTAGGCGACCTGTATCTTGGAAAAGTAAAAAAGTTAATTCCCGGATTAAATGCCGCCTTTATTGATGTTGGTTTTGAAAAAGATGCCTTTCTTCATTATACAGATCTTAGTCCCTATGCCCGTTCGCTTCTTAAATTTACGCAACAGGCAATTAACGATAAGTCTCCTGAAGGTTTTGATTTTTCCAAATTTATTAATGAACCTGAAATAATAAAAACAGGTAAAATAAATGAAGTGCTCAATGGGAAACCCAATGTACTCGTGCAAATATTAAAGGAACCCATTGCCGCCAAAGGCCCAAGACTAAGTTGCGAAATTTCTTTGCCGGGAAGATTTTTAGTAATTACTCCATTTAATGACATTATTGCCGTATCAAAAAAAATTCATTCGGTTGAGGAAAGAAAAAGATTACAAAAGATTGTTGAGGCCATTAAGACAAAAAATTTGGGTGTAATAGTACGCACCGCAGCAGAAGGAAAAAATACGGCAGAGCTGCACGACGACTTGCAGCATCTTGCAGATGCATGGAAAGGCATTCAAAAAAATCTTAGAGACGCTGAAGCTCCAAGTAAAATTATGAGTGAGGAAAATAAAACTACAAGCATTCTTCGTGACTTGCTTACATCAGATTTTAACCGTATCATTATCAATGATAAAAATATTTATACAGATACCCGTTCTTATATACAAAAAATTGCACCAGACAAGGCAGAAATAGTCTCTCACTATTTTAATGGAACTCCTATATTCGATCATTTTGGAATCACCAAGCAGGTAAAAGCCTCTTTTGGTAAAACTATTAATTTAACCAGCGGCGCTTACATAATTATAGAACATACTGAAGCTTTGCATGTTATTGATGTTAATAGCGGTTATAAAAGTATAAGCAATAACCAGGAGGAAAATGCACTGCAAACAAATCTTGAAGCTGCCGAGGAAATTGCACGTCAGCTTCGTTTGAGAGATCTTGGCGGAATTATAGTAATTGATTTTATAGATATGAAGTTTTCTGAAAATAAGAGAAAAGTGCAGGAAGCAATGGAAATGCATATGCAGAACGACAGAGCCAAGCATGCCGTTTTACCTATTTCAAAATTTGGGCTTATGCAGGTTACCCGCCAAAGGATGCGCCCTGAAATAAATATTAATACCACTGAAGTCTGTTCCAGTTGCAAAGGCACAGGAAAAGTATCTTCCACTCTGTTGCTGGAAGATGATATTGAAAAGAAGCTGCATTATTTGGTTACCCACCAACATAAAAATCTTACCATTTCAGTACATCCTATTTTGTATTCCCATTTAAATAAAGGGCTTTTCTCTATAAAATGGAAATGGAGACGAAAATATAAAATCAAAATCCAGATACAAGCCCATACAGATTATCATCTGATTGAATATCATTTTTTTGATGAAGCCAAAGAAGAAATTAAACTATAAATTAAATCGAGTTTATTGACATAGCAGAGTGCATTTCAAATAATTATGGTTTTATTTTGTGATATTTTTCGCACCCTAAAATAAATAAAATTTAGAAGCAAATTTTAATATACTCCAATTTCTGGTTTAATGCCAAATTGTCTTTCAAGGGTTCAAATAATAAATTTTGCCCATCTTAAAAGTTTTCAACAACTGCAAAAAATAATTTTGAAATGTAACCCATTATTGTAATTTAGTGGCGGAATTTAATGGGTTAGTAAGTAAGGGCTGGTAGCAATACCAGCCTTTTTATTTTTATAAAGATTATACATCAGTTATTCAAAATAAATTTCTTTCACAGTAATTATTTATATCTTTTGTAAACCATATTATTAACTCCTCCTCATCTTAATAAATATATGTTCATCATTTTTTATCTATCCTTGAATACTAACTTTATAAAATGTCAAAAATTAAGACCGCTTTTTTTTGCAGCAATTGCGGATATGAAAGTGCAAAGTGGTTAGGAAGATGTCCATCATGCAATCAATGGAACACTTTTATTGAAGAAGTAATTGAAAAAAGCAACCCCGATAAAAATACATGGCAATCTTATTCCGGAGAAAAGAAAACAAGCAGAGCAAAGGCACTCTCTGAAATTGAAACAAC
The DNA here is from genome assembly GCA_038206235.1 of Chitinophagales bacterium. Lineage (GTDB taxonomy): Bacteria > Bacteroidota > Bacteroidia > Chitinophagales > Chitinophagaceae > JBBRBB01. The sequence goes on from JBBRBB010000025.1 coordinate 37,319, forward strand.
AGAAGAAAAAAGAATAATTACAACTGATGCAGAATTAAACAGAGTGCTGGGCGGGGGCATTGTAAAGGGAAGCATTATTTTAATTGCAGGCGAGCCGGGTATTGGAAAAAGTACCCTGCTCTTGCAGGATGCTATGAACCTTACAGACCATGTTACCCTGTATGTAAGCGGCGAAGAGAGCGAACAACAAATAAACCTGCGTGCTCAAAGATTAAAAAACAAGTCGTCTTCTTCGGCAAAAAATAATTTCTTTCTTCTCACAGAAACAAACGTTCAAATTATTTTTCAGGAGATAAAAAAATTAAAGCCGGGTGTGGTAATAATAGATTCCATTCAAACATTACAGTCAACAGAAATAGATGCATCTGCAGGCAGCATTCCTCAAATAAGAGAATGTGCAGCAGAACTGCAGCGGTTTGCTAAAGAAACAAATACACCGGTATTTTTAATAGGTCATATTACAAAAGATGGAACCATTGCAGGTCCCAAATTATTAGAGCACATGGTTGATACTGTATTGCAATTTGAAGGAGACAGGCATTATGCTTATCGTATTTTACGAACCCTAAAAAACAGGTTTGGCAGCACATCAGAATTAGGAATTTATGAAATGGAAAGTGATGGTATGCGTGCTGTTTCTAATCCTTCAGAAATACTCATTCATCAAAAAGATGAACAGCTAAGCGGAAGCGCCATTGCCGCAAGTATGGAAGGATTAAGACCTTTATTAATTGAAATACAGGCCTTGGTAACTCAAAGTGTTTATGGCACACCTCAAAGAACAGTAACAGGTATTGACTTGCGAAGACTGCAACTATTGCTTGCCGTTCTGGAAAAAAGAGGCGGTTTTCATTTTGGTGTAAAAGACGTATTTGTAAATATTGCCGGTGGTATAAAAGTAGAAGACCCGTCTATTGACCTCGCAGTAATTTGTGCCTTACTTTCCTCTTATGACGATGCACCTTTGCCCAGCAACCTTTGCTTGGCAGGTGAGGTTGGCCTAAACGGGGAAATAAGAGCTGTTAACCGTATTGAGCAAAGAATTGCGGAAGCTGAAAAGCTTGGGTTTGAAAAAATTATTGTTTCACGGTTTAATAAAAAAGGATTTAATACGAGCCAGTATAAAATAGAGGTGGTTGCCCTTGGCAGAATTGATGAAGTCTATCGTTTTTTATTTTAGCATTTAAAATTTCCTTTCGCTTTTATATGACAGCAAAAACAATCATATCATATCTCGATGATTTTGCTCATCTTTTCTTTCCTCATAATTGCGCAGGATGCGGAACAAATATTCTTGAAAACAAAGCTGTGCTCTGCGCTGCATGTTTAGAACAGCTTCCGGAAACCGGTTTTATTCCTTCACAAGGCAATCACATGGAGAAAATATTTTATGGCCGAATGCAGGTAGAACATGCGGCAAGCGCTTTTTATTTTACTAAAGATTCTTTAATGCACCACCTCATGATTGAATTGAAATATCACGGCAATAAAGAAATTGGATTTTTTTGCGGCAAATTATTGGGATTAAAACTTGCTGCTGCTGCGCGCTATAAAAATATTGAAATTATAGTTCCATTGCCTCTAAACGAAAAGAAAGAAAAGCGAAGAGGCTATAACCAGGCAACTTTGATTACAAAAGGTATTGCTGAGGTTTGGAATAAACCAATAGCAGAATATGCCATGGGCAGAAGCATCTTTACGCAAACCCAAACACACAAAGACCGTGTTGGCCGCTGGCAAAACATGGAAGGTGTATTTACTGTTGATGACCAGGACTTGCTTCGCAATAAACACGTTTTACTAATTGATGATGTAATAACTACAGGTGCTACCTTAGAAGCCTGTGGAATGGAGCTGCTAAAGGTTGAAGGCACAAAGCTTAGCATAGCAACAGTTGCCTATACGCTTTAAATCAATTTTGATAACAGAAAAAATGACCTAAGTTTGAAGCAATGAATCACAAATTACCTGCTATCCTGATTTTTATTTTTTTAACGGGCAACTTACTGGTTTTACATTCCTGCAAAAAAGATTCATTCATTACCTCGGCAGACGCTTTTTTGTTTACCTCAACGGATTCACTTCATTTTGATACGGTGTTTACTACGATAGGCTCGGTTACTCAATCTTTCAAAATCTTTAATCCCAATAATCAAAAACTGAGAATTAATCGCCTTGAGCTTGCAGGCAGCGCTTCTTCTTTTTTTAACCTGAATGCAGTTGGTTCCCCCGGAACATCCTTTTCAAATATTGATATAAATGCCAACGACAGCATTTATGTTTTTGTTTCAGTAACCATCAATCCCAATTCAAATACACTTCCTTTTCTTATACAGGATAGTATTTTAATAGAGTATAACAGCAACCAAAAATATATTCAGTTAAATGCTTACGGGCAAAATGCCAATTTTTTGAACAATGCCATAATATCCAGCGATACTCTATGGAATAATGAACTGCCATTTGTTATTACAGGTTCTCTCACAATCAATGCCGGGAAAATTCTTAGAATTAATAAAGGGACACATATTTATTGTCATGCAGATGCTCCTATTTTAGTGAATGGTACAGTAAAAGTAAACGGAGAAAAATACGATAGCACAAAAGTTATTTTCACAGGAGACAGGTTAGATGAGCCTTATAAAAATTTCCCGGGAAGTTGGCCGGGCATCTTTTTTTTTGAAACAAGCATCAATAATGAATTACACTTTGCCGATATAGAAAATGCAACCCAGGGTTTTATTCTTCAGGCGCCCTCGATAAACAGCAATCCTAAACTTAGTTTATACGAATGCATTATCAACAACATGTATGATGCTGCAATTTTTTCTGTTAACAGCAGCGTGTATGCTCAAAATTGTTTAATTAGTAATTGTGGCGGCAGCAATATTAATTTAATGGGCGGCAGGTATAATTTTTTACATTGTACTGTAGCAAGCTATTCTAACAATTTCCTTAATCATACAAGTCCGGTTCTATCAATTACTGACCAGTCAATTGATAATATGATATTTTCTGTGAACGCAAACTTTACCAATTGTATTTTGTATGGAGAAAGCGGATTGTTTACTGATGAAATAAGCCTCGCAAAATATGGCTCAGATTTCAATGTAAATTTCAAAAATATTTTTTATAAAGGAAGTGAAAGCCCGCTTGCAACTTATACAAATAGCATTCAAAACCAAGACCCGCAATTTTTAAATATTGATATAGAGCACAATATTTTTGATTTTCATCTTCAATCTGCATCACCCTGTATTAATGCAGGTGCAGAAACGGGAATAATTACAGACCTTGATGGAAATTCACGAAACTTTTTATTAAATGCTCCTGATATTGGTTGCTATGAATTTCAATAACTGTAATTTTGAAAAATAAATCTTACAATAAATTATTTCTTTTAATTAAAATCTTACTACAATGAAATACCTTATATCAATCGCAACAATTTTTTTTATGAGCACATCATTTACAGCAACGCCTTCTGTTTCAAAAAGCGTTTATGATTTTAAAATAAAATCGCTGGACGGCGGTACGATTGATTTTTCTCAATTCAAGGGCAAAAAAATTCTCATTGTAAATACAGCTTCTATGTGCGGCTATACACCGCAATACGAGGGTTTGGAAAAATTATACAAACAATATAAAGACGCGCTTGTTATTGTAGGTTTTCCATCTGATAATTTTGGAGGGCAGGAATATAAGAACGATAGTGAGATAAAATCTTTTTGCCAGAAAAATTATGGCGTTACCTTTCCGCTTACAACCCGTGTAGATGTAAAAGGAGAAAGTATCACGCCCGTTTTTAAATACCTGTGCAATAAATCTGAAAATGGAGTGCTCGATGCAACCATCACATGGAACTTTAATAAATTTCTTATTGATGAAAATGGAAAGCTAATAGCACATTTCGATAGTAAGGTAACTCCTGAAAGCGAAGAGTTATTAAAGCTGATTAAATAATTTGCTTTTTAGTTTACTTCTTAGCAACATGCTTATTCAAAACATCGTTGGGAAAATCAATTTTCAGATTTAATTCTAAAACCCTGAGCTTCTGTATTTCATTCGTAATATTTCTTCCCGGTAAAACATTGGTTAACCCTACATTATAAAATAAGCTTAATTCCGCAGTTCTTTTTAAGTCTATTCCCGTGCCCAATTGCAAGCTCCAGTTAGTAGTGGCATAATCAAAAATGAAGGTCTTTTTATTTCTATCGCCAAAATTTAACCCTGTTTCCGATAACAATCTTTTTTGCAATCCGGTAGGCAGGTTTGGGTCAATGTTTAGATTATTGTAATAAAGTTGAAGAGTTTGAAGTTTTCCGCCTAAACCAACCAGGGTATTAATGCCCCCATATACTTTAAACGTGTATTTAGTATTTTTAAGAGGAAATCTAAATCCTATTCCAAAAGGCACATCTAAGAACAGGGGCTTTAAATTGTAGCTTAAAACCGTATCGGATGTGTATATGGTATCCCTGCTGTAACCGAAATTCTTTAAACCTACATTTATGTATAAAAAGTAATTAAAGAGAAGCGGCTGATATTCAGTAGCAATACCGGCCTGCCACCCAATGCCATCAGAATATTTATAATTTTTAAAATCTGTTCTCACTACTTTAATGTGGGTGTCGTTAACGCCTCCATATATTTTATAAGTAAACTGGTTTTTTGTTTCCTGTGCGCATAAAGAATTAGCAACAAAAAAAACTATCACAAAAAGAATGTACCTCATTGTCTTTTTTTTGCAAATAAAGGTAATTGTAAGTTAACTTACGCTGCTTACGCTTAAAAATTTTATTCGATCACCGTTTGTAAAACCATTTTTTTAGCAGTTATTTAAGTCTTTATAAGTTTAATGCAATTTAAAAACATCATCGGTCAATATTCAATAAAGCAAAAGCTGTTTCAAATGGAGCAGCAAAACCGTCTAAGTCATGCATTGCTTTTTTTAGGAAAAGAAGGCTACGGGGCATTGCCTCTTGCGCTGGCTTTTGCCCAATATATTAGCCTGATGCCAGCTAAAAATTCCACAGGCTCAATTTCCAAAACATCTTCTTTATTTGAAACCGAAGAAATTTCACTCTCTTCTAAATCATTGCCCGAAAGTATTGATGACATTGATGAGTGGATGCAGCATCAGCCTGCTTTTATAAGAGCTTCCAATTATATGCATCCTGATATTCATTTTTCTTATCCGGTAATACCCAAAAAACCAGGAGATAAGCCAACAAGCATAGATTATATAAATGAGTGGCGTGAATTCATAGTTCAAAATCCTTATGGCAATACTTTCGACTGGCTGCAATTTATTGGCGCCGAAAATAAACAGGGAAACATTACGGCTGAAGAGTGCAACGATATCATTCGAAAGTTTAGTCTTAAAAGCTTCGAGAGTGAATATAAAATACTCATTATGTGGATGCCGGAATATTTAGGCAAAGAGGGAAATAAATTATTAAAGCTGATTGAAGAGCCCCACGGCAATACTCTTTTCATTCTGGTCGCAGAAAACGACGAACAAATTTTACCAACTATACTTAGCCGTTGCCAGGCGATAAAAATTCCACCTTTAAGAACCAGTGAAATTGAAGAGGCGCTAATTACCCGTGCTAATGCTTCTCCTGAAATAGCCCGCCAAACCGCAAGCATTGCAGAGGGCAATTATCGTGAAGCATTACAATTGCTGCAGCACGCTTCGGAAGACTGGCAGGCACTACTGCGCCAGTGGCTAAATGCTATTTTAAAAGGCGGAGCTATAAATCAATTAAAATGGATTGAAGAAATGAGCAGGCAGGGCAGGGAAAAACAAAAGCAATTTTTAAAATACTTTACACACCTGCTCCAGCAAAGCCTGCATATACGCATAGTGAGTTCGCACACGTTAGCCTTGCCCGAAAATGAAAAAGACTTTGCACTGCGGCTAAATAAAATCGCTTCGGTGAGCCAGCAATATGCCATCATCGAAGAATTAAACAAAGCTGCTTTTTACATAGAGCGTAATGCCAATGCAAAAATGCTCCTTCATGCCTTGACCATTAAACTTTACCATATTATTCAGGATAAAACTGTATTTTTGACTGCATAGCGAATTATGAATAAACATTTTAATAATTCGTTTTCAATATATTTTGGGAGAGAATTTTTTGTGAACCGGGCTTAGGTGCATAATGCAACTTTAGTTATGTGGTTCCGCCAAAAGCGGGAAGCTAAATAACTTTATCAACATATTAGTTTTAAAAAACGTTGTAATTTTTTAACATCATGCTGCGCAATGTTTATAGCATTAGTGGCTGAAACGACTTCTTTAAATAGTAACGCAACGAAAACTTGATAGCACCAGCATAGTCTGCCAAAAAAAATCTCTCCCAAAATCGCAAATCATACATCGTACAACTAACATCGTACATAAAACTGATGTGATTATGGGCTGTGGTTCTTGTGGTTCGGCAAATGGTACAGGCAAACCTAATGGCTGTAAAAGCAATGGCGGCTGCAGCACCGGCGGCTGCAACCGGTTAAATGTGCACGACTGGCTTATGAATCTTCCTATTAGTGATGCGGAAAGTATTTGTAAAGTGATTGAAGTTAGTTTTAACAACGGCAGCAGAAAAGACTTTTATCGCAACGCTACACTTCAATACTTTGAAAAAGGCGAATATGTAACCCTTGAAGGAACCAACGGTTTTGATGTTGCACAAGTAAGCCTTACAGGAGAACTTGTACGCCTTCAGCTTAAGAAAAAGGGCGTAAATGAATTTAGCCCCGATATGAAAAGAGTTCTTCGCAGAAGCACTGAAAAAGACATTCATAGTTATGAACAGCAAAAGGAACGGGAAAGGGAGGCTTTAATACGCAGCAGGGCAATAGCAAGGCAGTTGAACCTGCAAATGAAATTATCAGAAATTGAAATACAGGCAGATGGTAAAAAAGCCACCTTCTTTTATACGGCTGATGACAGGGTTGATTTTCGTGAATTGATTAAAATTTTCGCTTCCGAGTTTAAAGTGAAAATAGAAATGAGGCAGATAGGTATAAGGCAGGAGGCGGGGAAGGTAGGTGGCATAGGCAGTTGCGGAAGAGAATTGTGCTGCGCTACCTGGCTCACCGATTTTAAAAGCGTTACTACTACTGCAGCACGTTATCAGAATCTTTCCATTAATCAAACCAAGCTAAGCGGCCAGTGCGGCAGATTAAAGTGCTGTCTTAATTATGAATTAGACACTTACCTTGATGCACTGCAACATTTCCCCGACAATGCCGATACACTGGAAATGGCAAAAGGAAAAGCTTTTTTAATTAAGAAGGATATTTTCAAAAATCTTATGTGGTTTGTGTTGCAGGATGGCAATAAACATTATCCCCTAACCATTAAGCGGGTAAAAGAAATTCAGCAAATGAACAGCCGCGGAGAAAAGCCGGATGAGCTTGAGCCTGTACAAATAGTGAGCAATAAAATAACAGAGGCTGAACCCATTTTTGTAGATGTGGTGGGGCAGATAACCCTTCAAAATCTTGAGAATACAAGCAAGCGCAGGAGAGAAAAAGCTTTTCAGCAAAACACTAACCGAACAGGCAGTCAAAAAAGGCCTCAACAGCAGCGACAGGAAAACCAAAAATTTCAGCAAAGACCGCCACGAGATAAAAGATAAAAACTTTTGGAAAGTTTTGAACTTTCAAAAAGTTCATCCATACCCGTTATCATTTTTTAAGAAGTTATGCAAAATGCAGGCGCATCGAACAAATACGAAGCAGTAATAGGTTTAGAAGTTCATGCACGGCTTTCTCTTAAGAGCAAATTATTTTGCGGAGATAGTGCAGATTATGGTGCAGAGCCAAACACACACATCAGTGCAATAACAATGGCGCATCCGGGCACATTGCCAAAAACAAATAAAAAGGCAATTGAATATGCAATTAAAATGGGGCTTGCCTGCAACTGTGAAATTGAACGTTTTAATTATTTTGCCCGTAAAAATTACTTCTATCCTGATTTGCCAAAAGGTTATCAAATAACGCAACACATAGTACCAATTTGTAAAGGCGGATATGTTTTTATAAAAACAAAAGAGGGCGCAAGAACTATTCAGCTTAATCGCATTCATTTAGAAGAAGACGCAGGCAAAAGCATACATGATGCTGATGATAATTTTACCTGCATTGATTTAAACCGTGCCGGAACTGCATTGATAGAAATTGTAACCGAGCCTGCTCTTTTTTCTGCAGAAGAAGCCTATCAATATGTAACAGAATTAAGACGACTCGTAAAATGGATTGGCATTTGCGATGGCAATATGGAAGAGGGCAGCCTGCGCTGCGATGCAAATGTTTCAATAAGATTAAACGGTGAAATAAAATTGGGAACAAAGGTTGAAGTAAAAAATCTTAACTCAATCCGAAATGTAAAAAGAGCCATTGAATTTGAAATTGAAAGAATGGTGAGTTTAATTGAAAGCGGAAAAAACATTCTTCAGCAAACAAGAAGCTTCGATGCTGCAACCGATACCACCTTTGCTTTGCGTGATAAAGAAGATGCGAATGATTACCGCTATTTCCCAGACCCAGATTTGCCGCCTTTTCAAATTACGGATGAAATGCTTCAATCCATCCGGGCATCTTTACCGGCTTTGCCAAATGAATTGTTTAATAAATATTGTGAGCTTGGCTTAAGTGAATACGATGCCCATCAGCTTTGCTTAGAAAAAGAAACAACCGATTATTTTGAGCAGGTTATTCAGCACACAAAAAACTTTAAGGCTGCAGCTAACTGGCTTAATGGTCCGATAAGGCAATACTTAAATGAGCATAAAATATCTTTTATCGAATTAAATTTGCCGCCGCAAATAATTGCAGAGCTTATTCAATTAATAGAAGATGGTAAGGTTAACTTTTCTGTTGCGTCATCCAAGCTACTACATGCAGTTATAAATTTGGCAGTCGGCAGTTCTCAGTTGGCAGTGGGCAGTCAGCAATCGCTAACAGTTTTGGAGATAGCGCAGCAGATGAATCTTATTCAAACAACTAACAATGCTGAACTAGAAAATTGGGTTGATGGTGTTATTGAAAAAATTCCTGATAAGATTGCTGAATATAAAAAAGGAAAGAAGGGTCTTATGGGTTTATTTGTTGGTGAAGTAAAAAAATTAAGCAAAGGCAAAGCCGACCCTAAAATAGTTACTGAATTATTCGAAAAGAAATTAAAATAAAAAAGTTTAATCTGAAATTGAATCTGAATTTAAAAAAATTGTTACACATTAAATTATCTGTTTCATATTATACCTTCGTACATCATAGTTTGAGCATCATACATACATCACGCATCGTACATCAAACATCAAATATGAAAAAAATATTCATCTCTATAATTTGTGTCACAGCTATTTTGGCTTCGTGCAAGCCAACAAATAATCATGATTTTGCTATCAGCGGTAAAATTAAAAACCCTCCTGCTAAAGTTGTGTACTTAGAGAAGCTGGCTTATGATAATTCTTCTTTTAAACCTGTTGATTCTGCTGAGATAGGTGCAGACGGCAGCTATAAATTAAAAGCAGAAGACAACCAGGAGAATTTATATGTGCTAACGTTTGAGCACAGCCCCGCAATTATTTTTATAAACGATGAGAATGTGATACAAATAAATTTCGATTTAAACCATTTTAAAACTCCAGATGTAAGCGGTTCTGATGCAACCAAAAATTTATACTCGTTCGTAAACGAATATCGCACCCGTGATTCCATGCTCTCCGAAACTTACTACCGCATAGACAATCTGCAAAGGACAAATGAAAATGATACTACTATTAAAATGCTTCAAATGCAGGGCACACAACAGTTAATCAAATTAAACGATGTTATAGAGGCTCAGATTAACCAAACGAAAAGCCCAGCCCTTATTTGTTTTATTTTAGATAAGGCGAGAAGCTCCATGCAGCCGCAGCAGCTTAGCGCTCTTGGCCGGCAGGCAGCAGAAAGATTTAAAGACCACAGCGGCATTGCCACTTTTAAAAATGCTTTTGATGATGAACTTGCAAAGCGCAGTTCTTCCTCTACAAGTGATTATCCTTTGCTAAATAAGCAGGCGCCCGATTTAACCATGAACGATACAAACGGCAAACCCGTAAGCATAAGCGATTTCAAAGGAAAATATTTACTGGTAGATTTCTGGGCAAGCTGGTGCGCGCCCTGCAGGCAGGAAAATCCTAATGTGGTTGCAGCTTACAACAAGTTTAAAAATAAAAACTTCACTATGCTGGGTGTTTCACTCGATGATAATAAGCAAGCCTGGCTCAATGCGATAAAAAAAGATAATCTTTTGTGGCCGCAAATGAGCGACCTGAAACATTGGGAAAGCCCTGCTGTAAGCACGTATCAATTCGATGGTATTCCCTTCAATGTTTTAATAGACCCGCAGGGAAAAATCATTGCTGAAAGCTTACGAGGAGATAAGCTGGAGCAGAAGCTTGGGGAAGTATTGAAATAATTTTTATGAAATCGGTCAGGTGCTTGCAAATGGATGTGCTTTTGTATGTTGGCTATCTGTCTGCTTCTGCTGCTCTTCGCAAAGCAAGAAACACTTCTTTCAAAGGTTGAGATACAGAACTTGTTGGCTCTGCGATAACAAGCTCTTGATAAATGTTTAAAAAGGTTATTCTTGTCCTATGAAAGAAATGTAGGTAATGTCTGATAAAACCTATGCAGTCAAGAATAGCAAATTCAATTGCTGTTTTTTCGTAAAGGCTTTTTGCATAGTCAATAACTTTTTGTTCAATTACATCTGTTGTTATGAAAATGTAATTGTCAATTTTTGATTTAACTCCTTTTAATTTTTGAAGTGCAACATCAATATCATTTATTGTTACACGTTTATCTTTCATCTCGTAACTGGTAATTATTTTTTCATCATTTACAAGTGTGATTTCTATGTCACCAAGTGAACCGGTTTGTTTGTCTGCTGCATTGTGCAGCTCCAGTGGCATAGAACCTTCACCAATCCTTTCTCCAACCGCCATGTATGCCGCAGCAACAATTAATACAGGAAGGCGACTTGAATTTTTAGAGCTTAAATGTTGCGATAAAAGAGTAATGATTTCTTCTGATGAAAGAGGAAGTACATCCTGTGTCTGTTTTAATTCTGCTAAAAGTTGTTTCATCCTTATTTCATTCTCTTCTTTAATAACAATAAGAAGACGAATTATTTCCTGAATAACATTTTTAGCTATTTCTTGTCTGTTATGAACTGCATCAAGAATTTGAAGAGTGTAAGTGTATGCTTCTCTTGGTCTGCCTACTAAAACAAGGTCCGGAGTTAAAAGCCTGTCGATATTTCTAAATGCAGGAGTTAAATAAGCTGTTGTTGGATTGCATGGCAATTTGTACTTGTGAACAAATGCCTGAATGTAATTCTCATCGTAATATCTTCCTGAAAATGTATCATCGCCGGATATTTCTGTATAAGGTTTTCTGATGTCAACATCCGGCTTATCAATTTTTGCTAATAAACATGACATTAAAAACCTAATCGGTGCTTTATTCGCATTGCATCTGCAAATGAATTCGATTTTATTTCTTAAATCTTCTGAAGGTGTGAATGATTTGGTTTTTGTTTTTAGCGAAGAAGAATAAAATTCTTCTAAAAGTTCATTAGACTGGCTCATTGAATAGCATGTAATTTTTATTTTTTGACTTTATTTCATAGTTCACCCAAAGAACTTCCTGTCTCTTATCTTTTGTTGAATGAATTGTTTTTTCAGGACTGTAAACTTTTTTCCATTTAGAACCCGGATAAAGTTCGTCCATTAATTCACATTCGTAATTTGATATGGCAGCCTTTCCTTTTATAGAATTTAAAACAGATGCAAGTTGCTTATGTTGCTTATCATTCATTTCAAAACCATAAGAACTTGTGTCGCCTCTTGTTTCATGAATGTAAGGTGGGTCACAATAAAAAAAAGTATTCTTGCTGTCATATAGTTGAATTATCTCTGTTGCTGGTCTGTTTTCAATTTGAACTCTTAAAAGCCTTTCAGCAATAAAATCAAGTTGCTCAACTCCACCAAGCCAACGGCTGACAACACCACTCATTCCCGAACGGCTTGTGTTTTTACAGTTTGCCCACCTTCCTACAGATGCAGTTTGTGCAAGTCCTGTTCTTACCTGTCTTGCCCTCACATAAAACCTTCTTGCTCTTTCTACTGGTGAAAGGTCTGGGCTTAATTCACATGCTATTGCAAATTCTTCTCTGGAAAAAGGAGTTAAAGCTATTTGTTCAATAACGTTTTCTTTATGTTCTCGTAGAACTTTAAAAAAGTTTACGACCTCTCCGTCAATGTCATTATATGTCTCAACAGGTGAAGGTTCACGATTAAGTAAAACAGCACCTGAACCTGCAAAAGGTTCGCAATAATGCAAACAGTCAGGAAGTAATGGCAACAACCAGTCAAGATGTGAAAATTTGCCGCCATACCAACCAAAAGCAATTAATTTTTTTGGTCGTGTCAAACTTGAAACTGCTGCTGGTGTTTTTTTATTTTTAGTTGTTGTCCCCAAGTTTTTTTTGTTATTAGTTATCAGTTCCAAATTTAATCTTTTTAGTGAGGTATATCACAAAGAACAAAAGCTGCGTACATACAAACTCTAAATTCTAAACGCAGCACTCTAAACTATCTTACCAATACACCGTGTACAATGCAGCAAGTATTCCGGTAATAATTAATAAGCCCACCAAAAAACCAGGTGCCACGCGAAACATGCTTTTATCAATTTCCAAACCATGCAGCCGAATGCCTTTCCTGCTTTCATACATGCTGATGATGTACATGCCAATAACACAAATTCCAAACACAATGCCCATGCGGTCGAGGAAGGGAATTTCATAAACACCTGCATCGCTTGCTTTTGAAAAACCAATGGGTGCAAGAAAAGAGAGATTCATCACGAGCGGAAGAAATTTCAAAGTAAGTGAAAAAATAAACCCGCCAATGGTTGCAAACAGTGCAGCGTTTGATGTAGTCTTCTTCCAGAAAAATCCTAAGATGAACATGGCAAAAGTGCCCGGCGAAACAAAACCGGAATATTCCTGTATGTATTGAAATCCGCCCTTTTTATCAATCCCTAAAAAAGGAGAAATAATAATGGCAAGAATCATTGCAACAACAATGGTAATGCGTCCTATGTTCACTAACTTTTTTTCACTTGCATCAGGATTAATTTTTTTCTTATAAATATCAAGGGTAAAAATGGTTGAAATGCTATTTTGCTTTTCCGGCAAGTGATGCCACCACTGCTGCGGTTAATGCAGCAAAGGCAAGACCCTTTAATCCCTGCGGCAATAAGTTTAAGAGAACAGGATATGCCCTGTCTGGATTTACTTCGCCGCCCTGAAGCATCTCAGTAGTAAAGCTTCCCTGTTGATACAGCACATAAGCTGCAATGCCCGGTATTACTACAATCAACGGCATCAGCAATTTTAAAAATCCGGCAAATAAAATTCCGCTGCGTGCAGTTTTTAAATCGGCTCCCAATGCTCTTTGTGTAATGTATTGATTGCATCCCCAGTAATTCAGGTTGGCAATCCACAAACCTCCTATCAATACAGATAATCCCGGCAGGTCGCCGTAATTAGGATTATCTTTTTTAAATATCATGTGAAAATGGTCATTCGCTTTTTGCTGCAGCAAATTAAATCCGTTGAATACTCCTGATGTTCCAAAATGTTCTGATACTAAATTCAGGGCAAGATAAGTTGTTGCTAAGCCGCCAACCACTAAAAAGAAAACCTGTATCACATCAGTATATCCTATTACTTTCATACCGCCGAGAGTAATAACAATGGCAAAGGTTGCAAGCCCCATCATGCAGGCGGTAAAGCTGATGCCCGATATGCTGCTCACAGCAAGTGCACCTAAGTACAAAATGGAAGTAAGATTCACAACCACGTAAAGCAATAACCAGAACACAGCCATTATCATGCTCACTGTTTCATTGTATCGCCGGCTAAGAAACTGCGGCATGGTGTAAATATGATTCTTTAGATAGATGGGCATAAAAAAAACCCCAACAATTAAAAGAGATGCAGCCGCCATCCATTCGTAGCTGGCAATGGCAAGACCCATTTTAAAACCACTGCCGCTCATGCCTATAAATTGTTCTGCAGAAATGTTACTTGCAATCAGTGATGCGCCAATTGCCCACCAGGTAAGTGCGCCCTCAGCTAAAAAATAATCTTTGGTATTGGTTTGTGCTTTTTTCCTGCGCTTATAAATAAACCAACCATAGCTGGCAACAATAAGAAAGTAAATAAGAAAAACAAGGTAATCGGCTGTATGCAATACATTCATACTGCAGTTTTTTGTTTGATGAATTGAAATTAAATATAATTAATCACCGCAATTTTAAAGCAATTTATTTTTGATAGGATGCCGTGCATGATAACGGCTTTTGTTTTCTCCGAAGGTCCGAAGGACTCCTTTGGAGAGTCCTGCGGACATAGCATTCAATAAAGCAATTCATATAAACTCTCCGTTTATCATAACCCTGTCAATCAAATTTGAACCGAAAGAGTAAGGCAGGGATGATATGGATGAAACAGGTTTGGTAAAAATTAAATTTGCTTTTTTGCCGGGAGTAATGCTTCCCACTTCATTTCCAAGCTCCATGGCATAAGCGCCATTTAATGTTGCTGCATTAATAGCTTCTGCGGGCAACATGCGCATTTGAATACAACTTAATGATACAACAAAATTCATATTACCACTTGGTGAAGAGCCGGGATTAAAATCCGAAGCGAGAGCAACTGCGCAGCCAGCATCTATCAACGCTCTTGCACGCTGATAAGGCATTCGCAAAAAAAATGCAGCAGCAGGAAGTAGTGTAGCTATAGTGCCGGAGTTTGCAAGCTGAATGATTTCATCATCGCTCAATGTTTCTAAATGGTCAAGTGAAAGAGTATTTAATGTAATGCCTGCTTCAATGCCGCCGATACTGTTTAATTGATTTACGTGCAGCTTGGGTTTCAAACCATATTCTATTCCCGCTTTACAAATTGTTTCGGTTTCCTGTACAGAAAAAAAACCTTCCTCGCAAAACACATCAATATAATCTGCTAACTGTTCTTTTGCAATTACAGGCAACATTTCATTTATGATAAGCTCAATATAACCATCGTGATTTTGTTTGTACAATTCAGGATATGCATGTGCTCCCAAAAAAGTTGCTTTAACAGGAATGGGTGCATTTTTTCTAAGCTCTTTAATTACATGCAGTATTTTTATTTCTCCATCAACACTTAATCCGTAACCGCTTTTTATTTCGATGGCGCCTGTGCCAAGTTGTATCAGTTCATGTAAACGCTGCCATGCTTTCTCGTATAAAATTTCTTCTGATGTCTCATTCAATTTCTTTGCTGAATTAAGAATGCCTCCGCCATTTGCAGCAATCTCTGCATAGCTAATTCCTTTTAACTTAGAAACAAATTCATCTTCGCGGCTGGCAGCAAAAACAAGATGGGTATGACTATCGCACCAGCACGGAAGAATGGTTGCACCTTTAGCGTTTATATGTTGGAGATTCAAGGTTTGTAATTTGTAGTTTGATGTTGAAGATTGGAAGGTTGGTGCGGGACGATTATTGATCGAATCGTAATCCCGAATTATTCCATCTTCAATCAGCAGCCATGCGTTTTCAATTACGGGTAAATCGGCTAATTCTTTTCCTCTTAAAACAGCGCTATGCTTTCTCGTATTTATTAAATGATGAATATTGCTGATAAGCGTTTGCATCAGCAATATTACAAAGCTTGCAGTAAAGAGTGATTGAAAATTGAATTGAACCAGACACATGTGGCACCCGCCCCTTGCATTCAGGCGGGCGTACCGAAAGGCAAGTTCGGGCGGCATAGAAAAAGACACATAGAGTCTACACGAGAATTATGATTCTATGTTTTTATGTTTTCTCTTGTTCACGTAGAAATAAAAAATTTGAAATATTATTTTTAGGTATAGGGATTTAAAAGCGAATAAATAACTGAGTCTAAAAATTTGCCGTCATAATAAAAGCTTTCCTTAAAATAAGCTTCTCTCATAAAATTATTTCTTTCCAAAAGTTTTATTGAAGATGAATTATCAGGATTCACATTCGCTTCTATTGAGTGAAGCTTCATATTGCAAAATCCATAGTCAAGAACTTTAGACAAGGCTTCCTGCATCAATCCCTTCCCCTGGAAATCGGGGTGCAATAAATAACCTATTTCTGCCCGGGAATGTTCTTTTGTAATTTTCCAATAGCCAATGGTTCCTATTAACTTCGATTGATTGTCTAATGTAATTGCCCAGGTAATTCCATCATTGTTGATTAGGTCGTCATTTATTTTTTTAATTAATTTAAAAGCATCCTGCAGCGATTGTGCCAAAGGCCGGTCCAGAAATTGCATTACCTTATTATTAGACCGAAGCAGAAAAATTTCTTCAGCATCCTCCTCAGAAATTTGTCTTAGCGATAACCGGTTAGCAGATAATAAAGGAAATGGATTGAAATGTACGGTAAGCATAACAACAGAATTATACATTCAAATATCACGGAATAAAGGCATTCCAATACATGAAAATTTTTAAATCTTCCATTTTATGGCAACTTCTTTTTCATTATAGAGGCATGTTCAAATTTTTTGGCAACAATATTGATGTAATTTATTATAGTTGAATTGTATAAAATAATTTGCTTCTTAAGAAAATGATTTGTAATTTGTAACTGATTTAATAACTAAGCTATGAGAATAAACACTACTCAACAATTTTATTCCTCACAAATAAGATTAAAAAGCACCCGGGAAAGAAATACAGAAAATTTGTATTTTTTGCTTCAATTGTATGCTATTTATAAAGCGGAAGCTTCTTATAAAAAACTTCCTGTTCTTCCTCCTGATGATCCCCGCAGAAATGTCTCCCTGGTATATCAGCCCACCCGGCAAGCTTCGCATGGCTGGAGGTTTTCACTGCTTCATTTATTTTCTGTAAGAAAAATATTTGGCCGCTCCCATTCAATCACTTAATCTTCATAAT
This sequence comes from Chitinophagales bacterium, assembly GCA_038206235.1. Lineage (GTDB taxonomy): Bacteria > Bacteroidota > Bacteroidia > Chitinophagales > Chitinophagaceae > JBBRBB01. The sequence continues at coordinate 54,373 of JBBRBB010000025.1, forward strand.
CCTGCTGCACATTAATTTTAATAAGCTGATAAATGAGAAATGCAGGTTACGTTTCATTTACAGGCTTAATTTATCTAATGATTTAGATACATACACAAAAGATAAATATCATTGCAGATTTATAGTATAAATTGAAATTGGTATTGAAATTATAACGAAATGAAAATTTCATTTTGTTTCAAAATACAATGAAGGCTCGTAATTTATACAAAAGGGTTTAGTATAACTCCGCAGTGCTTCACTAAAGTTGGCAAGCCTTGCGAAACACTACGGAGAGTTGTATTTGCGGCATATTCAATCTATTCTATAACCTCAATTGTATTTCTTGTTACAGATGCATTATTTTTTATTTCGAGAATATAAATGCCCTTTACTATCTCACGATTCAATTTTATTAAACCACCATTAAGTATTCCATTTTGCGCCTGCATCCCCGAGAAATTATAGAATGCATACGTTGCATTGGCAGATAAATTTTCTGACTGCACACTAATTGTTCCACCCTTATGTATTGGATTTGGGTATATCATTATTTTTTCAGAAGCATTCAGGTTCATGCCTTCCTTTGCCGCAGAGCAGGCAGAAGTTTTAAATGCTTTTAATGCAGAGAAACCTGAGTTAATGTCTGCGCTAAAAGAAGTATCGCATACCGTTCTTATATGCCATTCATAATTAGTATTACACAGCAGACCGGAAGCAACAATAGAATTTTTATTACCCGGTACAACACCGGAGAGCCAAACTGCTGTGCCGGTTTTTCTGCCCCTTACCAGGTATTGTTTAGCGCCTGTAACTGCCGTCCAGCTTAATTTAGCTGAGGTTTGTGTAATATTGGTTGTGGTTAAGCCAGATGGAATACCGCAAGCAGTAGAGGCTGTATTATCTATCCAGCTAAAAATATTTATACCGGGATAATATTTGTTCTCGGTAGTATTGAGGCGGTAAAAAATTTTGGGTCCGCTTGTATTAATATTTGGAAGATAAGTTTGGTCGGGCGTGTTTACACCGGGTCTTACTTCATAAGCATCCATCTGTGAACCATTACCATTTTCTTTAAAGAATAAGGAACTAAATGCTGACGGTCTCACTGCGCCGGGAAAAGCTGTCCATGGAATTTTAATTTCAATATCGTTTGTGCCGGTAACAATATTAGTTGTAAAAGTATCGCGGCTGCTCCATGCTCCTGCTGAGTCTAAACGCACTTCGGCATATCCGGTTTTATAAAACAAAACAAAATTGGCGCTAAAGGGAAGTACAGGCTTACGGGAATCATAATCAAAGCCTGTGTCGGGCCCCGTGCCATTGGTTGCAGGTACAGTTGGGTCTGTATCTATATAAATCAATGTAGGTTCATCTTTAATATAAGCGCCGGGACCAGTAACACCGAAATAAATAAAGCTGGCATCCCACACCATGCAATAAGCAGTGCCTGACGTAAAGTTTTTTTCGTTAGCATTAAAGTCTGAAGATGCGTTACCTGTAAATGCAGGTGTGCGAAAGGGCTGAGCCTGCATGCAGGCTGCCGAAAATAATAAGGCGAGTGTGAATAATGTTTTCATGTGATAATTTTTGATAAATATAATTATTTACATCAAACAAAAAAATATAGAAAAGAAATTATTTTATGTTTTTCGCTTAAGACTAAATTGAAAAAAAATTTTGCAGCATGAAAACGAAACCGGCAGATTTTGCAGCGGATTGTTTCAATGTCTTGCCCTCCCGCAAAGGCGGGACAGCAATACTTTTATTAGCAGCATACCCGATTGTCTTAACGAAGCTTTCGCCAAATGAATACATTGTTTTATTTATTGTCTTCTGCAAAGAAGAATAAGAAAAGCGTTTGTTACTAAAAGTCCCATTAGAGTAATGTATGAAACTTTTTCAGGCAATGTTCCTTGAAATCCTTCGTCAATGGCGTTATACGAAAACCCATAAAATAAAAAGGATGTTTCCTGCTACAGCAACCCAATAAAGTAATAATATCAAAGGCGATTTTACTTTGTCCATTTTGTTATAAATTAATATTTGAGTTTAACGAGGTATTATTAGTCTTGCGTGATAATCTTCGGGCTAACAATATAGCTATTATTATAAGTAGCCACGATATTAAAGGAACGATAAGAAATATAAAAGCGGGCTTTGTCTCAGGGGTATTAAATGCGCCACTGTAACAAACCAAAGAACCAAGTGTTACAATTAACATCAACCAGTAAAGAGTCATGCGTGTAAAAAACGACCAACGTTTAAAAATTGTATTAGTAACTAAGAAAGCTATAAAGGGCGAAAGCACCCAAATAATAAAAAGTGCTCGTAGCAGAACAGAGTTATTGTTACGCCCTGCATTGATTACAAAATAAAGTGAACCCCCTGCTCCAAACAACAATACGATTAGAGCTATTGTCCGCAAGAAACTGAAAGAAAGTTTTTTTTTTCACTGCGATATATTTTTAGTTGTTAAATTTTTTTGTCGTTTGAATTATGGACTGTTGTTACGGGTTGCTGCTAACAAATCTTATTGCGCAAGATTGCGAATAAAAGGGAGCAAAAACAAATTTATAAATTGCTCCGCATAAAAAATCCTCCCAACATGAAGAGGAGGATTTTTTTGAGAAAATAATTTTCAGAAAATGTTTTGAACCTTTTACATACTGTCTTTCATATCCATATCCATCATCTTACCATTTTCATCCATCATATTGCCGTCTTTATCAATCATCATTCCGTCTTTCATCATCATTTTTTTACCATTTTTCATTACTACATGGCCATCTGTCATTACTTTACAACCATCGGTACAAGTCATTGTTTTATCCATAGCCATCATATTTCCATCTTTCATCATCATCATTTTACCATCTTTCATCATCATGGTACCTTCCTGCATGGTCATTGAACTCATGTTGTTGTTGTTGCTGCTGTTCATCGAAGTATCCATCATCGTATTGTCATTCATCATGGTCGTAGAATCTGTAGTTGTTTCGTCGGTGGCGGAATTGTTGTTACAGGCAGTCATGAACGCAGCAAAAGCTGCAATTGTTAATAATTTTTTCATTGTTTTTTAATTTTAGATTTTTAAATGTGCACAAAAGTAGAAGAATAAATTCAATCCCATTTATTTTAATTTAAACTCTTTTCCACAATTTTATGGCTGTAAAGATTCAATTATGCACAAGAACGATAGTAAGATTGCGGTGATAAAAAACCCTGTTCTCTTTAAGTAAAGTTGTATCTTTTCGGCGTGAAAAAAGTAATAAAAAAACATCCGCTTGCCTTACGCTGGTTTCACTGGATCAACTTTCCCCTGCTTACTATAATGATTTGGAGCGGGCTGCTCATTTACTGGGCAAACGGCGTTTACAAAATACAAGTTGGCGATAAAACAATTGTAAAATTTTTTCCTGATGGCTTTTATAAAGCATTGAATGTTCCTTTTCATCTTGCAAAGGGAATGAGCTTTCATTTTGCTTTTATGTGGCTCTTTATTATTAATGGAATACTCTATGTTTTTTACACCATTTTTTCAGGTGAATGGAGATACCTTCTTCCCAACAAAAAATCATTTAAAGAAGCATGGCAGGTTTTGCTGCACGACCTGCATATACGAAAATATGAGCCTCCTCAAACGAAATATAATGGGGCACAGCGCATAGCATATACTGCGATCGTTTTAATGGGAATAGGAAGCTTCTGGACAGGCCTCGCCATTTATAAACCTGTTCAGTTTTCATGGATGTGCTGGCTTTGCGGCGGTTACAGTGCAGCACGCATTGAGCATTTCATTCTTACAATCGGATACGTGTTATTTTTTCTCATTCATATTTTTCAGGTAATAAGAACCGGGTGGAATAATTTCCAGGCCATGATTACCGGGCTTGAAGTTATAAAGCCGGCAAAGCAAAATACAACAACACATGAGCAGGCATGACTATTTCTCCACACGCATAAAAAACGTAAGTAAAGCTTCCTTTACTAAAAGAATAATTTTTTCTTTTTTTGCCTTTGCCCTTTTAACTGCTCTTGCCATATTCTCGTGGAAGTGGCTAAATAAACAACCCACAGAGCAGGGCGCTTTAAAACCTTTGCGAACAACACTGGAAACAAATGAAAAGATTTTTAAATCAACATTCGGTGAAAACAAGCTGAGCAAAACTTACACTGAGAAAGATGCCGTTAAAAATGTGCGTGTAAACGGACGCATTGGAATGCTCGATTCTATTGACGTAAACGCATGGCGGCTGCAGGTAATTCGTGCTGCAGGAGATACCCTGAAACTATCTATGGATGATATAAAAAAATTGCCAAAAGAAGATGTGATATTCGATTTTAAATGTATTGAAGGCTGGGACCAGGTAACACACTGGGCAGGTGTGCCCTTAAAAACATTCATGCAATATTATCATCTCGATGCACAAATGAAAATGGAATATATGGGCCTCGAAACTATGGATAAAAAATACTACGTAGGTATTGATATGCCAAGTGTTCTTCAGCCGCAAACTATTTTATGCTATGAAATGAATGGCAAACCTTTGCCTATGAATCAAGGCTATCCTTTACGCCTTATAATTCCTGTGAAATATGGTATAAAGCATTTAAAGCAACTCGGCACCATGTATTTCAGCAATCAAAAGCCGCGTGATTACTGGGCAGAAAGAGGCTATGATTATTATGCAGGATTGTAAGCTTCTTCATTAGCAACAATTCAATGTTTTCAAGGGGTTTTAGACAATCAACCCAATTTTTTTGTCATTTTCGAAAGACGGAAAGCCTGCTTGCATTATGAATAATTGGGGCATTATGCACCGCTTTGGTTAAGACTTGAAATGTTAGTTATAATGCCGAAGTACCTTCCACATTTGTTTCTTTATCTTTTTTTCCTTTGATGTTAATAAAGAATCTGGTATAGGACTTGAATCTGGTGTTACCTTTTCAATTCTTACAAACTGCCCCGCTTGTGCAGTACCTTGCACAGTATCATACAACTTATACTGATCATTCTGCACCCACCGCACAAATGGCTGTTTATGATCGGGATATTTTGCATAAGAATCATATACGCACGGCCTTATCGAATCTATACTTTCTGTAAGGGCCGGTGCAAAGCTTACCCCATCTAAAATGCCATAAGCAGTGGGTTTATTAATACCGGCAACCTCAGAAAGTGTGGGAAGAAAATCTGTAAAATCAATCAAAATATCTGAAACATTTCCTGCTGCTATTTTCCCTTTCCAATAAGCAATTAACGGCACATTGGTGCCTGGTTCATTTGTAAAACTTTTACCGCCCTCTACTGTAGCTCCATTATATTGAGAAAATATATAGGGATGTGTGCCATTATCTCCAAAATATAAAATAAGCGTATTATCAAGCAATCCCACTGTGCTGAGGTATGCTGCTATCTCACCTATTTTTTTATCACTATATTTTACCATGGAAGGAAAAAACCGGGTATCTCCTATTGTTAGGTTTTCATAATTCCATGTGGAATACTCGGGGTCATCGGGTGTTGGGCAAAATTGTTCGTGACACAATATCATTGAATAATAAGCAAGAAAAGGCCGGCCTGTATTTTTCACTCTATCAATAAAATTTAAAAGATAGGCTGTAAACAGATCATCTGAATATTTATTCTGTGAATACGATGGAGGCATATATCCGCCATCCTGGTAAATCTTCGAGCTTTTATACCTTGAGCCTTCCAGCTTTTCATCTCCAAGCTTAAAGGGCAGCCATACTGAATATTTTTCCCATCCGAATGTTCGTATCGAATTATCACCTCCGTCCAACTGCCATTTACCTGTATAGCACGTTGCATAACCTGCATCCTGAAACATATTGCCAATCGTACGGTTATCAATGCTCATGCCTCCCCATGTAGTATAATTACGAAAATTATATTTGCCCGTTAATAACATAAACCTTGAGGGGGAACAAAGCGGTGCGGCATGACATTGTGTAAAACGCATACCATTCAGCGCCATCGTATCTATATTGGAAGTAACGTAAGATTGCCCCCCATCGCAAGTGGGCACTTCATAGCCAACATCATCAGCTAAGATAATAAGAATGTTAGGCGATTGTGTTGCGCTGCGGGAAATTTTTGCAGTGGAATTGGTTTCAGTACTTGTAATCTTATGAATATCTTTTTTGCAGGCAACAGAAAATATCATTATAAGAAATACTATACGATACAGTGTATAGGAATTATGGAAGGGAGAAGTAGTATTTAGTCTCATAAGGCATGTTTAAACTTAAAGGATTAAAAAAACTAAGAAACTGTTTAAAAACGATTCAGCATAATTCGTATGGCGGATAAATGCACCATTGTCACACTAGTTTGATTAAGCCTTTCATAATTTTTTGAATTTCGCCTATTGGTATCTATCCAAGAAAATGTTCGTTCC
>JBBRBB010000026.1:0-56420 GCA_038206235.1 Chitinophagales bacterium
GGATTGTTGTACTTTCATGCCTTATGTTTTGTGTCAATCACTTAAACAAGTGAATAAACAATAACGCTGCAAAGCCTCTGAAACTTTTTTGTGAAAGGGGTTTTGCTATTTGTACTTTTTTGGGCTTGCCGATTTAAGATAATGTGTAAAAGGTTATTCAAAAAAGCTGATTACATTTGGGAATCACCCACAACATACAATTGGTTTCAATATGCCAAATCAAAAAACTTTACACTTCGCCTTATTCCTTTTTGTTGCAGTATTTTGCGACTGCTCTACAAAGAAAACAAAGACAGAAGATACAACAGCAGCACAGACTAGCCTTACTAATTTAAAATACACTGTTGAAGAAGTTCCTGCTTGGATATCCCTATTCAAACGAACATCCGGCTGGTATGGCGCTGATGGCATCTTTGCAATTCCGCTCAACGGCAAAGACAACGTTGCCATTTCTGATACAAGCACGAATTTAATTTTGTTCAGCGACAGCATGATTGGCGAAATTGAAAAAGGAAAAATTAAAGGAAAGCCGCACATGGTGCATAATACAGTTGCAATTCTAAAAGGCGGTGAGCCCAAAAATGAAAACATAAATTTCTATTGGGCGCAGGATGCTCAAGGGCAACCTGAAACAATTTTTATTCCGCATTTGCCCTCTGCAACAAAGGAAGATTATTACTGGCTGGGCGATGGTTTTGTAAATACGGAGACAAACACCACTTACATTTTTGCATACAGAATGCGCAACATGAATCCGAAAGATGATTGGTCTTTTCGTGAGATGAAGCAGGATATTATTGCATTCCCCAATGGCACTCCGCCGCCATTTAAAAATCATCGTCAAATAGAAACACAGCTCCAATTTGCCGGTTCTAATGAAGGTGATGATGGCCAATTCGGTGCAGCCATTTTTGTAAACACGCAGTATGCAGGTGTACCAAAGCCCGATGGGTATGTGTATGTGTATGGTGTAAAGGGAAAAGCTAAAAATTTAATTGTAGCAAGAGTGTTACCAAAAGAATTTGAAGATTTTAGCAAATGGAATTTTTGGGATGGGAAAAATTGGAATGCAGATATGCAGCGTGTTGCAAAGCTCACTGATGGCGTATCAAATGAATTAAGTGTGTCACCTCTCCCCGATGGAAGATATGTTTTAGTATTCCAGTTAAACGGTATGAGCAATGTTGTTGCCATGCGTATTGGCGCAAGCCCTGTTGGTCCCTTCGGTGATGTGATTAAATTGTACGAGTGCAAAGAATCGCAGGAAAATAAACATTACACAACCTACAATGCAAAGGCGCATCCAAGTCTTTCAAAGCCCGGCGAGTTACTGATAACATATAATGTAAACTCGATGGATTACTTGAACGAGATACAAAAAAATCCGCAGTTATACAGACCGCGGTTTATAAGATTAAAGTTTGAATAAAAACCTAACAGGCAGACCTGAAACCTCACAGGTCTCAAAGATCTGGGGTTTGGTAAATTTTATTCTTATCATGATTCCTTCCGGCTCAAACAAAAAAATAATTCAAAACAAACAGGCATCACTCACTGTTGATTTATTTGGTGGCGCTATAGTTAATTTTCATTTGAATGATGAAGAAAAAATAAACCCTCTATCCTTTACATTCACCAAAGAACAAATGCCTGAGAATAATAAATCAGGCGCAGTTTATCAGGGACATTTTTTGTGCTTACCAAGATGGGGCGCACCTTCAGAAGGAGAAATAAAAGCAGGCATTCCCAATCACGGGCAGTTTGCAAACATATTATGGCAATCATCGCCACAAAGCAATCCATTGCAGCTACAAATGGATGCCGATGCTGCGCTTGAAAGCATGTATGTAAACAGAACAATCACATTAAGCAAACACAGCGCTGTATTTGAAGTAAAGGAAATAATAACAAATGCTGCAACGCGTGGGAGGTTATATAATATGGTGCAACATCCTACACTGACTGCGCCTTTTTTAAAGAATTTAATCATCATTAACTGCAATGCAACGAAAGGCTTTCAGCAATTTTCAGATTATAATAAAACATTTAATTATCCTGTTGTGCAAACAGGAAATTTATCTATCAATCTTACTTCACCAATTACACCTTGCAATTCCGTGTTCTCATTCATTGTAAATAAAAAAGAAGAATACGGTTGGATAACAACATACAATGCTGAATACAAATTATTATTTGGTTATATCTGGAAAAGAGAGCAGTATCCATGGATTCACTTATGGCAACACTTTGAAGAAAATAAAATTAAATATCTTGGGTTAGAATTTGGAACGGCAGGCATTCATCAGCCCTTTAAAAAAATTCTTGAAAAGGGCATCATTATGTTCGATACAAAAACTGTTGAATATATTGATGCGGATGAAAAAATTTCCCGTGACTACATTTGTTTTTTATACAAGGCATCAGAAGAAATTAAAAGTATAATGAAAGTGGAGTTGAATAAAACAAATAACGACATTATAATTTATTACAACGATGACAAGCAATTAAATTTATCCGTAAGCTTTTAAAAAACTTTCATGGATTATACAAACAAAACAGTTGTAATAACAGGCGCAGCTAAAGGGATAGGAGCCGCATGTGCAAATTTATTTTATAAGAAAGGTGCCAGCGTTGCATTGCTCGATATTGCAAGTGATGAAAATAAAAAACAAGATAATAAATGGTTCTATCAGCAATGTGATGTATCCAATGAGGAGCAGGTGAAACACTCGATGCAGCAAGTGATTGAAAAATTCGCCTCCATCAATTATCTTATCAACAACGCAGGCCTTCAACGTTATGGAACAGTTACTGAAACATCTTTAAAAGAATGGAATGCAGTAATGAATGTAAACTTAACCAGTATGTTTTTATGTGCGAAATATGCCCTGCCCTCAATGCAAAAAAATAAAAGCGGCGTTGTTATAAATGTGGCAAGTGTGCAGGCGTTCATAAGTCAGGATAAAGTTGCTGCTTATACAACTTCCAAAACAGCAATACTTGGTTTAACGAGAAGCATTGCCATAGATTATGCACCGCATATAAGATGTGTTGCTGTTTGCCCGGGAACTATTGATACGCCTATGCTAAGAGATGCAATTCAATTATCCCCAAACCCAGATGAAGTAATGCAGGAGTGCATCAACATGCATTTACCAAAACGCATAGGCACACCCGAAGAAGTTGCGACGCTGATTGCTTTTTTATGCAGTGATGATGCGGCTTTCATTACAGGCACTGCAATAAGAGTTGATGGAGGTTTGGGTATTAGTATTGGTGGCAGTAAAAAAGAAAAGTAATAAAGTATCTTGATAATTAACTTCAGTATGCAAAGAGGTGGAACAGTTTATATTACTACAAACATTCCTAATCAGGTTTTATACACAGGTGTTACTTCAGATTTAGTGTCGAGAATTTCGCAACATAGAGAGAAATTTTTTCAGAAAAGTTTTACTTCTAAATATAATGTAAGCAAGTTAGTTTATTACAAATTTTTTTCAACAATTGAAGAAGCGATTGCAGAAGAAAAAAGAATTAAAGGAGGAAGCCGGCAGAAAAAAATAAATCTGATTACTTCAATAAATTCTGAATGGAAAGATTTATGGGAAGAAATCAGCAAGTGGTAAACGTCTTTGCGAAAAATTTTCTCCAGGCTTTGTGTGCAGCAAATTTTGAAGCAATCTGATGGTAGAAAATTATACCAGTAATTTGCAAAGAGCAGAACTATGAACAAAAATTCATCAACTTAAATTAAATAATGAAAATAACTGACATAAAAGCAACCACAGTTGCCATGCCATTGGAAGCTCCCATTCGTCATGCAAGCGGAGCACATTGGGGAAGATTTATAAGAACAATTGTTGAAGTTGAAACCGATGAAGGCATTACAGGACTTGGCGAAATGGGTGGTGGCGGTGAAAGTGCAGAAGCAGCATTCAAAGGTTTAAAAACATATTTGCTCGGTCACAATCCTATGCAGCTTGAGGCAATGTACTGGAAGATATGTAATCCTACTGCTTCTCTCTACAACAACCGTTCACAATTGCATGCAGCATTAGAATTTGCATGTATAGATATTATTGGAAAGAAGCTTGGCATACGTGCCTGTGATTTGCTCGGCGGCTCAGTAAGGGAAGAAGTTGAATTCGCTTCTTATCTTTTTTTCCGTTATCCAAATGAGCAAGCAGGTAAAGGCGGCGAAGAAACAGCAGAGCAAATGGTTGTGCATGTAAAAGAGTTGGTTACACAACATGGCTTCACTACACACAAATTAAAAGCCGGTGTTTTTCATCCAGACCATGAAGTGGAAGTGTTCAGAGCAATTTCAAATGCATTTCCAAAACATAAAGTGAGAATAGACCCGAATGCTGTTTGGAGTGTTGAAGAATCTATCCGCATTGCAAAAGCAATTGAAGATTTACCTAATGATTATTTTGAAGACCCTACATGGGGAATGGAAGGAATGAGAAGAGTAAAGCAAAGAATAAATATTCCAACCGCTACCAACACTGTTGTTGTAAATTTTGAGCAGCTTGCATCATGCGTTAGAAACGAAGCGATAGATGTAATTCTTCTTGATACAACTTTTTGGGGTGGCTTGCGTCAGGCATGGAAAGCAGGCGTTGTATGTGAAAAATTTCAGTTAGGAACTGCAGTGCATAGCTCCGGTGAATTGGGAATTCAGTTGGCTACGATGCTGCATCTCGGCGCTGCAACACCAAATCTTTCTTTTGCTGCTGATGCACACTATCATCATCTCACAGACGATATAATTAAAGGCGGCAAAATGAAATATGTAAATGGAAAAATAAAAGTTCCGCAAGGCAATGGATTAGGCATTGAACTCGATTATGATAAACTAAAACAATACAATGAATATTATAAAGAAGTTGGCGGATATATGTATGACCGTGACCCGCAGCGTCACGATTGGTTTTGTGTATTGCCCGAAAAAAATTGGTCGCCATTAAAAAATAAATCATGAGCTTATCAATTGATGATGTAATCATTTTTTATGATGGAGTTGACCATGCAGAATGTGTCGCAGTGCATCCCGATGGTTCTGTATGGTGTGGAGGAGAGGCAGGGCAGATTTATCGCATTTCACCTGATGGTAAACAGATGAAGGAAATAAATAACACGGGAGGATTTATATTAGGATTAGCTTTTTCGCCCAGTGCTGATTGGCTTGCCGTATGCGACCTTAAACATAAATGTGTATGGAAGCTAAATATCAAAACAAACACATTTCAGAAATTTGCAGAGTGTGCAGATGGAGAAAATTTCAACATTCCCAACTATCCTGTATTTGACAAAGAAGGAAATTTATATGTTTCAGAAAGTGGCGCATTCAGAAAAATCTGCGGCCAAATTTTTAAGTTTGATAAAGATGGTAAAGGAATCATCTGGCACAATGGGCCATTTAATTTTGCAAATGGTTTAGCACTGAATAAAAATGAAGATTATCTCTACGTTGTTTGTTCATGGCTTCCCGGCGTTGAGCGTATAGAAATAAAGGCTGATGGTAGTGCAGGAAAAAGAGAAGTGTTTGTAACAATACCGCAAATTCTGCCTGATGGAATTGCTTTTGATGAAGAAGAAAATTTGTATATATCATGTTACACTCCCAATGCTATTTACAAAGTGAATAAACAAGGCGAAATGCAATTATTGATTGATGATTGGGAAGCGCATACTTTATCTAACCCTACAAACATTGCGTTTGGCGGAGAAAATTTTGACCAGCTTTTTACATCGAATCTTGGGAGATGGCATATTAGTAAGATACCAATGCAGGTAAAAGGGCAGAAGCTTGCATGCCATACCCCCCACCCCTAAAGGGGGAATAAAATCTTCAACTTTTGTGATTCTTGCATTATCAAAACATCATCCTAAAAATTTCTTACAACCTGAAGAAAAATGAAACACGTTTATCGCTGGCACATTAACGAGCCTATTCATTTTGAAAAAGATTTGAAAGTAACTATACAGGATTTGGGATGGAATACGTGGGGGTTGTATCTTGCACAAAAATCAGATATAGCTTGTGTTGTTAATGGTATCAGAGAACCTCACAATCCATTTCCGAAAATTACCCCCGAAAGAAGAGCTAATTATAAAATAACAAAGAAATTAAAATATTGAAACGATTTGCTGCCATGTCCGCAGGACTCCTTTGGAGAAAACTGAACTTTGAACCGAGCGTGGCAACAGGCGATACCACGAAGAAGAAATGCTGGTATCACAAAAAAAATTATTCTGCAACCTTATTAAAAATTTATTTTATGAGAACGAAAACGACTTTGCTGATCTCACTAATTGCTCTCTGCACATTCATTTTCCAAAGCTGCACGAAACCGGAAATAAAAAACGAGCCTGTTATTAATTCATCAGATGAAGCAGACCGAACAGATTATATTATTTCTGATGGCACATACAAAATAAGTCCACTCAGTAATAACTCGCAGGCTATTGCGCTTGCAAAACTTTTACAGGATGACAGTGTCTATGTTCAAATAAGAAATTACAGCGCAGACAGTACAAATCATCTCTGGCATTTTACCAATACCGGCAATGGATATTATAGAATCAGCAATGCATACAGCGGCAAAGTGTTGACAGCGCCTGCAGGTGCATCGAATGAAGGAAAGCAGCTATTGCAATTACGCTATGATACAAGCGATAATCAGCTTTGGCGAATCAGACGTCCTCAAACCAATGTTTATAAATTCGTGAACAAGGCTACTGGTTTATGTATTAATCTCGAAAGCAATGGCAACATCACAGAACGAGCAATTGTAAAAAATAATAATAAGCAGTTGTGGACGCTCACTTGTGTAAAAGCAATTTATTGTGATGTTGATGCGAATAATTTTTTTCGCCGCACGGAAGGCTGGATAGCCAGTGATGGTGCATCCAGCGTTTTAATGAATGATGGAAGAGTGTTATGGACAATGGGCGATAGCCATATTGATGATTATTTTTATAATACCGGAAAAGTGTATTGTCTTTTCCAGGTAAGAAATGCTGCGTTGCTGCAGCCCGCAAATCATAGCTGGCATTGGCCGCTAACAACTACACTCATTGGTAATCCTTATACCGGCTTTCAAAGTTATTTTAAGAATAAGCCCGATGATGACCACTGGATGTGGCCGGGCTGCGGAGTTCAGGTGAGTGGTAATGATACTGTATATGTTTACAATCAGCCATTAAGAAAGAAAGGCATTGGCGGTATTTGGGATTTTGAAAACGACAGCAACGCAGTGTGGGCAAAGATTCGCTCATCAGATATGCAGGTGGTTCAGTATTCTTTATTGCAGGATTTTGATGAGATTAATTTCGGTTTGGGCTTCATTAAAGAGAACGACGGTTATGTGTATGCTTTTGGCGACAGGCAAACGTTTATTGTAAGCAATGTGTACGTAGCACGTTTCCCTGCAAACAATCCAAATGCACCGTGGACATTTTGGACAGGCTCTCAATGGAGCAGTAATATAAAAGATATTAAACGAGTAAGTGAAGCTGCTTGCAATGCTGCGGCAGTAGTAAAGTATGGCAATAAATATATTTGCATTAGTACAGAATTTAGTGTTGGCTGCGATCAAGGCTCACATATTTACGCAGCATGGAGCAGCAGCCTCACGGGACCTTTTACAACCCGAAAAATATTTTATGAAATACCCGACAGGCTGCAGGGGCATATCCCCTTTTTTTATACACCGAATGCACATCCGCAGTTTCAAAACGCTGCAGACGAATTGCTGATAACGTATGATATTAATGGCTATGGCGATTGCGTAAATACTTGTCACCGGGGAAGAATGGATCCTGATTTGTACAGACCGAAGGCGATACGTGTGCCTTTTTCGCTGATTGATAAATAAGATTGTAGTTTGACACCAACTTTATCCCTTATGCCCCGCCAAAGGCTTTGGGAAGCCTGTTCCGAATATATTTCGGATTCATCAGTAGTTTTTTTATGGCAGCTTAAACGGTTCAGAATATCAGTTACTAAATTTTTATTAGCTTTATTGAAATATTTATTATGAAAATTGCTTTGAAAAATATCGTATGGAAAGAGGGTGATTATTTCGTTGCACAATGTCTTAATGTTGAGGTATCAAGTTTTGGAAATACAAGAGAAGAAGCTTTGAATAATTTGCAGGAAGCATTGGATTTATATTTTGAAGATATGCCTCCTGAAAACGCTATACCCATAGAAAATCCTGAAATTGTTTCTACAGAACTAGAGCATGCCTAAATTATTTTCCTCACAAAACATTATTGAAATCTTGAAGAAAAAGGGATTTGTTTTCGTTTCTCAAAAAGGAAGTCATATTAAATATAGAAAACAAGATAATCCCACATTAACTGTTATTGTGCCTGCAGACAGAAAACAAATTCCCATGGGCACATTCCATTCTATTCTGCGACAATCAGGATTGGTTAAAGAAGACTTTGAAAAGCCATAAAAATTATGCAAAAAATTCTGTTACTAATATTTAACTCTTTTATTCTATTTTCAATTCATGCACAACAAAACAACGCTGCTGTTTACAAAGACAGCACCACTATAAAATTTTTTCAGCGCACACACGGATGGATTGCCAGTGATGGCGGTTATACAATCCCTTTATCAGATGGAAGTTCTCTCTGGCTTTTTGGCGACAGTCATATAGATGATTATGATTCCGCATCGGGCACTATTCCCTGTCTTTTCCAGGTGCGTAATGCGGCTATACTGCAACTGCAGAACGATTGGAACTGGCATCATACCAAAACATTCATTGGCAACGGTCCGGGCATTAAAAGTTTTTTAAAAAATAATAGTGATGATAAATATTTTTCGTGGCCGGGCACAGGCATTCAATTAAAAGATACCATTTATGTTTATTGCAATAGTTTACGAAACACCACAGGCGGTGCATGGGGCTTTGCTTCAGCGGGAAATGATTTTTGGGGAAAGATAAAATTCCCTGAAATGAAAGTTGTTGGCTATAGTGTGCTGCAAAATTTTAATGGCATAAATTTCGGAAGCGGTTTTGTGCAGGATGAACAAAAAGAATTTGTATATGCATTCGGGCAAAAACTGGAAACAGGGAATAGTTTCTTCTCAACAAGTTTATATGTTGCGCGTTTTCCTTCTGCAAATCCAAATGCTGCGTGGGAATTTTGGAATGGAAAGGAATGGGTGAAAGACATAAATGAAATCACTGCTGCAGCAAAAGAATCGCTTGTTTCATTTCATATTACCAAAGTGAAAGATGAATATCTGCTTACAAGCACAGCGTTCAGTGTAGGCTGCGACCAGGGCAGAGAAGTTTTTACTTCGGTAAGCAATAGTGCCACTGGTCCTTTTTCAAAGCCAAAATCAATTTATACAATTGATGATACACTGCACGGTCATTATCCCTTCTTTTATTTAGCTGCTGCACATCCTGAATTTATTAATGAAAAAGATGAGATACTGATTACCTATTCTATCAATGGATATGGCACATGTGCAGAAGGATGCATCAACGGCAGAATGAACCCTGATGAATATAGAATTAAAGCCATTCGTGTGCCGGTTGATTTGATTCTCGAATGAAAAATAAACATTCGAAGCTTTTCCAAAACATTTATTTACAGCAAAAAATTTCTTAAACATCAGAACAAGAAAAAGCCCGAATGCAACAAGAGAAGCTTAACTAATAAAACATTTATTCATTTGCGGGCCAATCTGGCGGGCAGGGTGTTGATATACCAAAGGCATACATAGTAACCGGACGATTATTAAATTGTATAGTATGTATGCTCATTTTTATTCCTGTATTGCTTTTTTTTAAAAAAGTTACTAATTCATAATTATCATCCCAGGGTTTACCAATTTCTTTGTTCCTTACGATTTTAAATTGTTTGTTGTCTAACTCTTTAGCGATTTTATCTGCCTGTTCATCGCTGCTTATGAGAAAAGCTGCGTAATGATACATTCCATGCTTATCGTTTGCTTCAATCCAGGACATACGGTTTTCAACTCCATTTTTCTGTGGATGAGTGTCAATATAATCTGCCATTGCTCCGGTGCTTTGCCCGAAAGAAATATTTCGTTTATAGCCATTTGCAATAGCCGCCTTATCAAAACACTTAACGTCTTTACACAAACCAATCCTGAGCATTTCATCAAGAGTAAATATTTTTTGTGCATTCATTGTGTGGCTTAAAAAAATAAAGGTTGCGAAAAAAATTGTGATTTTTTGAGTGCGCATAAAAACAATTTTAAAGTAGATATTAAAGATAGGCAGAATGTGGTGGAATTGGGCAATGAGATTTACAAAAGAGATAAACTTAAATTAATATGCAAAAAAACCAGACAAGTTGCATAACTTAAAGAATAGTAATAATAGTGAGTAATGTGATAATTGTACTGTGTGATTGAATAATGATGATGTGGGATGAGATAATAATGGTATGTTATGGAGTAATGATGAGGCGGGGATAGGATAATGATGGTTCTGGGTGCGATAATGATAGTTCGGGAATAACAAATAAGGCACAAGTAGCCACCCTCAATAACGTGGCAACTTATACCTTGCGCCAGAAATGGGGCGGAATTGAAGAATCTTGATTGGCATTACATACAAAGCTGGTTAACGTCTTAAAAACTCAATACCTTTGACCTGGTTTAAAAAAATGACAGACACACCTGAACATATAAAACAGCTTCAATTAAAAATCTGGCTTTCCAAAACTCCGGCTGAAAGATTAAAACAATTTTTAGAAGATAATGAAGCGTTGTTTAAATTTTCTGCAAAAGCGAAACAATCAATTGAAGAAATTCGTAAGCTCAATTCACAAATAAAATAATTACTGCAAAAAACCCATCAGGTTTTAAAAACCGCAAAGGCTTAAAAGTTATTATAAAAGCCACTACGCTAAATGCGCAATGGCTTCAAAGGTTAACTGATAATTTCAATTGTCCTGATTGCATTTAAAGCTTCAATCATTCATCATCTGGCCAGTTGGGCGTAGAGATAGTTGTGATTGAAACTTCGTAGTCAATAATTTTTGTTGAAGTATGTATTAGCCTCTCAGTGATTGTGAGTAAAATACCCGAACTTCCTTTGCGCAAATATTGAGCGTAGCTCACAATCTCTTTACCTAAATTTTTACTTGCCGTCTTTACCTGCATATACCCTTGGTTAATGAAATCTTTTTGAACAGAGATGAAATGGTCTTTATCGCGAAAACCAAAATCTACGTAGCGGTGCAGCCCGCTTGGATAGTTAAATACAACCCAGATAACACTATTAGATTTCCCGTTTTCTTTTTTTGCCGCACCATAAGTGTAATACTCTTTCACATAGGCTAAAGCTGCGAAAGGGTTGCCCTCTATTTTTTGATACCCGAAGGGTGCCAATTTTTTTTCTATGCACCCGGGCATAGGGCAAAGCACTAACTGGAGCATTTCTTTAGAAGAAAAAAGTTTTTGAGCATAAACATAATTATACTCAATATGCATAAAAAATAAACCGCAGAGGAGTAAAAATTTTTTCATGCCGAAAGTTAAATACTTTTATTCAATGAATCATTTATATTTTGGCGATTGTTTAGATGTGCTGAAAGAACTGAAAGCACAAAACCCGCAACCGTTTATTGATTTAATTTATATAGACCCGCCGTTTAACAGCAAGCGTAATTATAATGTACTGTTTGAAAGCATGGATATGAAAGATGCCACTGCACAGAAGGAAGCATTTGCCGATACATGGAGCAATTACGGATACATGGATACGCTGAATGAGATTGCTGAAATTGACCGTGAACTTTATACTATTTTAAAAACTTATCATGATTTAAAAAGTGTGAGCGACAGCGCTGTTGCTTACTTAACTACAATGACTATTCGTATTTGGTACATGCACAAACTCTTGAAAGATACCGGAAGCTTTTATTTGCACTGCGATTCAACAATGAGTCATTATTTAAAGCTAATGTGCGATATGATTTTTAATGAAGATAATTTTAGAAATGAAATTACCTGGAAACGGACAAGTGCTCATAGTGATGCAAAAAAATATTCGAGAATAAGTGACAAAATTCTTTTTTACTCAAAAGCAGAAAAATATACATGGAATGAAATAAGAGTTGAATATGATGAATCTTATATCAAATCACATTATAGATATAAAGATGAATATGGAAGAATTTTTAGAACTGACAATCTCACAGCAACTGGCTTATCTGGCGGCGGATATACTTACGAATGGAATGAAGTAACAAAAATTTGGCGATTACCAATTGAAAAAATGAAGGAGCTTCATGAAGCCAAGAAGATTCAATATACGAAAACAGGGACTGCTGAATACAAAAGATATCTTGATGAAATGGCAGGAACTATCATTACTGATAATTGGACAGATATTTCTCCTATTAATTCTCAATCAAAAGAACGTCTCGGTTATCCCACGCAAAAACCCGAAGCATTATTAGAGCGTATTATAAGAGCAAGCAGTAATGATGGAGATGTTGTTGCAGATTTCTTTTGCGGCTGCGGTACAACTATAGCCGTTGCACAAAGACTGAACAGGAAATGGATTGGCGCAGATATTAGTCACCTTGCCATTCGCTTAATTGTAAAACGTTTGACAGAAACGTATGGTGTGGGCATTAAACTAAATATTCAACTGCATGGCTTACCCAAAGATATTGGCAGCGCCAAAATGCTTGCACAGGAATTGGATAGGGGTCGCATACGTTTCCAGGATTGGGCAATAGAAGTAATGCTGAATGGGGTAGCAAATGAAAAGAAAGTAGCAGACGGCGGCTTTGATGGATACATTGCTTTCAACACCCATGCAGGAAAGCAGTTTGCACTTATTGAAGTAAAGAGCGGTAATGTGAATGTAAAGAACATGAGAGAGTTTGCCGATGTTGCAAAAGGTCAAAACGCAGCCGTCGGCATTTTTGTTTGCTTTGAAGAAAATGTAACCAAAGAGATGAAGAAGAAAGCGAAGGGAGAAGGACATATAAAAATAGATGGAACAGAATTTCCGATTGATAAGATACAAATACTAACTGTTGAAGATTTATTTGCAGGCAAGCAACCCCAACTTCCCGGCTCAGCAGAAAATGCGACATTTAAAAAAGCAAAAAGGAATGAAGAGAAGGCGGAGAGTAAGGGGTTGTTTGATTAAGAGAATAAACTTACACAGGTTTTTGAAACCTGCGAGGTTTGACCTTACTGCATGCAACATTTAAAATGAAGTAGAAAAAGTATTACCAAATTTACAGCGTATAAAAAAAATATTTTAAATAGTTTTTATCATTGTTGAAAACAAAATGCTTGTATTTTTATCCTTTATTTTTTAAAACTATTCTTACATTTAAAAACAATAATTATGACAACACAAGAAATCGCCAGCCGCCTGGTTGAGCTTTGCCGCAAGGGTGAATTTGAAACAGCACAAAAAGAATTATATGCCGATGATGCTATCAGCATTGAAGCATACGCCACGCCTGCTTTTGAAAAAGAGACAAAAGGCTTGCAGGCAATTATTGAAAAGGGCCATAAGTTTGAAGGAATGGTAGAGCAATACCACGGTCTTACTGCGGGTGAGCCGGTTATTGCTGATAACTCCTTTGCTGTTGTTTTAGGTATGGATATTACTATGAAAGAACAGAAGCGTATGAACATGAGCGAGCTTTGTGTATATACTGTAAAAGACGGAAAGATTGTTTCTGAGCAATTTTTTATGTAGAAGAAGAATTTTAAAACAAAAATATCGGTCAGAAGGCTCTAAGCCGTCTGACTGTTTTTTTAAATTTACCCGCCTGTTTAATTTTTGCCGTTACTTTGCGCTTCAAAATTTTCTAATATGCTTGTCTTTATTAAGCGCAAAATTCCTTTATATTATGTAGCGCTCATAAGTATTGTTTTCACGGGCTTCGCTTATGTATTTCTAAAAAATAAAATGCAGGAGTCTGCGGATGATAAGCTCAATGTTAATTTCAATACACTATCCTCAACCCTTGCAGCTTATTGCAATTTTCATGTAGAGCGTCTTAGTGGCTTTAATTATATTGGCCCTGTATTGTTTGTTGAAACTCAATGCCAGTCAGCACAATATGCTTCGCTTAAAAACAAAATAGTTTCGTACATAGAGCTGCAAAAGCAGACAGGCAATATAGAGCAGGCATCATTTTATTTCAGAGATACTGAGAAAACGGAGTGGGCGGGATATAATGAAGATGAAAAATACAATCCCGGCTCATTAATGAAAGTTCCGGAGCTTATTTCTTATTTGCGCCTTGAAGAAGATAAACCCGGCACATTGAATAAAGAGTACTTTTATGCTGCCCCGTTTATCACAGAAAAAAATCCTGTTTTTATTTCCAAACCATTGCAACCCGGTAAAAGTTATTCTGTAAAAGAGTTGCTGCAATACATGATTACCTATTCTGATAATAATGCAACGGTTGTGCTGGATCAGCATCTCGATCAGCGCTATTTCAAAAAAACATTAACTGATCTTAGTTTGCCAATTCCAGACAGCATGGCTATTAATTATCCAATATCTCCAAGAGATTTTTCTTTATTCTTCAGGGCTATATATAATGCCTCGTATCTCACCATTCCGCATTCTGAATATGCAGCAGAGCTTTTAAGCACATGCAATTTTAAAGAGGGCTTTGCAAAAGGTCTTCCCGCTTCAGTAAAGATGATACATAAGTTTGGAGAATCTGGAAGCACACAGGTGCATCAATTGCATGAATCGGGAATTATTTACATAAACAATAAGCCATACATTTTAACGGTAATGACGAAGGGAACCGACTTGAAAAAGCTGGCAACAGTTATCAGTGATATTGCCGGCATTATGTACCAGCAGGTATCAACAAGTTAACATGGTCTGACCGTCCCGGGTCTGACCATGTACCTTATTATTATAAAGCGCATTACTCAATTTCAATCAGCTTCTCCAGCACAAAAGCAACAGCAGGGCAGAAGGTTGAATTTTTCAAGGTTATGTTTTGTCGCTTCAGCAAAACATCTTCATTTGTATAAGGAAAGCGGGCACAATCAGAAGGTCTTACTTCATAAATAGTGCATAAATTATCACTTCCTAAAAAAGCACAGGGCGTTTGCTTTACCACATAATCTCCTTCATCATCAAGCCGAAGATGACTTTCAATCAATTCACTTTCATTTAATTTCAAATGCCTGCTTATGCGTTTTATATCAGGTGTTTTAAAACGGGAAGAATAATTTTTACAGCATGCGGCACATTGCGTGCAATTAATTTTTTTAAACGCTTCTTCATGCAGAAGTGGCAATCGTTTCAATGATATATTTTTATCAGCTTTTTTCAAAAACTGTTTGTATTGTTTTTGATTCGCTGTAGATTTTTTTTGCCAATTATGTAAAAAGTCATCGGTCATTAGTTTGTATTTTTGCCGAGAATGTGATAACAAAATATTTGCCGGTTAATGCTCATTAAAATGACTCGCCTGCAAAGTAAACACTTATCATACCGCATCAATTAAAATTTCATAAGTATGGGTTCTCTTCGTGAGCAATGGTTAATGTTTGTTTCAACGCCGTTATATTTTATTATTATCGGTCTGGAAATTCTTTTAACGCATTTGCATCATCGTAAATCTTATACAATAAAAGATTCATTTGCGAATTTGTATTTGATGCTGCTGAATTCTATACTCGATATTGCATTTCGAATCAGCTATCTTGCCATACTTCAATACTTTTATTTGCATGCATTCTTCACCTTACAAAATGTTTTTGTTTACTGGCTCATATTAGTGATTGCTGAAGATTTTTTGTATTACTGGCTGCACCGCTTTGACCATGAAGTGCGTTTTTTCTGGGCGACGCATGTAACGCATCACAGTTCGCAGCAACTTAATTTTACCGTAGGCTTTCGCTCATCTGTATTTCAGCCATTGTATCGTTTTATTTATTTTATTCCATTGGCTTTATGCGGATTCAAACCTCTTGATATTGCATTTGTTTATTCTGCCACACAGATATGGGGAATATTTGTTCACACCGAACTGATAAAGAAGATGGGCTGGCTCGAATATATTTTGGTTACACCATCGCATCATCGGGTGCATCATGCAAGCAATCCAAAATATCTCGATAAGAACATGGGAATGCTTCTTATTATCTGGGATAAATTATTCGGAACTTTTCAGCCTGAATTGTCTATTGAAAAATATCAGCATCTAAAATACGGGCTTACAAAAAATATTGAAAATCCAAATCCTGTTAACCTTGTTTTTCATGAATGGAAACAGATGTGGCACGATGTGAGAAGAAATGATATTTCATTCAAACAAAAATTGTTTTACCTATTCGGTCCTCCCGGATGGAGCCACGATGGCAGTCGCTTAACGAGTGAGCAATTGCGTAAAAAAGAAATACAAAACACGCATGAGGTTTCTGACATTGATTTTTCTGATGAGAAACTTGGGTTGGCTGGTTGATTATGCAAATACCTCTTGATAATTCATGCCTTTGAGGCAAAAAAAGTTACGAAGTTTTCGTGTTTTAGTGTCTTTGTGCCTTCGTGGCAAACCCCATAACTTTGCGCATCTTTTTAAGATGATTAATTATTTTTTATGAATGTATTTGAAAGTCAGTCAAGCGAATTTCGCCGCCGTCATATAGGTCCCAATGAAACGGAAGTAAGCGCTATGCTAAAAACAATCGGGTTACAAAGCATGTATGAATTGATGGATAAAACGATTCCAGCCGCGATACGAATGAAGCATGAATTGAATCTGCCCGCAGCAATGAGTGAGCATGAATATTTGCTTCATATAAAAGAAGTATCACTCAAAAACAAAGTGTTTAAAAATTATATTGGGCAGGGTTATTACGATTCCATAATCCCTGCCGTAATTCAACGAAATGTTTTTGAAAACCCTGGATGGTACACACAGTACACTCCATACCAGGCAGAGATTTCACAGGGTCGTCTTGAAAGCTTACTCAACTTTCAAACTATGGTGAGTGATTTAACAGGACTACCCCTAACCAATGCATCATTACTCGATGAAGCAACAGCCGCAGCAGAAGCAATGACTATGTTTTTTAATACGCTCAATAGAGACCATGCACATATAAGCAGGGCAAAATTTTTTGTTGATAATGAAGTCTTCCCTCAAACAAAAGATGTAGTTATTACAAGAGCAACACCAATTGGCATAGAAATTATTTTCGGCGATTACAAAACTGCAAAGCTTAATGAAAACTATTTCGGCGCATTAATACAATATCCAAATGATAAAGGCTCTATTGAAGATTATCGTGATTTTATTGCTCATGCACATGAAGCAGGCGCTTATGTGGTAATGGCTACAGATTTGCTTGTATTAACCTTGCTCACATCTCCGGGTGAACTTGGTGCGGATGCAGCAATTGGAAACTCACAACGTTTTGGTGTGCCGCTTGGATATGGCGGGCCACATGCAGCATTCTTTACATGCAAAGATGATTTTAAGCGCGGTATTCCCGGCCGCATTATTGGTGTAAGCATTGATGCGCAGGGAAACCGTGCATTACGTATGGCATTGCAAACAAGAGAGCAGCATATCAAGAGAGAAAAAGCTACTTCAAATATTTGCACTGCACAGGCCTTGCTTGCAAATATGGCTGCTATGTATGCAGTATATCATGGGCCTGAAGGATTAAAACAAATTGCTGAACGTGTTGCTTTGCTTACCCAAACTGTGGCCGAAGCTATTGAAGAGAGAGGCTTTGAGCTTGTATCGCAAAATTTCTTCGACACTATTACAATAAAAGTTGATGATATAAAACGCTTCAAAGAAAAAGCAGAACGCCAGCAAATAAATCTTCGCTATTACGATAATAATCACATTGGAATTTCTTTAGATGAAACTGTTTTCGCAGGAGATTTATTCGACTTGATTAATTGTTTTGAAAATGATGTTGACCCTTTTGCCTTTGATATTGATGAAGATGTTTCACTCAATCATATTCCTTCTTTTGCACAACGAACAACAGAATATTTAACGCATCCTGTATTTAATATACATCGCAGCGAAACGCAAATGATGCGTTACATAAAAATGCTGGAGAACAAAGACCTTTCACTCAATACCTCCATGATTTCACTTGGCTCCTGCACCATGAAATTAAATGCCGCTGCAGAAATGATTCCTTTAAGCTGGAGTCGGTGGAGTAAGATGCATCCTTTTACTCCCGCAGATCAAACATTGGGTTATAAACAAATCATTGATGAGTTGTCAAATTATTTATGTGAGCTTACTTCGTTTGATGCATGCAGCCTGCAGCCCAACAGCGGCGCACAAGGTGAATATGCAGGTTTGCTTACCATTAAAGCTTATCATGAAAGCAGGGGAGAAGCGCATAGAAATATAATGCTCATTCCAATTTCTGCACATGGTACTAATCCTGCATCAGCAGTGATGGCCGGGATGAAAGTATTGGTGGTAAAAGCATTGGAGAATGGATATATTGATTTGAATGATTTGAAAGCAAAGGCAGAGCAACATGCAAAAGATTTGGCGGGCATCATGATAACTTATCCAAGTACTTATGGAATATATGAAGAAACGATAAAAGAAATTACTGATGTGGTTCATCAACAAGGCGGACAGGTTTATATGGATGGCGCCAATATGAATGCGCAGGTAGGCTTAACAGCGCCGGGATTAATTGGCGCTGATGTGTGCCATTTGAATCTGCATAAAACATTTTCGATTCCGCATGGAGGTGGTGGCCCGGGAATGGGACCAATATGTGTAAAAAAACATCTTGCAAAATTTTTACCGGGACATGTTGCAACAAACGATAAACAACAAACGATAAACGAAAAACAACTACAAACTACAAATGCCGTTTCCGCCGCACCTTTCGGCTCTGCATCTATCTTGCTTATCAGTTATGGCTATATACGCATGTTAGGTGCAGAAGGAGTAAAGGTTGCAACAGAATATGCTATATTAAATGCAAACTATATGAGGGCACGTTTGGAAAATAAATTTGATATTTTATATCTTGGTAATAATGGAACCTGCGCACATGAATTTATTGTTGATTTGCGACCATTTAAAAAATCTGCAGATGTTGAAGCGGAAGATATAGCCAAGCGTTTAATTGATTATGGCTTTCATGCCCCAACGATGAGCTTCCCCGTACCGGGAACAATTATGATTGAGCCTACAGAGAGTGAAGATAAAGCAGAGCTTGACCGCTTTTGTGATGCGTTGCTAAATATTTATGATGAAATACTGGAAATTGAAAATGGCAAGCTCGATAAAAAAGATAATGTTCTGAAAAACGCACCGCATACACAAAGCATAGTTATAAGTTCTGAATGGAATAAATTGTATTCAAGAGAGCAGGCAGCATTTCCTTTGTATTACGTAACGCTTAATAAATTTTGGCCGGCAGTGGCAAGAGTGAATAATACGTATGGTGACAGAAATTTAATTTGCACCTGTGAGCCGGTGAGTTCGTATGCGGAGGAAAGTTTGTAGTTTATAGTTTGTGGTTGTAGTTGTAGCAGCACTGCTTATTCACTGTTTACCGTTTACTGTTACTGTTTACATCTCACGTTTTTTTCCCATTCCTCAAAAGTTAATTCAAATCTTGTTTCGCCATTGGGTTGTTTGCATGCATGCTTCCAGCCTGCATTTTGATAAAATTTTTCTGCTCTTGTATTTGCGCTTGTGCTGAGCCATACTTTTTCTTTTGTTTGATTAAAATACCATTCAAGCATTATATCATGCAATTTTTTTCCAATTCCTTTTCCTTCATATTCAGGCATTACAAATAAAGCCCAGATATTATCTTCTTTTAAATCTGCAATGGCAAAACCAGCAATAGTGTTATCTGTTTCGCATACCCACCCTTTTCCGCGAAGCGTTAAATATTCTTCGCAATCTTTATCGGTAACTAATGCGGGATTAGAAAGTACATTTTCTTTTACTAAATGTCTTACTATTTGTATTTGTGGAATATCAGTGATTTGTGCTTCTCTAAAAATCATTTGTTAGACTTTTGTTTGATAGTAAAAATATGAGTCATTAAAGTCATGTCGCTAACTCTGTAAAGCGAAGAAAATAATTTTACTTTATTGTCGGTGATAAATTCAAAACTGTTTAAGCGATATAAAATTGAGTCCTCAAGGTTACATTGGAAAAATAAAAAACATCTCTTTCAGTAGTAAAGAATTCGTTTTCCATCTTCCATATTTATTAGCTGAATTGAAATAATCAGATTCACATTTGTCTGAAATAATTGGATAAGATGCAAAGTATAAGACCCACTCCGTTTATTTCATAGAAAGGATTTATGTTGTATTTCGTTTCTATAACTGTAGCTGATGATGTTAAGTCAAAGTCCTCTCCATTCATTTTGAAAGTTTCAAGTAATCCTTTCGTCAGCAAACGATAATCGTTTAATATTTCAGGTGTAGAAATGATTTCAGGAACATTGTTGTCTGAAACAACTAGCTGGCTTTTAAACAGCTTTGAATTATCAATTGAATCTCTTGTAGAAAAACTTGTCATTAAAATTGCTTTAGCATTTTGTTTATCGTTGTGAAAAGTAATTTCAGAAATGTAGGTGCTTAGTCCGAATCGCTTTAGTTCTCTATCAAAAATCAGTGTATCATTCTCTTTGAAATTATTCAGTGAAGTTGTTGAATAGCGAATTCGGGTAAATGTTGCATACAACCTGTTTGTTGAATGTCCTACGGTATAAATTATTGGTCTTTCCATTTTACTATTATTGGCTTGTCAAAGGTAGATTTTTGTGGTTAAGTTTTCGAGTTAGCAGTGCCGCCATAGTATCACTTACAACATGCAATTGAAATGAATAGCGCTGTGACTAAAATAAACCAATTCTATTTAAGCAAAAATAAGTTTAGGATAATCTAAGTATTAGAAACTGTTTAAATTTAGTCTGCAACTTTGATTTTAGAAAGCTTACTAATAAGTTACCAGATTATATTTCTGTAAATAGCTGTGTTAGATTTTCAAGCTGCCTTTTTATAATCATAAATTTTAAATCGCGGTGAATACCACAGTAAAAAGATACCTGTAATAATTAAAAGCACTGAAATAATTTCTGCCTGTGTGGGATGAAATCCAAAAATATCGTATGTAGTATTTACACGAATTTTTTCTATAAAAAATCTTTCTATTCCATTTAAAATAAGATAGAATCCAAAAAATTTACCAGGTGTTTTAAATCTCTTTCTTACACTCCACAACAGGCCAAAAAGCAATAAGCATACAATTGTTTCATACAACGAAGTAGGAAAAACAGGAATGGGTAAATAGGTGCAATAATTATCCCATGTGCAGTTAGAAAGATGCACCCCAACATTATTTACATTATGCGGAAAAGCATAAGCAAACAACCAATCCGGCAGACCCAAAAAAGGTTTTGCAGCAGCATGCTGCGCCGCCGGCACAGAGCCGAATTGCTCAATATAAAATTGACTATGCAAATTAAGGGTGTCGCTGAATTGCGCCGGTACAGCGGGTATTGCATTGCCTGCCACATCACTTATGTAAGCGCTGTTTAAAATTCCCCAGTCTCCATCACCGGAAACCTGGCAGCCCAATCTTCCTACACCATAAGCAAGCATTAAAGAGGGCGCTGCTGCATCGGCAACATCAATAAACCGGATACCTGTTTTTTTAAAATAATACCAAAGAGTAAAAATGGCAACAATAAGACCTCCATAAAAAGTGAGTCCGCTGGGTGAAAACAAATTACCGATTGGGTCTTGTATAAAACGGTCCCAATTTTCAAGATTATCAAAAATTTTAGCGCCAATAAAACCACCGGCAGCAGCAATTATTACAATATCTCCAACCCGGTCACTGGGCCAAATTCTTATTATTCTTTTTTCAGCCTGCGGCAGCTTTTTCTTATTTTTCTCCCACCATTTTAGCCCGGCAAAAAATAATCCTGTTAACACACCGGCAAGTAAATGTCCGCGACCTGAAAAAATAAAACCCTGCGGATCTTCCAGTGCATCTTTTATAAAAAATATTCCGAGTATTTTGTATCCTAAAATAAATCCTAATAAAAAGTTTACCAGTAATTCTGCAACGCTTGCGGGTTTACCCACAGTAATGATAATTTCTTTATAAGTGAAAATACCGGCTGCCTGTTTTCGTTTCAATTCTTTTATTAAAAAAAATGCGGCAAGAAGAAATGAAATAGCTACCAGTAATCCAAATGAATTAATAATCTTAAAAGCGGGAATATTGATGCCAAAAAGGTCTTTGAATGCGTAGTATAAATTGGGGTACATTCTTTCAGTAGTTCAATTTTGTGCAATGATACTTAAAAGAAGTTAGATGTCCATAGAACACTTGTTAGCTTTGAGTAAAACAAATAATTCTATTCTCTCTTTTTTAATTTCTTTTTAAAAGAGATTCAGCAATATTCATTAAAAGCAGAGATAAGATTCTGCGTTATTACAGTTGCGGGCCTGCTCTCTATTTGGTGGCGCTCTATTATATGTACGAGTTCTCCATTTTTAAATAATGCAATGGAAGGAGATGAGGAAGGATAAGGCAACAAATGCTCCCGAACTTTTTTTACGGCATCAACATCGAATCCTGCAAAGGCAGTAGTTAAGTGGTCTGGTTTTTTCACTGCAGTATTTACTGCCATTACCACTGCAGGTCTTGCGCTGCCTGCTGCACAGCCGCAGATTGAATTTATCATCACCAGTGTGGTGCCCTCTTTTTGCAGCGCCTCATCTACTTGTGATGAGGTTAATAATTCATCAAAACCATTTTCAGTTAATTCAGCCTTCATCGGCATTACTATTTCTCCCGGATACATTTTTTTGTTTTAGAATTTGATGCAAAAATAATTCCCAAAAGTTTATTGACTGAAAATTCTTTAAGATCATCTCTATGATTAAACTAAATTGGCTAAAGCCCGGTATTGGGTTTTGTTCGTGAGGACTCTTGCAGAGAATTTCGTACCCCTATGAAACCCTTATTTGATAAATGTTTTAGCTTAATATGATAAAGCTTATTGGGGCAATAATGAATTATTCCATGCAATTTAAACCGTAAAGAAATAAATATGTAAACGAAGTCATTATGACATTAATGAAATTTTTTTGCACATGGTTTGTCAGAAAAATCTGCAAAAATTTCTTCATCAAACAAAATAATTGTATTGGTATTTGATTTGCTCTTTTGAATGCATACAAATTTTTAAACTAATAAAATTTTATAATTATGACACTCGTAAAAAGAAATTACAAAACCATTGACAATTTGTTCGATGAGTTTTTTCAGAATTTTCCGCCGGTTTGGAGAAAGGAAAACGCATGGAATGTTCCGCCTGTAAACATTCATGAAACAACTGATGCTTTTCATCTTGAGCTGGTAGCTCCGGGTTTAAAGAAAGAAGATTTCAAAGTGAGTCTTGAGCACGGTCAGCTCACCATAAGCTATGAAAAGAAAACGGAAAATGAATTGAATAATGATTACAAAACTCATCGCAGGGAATTCGGCACAGTAAGCTTCAAACGCAGCTTTACAGTAGATGATAAAATTGTAGCTGATAAAATTGAGGCAAGATATGAGAATGGTGTGCTGAAGCTTTTACTTCCTAAAAAAGAAGAGGTAAAAGTATTGCCAAAAGAAATTACCATTCAGTAATAACGAAATACTATAATGGCAAACAGTTAATTAAATTAGGCCCGCTTGTTTTCAGGCGGGCTTTTTATTTCTTATATTCAGCAAAAAAATAAAACAAAAAATAATTGAATTAAGGAGAAAAGTAATTTTATAAAAATCAAGTTGAGTGATTAATAACAACGTTAAATTATCATCAAACAAAATATCATCTTCATTCATGTAAAAATTATAAACATCTTCTTTGCTTACTTTGTGCAGTTATAATAATTATCAGAAAAAAATTATAAGTAATTCAATGAAAAAAATAATCCTTGGCTTTTTAACAATCGTTTCGGCGAATAAAAGTTTTCCTCAAGCTGCTCTTGAAAAAACGTTACTATGGCAGGTAACTGGCCCGGGCATTCAACAGCCTTCCTATCTCTACGGCACAATACATGTTCTGTGTATGAACGATTTGGTGGTTGATTCAATTATCACTGAAAAATTTAACAGCACTCAACAATTGTTTCTTGAGCTGGATATGGATGATATGAAAACACTTACCGGCGCTATGCAGGGAATGATGATGAAAGATAATATAACGCTCCATGATTTGCTTGATAAAGAAATATATGATACCGTTGCTGCCAACTTTGAAGAACTTACAAAAATTCCGTTTGCATTTGTAAGCAGAATAAAACCTATGATGGCAATGTCTTTTATTTTTCCAGCAATATTGGGTTGTGAGCCTGAAGCATGGGAACAGAAGCTTGTGCAAATGGCAAAGGAAAAAAATATTCCTGTAAACGGATTGGAAACAGTGCAGCAGCAAATTGATGTACTCGACAGTATTCCTTTAAAGATACAGGCAGATATGCTTGCAAAGTCATTAAAAGATGTGGACAGCTTAAAACAATCGTTTAATCAAATGCTTGAATTATATAAAACAAAAGATATTGATTCGCTTTATAAACAAACAGAATCTGAAGAAGACTTTTCTGAATACGAAGGTGTTTTAATACAGGAGCGAAATTCCAACTGGGTTTCAAAAATTATATCAGAAGCTATTCGAAAGCCCACATTTTTTGCCTTTGGTGCTGCGCATTTAGCCGGTGAATATGGAGTAATAAATTTATTAAGGGATAAAGGATATACTGTAACGGCAGTGATATATTAATTTAGGTATCAGCTATCAGCCTTCAGGTATCAGGAAAAAATAAAAGCTGCGTTTTTTTTGAACGCAGCTTTTAATTAATTTTATGTTTAGAAATCAATTTCGCATTACTGCCCGCCACCCTGTTGTTCATCTGAGTTATCATCAAGATTCAAAGGATAACCATACGTGCCTTCATATCCCGGATATATTCCTTCAATTCTTACAGTGCCATGCGCATTATTAAAAATATCTTTTAAATCATCTGTAGTATTTACATCCTGCCCGTCAACACTGGTTATAACAAAGCCTTCCTGCATGCGGGTTTTTTTCAAGGGACCATTTCCCAGTTTCTTTACCAATACTCCGCCAGATATATTATTTTTTTGAGCAGTCGCCTTATCTATAGTACTGAGTTCACCTCCCAACTTATCAAAATAGGTTTCATTTTTTACTGCGTTGTAATCACCCGTTTTATTTTTCAGCATTACATTCACTGTATTTTCCTTCCCGTTGCGCGTATAGGAAACTGTAATTTTATCGCCTGGTTTATATCCTGCTACTTGTTCCTGCAATTCGGGACCGCTATAAACATTTACACCATTTATTTTAGTAATGAAATCCCCTGTTTTAATCCCCGCTTCATTTGCAGCACCGCCCTTTGCCGCATCAGTTACAAAAACACCTATACCATCTTTTATACCCAATTTATCTTTTTGTTCTTCTGGCAAATCTTCATTTCCATTGTACTGTATTCCTAAATAGGCTCTTTGCACAGCGCCAAACTTAGTAAGGTCGCCTACAATTTTTTTAACAAGATTATCAGGAATGGCATAGGAGTAACCTGCATAAGAACCGGTAGGAGAAGCAATGGCAGAATTAATTCCAATGAGTTCCCCATTTGTATTTATCAATGCACCTCCGCTGTTTCCCGGATTCACTGCAGCATCTGTTTGTATGAAAGACTCAATGGGTCTGTCGCCTTTATTAATTCCGATAGACCTTGCCTTAGCACTAACAATACCTGCCGTAACAGTTACATCCAAATTAAGCGGATAACCCACGGCCAACACCCATTGACCAAGCCTTACTTCATCACTGTTTCCAAAAAGCATGTAAGGAAGATTAGTTGCATCAATTTTTATAACTGCGATATCTGTGTTAGGATCTGTACCAACAACAGTTCCCTTATATGTTTTACGATTGGCAAGCGTAACGGTGACCTCACTTGCACCTTCTACCACATGATTATTTGTAACGATGTAGCCATCATTGCTAATGATTACGCCACTGCCGCTGGCTCTTTGCTCTGGAATTGTTTGCATTCTGGGATTACCGAAAAACTGGAAGAAAGGGTCATCATTGCCAAAAAGGTCAGACAATGGATTACGCCCCTGGCCCGAAACCGTTTTTGATTTTATTCGGGTTTTAATATGCACCACTGCAGGCGTTGCAGAAGTAGCAGCATCAGTAAAATCGGGAGCATCTGCTTTGTTATTATTCTTATCAAAAAATCCCGCATAGTTTACGGGAACTTTTCCCGGCTCCTGAATTGATGCACCCTGTTTTTGCATATAGGTGCTATACCCCCAAATACTTAAAAGAGAGGTAGCAACACTGATGGCTACAACCAAAAAGATATTTTTTAATTTCATTTTTGTGAAGATTTATTTTGAATTTGTTTTCAAATAATGTGCCTTACGGACAACAAAGTAACGAAGCTGTTTAATAGGCGGTTTATTGCCTGTACCATTTAACAAATAATTGACGAAGGGTCTCGTAGAGTTGACAAATTTGCATGAGGAATACAACATTAAAAAAATTATTTATTTGCTTCATAATAATCCCACATAATGCAAAACACCTTTTCTTTTAATTCAGCAGCAGAAATATTGTTGCTGTAAACCGGTGGAAGAAAGTGCATCTGCAACTTATGCGGCCATAAAAAAAATGTTTTGTGAATAGGTAATGCTTTTTTTGTGTTGAAAAGCAAAGCGGGTATAATTGGATTTTTGGTATCGGTGGCAAGCCTGAAAGCGCCGTCATAAAAGGATTTCAGCGGGTCATGGGTTCTGTTACGCGTACCTTCAGGGTATAGCACCATATCAATACCATTAGTAAGCATCTGCTTCATTTTCACATAACTCTCACGGCGGCTTTTTTCACTTTTGCGATCTACGAGCACTGCACCAAAACTGTATATCCAGCCAAACACCGGAATGTAGCTCATACTTTTCTTTGCGATGGTTTTATTTGCTCTTGGCATGAACGGCGTAGTTACAGGCACATCCATCATACTGTTGTGATTACATACAATTATGTAACAGGTATTTTTTTTAAAATGTTCTTTGCCTTTTACTTTTAATGGACAACCGATGAGATACAAAAAAGTAGTCATCCAAACTATTGATACAACTCTGTGCCACCTGGCTTTTTGCGGTTCGGGAAGAAAAAAACAGGGCAAATAAAATATCATTGCAACAAACATCGTTGGCACAAAAACACATAATCCCCAAAGCGCCCATATTCTGCCAAAGACTTCTTTTATCAATTTAATATGTAAGATTTAATATTGAATATTGAGCATTGAACATTGAGTATTTTTTATTGCCTGTTCACTATTGCCTATTGCTTATTGCCTACTTTTCAAAATACACCAAGCTTCCGCCAACCCATTCTTTGTCTTTATTGTACCGAACGCCAATCATTTTTCCTTTACTTAAGCGGGCAAGATTATTGGTGGCAACAGGTCTTGCTTCACCATCTTTCCAAAAATAAAAAATACGTATCTCTGCTTTTGCAGGTATATCCGGTGTTTTAATAACATCAGCATATTTTACTTTGCGCTGCAAAATCCAGTTATGTGGTTCTTTCACATTTTCAATATCTTCCTTTTTTACATCAATCACTACACCTTGACCTGCAAAAGAGAACAGGGGTTTTAATACATAATTTTCAAGGTCTGATGGGGGTGTTTTTATATCACTTAAAAATTTTGTTTCAGGCACATAAGGATGTTGAATATAAGGAAGTGTAAACTTGCTGATGCGATAAAACCAGTTGGGATGGGTTATCCATTCCACATCAAGATTCCCGAATAATATTTTTCCCTTTTCCTGTATTTCGGAAGATTGCTGCTGCAGGTCATCAAAAATTATACGGTTATAAATTCTTTTTACTTCTGTTTTTTTGCCATCGTTCACGTAAAATAATTTGTTGCCTTCTTTTATCAGGTCAGTTAAATCTACAATGGGTATGTGCAGATAATCCTGCGTGCAATAAAAATCAATCCGTGTCTTTTGCTGATGCGGCAACACTTCAAGCAGAATAACATTTTCAGGTGCACAGTTTTTTACAATAATATCTTTCAATAATTGTATGTATGTTTCTTTTGTAAAGTCATTGAGATAGGAATCATAATTATCAGGAATATCAAAATGTTTTCGGGTTACTTCATCGAGAAAAATTTGGTAGCAAAAAAGCGAGGGGAAGCCCTGCATTTCTATCAATTGCGGCTCCAGTTCTCCTTTTTCATTTTCACATATACCAAAATCAAATGCAATAAAATGAGCATGGTCATTCTCATCCGGCACTGCAATATCAGGCGGAATGGCATGCGCTGTAAGAGATTTAAAATTAAATTGAGTGATAACATCTACAATGCTTTCACAGGCTGATAGAATTTTTTCTTTAAAGGCTTTATCAACAAATACAGGGGTTTCTGCCACACGAAATTGTAATTGTCCGGGATGTTTGGCATTAACCTCTTCAAGATACGCTTCATATTTTTCCTGTGTAAAATTTTCGTTGAATCTTTTGCGCAATAAAGAAACCATAGTTTTATAGTTTGCGGTTGATAGCTGATGGTTGATAGTTTCTAAAAATCTTTTTGAAGATAAAACTTATTTCGCTCTTTTAGCTTGTCATCTTCATAAAGCTCAAAAGTAAACCATCCGGCATGCATGAAATTTGTTTTATCGAGCATGAGCATTGTTTCAGGAACATGATGAATAACAAACAAAGGCTTGCCCTTGCCATCAAAGATTTTTACTGAATATTTCTTTTTACCAGCATCGGGCAGGTTAATGTTTACATTGCCATCTGAATTAGTGAAAATGTACATGGATGGTATCCAGATATTATTGCTGTCAAACTTTTTTAATAACACCTGGTTCTGTGCAAGCACAAATAAGCTGTCCCTTGTTTTATTGACAATAGAATCTCTGAAAATTTTAAATTCGGGATAATGAAGCTGTGCAATTACAGAATCTTCCAAATTGATTGTAACGATAAAATCCTGATATGTATCCTGTATCATTTCTTCTGTTGCATCAAAACCGGTAGCAGGATGTTTTGAAGCCGTAAAAAAATATAAGCCATCCTGCAGCACATAAAAAATTCTGTAATACACTCCAGCGGAAAAAATATTATTATCAACAAAGCCGTTCTCAGGAAGTTCAGGCGAAAGCGGTGAAAAAATAGTTCGGAAAAATCTGGTGCTGTCGAATGAGCGTTGCACATTTATCTGAATGCAGTTGTTGCCATAATTATTTTTCCATCCAATCTTAATACGGTTTTTGCCAAGGTTTTCTACTTTAAAATCAGGCAGCGGATTTTGCGCATGTAACTGCAATAACAGGCAGGTGAAAAAAATTGCAAGAAGAATTTTTTTTGCTTTTTGCGGCATAGGTTGCAAATATAGTGTTGCAGTTTAAATGGAAAAAGGCAAAACGCCTGTCGGTAAAGAATTATTGCCTTGTAAGCCGCCGCTATGTATCATCAGTATTTTACTGCCGGGAGGAAAATAATTTTCTGCAACCAGTTTTTTTATAGCATACAGTGTTTTGGCAGTGTAAACAAAATCTGTGGGCAATTTATTTTCGTTCCATGTTGTTTGCATAAATTGAATAAGGTCGTTTGTTTTTTTGGCATATCCTCCACAATGAAATTGGTGTAAGAGGATAAGGCTTTTTGATTTGTCTTGTTGTGATAGCAAAGAATTTATTTCCTGTTCAAGGGATTTATTTTCTTTCATAATGCTGATGCCAATAATTTGTTGAAAAGAAAGTGAAGCATGTACAATTCCTGCGAGCGTAGTTCCCATACCCACTGCACACACAATATGCGTATAAGAAGAAAGAGCCGGAATAAACGATAAAATTTCTGCAACTCCTTTCAGTCCCAATTCACCATAGCCTCCCTGCGGAATATAATATGCGTTTGCAAACTGTTGCAAAATTTCATCTGTATTATTGAACTGATTGCGGCTTACAAATTTTAATTTCATTCCATATTCCTGTGCCTGCTTTAATGAATGAGAAAGCTCAGCAGGTTGTTCGCCGCGAATGATTCCAGTGCATTCGAGCTTTAACACATTACACGCAAAAGCTGTTGCCACAATATGATTAGAATATGTTCCGCCAAAAGTTACAACTTGTGCAAAGCTTTTTTCTAACGCATCCTGCAAATAATATTTCAGCTTAAACCATTTATTGCCGCTTATTACAGGGTGAAGTAAATCGAGCCGCAGAATATCAAGTGTAATATTATTTGGCAAGCATTCCGCTTCAAATGTTTGCACAATTACTTTTTTGAATTGTAAAACAGCTTCTATGTTTTTTATCATAACTATTGGGTGCTATGTCTTTTACATTTAGCTTCGCAAAATTTTATAAAAATAAATATATGCAGCCTACACTTGTAATTCTTGCAGCAGGCATTGCCAGCCGTTACGGAAGTATGAAACAAATTCAGGGGTTTGGCCCATCGGGCGAAACGATTATGGATTACTCAATTCACGATGCTGTTAATGCGGGCTTTAAAAGAGTTGTATTTATTATACGCGAAGATTCTGCAGAAAAATTTCAGTCTATTTTCGAACCTAAATTAAAAGGAAAAATAGAAACTGCTTACGTGTATCAGCAGATGAATTCATTTCTTGGTAACAAAACCATTCCTGCAGACAGAATAAAACCGTGGGGAACTGCGCATGCTGTTTTGTGTTGTAAGGGAACAGTGAATGAACCTTTTGCTGTAATTAATGCCGATGATTTTTATGGCAAAGATGCATTTGTAAAAGCATATAATTTTCTTGTTGCCAAATGCAATAATAAAACACTTGCTGTGGTAGGCTATGAGCTTGCTAATACACTGAGTGATTTTGGAAGTGTTAGCCGCGGCGTAATTTATACCAATGAAAAAAATGAAATGACAGGCATTGAAGAGAAATTAAAAATTTATAAAAAAGACGGTAAAATTGTTTCTGAAGAAAATGGTAAACTCATTGAATTACCCGGCGATACAAAAGTGAGCATGAACTTTTTTTGTTTGGCGCCAAGTTACATTGATATGTGCGAAAAAGAGTTTCCGAAATTTCTTGATGAGAACATGCAGAACCCCAAAGCTGAATTTTTAATTCCGCGTATGGCTGATTATTTTATTAAATCTGGTGCAGGCATTATGGAAATAGTACCCACAAGCGCCAAATGGTTTGGTATTACGTACAAAGAAGATGCACCTATTGTGCAAAAAAGTATTGATGAGTTGGTAGAGCATGGTGAGTATCCAAAAAATTTGTGGGCCTCGAAATAAAAAAAGTATCATTTTAGCAGTTGGTTCTATGCTATTTTGTGCGGGTAAAGATAAGGAGGGATTATTTTGCGGGATGAGATATTTCAAATAGCTCTAAACTTGAGAGCCGTGATATATAAAAGAGATTAAGCTTCTCCATAATGAGTCCAAAGACAAAAACCCGAACAATTCTAATAGAGAAAATAATCAGAAGCGAAAGAAATGAATAATACACACCCTTTTCATATAAAAGTTTTCTTCATTGCATCAACTTTTATGCATCAGCCAAAAACATTTTTTACTATTTAGTTAGGGATCTGTGCAGACCTAAATCCCGGTAATCAGCCCTGTACCGCATTTTGCGGGATATGTGCATAATCGCCGTTGGAATATTAACTTAAATGACATAAGCTTTAGCCCGCATTAAATCGCACAATACTTATTTTATTTATACTTGAGAATCTATTTCATACCTCATAAATTCTTTCCTGTTTATCGCCAGCTTAGGTGAGAGTGCATACAATATAATTCCTGCAATAACATACACTACCGAAATTATTTGCGCCTGTGTGAGATGAAAACCAAGAATGGAGTAGTGCATGTTTACTCTTATTTTTTCTATAAAAAATCTTTCAAGACCCGTGAAGATTAAATAAATGGCGGAGAGCCTGCCCGCAATTTTACAACGCTTACGAATATTCCAGAGAACAGCAAATAAAATGAGCGCAATAATTATTTCATATATTGGTGTGGGATATACAGAGGCAGCGAGACGATAACAATATTCATCCCATGTGCAGCCCGGAATATATAATCCCTGCCTGATTGCGTTGTGCGGATAATCGTAAGCCCATAACCAATTTGGTAACCAGGAGAATGGTTTTGGATTGCGGTTAATGATGCCCCAGTCGCCATCACCCGCAAGCTGGCAACCGATTCTGCCGATGGCGTAGGCAAGCATAAGCGTTGGGGCCATTGCGTCTGCCATTCGCATACGATATATGCCCCATTTTTTATAATAGAGCCACAGCGTAATAGTAGCGAGCAGCAAGCCTCCATAATAATTAAATCCATTTGATGATAACAAACTTTTCCATTGTTCTGTTTTAAACTTATTTATATTTTCAAGTATGTAAAAAAGCTTGCAGCCTGCAACACCTGAAATGGCTGCAAGTATTATTGCACGTAAAACCCAATCCGTTGGCCATAGTTGTATAGTAACTTCTTCGGGTTCAGGAAGCAGGGTTGAATTTTTCTCCCACCATTTTAAGCCAACTGAGCAAAGACCAACAATTAAACCGGCAAGCCAGCTTCCCTGTAAAGAAAAAATAAAACTTTGCGGATTGCTGAGCGCATCTTTTACAATTAGAAGACCCACTATTTTATAACCGAGTATAAATCCCCGGAAAAAACTACTGAGCAATTGAAAAAGGGTTGCGGGCTTTCCAATTATTACTTCGATTTCTCTGTGCGTAAGTTCTCCCGTTGCCTGCCTGCGCTTAAGTTCTTTATTCCAAAGCCAGGCAGCAATGAGAATGCAAAGGGCAATAAAAAATCCGGATGTATTGATTATTTTAAGAAAGGGAATTTCAATATTGAACAAGTCTTTAAAAGCATAGTAGAGGTTTGGATACATGGATACAAGATTACATAATTTCTATTGCATCTGTTCATGCAAAAATGCGAAGAAGATAAAGACGCAAAGTGATAAATTTGGAGTTGAAAGAATTTAAAAATTATGAGCAGAAAAAAATTAGTTGTGCTAACCGGTGCAGGTATTAGTGCAGAGAGCGGATTGAAAACGTTTCGCGACAGCGATGGTCTATGGAATGGCTACAATATAGAAGATGTGGCAACGCCGCGTGCATGGAAAAAAGACCCGCAATTAGTGCTTGATTTTTATAACATGCGGCGTAAAGATGTTGCTAATGCAAAGCCAAATGCCGCACATATTGGTTTGGCAGAATTACAGGAAGAGTTTGATGTGCACATCATCACTCAAAATATTGATGATTTGCATGAGCGTGCAGGCAGTAAAAATGTGCTGCATTTGCATGGTGAAATTTTTAAGATGCGCTGCGAAAGAAATGAAGAGCTTATTTATGAGATAAGGGATGATATTAAAATGGGAGATGTATCAGAAAAAGGATTTCAGCTCCGTCCGCATATTGTTTGGTTCGAAGAGCCTGTACCCATGATTGAAGCTGCAATTGATATTGCGGAAAGCGCTGAAATATTTGCGGTGGTAGGAACATCGCTGGTAGTGTACCCTGCAGCGGGATTGGTAAACTATGCACCAAAGCATATCCAAAAATTTATCATTGATAAAAACATTCCATACACTTCATCGTTGTACAACATCACAGCAATTGAAAAACCTGCAACAGAAGGAGTGAGGGAGCTGAAAGAATATTTGAGGAAGTTATTAAGAAAGTAGGGGAGTAGGGAGTAAGCAGTTAGCAGTCGGCAGTTGACAAATAACTACCGTTTGAATAACTTTACTTCTCTAACGATTAACTACTAACTATTTCTTTAAACACAATGCCATGCTCCTTTAGCGATTCAAGCACCGGTTCATAAATAGAAGGAATAGTGGGAATGTGCAAGCCCGTATCAGTAATCTTTTCTTCGAGAATAAGCTTTGCTGCTATGCCCAGGGGCAATCCCACTGTTTGCGCCATTGCAGTATGCAAGCTGTCTTTTCCTTTTACAATCAAATAACTTTTTACAGATGAGCTTTTATTGTTAGCAACGTATTCAATTTCGTGGAGCATTACAATCATGTCTTTATCATGCGGCTGCAAGGCCAATTTTTTTTCCAGAATGAACTGCAATATATCAGCAGCGCTGCACAGGCCTTTGTTAATGGGCGTTTCATCATCCAGCCCCAAAAAAAATAGTTGCTTCATACTTAAATTCGCTTCATGCATTTTTTCTGCAACACTTTCTGCAGCTTTATCCTTTATATCTTCAACATTTAAAGTATTTAATTCTCCTCTTTCATCCACCATTAAAAAATCCTTTCCATGAATTTCTCCTTCGTTAATTGCTTTTTCTTCAGCCTCCATCATCTGCAATAATTTATCCATCGTTTCTTTTGCGTAATTAAGCCTGCTTGAAAGCAGTTTATTCAGCCAGTCACTAAATCCATACTTATCGAAATGCTTTTTAAAAAATGTTGCTATCGTCATTCCATTTGTATCATACACTTTTTTTTCATCGGTAAGCTTAAGGTCAATAATATTTTTCCATCCAAAACAAAAATCAGGATGCCGCAACGTTGTTCTTATAAATGTTTCTGCTTTCTCAAGCGCATATACCGGAATATAACTTAAAGAGTCGCGATTGGGATAATTAGATAAATCTTTCAATCCCGGAATTTTTACAGAATTACAATTCTCAAATAATTCAGTATAAGATTTACGCTTGGTTTCATTATGCTCTTTATATACCGCACCGTCTTTTCCTGCTAAAATTATATTGTGTGGATTCCAGCTTATTTTATAATGCCAGGGATTATCATCGCTTTCTGGCGCCACGAGACCGCCGCAGTGCGATTTGAATGAGGTTATTACACCGCCATTATTTTTTATACGATGGATGAGTTGCATAGCGCTCATGTGATCTATGCCCGGGTCTAAACCCATCTCGTACAGGAACAAAAGATTCTTATTTTTAATTTCATCTTTCAGTTTATGAATCTGTTCATCTATATAGGAAGCCGTTAATAAATTTTTTTTAAACTCAATACAATCCAGAGCAATGAGATAATGGAGCGCAGCAGGCATTAATGAAATAACTATATCAGACTGTTGTATTAGAGACTTTCTTTCGCCACCGTTTTCAATATTTATCTGAACCGCTTTTGTAAAAGGATGCTCTCCAACTTTTGAATAAACAGTTTCATAATCATTATCAGCTATCGTTATTCTCCATTTCTTTTCAAGCGATATTTGTTTTAGAAAATCAATTAATACAGTGGCTGACTTTCCTGCTCCGAATAAAACAATATGCTTTACCATTTTAATTTAATTTATGTATGCAAGGCAGTGGGGTTAAGCCACGAAATTAAAGTTGCGGGAGAGAATAGCAACAGAAAAAATAAAGACGGTGGTTGAAAAATTAATCAGCAATTAGATAAATCCCTTTTGCTTCTGAGCTTAACAATGAAACTTTGCAGGTTACTTTAACCGCATCCTTGTCATCAGGAATTTTTACGGGAATTGTTTTTGAAGCGGGAACATTTTTAAGATAAACGCTTTCACCTTTGCGATACTTGCCATTAGCATCATAATATTCCAAATCTACAACCACTAAATCGAGTGTAACATCACTGATATTGCGGATGTGAAAGCTTACATCTTCAGAAGCACTGGAAGAGAGGGGTATAGATTTTTCAGTTCTTACAAAATCATCAACAGTTTTACTGTTTGAGGAAAATGGAGATGAAGCAACATTTACTTTTTCTTTTTCATCTTTTACAGAAGGCGAAGAAACGGATGCGACTTCGTGTTCAGTAAAGTTTTTATTATTTGAAAACGATTTTGCATTAGCACCGACATCGTTAGTATTTGCAGAAGATTTTTGTAATTTCTGTTTGGCTTGAGTTAATTTATTTTCTGAAACCACATTTTTATTTTCAACACGGGCAGGGGAAACTTTTGCAGCAGAAGTAATAGTATTATCCGCAGCGTCATTAATCTTTATGGCATCATTGTTTCCACTGCTTATTTCTGTCTTTGTTGTTTGCTGCACAGATGATGGTAATGTATTAGCCTGTAAATTATTGGCAGGCTTCAGTACAAAATCTGTGTGCCGGCTTCCAAACCAAAAACCAATGCCTGATACAACAATAAAAAGGCAAATGGGAAAGATGTAACTCTGAAAGTTTTTAGAACGGAATGCGGGTTGATTATTTTTCCTGTCAAGAATTTTTTCAACATAACGCTCTTTAATAGATTCAAGAGAATCTGAAAATTTCATTTCCAGTACAGGTGATTCTGAAGTATGGCGTGGGATGGAAGAAGAAGCATTAACTGATGCATTTGAAGCTGAATTTTTTTCCTTTTCCCAATTCAACCACGCTTGTTCCCACCCAACCACTTTTGCAATGGGCGCAGCAATTGAAGGTTTTTCCTGGATAGTTTTAGTACCTCTATCTGTAATAACAACAGGCGGTTCAATTTTTTTCCAATCGGCCCTTATTCTTATTCTGGGTTTTTCAACCGGGATTTTTGGCAAGTTAGTTTGTAATTGTGTGGCGGCAAGTGCACTCTCGTTTACTCTTTCCTCTTTGCTTATAACGGCAGGCTTGGTCTTATTTTTTTTATAAAATCTGTCATAAGGCTGCTCCTCAATAATAGGAGCAAACGCTTTCAACTCCTCTATTTCACTGGCGTATCGCCAGGCAGCGCTGCCTCCTTCAATCCAAATAAGATCATAAGGTTTTAAACCTTTTTCAATTAATTCTTCTTTGGCATAAGGACCCGATATATTGTTGCTTCGCAAAAGCTTGTAAGATTTCATGTGGTATAGTTTACATGAGTGGATGGATTATCTGTAAGCAATGTAATGGACTATCTATAAAAGCAGAAACCATTACATTATTGTAAAAAAAATGGTAAAATATTTTGTAATAAGATTTGAATTTAATAATACGGTAAAAACCCGTACATAATTCATAAATCAAAAACAGAAAAACATCCAAAAAATAAAAGCATATTCGGCTGCATAGAGTAAATTGCGAACTCTAAATTAAGACTTTTTTTAATTCTGATAAAGACTTTTTATTTTTTCTTTGGTGCTGTGTTATAAATATTAATCCCGGCATCAAAAAATACATTCAAAAAAGAGTGCACTAATAAAATTTATGGAAGATAATTTTCTGCCGCAGGAGACTACAGACAGCGACCGCATTATTCAGGTAAACATAGAAGAGCAAATGAAAACTGCCTACATTGATTATTCAATGTCGGTAATAGTGGGTCGTGCTTTGCCCGATGTAAGAGATGGCTTTAAACCTGTTCACCGCAGGGTACT
Organism: Chitinophagales bacterium; assembly: GCA_038206235.1. Taxonomy (GTDB): domain Bacteria; phylum Bacteroidota; class Bacteroidia; order Chitinophagales; family Chitinophagaceae; genus JBBRBB01. The sequence continues at coordinate 37,415 of JBBRBB010000026.1, forward strand.
ATATGCGATGAACGAATTGGGAAACCACAGCAACAAGCCTTATAAAAAATCTGCACGCATAGTAGGCGAGGTGATGGGGAAATATCATCCGCATGGTGATACTGCCATATACGACACTCTTGTACGTATGGCGCAGGGCTGGACTATGCGCACTCCGCTTATTGACGGGCAGGGAAATTTTGGAAACCAGGACGGAGACCCGCCCGCAGCTATGCGATACACTGAAGTACGCTTTCAAAAAGTGGCAGAAGCAATGCTTGAAGATATTGAAAAAGAAACCGTAGATTTTCAGTTAAACTTCGATGATTCACTGCAGGAGCCAACTGTATTGCCAACCCGTATTCCGCAGTTACTTGTGAATGGAAGCAGTGGTATTGCTGTAGGCATGGCAACTAATATGATGCCTCATAATTTGAGTGAGGTGGCAGATGGTTGTATCGCATACATCAACAATAAAGAAATTACGGCAGAAGAATTAATGAAGTATGTAAAGGCGCCGGATTTTCCTACGGGTGGAATTATTTATGGTATGGAAGGAATTAAACAAGGAATGCTAACAGGCAGGGGCAGAGTAATCCTTCGAGGCAAATGCCATGTGGATACCAAAGCAAGCGGCAGAGAACAAATTATTATTACGGAAGTGCCTTACCAGGTAAACCTCGATGCACTTACTGATAAGATTGGACAGTTGGTTAATGCTAAAGTAATAGAAGGTATTGCACATGTAAATAATGAAAGCAATCAAAGAGAGGGAAACCGCATTGTTGCAGATTTAAAAAGAGATGCAGTAGCAAATGTAGTGATTAACCAGCTTTATAAATATACAGAGCTGCAAACGAGCTATGGTATTAATAATGTAGCCCTAAGTAAAGGACGACCGAAAATACTGAACCTAAGAGATTTGATTAGTGAATTTGTAGAGTTTAGAATGGAAGTAGTAATCAGGCGGGCAAAGTTTGAACTAAGAAAGGCAAGAGAAAGAGCGCATATTTTACAAGGTTATCTTATTGCATTAGATCATATTGATGAAGTAATACAACTCATTCGCAGCTCTGCTAATCCTGAAATTGCAAAAGAAAATTTAATAAATGCAGGCTGGAGTATTGATGATATTCAGGCAAAGGCAATATTAGAGTTAAGGCTGCAAAGGCTTACAGGGTTGGAAAGAGATAAAATAAAACAAGAGCATGAAGAGCTGATGGTACTTATTGGTAAAATAGAAGAATTACTGGGCAGCGAATCATTGCGATATGAATTAATAACAAAAGAAATTTTAGAAATCAAAGATAAGTTTGGTGATGAGCGCAAAACAGAAATTCAATACCTCGCAAATGAAATGAGAATTGAAGATATTATTGAGGAAGAAGATGTAGTAATCACCATTTCTCATTTAGGATATATTAAAAGAACAAGCGCAACAGAATACCGCCAACAGCGCAGAGGCGGAAGAGGAGCTATTGGCAGTAAGACCCGTGAGGAAGATTATGTAGAGCATCTCTTTGTGGCATCAACACACGATGTACTTATGTTCTTTACTCAAAAGGGAAGATGCTATTGGCTTAAAGTATATGAAATACCCGAAGGAGAAAAGCAGGGGAAGGGCAGGGCTATTCAAAACCTAATTCAAATACCGGGGGAAGATAAAGTAAGGGCAATCATCAACGTTAAGAATATTGATGACAAAGATTTTGTAACCAGCCATTACATTGTACTATGCACCAAAAAAGGAATTATCAAAAAAACACTGCTGCAAGATTTCAGCAGACCACGATTAACAGGTGTAAATGCTATTACCATTAACGAAGGTGATGAATTGCTTGAAGCCAGATTAACCGATGGAAATTGTGAGCTAATGATGGCAGTGAAAAGCGGCAGGGCTATTCGTTTTCCTGAAATAAAAGTAAGACCAACGGGCAGAGGAGCGATTGGAGTTTTTGGCATAGAAGTAGCAGAAGATGAAGATGAGGTGATTGGCATGATATGTGTCAATAAAAGCGATGCTGAAAAAACAATTTTGGTAGTAAGTGAAAAAGGATATGGCAAAAGAACTTCGGTGGATGAATACAGGGTTACTAATCGTGGCGGAAAAGGAGTAAAGACAATCAACATAACAGAAAAAACAGGCAAGCTTGTGGGTATTATGGATGTGAACGAAAGTGATGATTTGCTTATCACCTGTAAGTCTGGAATTATTTTACGAACACCTGTTGTTAATATTAAAGAAGCAGGCCGCGCCACGCAGGGAGTAATTCTTATAAGACCTGATGATGACGATGAAATAGCAGCCATTTCAAAAGTGGAAGAAGAAGATGTGCCAGACGAACCGGAAAATTTGAATGTTTAAAATTCTTCTGATAATAATTTTGAATAAAACAAACTAAAAATACCATTATGAAAAAAATTATTTTATCACTCATTGTTTCGATAATAACTGTGGTTGCAATTGCACAGGATTACGCTAAAGTGACGTTGTTTTATAGCATGACCGGTAAAATGGAAGATGCCAAAAAAGAAATTGATGCAATCATAGCAACTCCCAAAGCGCAGGATAAAGCAGAAGCATATCTGTGGAAGCTAAAAGTCTACAGCGAAATATATGCTGATTCTAATCTCTATGCAAAATATCCTGATATTGAAATGCAGGCAATGGAAGCATTTAATAAATATAAATCATTAGATAACTCCCTAAAATTATTAAAAGAAGAAGGAGGTATTAGAAGTGTAAGCCTTTTATATAGTGCATCTTTTAATTATGGAAGAAAAAATTTTACGGATACCAACTGGGAAAAATCTTATCAGTATTTCAAATTAGCAGAAGAAACGGGCGATTTCATTAACACAAATAACCTGGCTCAAAATAAAATAAACATTGATACCGTAACCGTATTATATACAGCTTATGCAGCACAAAATTCTAAAAAATATGAGGAGGCTGCAAATTATTATAAAAAAATTGCCGACCTGAAAATAGGCGGCAGCGACTACGAAGATGTATACCGCTATTTGCTTGATTATTATACCAGGCAAAAAGATGTTGAGAACTTTAATAAATATCTCGTTATAGCAAAAGAATTATATCCAAATTCAAATTCCGTATGGGCGCAAATGGAAATGATTAACATGAATCAAAATACAAACCTCGAAGATATTCTGAATAAATACAGGCAGGAGCAAACCCAGGGAACATTAACTGAAGATAAATATATTAATTATGCTGAAACCTTTGCCGGCCCTGATAAAAGCCAGCTTGATAAGCTTGATAGTCTTAAGCAAATAGAAATAAAGATGGCAGCTGCCGATGCGTTTGCAAAAGCCTTCGCAACCACTCCCAACGGACTATATGCCTTTAATACTGGAGTTATTAAGTATAATATGTATGGAATACTCGATGAAAGATATTATAGCTACCGGGGCGAAACTGCAGCTTTGAAAGCAAAACGTGCCGAGATTGAAAAAGATGAAATGATATATGCTGATACGGCTGCCGTATGGCTTGAACAGGCATATACTATTTTAAAAGCAAAAACTGACAGAACAAAAAGCGAAACAAACAGCTTAAACAGAACGGTTGATTATCTCGCAAATATTTATTTATGGAAAAGAGACAAGAGCAAAGGAGTTAATCCGAAAGATTATGACAAGTACGATGCTAAGTATAAACAATTCGATGTGGAGCATAATAAGTATAAATAAATTTTATTAAGCCACCTGAATAGAAGGGTGGCTTTATTTTTGAAAACGACTTAACATAATAATAATTATAGGAAAAATACACTTCTTGTTTTTGTACATTATCTGTGTAACAAAAAGTAATGCCTGAGTTGTCGAGGTTTTTTTGGAATTATAATCCGTATGTATATGTAAGCAGGTGTACAACATAACACACCTCACTTTCATGCATACTATCAGCAACAGGCAGCAGTTTTTAGCATTAATCCTGTTGAATTATTTGCAGGAAATATTCCGCAACGGCCAAAACGTCTGGTGGAAGCATGGGCAGAGCTTCATCAGGAGGAATTACAAAGAGACTGGTAACGGCTGCAATCAGGAAAACTACCTTAACCTATCGAACCCTTGCGATAAAATTGAATGATTAAGGAAAATGAAACACGAAATACATTATATTAAATCTTTTCAAATCATTGGACTGCATACAATTGAAGTTTGCTTTGAAAACAATACCTGTAAAACAATTAGTTTTTCTCCTGTTCTTTATGGAGAAATGTATGGGCCTTTAAAAGATCCCGAATTTTTTAAAAGTGTAAAATTGGACGATGAAGTAAATACCCTTGTATGGCCCAATGGCGCTGACTTTGACCCTTCTCTGCTGTATCATTGGGAGCAATATGTAGAAGAGCTTAGTAACAGGGCAAAAAAATGAAGAGCATAAGAACCAAACGGTCGAAGATTTCATCATGACCGCTTTTTATAATTAACTACTGCCCAGCCATTCAACACTACTGCAAAGCCACACATAATCAGTAATTGATTTTTAATATCAGCAAATCCACTTCCTTTCAGCACAACCATTCGCATCACCTCAATAAAATAAGATACAGGATTAAATTTCGTAATCCATTGCGCCCACACAGGCATGCTGTCAATTGATGTATATAATCCGCCCAATAAAATAAATATCATCATTAAAAAAAATGAAATAAGCATTGCCTGTTGCTGTGTAGCAGCATAAGTGGAAATCAATAATCCCAAACCCAAAACAGCCATTAGGTACAACGCAGCAAACCCATAAATAACAAACAGACTTCCGGCAGGAACAATTCCATACACTAGCCATGCAATCGTTAAACCTACAGACAGAACAATCATACCCAATACCCAAAACGGAATCAGCTTACCTAATATAAAATGATATTTCTTTACCGGCGTAACATTTATTTGCTCAATGGTGCCAATCTCTTTTTCTCTCACGATGTTTAAAGCTGCAAGGTTTGAGCCTACCATTGTAAGCAATAAAACCAAAATACCCGGCACCATAAATATTTTATAATTCATTAAATTATTAAACCAGTTAGAAGATGTTACTTCAATATTCAATTCAGGATTAAAGCGGGGAAACTGTATCCATTTTAATCTTACCTCACGGTTAAAATCCTGTATGATGTTTCTTAAGTAAGCCCCGCCCAAATTTGCTTTTACGCCATTGATTGCATTTACTGCAATAAACAAAGGAGCCTCATCTTCTTTTACAATGGTTTTTTCGAACGATGCCGGTATCTCTAAAATCAAATCACTCTCATCATGTTCAATTCTGTTGAGGGCTCGTGTGTAAGAACTTGTAAAATCATCCAACTGAAAATAACCAGATGAAGTAATCTTTGAAACCAATTGCCGTGAATACGTTGAATGGTCATGGTCAACAACACTAAGCTTTATATTCTTTATTTCATAATCAGCAGCCCACGGCAAAATGAGTAACTGAATTACAGGCATCATAAAAATGATACGCAGGATTGATGGGTCACGGAATATTTGCCTGAACTCTTTCTGCAATAAAAATCTTAGTGTTCTCATGCCAGCCTTATTTTAAATTTCTTAATGCTCAACATCAAAAGAAAAATCATCATGCCTGTTAATACCAAAGTTTCTTTCCAGATAGCTGAAAAGCCAACTCCTTTTATCATTACCGATTTCACGATTGAATAAAACCATTTTGCTGGAACAGCATTCGCAAGCAAACGCAATGGCAATGGCATGTTTTCTATGGGAAACATAAAACCGCTTAGCATTACTGTTGGCAAAAACATTCCCACCAGTGAAATGAACATCGCTGTTTGCTGCGAATCAGTTGCGGAAGAAATAAGCAGCCCAAATGAAAGACAGGTAAGAATGAATAAAATGCTTTCTGAAAAAAGTAATAGCAGGCTTCCATTTACTGGCACTTCAAGAACAAACACACTAAGGAGTAAAATACTCGTAATGTTGATGATTGAAAGAAGCAAATAGGGAACTGCTTTTGCAACTATAATTTTCAATGGCTGCACCGGCGATACCAGCAGCACTTCCATTGTGCCTGTCTCTTTTTCTTTTACGATAGTGATTGCTGTCATCATGGTGCATACCAGCATTAACACCATCGCCATTACACCTGGCACAAAGTTATAAGCGCCCTTCAATTGCGGGTTATACAGCATTCGCATCTCTGTATTAATCGTGTAAGGAAGCTTGCGATTTTCTGTAATGCGGTCCTGGTAATCCATAATAATTGCTGTTGCATAATTGGTGAGCGTATTAGCCACATTTGGATCTGATGCATCAGCAATCAATTGTATTTGTGCTTCATTAAAATGTTCAATATCTGAATTAAAATTTGATGGAAAAACAACAGCCAGTTTTATGAGTCCCTTTTTAAATGCATCTTCTATTTGCGCATAGCTATGAAAGTTGCCGGTTACATCAAAGTATTGGCTTGCATTTATTTCATGTATGATATTGGTAGTGGCATTATCTTTTGAAAAATCCAGTACAGCAATCTTTGAATTTTTAACTTCATTCGTAAGAGCAAAACCAAAAATAATTATCTGCACAATGGGCATGCCCAGCAAGATGAGCATAGTACGCTTATCTCTCAGGATGTGATAAAATTCTTTTTTTATGAATGATAAAAATTGTTTCATAAAATTACTACTCTCCTCTTGTTGCTTTCCTTGCCAGCTTCAAAAAAACTTCATCCATATTTGCTGCACCAAATTGTTTTTTTAGATTAGAAGGCGTGTCCAGTGCATCAATTCTTCCATCTACCATTATAGAAACACGATTACAATATTCTGCCTCATCCATATAATGCGTGGTTACAAAAACAGTGATGTCCGATGCTGCTGCCTGGTAAATCATGTTCCAGAACTCACGGCGTGTAACAGGGTCTACTCCGCCAGTAGGTTCATCTAAAAAAACAATTTCGGGTTCATGAAAAATCGCAACGGAAAAAGCCAGCTTCTGTTTCCATCCCAAAGGCAATGAACCCACAAGCTTATCAGCTTCTGCTTCTAAATGCAATTGCTTTAATAATGATTCTGTTTTTTCTTTTATGAATGAATTGCTTTTGCCATAAATGCCTGCATAAAAGCGAATGTTTTCTTTGATAGTTAAGTCTTCATACAAAGAAAATTTCTGACTCATGTAACCGATGTTGCGTTTTATGTGCTCCGTTTTTTTATATACATCAAACCCTGCTACAGTTGCTTTGCCAGATGTGGGAAGTGATAACCCGCAAAACATGCGCATGGCTGTTGTTTTGCCTGCACCATTAGCGCCAAGAAAACCAAATATCTCTCCCTTCTTCACTTCAAATGAAATTGAATCTACGGCTGTAAAATCGCTAAATTTTTTTGTCAGTTTCACAGACTCTATTGCTTTATCGTTATTCATTTTACACGATTAGTTTTTGTACTTCATCAGTTGAATAAAACAGTCTTCAATATTGGGTTTAACTAACAAAACATCTGCTCCTTTTTTCTGCAATTGCTGTGTAACATCTTTTTTCGCGTTCTCATTTTTTAATACTATGTGATGATATTCACCAAAAGGATATGCATCTTCCACGTTTTCCAATTGTTTCAATTCATTTAGCAGTTGCAGCATATCATTGCGTTTTGCGGCAAGAAGCGGATTTTTAAATTCATCAATAATTCCTGCCGGAGTATTGATTGATAACAGTCTGCCATTTTGCATCAGCGCTACCCTGTCACACAAACCGGCCTCATCCATATAAGGAGTTGAAACAAGAATAGTAATTCCCTGCCTCTTCAATTTTTTTAGCATCTCCCAAAATTCTTTCCTGGAAACTGCATCTACTCCCGTTGTTGGCTCATCAAGAAATAATACGGATGGGCGATGTATCAGTGCGCAGCTTAACGCCAGCTTTTGTTTCATGCCGCCTGAGAGCTTTCCTGCTTTGCGGTTTTTGAAAGGCTCAATTTGCGAATAAATTTCTTTTATCAATTCATAATTTTCTTTGATTGATGTATTGAAAATGGTAGCAAAGAATTCAAGATTTTCTTCTACACTCAAATCCTGGTAAAGCGAAAAGCGACCGGGCATATACCCTACCCTTTTGCGAATAGCTTTGTAATCTTTTACTACATCCAATCCGTCTACAGTGGCGTTGCCCTCATCAGGAAGCAGCAATGTTGTGAGAATACGAAAGAGCGAAGTTTTGCCGGCGCCATCAGGACCAATGATGCCAAAGAGTTCGCCTTTTTGCACATCGAATGAAATTCCATGCAATGCTGTAACAATATCCTTTTTTGTTCCGTATTTCTTTACCAAATTATTTGCCGTAATCGCCTGCATATTATTTCAATTTTACTTCGCCATACATACCCATTTTAAGATAGCCATCATTCTTCACTTTTATTTTCATCGCATACACAAGATTGGCACGTTCTTCTTTTGTTTGAATTGTTTTTGGAGTGAACTCGGCCTTATCAGAAATCCATGTGATTGTTCCTTGATATTCTTTATAATTATCTTCACCTTTATCAACAAAAACTTTTACCTGCTGCCCGATTTTTATTTCAGGTAACTGGGTTCCTGTGATGTAAGCTCTTAATGTAAGCACAGAAAGGTCTGCAATCTTATACAGAGCTTTGCCTGCAGAAGTTATTTCGCCTGCCATCGCATATTTTGTAGTAACAGTGCCCTCGATGGGATTAACAATGTTTGCCCTTTTAATTTGATCACTCAACTGCTCAACCCTGCTTTGCAAAGGTTTGCTTTCACTAAGCACTGTTCTGTTTTGTGTAGAAATATTGCTTCGCTGCACGTTTATCTGTTGTTGGGTAACATTGATTTGTTTTGCAGCAACATCAATTTGTGCATTGATATCATCCAACTGCTTGCCTGTGGCCGCATCCTGTTTCAATAAGTTCTCAATTCGTGTTCTTTCATGCTGAAGATTTGTAAGCTGTGATTGCTGAACGGCAAGCTGGTCTCTCAATAATTTTATCTGCGGCGCCACATCAGAAGTTTTTTCTTCCAACGCTGTAATCGTTGCCTCCACTTGTTGTTTTTGTAATGATAAATTTTCTGCATCAATAATTCCAACCACTTTATTCTGAGAAATAGTATCTCCTTCTTCTACATTCAGTTCTAAAATTTTTCCTGCAAGCTCTGATGATACAATCACTTCATCAGCTTCGAATGTTCCTGATGCATCGAATTCATTTTTGTTTGAATTGCATGCAACGAGAAACACTACTGTTATAAATAATAAAGATGTTTGTTTCATATTGAATCTATTTTCCAAGAATTGTTTGATAATTGATTTGTGCCTGTAATAATTGTAATTGGTGGGTGATTAATGTTTGCCGTGCCTGGTCCTCTGCATTCACCTCACGCAAATAATCGCTGGCAGTGATTACGCCATTTTCCAATTGTGCGTTAGCTGCTTCCTTAATGCTTTTTCTTAATTCAATAATTGTGCTGTCTGAAGTAATTAGTTGTTTCCATTTTTCTATTTCGGACTGCTGTTGCTCTATTTCTGTATTCGTGTTTAAAATAAAAGTTTCTTTTTGCAAATCAATGCTGCTGCGGTTTATATCTGCTATTTGCTTTTCTCCCTTGCTTGTATAAAGACTGCCGAATGACCAGTTAAAACGAACACCGGCTATGTAATAAGGATCGAATTCATTTTTCAAGAAATTAAGTCCCGGTCTTCCATAACCTCCCTGTACAAATGCAGAAAATTTTGGATGATTTCTTGCATCTATTAAATTCGTTTGCTGCTCAGCAAGCAATGACTGCTTTTCATATAAATTAATTTCTGGTCTTGTAATTTCTTTTGTTTTTAAAGAAACAACAGCGGGTGTAATGAGAAAAATATTTTCAGCCAATGACTGGTTAAGAAATAAACCAAGTGTTTCAATTAATCCTTTGCGGCTTGCCTGTAATTCTATAAGCCTCTCATCGTTTTTCAGCATTTCAGCTTTTAAAACATTTAGATTTGATTTAAATGCAGTGCCGTTTTGCACCTGCGCCTCTACCCGTTTGATGCCTGTTTCAATATCCTGCTTTGTTATTGCAACCTGCTTTATTTGTTCATCCAGCAAAAGCACACTGAGATAAATTTGATTGATGCGTTCTTTCAGCCTGTACAATTCAATTTCAAGTTGCTGCTCTTCAACCATTGAATTGAGTTGTTGCAAATGCTGTTGCTCCTTTATCACACCGCCGTCATAAATTACCTGGTTTACGTCGGCAACAATTTTGTATTGGTCTTTGCTTAGAGGTTCCACTTTAAATCCGGGTATAGGTGAATTGATTTCGGTAACTGCAGACTGGTAAGATGCTTGCCCGCTAAGAGTTAGCTGTGGCAAATAACCTTTGCTTAAATTTTCAATAGTAATGTTTCCTGTTTGTTTTATCAGATCTCTTTGCTTTACAAGAGGATAGTTTTGCCTTGCTAAATCATTTGCCTGTTGCAGCGTAAGTGTTTGTGCAAGCAGTGAAAGCGGGCAAAATATAAATAAGAACCACAATTGTTTGTAGGTAAGTTTGGCTTTTATTGATTTATACATACAACAGTTATTTCTTTATAGAATCAATAATAAATTTAGGTACTTCTTTTTTTCTTTCTTCCATCAGCAATTTAAACTGCGTGTCTGAAACGCCTGCAACCATTTGCAGCATGGGCTTGGCGACAAAGGGAAATATACACAGCGACATCATGTTCATAATAAGATGAAGCGGATGAACAGGTTTTATATTTCCTTTTTTTGTTTCCATTTTTATCTGCGCAATCAGTTTCTCTATCTTTGGTTTTTTACCACCCCATATTTTTTTAATGAAATGCGAGGGCTGCTTATTCACTTCATTTAATACAAATAGAGGCATAAAAGGGTTTTCAATAATTTTATCAATATATGCTCCACAAAACGTTTCAATCTTTTCAAACAGTGATAAGTCCGACTCAAAAATTTCGTTGATTCGGGGAATAAAACGCTGAGAGAGTTCTCTGAAAATCATTTCAAAAAGTTTGTCCTTGCTTCTGAAATAATAATGCAGCAGCGCTTTGTTAATGCCGGCCTCATCAGCAATATCCTGCATTCTTGCACCTGCAAGCCCTTTTGCGAGGAAAACATTTCTTGCAGCACAAACAATTTTATCTTGTGCAGAGCTTTCAATCTTTCGTTTAACCATACGATTTAACCAAATGGTTAACAAAAATAATACGAGGCTTTAAATTAAAAAAATAAATTTTCTTCAATCAATTAAGTAATAAGGTTTAGAGAAATTGGGGCTTACGTTTTCTACTAAGTATCCAGACAGGCGCCCCTGAGTTTTGAGAATAATAACTTTGAGTTCACAAATAGTAAGAAGGGCTTTGCGCAACTATTTGATATTCTTCAGCTAAAAAACCTTAGTAGAATAATTGACCCCCAAACTATCAACCTTATTATCGTATTTAGGCAATCATAAGATAATAAGGTTAAATGACAGAGAGCACTGCGTTTTACTAAGGTTTAAAAACAGCGTAATCAAACTTCTCACTGGAGTTATATAGAAGGTTACTAAGGTTGTAAGGTTGCTTAATAGATTAACCTTAATAGAAAAAAATGAGAAGCAATTTACTGAGCAGGATTTTTAGCAGCAACCTGCAGTTTGTTTGCAGAAGCATTCATCTTTTATTAAGTTGGGACGCTATAAATTTAATTGCATAAAAAAAGAAAGCACCAAGATAAGTTCATGAATCGTTAACCGAAATTAATTATTCATTTTCAAAACCTAATGCCTTCTTTGAGAATGCATTTATCTGTTTAAGAATATTTGCAAACTTGTAATGTAAAGATATTTTGGGGTGATACAGCCACCAAATTTTTTGCGTCTTTGATACCCACCAGTTTTTCACTTGCTTATTAACACCAAGCTGTTTCTTTTCAACAATAATTTCTGGTTTTCCCTACTGATTGCTTTCCTTTTCCACTTTAAATATTTCTTTCCCGTTGGCATTGCTTATTTCAATCAGGTAAATTCCTTGCATTAAATTATGAAGCAGTAAAGTTGTAGTGTTTAAGAAATCTTTTTGCAAAAGCATTTTCCCTTCAGCCGAAAATAATCTCACTGTGCTTTTAAGAGTCCTTGAGTTTGCGTTTATGTGCAATTCACGGGTGAATGGATTAGGATAAACACTTGTTGTATGTGCTTGCATTTTCGCTGGTAGTGTCTTTGCCGCTATCTCAGGTGCTAATCCGCTTCTGTCAATATACAAATCTTTATAAAGCCTATTGTTGAAATTGTATTGCTCCGGCTGATCATTATTTGGGTTTACTTCAATAAATAAATTATACAATCCTTCGGGCAGCGCTTTCACATTTACAAGGAATGAAACATGCACTGTATCTCCGGCCGGTAAAGCTCTTGTACGAGGCAGATAATAATTGTGTGCAATACCATTACTATCATACAAAATAAATTTCAGCTTCAATTTTTTGAAATTGCTTGTGCTGATGTTTTTAAAAACAACATAACCCTGCAGTGTATCAAACATTATATTCTCTGCATGATTAAAGCTTATTGTATCAGGAATATTTATTCCAAGATTGGGTGCTATGGCGCCTTCGGGTGCTTGCGTGCATTCCACTAACCAATCTTTTAACTGATAAGGAATTGCTGTACTTGTGTCACTGGTTTTCATCTTCAACTGAATGTAAGGATAGAGGCTTGCATTAATCGCCGATATATTTTGTATGCTGTCTAATTTATCGAGATGATAAAAAATGGAGTCCGCTCCATTCTTATCAATGGCTATCACATCAAGCCCGGCAGTGTTATTATTGTTGATATCATATCCCTTCCATTGCACATTATTCCAATTTTTTCCGGGTCCGAATTTTGGCGAAGTAACATAAGCCACTGTATCTTTTGTTGTGATATTTTGTGATAACGTAATTCTATCATACAATCCTTCGCTAAGCTTAGATACAGGAGAAAAATTGGCTGAATCATTTTTCCTGTAAACAAAAACAAAAGTTCTTGGGTAAGTGAAAGAGTCTATCAGCAACCCCTGGTCTTTAAAACGATGATAAAGAGAATTGTTATGTCCATACAAAGCTGTATCAGCAGCCCATACTGTAGGCGCCCAGTCTGTATTTCCCAAATCATAAATCTTTCTTACAACGAGGTAATATCCATTGGGCACATAGTTGTCAAGAAAATCCATTGCATTTTTTCTGGATGCTGCAGTCTGTGTGCTATACTCAAAATTATTTTCAGTTAGAGGCTTACATGGGCTTGCTGCACCAAAAGGATTGGTTGTATTTGTCAGCGCTTTAAAAGTTATAGAATCAAAAACATTAAATACAATTGAACTTCCTACACAGGCGCTCTCACCAACATAAGTGCCATTAACCGCAACACTGAATTGTGCATCTTCTACTCCGCTGGTAGGATAAATTGACTGCTGCACAAAAAGATTCGTGAGCTTATCTGAAAACTCATATTGTCTCGTGCCTGAATCAAGATTAATTTGCTTTAAATCTGATTCGGTGTGCTGATAAAAATGCTGTTGTTCAAAACCGCTGTTCCCTCCTTTCTTATGAATAAAAGAAAACACATTCCAGTGCGGATTAACTTCGGAAGCTGCAATGCGCCAGTAATATACACGCTCTGGCGGTGGCACAGGAAATTGCGGAGACTCAATTAAACCTCCAACCGAAGTTCTATGAAGCCTCTTTTTCAGGGGCGAATTAAACAGTGCCGTGGTATCTGTTTCAAAAATATATTTTTGTTTCTCCGCAAGCGGATAAGCTGTTGAAGCAACAAAATTTATTTTATTGTCTGTAACAATTGAATAGTTATATGGATAAATGGGTTGTATATCTTTAGACGAAATGACAACCTTAACTGATGCATCGTTATTATTTTCATCAAGCTCTGCTATCTTATTATTATTATCAATATGTGCTCTATATGTAATAGTTCCGGTATCCCGGTTTGGAATAAGGGGCAATTTTATTTCCACAGAATCCAGTGCAGTTATATAAGGCAATTCTTTCTTGAATACAACTTCACCTTCCCGTAATAAAACAAAATGCACAGAATCACTCACTGCCTTGCCAAGATTATAAATATGCACTTTAATGGTAAATGAATCATCTGCTGCAGAAATAAAATCTGGCTTTACGGTTATATAATTCGTCTGGACTGCATAGTCTGGCAGGCTAAAGCTATTTGTATGTAAAGCGGGGTCGCCATGCAGTGTATATTGCTGCGCATGCATTTTTCCATAGAAATCAGTAGCCCCTGTAAGATTTAAACCATTTGTAAGAGCCTGCTTTATAACATTTCCCAGCGCTCTGTTGTAAGCAGTTAAGGAAATAGATTTATACACTTCGTTTGTAAAAATGTCAAGATAATTAACGATGCCGAAGCTGCTTGTAGATAAATACGCAATGCTTCCTTTTTGCGGAGCCAATACAAATTTTTCTGAAAGAGTTGAAATATGTGTTTGACGTGTAATTTCATAATCAAAAATATTTCCTGCCAAACATCCGTTCACAATAAAAAATGGATACTTGCCATAATTTTGATAGTTGTTGGGGTCATCCAGACTAAAGTCTATGTTCGATGAAGAAGAGTGACCAAAATATTGAACAATCCCGCTACCCTGATTATAAATATTTGTAAAATCAACAACGGCTTTTCCATATCCCGCAGGGTCAGCAGATTTACTAAAGGTGGTAACATTTCCTCCATAAAACGTATCACTAATAATATTACTGTACTTCTGCATATCGCTATCTAATATAACACCCAACACCGCGTCATTGGCTCCTGTTAAATGCAATACATTTTTCATCCATCCTTTATTTTCTATACTATCATTGATATTGTTTTGCGCCGCTTCATACTGCTTTACCTTTTGCAAATAGTCTCCTACTTCCTGTGCACTTACTGCAGATAATCTTCCGATTGGTGTAACAGGAAGATCATTAAAATCGAGTGCGCTTAAAAGATTATCAGAACCCGGACTGCCATAAGTAGGTACAAGATTCAAGTGGTCAACCAATGGAGAATTTCCTGCAAGCCTGTAATCAGGATAGGATACACCTTTACCAATAAGAAATACATACTCTGGTTTTGTTTGAAAAATATTGCGTCCATATTTTAAAAAGTTTTTTATTGCAAGCGGGTGCATTTTAATTCCCCATGCGAATTGGTCTTCCAGCTCATGAATATTTACCAGCTTTGCATTGTAATTACCGCCTGCTGCAGAACGCCTGTAACTTTTATACTGATCCACATAGTTAGAATTACCACTGCCATAGATAAGCGGATTACTTATAATAAGATAATTCCCCTGGTTTGGTGTTTGGGAATAATTAATAAAGTTTCGCTGTTCAAAGGCTGTAATAAATTTTGCGGAAGAACCATCGCCCCTTACTAAAATTAAATGATAAGCTGATGCAGAAGGCTGCAGTACAAAACGAAATGTATCTGTTACAGAATTATTTGCTGCATACCTTGTATTATTTGTAACATCATATAAAACCGGGGTTGAATTATTGGCGCTGAAATTTGCAATCTTTAAATATCTGCCCGTAGCTGAAGCCGCAATATAAAATTCAAAGCTTGAATCTCCGCCAAAATTAAATTTACGCGGATAGGTAAGCTCTGTTTGCCCCACACGCATCTCATCATCAGGCACATTTGATATATCCTGAATGATAATGGTGGCAGAATCATTTACTATTTTGTTAGCATCAATTCCCTGTACAAAAGTTTTCGACGATAGAAAATATCCCATGCTTACCTGAGAGATAGAATCATTGTTCAGCAAAATTTTCACAGACCTGTCGTTTAGTGCATTGCCGGCCATATTTACTTTCAAGGTCATATTAGGTCCCGATGGGTCTGCAAATAAGTTTGTAAAATTTTGCGGCAATTGAGTTTGACTGCATCCGCAATTATTGGGATGAACCGGTCTGCTGCTCCAGCCTTCACCAACATCCAAGCTTGAGAGATAGAGAGGCGTTTGATCTACCGTGATATAATATCCGCTATTCATATAAGAGCGGTAATACCTGCCTGTGGTGTACATGAAATTTTTTTCAGGTATAAGAGAAGTTCCCAGTACATTATTTGCTGTATTAACCAATCTTAAATTGCTGCCCGTTGCATTCACGGTGAGAAAATAACTTGCAGAATCTGTTTCCAGGCTCCAGTGATCACTCACTTGCAAACTGCTGTCTTTGTATAAATCTTTATCAAGCTTACCGCCGGCAATCTCTCCCCAAAATTCTATATAATCATTTGCAGAGAATATGCCTGCAGATTTTGAAGTATATATTGAAACTTCTGCTCCATTATTCCATAATTGAAATTGCTCTGCAGGTACAGCACCCAAACCGGCTGACACTAAAGAGGGCTGAGTAATGCGCACAACACCGTTCTTAATTGGAGCGCCAACTATATCGAAGCCAAAAGGGGCCACTTTAAATTTGTAATACGTTTTGCTGTAATCAATCCATTCATTATGATAAGACTGAGCAATACTTGCCTTATATAAAAGAGAAACGCAAAGCAGCAAAAAAAATGTTTTCAGCAGATAACAATATTTCATACGCAATAATATTAAGTATATTAAAAAATCAAGACGTTTAGCAATATATTTATGTTGTGGAAATTATTTTAGAGGCTAAAGCGATGATAAATAAAATCAAAGGATACAAAAGTAATTAAAATTCTTCATAAGAATTATATACTTCTGCGAAACTGCTTATTAATAAGAATGTGTGATTATTCAATAAACATTTTTACTGCCCTGAATTTATTGAAAGCAGCTTTTCTTTCACAAGTGTTGATAACCATTCGGCGCTCTTAAAAAAAATTTGTAAATTTGTTATTCGTACCATGAGAAATAAAAAAGTTAAAATCGCAATACTGGACCTGTATGAAGGACATCCTAACCAGGGAATGCGTTGTTTAAGAGAAATCATAAATCAGTGGACGGAATTCAATCATTATGATATTCAGCTTGATGAATTTGATGTACGATTGAAAAAAGAATTACCGCATTTGTTATACGATATTTATATTTCTTCAGGCGGCCCCGGATCTCCCTTAGAAAGTGAAGGCACGGAATGGGAGAACCAATATTTTCACTGGATACACCAGGTGGAAAAATGGAATAATGATTACGCACACTATCCTAAAAAACACGTATTATTTATCTGCCACAGCTTTCAGCTTGCATGCCGCTATTTTAAAGTAGCCAATGTATGTAAACGTATATCCAACGCATTTGGGGTTTTTCCTATTCATATATTGCAAAATGGAGAAGAAGAAGTTGTTTTTGAAGGATTGCATGATCCTTTTTATGCGGTTGACAGCCGCGAATACCAGGCTATTGAGCCAAATCATAACAGGATAAATGAGCTGGGCGGCAACATTCTTGCCATTGAAAAAGAGAGACGTCATGTACCTTATGAAAGAGCATTAATGGCAATTCGGTTTAATGACTATTTTATCGGCACACAATTTCATCCCGAAGCAGATGCCACAGGTATGACGATGTATCTGCAGCGGGAAGATAAAAAGAAAACCGTAATAGAAAATTATGGTGAAGCGAAATGGCATAGCATGATTGAGCAACTGAATGACCCCGATAAAATAATGTACACCTACAAACATATTGTGCCCAATTTTTTGAATACCGCTGTTGAGCAATTTGCAGAAGCTGAATGAAAGAGATGAATTTTTTAAATTCCTTTATTGCTTATTGCTTACTGTTTACTGCTTACTGCTTACTGTCTTCTGTTTATTATCCATTAAAGCATTCAGCATGGGAATAAAAATTCCCGCCCTAAAAAAAGCAGGAATTTTTTTGAAGAAATATTTCTTTTTTTTCAGCATTAACTAATAATTACCTCTCCGGTATAAAAGCTGTTAGCCACTTCTTGCCCGTCTTTTGAAATAAAGCCGAGCCATGTTTCTACTGTTTGCCCGCCAAAGGTTGCAGCAATAAGCTATAAAAACAGAAATGTTTTTTTTGAATTTTTAAAAAAGTACCTGAATTAGGAATTAGGAATTGGGAATTGGGAATTGGGAGCACCTAGCGGTTAAGAAAAATCCCTTCAAAACAAAAAGTACCCGAAGAGTAGATTGTTTAAAAAAATATTCTGAAATAAATTTTGTTGATTGAATTTTAATTCTACCTTCATTTCTCATCTCCACCCTTCTTAAATTCTATCCGTACTTTCTGCAAACAACCTGCTAACTATTTAAGACAGCCAACAACTAATTTTTATGAGAGTATTGCTTATACATATCTTTCTCGCAATCTTTTGCAGTGCGTGCTTTGCACAAACAAAAGATGTTGCTTCGCCTGATGCACCAACAAAGAAAAATCTTTTACAGTCTGTTGATAATCTTTCTTCCAAAACAATTAATTCGCTTAATGATAAATATAGCAAGCTAACAGCTACAGTAGAAAAGCAATCTGAAAAATTATTGCAGCGTATGCAACAAAAAGAAGCGAAGCTGAAAAAGAAAATACCCCCAACCCCCCGCTTTGGCGGGGCAGGCTCTAAAGGGGAATTAATAGACAGCGTTTCATTTCAAGAGGCTTCGGAGAAATATAAATCATTTTTAGCGGAATTACAATCTCCTGCAAACACAGCATTAAAACTTAAAGAATATATCCCCGGGTTAGATAGCTTGCAAACGTCTTTAAATTTTTTAACGCAAGATGCAGAAGGATTGTCTTCTCTGCCAACAGATAAATTGCAGCAGTTACAATCGTTAAGCAGTAAGATAAAAGATTTACAAACAAAGCTGCAGCAGGCAAACGATATACAAAGTTTTATCAGAGAAAGAGAAGCTAAGCTTAAAGAACAATTAATGAATACGGGTTTGGGTAAACAACTAACGAGCTTAAACAAACAAGTTTATTATTACCAGCAAAGATTACATGAATACAAAGAATTATTGAATGATAAAAATAAGTTGAAAGATAAGCTGCTTAGCACAGTTCGAGCTCTTCCTGCTT
>JBBRBB010000027.1:0-56278 GCA_038206235.1 Chitinophagales bacterium
GTCTGCATAACTCTTTTTATGGCTCAGTAATTTTTCAATCTCAATGCGCTCATCAAAGCGCAAACGACCATAGTTTTTTGTCATCATACAATGCTAAGTTTTTTGAGCTTAGCGTTGCGTTAGATTATTGAACCGGCGTTAAACTTACTGCCAACGTTCGAGGCTTGGCGATGGGCTGGAAATTCATAACGTCAAGCCCGGAACCAAAGCCAAATATTGTTACTGAAGATGAAGATAACAACTATAGCTTAATTTATAACGTCGAGCTGGAACTGTTGCTGATATTGATTTGTAGCCGATTGTTATTCCGTCAGCCAGCCTATTGCCAAACCTATTGTTGTAGGCAGCCCTATTGTGTCAACCTGAATAGCTATAAGTTCTTTTTAGCAACTTCATTAAATTGTTTTTGTGATTTTTTGGTAATCTTTATTATCAATGGCTTTTCGTCAACGGTCAGAATGATAGTTGTTATTATTTCTTGTCTTAGCATTTTTAATTGAGTATTGTTTAACCAATGAATTGTCATTAAAGAAAGTCCGCCGTCTTTACGATAATACACTGTGTCCCGATATGGATTATTTAGTGTCAGTATTTTGTCTACCGATGATTTCAATATTATGCTGTCAATTCTAATATTTGGAGTTTTCAACTTTTGTTTTGTTGTTAATGAAAACTCTATCCCTTGTCGTCCACTTGCAAATTTATTTGTTGCAATAGAAATTTTTGAAAATAGGTTTGATGGAGAATATGAAATATTTAATTTGTCAGAAGTAAAAGTAACAGTGGTGTCTGTATTGTTTACAGGTTGCGAATAACATAAAATTGTCCCAAGATAAAAAATTATAAAGGTTGTAATTATTTTCATTTAGAAAGTCAAATTAGTTGTCCACTTGGAGTTTGTAAAATGTGTCCGAAAAGGTGGTTTCAATGTTCTAACGCAACGATTTAATTCATTGAAGGTAAGAGTTTTGTTCACTTTTTCACCACTCCTATTTTGTCCCAACACCCTCCCACATTGGTTCTTAAGAGGGTATTGGGACAAAATAGTCGTTCAAGTACTTGATATCCAATTCGTCCCTCAGCGTTGCGTTAGATTATTGAACCGGCGTTAAGCTTGCAGCCAACGATTGCCCGCTTGCCGTTGTTGGGGTATTTCATGTTCCTTCAGCCCGAACTTCAGCACAACAGCGAACAGATGTAAATGTAAAAACAAAAGTTGAACAAAGAACATCAAGCCCGAACAAAAGCACAATAAAAAGATGCTGTTGATAGCTCCAACTTCCTGCCCCAATAACGGCAAACGGTATGTTGGCTGTTCGTGCTGTTTCCGTGAACACTGTATCACCAAAAGCAACCCGCACTTCGCTAATTATCTAATCTGGTCAGCTATTAGTTTTTCAAAAACACCTGTACTTTTCGCATCTATTTCACCTGTTGTTTGTCCGCCATACCTTGTAGCAGCCTTACATATTGTCCATTCAAATTAACTAAGTTGACATTGATGGTTGTTTTGCCTTCTCCTTGTTTTATCCTAACGTTCCATTCTCCTGTCAGCGACGATGGTGGATATACCGTTCCCATGTATGAAGTCTTTGCTACCACTATAAACGCATTTGGATTAACAGGTTTTCCAAGTGCATCTTCATAAGTATATGAAGATTGGAAAGAAGTTTTTTCAGAAGTAATAAGTCCACTGCTTTTATCAATTATTTTAATTGATAGTCCTTTTTGTGCGAACAAGTCAATTAGTTTAGACCATGTTTCTTCAAAAGATTTAGTCGTCTCAATTTGATAAGGAGTGTCTTGATGCTTTCCTTTCAATGTTGATTTTGTAACTGTGCAACTTATCAATGTTACGCAAGTCAAGAGTAGGATTACTTTCATTTTTGGTTTTGATTTGTTTAATTTAATTCAAGTTAATGTATGTGATTTCAAATGGTGATATAAATTTTACGAACAGTGCTTTCGCATGACAACCAACGTTCGAGTATTGCTGCAGGCAGGGGATTCATTGCTCGTCAAGCCCCGGAACTGAAGCCGATTGAAAAACTAAAGTACAAGATAACAACAAAAAGCCCAAAAGAATTACGTCCGCCGGAACCGAAGCTGATAGTGAACCGCTGCCGATTGTTTCAATGTCAAGCCCTGCTTGCAGCAATACTTTTGTTGGTGGCAGTTTTATTTCTCGCTGTTTATTAGTTCCCAAATTTTGTCGTTATAATTTGCTTTTGTAATTCCGGTAAGTTTTTCAAGTGTTTGATAATATTTTTCATTCCCTTTTTCAAAAGGTCCAACATTTAACAGTTCCCAAACTCCTGCAAAACCTTTTTCTTTTTCTTTTTCTATTTTCTGAACTAATAAAGCATTTACAATGTAGTCGGCTGAATTTGAATAATTTCCTGTTTTAAAAGAAATTGGTGTTTCTTTTATTGCTGTCCAACTTGTATTTTTATTATTTGCAATTTGTTCTTTGAATGCTTTAAAAATTTCTTTCCAAGTCAAGCCCCAACTACCGCCATAAATATATGCACAACCTTCGTCCACTGGTTTGTTTAGTTTACTTCTTACAATAACCAAACTTAATCTGTCGTGCCATAAATCGTGTGGGTCAAAATTAGTAAAATTTGAATTGTTATTGCCGAATACAATTAGTTTTCTATCGCCAAATGTAGAACTCCAAACACTTTCCTCTTCCGTTATAATCAGATTTATAATCAACACCGATTAACTTTTGCATCTCAATTAGATTGTCAGAGCAATAATAGTCTGTTATTTTGTTTGTTGATTTCAGTTTCAAATCAAATGAAGAAGTTAGTTTATTAAATTCTTTAACCTTCTCTTTATTGATTGTATTCTGATAATGAAAAATGTTGTTTCCTGCTTTTTCAACTTTCCAATTTTTAGTATTTCTCAAAAGTGGGGAAGAAAACGCAAATGTGTTAATTGTTTTATGTGCAATGAATTCGAAACTTGTTCTTAAGAAAGCGATGTTTTCAGATGTTCCAATGTAAGAAACTTGTATCAAATAGTTATTGTCTTTAAGTAAAACAACATTTGTTAAATATGGCTTATAAAAAAAGTCGTCTTTGAATTTGCCACTTTTTTCTATCCCATTTATTTCGTCAAGTTGAATAAAAGTTTCAATTTTTTCACTGTCAAAAACAAACTTATTCTCTTCGTTTGATTTCTGTGCTGAAAGCAAAAAATCGTTAAGTGAAGTCGTTAATGCTTTACTTTCAATACTGTCTTTTGGTAGAATAATACTTGGATTTAGTCGCAAAGTATTTGTCTGTGCGTTTGCGAAAAGTGTCGTTAAGGTAAATGTCAAAGTCGAAATAAATTTCATATTCATATTTGTTAGTTTGAAGTATTACAAGGTTTCGGCAAAATTGCTACCAACGTTCATGGCTTGGCGAAGTACGGGTATTCCGTGTTCCGTCAGCCCGGCAACAGAAGCTAAATTAATAAATAAAAGATGAGGATATGCACTTAGCTAAATTTATAATGTCGAGCCGGATATGCAGCCCAATAGAATTACAACAGTTGAAACACGGCTTACGTCACCCCGTATTTTGCCAAACCCCATGTTGTACGTTCGCCCTTCGTCTTGGTGTGTCTAACCACATACTGATTGCTATTACTTGGAGTGTGTCCAGAAGCGTCGGGTAAGGCAGGCTCTTTTGCAAGGTTAGCTTTGTGTGTCGGGTTTGTGTGCCTTGCAAATGTGCCTGCTTTGCTGCGTGGGGTCTTACCATATTTTATTACGCCAGCCTCTAAAAAAATGTACCGTAAAGTAAATAAGCATTCAGGCAAATAATTATTGCAGAAATAATCCAAACCAATACTTTTAAAAAAGGCTTGTTTGCAAATTGTCCCATTTTATTTTTACTGTTGGTAAAAAGCACCAACGGCACTACTGCAAAGCTTAATTGCATTGAAAGTATTACCTGGCTTAGCACTAATAAATTTGCAGTGCCGCTTGTGCCATAAATTACAGTAACAATAAATGCGGGAATGATAGCAATCAACCGTGTAATTAAACGGCGCAACCAGGGCTTTAAACGAATGTTTAAAAAGCCTTCCATTACAATTTGTCCTGCCAATGTTCCGGTGAGTGTTGAGTTCTGTCCAGATGCTAATAATGCCACCGCAAAAAAGGTACTTGCAAGCGTTGTTCCTAATAATGGCGCTAATAATTTATGTGCATCCATAATATCAGCTACATCCTGATGCCCTGATGTATGAAAACTTGCGGCGGCTACAATCAATATCGCAGCATTAATAAAAAAAGCAATCAGCAAAGAAGCCGTGCTATCAATAGTGGCAAATTTAATAGCCTTTTTTTTGCCTGCAACGGTACGTGGATAATTGCGGGTTTGTACAATGCTTGAATGCAGATAAAGATTGTGAGGCATAACCGTTGCACCCAAAATACCAATGGCAATATAGAGCATAGATGGGTTGAACACAACTTCTGCCCGGGGTATTAAACCGCTTAACATTGGAAATATATCCGGCTTGGAACGGATGACCTCGAAAGCGAAACAAACTAAAATAACAAGGGTTAAACCTGCTACTATGCTTTCAATTAACCGGAAGCCTTTATACTGAAAAAACAATATTATCAATACATCTAAACCGGTAAGAACAACACCCCAGGTTAAGGGAATACCAAATAAAATATTTAATGCAATGGCAGAACCTATTACCTCTGCTAAATCGCAGGCTGCAATAGCAGTTTCGCAAAGCACCCAAAGCACATATTTTACTGCAGGTTGATAATGGTCACGACAAGCCTGTGCAAGGTCTCTTTCTGCTACTACACCCAACTTTAAAGAAAGGTGTTGCAGAATAATGGCAAAGAAATTTGAGATTAGTATGACTGACAAAAGTGTATATCCAAATTGTGCACCTCCGGCAATATCGGTAGCCCAATTGCCGGGGTCCATATAACCAACAGCCACCATTAAGCCGGGACCTGAAAAGGCTAACAGCGTTTTCCAGAACCCGCCCTTTTCCGGTACATCAATGGAAGAAAATACCTCGGGTAATGAATTGCTGGTATTTTCTCTTCGCCATGCTTTTTTACTTATACTTTTTTGCTCCATTTGTTGTAATGTATATTTTTTGTGAACTTTCTTTGGAAATAATGTACCGGTGTTTTTCATCTACCAGAATTTCTAAGGAGTGGTCGTACTCCATTACAGAAATAATTTTTAATGATGCCCCTATTAATAGTTGGAGTTTTTCGATGTATTGCAGAAACGGTTTTCCTGTATCTCTATAACCAATAACTTTTGCAGGTTGGTTCATCTTTAAATCATATACCTCCATAAAATCTGTTGCAGGCAGTTTGCCTTTAGTATCGGGTATAGCTTCGCCATGAGGGTCATAAGTAGGGTGACCAAGAAATAATGAAAGTTTATATGATTCTGGTTTGCCTCACCCTTCAAATGGAGTTTGGTCTATACTATCTAATAGATCAAGTATTCGTTTAACTATTTTAGGGGGTTCTTTTGCCCAACTTTTAAGGTGTTCGGCACTCACGGGTAAAAACTTTTGGCTTTGCTTCACAGGGGTTAGTCAATTAAAACATTTGTTTCATTGTATAACCATTTTTTTATTTCTTCGGGTGAGTTAAAACTAATAGATTTCCCTTCTTTTAATTCCTGTTCCGCTCTGCGAATAGATTCACCCTGGAATTTATCTACATACGCCGTTTCATTGGTTTCAGCTTCTACATTTATTCTAATTTTTGATTTTGTACCAAAAGCTTTTTTTATCGCTTCAATAAAATTGCTGTCAAGTTCATTCACATTCATTACAAAAGTTATTTCCATAATAATTTTTTGTGAATTAAAGATACAAAAATTGGTGTTATATACGTTCGTTTCCTGCTCCTCGCATTTGTACATTTTCTAATTATTCTTTCACCGCAGCAATTCCCGGCAACTCTTTGCCTTCAAAATATTCAAGCAATGCACCGCCGCCTGTGCTTACATAACTTACTTTATCAGCAAAGCCAAATTTATTTACTGCTGCAACAATATCGCCGCCACCAATTAATGAAAATGCCCCGCGTTGTGTGGCTTCTGCAACTGCCTCAACAATTGCTTTAGTTCCCTGCTGAAATTTTTCCATTTCAAAAACACCCATTGGTCCATTCCATAATATGGTATTTGACTTGCGTATAATCTCTGAAAAAATTCCGCAGGCTTTTGGGCCAATATCTAATCCCAGCCATCCATCGGGAATGGCATCACTTGGGCAGGTTTTTGTATTTGCATTTGCATCGAATTTATCGGCAATTACAGAATCTTCAGGAAGATGAATGGATACATTTTTTTCTGTTGCTTTTTTCACCAGCTCTGTTGCGGTTTGCAAGCGGTCTTCTTCGCAAAGCGAATTCCCAATTTTGCCGCCTCTTGCTTTTATAAAAGTATAAGCCATGCCGCCGCCAATAATTATATCGGTTGCCCGCTGCATTAAGTTTTCAATTATTAATATTTTATCTGAAACCTTTGCCCCGCCTATGATTGCTACAAAAGGCTTTTCTGAAGTGTGCAATACTTTTTCTGCGCTGCTAACTTCGCCTTCCATTACCAGGCCAAACATTTTTTTATCTGGCGGGAAAAATTTTGCAATCACAGCTGTAGATGCATGTGCACGGTGTGCCGTTCCGAATGCATCATTCACATATACATCGCCAAGCTTTGAAAGCTTTTCTGCAAAAGCCTCATCACCTTTTTCTTCTTCTTTATAAAAGCGAAGATTCTCCAATAATAAAACTTCGCAGGGTTTTAATGCGGCTGCTTTTTGAACAGCATCCTCACCAATGCAATCATTTGCAAATTGAACTTCAACTCCAAGCAGTTCGCTTATATGTGTTACCAAATGTTTCAGTGAATATTTTTCTTCCGGTCCTTCTTTTGGGCGACCAAGATGGCTCATAAGAATTACACTGCCGCCATCATCTAAAATTTTTTTGATAGTAGGAATAGTTGCTTTCATCCGCGAATCATCAGTTATAGCAAAGGTTTGCTTATCGAGAGGAACGTTGAAGTCAACACGTATCAATGCTTTTTGATTGGCGAAGTTGTAGGTGGAAAATTTACTCATAATAAATTAGTTATTTCTAAAATGCTTTGATTTGTCTGTGTAAATACTTTTATCACGTCGTTAAAAATTTTACTAATTAATAAATGCAGTTGGCTGTTGCTAATATTGCCTGTATTCATATACAATATTTTGGGCGGTGCACCAATCGACTCTTCAAGATAAATGAAGTCTATATCTTTTGTAGTTATTACAATAACATTTTTTTGCTGTTTAGCCGCTTTAAATATTTCAGCATCGTTCGAAAAACTAAATCCTAATTCAAAAAAATGTGTTGCTTTCACCTTGAATTCTTCTATCAGCCATGTTGCCATTGCTGGCGGAAGATTTACATCAATCCAAAATTCAAGCTTCTGCAACTGCATCTAAATTTACTTGTAGAACCGGGTGATTAATTTTTTTTGAAGCATAAAGAAGACTTGCTTGTATATCTTCTTTTTCAAGATAAGGAAAATCTTCAAGAATTTCTTCTGTTGTCATTCCGCTTGAAAGATAGTCAAGCACATCAGCAACTCTAAACCTCATACCTCTTATAGTTGGTTTGCCACCCATTAAACCGGGAATATGCGTAATTCTTTTTAGCAAATCAGTTTCCATAATAAATTTTTTGTTTAAACAAAATTAAACAATAAAATACAGCGTTGCCACCACGGTAATACTATTGCTGAGTAAAGAACTTTTGCACGAGGTGTGCAAGGTGTGAAGTTTGATGACAGTATAAATGCCATGTACAAAATTTTCTTTCTCCCCTTTAGGGGTAGGGGGTATTACTTACTTATCAATCCTGCAAAATAATGCACAGTGCGTACCAACTGGCTTACATAGCTCATTTCATTATCGTACCAGCTTACTGTTCTTACGAGTTGCTGCTCGCCGATTGTGAGCACTTTTGTTTGCGTTGCATCGAAGAGTGAACCATACGTAATGCCAATTACATCGCTGCTTACAATTTCATCTTCGGTGTAGCCAAAGCTTTCATTGCCCGCAGATTTCATAGCAGCATTCACTTCTTCCACAGAAACTTTTTTGCCGAGAATTGTTGTTAATTCTGTGAGAGAACCTGTGAGTGTGGGCACACGCTGCGCAGTACCATCGAGCTTACCTTTTAAATTTGGCAACACCAAGCCAATTGCTTTTGCAGCGCCCGTGCTGTTGGGAACAATGTTTGCAGAAGCTGCTCTTGCGCGGCGAAGGTCGCCTTTTGGATGCGGCGCATCCTGCGTGTTTTGGTCATTGGTGAAGGCATGCACAGTAGTCATTAAGCCCATTACAATTCCAAATTGTTTATCGAGCACATGAGCCATTGGCGCCAAACAATTGGTAGTGCACGAAGCGCAACTGATAATGGTTTCGCTGCCATCGAGTGTATCGTGATTTACATTGAATACAATTGTTTTTACTTCGCCGGTTGCAGGTGCAGAAATTACCACACGCTTAGCTCCTGCTTTCAAATGTGCCTCTGATTTTGCTTTATCTGCGAAAAATCCTGTGCATTCAAGCACTACATCAACCTCATGTTTGCCCCAGGGAATTTCAGCGGGATTTTTTTGAGCGTAAATATTTATTTCCTTTCCTTCAACTATAATGGAATTATCAGTGGCTTTTACATCTTTATTAAAACGTCCCTGTGCACTGTCGTACTTTAATAAATGCGCCAATACTTTTGGGCTGGTTAAATCGTTTATCGCTACAACTTCAATACCTTCCATATTGAATATTTGACGGTACACCAAACGTCCGATTCTTCCGAATCCATTAATTGCAACTTTAACTGTGCTCATGTTTTTTTTTGATTTATGATGATTAGAAAAACGATGCGAAATTACAATGATTGAGTGGAAATGTGAGGGATAATTTTTTGGTATTGAACTTAGAATTGCTATTAAGCTTCGCTTGCGACGCTCCGTTCAAATTTCTGTTTTCAATTGAGCTTTAGCCCTTAGCAGATAAATACTTTTGAGGAGATTAGAAGTGCACGTAAATTGGTGTGCAGACACTCTTTGAGTGTACAGACACCGGTACAAAAAAATTTGACGAAAAGGAAATGGCAGTTATCTTTGCGCTCCGCAAAATAAGTTAACTGCCGCGTTCGTCTAACGGTTAGGACATCACCCTTTCACGGTGGCGATACGGGTTCGATTCCCGTACGCGGTACAGTAAAAAAAGCAAAGTTGAATAATCCCAAATGCAGCAATGTGTTTGGGATTTTTTATTTTTAAGTTATGGTATTTGTTTATGTGATAGAAAGTCTTACAGATAAAACCTGGTATAAAGGAATTGCGTTAAATCCTTTTGAAAGGTTGAAAGAACACAACACTAGTAAAACAGATTTACAACATGCGGAAATCTTTCACAATCTATCTTGAAAGTCTTTTTTAATTTTTTAAATATCAAAAAAATTATCTGATAATCTTTTTTGAATAAAATTGATTATCTGCAATTAATCTCACCACATACAATCCTGATGAAGCATTACTGAAGTTCAAGGGAATAGAATAAGTGCCTGCTGAGATATTTCCCTTATTAATTGTTTGAATGATGTTGCCATTAAGCGAAACAATTTGAACAGAAACATTTGCACTTCTGTTAAGCTGTAACTGCACCCAACTATTATTAGTTGAAGTATTTCCTAAAATTGCCCAATCAAATTTTGTGAAATCAAGACGAATGACTGATGAATATTGAAATCTTCCATCCAGATCAATTTGTTTTAAACGATAATAGTTGGAACCGCTTGCCAATTTTACATCAGTATAGCTGTAATTATTTATGTTAAACGAATTACCTGCACCTTTCACAAAACCAATATCGGTAAAGCCTGCACCATTAAAGCTTTTTTCAACTTCAAACCCTTTGCTATTGATTTCGGTTGCTGTGCTCCAGTTTAATATAACTGAATTGTTTTGCAATACGCCATTAAAGCTTATAAATGTAACAGGCAATATTCCTTGTGTTGTAAAGAAAGAAGAATCAGAATAAGCGCTGGTAACCGTTTGCCTGTTTAACGAATCGGAAGAAGAAACATGCCATACATATGTCGTCATAGGCAAAAGATCAGATACAGTAATACTGTCTTTGGATGTTGATACAGTCATCCATGTTGAAGTGCCGCTAACACGATATTGTATGGTGTAATAGTTGGCACAGCTAACTGTATTCCAGTGCAGCGTTGCAGAACTTGAAGTGATGTTTGAAGTATCAAGACCTGTTGGCGCCGGCGGAACAATTTGCGTTGTATCGCTTTTGCCATAGCTGCCGCCGGAACCTGTACCAGTTGCAGTTGCATAGTAATTACCCGGCGGTACATTGTAGAATGCAGCAGTATCTGCAACTGATAAAGGACTGCCGTAGGCAGCGCCATTTCTATACAATGTAACCGTATAAGGCGGCTGGCTGTTAGTGCATTTATATTTCAATGTATCGCTATTGCAAGCTGAGCCTGCACCTTTAAATACAAGCATTATATGTGCGGTATCAGACAATGTTCTAAACGTTAAGCTATCTGAAAAAGCACTTGTGAAAGTTAAGCCTTTTGTTGTATCAATTGCAGCTACTTCCCAGGCATATAAAGTATAAGGTTGCAAGCCGGTTAATGCAAGCTTTGAAGTATCGCCGGTTGTATTTACAACTGTCCATGTAGAATTACCAACCACACGGTATTGAACTTTATAATAATTAGCACAGGTTAATTTTGTCCAGTTAAGTGTTGCAGTATGAACACCAATGTTTGTTGTGCTTAAACCTGTTGGTACCGGCGGCTCAACGGTTGATGTAGCACTTTTGCCATAAGCACTGTCTGTAGCGCCATCTCCATAGGATGTTGCATAATAATTACCTGCAGATAAACCTTTAAATGTTATAGTGCTTTGTGTGGTAACAGAACTATCATACGCTGCACCATTTTTATACAATCTTACTGTATATGGTGAATGACTGCCACTTAAATTATATGTAATGCTATCGGTGCCGCATGAAGAACTGTTAAGTGTTGTTTTGGAAGTATTAACACTTATCTGCGCTTTATTTACCTGCACAAATGTATCTGCAATTGAATATGACTCATACTCTGAATTAACATTAGTGACATATAACTGTATGTAATAATATTGTTGCGGTAATGAACTTAAATTAATTACATAAGGCAATGATGTACTAATATAATCTGCAGAAGAAATTGCACTTGCATTTGTATCACTATAAATACGATAAGAAAAATACTTTACTCCATTATCGTGAATATTCGGTTCAAAATTTAAAGTGATTTGCAACGCACCTGATCCTGTATAATTTATCTTCCACCAGTCAGAAGTATCCCGAACCAAATTATAATAAAAGCCTGTATGCCCTGTTGTTACTCTGTTTGCAGGTAATGTTTTTGCGAGATATGGAGAACCATTTGGCTCCGCAGCAGTATCTGCAGTAAAGTTATATTTTAACAAGGTGTCTTGTAATGTGTACGGAGCAAAATCACTACCGATATTTGTACAAAAAACCTGTATGTAATACGTTCCTGCTGCAAGCCCGTCTGTGCTCAATGTATTTGTACCATTATTATAAGTAAAATTGTTTATTTGCGTAGTTCCGTTGTTATCATATAAATACAAAGATGTGTATCTGCCGTTATTGGAAGTGAGTGTTAAGTTCAATTGCCCATCCTGCGGTAATGTTATTTTATACCAGTCAGTAGAATCACGATGAAGGTTATAATAATATCCTACATGCCCGGTAGTAGTTGCATTTACAGCCAATGTTAGAGCAGTTGCCCGGTTACTGTCTGGTTCATTATCATTTGCCTGAGCAGGTGTAAAGAGACTGTCTTTTAAAGTATAAGGAGCAAAATCAGTATTCGTATTTGTGCAAAAAATCTGTATATAATAAGTACCGGTTGCAAGCCCGTCTGTACTCAAAGTAGTGGTACCATTATTATAAGTAACATTATTTATCAGTGTAGTTCCGTTGTTATCATACAAATACATAGAAGTGTATTTGCCGTTATTAGATGTTAGATATAAATTTAATACCCCATCTTTATTAGTGGTTACTTTATACCAGTCAGTAGTATCACGATGCAAATTATAATAATATCCTACATGCCCTGTGGTACTTCCATTCAACGCTAACGTTATAGCAGTTGCCCGATTACTGTCAGGTTCATTATCATTCGCCTGGGCAGGTGTAAAGAGGCTGTCTTTTAAAGTATATGGTGCAAAATCAGTATTGGTGTTTGTACAAAAAACGTGTACATAATAAGTACCTGCTGCAAGCCCGTCAGTATTCAAAGTAGCGGTACCATTATTATAAGTAACATTATTTAACTGCAGAGTTCCGTTGTTATCATATAAATACATAGATGTGTAGCTGCCGTTCTCAGAAGTAAGATATAAATTAAGTAAACCATCCTTAGCAGTAGTTATCTTATACCAGTCACTGGTGTCACGATGATTATTATAATAATACCCTACATGCCCGGTAGTAGTTGCATTTACAGCCAATGTTAGAGCAGTTGCACGGTTGCTGTCCGGCTCAATATCGTTGGCCACACTTGCAGGTGTTAAAGAAATGGAAACAATATAACTGCAGGTGTCTCCTGCATTAGTACAATGAATCTGCAGATAATAAGTTCCTTTAGCCAATCCATCTGTTGCCTGGGAACTTGTGCCATTGTTATAATCAACCGTAGCATTAACGGGTATATTACCAGCCGTATCATATAATGTATATGATAAATAACGTCCACTTACAGAAGTGAGTGTAATGGTTAGCTGTCCATCGCTTGTTGTTTTTATTTTATACCAATCTACATCTCCTGCAGGGTTAATAATTCCCTTGCCGGATCCATTTAAAGCAAGCGTGTTAGCGGTTGCGGCCGTATTGTTTGGTTCGGTTTCTTGTGTTTGCCCACACAGGTTTTGAAAAACAAAAAATGTACATACAGCAAGCAGAAATTTAGGTAAAGATTTAAGCATCATAAAAATTTTTTTATGTAATTAAAAGTTGAAATAAAAATCACAGGTAAAATTGCATCATATTATTCATTCAAACAATACTTAATTTGTAGTAGAGATGAAAATAAAAAAGTCCTGCTGCAAAAAAAAACAACAGGACTTAAAATCATTTCCCAATAAACTTATCTTGAAATGATTAATTTTTTGATGATGATAATATTATCAGAATTTATGATCTGCAATAAATAAATGCCATTCGGTAATTTGCTTATATCTATATTCATATTGTTTAGCGAGGCTGCATTTAAGTTTGCTTCGCTCCAAACAACTTTTCCATTAACGTCTTTCACCTATAAGATTTACCTGCGCATTTGTTTTTGCAATTGAATTGTTCAATTGAATACGGAATTGTGCTGACGCAGGGTTTGGAAATAATATTACATCATCACTTCTCAAAAGATTACTATTATTTGTACTCATTTGCTTTTGTTCATTTCCATTAAATGCTGTAAGTGATGAAGCTGTTGTAAATACAACTGTGTCTGTGTACGGGCTTGTTGCTAAGATGCCATTGGCGGAATCAACTGCAGCAACTTCCCAGTCATAAGTTGTGGATGGAGTAAGGCCTTTTGCTACGTACGAACGGAGAAGAATGTTTAGAAGAATTAAAAGGGTTACCTCAAAATATAATGCCTCAAATTATTTTTATGGATATTGAAATGCCCAAGCTCAGCGGCATTCAAACAATTGCTTCAGGTAAAACTTTATATCCGCAAATTCATTTTATTGTTTTAACTGTTTTTGATGATGATGAGAAAATTTTCGAGGCTATAAAAGCCGGAGCTTCCGGATATTTATTAAGCATGAAAGCGCCAATTCCTTAAAAGATGCTGTAATAAATGTGTTGGAATCCGGCGGCGCACCAATGAGCCCGCAATTGCACGCAAAGCTTTGCAAACTGCTAAGTAGATCTGCAAAGGAAAAAAATACAAATCAACCATCTTCACTTCCTGAAACCATCAGTGAAAGAGAAAAAGAAATTTTACAACATACCGTAAGTGGTTTGGATGCAAAACGAATTGCAGACATTTTAAAAATCACTGTATTCACTAGGCGCAAGCACATTGCAAATATTTATGAAAAGCTGCATGTGCAATCAAAAGCTCAGATAATAAAGCTTGCACATAATAACAGGTGGTTTAATTTATAATTAAAACTTTATTCATAAGGCTTACTCAATTTCAAAACAACTAATTGAGTTTTCAGACTGAAGAATACCCCTGTGCATTAGCTGCGAATTACTGAGTACCGAACTGCCATACAGTTTTTTTAAAAAAAATTAAATAGCCAACGTTACATATTCTGCTGTTCGCCTCACAATGTAATTTACAATAAAGTAAAAAAATAGCTGAAAAGAAGAAATCCCTTTTTTATATTCGTATGGAAAATAAAAAAATCAAATTCATTTTTATTGTTATTAAGCTTCACTAAATTATCTTACTGAGTGAAACTGGTGCTAACCGAAATTGCGAAAGATAAAAAAAGTAGTAATAGATGAAAGTGTATCAACGGAAAAATCAGCAAAAGGATATCCTTGAAATACTTCCGCAGGCAATTGAATCTTTAAAAAAAAATATTCTTGATCCTCTTTTTGGCGACAATCAATTTCGTAAATATGCTAATGAAAGGCCTCCGTTAAGAGCCGAATTGTTTAGCGAAGAGCAAAGTGAGCAATACGCCAAAGTTCTTGCAAAAAATCATGCCTTAATATCCACAGAGCCATCAGAACAGTTATTGCAGCGCCTGTCTGAAAATGAAAAAGTGCTTCAGGAAGTTTATACTTTATTAACTGAGTCTGTAAAAGAAAATACAAGAATTGTTCCCGCTGCAGAATGGCTGCTCGACAATTTTTACCTTATCGAAGAACAGATATATACCGGTAAAAGGCATTTGCCAAAAGGGTACAGTAAAATATTACCTAAACTTTTAAAGGGCCGGTCTGCAGGTTTACCGCGGGTATATGATATTGCTCTTGAAATTATTTCTCATAGCGATGGACGCATTCACCTTAAAAATTTATTAGGATTTATAACGGCTTATCAAACTGTTACTCCTTTAAAGTTAGGAGAACTATGGGCAATTCCTATCATGCTTAGGTTGGCTCTGATAGAAAATTTACGCCGGCTTGGAACTCAGATAGCGATAGACATTACAAATAAAAATCTCGCCAATTACTGGGCGGATAAAATGACTGAAGTTGTTGAAAAGGACCCAAAAAGTTTAGTTTTAGTAATAGCCGATATGGCACGGAGCGACCCTCCTATGGTAAGCTCATTTGTAGCCGAATTTGCAAGAAGACTCCAGGAAAAAGGTTCTTCTCTCACACTTCCTCTGAGCTGGGTGGAACAAAGATTATCAGAAAATGGACTTACGAGCGGCGAATTAATAAACCAGGAAAATCAGAAACAAGCATCAGACCAGGTTTCTATCAGTAACAGCATTAGCAGCCTTCGTTTTTTAAGTACCAATGACTGGCGTGAATTTGTTGAGAGCACAAGTATTACAGAGCAAATACTTCGCAACGATATTAATGCAGTGTATGCAAAGATGGATTTTTATACACGCGACCACTACCGGCATGCAGTTGAGAGAATTGCTAATAACAGCAGTTCATCAGAACAGGAAGTGGCTGCGATGGCAATTCAATTAGCAAAAGAGAGTGCAGAAAAAAATGCCCATGACCAGCGCAGAGCGCATGCAGGATATTATTTGATAGATAAAGGATTAAGTGAGCTCGAAAAATTAGTGAAGGTTCAATTACCGGTTCGTGAAATTTTTCGAAGGATATTCAACAAAACCCCGATGTTGTTTTTTACATCGGGGATTGTTCTTTTAACAGCGCTCTTTAGCTGGGGATTAGCAGCCAAAGCTTATGCAGATGGATTTAATGACTGGATACTTATGCTGCTTGGTATTATAACAGTGATAAGCACAAGTCAGCTTGCAATTACATTAATTAATTGGTTGGTTACTTTGCTGGCACGGCCACATTTATTACCGCGGTTGGATTTTTCAAAAGAGATTCCTCTGGAATATCGCACCTTAGTAGCTGTACCCACTATCATTAATAGAATTTCAGATGTAGAAGAATTAATTGAAGGATTGGAAGTTCGTTTCCTTGCAAACAGAGATAAGCATCTTCACTTTGCTTTATTAACTGATTTTAAAGACGCTGCTGCGGAAATACTTCCGGAAGATGATGCAATACTGCAGGCGGCAACAGATAAAATTATTGAATTAAATAAAAAATATGGCAGCACTAATAATAATATCTTTTTTCTTTTTCATCGTCCGCGCCGGTGGAATGCCCGTGATAAAATTTGGATGGGGTATGAACGCAAACGC
This sequence comes from Chitinophagales bacterium, assembly GCA_038206235.1. Classification (GTDB taxonomy): domain Bacteria; phylum Bacteroidota; class Bacteroidia; order Chitinophagales; family Chitinophagaceae; genus JBBRBB01. Next base: position 16,467 of record JBBRBB010000027.1, read on the forward strand.
GGAAAGCTCGGTGAATTAAATGCATTATTACAGGGCAAATCAAAAGAAGCCTTTTCAAAAATAGTGGGTAATGAAGCAATTTTTTCAACCATTAAATATGTAATTACACTCGATGCTGATACGCAACTGCCACGGGATGCGGCATGGAAAATGGCAGCATCATTAGCTCATCCATTAAATCATGCGTTGTATTCAGAAAAAAAACAACGTGTTACAGAGGGATACACTATACTTCAACCCAGGATATCCAATAGCTTACCGGGAGCTAAGAGTTCAATTTATGCACGAATACATACAGGCGAAGCGGGTACCGACCCTTATACAAAAGCAATTTCAGATGTGTATCAGGATTTATTTCAGGAAGGTTCTTTTATTGGTAAAGGCATTTATGAAGTTGATACATTTGAACGAACACTCAATAGCCGATTTCCAAAAAATCGTATTCTCAGTCATGACCTGTTAGAGGGTTGCTATGCCCGTTCAGGGTTAATCAGCGATGTGCAATTGTATGAGGAATATCCATCAAGTTATCATGTTGATATGAAACGCAGGCACCGGTGGATAAGAGGTGACTGGCAAATTGCAGCCTGGATTTTTCCCTGGGTTCCGGGGAAGGATAAGCATCTTCGAAGAAATCCACTTTCAGCATTATCCCGCTGGAAAATATTCGACAATCTTCGGCGAAGTCTCATTCCTTCTTCTCTCACATTATTACTTTTGTTTGGATGGATACTCTCCTCTTCGGCATGGTTCTGGACCCTCGCTGCAACAGCAATTATAATGGTTCCCTCCGTTTTGACCTTTCTGTGGGAGCTTTCAAAAAAACCGGAGGAGATACTTTTTTTGCAGCATGCAATATCTTCAATTCGTTCTGCACGCAACCATTTTACACAGCGTCTCATTGATTTTATATGCCTGCCGTATGAAGCTCTCTTGTATTCAGATGCAATTATTCGCACTAACTGGAGAATGCTCTTTACGCATAAGAAGCTGCTTGAATGGAATCCTTCGAGTAATCTCCGCAATAAAAATTACAAAAATGCTCCTGAAACATATCGAGCAATGTGGTTTGTACCTTTTTTTACAAGTAGTGTGTTTATTTACCTGATAATTTATTCGCCCCTTACACTCATAGTAGCATTGCCCATATTAATCTTTTGGATGGCATCACCTTTTATTTCCTGGTGGATTAGTCAGCAATTTCCGCGGCGGGAAATTATTCTTTCGAATGATCAAACCATTTTCCTTCGGATACTTGCAAGAAAAATATGGGCATTCTTTGAAAATTTTGTGGGGCTTGAAGATAATTGGTTACCTCCTGATAATTATCAGGAGCAACCGGTTGAAAGAATTGCTCATCGCACCTCGCCAACTAATATCGGGCTTTCCCTTCTATCCAATCTTTCTGCTTACGATTTTGGATATATCACAGCCGCACAGTTGATTGCACGTACCACTAACACCTTCAGTACTCTGCAGGCCATGGAACGCTACAAAGGACATTTTTATAATTGGTACGATACACGTTCCCTAACGCCATTATTTCCAAGATATATTTCTACAGTTGACAGCGGTAATCTTGCCGGCCATCTGATAACATTAAAACAAGGGCTTCTTTCTGTTCCGGATAATAAAATAATATCAGAAAAAGTATTTGAAGGATTGCTGGATGCAACAAGAGTTCTCGCAGAAAAAGCAGCAACAGCAGAAAAAGAAAAAGAAAATTCACCTCTGCAAAAATTTCAATTAGAGCTGGAAGAAATTTGTCGTTCCGCTCTAAATGATTTAGAAGAAGCAAAACAGTGCCTGGATGAATTGGAATTATCTTTCACAGAAGTTCTTAATGATTTAGAATTAAACTCAAAAAATGAATTTCATTGGTGGGCGCAAAAAGTGACTGCGCAAATGCAGGAGGCAAAAAATGATTTGGGTGCTCTTACACCCTGGCTATTATTACCAGATCCTCCTTTAAAGTTCAGTAATATCATACCTTCTTTTTCTCAAATACCAACATTGGCCCAACTGCTAAAAACAGAGCTTGAATTATTATCCGGCATCAATACCCATTATAATGCTAACAATACTGAGGTGGAAAAAGAATGGCTTGCTATGTTTCACTTACACCTTACTCAGGCCAGTGGACGCACTAAAGAGTTTATTCTGATGATAGAAAAGCTTGCACAGCAATGCATACAATTTTCTAATATAGAGTATGATTTTTTATACGACAAAGCTCAGCATTTATTATCAATCGGGTACAATGCAGAAGAACATAGAACAGACAATAGCTTTTACGATTTGCTTGCTTCCGAAGCGAGGCTTGCCACTTTTGTAGGCATTGCACAGGGAAAGCTGCCACAGGAAAGTTGGTTTGCTTTGGGTCGTCAGTTGACCAACCCGGGTTTAACGCCCGTTCTTCTTTCCTGGAGTGGTTCTATGTTTGAATACCTGATGCCGCTGTTAATACTGCCCTCTTATGAGAATACCCTTCTTGATGAAACAAATAAAGCAGCTGTACAAAAACAAATTGAATATGGCAAAAAACGGGGAGTGCCGTGGGGGATTTCAGAATCAGGATATAATATGGTAGATGCCAATCTTAATTATCAATATCGTGCATTTGGTATTCCGGGTTTAGGGTTGAAACGCGGATTGGCAGAGGATCTCGTGGTTTCGCCATACTCAGCGGTGATGGCACTAATGGTAGCACCTGAAGAAGCATATCAAAATCTTGAGCATTTAAAAGAAGAAGGTTTTGAAGGGATGTATGGTTTTTTTGAAGCAATAGATTATACTCCATCGCGTTTAGTGCGCGGGCAATCTAATTCTATAGTAAAGTCTTTCATGGCACATCATCAGGGCATGTCTCTGCTGTCATTGGGGTATCTTATTTTAAAGCAGCCCATGCAGAAACGGTTTGAAGCCGAGGCTCAGTTTAAGGCAACACTATTATTGCTGCAGGAAAGAATTCCAAAAGTTACTGCCTTCTATTCACCAGGTGTTCACAGCGCAGATGTAAATGTAGTTTCCGGTAACGAAACGCCTATGCGTATCATTAATACACCTGATACCCCAATTCCGGAAGTGCAGCTATTATCAAATGGAAGATACCATGTAATGGTTACTAACGCCGGCGGCGGCTATAGCCGGTGGAAAGATATTGCGGTAACACGCTGGCGTGAAGACAGCACATGCGACAACTGGGGCAGCTTTTGTTTTATACGTGATATAGATAATCATGTGTTCTGGTCATCAGCCTACCAGCCAACACTGCAGGAAGGAGATAGTTATGAAGCAGTTTTTTCGCAGGGACGTGCAGAATTTCGCCGTCTTGATAACTTTTTGGAAACACATACCGAGATTGTTGTATCTCCTGAAGATGATGTTGAATTAAGACGGGTTCATATAACCAACCGTTCACGGAAAAGCAGGCATATCGAGGTTACCAGCTATGCAGAAGTAGTGCTTACTTCTGCTATTGCCGATGAGCTGCATCCTGCTTTCAGCAATCTCTTTGTTCAAACTGAAATTGTTGCACCACGCCATGCAATTATATGTACACGCAGACCCCGTTCGGTTGAAGAGCATACACCCTGGATGTTTCATTTAATGAAAGCATATAATGCAGATATACAAAATATTTCTTATGAAACAGACCGGTCTCAATTCATTGGCCGCTGCAATACAATTCATAAACCCAGAGCCATGTATTTTTCTAAGGGATTATCAGGAAACCAAGGTTCTGTTCTTGACCCTATTATTTCTATCCAATACCGGGTAGTGCTTCAGCCAAATGAGTCTGCAACTTTTGATATGGTGTTTGGTATTGCAGAAACAAGGGAAACATGTAATGGCTTAATAGAAAAATACCAGGACCGTCATCTTACAAACAGAGCTTTTGAACTTGCTTTTACACACAGCCAGGTAATACTAAGACAAATAAATGCTACAGAAGCAGACGCACAACTCTACGGGCGTTTGGCTAGCTCGGTTATCTATGCAAATCCTTCGCTGCGTACAGATGCTTCCACAATTATTAAAAACTACCGGGGGCAGTCTGCCTTATGGAGCTATTCTGTTTCAGGAGATTTGCCTATTGTTCTTTTACAAATAGAAGACCCTGCCAATATAGAATTGGTGAAGCAATTGGTGCAGGCGCATGCTTACTGGCGCTTAAAAGGTTTGGTAGCAGATCTTGTGATTTGGAATGAAGATCATGGCGGCTACAGGCAAATTTTGCATAATCAAATATTAGGACTTACGGCTCCTGGTTTAGGTGGCAACATCAAAGATGAGCCCGGAGGAATTTTTTTACGCTCTTCAGATCAAATCACAAATGAAGACCGGGTATTATTTCAAACAGTGGCACGAATTGTAATTTCAGATAACCTTGGTACATTAGACGAGCAGGTTAACATGCGTAATAACTCGAAAAAAATCATTCCTTACTTCAGCCCCGCTAAATTTTATGCATCTTTAGATACGATTGTTGCAGCACGCAATGACCTGCAATTTTTCAATGGCATAGGAGGTTTTTCAAATGATGGCAAAGAATATATTATTACTACTTCACACGCTCAAACAACACCAGCCCCTTGGATAAATGTATTGGCAAATCCTCATTTTGGAAGTATAATTTCAGAAAGCGGTCAATCTTATACATGGGCTGAAAATGCGCATGAATTGCGTCTTACGCCATGGAATAATGATCCGGTAAGCGACCTGCAGGGAGAAGCTTTTTATGTAAGGGATGAAGAGAGCGGAAAATTTTGGTCGCCTCTTCCTTTGCCGCGGCGCGGAAAATCATCTTACATTACCCGTCATGGATTCGGGTATAGTGTGTTCGAGCATAGTGAGGATGGCATCAGTTCAGAAGTATGGGTTTATGTAGATATTGAAGCTGCGATTAAATTCTTCGTTTTAAAACTCCACAATCAATCTAATAGAACGCGCAGTCTTTCGGCTACCGGATATATGGAATGGGTTTTAGGAGATGTGCGATCCAAAACCGCAATGCATATTGTAACTGAAATTGATACAGCCAGCGATGCGATTCTCGCAAAAAATGCGTACAACTTAGAATTTGAAAATCGCTGTGCATTTTTTGATGCAGACGATCCCAAAAAAACTTTTACTGCAGACCGTACTGAATTTTTGGGTCGTAATGGCATGCCTGCTAATCCTGACAGCATGAGCAGGGCAAGGCTTTCAGGTAATACTGGAGCGGCACTCGACCCTTGTGCAGTAATCCAAGTATTTTTTGATTTAGGTGAAGGAGAAGAGCGTGAAATAATCTTCCGGCTTGGAATAGGTAATAACGTTAATGATGCAAGTATATTAGCCCGCCAGTTTAAAGGCGCTGATGCTGCACGCAATGCTTTGGAGAAAGTAAAAAAATACTGGCAGCAAACTTTAGGAGCATTACAAATAGAAACGCCTGATGCGGCAGTAAATATTCTTGTTAACGGATGGCTTACATATCAAACCTTAAGCTGCCGCCTTTGGGCACGCAGCGGATTCTATCAATCCGGCGGCGCCTTTGGTTTTCGTGATCAATTACAGGATGTATTATCCTTAATTCATACCCGCCCAGACCTGGCAAGTAAGCAAATACTTTTGTGCGCATCACGCCAATTCAAAGAGGGAGATGTACAACACTGGTGGCATCCGCCGATGGGGCGGGGTGTGCGAACCAACTGCTCGGATGATTTTCTATGGTTGGCTTATGTTACATGCAGGTATATCTCCATTACGGGCGATACGAGCATACTGGAAAAAACCATAAATTTTCTGGAAGGTCGCCTGTTAAATGCAGGTGAAGATTCTTATTATGATCTTCCAATAATATCTGACCAGTCGGTCAGTTTGTATGAACATTGTATATTGGCAATTGAACATGCTTTACGCTTTGGTGCACATGGATTGCCACTGATGGGTTCAGGTGATTGGAATGATGGCATGGATAGAGTAGGCAATCATGGAAAAGGAGAAAGTGTGTGGTTAGGATTTTTTTTATATGATATATTGATACGCTTTAGCGAAGTAGCCCGCTTAAAAAATGATCCGAAGTTTATGGAAAAGTGCAGGCTACATGCAGAGCAATTGCAAAGCAATATTAAAAAGCACGCATGGGATGGTGAATGGTACCGGCGTGCCTGGTTTGATGACGGCACTCCCCTTGGTTCTGCAGAAAATATGGAATGTAAGATAGATTCAATAGCTCAGAGCTGGTCTGTGTTATCAAAAGCCGGTGATAGGGAACGATCTCTTACAGCTATGGAATCTGCCTATAAAAATCTTGTTCGTAAAGAGGATGCTTTAATACAGCTTTTCGATCCGCCGTTTGACAAATCTGATTTGAATCCCGGTTACATAAAAGGATATGTGCCGGGTGTTCGTGAAAATGGCGGACAATATACACATGGGGCTATTTGGATGGTGATGGCTTTTGCTGCTTTGGGTGATAAGCAGCGAACCTGGGAATTATTAAATATGATTAATCCTGTTAATCATGGAGGCAGTTCAAAAGGAATTGCAACATATAAAGCAGAGCCGTATGTAATGGCTGCTGATGTGTATGCAGTTTCACTGCACAAAGGTCGTGGTGGGTGGACGTGGTACACAGGCTCCGCCGGATGGATGTATCAGCTTATTGTAGAATCTTTCCTGGGATTGAAACGCGAAGCCGATACTTTACGATTTACACCTTGTATTCCTGCCCAGTGGGAATCATTAAAAATAAATTACCGCTACCTCGAAACTAATTATCACATATTATTTCTTCAATCCCAATCAGAAGAAAAAGAAATAAAAATCTTTGTTGACGAAATTGAGCAAAATAATAAAGTTATTTCTTTAATAAATGATGGTAAGATTCATGAAGTGAAGGTTATGTTTTAAATTAGGGATAAAGAATTATTAAAGGCAATGGCTTAAAAAATATGCAATTACGAAGTGAAGAAGAATTGGAAGGATGCAGCTCCAAAAGGAAACTGAATTAACGATAAGCAGTGTGTATGAATCATAAGGGGAATAACTAAGAAATAAATTACTCAAAGCAGGCTAATCATTCAAAGCGTAAATGCATTCTAATGGATAAGAATATAGTTTTTCAGAGATTCCAATAATTAATAAACCACACGAGCAATAACATTGCTGTTGAGAAAATGGTATAATAGATTCGTTTTCTTTTTGTCCAATAATTATTTTTCCATGCCGTTACTGCGACAGCAATTATTACTAATCCTAACAATGCAACAAGTATCAAAAGATTTAAAACAATTTGTAAAAAAATGGCATTCCTGCAAAGGGTTTTTCAATTGCTGCTAATCCTGCAAAGGCAATGATTGGTAAAATTATTATAAGCAAGCTAACCATTGCGGGAAGTTTCCATGCCCATTTTTCCGCTTGGGTTTGAATGGGTTGTTCTTGTTTTGATTTGAAAAGTTTTTTTGCTCTTTTTATCACTGACATAATCAATCTTAATAAAATCAGGATGATAACAAAGGCAATTATGAAAAGGTGAAAGAGTGTGTTGTCATACCATTTTATTTTTTCAAGCCCTGTGGGGTCTGAAATGTTTCCGGCAATGGAGAGGGCAACTATTTTTCCGTTTGCATCACGAACAAAAGCATACCAGGCATTATCCTCTGCACGAAATAAATCTTTACTTATTTCTACTAATTTTTCACTGATGCCTCCTCCCAATAAAGTTAATTGCAAAGTTCCGTCACCATTATTTTTGCATGTTCCCTGGTTGGGCAATGCAGCAAGTTTTTCAAAGTTGGTTCGTGAATATTGATTGATGCGGAATGTTCCTTCGTATTCGCTTGCTCTCGCTGCAAAATCTGCCAAAGGTTTTGGCATTACAAATTGCGGAGCCGGAAAAAATTTGTCAAGAATTTTTTTAGTGAGCTCTTCACGGGGATTTTCTGCACTTTCATTTATGTTGGTGTAAACAACATAGAAGCCCGTCATTTTATCTGGGATGATAAATAATTCGGAGTGCATACCAGCATCGCCTGTATGAAAATAAGCATCTAAATTATTTGTCCAGCACTGCATGAAACCGTAACCCATGCAGGGCATATTTTTATTTGCTGACCATTGCTGTGAAAAAATTTGCTTTAAAAATGATTGAGATAAAACCGGAATTGTTGGTGCTTAGTAATGCTACAATAAGTTTTCCCATGTCGGATGCTGTGGTTACGCAAGATGCAGCAGGATAGGGATTGTAAAAAGGTTGCGGCCTTCCATTTTTCGGAATTATTTTTTGCAGTTGCGTTGGTGGAGGTTGAAAAAAACTGCTGTACAACATTCCTAACGGAGTGAAAATATTTTGCTGCACATATTCATCATAAGAAATGCCTGAAATTTTCTGCACTATTAGCCCCGCTAACGCTGCACTATGATTTGAATAAGAAATTTGTGTTCCTGGTTGCATGACTATTGCAGGCATTCGCTTAGAAAAATATTCTTCTAAGGGAATTATTTCACTTGCATTTTTTACAATGCCTCCGGTGAAGCGGTCTTCAAAACCTGCTGTATGCGTAACAAGATTTTTGAGAGTGACGGGGGTTGAAAAGGGATTATCTAATTTAAACTTATCGAAGTATTTGTTTGCATCATCAGTCATATTGCATTTCCCTTTTTCCTGCAATTGCATCAGCGAAAGCGAAGCGAAAATTTTAGAAACAGAAGCTGTATAAAAAATACTGCTGTCGGGATTTACAGGGGTATTTTTCTTTGCATCATATATTCCGTAGCCTTTTTTGTAAAGCACTTTTCCATTTTGCACAAAGACAAATGCCGCACCCTGAAATACTTTTTTATCTAACTGTGATTTGAAAATTGAATCAAAGAAAGCATCCTGATTTTCGGGATTAGTTGTGCTGTCGGGAACTGTGTTTTGGCAAAATACTTTTGTGCTTATAAGCAGAAAGAGAATCAAATATTTTGTTTTCATCCTGCTGCTTTTTTTGAAGTAAGTAATGCAATGATGTAAAACACTACGGTGTTGATGAAAAGATTGAAAACGAAATTTATGAGTGTGTCGCTTACGGAATGTGACCTGCTGTCAATGTCAATGAACTCGTAAATTGAGTAAACAATGAGGGCTGCAATTAATAACCAGCCAATGATGAAAGCTTGCACATAATAACAGGTGGTTTAATTTATAAATAAAACCATTGAAAGAAAGAAATAGTGCACGTGTGCCTGTTATCCTATCTTATTTATTTTTTTACAAAGCTTTTGCTTATAATATCCTCTCCGCATGTTACGCTGATATAATATAACCCGGGAAGCAGCTTACTTATATCAAGCTGTTGATGATATACACCTTCAATTATCAGCAGATTTTTTTCGATAACTGTATTTCCGTTGCAGTTAGTTATACGAAGCAATGCAGATTGCTGTTTAGTTGTAATATCTATTTGAATAAAAGAAGATGCAGGATTTGGTGAAAGCGTAAAACTAAAATGCTGTGCAGGCGGCAATGTGTTTTGTATGGCTGTTGCCTGCGGATTTGCAGATAGTTTTACTATCCAAAAATCATAATTGCCATGGTTGCCTGTAACATCGCCATTGTTTGGATTATCCCAGCCTGACCAGCCTGCTACAATATAACCACCATCTTTTGTTTGGTCCACGCTGCGGCCTTCTTCAAACTCAGTTCCACCAAGTGTTTTTTGCCATTGCAATATTCCATTCACATCAAGCTTAACTACCCAAAAATCTTCTTTCCCGAGCCTTCCATGAAGACCAGAAACATCACCGTCATTAGAATTTGTTCCGCCAGCGATGATGTAACCATTATCGGTTGTTTGCTCAATGCTGTAAGCAAGATCACCTCTGCTTCCTCCTAATGATTTTTTCCATGTTACATTTCCGGCAGCATCAAACTTTACTACCCAGAAATCGTAGTCGCCATGATTACCGCTAACATCCCCATCGTTTGAACGGCTCCATCCGCAGGTAATAAATCCGCCATCTTTCGTTTGCTGAATGCTGTTTGCCTGTTCATAATCAGAGCCACCTAATGCTTTCTGCCATTGCAGATTTCCCTGGCTATTTAATTTTATTATCCAAAAATCTCCATAAATAAAATCGTGCACACCGCTTACATCACCATTATTAGATGTAGAGTTTCCTGCTACAACATATCCGCCATCCTTTGTTTGTATTACACTCATGGCTATATCGCCATTGCTTCCTCCATAAGATTTTTCCCATTGCTTATTTCCGTTTGCATCTAATTTAACCACCCAATAATCGGCAGTAATAGTTTGACCGTGATGCCCTGTAACGTCACCATCATTTGAAAAAGTTCCGCCGGCAACAATATAACCGCCGTCTTTTGTTTGCTGAATGCTGGTTGCAAAATCATCCTTGCTTCCACCCAGTGATTTTTCCCAAAGAAGATTGCCGCTGCTGTCTAACTTAACTACCCAGAAATCAAGCACGCCGTGATTGCCTGTAACCTGTCCGCCATTTGAATTTGCCTCACCTGCAACAATATAGCCGCCATCGGTAGTTTGCCGCACCCTGAAAGCAGTTTCATCAATCGTGCCCCCCAAACATTTTTGCCATTTTATAGTTCCGTTTTTATCTAATTTAACCACCCAAAAATCGAAGTTGCCATGATTGCCGCGAACATCGGCATTGTTTGATTGTGTATGGCCGGCTGTAATGAAACCGCCGTCTCTTGTTTGCTGAATGCTGAAAGCATGGTCAACTTCGCGACCACCAAAGGAGTTTTCAGCCTGGAGAACAGGCGCCTGAGCATTTACAAAGCATGTTGCGAGCAACAGGATAGAAGAAAAGATGAAATTTTTCATGATATAATTTTGATTAATCGGGTTTTTAATAAAAATTGAATAGTGAATGATTTTTAATTGAAACTGATTTTTGTATTAAAGAGTTGCTTTGCAAAAATTTCTTCGAAATAAAAATTATTATAACCGCAATAAATAAATTGATATAAAAATAATTGCTGCAGGTTTCATTTGCATGCAAATTTTATCATTTAAAAAATATTTTTCAAACTTTATGAAGTATATATGGTTAAGGATATGGAGTAGCATGGTATTAAAAACGGAGAATACTTACATTACTTGCTCAAAACAATTTTGATTGCCGGATAGTTGTTGATAAAAATATTCCTTATCGGCAAAATTTTTTATGCGTTAGCATCTTAGTCTTGCTCAACTTTAGAACAATGGCACAAGAAGCTAAACACAACACCTACCCATTATTCTTTCGGGAACAATAGAACATACTTAAACCGGTTGGGGTTCTTCCACTTTTTGATAAAAGAATAATAATAAGTGAAAGGATTTAAATTTTTTGTTGGGAAAAGACAGAAATTCCGAAGATAAATTTCATTTGGTTTTATAAACAGGCAGGCTAAAGCTGAAGGAGCTTCCGCTATTTTCTTTACTCATAAATTTAAGCGAAGAATTATGCAGCTCCAGAATTTTTTTTGCAATGGTGAGGCCAAGCCCCGCACTCTCTTTTAAATCCATAAAATTGTCTGTTGTACGATAATAACGTGTGAAAACCTTATCCTGTTCGCTTTCGGGTATCCCAATGCCACTATCAGTAATAATAACTTCAACATGATTATCGTATCTGTGAGTTCTTATCATTATCATACCCCCTTCAGGAGTAAATTTTATAGCATTGTCAATCAGGTTTTGCATCACACGCTCAATTAATGAAACATCAGCATATACCGGCGGAAGATCTTTAGAAAGTTCCGTTTCAAGTGAAATGTTTTTCTCTTTGGCAATTAACTGATATTTATTATACATATCATTTAGCAGCTCGCTTATTGAAAAGGGTTCTTTTTTTGGTACCACCTGGTTTGCCTCCAGCTTTGATAATTCAAACAGTTCATTTACCAGCTTCTCGAGCTTTTGAGTATTCTGCAAAATTGTATTTATATACCGGCGGCGATCAGAATCTGCAAGCGTAAGCTCTTTCATTTGCAGCGTTTCTGCATAACCCTGTATCACTGAAACAGGAGTTTTTAAATCATGAGAAATATTAGCGATAAGCTCACGCCTCAGCATTTCAATTGCATTTACTTTATCGAGATTTTGGGTTAATATATTTGCCATTTCATTAAAGCTCTCTGCAAGCTGTTTCGTATCGCCTGTAGATTTAATTTTTATTCTTGCATTGATATCACCTTCTCTGAATTTTTGCATCACTTCAATAATTTTTCTGTGGTTTCTTGTAAAGACTCTGAAAATCACGAGACCGATAAGCAACGCAGCAAGCAGAGTTAATATCATTGTGCGTAAACCAACCTGCATTAAATAATCGCCGGAGAGTAATTGAGAAATGGCAACATATTCTTCACTGGCAAGCACAATATATATGTATCCCTCAAGTATTTTATCAGTTACTACCGGCGCTGCTGAAAAAACTTTTTTCGCATTTACGTCACGGGGATCATTGTCTGTTATGTATTTAGTTCCGTGATTACTGATAAATTCTGTTACAGGCTTAAGATCAACTTTGTCAAGTATGATTTTGTTTTCAGGAACAGAATGAGCAAGTATTTTTCCCTGTGTATCTAATAAATAAATTTCAAGGCTGGGGTTAACAGCCATTGCATGCCTGAACATTTCCTCTAAAACGGCCGTGTCCACTTTTCCATTTTTAAAGGGCTTGGTATCTTTTACAATTTGAGTGGCTACGTTGCGATTGAGCAACTGGCTTACTTTGTTAAAATATTCAGCAGAATGATGAATCGTGATATAAACATATGCTACCCCAATGAGAGTAAGAATAACAAGAAAAGCAGCAGACAGGCGCCAATATAAATTGCCGAAAGAATATTTATTTTTTGACCTTTTCATTGATGCGCTTAAATTTCGTCGTTAAAGCGATAACCTATGCCCCATGTGGTTAAAATATAAGTTGGATTGGACATGTCTGATTCAATTTTTGCTCTAAGCCTGCTGATGTGAGAATTTACTGTATGCTCATAGCCATTAAATTCATATCCCCAAACAGCATTGAGCAATGCTTCTCTTGAATAGCTTTTTCCCGGATTGGAGATAAACAAATAAAGCAGGTCAAACTCTCTCGGGGTAAGATCAATCTTAGTTTCCCTTACCATTACTTTTCTTTTATCAGCATCAACAGTAATTTCACCGGCGGATAATATTTTGTTTCCATTTGAACGAATGGTTTGGTTAATTTCTTCTCTGCGAAGTATAGCTTTTACACGTGCAATAATTTCACGAATGCTAAATGGCTTGGTGAGGTAATCATCAGCACCGGATTCTAATCCTATTACCTTATCAATTTCTTCTGAGCGGGCAGTTACCATCAGTATAGGTGAAGTATTATTTTCAGCTCTCAGCTTTTTGCAAATTTCCATACCATCAATGTCAGGCAGCATTACGTCTAAAATAATCAGATCAAAAGAATTCTTCATCGCATAGAGCATTCCATTTTTGCCGGTAGTTGCTTTTGTAATTTCACAGTGAATATCTTTGAGGTGAATTTCGAGCAACTCAACAATATTCTCATCATCTTCAATAATTAATATACTCTTCATTTTCTCATCGTTTTAATTTTTTGATGTTACGTGTTCGAAAACTAAATCTTTTCTTCTTTTGATAAGCCACATAACCAGGACAGAAATATATCTTACAAAAATAAGAAAGGATGCTTTTTTAAAAGCATTCTTTGTTTGCAATATCAAAACTGTACCCATAATTACAGGATTACGATATTATTTGTCCATCAGCGTCTTATCTTGTCGTCGTTAATGTTGTTTTATTTTAATGATTTTAAAATTTTTGTTATGTCGCATATTTCCAATCCAAATGCGCATACATTACAGCAAAATTATTTTTCTAAAGTTGCGGGACTATCACAAAAAGAATGAATAAGTATACTTAACTTTGCTTTTCAAAACCTGTTAATACGAGGTAAGCCCTGTTGCTCACTTATCAATGCTAAAAGACGTGGAAACGGCGTAAGGAGAACCAGACATTTCAGATAATGCACCATTTGCGCCTGCTCTGAAAATAGTAATGGCAAGCCCGAATTCAATAAGCTCAATCTCATTCGTGCGCCTTTATGTCTTGGTTTTGACGCATTTGAAAAGGAGAAATAGCAAGCATAAAATGATCGCCAAAGTCTTTATCTTCTGTAATAATAAATGCATCTTTTTTTAAAGCAATCTTTATTACTTCGATATCATCGTCATTATATTTCCAAAAATCAAAAAATCAAACTTTTGTTTTAGCGAATAAGGATTTTACAGACTTGTATTTTTTTTAATCAGAAATTTTGTTTCCATTCTTTTCTTTAAACGCTTATAAATAACTTTTTTATTTTCACTTTACTTCCAGGCATTTTTTTGAATTGAGTACGTAAACACACAAGGCTTTGCCTGCACTCCCCAGAGTGGGGAATAATAACAGACACAAAAATCGCAGGAACACAATTTGTAACTTTTGTGTTCATGGCACGAAACGTTTTTCTAAAAGGGAATACTGTGAGAATAGAGTATCATTTATTTTAAGCATAAAAATGTTATACTTCCGTGATAACTTTTTTGTGGAATGGCACGCATATCGCAGATAAAAAAGTCAATCATTTTAAAAAGTAACAAATACTACAACACAAATAATAGTGATAAACATCCTGCACTTCAACAGCTGGTTCAAAAAAAAATATTTACTAAAATCTTTTTATAATCTAAAAAAAACACATGAAAACAAAATTAATTATTCCTTCACTCCTGCTAACAGCAGTGTTAAGCATAACAGGCGGTTTGAATACTGCATCCGCTCAGGAAGATAAAATGGCCATGGATAAAAATATGATGATGCCAGATTTAAAAACATGGCCTGAAGCATCACAAATGGCGGCAAAAGAAATGATGGATAAATATGGCAAGCCCAATATAGCAGCAGAACAAATGCTGGTTTGGATAAGCAACGGGCCCTGGGCAAGAACAATTGTTTATAAACATGAAGCAACACATAATTTTCCTGTACCTCATAAAGATGTAATGCAGCAATTTATTAGTTATAAAGTTTCCAACCTTGATAAGATAGATGAACTCGCTGAATTTGATGGTAGCGTAGTGTTTGATAGAACACAGGGAGAAATTTCAGCACGATGTGATAAAGAAGCGAACAATATATTGGCGCTTAATCTTGCTAATGATGTTGCTACGGGTAAAAAAAGCGTTAAAGAAGCCCGTGAGTTTTATGGTAAAACAATAACGGCTGCTATGAAAGGCGAAAAGCCCGAATATACACAAAAGCTCCTGTTCAGCAGTGATATGAATGCAGCTGATACAGATATGATGTTGGAGAAATAAATAAATAAAAACCACCAATGTCTAATAAAAAGTACCCCCCAAAAAAACAGTAAAAAATAAATATAAATAACAAATATTATAAAATGAAAAAACTAATATACGTTGCACTGCTTGCTCTCCTATCGGCAAGTTGCAATAAAAACAATGATAATGTTACCCCTACACCCGTGCTTCGAGAACTTCCTAACACCTTGGCAAGCGCCACGGAAATTGATACGATAGCTGCAACAGCTATTCTTCCCCTTTACCGCGGAAAGGACGCAAATGACGGTGATGTTTACTTTATTATTACAGAGTCCAACGATGTTGACGTATCAATCAGGATGGGTCTTAACTGGACTCCAAAGCTTATACATGCTCTCGGAACTGTGGCAGTGCAGAATGCAACCGTAGTAAACGATGGGGGGCCTAAAAATCCACACGATTTTCCGGTGCTTAAATTTTCCGGAAATGTTGATTTCGCACCCACCAGAAACCTTGTCCCCGGTCCCGACCTCTATCCTCTTGACCCGGCCTCCGAACCAGGTTCCGTTGGTGATGCAACATACAGCCCCCTTGTAACGTACGATGGTAAAATTCTATTCAATGCCTCTCATATGGCGAACAGTACAGGCGTTCACGATAAAGTGATTAGCATGGACAAAGTTAACATGACCGTTAAATTGCAGTTGGTACATGGATTCTATGAAGGCTTCAAGATTCTATACACCACCAATGAAACATCGGACAATGACCTTGCTGCCCTGGAAGACAATACGTTTGCACCCAACATGAATGCGGCTCCAAACCCTGCTGACGACAAGTCGTTCCGTTCTGCCCGCGAGGCTTTAATCCCTGTGATAAATGGCCAGATGGGCGTAAACAATCCCAACCGGCAAGGTCTTCGCTCCGCAGTAGCCGGAGAAGGCGATCCCCTTAACATATTTCAGGAAGAGGCAGGTTGCGACAATGCTGACGACCCTGCCTTCTTCTGCGATGCGGCCACCTATAGTCCCTTGTGGGACGTGCATCCTGTTATGTGGACCGACGAGTCAATTGCTTCCGGAGCACAGGTGGTTGTTACAACTGACAAGCGTGAGGTGATTGCGCCCATCAATATTATCGAACTCTACGCAGATGGCTTTTTAGTTTCCGGGGCGCCCACGGGACCGCGTAACTCATCTCTCGGCGGGCTTAACGCTGCAGGTATTATCGTTAACTGTCCGATCGTTTTTGTGAACGAGATAGCCAGATAGGTTTGTATTGATAAATGGGTATGCTATTTTAGAAATATTTGGGTTGATTTTAAAACTGAAATAAGAACAACCCAATTAGTGAAAGCAAAATTCAATATGGCTTGTTCTTAATTGAAATAATATGACCCATTTTTTTTGCAGATGCAACGACATTTCTTATTTTTAAACAAAAAATGAAAAGCTCTTCCAAGTTACTGTAGTTGCCGGATGGTATCAGTAGTAAGAAACGATGATAACAATAATTCTCACATATTTAAAAAATAAATGATGAAAAATACAACGGAATATATAGAGAGCGGCAACGCTGCAAAACTCGAAAGAGCAGGTGCAGCTGTTCTTCGTTACGGTCTTGTAATTGTACTTCTATGGGTAGGCATGCTTAAGTTCACGGCCTACGAGTCTGAAGGTGTTCATGGGTTGGCTTCTCACAGCCCGCTCTTATCATGGCTTTCCGGTTCCATGAGTGTAAGGAGTTTCTCTGCACTGCTGGGAGTAATTGAAATTACATTAGGAATTTTAATTGCGACCCGGCGGTTTGCGCCGAAGCTGTCGGCTATTGGCAGCATGGGCGCTATTATTATGTTTTTTATTACACTAACTTTTTTGTTATCAACTCCAGGTGTATGGCAACCTGATTATGGTTTTCCTTTTCTTTCGCCCAACCCTGGTCAGTTTCTGGCAAAAGACATCTTGCTGCTGGGCGCTGCGATCTGGACTGCAGGCGAAGCATTAATGGCTGCTAACATAGTTGTGAATAAACGCGTTTGATTTTAAAAATATTTGGACCCTAAATATAATAAACTAACGCCGGAAGAAATAATGGCGCTGAGACCTTTTACCCCGTGAATGCACAAACAATAAAAGAAAGCACAATGTATGTGTGCAGACGAAGCAATAAGTACACAAACGTTATACTTCTGTGATAACCTTTTGGCATGGTGGCCTGCTCTTTGTAAATCCATAATTACAATTATTTAAAACCATTAAAAATAATCACAATGAAAAAAAGTATAAAATCTCTTGCTATTACGGTAGCAGCAGTTCCTATAATCATGTGCATTTCAAATAATATAAAAGCACAGGACTTGACATCTGAAGAATTGAAAAGCTCTTCGGGTAAAATGAAAGATGACAAGATGAAAATGAAGATGGAAGGTGTTCTTAAACCCAGTGGCAAATACGATAATGATAAGCAGGTTTTTATAAAAAGTGTTATCAATATAGATGTATCTGATAAAACAGCCAAGTCTGCAACTTTCCCCCTGCTGCAGGGCTGGACGGCCAAGGGAGAAAAAACTTATTATATCATTACAGAATCTTCGGATTATAATGACGCTAAGAAGCTTGGTATAAATTATTCTCCTGTAATGAAATTTGCCACAGGCACACAGGCAGTGCAAAATGTAACACGGGGAAATGATGGTAAGATTAAATTTAAAGGCACTGTTGATTTTAGCCCTGTCAGAGTTTTAATACAGGGTTCACCTAATGCATTTCCTCCGTCAACAGCTAAACCCGGCGCTGTAGGTGATGCTGATTATTCGCCTTTGATTGTAATGCCCGATGGCATTGTTTATAATGCGCCGCAGCTTGCCAATAAAAGCGGTGTTCAGGACAGAGTAATCAGTATAGATTATGATAAGATGACCATAAAAATTCTAATCTCTGATGGCTGGTACAAAGGCAACAAGTTTTTTTATCACCTTGTAACAGATGCTTCTGACCCTCTGCCTGCTACTATTGAAAATGCAATTTTTGCAGAGAGATTAAAATATCTTCCACAGTTTGGTAAAAATACTTTGGCCTCTCCTTCTGTTAATCGCGGTTTTGCATTAGTTGCAAATGGAGAGACCGGAATATCTAATAACAACCGCCAGGGCTTAACATCAACTATTATAGATGGCGGTCTTGAACCCATTAATATTTTTCAGCAGGATCCGCAAAATGATAATATGCAAAGCAACTATAGCGCCATGTGGGATGCTCACGTATTAGTTTGGACTGATGACGCAATAGCAAACGGGGAAAGAAAACCAATTACAACACTTGAAACTGTAAAAAAATTGCTTGATGAAGGATCCATTATGAGTGATCCCGCCAGTAAGGGAGATAGCAATCCAACTATTGGGGGATTAAAAAATTCAGGACTAATAATTAATTGTGCTGTTGTTTCGCAACCAAAATGATTCGATAAACTATTCAATTCAATTTTAAGTGAGATGTAAATAAGAAATACATCTCACTTTTTCTAAGAAGCACATTAAAGCAGTTTCAATCTTATTTAATGCAGAGACCTGTAAATTTCATTGAAAAAAATAAAATATGGAATACAATAAACTAACACCGGATGAAGAAAGGGTTATTATTCATAAGGGCACTGAAAGACCTTTTACTGGTGAATACACAAACCATAAAGCAAATGGAACATACGTTTGCAGACGTTGCAGCACACCCCTGTATAATTCAAATGATAAATTTGATTCAGATTGCGGCTGGCCTAGCTTTGATGATGAAATACCGGGAGCGGTAACACATATACCCGATGCTGATGGCAGGCGCATAGAAATTGTTTGCACAAATTGTGATGCTCATTTAGGACATGTTTTTAAAGGCGAACGCTTTACTAAAAAAAATACAAGACATTGCGTTAATTCTATTTCCTTGAAATTTATACCTGCTGAAAATAAAAGCTGATGAATACAGACAGAGCAATTTTTGCATCAGGGTATTTTTTTGAAGAACGATATTTTTGCGGGATGTTATAAAAAATTCTTTTTTAAAAAATCTTCATACATTTTTCTCCACGGCAGCCATTGTGATTGTTCGGTAAGAAAATGATTATGAAGAATGGTGATAAGTTTCCCGTTTACTTTTTTTACAATATCATAATAGTGCTGTAATTCTTCAGCGGCCTGTTCGACAGAGTAGTGTTGTTCAAAAAAAGAGTTGGCATCCATGCAGCAGAATGGATGAATCATTAATTCGGTTTGTTCATTCTTTTTCAAATCAAACCATTTGTAAGGCAAACAATAAGAAGCTCTGAAACCGTTGATGCTGCCATATCCCATTGAGTAATCATTTTTAATTCCTTGTTTTATTAAAGCTCTGTAAGTCTCAGGAAATTTAAGTTTAATATAATGCTGACGGCTATTTTCAATTTTTGAGTTTGTAATTTCATTCAACAACTCAATTTCATTTTGCAGAATTTTTTCATCTGTATTGCTCTGCCACGAAGGATGAATTCCAATTGCATATTTTGCTGCATGTTGCCGGATTAAATTTTTAATGCCTTCTGTATGCGGCGATAAATTTTTATCGTAGCCTTTTCTTTTTTCGGCAACTAAAAAAAAATAAACAGGTTTCAGGTTGTATTTATCATGTAATTCATCTAACCATTCATAAATATCAAAAGGGTCTTTTTTGCTACCAGCGTAAACTTTTATTCGTTCATCAATCTCTTTCAGTTTGCGTGTAATAAAATCTTTTAAAATTCCGCTGCCTGCTCTCCTCACCGAATGATTTTTATAAGCATAAGCTATATCAATATCGTACGTGGGAAGAAAGGTGAATGGTGAAAGGTGAATGGTAAATGATGAATGTTTTTTCTGTAATAGTTTAATTAATTTTTCGAGCCACAAATTAACTAATGGTAACCGCAAAAAATTTTGTTTGAAGGCAATACTGTTTTTATGCACATATCTTCCGTACTCATCTAAGTTATGTGGAAGATATTCTTCGTAGCGTGTAATTAAATAAAATGAAGTTGCGAAAATATCAAAGGGAATATCACCAGAAGTTTTGAAAAATGCGGTGAGCGTATTCCATTCAAAACATTCAATGTTCTGCTGCTTAATATCATTCTGAAATAATAAAGTGTGTGGCTGAATCCAAATACTTTTTGAAGAAAGTTTTTCGATTGTATAATCAATAACTGTAAATTTTTCATCAGCCTGCTTTTCAGCGCAGCTTCTCAATATTACATCATTTCCAAATAATGTTTGTACAATGTATTGAAGACGGGAAGTAATGTTATCAGAATAAATAACAATCATCAGGATTGATAAATGTCATTAAGGGTAAGCTGAATGTTGTCTATTTTAGGGAGAGATATTACGGAATCTTTTTTTGTATAAGTCTCCGCAATCCATTCCTGCTCCTCATTTTTAAAATTGAATATAACAACTTGTTGTTCGGGTTCAACACATAAATAATATTGCAGTGTTTCTATCTTTTGATACTGTATAAACTTATCGGTTAAATCAAATTTCTTTGTAGAATAAGATAATACTTCTGCTATTAATATAGGATTATTACTATAATACCTTTCTGTATTTCTGGAACACACAAATATATCCGGGTAAAAATAATTTTTTTCAGGCGTTTGAACCTTAACGCCTTCAAAGAACACTTTCCAAAGCTTCCCTTTGACTGATGTTTTGAAAAACATAAAAATATTTCCTGCAATTTCATTATGTGGCGTAGATTCTCCGCTCATTTCATATAGTATTCCGTTAATTAATTCATGCTTTAATATACTTCTTTCTTCAAATAAAAAATATTCTTCGTCAGTCATTGAAACGGCTAAATCAATAGCTTTCATAATCTTTCATTTGATGTAAATTTACAAAATTTTTCATTCTGCTTTTTTCTCTTTCCACATTTCATTAAATGTCTTGGGAGAGAAATCTAAATCACCATGATGAGTCGCCCACTTTTTGAAAACCTTATTCACAACCCACTTTTTCAATTTGTCGGTTCCCATATTCATCATGCTTCTGTTAAGACTTGCACGCTTCCATAGCTTCCATGCAAAGCGCTCATTCAAAGTGCTTTCGCCTTTAAATACTGCCTGTTCCCTGTTGTAAAGCAATAATTCGTGCAGGTTAATTTTTACTGGGCAAACTTCTGTGCAATTGCCACATAAAGAAGATGCATAGCTTAGATGTTTGTACTCATGCATGCCACGCAAGTGAGGTGTAATAACACTGCCGATTGGCCCGCTGTAAGTAGTATCGTAACTATGCCCGCCAATATTTTTATAAACAGGACAGGCATTCAGGCAAGCACCGCAGCGTATGCAATACAAGGCTTCACGTGTTATTGGATCTGCTAATAAATTAGTGCGGCCATTATCGAGCAATATCACATACATTTCTTCCGGGCCGTCTGTTTCATTATGTTGTTTTGGTCCTGAAATTATGCTGTTATACACGGTAATCTTTTGACCTGTTCCATAAGTTGCGAGCAAAGGCCAAAACAAAGCAAGATTAGTAAGAGAGGGAATCATTTTTTCAATGCCTGCAACTACAATGTGTGTTTTTGGCCACGAACAACTGAGGCGTGCATTGCCTTCATTTTCTGTTACGGCAATACCACCAATATCAGCGATAATAAAATTAGCTCCTGAAATTCCAACCTCTGCCTGCACATATTTTTCACGGAGTTTTTCTCTTGCTACTTGTGTTATTTGTGCAGGTGTTAAACCTTCGGGCACACCTAACTTCTCTGCAAATAATTTTGCCACATCTTCTTTGCTTTTGTGCATAGCCGGAGTAACGATATGATAAGGTGGTTCATTATCCAACTGCTGAATGTATTCTCCCAAATCTGTTTCTACACTTTCAATTCCCTGCGTTTGCAAAAAATGATTCAAATGAATTTCTTCTGTAACCATGCTTTTGCTCTTTACAATTGTTCTGCAGTTTTTTTCTTTACAAATTTTTCCAATTTCCTGTAATGCCTGCTCTGCATCTTCTGCCCAAATTACTTTTGCGTCCCGTGCCGTAATATTCTTTTCAAATTCTTCGAGATAAATATGCAGATTTTCTATTGCTTTCCACTTAATATTTTTTGCCTGCTCACGTGCCTTTGTAATATCGGCAAACTGTTGCTTACCTGCGGGTACTGCAGCGTTGTATCTGTTTATATTAAAATTTATTTTTCGCCTGTGCTCCAGGTCTGCAGCTTTCACTGTGCTTTTTGCAGTAAAGGTTTCAGCAGATTTGCTCATAAACAAAAGTTATTAAATCTAAACTAATCAGAAAATAATTTTCACAATTAAATTTTGCGTGTTGATGTGACGACACATCAACGTCATCAGTGCATCATTAAAATATTTACGCTTCGCTGCAAAATATTAAATGCAATTTCTGCCATCAGGTTTTCCTTATCGAGTGTAGGATTTACTTCCGTAATTTCAAAACAACAGATTTTTCTATTTTGCATAAACTTGCTTATCAAGTCTTCCGCTTCCCGCTCTTTTAAACCATTGCCAACAGGCGTTCCGGTGCCTCTTGAAATTGAACTGTCAAGACTGTCCACATCAAAGCTTAAATATATATCGGTGCAATCGCTTAAATATCTCGTTACAGCACGCACAACATTTTCCAGGCCTTTGCGGCGTATTTCAGCAGTAGTGATTACCTTAATATTATATTTTTCAATCAGGTTTTTTTCTTCCTTTTCATAATCACGCAGTGAAAGGAATACAATATCTTCAGGCAAGACTTTGGGAGCAATTTTTCCAATATTTTTAAGATAATCCCATTTCTTTTTTGTTTCAGCATCTAACTCATGCACGGCGAATTCTTCATTGTCTTCAGCAATAGCGGTAGCAAGCGGCATACCGTGCATGTTGCCGCTTGGTGTGGTGTAAGGCGTGTGTAAATCGGCATGCGCATCAACCCATATCACTCCTAATTTGCTTTTAGGCTTTGCCATTTTTATTCCTGCAATCGTTGCTCCGGCAACACTATGGTCACCGCTTAATACAACAGGGAAGAAATTGCTTTTAATGGTTTCGCAAATTATTTTGCTTACTCTATCAAATATGGTAACCACACCTTTTATGCGTTTTGCATAAGGCGATTCAATAGGCTCGAATAACAGTTTATTTTCTGTTGATATTTTTTCTGACGGGAAATGTACAAAGAAGCTGCTCATAAAATCAAGAGCAGCAATTTTAATAGCATCAATGCCCAGGCTTGCGCCACGTGTGCCTGCACCAATTTCAGAAGGAACCTCTATTAATTTAATATTCTTCATAAAATAAAATCATCTGTCATCAAAGTCATTGAGTCATTTAAAGTCATTGAGTCATTTAAAGTCATTGGGTTATTAAGTTAATTAGTCAATTCATTATTCAATCGGTAAATCTACAATTTTCCTTCTAATGGGTTAGTGCCATTGATAGTTCCATAAACAGCAACAGGTATAAAACGCACAAACATTTCTTCGCTATACCATTTTTCTGCTCTCGTTTTTTGTATCACTTCTTTGTGTGGGTGAGTGTGATAAGCAAATTGCATCATCTCTTCTTTGCTTTGCCATACGCTAAAGGTGGCTTGTTTTATCCAGGGCAACTCTCCTATTCCGGCAGAAAAAATAAATCCGGGAGATACACGCATTTGCTGGGCTACACCATTAACATGCTTCCAGAAATTTTTTATTTTGCTTGCACGAATAGATGCCCTTGTTAATACGGCAATTATTCCATTATAATTTGATTGATGAGCCAATTCTCCAAACACAGTTTTTCCATCCCATTCCCCATGCCCTTCTATCGGATTTAGAATAATTGTAAAAGTTTCGCAGTTAAAAAAATTTAAATAGTTTGAAATGAAAGATGAGATATGGCGGATGACTGAATCGTTTCTTTTGGTCACTGTCACCTGCCAACTGTCAACCATCATCTCAGGTAATACAAGAAGAATTGCCCACTGGCGCCAGTCCGGATGAATATCGAGAGCGCCGTTTTTACCACATCCCATCAATTTCCAGAAACTGATTGATTTATTTCGCCGTAAAGGAAAACGAAACAATGCCATTGACAGTAAACCAAAAAAGCCAAAATATTTGGGATATCGTGTTATAATAAGAATTGCCTTCATCAACTACAATCGTCAAGTTATTTGTTTAAAAAAAATATTAGCAGGTATAGAAGTAAAGCAAAGATGATGGGCTAATATGACTTTATTATTTTATTATTTTCCCAGAGTTGCAAAAGCGATTTTGTTTTAATAAATGAAGAAATTTTTTTTGTACTAAATTATTTTCATCAGCTAATTGAAATAATGTTTGAATTTTTTGGGATTGATTCGGATACAACATTTGAGGATGCAATCAACATCGCACAGTATTTGTATTAACTGAATATACAAAGCATCGGTTTAAATGAAACGGGTTAGCAGATGAAACCAGCTTGTTGAGTTTTAAACTGCATCAACCAATAAAAAAATAATGATTGGTGAGAATGGCTGCCCATTTACAGTAGAGTACAATGATTATACAAACAATCTTATGAGTGGTGGTGATTTAATTAATGACTATGCTGCAATACCAGAAGGGCGATTCGATTTTAATAATAAAGTATTACCATTCCCCTCAATGGAAGCATATCGTCCATAATTCGAATTTCAATTCCTATGTTCCGGTTAGATTCATATTGAAAAGAAGTAACTATTATTTGCAGTTATTCTTTTCTCCAACATAATACCCTTCATCATGCTTACCTACCATAACATTCTGAAAAAAGCAGGTTATGTTATCCAGTCTGAAGCTGTTAGAAAAAACTCCATGCCCTCCCTGCGGGTCAAGATGTATTACGGCAGATACACCAAGTGATTTCAATATATTATAAACAGGGATGCTTCCATATACCCATAAAAAATTGGGACAAGTATAGGCATATCCCTGATCTACAGGGGCAATTTGGTCTTTTTCTCCATGAAAAAAAATGGTAGGCACCGCTAATGTTTTTGTAATAAGCGCTGTACTGTGCATGGCTCCCCAATTATTTACCATGCCCTTAATTTTATACTTATTGGGCAAATTATTTCCATAGCTATCAAGCGGACCCAATGCTGTGGTAATGCCCGGCAAGTCTATATTAGCGGCTTGTTCAGTAAGATATGTTGCGTTTAGAGCCGTTGCCCCGCCGGCACTTTGACCGCCGATGAATATCCAATTAGGGTCTATTTCATATTCATTCGGCGTTGAGGTAAGAAAGCGTATAGCTGCCTTGGCATCTTGCACTGCCCTGTAGCCGGCCTTTTTAAGCTCTATGGAATCTCCTGCACATAAATTAGATATGGTATGTGCATCGCTCCACCCTAAACGATAATTAATAGAGGCAGCCACAAAACCCTTAGTTGCTAAGCCTTTGCAAAAATCAGCGCCCGAGCGTTTATCTCCCCGTAAAAATCCGCCGCCATGCACAAAAATGTATAAAGGATATTTACGTCCTGTTTTCAACTTGTCTGGCATATAAAGATCAAGGGCTAAACTTTCTTTGTTTCCCTTATAATCCACTGCATTAGTTGCGTATTGCAAATCGGTAATAACATCTCCCTGAAAGTTTAATCCAACCTTGTCATTTGCAGGACCAGATTCATTTGATCCTCCGGAACCTCCGGCTCCGCCATTTCCTCCTCCCTGTTGCGGATGCCTGCCGTGAGGTGCTGTTCCCCTAAGAAACGGCTGGCATGAGGGAAATAACAATATCAGTGAAAAACAAAAAAAGAAAGGGGTAAGAATTTTTTTCATGTTATTTTATTTTTCTGATTTATAGGAATGCTCCAATTAATAACACGCAAATGCGCTAAAAAAATTTAATAAAAAGAGGCTTGCAAACCAAGCCTCAACTAATTTTATTTACAGTTTCCCTGCTCACCCGTATAATATCCTTTCTTCGCGTTGCCGCTCATAACATCATTAAAGAAGCAGGTAGTATTATCTATTCTAAATTGGTCACTGTATACTCCATGACCCCCTTGAGGGTCTATATGAATTACAGCCGGTACACCAAAATTAGTTAAGCGATCATAAATAGAAATACTTCCATATACATAAAGCATATTATCGCAAGTGTATGCATACCCCTCGTCAACCGGGGCAACAATATCTTTTTCTCCGTGAAAAAATATAGAAGGTTTTGCATTACCCGGTGTAATAAAACCAAGACTGTATATGGCTCCCCACATACATCCTAATCCTTTTAATGTATAAGTGTTTGTAAGGTTGTTGTCGGCATTGTTCAATAAGCCCAATGTATTTCTTCCGCCGGGTAAAAATACATCTGCTGAATCTTGTGTAAGATAAGCACTATGCAAAGTAGTTGCACAACCGGCACTGGAGCCTGCCAGAAAAAACCAATTGGTATCTATGCTGTATTGGTCAGCTCTTGAAACAAGGAATCTTAATGCAGCACGTGTATCTTGTACTGCGCGGTATTGCGCCTGCTTTAGTTGAGTAGTATCTCCGCTGCAAAGGTCCGTTTCAGTATGATTCCAGCCAATGCGGTAATTAATAGCCACTGCTATATAACCTTTATCATTAAAACCTCTGCAAAGGTTATCGGCAGTTGCTTTATCTCCTGTAATAAATCCACCGCCATGTATCCAAACAATTACAGGGTATTTGGTGCCTGAAGGATTTGTTTGAAAGGGATAATAAATGTCAAGAGCCAAGTCTTCCTGCTGTCCCAGATAGTTTTTGTTTGAGCCATACACTATATTTTTTGTAACAGAGCCCGGGGGCAATGAACGGGAGGTTTGATTTTTTTTTGAGCAGGATACTGCTAACAATATTAATATTGCGCTAAAAATACTAATTGGCTTCATATGTTTTTTCATAACTTAAATTGAAGTTTACTAAAGACATTCGATGTTTTGAAAAGTTTAAGATATTAATTTTTAATAATTACAAAGACGCTTTATACAGGATTATACAATTTGTATGCCTTGTTTATCTAACCTAAATTTATCAACACTCATAATTTTATTTAAATCACTTTTTGCCTGCCGCCAATTTGTATGAAACAAAAAATAGTGCACCCTGCATTTCAGCCTTTTACTGAAGGCAAATTATTGCTGGTAGATAAACCAATTAACTGGACATCTTTTGATGTGGTAAAAAAAATTCGCATTCTTACAGGGGTCTCAAAAGTAGGTCATGCCGGAACTTTAGACCCTCTTGCAACGGGTTTATTAATTATTTGTACAGGGAAAGCCACAAAAAAAATTAACGAATCTATGGGAATGGAAAAAGAATACAGAGGTTCATTTATTTTAGGAGCTACTACTCCCACTTACGATCTTGAAAGCAAGCCTGATAATTTTTATGATGTATCTCACATAACTGCAGAAGCAATACAAAATGCAACACATTTATTTAAAGGAAACATTCTGCAAATTCCACCTATGTATTCAGCAATAAAAAAAGAAGGAAAGCCTTTATACCTTTTGGCAAGAAAAGGAAAAATAATTGAGCTTGAGCCAAGACCTGTAACGATTACACAATTTGATATAACCGAAATTAGCCTGCCAAATATTTATTTTAGAGTAGTGTGCTCTGCGGGCACTTATATTCGCAGTCTTGCAAATGACTTTGGTAACGCGCTTAGTGTTGGCGCTTATTTAAGCAGCTTATACAGAACAAGAATTGGAGAATTTCAATTAGAACAAGCGCAAACAATTGAAATGTTTGAACAGGAAATAAAAAGTTTAAAACAAAATTCAGAAAGGCAAACCAATACCTAATTGTATTGCATAATTGTTTCGGTTAGGGGATATTTTATTGCCCAGCAAATCAAATTTTTCAAACTCATGATTGCGCCAGGTAAAATTTGCAACATTTAGCCAGCCATTATTTTCAATGCGTGCAGGGTCTTTTAGTTTTATACCCATATCAATCCTTATAAGAAAAAAACTAAAATCGAATCTTAAACCGGTGCCTGCACCAATTGCGATATCTTTTCCTAACCTGTTGAAAGAAAAAATACCCGGAGGATTATTTGGGTCTGTGCGCAAATTCCAGATATTACCCACATCTGTAAACAAAGCTCCTTTTATATCAACACTCGTAAAATGCATAAGTGGATAACGATATTCAATATTAACCTCTAATTGCATATCACCATACCTGTCTCTGAATGTTGAAGCCGTATCACTCAATAAAGATGAGCCAAGTCCAAGCAGTCTTAAACCCCAGGCCCGCATGCTGTTTGGCCCGCCTGCAACAAATTGCTTAAAAAAAGGAAGTGTTTTTCCAAACCTTGGGTCATTACTATAATTATATCCCACGCCTGCCAATGCACGAAAGGCCAGCACATTTTTTCTTAATAGCGTAATTGATTTTCTATATTCCGCTTCTAATTTTATATATTGATAAATATTATCCTGCAGGCTTTTTATTCTTCCCAGCAATAAACCAGCCTCTTCAACGGAAACCCGTAAGTAGTTGCTTACATTAAGATTTTTTCCCTGAAAAGTGTAGTTGAAACTCAATTGCTGACTGATAACGGAGCCTGTATTAAACGACGTTCTTAAAAAAGGATTGGTTTGAAATGCAGAATCCAAAAGCGGAAGCGTATCAAGCGAATACAGCTCAATGTTTAAGGGACGATATTGCCAAACAATTTTTTTCTTTTTCCATTCATAACCCCAGTTACTCACAAAAGAGCGGAGCCTGAAAAAATCTTGCCTTTCAGAGTATGCAGCATTCACATTCAATAAGGTTCTTGCTGCCTCAAACGTTTTTTCTTTTTTAATCTTAAATGGGATGATGAACTTTGGAAAACTGAGGGTATGACTTAGAGAAGATTGCAATGATTGCAAAGTAGGATAATTGGGGTCAAAGCTTAATTCGACACCATTTCTAAGACTTGTGGAAGATTGAATTGCATTTTTCCACAGGTTGCGGTTGCGGTAAGTTATGTTTACTGATAGGCCAAATAAATTAGACGAGCTAAGAAAATCTCCTGTATTTCTGCTTGCTTCGAGATTATACGTTATGTTCTGTTTTTTTTCGGGGTATAAAAAGAAATGAAAATCAACACTGTCTTTGTGTATTATTGTTCGTGTATCTATCTGTCGCCACGCTCCTATCTGGCTAAAATTGTTTACGGTTCTGTAATAGCGGTCTTCATTATATAAAATTCCCCGTCGTATAAAAGTGTGTCCGCGAAGCACAGACGGCTTAAATAATCCTGCATGATAAAACATGGTAAAACCCCTGCCTCTAAATTTTTTAAATGATGCTGTATCGTTTATTAAACTATCGGGCAAATCTGTTTGCCTGGTTTCGGGATAATAATAAATTCTTCCTACATAAAATTGTTCAAAAGCAGATGTGTCTGCAGTGATATTCACAGAATCAATGCTTCTCCTCTCTTTAATAATAACAATGCAGGCGGGGTTTGTTGTTACTCCTAATTTTCTCTTATCTGTTGTAGCCGCAAATTGTTTTGTCGGCTCACTGTCTGCAGCAAATCTCAGTGAATCGAGATATGTGGTATCTACTTCTGCTATCAGGTTATCTCGTTTTAGTAAAAAGTATCCTTTTCTTCTATATGTTGCAACAAGCCGGTCTAATTCTGCGCCAATAACATCTTTTGAATAAGGGGTTTTCTTTGGTTTTATAAAGCTCCCTTTAATATTATTTTTAGCGATTTTTTCAAGGGTGTCATTTTTAATTTGATACGAAAAGGAATCAATAATTGTTTGTTTGCCTGTATTAATATTCATGGCTAAATATGTTCTTACCTGTGTAGGGTTATTTCCTTTATGAAACGTATCTGTCATAAAAGTATCTTCAAGAATTGGATTGAAATATCCCTGCGAAAAAAGATACCCTTTCATAAATTTTATGGTGGAAATGAAATGTATAGAATCAAATATGGGAGGGTCTTTCAGAGAATAAAAAAAACCAAATTTTCTAATTCGTCTTGCCGATAAGCTATCATCCCAATAACCCGCAAGATTTTCACTTAATCTCACTTTCTCATCTTTTGGTATATTGCCTGAAATATTTATTCTATTATAAAAAACAAAGGGCGTATCAACAGGATATTTTTTTACTCTTACCTCATTTACAAAAAGAATTTTTTCTCTGGGAAAAAGTGGTTTTTCTACATTGCATGATGTGAAGATGAGAATAAAGGATATGGATACGAAAAATAAATATCTTGATTTATCGCTAAAGCTCATACAGCCATGTTAAGTAAGAATGAGGTCAAATATATCCAAAGTTTATTCCACAAAAAAACACTGAGTGCTTCTGATGTGTTTGTGGCAGAAGGAGTAAAGATTGTTGAAGAATTGTTACACTCCAATTTTGAAATTGTAAAAATCTATGCTCTTGCAGAATGGATAGAAAATCATAAGGCCAAAAAAAATCAGCATGAAGTAACTGAAGATGAATTAAAAAAAATAAGCAACCTGAAAACGCCGAATCAAGTTATTGCCATCGTTAAAAAAAGGATTTACCGAAAGCCTGAAGATTTGAAAAACACAGTAAGCCTTGTGCTGGATGGCATACAGGACCCCGGAAATTTCGGAACAATCATTCGCACTGCAGATTGGTTTGGCATTACAAACATTATTGCAGGCACTGATACGGTTGATGTTTATAATTCAAAAGTGATACAATCAACTATGGGCAGCTTTATACGAACAAATATTTTTTATACTGATTTAAAAAAATTTCTGCAACAAGCAACTGTTCCCGTTTATGGCGCTTTGCTTGAAGGAAAGAATGTAACTGAGGCTGAAAAAATTAAAGAAAAATTACTTGTAATTGGCAATGAATCGAAAGGCATCAGTAAAAATTTACTTCCCTTCATACAACATGCCATAACAATTCCGCGAAAAGGAAAAACAGAATCATTGAATGCAGCGGTGGCAACTGGAATTATTTTATCTCATCTCGTGACTTAAAACATCCCGGCACAAATACACACTTTGTGTTTACACCGTTAACGATGAAAAAATGTTGTGAACAATTTTTCATGTAACGCTTCTTAAGCAACAAAAATTCGGGTATTATTTTTTTTGAAAAAACGCATTAATATGCCATAAATCCCAGCGCTGTGGAGCGAGCAAAAGCATAATGAGTAAAATAGCTCTTGACATTACATGCTGCAGATCCCATACAGGTTCCAAAAGACCATGCCCGTAAGAAACAATCAGCAGGTCAATGCCAAGAAGGTACAACGCATATTCTCTGAAAAGTCCAATGATGAGTAAAAAACCACAGATCATTTCAGCATAGGAAGTATAATATGCAGTGACCCACATAATCCATTTCGGCAGAAAGGTTGTTTCAAAATTTTTAAAGAACATGTTGTATACCTTGGGTACAGTGTAAGTAAATATTTTTCCATAACCCTGCATTAAGAAAATAATTCCAAGCAATGCTCTTGCAAATAATATGGCCGCAGCCCTTTTTGTTTTATCGTTCATAAAAGTCTTTGAAAGTTTTATATCATTCAGCAATTAAATCTTAGATAACATTGTTTTTTTATTTCACCTGATACAAGGACAGCCAAATTATAATGTTTCTTATAAAGGTAAAATGATTGTTGGTAACAGCACCCTCAGCCTTGCATTTACAGATGGCGGTTTTTCAAACAACCTTCACATAAACAAACCTGTGTATACAACAGAAGACTATGAACTGTTAGTAGGGAAAGCATGTTAGCGGTAGGCAAGTTTTGTCATTAAATTCCTTTTCCACCTAAAATTTCAAGTTCTTGTCCTTTTTGAGGTTGTCCGTCAAGAATTGGAATTGCTTGAGAAATTAATTCTTTTACTCCTTCCACTTTCAATGAATTATCATGGTCTTCTTTGCTGTTCCAAATTTCTGTAATCCAAACAGAATTGGGATCAGTCGTATCTTTACTAACAACATACAAAATACAACCTTTTGCTGCTGATACTAATTTTGAAGCTTCAAGCAAGATAGAAGTA
Source organism: Chitinophagales bacterium (assembly GCA_038206235.1). GTDB lineage: Bacteria > Bacteroidota > Bacteroidia > Chitinophagales > Chitinophagaceae > JBBRBB01. The sequence continues at coordinate 48,806 of JBBRBB010000027.1, forward strand.
AGTTTTTCTCCATATCCTTCTTTTGCTGTCAATTTGCCGTGAAGTAGATATTTGGTCATTACGTTTTTGTTTTGATTTTCTATTTGTGTTGTTTGAGAAATAGCCGATATAGATATGAATACGCTCAGTAGGCTAATAGAAACTCTTTTCATTAGTTATGATTTTTTTGTTAACAGTTATTATTTTCGTTTTGAACGCATTGCTTTTACGATTTTCAGATTTTTGTCTGTCACTAACTTTTTGTATTCATTTGTTTCAACACCATACATGGCAATTTTACTTTTTGCGTTGCTATGTATTCCCCAGCCATATCGTTTTGTCAATGGTGATGAACGAAAACAGGGTTGTCCTTTTGAAAAGAAGATTTCACGTTCGGTTTGGAGTTCGTTTTTTGTCAACCCTTTTTTAGTTGCAAAACAATAAAATAATATTTCATCAGAGTTATATTTATATGGGTTTTGGCTAATCATTTCAAACTGAATATTCGCAATTGTTTTTTCGTTTCCTTTCATTGGTGGAATTTCTCCGCTTATCGCAGGGCAGTCTTCTGCAACTTCAATAAATGTGTTATAATAATTTGTCGTATGGTTTAGCATGTCTGTTGTCTGTTTGAGTTAATAGTGGCGGTCGCTTGCCGCTAAGCCAATGTTAGCAGCTGGCTTACTTTTCTTGTAGTCTCTTTTTGTATAGACTCGATGTTGTGTTACAAATCATATTTTAGTTCGTGTCTTAGCTCCTAATGAATTGATTTTTTATCGTAACGCAACAAAAGTTTTTGAGCTTGTGGAAGAACATATGCAGTTTCATAGTCCTCGCCAATGAATTGTTTTACAGAAGCAATGCCTTCAAACCACATGATGGTCGTGAATTCAAATTCATTTTCAAGGTCTCGTTTCAAAAGTTGAATGCCTTTGTAGCCTAAAATTTCTTTGTTAGCGATCCCTTCAAAGATTTCGTGCTTGAGCAAATTTTCGTAAGCATCAGCATTTTCTTTAGTTGTGTATCCGTGCCATATTCTTGCAATCATGAGTTTATGATTTAAATTAGAAAAATAATTATTATTAAGTTCTGCATAAGTTGTTAGGGTGTGCCAAATGCTTGCCGATAACAATGTATATGTCTGATAAAGTTTTCTTACCGCTAATTCTAAAAGCTTGTCATTTTTACCAATTGAAGAAGGTTCAATGTCAACAGACAAACATTCTTCCACGGGCTTCGTAAATATTAGGTATTAGCTCTTTCATAGTTCCTGCTTGTGTAACGCATCCGGGCAAAGCCGGTATTTCTGCCCAAAGCCCGCCTTCTTCTGCCTCGTGTATAATTACTTTTAATTTCATAAATCTTTTTCAAATTTACATGATAGAACATAATTTCAGCTTTTCCTAAATGTTCCGGCTCTTTCAGGGTCTCCTTAAATGTGGCGGGATACCCAAATATTTCAATGACTCCATGACTTTATTGACTCATTGACTTATTGACTTATTGACTTATTGACTCAATGACTATTACCTAAACTGTATTGCGTTCACCGGCTGTACACTTCTTACAATCATGGTGGGAATCATCAATGCGAGAAAGCAAACTATTAGTGTGCCTCCGCAAACAGCTACAACCTGCCACCAGATTATATCAACCGGTGCAACGGAAACATAATAAGCCGCTTCATTCATTTTTAAAAAACCGGTTGCTTGTTGCAGCAGGCAAATGCCAACGCCAAAAATTAACCCTATTAATATTCCCATGCCTGCTATGATTGTTGCATGAAGCAAAAATATTTTTTGAATATTCCAGTTGCTGCTGCCAAGCGCTTTTAATACGCCAACCATTCTTGTTCGTTCGAGAACCAATATCAGCAGACATGTAATTAGATTAATGACTGCAACAATTGACATGATGATGAAAATTACATTGCGATTTACATTTTGAATTTGCAGCCAGTTAAAAATGTAGGGATAAATTTCTTTTGTGCTTCTGCTAATCCATTGTTGCGGAAGCAAATTAAACAGAATAGTATTCAATGTATCTGCCTGCGTGTAATTTTTCAAAAAAATTTCGTAGCCACCAATTTCATCCTTGTTCCAGTTATATACTTTTCGTATTAATCTTATATCGCCAATGGCAAATAGTTTATCAAATTCCTCGATGCCGGTTTTAAAAATTCCACTTACTGCAAGCTTTCTGGCTGTTGCAGTGCCTTCACTTTGCGAAATGAAATAGATGTTTATGGTATCATTTACTTTTATCTGAAGCTCATTGGCAATGGGCTGTGAAATCATTATTTCACGGCTGTAAAGAGAATCTTTAAAATCAATCCATTTACCGTCAACAAGAAATGAATTTAAGTTGTTGAAATCATAGTTGCTTTCTACACCTTTAAACAACACACCCTCAATCTCTTTATTTTTTTCAATCACGGCGCTCTTGGTTGCAAATGCCTGCACTTGTTTTATTGCAGGCATAGATTGTAAAATTTCAACAACCGTATCATTTTTTTGCAAGGGTGTTTCTTCTGCAACCATTGACTTACCTGCTTCATATTGCTGCACACGTAAATGCCCCCAGAAACTAAAAACTTTATTGCCTACTGTTTTTTGAAAACCGTTTACAAAGGCCAGAGTAATTATCATTGCCGCAACGCTAAGTGCAGTAGCGGCAGTTGCCAAACGAATAATAAAGCGGGAGAATGACCGTTGGTTATTAAATGCAATTCTTTTGGCTATAAACGTTGAGAGGTTCATTGTAGAAGCAGCAAAAATATAAGGTTGTATTCATAGTTATAGAATGTTATTATTATGATACCAGCTTCAACGCTCTGTTTGAAATGTTGCTTGGCCGATAACGGTCAGCCGGCTCGAAGCCGTAAGATTGATCCCGGCAAAGTGTAAGAAATAACAGATGTTTAATAAGAGCATACGAAAACATTCTTCATACCTTTGAACGTAACAAGAGCTAAAATATTTATGGAGCAAATTATCTTAAATATAAAAATAAAAGCAAAGTTCCTTTTCTAAAAGAATTGCTTAACGCATGGAGTTTGTTGAAATAGCGGATGCAAAGAAGCAGAGAGTTAAAACGAAAAAAGCACAGTTCCTTAAAGATTTAAACGAAGCTGTAAATGAAGTAAACATGATTAAAGCAGGTAAAAAAAGGAGTAAACCTTTTCAACAATTATTAGATGAGCTTTAATATTATTTCGATTGCTCTGTTTTATAAACAAGTTAAGCGCTTATCAAAAAAATATCCTTTCCTTAAAAAAAATTTTTTGTTATTGCAGTAACATCTTTTAGATAATCCAACTTAAAATGCATATTTACTTCAAATAATTTAGATGAATAAAAATGTTTTTTTATTACTGTTTTTTATTTTAAAATTTTCTACAGTTCACGCCCAGCGCCAGCCCGATAAAATTTTTATGCCCAACATCAGCGGCGTAAAATTATTTGGATTCGGTAATCAAATATCTTATCCTATTATTCAGCTGGGTGCAGAAATGCAAATGGAAATTCATTTTGATGATTTAGATGCAACCGTAAAAAATTATAATTATACTTATCAGTTATGCAATGCAGACTGGCAGCCTGTTGACCTTAGCACATTTGATTACGTACAAGGATTTACTCAGGGCAGGTTCAGTCAATACCGTTCTTCATCAGTCGCAAAAACAAAATATATTCATTACCAGTCTTTGCTTCCCGAAAAAAGTTGTATGCCCACTAAAAGCGGAAATTATTTATTAAAGGTTTATTTGAATGGAGACACTTCTAAGCTTGCCTTTACGAAGCGTGTACTGATATTAAATAATGTAGTTCCCATTGGGGCTAAAATTACGCAACCTTTCAACTCAGAATTATTTCACACATATCAGAAGGTTCAGTTCAGCATTGATAAATCGAAGATCAATATCATTAACCCGCAGCAGCAATTAAAAGTGGTAGTGTTACAAAACTATCGCTGGGATAATGCTGTTACAGGGAAGCAACCATTATTTATGCGTGGAAATTTTTATGAATATAATGGCGAGCAGGATTTTCTTTTTCCCGCAGGAAAAGAATTTCGCTGGGCAGATTTGCGAAGCTTCCGTTTTCAAAGCGAAAGAGTAGATAGCGCCAATTTGTACAATCATCCTTTTGACGTGTGGTTAAAACCAGACCATGAACGAAACAAGCTCACCTATTTATTTTATGAAGACCTCGATGGCTTTTTTGAAATAAGCGCCACCGATGTAAACAATCCATGGTGGCAGGGCGACTATGCAAATGTTCATTTTGTTTTTGCGCCGGTAGATAATCAGCCCTTTCATGATAAGTATATTTACCTCACCGGGGAAATGAATGGCAATCTTATGGATGATGATGCAAAAATGGATTACAATGCTGAAAAAGGAATTTATGAAAAAACATTATTTCTGAAACAGGGCTTTTATAGTTATAATTATATTACAAAAGATATCAGCGATAAAAATAAATATGGAAAATATGAAACAGCACAAACCGAGGGCAACTATTGGGAAACAGAAAATAATTATACTATACTTGTTTACTATCGTTCGTTAAGCGACAGAGCCGATGAGCTGGTGGGAGCCGTTACCATTAACAGCAGGAATTTCAAGAACGGGTTTTAGAATTTTTTAAAACCACAACCCCGATGGTTTTAAAAACCATCTGGGTTTTACCATTTCAAACAAGAGCGCCCAAAACCGCGGCACATCAATAACTAAAAGAGAATCCACCATTATTGGCTTCACCAAGCCTTGGGTTCACAATGTTGTTGTAAATTGAGCCAAACCGATAACTGAGACCAAAACCGGTAAAATAGCTAAAGCTGTTTCTTAATAACCGCTGCCGGATTAGCACCTGTGTTTGCGTTGCATCTCCCTTTTGCAATTCCACCTGGTCATGAATGATGGATGCTCCTCCATAAAAATTAAAGCTCAATCCTTTTACAATACGGAATTCGCCATTGGCATACACTCCATAGTTATTCCATTTCCAGTTGAAAAAATAATTTGACCAGCTGAGTGAGGCAGAAACCGAACCCCATTTCTGTGTAAAATTCAAATCAAAAGACAGGGTCTGCTGCATCAGCCATTCTGTTGTTTTACTTCTCCATGTTGTATCCCGGTAATTGTTATAAACACCACCGATGCGGTATAAAAACCCCATATATTTAGTGGTAAAAATTTTATAAGGGAAAATAGAATACTCGATCGCAGGCTTTACAGAAAATGAGCCATCAATGTTATCATAAGAGCTGCTGTAGTAATTAGAAAAGAGCCCGGATGACCAATGGTCGTTTATGCTTACGGCAACAGTGCCGCTTATTTTGGAGTTTGTATTCTTGCTTAGCGTGGTATCACTAAAAATAAGTTCGCCTGTGGTGTCGTTGTATAGCTTATAGATGTAACGGTCCTGCGTGATTCCGTATCCCGAATAAAAGTTCAGCTTTAATTTTTCAGTAATGCGGCTCGAGGTTAAGCGCAATCGTGTATTGAAAGAGTTGTAATTATCATCACCATTAAAATTTCCATTCAACCCCATGTTGAATACCCATGCATTCCATTTATCTTTTTGAGGGGTGGTTTGTGCTTCTTTTTGTTCAGCGGACTGCTCGTCAACAGAAATTTGGATTCTGGAAGCGAGATTGGTTTTTGCTAAAAAAGGAATAAGCCCCAGTTTTAGCGACTGAACCATTTTTTTGCGGTCTTCATCATCCGTTTCCACAGCGGTGCGTATATAAGAGAGCGTATCTTTTAGCGATGCAAAATTCTCTAATCCTTCAAAGTATAGTTTGTATTCCCGTCCACCCCCTCCCGTGAATGAAGTTGTGATAAGCACATATACATTGCAGGCATAACGGTCATTCACATAATCAATGTATTTAATTTCAGACCTTATATAATCAAAAGGACAAGGCCAGGATGGGCAATCAATAAACACTTTCAAACCCTGATTTGCCACAATATTATTGTTTTGACCAAGAGATGAAAGGCACGATAGAGACGCCAAACAGATAACAAACCATTTAAAGGAATTTTCTAACCTGCTTGGTTTTTTTAATTGAAAACAATTTCTTGTAATTCCTGTAATTATTGAGTTCATTGGGGAAGTTTTATGTTTGAAGATAGTTATTCATCTTACTTAAATACCTTCTGCGTTGAATTTGCTACCCATATTTTTTATTTTTTTCTTCTTTAAAGAGAGATATTTGAAACAATGGTAAGTTTTCTCTATTAGTCATTAATGCAAACAAAATAATTACATTTGCGGCGGCAGGTCTTACACGACCAGCTCCTGCTGAAACCTCCCAGGGCCGGAAGGCAGCAAGAGTAAGCGGTTGCAGCGGTGCGATGTAATAAGCCTGCCATTTTTTATTTAAGATTAAATATTTAATATTTGTCTATTTAATCCTTGTCAATCTAAATTCGTGAAATGAATTCATTAGACCTTCAAAATCGTTTGAAAGCTTTTGCATATCGCATTGTTCCGCTTTGTGAATCACTTCCGTCAAAAAAAATTAGTAGAATTATCGGGGACCAATTACTGCGTTCTTCTTTTTCTGCTGACGCAAATTATCGGGCAGCTTGCAAAGCTCAATCTGGCAGGGCTTTTAAATCAAAACTAAGTATTGCTTTCGAGGAAATTGATGAAGTTTTATTTTGGATTGAAGTAATTTCAGACCTTAATTTAATCAAGAAACAAAAACTAATTTTAATAACTAAAGAAGCGGATGAATTAGCAAGAATACTTGCGTCATCACGAATAACTTTAGAGAAGAAAGCATCCGATAAAATATTAAATATTCAATCTTCAATATGAAATTCTTTATTGATACCGCAAACCTTGCACAAATTAAAGAAGCCAATGAGCTTGGCATTCTTGATGGTGTTACTACCAATCCATCTTTGATGGCAAAAGAAGGAATTAAAGGTGAAGAAGCTATTACCAATCATTACAAAACCATTTGCGAAATTGTGAATGGCGATGTTAGCGCAGAAGTAATTTCTACAGACTTTGATGGAATTGTTGCAGAAGGAAAAAAGCTTGCCGCTATACATAGAAACATTGTTGTAAAAGTTCCGATGATTAAAGATGGTGTTAAGGCAATGAAATGGTTTACAGATAATGGAATAAGAACAAACTGCACGCTTATATTTTCTGCAGGTCAGGCTATACTTGCCGCAAAAGTAGGCGCAGCTTATGTTTCACCATTTATTGGACGGATTGATGATAGCGGCTGGGATGGAATGGAATTGATTGGGCAAATCAGTCATATCTTTCAAACACAGGGTTTTACAACAAAAATCTTAGCGGCTTCTATACGTACTTCACTGCACATTGTGCGTGCAGCAGAATTGGGCGCCGATGTTTGCACTTGTCCCTTAGAACCAATACTTGGATTATTAAAACATCCGCTCACAGATATTGGTCTTGCCAAGTTTTTAGAAGATGCGAAGAAGAGTATGTAATGTCAACT
>JBBRBB010000028.1:0-54320 GCA_038206235.1 Chitinophagales bacterium
CCTGCATCAGAGTCTCCTTACACTATTCAAAAAAGTATTAGCACAAAAGAAAACAGATAGCAACAAGATTTATTCTTTGCATGAGCCACACGTCCAATGCATCAGCAAAGGGAAAGAACATAAGAAATATGAGTTTGGCTCAAAGGTCTCTATCATCACAACAAAAAATACAGGAGTGATCATTGGGGCCATCAACATCGAAAAAAATGTACACGACAGCAAAACATTACAACCCGCCCTGGAACAACAACAAAGACTAACGGGCATTATTCTTAAAAATAATTTTGTTGACCGGGGATACCGCGGAGTCAAAGAAGTGTTGGGAACAACCATCATTATACCCGATGCACCGAATAAAGAAAGGACACCATACGAAAAACAAAAACTACGAAAAGGATTTAAAAGAAGAGCAGCGATAGAACCAAAAATTGGGCACCTTAAACAAGACCATCGCCTAAGTCGTAACTTTTACAAAGGAATCAAAGGAGATAATAATAATGTAATGCTTGCAGCTGCTGCTATGAACTTTAAAAGAATGATGAACAAGTGGAAACTAAATCCACTTTTATTTTTGTTCCGTTTTTTTAAAGCCGTTTTTCATCTCATCAAAACACAACATGAAAACTTTCTTAACCCTTCTTACGCAAAATTGAGTTTTTAAGGGTTGACTAAATACATCTCTAAGAATTTCATATACTCACCGATAACCTTAATGAAACAGAAATATTTTACAGAGATATTTTAGAATTAAAAGTAAGCGATAAACAGGATTCAATAATTAGTTTTTCTGCGGGCAATCCAAACTTGTTTCCATCAAACAAAAGAAACCCAAAATCCTGTTTATCATTTTGGATGTAATATTCCCAATAAACCGATGTGAAAATAAAAAAATTTAGCAGGAAATTTTGATAGTGTTTTTTATGAATGGTAATTAAAAGATGAGCAGGTGAATGTTTTATTATTTGGGTTTTCGTAACTTCTGATAATGGATTCATAGTAATTACCTAAATATTTCGTGCGTTCATTTTTGATATAATTGAATCAGCCTGTTTTGCTGTTTCTTCTTTTGTTATTTCTTCTGTTGAGTTATACAATTCATCCAGTTCATTCATTTGGTGAAGATATTCTAGAGTACGGTTTGCTTCTTCTTCATCCACTATATTAAGCGCCACGCCTACATGCACCAATACATAATCATTTTCCCTGGCGTTGGGCACTAATTCCAGATTGATATTTTTGAAGATGCCGGAGAAATCCACTATGCCCATTCGCATGTAACCATCTTTATCTTTTTCAATTGATTTTATTTTTCCTGGAATGGCTAAGCACATGATTAATAAATTTTTGATGGTGAAATATGCAACTAAACAGTCTTGAAAACTGTCAGGTTTTTGTTATCAGATTTTGTGGCAATTTAATAAAAAGCAAATTATAATTTGTACACAGCATCTTTAATTCCTCTTGCGCCTCTTCTGTTAGATAGGGTAACATTAACGACCAAAGGTCTGCGATAAAGTCATCTTCATTCAAATGATCAAGTCCATTGATCTGCCGTGAATACATCCAGTTATCCATTGTCATCCAAAAGAGCCATGCAAGCTGGTTATATTGTTGATCTCTCACCGGAGACAGAAAAGTATTTCTGTCAATATTATAATTGAACATCCATTCTATCTGTTGCATCTGCCAGGCAATATGTTGCTGATGTTTTTCTTTAATCGCCGGATAGGCACGTAACACTTCCAATGTGTCTAAGTAAAAGAACAGGTAATGTTTCTGACATTGAAAAATATATCGCAACTGGCGGTTGATGTCTTCAAACAAATGCGCTATCCTGAATTCATATAATAGAACTTCCTGTTCTCCCTTTAATTTATCGTAGAGGGCTTCCACAATGCAATCCTTATGGTTGAAGTGATACGCCAGATGTCCTACGCTTATAGAGCCTGCATCTGCAATGTGTTGCAGCCTCACGTTTACAAAACCATTCTTGTTGAACAGTTTTAATGCTCTGTCGAGTATGTATGATTTTGTATGTTTCACTTTTTATTTTTTATTTACAAAACAAACGACTGCCGATTCAGGATTAAAAGATACCACTATTTAGAAAATCTTTTCTATAAATATCTCACTATTATTTGAAATATGATTTTAGCTTTATAGAAATTACCATTCATGGTATCATCACAACTTTCAAACGGCAATGGTTTCCCGCAACCTGCATTCAATGGCAATGGTTCTTCGCAACCTGCATTACAAGCCGATGCTCTTGATGAAATTCATGTATTCTGGCTGGCAGGAATGAGTTGTGACGGCTGCTCCGTTTCTACTGTAGGTGCTACTGCTCCGTCGGCGGAGTCATTAATGACAGGCAATATGCCTGGGTTACCTAAAATTAATTTACATCATCCTGTGTTATCGGTTGAAGCCGGTGAAGAATTCATGGCGCCATTTCATTTAGCTGTGCAGGGAAAGTTGGGAAAGCAATTCGTTGTGGTATATGAAGGTTCGGTGCCTGATGAAAGAAAAAATGATGAGAACGGCGGATACTGGGTTGGGCTTGGCACACGTATGGTTGATGGAGAGCCGCAACCATTTCCTACTGCAGATATGTTGAAGTTGATGTCGCCTTACGCCGCTGCTATAATAGCAATTGGCACGTGTGCAACATGGGGTGGTGTTCCGGCTGCTGCAGGCAATGTAACCGGGTCTATGGGCTTAATGGATTTTCTCGGTGAAGATTATAGAAGCACATTTGGATTACCTGTGGTAAACATTCCCGGCTGTGCACCGCAGGGAGATAATTTTACCGAAACCGTTGCTGCAGTTTTAATGTTTTTACAGGGCATTGGTCCTTTACCAGAATTTGACAGTCTTGGCAGACCTGCCTGGCTCTTTACCGATACAGTACACACAACCTGTACCCGCGGTGGCTTTTATGAAGAAGGAACATTTGCAAAAAAATATGGCGACAAGCAATGCCTGGTTGAAATTGGCTGCTGGGGACCCGTAGTGCAATGCAACATTAATAAGCGTGGCGCATTGAATCATGTAGGCGGTTGTATGAATGTGGGCGCTCCATGTATTGGTTGTACCATGCCTGGTTTTCCTGATAATTTTTCTCCGTTCTATACCAAACCGCCCGGCACTATTGTTTCTTCAACCACATCAAAAACCACTGGTTACTTTATTCGTAATCTGCGAAGATTCTCTATGATGTATGCTAATCGTACCATCCTCTGGAATAAAAATAACCATGTGCCTTCAGGTTGGGGGCATATAGAAGAAGCAAATACTCTGCAGAAAGTAGCCCATTATTTTTATAATAAAATACAGTTTTATGGCAGTGTGCGTCCCGGCTCTAAACCAAAAAAGCAAATGTCGCACGGAAAAGCTATGACAGAAGTAACACAACAATAAGATGAATGATGCTGCTTACTATAAAGAGTTTTATATAGCCCTGGCAATTGCCGGAGCCATTGTAGTGATTGCCGCTCTGCTGCTTATTCTTATCTGGATTGCAGCAAGACGTATTTTGAAGCTGGCAAACGCGGCGCTAGGCATTGTCGTCAACATCAAACAAAATACTTTGAGTATATGGGAACTGCAAAACACCAATCACACAGCTATTGATATTTTGAATGAAGCCGGTACTATATTAAGTAACGCTGGTGCTGTAGCAAATGCATTACACGAAACTGAAAAACAAACCTAATGGAAAATGTAAGCGAAGAAGTCATCACAAAAGTCTGGATTATTTCTTTGGTATTAGGGTTAGTGGTGACAATTGTTGTTGCCATTCTGCTCATCATGGTCCGCAACACAGCACGAAAAATTTTAAGCGGCGTACATCAGATATGGACCGAAGGAAAATTAGTGGCGAATAATACCATTCAAATACCAATTTATTTAACTGTAACCAACCAGGTGGTTTCAAAAATTTATGATACGGCTGTAAAAATTATTGGGGGAGCAGCAGCTATTGAGCAACATGCAGGCAGTTGTCCCGGTTGCCCTGCCTGCGTTTTAGAACATAAAAAATCAATGTAGCATGTATGCACTTTTAATTATTCTTACAACTGTTTTGGTGCTCATCTTTGTGGGTGCCTTAATTATATTGGTCAGCAAAATTCTTGACCTATTGGTACACATTGGCGGTAACGGCAACAGCTTTTTAGCAAAGCTTCGGTTGGGATTAAGAGCCATTGAAACAGAAACTGGCCACCTGCCCGTGGAGGTTACTAAATTGAATGAAACATTAACCAATACCGGTGCAGGGCTTAAGGTAGTGAATACACATTTAGAAGGAACCATACAGGCAGCACTAAAACAAAAAGTTATTTAATATGCCACAAATTGTTTACGTTTTTTGGATAATAATATTAGCGGTTGCACTGCTCTTATTTCCTTTCATTGTGTGGCTGCTGCACAAAACATTGTGGGCCGCGAGGCAAATAGAAAGGTATTTAAGAGAAATGAAAGAAGCCGGTTTGGGAATTGCAGGAAACACAAATCACATAACTGCACTCAACAGCACCATAGAAGTAGCCACTGATATTTTAGGCAGTGCTGGAAAAATAAACAGTAACGCCGAAACCATTAAAATTACATTAGCCGACAGGGCTGCAAAATTTAATTGATATGGGAGATTATTTATTCATCGCCACGCTTATCGTAGTAGCACTTGTGGTGCTGGTGTTAGTGGTGTATCTTACAGGAGTAATCATTTATTTATTTCGTGCAGCAGGTCATCTTAAAGAACTGGCCGGCGGATTACAAAAAATAGAAAATGATACTGCTCCATTAGCAGGTAAATTAACTACTATTAATGGTGCATTAGATACATTGCATGGCGGATTATCATCTGTGAATTCACATCTTGCAGCTATTGCAGGAGTTTTAAAATTGTAAAAGGCTGTTAAGACCTCACAGGTCTCAAAGACCTGTGAGGTCTAACGGTTGCTAAATAATAAATTATGTGTTTTAAAAATCTTCCGATAGAATTTGATGAAAAGGGTAACGCTACTTTAAAAGAAGGAGTTGCCAATCCTTATTCTTACAATGTAGTTGACCTGGGTAAACATGAAGATAAGCTCAAAGACCTTTTGGGCAAGAATGGTTTTTTGAAGAATGTGGATTACGACCCCGTAACACGTATAGCCGGTGCTCTCGCTTTTCATAGTGTGGTGGACTTGCAAAGTAGAAAGGTGATCTCTTCCAATTCTATGGCAACCTTGTTTCGGGGATATGAAATAATTTTAAAAGGCAGAAGCCCTCTTGATGCCGCATATATCAGCAGCCGTGCATGTGGTGTTTGCGGCGGTGTGCATTCAACTGTTTCTGCATTGGCAATAGAAATGGCGCTTGATATAAAGCCGCCACCACTTGCAATTGTGATGCGCAACATGTTACTTGCTTTGGAATATTTATACGACCATCCGCTGCATCTTTTTCTTCTTTCCGGTCCAGATTATTCGGAACAACTTACGAGTGAAACCAATCCTGAAATTGTAGAAAAAGCAAAGAGCACGCCAGCAAAAAACAGTGCTGTGCATGGTTATAAGATGATGATTGATATCATGCATGACCTTAACCCGCTGACCGGTAAGCTTTACATTGAAGCATTGGAAATGACCCGTGTAGCCCGTGAAGCTTATGTGCTTATTGGCGGTAAATATCCGCATCCGCAATCCGTTGTTCCTGGTGGTCTTTCGGTAACCGTCAACATCACTACGCTGAATGAAATATACCAACGCCTCATCAAGTTTTTTGACTACGGACAAAAAGCAGTTGGGCTTTGGGATGATGTGTTTGACTTTTTTTTAGAGTGCAATCCTGATTATGCAAAAGTGGGTACCCGCCCTGCTACAATGATTGAAACCGGCGTGTGGGACCATCCGGATTATTATGATGCCACGTATAAAAATTGCGACACATGGGGCAATGCCAGATGGTCAACTCCCGGCGTGTTGATTGATGGTGAATTGGTCACTACAAACCTGAAACAAATTAATGCAGGGCTGGAAGAATTTGTAGAACATTCCTATTACGAAAAATGGGATGGACATCGTTTTAAAACAGATAAAGAAGGAACGCCGTTAAGCCCCTACCATCCGTGGAATAAAGAAACCATTGCCAAGCCCGGCAAGCAAAGCTGGCGTGACCGTTATACATGGGATACCTGCCCCACATGGGACCGCAATTCGGTGGAAGCCGGTGCTTATGCACGTTTGTACATAACTGCCAAAGCCAATAAAGTGGTTTCCCGCAGGTTTGTAGAACCAACAGGTCACAGCATGATTTTACACATGCCCAAACACAACCTGCCCGCTACTACTATGGAGTGGCACATCCCTAAAGTATGGAATGCTTTTGAACGCAACAGGGCAAGAGCTTTCTGCATTCCATATTCGGCATTGGTTGCTCTCGACAATTGGTACATGGCGCAAGACCTTTTGCGCAAAGGCGAAACCAGCATGAGCACACCATTTACCATTCCCAAAAAAGGCACGCAAATAGGCGTTGGTTTTTGGGGGGCGGGCCGCGGCTTTTTAACGCACCACTTAATCATTGATGATGGCGCCATTTCCAATTACCAGATACTTACACCATCTACAATGAATGCTTCTCCTAATACACCCTGGGGCACTCCAGGTCCTTATGAAGAAGCAGTATTAAACACACCCATTCTTGAGAATGTTGACCCCGGTAATCCCGACAAAAAATTCAAAGGCATTGACATCTTACGAGCCATCCGCAGCTTCGACCCTTGTATGCCCTGCACCACGCATATACAAGTTGAAAACAGCGACTACATGGTTACAAGGGAAGTAACAACTTGCGCTTGCGGGTTGGAATAAGCAACTGTAGTAAACCAACTTAGACTACCCTTTAAGCAATACTTTACTCCATTGTTTCGGTTTAATTTTTTTCTAATGATGGTATTAACTACTATTTGAACGGCAGAAAGCCAAAAATAAAACGAAACTTACAAGACTGCCAAATCTGTCGACACCAAGAACATAATTTGTATCTTGGGAACTTTAGTATAAACAGAAAATGGCAGAGCCAATTATTCATATAATAGATGATGACAGCGAAGCAGACACATGCCGAAAATATGTATTGCCAAAACTGAAAGATGAAAGCAATTGGACTGATGAGCAAATCATGGAGCAGCGACCTTTCACCGCAGGAAAAATTATTGTTATCGGTAGAATTGGTAGGAGAAAAAAAGCAAAGAAAGCTGATTATCTTCTTCGCTACACACAGAATTTTTTAATTGCAGTTGTTGAAGCTAAGCGACATTACAAAACAGCAGCCGAAGGGATGCAGCAAGCAAAAGACTATGCTCAAATCCTTGGACTGAAATTCGCTTATGCAACAAATGGAAAAGAAATTTTGGAATTTAATTTCATTACCGGACTTGAAACCAACATTGAAAAATTCCCAACAGCAACAGAATTATGGAACAGATTAAATTCCATTGAACCTCTTAAAACAGAAATTCAGGAAATATTTTTAAAGCCATTTGTTGCAACACCGGGAAAGGAAACCCGCTACTACCAGCAAATCGCAATTAATAAAGCAATCAAAGCAATTCTTGAAGGCAAACGCAGAGCATTACTAACTCTTGCAACAGGCACAGGAAAAACAACAGTTGCATTTCAAATTATTTATAAACTTTGGAACAACCGTTGGAACACAAAAGGAGAACATCGCAGACCAAAAATATTATTCCTTGCAGACAGAAGCATTTTAGTTAGCGACCCACATGCAAAAGATTTTGCTTTGTTTGGTGATGCAAGATGTTTAGTTCCTGACGAAGGTTTGCCAAGCAGCAGGGAAATTTATTTTTCTACTTATCAGTCTTTGGCAGAGGACAGCAACAGAGTTGGTGCATTCCGAAGTTTGCCAACAGATTTTTTTGACTTGATTGTAATTGACGAGTGCCATCGTGGAAGCGCAACAGACGATAGTAATTGGAGAGTTATTTTAGATTACTTCAATCAATCTGTACAACTTGGTTTAACTGCAACTCCATTGCGGGATGATAATAAAGATACTTACGCTTATTTTGGTAATCCACTTTATACATATAGTTTGCGACAGGGAATTGAAGATGGATTTTTAGCTCCATACATTGTGCATCGTGTAGTTCCCGAACCCGATGCAACAGGCTTCAGACCGCAGGAAGGGCAGTTGGATGCAAACGGAGAATTAATTCCTGACGAAATTTATTTAACTCCCGATTTTGAAAATACGCTTTCTCATTTGCCGAGAACAAAAGCAGTTGTAAAACATCTCAACGATTTCTTAGTGAAGAACGGAAGGTTTGACAAGACGATTGTGTTTTGTGTAAACCAGGAACATGCAGACCATTTCCGCAGAGAGCTGAGCAACTTAAACACCGACCTGGTAATTCAGTATCCCGATTATGTTGTAAGAATTGTTTCTGATGAAAAAGAAATTGGCAAAGGACACCTGGGCAAGTTTATGGACATTGACGAACCTATCCCTGTTATCGTAACCACTTCACGGCTGTTAAGCACAGGTGTAGATGTGCAGACCTGCAAGAACATTGTTTTGTTTCGTTTGGTAAATTCAATGACAGAGTTTAAACAAATCATCGGCAGGGGAACAAGAGTAAGAGACGACAAACAAAAATTATTTTTTACAATTCTTGATTATACAGGAAGTGCAACAAGAAATTTTGCCGACCCGGATTTTGATGGCGAACCACCATTGATTACCGAAGAAGAAATTGATAACAACGGCGAAACTATTCCCGGCACTTATGAAGAATTTCCGGAACCACCTGCTTATGATGATCCCGATAACTATCGGGATGAAGATTTTCAATTACATGATGATGGAGGCGAGAACTACAGAAGAAAATATTATGTAACAGAAGGTGAAACGGGAATTGCAGTTGAAACAATTCAAATCATTGACCCTGTTAGCGGCAGATTAATTACTGTTCAGCTTTCGCAATATGCCAAGGAAAAAATTAAAACAATGTTTCCAAGTGCAACTGATTTCAAAAGCCATTGGAATAATTTGGAAGAAAGGAAACAAATCTTTGAGCAATTAGAGAACAACGGAATTTCAATTGAGCAACTTATGGAAATTACAAAACAAAAAGAAGTTGACCCGTTTGATTTACTTTGTTTTGTAGCCTACGACTTGAAACCAAAAACACGAAAACAAAGAGCTGAACTTCTGAAAAAAAATAAAACAGATTTTTTTTCACAATACAGCCAAAAAGCGCAGCAGGTTTTGCAAATGATTTTAGAAAAGTATGTTGACTTCGGATTAAACCAAATAAGACCCGATATTATTTCAGTTGAACCAATTGCACAACAAGGAAACACTATTGAAATTGTAAATGAGTTTGGAGGGATAGACAAATACAAACATGCTATTGCACAACTGCAAACTTTGCTTTACGCAGAAGCAGCATAAAAAATAAAGCAATGAACTTAAAAATATTGAAGTCAGATTATTTTACAGAGTATAAAAAGCAACTGCAAATTGATATAGAGAAGGCGCTTGCTCTTTTAAAAAACAAACCGCAAAGTGTTGACGATTTTAAATTTTACATTGCAAACTCTGCTGTCCATTCATCAAATATTGAAGGCAACACAGTAAATTTTGACACTTATTTAAAAGCAAGCGAACACAATCTTCATCTTAAAACAAAAGAGATAAAAGAGATTGAAGAATTGATTGCTGCATATCAGTTTGCCAGGGAAAATGATTTGTCGCTTGATAATATTTTGAAAGCACATGAACTAATCACACAATCCATTCTCGTAAAAAAAGAACGGGGTAAAATCCGTAAAGTAAGAGTGGGGGTGAGAAGCGAAGGACGATTGATTTTTTTGGCTATTGAACCCGAACTTATAAAGCCCGAATTGGAAAAATTGTTTGATGATATTTCTCTTTTGATGAAAAGCAAATTGACAGCCGAAGAAATATTTTATTACGCTGCATACATTCATTTGGTGTTTGTAAACATTCACCCTTTTGTGGATGGAAACGGAAGAGCAACCCGGTTACTTGAAAAATGGTTTTTATCCCGATGCTTCGGGATTGGCGAAAATGCCTGGTGCATTACATCCGAAAAAAATTATTGGGATAACAGAGCCGTCTATTATAAAAATTTGCAATTAGGTGTAAACTACTATGAAGTGAAGTATGAAAAGAGCATTCCGTTTTTACTGATGCTGCCAAATGCTTTGAAAATATAAACCATAATTAAAAAGATTAAATGATTTCTTGATTATGCTGTACAAGATGTAACACATAAAGTTATCGGTTGTGCAATGGAAGTGCATAAGCGTTTGGGTAATGGATTTCCCGAAGTAGCTTCCCAAAGAGCATTGGCTATTGAAATGAAATTGGCAGGGCTAAATTTTTTGAAAGAAATGGAAATGCCTATTTATTACAGAGATGAATTGGTAGGTAAAAGAAGAGTGGATTTTTTTGTGAAGGAAAAAATAATGGTTGAATTGAAAGCAATAAAATTATTGGAAGATGGAAATATTTCGCAAGTATTAAACCATTTAGAAGCATACAAAATGGAAATTGGTTTGCTCATTAATTTCGGAGCAAAAAGTTTAGAATACAAAAGAGTGCACAACAACAAAATAATCAATGACGAAAACAAAAAATAATCAAATTAATCCTTCAATCCTTCAATCAGGGTCAATCAAGGTCGGCAATCCTTCAATCAAGAAAATCAATGTAATAAAGGTTGAGACACCGGCACAAAGCTTATCAGGTATCATTAAAAGCTGCCGGAATATAATGCGGAAAGACAAAGGCATGAATGGTGATGCAGACCGTTTGCCTATGCTCACATGGATTATGTTTCTGAAATTCTTAGATGATAATGAGAACTTACAGGAAACACAGGCAGCACTGAAAAATAAAAAATACAAACCTGCAATTGATGAGCCTTATCGTTGGAGGGATTGGGCAAAAGATAAAAACCTTACAGGCGATGATTTAATTGCTTTCATTAACAATGAAAATGTAAAATTGGCTGACGGAATTGAACGTACAGGGTTGCTTTATTATTTGCGTGGTTTGCAAAGCGAAACAGGAACAGAACGTAAAGATGTAATTGCAACTGTTTTTAAAGGCGTTACAAACAGAATGATTAACGGTTATTTGTTGCGTGATGTAATAAACAAGATTGATGAAATACATTTTACAAACAACGAAGAAGTAAATACGCTATCCCATTTGTATGAAAGTATTTTAAAAGAAATGAGAGATGCAAGTGGTGATGCAGGAGAATTTTACACACCACGTCCGGTTGTGAAATTTATGATGGAAATGCTTGACCCGAAAATTGGCGAAACAGTTCTTGACCCCGCAGCGGGCACAGGAGGATTTTTAGTTGCAGCGTTTGAACATTTAAAAAAGCAGGCGAAAACAATAGAGCAGCAGGAAATTATACAAAATAATTCTATCATTGGTGGCGAAGCAAAACCATTGCCCTACCTGCTTTGCCAAATGAATTTGTTGTTGCATGGTTTGAATTATCCCAACATTGACAGCGGAAATAGTTTGCGTACACCGCTCCGTGATATTGGCGACAAAGAGAGGGTTGATATTATTCTTACCAATCCGCCATTTGGCGGCGAAGAAGAAAGAGGCATCTTAAATAATTTTCCTGATGATAAAAAAACATCAGAAACCGCTTTACTTTTTCTGCAGCTTATCATGCGAAAACTGAAACGCAGAAAGCCGGATGCAAGGGGCGGCAGAGCTGCTATAGTTGTGCCGCACGGAACGTTGTTTGCGCCGGGCATTGCAGCAAGAGTAAAGAAACAATTGGTTGATGAATTTAAGCTGCATACTGTGGTTCGTTTAGGCGAAGGCATCTTTGCACCTTACACTGATATACCATGTAACTTATTGTTTTTTGAGCATGGCGAACCTACAAAAGAAATTTGGTATTACGAATTGCTGCCGCCAACCGAAAGAAAAAAATATAGCAAGACAAGACCGATACAGAATGAAGAGTTTGCCGAAATAAAAGAATGGTGGAACAAGAGAAAGGAAAATGACAATGCCTGGAAAGTAAAACTAAAAGATGTTTTGCAGACAAATGATGAAGGCAAATTGCTGAATGTAAATTTGGATTTGAAAAACCCAAATCGTAAAGGTGAGTTTGAATATCGTGAACCAACTGAGTTGATTAATTCAATAATGGAAAAAGAAAAAAGAGTAATGCAATTGATGAAAGAAATTGAAAGCACAATTCAAACAACAGTTAGTAATGAAGCATGGTTGGGAGAAAATAAAATTAGGTGAGGTAATTAATTACCGCAGTGAATTCATTAATATTGATGACTTTCAGCGATACAAACTTTGCCGTGTTCAAACTAAAGCGTTAGGTGTTGTTTTGAGAGAAGAAAAAGAAGGATTGGAAATTAAAACGAAAGAGCAACAGATTTGTAAAAGTGGCGATTTAATTTTTGCCGAAATGGATGCAAGATTTGGAGGTTATGGAATTGTGCCAGCAGAATTAGAAGGAGCAGTTGTGAGTAGTCATTATTTTCTTTATGAAATAAACGAAGAAGCTATTGAAAAAAAATATTTAGAATACTGCTTGCAACAGCCTTGGTTTCTTTCACAAGTTGAAGCAAAGGGTTCAACGAACTATGCAGCTATAAGACCTTACCACGTTTTAGGTTATGAAATTCCTCTTGCGCTTATAACAGAACAACAACGCATTGTTTCAAAAATTGAAAGTGTAAAAACCAAACTTGAACTGATAAAAAAATTAAGAGCAGAGCAAAGTAAAGACATCAATAATTTACTTTTCAGCAAATACACTGAACTGATTGAAGATGCAGAATGGTTGCCAATGAAAGAGGTTGCACCGATAATTAGGAGAGAAGTAAAACTAAACGAAGAAGAATTGTATCCCGAATTAGGGATAAGGTGTTTTGGCAAAGGCACATTTCATAAACCTGCATTAACAGGTTTGGAAGTTGCAACGAAAGAAATATTTCAAATCAAAAAAGGCGATTTGGTTTTTAGTAATGTGTTTGCTTGGGAAGGTGGAATTGCAGTTGCAACCGAAGAAGATAATGACCGTTACGGTTCACACCGTTTTATTTCTTGTGTAGCAGATAAAGAAAAAGCAATGACAGAATTTTTATGTTTTCATTTTCTTTCTCCAAAAGGTTTGGAAGATATTAATGCCTGCAGTCCGGGCGGGGCAGGCAGAAACAAAACTTTAGGTTTGGATAAACTAATGAGAATAAAGATTCCGGTTCCTGATGTTATCGAGCAAGAAGAATTTGTAGAATTGTTACACAAAGTAAACGTTATCAAAAATCATCAAAGCCAAACAGAAAAAGAATTAAAAGAATTACTGCCTTCACTTTTGGATAAGGTGTTTAGGGGGGAATTGTAAACACGATTACTTTGTAATTATGACAATAAATCTTAAATGAATTATGGAGCATTTAGAGCATCCTGATAATAAAGTTTGGGAAGATAGAAAAGAATGGTTTGAAAACGAGTTGGAATCAGCTCAACATCCATTAGCAAGCTATCTGGTAAGCGACCACGCCACAGCGCTTCTTGTAGATTTACAGTGCTGTTTTTGTTCAGGAGCGTGGATAGCTATAATTATTCTCTCCATTTCAATAATAGACGCACAATTAAGAGAAACTGAAGCTTGTGATAATAAAATTGGAACTGCAGAATTATTGAGTAAATATTTTTCCGGGAGCAATATCGATTGGTTACGTAAACTCCGAAATAGGTATGTCCATTTAAATATTGAAAGCCCCCTTTTAATTATGGATGACCAATATTACAAGAGAAACAAAATGGAAGAAGATGCAAGGAAGGCAGTTAAAATGGTTTTACATTCTTTCTTTCAAAGTCCTGGGACATAACTCTCAATTTTTAATTCTCAATAACTTATTTTAATTCTGAATAACTAATCTTTTATGAAGTAATTGTAATGAAACGGTCGATAGAAACCATAGTTTTGCATTATGTTTTACAGACGAAAAATAATATTGGCTTTGCTACAATTATTTGAAGACGAACTTGAAAAAATTCGTCTGCAAAAACTACTTTTTCTTTTTACTCAACTGCAAACAAAAGCTGAGTATGATTTTATTCCTTACAAATTTGGTTGCTACTCCTACTCTGCCAATGCTGATTTAACAACTATGGTAACAAGGCAACTTCTTGCTTCTGACAATATCAGCTATATCAAAAAAGATAAAACTGATTTCCTGAAACAACTGAAACCCGATGACAAAAAGCTTTTACAGGAAGTAAAAACTAATTACGGAGCAATGGGTGCAAGAGCTTTAATGAAACACACTTATTTAAATTTTCCTTTTTACGCTACACGAAGTGAAGCAGCTGGAGATATTCTGAGCAAAACAGAATTGCAAAAAGTAAATGATGCGAAACCCAAGAGTAGCGAGACCATTTTATTTACCATTGGCTATGAAGGAATTTCTCTGGAAGAATATTTAGTTCGCTTACTCAAAAATGACGTAAAAGTTTTAGTGGATGTTCGCAATAATCCTTTGAGCATGAAATATGGTTTTAGTAAAAGCCAGTTAAAAAGATATTGCGAAAGTTTGGGCATACAATACATTCATTTTCCAGAAGTGGGCATACAGTCAGAACAAAGACAGGAATTGAATAGACAAACCGATTACGATAAATTGTTTGCAGAATATCGTAAAAACAATTTGATTAAAACTAAGTCAACACAAACAAGTATTTTAAATTTACTCAAACAATATAAACGTATTGCTTTAACCTGTTTTGAAGCCGATATTTGTCAATGCCACCGAAAACATTTAGCAGAAGCTATTGAAGCCTTGCCCGGCTTTGAGTATGAAGTAAAACATATTTGAAATGGCATTGACAAAAGTTTTAATTACTGTAAAAACATATCCGACACTTTCAACAAAGTATGATGAATTGGTATGCACGGCAGGCTTCCGTGATGACGGAACATGGATTAGAATTTATCCTGTGCCATTCCGGAAAAAATCATACAACGAGCAATACAAAAAATATGACTGGATAGAGGTTGATTTGGTGAAGAATGAGAGCGACTTCAGACCAGAAAGTTACCGACCATATTCGCACGACAGCGAGATAAAAATCACAGGACATATTGATACTGACAAAAATTGGGAAGAAAGAAAGCAGATTGCCTTGGGGAAAATTTATTATAACCTCAGTGAATTAATTGCAGAAGCAAAGGACAAAAATATTTGCACTTCACTTGCTGTTTTCAAACCGACAGAAATTTTAGAATTCACTGTAGAGCAAGTTGAACGTGAATGGGACAAAGACAAACTTGCAAAGCTTAATCAACTAAATCTTTTTGAAACTAACGCAGAAGGAAAATTTGAAGTGGTGCAAAAACTGCCTTACAAATTCTCTTATGTGTTTACAGATAATCAGGGAAAGAAAAGTCAATTGATGATTGAAGATTGGGAAATTGGGCAGCTTTATTGGAACTGCCTTGCGAGACATGAAGGCAACGAAGAAAAAGCGATTGCAGATGTAAGAAAAAAATACTTTGACGACTTTGCAAAAACAAAAGAACTTCATTTCTTTTTAGGAACAACACAAGTGCATCATTATGTTTCATTAAATCCCTTCATCATTATTGGAACTTTTCATCCAAAAAAAGAAATTCAAACAAAACTATTTTAAGCCCACCTACAGGTGTAAGCACATTTGAAAGGCACAAATTATCTTTAACAAATGAAAAACCTACTCACACTTCACGAAGCAGTTGCAGTTGTTTTATTGAAACAACCAAACCAAACAGCCACCTTTCAAACAATAGCCAACGAAATAGAAAGAAGAAATTTATTTACAGAACGCAAAGGAGGCATAACATTAGCTGAACAAATAAACCTGCCTGCCGGCAGGCAGGATTGCGGACTTCAATTACATCAAGCAAATACAAACATTGGTTTGAATTCACAAGACCAGATATTATCAAGCTAAAATAAAAACCCTATGGGCAATATCAAATTATTTGAAAGCAAACAAATAAGAGCGGTTTGGAATGAAACCGAACAAAAATGGTATTTCGCAGTGGAGGATGTTATTCTTGTTTTAACCGGTAACAATGATCCGAAACAATACATAAAACGAAATGCGGCAACGGGATGAAACGCTTGCCAATGGGGGGACATTTTGTACCCACCCTTGCGGTGGATTCTACCCTTTCACGAACTTCCTGTTCACAACCTTTTGCATCACTGCGTCTTTCAGCTTGCGGCTAATCGGAATTGTATAATTATGATAAAATTTCTATTCCAAAGAAAACAGTTGAATGAAGATGCTTACAACAATCTATCAGTTTGCTTTGTTAGCTGTAATTTTATAGGGTCAGTGCTAACATGAAACTGACTAGTACAAACAGACAATGGAACAATATCTGAAAATATATTTATACAGACGAATTGTTCAGGCGAAACTGTTTATTGACGAACACTTTAGCGACAACATTGACCTTGACAATATTGCTGACGAAGCATTCTTTTCTAAATTCCATTTCATCCGGCTTTTTAAAACAATCTACAACAAAACTCCGCATCAATATTTGACTGTTGTAAGAATTGAAAATGCCAAATTGCTTTTGAAGAATGCTGTTTCTGTTTCAGAAGTATGTTATTCAGTTGGGTTTGTCAGCATAAGTTCTTTTACCGGACTTTTTAAAAGGACAGTTGGCTTAACACCTTCTGCATACCAACAACAACAGGTAACCCTTAAAGCTGACATAGCAAAGACACCCTTAAAATATATTCCTAACTGTTTTGCAGAAAATAAAGGCTGGACAAACAATAGCAATTTTGAAGAAGTGTGATAGAAAACGATTGTGGAGTTTTGCATCTCACAATTAAAAAAATAAAAAGATGATTACAAAATTAAATCATGTCAGCATCTTTGTGCTTAATCAGGACAGTGCTTATGAGTTCTATGTAAACAAACTCGGCTTTAAAGTTCACACCGATGCACCAATGGGAAAAGGTATGCGCTGGCTAACAGTTTGCCCGCCCGAACAACCTGACCTGGAAATTTCCTTAATGTCAATTGACGCAGGAATGATGTTCACCAAAGAATCTGCTGAACAAATGAGAGAGTTGGTGAGCAAAGGAACTTTTGGTTTTGGAGTATTTGAATGCAACGACTTGCTTGCAACTTACGAAGAACTAAAAGCAAAAGGAGTTGAGTTTAAAAAACCACCGACAAAAGAATTTTACGGCTTTGAAGCATTAATGAAAGATGATTCTGGAAACTGGTTTTCACTGGGACAAAAAAAACAATCATAACATGGAACAGAAAATTCAACTCAAACATCATGAAGGGAAAAAAGCCGTGAGCATGGATAAAGTAAAATATGACACTGTAAAAAATGCTCTTTTGAATTACTTAAAGAAAAAAAGTGAAGCAACCCATACAGAAATATGGGATGCAGTTGCCGAAGATTTTAAGAAGAATAAAATCAAATTTGAAGGTTCAATTCAGTGGCATACTGAATGGGTGAAGCTTGACCTTGAAGCAAATAAAATCATTGAAAGAGTTAAAGGAACTTCACAACAGAAATATTCACTTGCGAAATAACTAAATGAAGAAAATTGCAATTCTTGGTTTAGGCGGAGTTGGCGGATATTACGGAAGTAAATTAGCCAATGCTTTCTTTCAATCACCAGATACAGAAATTTATTTTTTTGCAAGAGGCGAACACGTAAATGCAATTCGTGAAAAAGGTTTGCAACTCATTACCGACGCTGAAACGGTAACTGTATTTCCTACACTTGCATCCGGTAGTGCCAAAGATTTGGGTAAATTAGATCTAATTATTTTTTGCTGCAAAGCATTTAACCTGCACGATATTGCAAAACAGTTTGAGCAAAATATTCATCAGGAAACTTTTTTACTTCCTCTCTTAAATGGTGTAAACAATACAGACATTTTAAAACAGGTATTTCCAAAAACAAAATGCCTGTATGGTTGTGTTTACATCGCTTCAAAAATAATTGCTCCCGGAGTTGTGAAACAAAGCGGTGCATTCAATAACTTATTTTTTGGCAATCCTGATTTTCCTGTTGATGAATTAAAATGGATTGACGACATATTTAAAGACGCAAACATCAACAGCAACTTCATTGATAATATTCAGCAAAAAGTTTGGGAGAAATTTTTGTTTCTTTCTCCAATCGCTACCTACACATCTGCTTTCAATATCAGCATTGGAAAAATTCTGGAAAGTGAGCAACACAGTAAAGATTTAAAAACACTGATGAATGAATTAATTACTTTGGCTGATAAACTGCAAATTGTAATTCCCTCAACTATTATTGAAAACAATTTTGAAGTGATGAAAAAACTTCCTTATGAAACCACCTCATCCATGCAGGTTGATTTCATAAACAAAAAACAAACAGAGCTTGAAACCATTACAGGTCTTGTTGTTGCTAAAGGAATAGAAAACAATTTGCAATTGCCCTGCTACAAAAAATTATATCAAAACTTGTCTCAATCAAAACAGTGACTTTTAATTTCAATGAAGACGCAACCGGCACAAATGCAATTCGCAACGACTACAAAACCACAAGCGGAAACATTGTGGACTTAATGTATTACGGGCTGCTAAATAAAAATAGACAGATATAAACGGTTATGTTTTAACTGTTGCGTAAGATGAATAAAACAATTACAAAGAAAAAGCTTTAAGACAGCTACAATCAATACCGGGTATTGATAAGGCTTGTTTAATTGACTTATGGAATATCGGAATTAGAAATTTATCTCACCTTGCAGGGCAAACCCTAAGTGTTCTTTACGACAAACTAAATACATATAGATGCGTATATGACAGATGACATACAAAATAAAATTAGATACCAGGTAAACCGCTTCATTTTTGACAATGGGTTTGCACCAACAGTTGAACAACTTTCAGACTTGCTAAAAATTGACAAAAACGAAATTCAGAACGGTTTATCCGCATTGGCAGGCAACCACGCCATTGTTTTGCACCCAAGCTCCTTTGATATTTGGGTTGCTCACCCATTTGCATTATTTCCGACACTTTTTTGGGTTAAGACCAAGGACAAACAGTGGTGGAGTAATTGTCCCTGATGTTCGTTTGGTGTTGCTTCATTAACAAAGACTGACACAGACATTTTTACAAAACTGAAAGGACAAGAAGAACCCCTTTTAATTGAAATTAGAAACAATGAAATTGTTCAGAAAAACTATGTAGTACATTTTCCAATTCCAGCCAGTAAGTTTTGGGACAATGTAATGTATACTTGTTCAATGATGCTGATATTTAAAAACGAATATGAAATTGACGAATGGTGTAAGCAACACAAAAAACCGAAAGGCGAGGTTTTGCTAATAGAGCAAGTTTGGGAATTAGCCCAAATTTGGTACGGCAATTATCTTGACACAGACTTTAAATGCAAAACAAAAGAAGTGGCAGAAAATATGTTTGCACAGGTTGGATTAACTTCAAACTTTTGGAAATTATAAAATGATACGACCTTCTAATTTTCCAGGGCAATCGAGTTTTCAATAAAAGACAACAACGGTTATATTTTGACTTTTGCAGAAGATGAATAAAACTATATCACATAAAGAAAAAGTATTAAAGCAACTTCAAACAATTCCTGGCATTGGCAAAGCTTGTTCGCTTGATCTTTGGAATATTGGAATTAGAAGTATTGCAGACCTCAAAGAAAAAAATCCAGGTGTATTGTATCACAAGCTAAACACTATCACTGGTGCAACACACAATATTTGTATGCTCTACACTTTGCGTTGTGCAGTTTATTTTGCAACTGAACAACAACACGACAAAAAGAAATTAAACTGGTGGTATTGGAAGAACAATATTTATAACGAATGATTCGGCAGTAGTAAATATTTTTTATCAGTATTCCATTTTAAAATAAAACCCAAAATGAAAAACTTATCTCTTATACTCTCCGCTTTCAAAAGCGCATCCTATAACACTTACTCTATGGGCAATAACTATCGGGGCAGACTAAATTTTATTAGTATTGGTATTAATTACCTCGCCGCTTAGCTCATCTATATAAATAATTTTATCCTTCAAAACCCGAATCTCTTTTTCTTTGCCAACATCTACAGTTTCACGGGGCGCTCTTCTAACAATTAATGTTTGGCTGGCTAAAGAAAGATATACTAACTGCTCATTTCCCATATTTTCGTACGCGATCACTTTCAATGTACAATCAGGCAGAGAGGCAGTGTCGTCATCTTCACAAAAAGAAATATGTTCCGGCCTTATGCCGGTTTGTACAGGTTTGTTAATATAGTTTTCTAATGGTGCAGGAAGAAGGGAGCCTAAATCAATCTTACAATTTTTTGATTCATCAATAAAATAATAATCTCCCTGCGATTGAATAGAACCCTTAATAAAATTCATGGTAGGCGAGCCTATGAAACCTGCAACAAATTTATTAGCAGGATTATTATATAAATGCAAAGGTGTATCTAATTGCATCAGTTTGCCTTTGTTTAAAACAGCTATCCTGTCTCCTAATGTCATGGCTTCTGTTTGATCATGTGTTACATAGATCATTGTGGCATTTATTTCGCGATGCAGCTTTTGTAATTCAATGCGCATCTGACTCCTAAGCTTAGCATCGAGATTACTTAATGGCTCATCAAATAAAAATACTTTCGGTCTCCTGATGATTGCTCTGCCGATAGCAACCCTTTGCCGCTGCCCGCCGGATAAGGTTTTTGGTTTTCGGTCAAGCACTTCCTCCATTTCGAGTAATTGGGCTGTTTGCATAACTCGTTCGCGTATCTCAGCCTTCTTATATTTTTTTAAGCGCAATCCAAAAGCCATGTTATCGTAAACAGTCATGTGCGGGTATAAAGCATAGTTCTGAAATACCATTGCAATATCTCTTTCACTCGGATCAAGATCATTGATTATTTTTCCATCAATACTGAGGGTTCCCTCAGTAATTTCTTCCAGTCCTGCAATCATGCGCAACAGGGTTGATTTGCCGCAACCGGAAGGTCCTACAATTACCATGAATTCTTTATCAGCCACAGTAAAAGAAATATCATCAATTGTTTTGGGTGTTGCCGTTTTCTTTTTACTGCCGGGATAAATTTTGGAAATCTGTGCCAATGAAACTTCTGCCATGATTTTTTTATTTACAAAGTTGTTATACCGAAAAATATTTTTTTGAAATTCTTGTAATACGGCAAGCCAGATCTAATTCGCCTGATGCTAAAATAAAATCATCGCCATGTGCTGCAATGCCTGTCGTAAACACAACATCATCCAAATATATTTGATCTTTAATAACGGAAGTAAATTCAGGATTTGCTTCCAGCAAAGGCGTTGCATCTTCGAGATGCAAAATGTTTAAAGGATCATCTTTATCAAGCAAAGCCCAGAAGGTGCGGTAGATGCCTACTTCTCCTTTATTTTCTACTCCATGATACAACATTAGCCAACCGCCTGGTGTAAGCACTGGTGGCGTACCTCCGCCAATTTTTACATTGGATAAAGAGGAGCGACGTGCACGCAGAAGCGCTCTGTCAGCAGGTTTCCAATGCAACAGATCCGGTGAAGTTGCAATTTGAATGGATGCACCGGGATGAAATGCAGAAGAAGTTGCGGATGCGAAATAACATTCACCCAATGGGCGTGTTAATGCATAGTAAGCATTCTTAATTTTCCCTTCGAATAATAACATGTCTTTATTTTGATGATCAAGCACAATACCAAGACAGCGGTAATTTAAGCCATCAGCAGAAACATACAACATTGTTGAAAGACGTTCTGAACTTATACAACAACTGGTCATATAATAACGATCATCCACAAACGAAATTCTTGCGTCTTCTATTCCATATTCCTGGCTGGTGAATTGTGGAGAAATTATTTTATCATAATGAATTGCTTTTACAGCGGAACCATCTTCATTCAATTCAACTGGCAACAACCATGATAAGGAAGTTAATGCATACACAGGAAACCCATAAGCATTTATCCGGAATTTTCTTGGGTCTTGCATATTCACTTCCGATAGTGCCCATGCATCAGTAACGAATCCTTTTTCTTTATCCCACCTGATGCAATGCACTTTATCATTAACAACAGCATTTGATAAAGCCTCTGCTACCCGCACCATCATCAGTAAATTGCCATTTGGTAAACGGCATAAGCCGGGATTAAAAGTTCCTAATACATAAGTGGTTTGTTGAAAAATATTTTTTAAAGGCGAGTATGATAAATCTACATCATCAGGTGTAAAAATTAATCGGTCAGATTCTATAAAACTATTGTTCATTGATTATTTTATTTATGCCTAATCCAGATCTGCTCAGTTTTGTATGGTGTTCCTCCGGAACAAATTGTGGGTAGATATTTCATATCGAAGTATGAAGCGTCCCTTCGGGACGCATGGTGCTTGCGACATGTTTAGCTACCCACCATGAGTTCCTAACGGAACTAAAAACCAATATTTAAAAAATGCTACAGCCGGTCACTAAAATATTACCAACTACACACTACTATTTCTTATATTTATTCAACGCTGTTTTTATAGCAGAAAATTCTTCTACTTTTTGTAAAGTGAGCAAGGCTTCAATAGTAGATTCGGCGCCGGAATTATGATTTATATTGCTCGCTGATGAAATGCCATCAAAACAACGTCCGGTAGCCGTATCATACATATTAACGCCGGCATCATTAGCTCCTAACAGCCACGCCGCAATGTGACCGGCCATATCTGCGTATTTATTCTGCCATGTCTCCTTATATGCTTCGGCAGCAGCAAAAACCATTGGCTCTATGCCATAAGCAATTTGCTCGTAATCTTTATCAGTCAATGTTTGATATGTGTCGCCACTTTTTGATAATGAAAAAGATGACTTAAAACCATTCTGCAAAAGCCACGGATAAAAATTATCTATCTCAGCCATAGCTTTTGTTGTGTACTGCGGATCATTTAAAAAAATACCTGTCCGCATTAATGCATAAGCCTGCAGATTTCCATAAGCATGCCATATATTTTCCCAACTTAAAAAACATGCATAGGGATAATTCGCTGCATCACCCGCCTGCATCAACGCTATTCCATCTGCAAGCTTTCTTATATAATCTTTTATCACATCATCATTGTGAGCAGAGCAATAAGAAATTAAACCAATAATCATAATCGCCGACTGGTCTGTACCGCTGCCTGCGGGCAACCATTCGGGAACAGTAATACCATTTACAATTTTTGTAGTTTCAGGAATGTTGACAAAATCTCTTTTTATATTGGCTATTAATTTATTTACAGCAATATCCATCTCACCGGCGAGCTGTGCATCTATGTTATTTATGAACGGCTGGGCTTCAGTTAGTGTTTGCAAAGCTCTCCATGACCACCAGTTGGGATTATCAACACTTGTTGAGCCGGCTTTATTAATTAATCCGTTTTTAAATAAAAAATTATAAAAGTAGCCGTTGGTTGATTGCATCTCAAGAATGAACTTTATCAGGTTTATTGCTTTTGACTGCACAGAGGTATCCGTGGAAAAGTTGGTGCTGCGCAAATAAACAAGCACTGCTCTTGCAACGTCATCAACGCAGGTAAAGCCTTCACCACTTGCTTCTACAAGATGGTAATCGGGCGCCTCAGCATAAATGTAAACTCCTGCGGCATTGGTGCCATCAGAAAAAACAACAGGCGTATATAAATAATCAAGATGACTTGTATTAATCAACAATGTATCCTGTGAAGATGGGGGTGGCAGGCTGGTTGATGAATTTGTACAGGCACTCATTAAAATCAAATTAAAGACATACATAGAAACTCTACCTGGCATTCTTTTTTTCATATAGTGTGAAGTTAAAATTTCATTTCATTTAATATTTCATCTAATCTGATTGTTGCAAAGGCAGTGGCAGAATCAGATACTGCATAAGGAATAATCAATTGTTCGCCATGAAGCATAAAGCCGCAGGTATAAACAACATTAGGAACATAACCTTCCCGTTCTGATTCATCTGCTTCAATAAGTGGTTTATCTAACCTGCCTATGATGCGGGAAGGATCATGCAGATCAAGCAAGATGGCGCTTATAACATACGTACGCATTACACCTACTCCATGCGTAAGCAACAGCCATCCTTTATCCGTTTTTACAGGTGAGCCGCAATTACCTAATTGAACTAATTCCCATGTATAGCACGGCTCCATCAATACCTGAAAGCTGTCCCATTTATAAATATCTTCGGAAAACATGATGTTAATAGTTTCTCCACCCTGTCTTGAAATCATCACATATTTTCCATTTACTTTTTCAGGGAACAGTGCCATGCCTTTATCAGATACTGCGTTACCATATAATGAACGAATCTTAAATACATGAAAGTCGCCTGTTTCTATTAGTTGAGTTTTGATATGTTTACCATCATAAGCAGTATAGGTACCATAATAACAACTTTGCTCTCCATCGCTAAACTTTACAAAACGCACATCCTCCATGCCCATGCGTTCCGCTTTTGCATTTGGAAAAATTACTTTTTCATTAACAGGCAAATGATACGATGGTTCCAGCTCATAGTTTGTATCTAATATTGTTTCAAAAAAAGTAATGGAATCAATCATTCGGGGGTTATCAGATTGTATTGATTTGAAAACATGATTTGCTTCTGCTGCAGAAAAAGACTCTGGCAAAACATCCAGAATGCTTTCATCAAAATCTAGCTTTGACGCTGCACATTTGCGAATAAAATCCTTTGTATATTCTGTATCGCTTTTTTTTTGCAAAGCGGTAAAATAACCCGAGGCACTGTCCAGTGTAATATTAGTTTTATTATCTACTATACCCGTTTGAAATACAATCGAAGAAATATGTCCCTCTCCGGTGGCTCGCAGGCTCATTATAAATCTTTGTTCGCCCAACTTCAGGAATTGCTGATCGGGATGAGGAACAATAGAAGGATTAAATAACGCCGCTGCCTGTATAGAATACTCCTTCGTGAAAAATGCGCCAAGCAATAATTTCTTTTTGGAAGATAAATGTATGAGACTGCTTTCATACTGATCCTCTATCCTGCTGAAGTGATTCAAAAAAACTCTTTCGATATTGCGATGACGACCTGCGAAATCCTTCATAACTTTTTCCATACATCCATCTACATCCTCCTCCTTCAAATCTTCTACACGCTTAACAACATTCCTGATACGATTGTTTCCCGGCAAATACAAAAAATATGTTATCACTTTTTTTGAAGAAGCATGTAACCGGATAGAATTTTTAGTGATATTCATTAATTAAATTCTTTAAGTTTATTGCCCTGTCCTTTAGGGCAGGGATACAAATTCTAAACATTTTTCGGGCTTTAGCCCAATCTTTCTTATTATTTGGCTAAAGCCGAAACTAAAGATGCATTTAATTACCACGCCTTGAAAGGCGTGGCAATATGTATCATCAATCTTTCAAACCAGTTGAAGCCATGCTTTGAATAAAGTATTTCTGGAAAAAAAGAAATGCAATCATCACCGGAAGCGCCAATAACACCGCTGCGGCAATCTTAACTCCTAATTGAGCATCTGCTCTTCCGCCTACGGCGAATAAGGTTACCAATTGCGGCATCGTCATTAATTGCTCATTACGAATTACAATCAGCGGCCACAATACTTCATTCCATGAGCCAATAAACGTGAGAATAGCGACTGTTACCAATGTTGGCTTTATATTGGGCCATAGCACCCTGAAAATAATTTCAAACTCATTGCAGCCATCAAGTCGTGCTGCATCAATCAAAGCCTGCGGTAAACCCTGGAAAGCCTGCCTAAACATAAGTATCGCAAATGCGCTAACCGAAAATGGAATAATGAGTGCAAGGAAAGTATCAACCAAATGCAAATTCACCATCGTAATATAATTAGGTATCAGCGTGATTTGAAAAGGCAGCGACATAGTGAAAACAATCACATAAAATATTAGCTGCCTTCCCCTGAATCTCATTTTTGCCAAAGCATATCCAACCATTGAACCCGTCATCATTACTAATGCAGTAGTAAGAGTTGCTACGAATAAACTATTGATCAAGGAA
This sequence comes from Chitinophagales bacterium, assembly GCA_038206235.1. Taxonomy (GTDB): domain Bacteria; phylum Bacteroidota; class Bacteroidia; order Chitinophagales; family Chitinophagaceae; genus JBBRBB01. Next base: position 26,147 of record JBBRBB010000028.1, read on the forward strand.
CGACCAATAGGAATTTTTTCAATCATTGTTTTAAAATTTCCCCATGTAGGATGCGAAGGCCATAAGCTCATTTTCCCAATCTCATTCATGGGTGCAAAAGCTGCGCCCATCATCCAGATAAAAGGATAAATGAATGATAATGCAGCTATCAGCAATGCAGCATACATTAAAAATTTTCGAAGAGAAATTTTATCTTTCATCTGGTTTCAATTTTTTATACTCTTATAAAACCATTGCTGCATTGGCTTTTACATTAGCACATTTGCACATCAGCATATTAGCATATTAGCACATTAGCACATTGATCAATCTTCCTTTTCAATAAACTTTTTTTGCAGCACTACTACCGTCATGATTATTATAGCATAAAAAAATCCAAGTGTTGCTGAATATCCCATGTTATAATATTGAAAGGCCTGTTTATAAATGTAAAGTACTGCTGAAAGTGTTTGATTCATTGGACCTCCGCCTGTCATAATATACGGCTCGATGAACAAAGAAAATCCGCCGATGGTTGATAATATTACCACCATGAAAATTGTTGGATTTATCATAGGCAATGTGATGTGATAAAACTGCTGCCATCGTGTGGCTCCTTCCAGTTTCGCTGCCTCATAATATTGCGGAGGCACTGTTTGCAAACCAACCAAAAAAAGAATAACATATAAACCGACATTCTTCCATGTAGCCATTATAGCAATAGAATAAATAGCAATATCAGGATTCACCAGCCATCCTATTTTTTGCAAACCAACGGATACAAGAGAGCGATTGATTAATCCTGCATCAAAGCCCAATAATTGCTGCCATAATATAGTGATGACTACGCCTGAGACAATCACAGGCATAAAAAAAGATGCCCTGAAAAAAGAGACGGCTCTTATCTTCTGGTTAAGTAATTGCGCTAAGAACAAAGAAACAATCAATTGAAGCGGAATGTGCACCAATAAAAACTTCACCGTATTCCAAATGGCTGTCCAAAATAATCTATCATGAAATAAGCGTGTATAATTATCTGTACCTATGAAATGCATAGGCGCAATAATGTTCCATTTGTTGAAGGTGAGGAAAAAACAAAACAGCACAGGAAACAAAATAAACACAATTAGAAATAACAGGTATGGTGATACCAGCACATAAGGCAATATTTTTTTACGCTGAAACAAGGGCTTTTTTTCCCGATTATTTTGTACTGTAAGAGCTGTATCCATTTCAATTTAAAATTAAAATTGTTGCGCTAACCGGGTTGCTTCTTCTGCTGTCTTTAATGATGTTATTGCATTCGTGTGGTCAATAATGCGAACATGTTTGCGATCTTTTATCCACTTCCATTGATCAGCGATCATTGCTGTGAGCATTTGCTGGTAACGATGCTGCTTTTCCAAAACATTTCCATATTCTATTGTTACATGATCATCAAATATTATTTCAGAAAATCTTCCTTTTACATTTTGCGTCTGTGAATATGATTCGCTGTGGTATTGAATTGAAAAATCTATCAGTAATTCACAAAGCCTTTCTAATTGTTTTTTTTGAAACAATCCATGCAATCTCATTTTTACAGGAATCCATTCGTATAAAGTTATATCTCCATATTCAAACTGCAATCTCATTTCCTGCCTGTCTAATATTTTCGGTTGATCAAACCCATGATAAAAATTTACGATTCCCTCTTTATAAAGTACCGTTGCCTGCACCCGGTCATTGATCTTTTCATTAACTGAAAAACGTTGCAATTGCAATGCACTCACTACTTTCCCCTCACCCAGCCAGCCTGAAAACATGTCGAAAAAATGAACTCCATGTTCTATGAATATGCCACCGCTTTTTGTTTCGTCCCAAAACCAATGATTGCAATCAAGATTTTCATCACTCGCATAATTCTCAAAAAATCCATGCAGAAAATTGCCAAGTAATTTTTCATCCACAATATTTTTTACAATTGCATATAACGGATTATATCGCTGCATCAGGTTAACTGCATAAAGGAGTTGAACAGATGCAGCAAGTGCTGCTATTTCTTCTGCTTCATTTACACATAAAGCAGCAGGCTTTTCACAGATCACATGCTTCCCTGCAATCAATGCCATTTTTGATTGCTGATAATGTAAGAACGGAGGCGTGGCAATGTATATAAGATCAATGTTTGTATCTTTTAAAAGTGTTTCATAATCCGCATATACTTTTGCATTGAATTCTGAAGCCAATTCATCAGCAGCATTTTCATTGATGTCAGTTACAGCAGCAATATTTAACCCTGTTACTTTTAAAAATGCGTTTGCTGCAAAGTGAGCAAAACCTCCGGCGCCTATAATTCCGATATGTAAATTTTTATTGTTCAAACGTGAGTTTTGAGTTTTATTTTACCACATAAGAATCATAGAAACATAGGTTGCACATAGACTTTTGAATGTTCACCGTGTGCTTTATCTATGTGCTTTATGTGCCTATGTGGTGAATATAAGGGTGCATAAATTATCAGGCAGTTTATCACTTCCCTTTAGGTGATGGTGCATTAGCATCAAGCAATAAATTAACTGATGCCTCTGCGTCCTGTATTGCTTTTTCAGGTGTTTTTTTTCCGTAAATAACACAGGCTGCATACTCCTGTGAAATAATATCCAGCACTTCAACAATCACTTCGCAATTATCAACACCTTTCACAAATGACACCTGTTTTGCAAATGGCAGCAGCATAGGATTTTGCTTAAAAAAGTCGTTGTAAAAAATATCTGCAGCCAGATTTTTTCTGTATGGCAACTCACCTGTTACAGTTAACAATTTCAAGTCTCCCGGTTTATCAACGAGTGTTTGAATAAACTTCCATGCTTCCTCCGGATGTTTGCATGTATTGAACACAACAATATTTTTTGGATCAGCATACGTGTAAAGGGGACCTGCATGATCATCGGGAACAGGTATTGGAAAATAATCAAATCCGAAATTTCTGCCGGGTATGCTCAATAAAAAATTTATTTCCCAGGGGCCGGTGAATTTTGTAACGATCTGCTGAGTAACAAACGGATCATTGGCAGCTTGTAAATTTTCTCTTGTAAAATATCCATTCGTATAAAGGGTTTGCAGGAAACGAAAAACTTCAATGGCATATTTATTATTAAACGCTGCTTTATTATTTACGATTAATGGTGCACCGCCGGAAGCAGCGAGATACAAAGGATAAAAATTAAAAAGACGCTCATACCATATCTCTTTTACAGCAGTATAACCAAACCATTTTTGCGTTCCATTTTTTTTGCTGTTGTTTTTAAAAGTTTCGGCTTCGCTCAGGTAGGTGCTATATGTTTTTGGCAGATCAGTAATGCCATTTTCTGTAAAAAGATTTTTATTATAGATAGTCATGAAGGGATTTACTTTCCACGGCACCTGATAAATGTGCCCATCAATGGAGGTAATTTCTTTAATAACGGTGCTGTCGCACCGCTCATGAATAAATTGCAGAAAACCTTTTAACGTATCCAGCGGAATTAAAACACCTGCACGTGCATACATCTCCACATTCCCCTGCCACATGTTGGCATAAATATCAGGAGTAGTTTTTCCTACCACCGCAGCAAGGATAACTTCTTCACTGGATTGCCCTTCCGGCACGGGTTGTATGTGAATAGTATTAGCGGTGTGTTGATTATTCCATACTTCAGTTTGTGTGGTACAGAAACTTATTTCTCTTGGATTATTTGAGCACCAGAAAAGTAATTGGTTATTTTTTTCTTCCCGTGTTTTACAAGCAGTGAGAAGAAAAAAAGCAATTAAAATAATATATAAACGTAAAGAGAGAAACATAAGGCGAGGTTCAACCAGTTAATGCAATGTCAACCAGCTTCCAAAGATAATTATCAATGAGAAAAAAGCTTTACAAAAAAACCCCGCACGTCCATTGTGGCTGTGGGAGTTTCTTAATATTGTCATGTCAACTTTAAATTGTCACTTGCCACAAAGACGCAAAGGCACTAAGAATCACTGCCTTTAGATAAACAACTTTGTGTCTTTGTGCCCGCCCGGATGAACCGTTCGGAGGGGCCTTCGTGGCGACAAATCAAATTAAAGAGTCTTTTGATTATTATAAATTAATTTCACCTGATGTGCAGTCAATGGTGCATTAAAAAACATAACATCATCCATATCTCCCGTAAAAAATCCACCATAATTTACAAAAAATCTTCCTGTACCATCATCAACAGTTACATATTTATTAGTAGGCAGGTCCTGTCCTATAACAAAATTAATGGGATTAGCAGCAATTGAAAGCGCTGTACCAGGTGTATTAGTCCACGATTTTACTAAATCACCATTTATGTAGAAATCCATTTCACCAGGTTTAAAAGTAACAGCCACATGATACCAAACTTCATTATTTAATATAGCAGTTTCATCATCACGGTCATAATAAACTGTGTCTGAACCAACTACTGCTTTTACAGTGTAGAATATTTTGTTCTGACTCTGGTATTGCAGCTTATACCCATTCCAGCGATTCATTGCTACTAAATAATAACTATCGGTATTTAATGTTCTGCCCAAAAGCTGTTTTTTTGACCAAAGACTGATTGTCATTTGTTTTGGATTAAGGTTTTTAGTATAGGGAACTTCTATATTTCCGCCTTTATCAAAATGATAGCACATATTAGCACGGCCAAAACGGTCAGATGTAAGAACCGGAATACCTGCTCCAAAATAAGCATGGCCCCTTTTAACTGTTCCATTGTTACCCCTGCCGGATGCATCATTTGGATTACCATTGAATTTCCAAAAGCCTATAAGATGAGGCACTACTGTTGCATCGTAACTGCTTTTTTCAGTTGCCGCTTTTGCCTGTAGTTCCGCATTGTTGTCAGGTGCGGGTGTGGAATCTTTTTTGCATGAAGCGAAAATTATTCCCAGTAACAAACTCCAAAGTAGTGAAGTTTTTAAAGATTTAAAACGGAGAATTGAGCGTGTCATGATAAGTAGATTTTTAAATTTTATAAATGGAAGTATGTTCCCATCCAAAGCTTTATTTCTGTAATATTCGATTTACAGAATTGCCCTTCAGAATGAGTTATACCGATACGGTATCTGTAATAGTCTCCCGCCAAGCGGGATCCTAGAACAGCTACTCTATCGGCATAATACAATTTTAATTTGGACTAAATTTTATTAAATATTGGTATTAAAATAATTTCAAAACAAGGGTTTAAAAAATCCCACAACATTTTGAATTTGCTGTGGGATTTTTTTTTATCAACCAAAACAATTAAAGTGTTTTTTGATTGTCATAAATAGACATAACCTGTGGAGCAGTCAATACTATATTGTAAAACATTACATCGTCAATGTCTCCGGTAAAATATCCGCCATAGTTTACATAGAAGGGATCGTTGCTGTCAAGAGAGTATTGATTAGTAGGCAGGTCCTGACCTATTACAAAATCAATAGGACTCGTTAAAGTTACAGGTGGGAAAGGTGTATCCGTATATGATTTTACCAAATCTCCATTTATATAAAAATTCATCGTACCCGCATTAAAAGTAACAACTACATGGTACCAAACTTCATTATCTAATACAGTTGGATCACTATCTCTATCATAGTATGCTGAATCAGTACCATCTGAAGCCCTTACAGTAAAGAATATTTTGTTTTCACGCTGGTATTGCACCTTATATCCATACCAACGCTTCAAAGACAGTAAAGTGTAAGTGTCTGTATTTACCGTTCTGCCCAATAGCTGCTTTTTACTCCAAAGACTAATCGTCATCTGTTGCGGATTCAGTGCAATGTCATAAGGCACTTCTATATTTCCCCCCATGTCGAAATGATAACACATATTGGTCCGTCCAAAACGGTCAGCGGTAAGTGTTGGTGTTCCGGCTCCAAAATACGCATGTCCCTGTGTAATTGTTCCATCACGGCCATTTCCGGATGAGTCACTTGTATTACCATTCATTTTCCAAAAACCCATAAGGTTAGCTGCTGAAATTTCAGTAATAAGATTTGCTCTATAAGTGCCCATAGCTGCACTAAGATTGGCAGTGGCACTGGTTACTTCCTGCTGTGTAGCGTTTGGATCTGCTAACACTGCATTTGCCGCATCTATTGCTGTTTGAAGAGCAGCTTTTGAGCCCACTACATACTGTCCGGGTTTTGTACCTTCCACCGTTCCGTCATGTAATGACTGAGCTGCATTAATTGAATCCTGCAGGGCAGTTTTATCAACAGGTATCGGAGTTGGATTAGAATCTTTACTGCATGCGGCAAAAACCGCTATTGCCAATAAAAAAATCCAAAGCAGTGAACTTTTGAAAGATTTAAAACGAAGAATTGAGTGTGTCATGATAGTTAAATTTTTATGATTATTTAAAAAGTTGATTAGTGAAGAGCATGATTTCTGTCTCTTTCACTTTGAGGAATAGGAAAATATTTATTTTTAGTATAGTCAAAATTCGGTTTGTCGGCTAAAGCTTGGTCAGCGTAAGCTTCTCCATAGCGTATAATGTCGAAATAACGATGAAACTCAAAACCAAGCTCTACACGTCGTTCATGTTGTACAGCAATGCGCACAACAGACTGAATAGTATTGGTAACATCAGGCAAAAGACCAACAGGAATTGTGCCGAAACCGGGTAATGAAGCATCATAAAGATAACTTTCTCTGGCACGCTTTCTCACCTGATTCAACGGCACTAATGCTTCTGAGCTGCGCCCTGCTTCATTCAGCGCTTCTGCATACCAAAGCAAAACATCTGCATAACGTATAGCCACATAATTAATATTAGCATCTCCTTTAAGGTTTAGAGGAATTTCTGAAAGAGGCTGCTGATGCTTCTTTGTAAGATAGCCGGTGGGAGACCAATCCTTGCTGAAAATTCTTCCATCAAACCAGGGCTTACCGTCACGCCCAACAGTATAATCTAATCTTGGATCATATACGCTATCAATAGTTTTTTCAAATTCATCAACAAAATTCTGCGTTGGCGCATTAAAGTCATAACCCGCATCAACAGGTGCTTTCGGGGCAAACCATTGGTTCAGCACATTGCCGGTAAATGGGTCTTGCTGACTTAAATGCTGTACCTCAAAAACCGACTCCTGGTTATTTTCAAAATTGGCGTTGAAATTCTCACTATATACAGGCAGTAAGCTATATTGACCGCTTGTAATTACTTCATTGGCGGTGCTGGCTGCCTCACTCCATTTACCTTGAAATAAATATGCCTTTGCCAGCAAAGCAGTGGCAGCACCACTTGTAGCACGACCAACATCTGCACCGGAGTATGTGGCAGGTAAATGAGAGGCGGCATCAAGAAGATCGGGTTGAATAACTGTTTCAAATATAGTAGCTATAGTTGATTGTGGTATTTGTAATTCATCTGCATTTAAAGGTTCAAGCACCAACGGAACTTCACCGAAAATATTAATGAGCGTAAAATAATACCATGAGCGCAAAAATTTTGCTTCAGCTAATATTCTTGTTTTAAGATCATTATCCATCTCTATCGGGGGCACTTTAGCGAGCACTAAATTGCAGCGTGTGATACCTTCGTATAATAATGGCCACTCAAATTCGAGATTGCCATTGGTGGGATTAATATTAAAATCATTAATTAATCCTATGTCTGGCTCGTCACCCGCATCGCCACCTTTCTCAGCATCATCAGAGGCCACATCACCAAATACCCATAAACGGTTGTGAGAAGTAGAAAAAGCCAGAGGCTGATAAGCAGCATTGATAGCTAACAGAGCCTGTGTTTCGGTTTGATAAAATTCCGTTTCGGAATAATCGCCTACCACTTCTGTAGTAAGAAATTTTTTGCATCCTGTTATTGTGAAAAAAACAAGCGCAATTAATCCGCTATAAACAAAAGACTTTTTCATGAGTGGGTGAATGGTGAATGGTGAATTGTAAATTGTGAATGTTTATTTCTCACAACTGATGATTTATTGATTATTAGAGAAGAGAACATACAAGTGCCCGCCCGGCTGAATGCCGGTTGGGACGGGAGTGAACCCGCCGTTGGCGGGACAGGCACAACGAAGCTGCTATGAAATACTGAAGCTGGTTCAAAAAAATATCTCGACATTTTTTACCCTTTAGAAATTTAAATTTACTCCTGCTATGTAGCTGCGGGCACTGGGATAAGTTCCCCAATCAATGCCTGCAGCAACATCGCCCCGGTACGTTTCTGAATTAAGATTATCGCTTGTATGCATTTCAGGGTCAAGACCTGTGTACTTTGTAAATGTTAGCAGGTTTTGCCCTGTTACATAAATTCTTAATCCCTTGATATGCCATTTCCTCACAAGTTGCTGCGGAAAATTATAACCGATCTGCAAATTTTTCAACCGCACATACGAACCATCTTCAAGGAAGCGGCTGGAAGGCGTTTTATTATTTGTAGAACCAAGCCATGAAACTCTTGGCATTGTGTTGCTGGTTCCTTCGCCGGTCCAGCGTTCATCATACACACGTTGCGTTAAATTGAAAGCACGATAAAAACCTTCTATATCATGGTTTACCTGCAGGTATAACTTATTGCCATACGAGCCCTGGAAGAAAACAGAGAGATCAAAATTTCCGTATTCAAGATTGGCAGTAAAGCCATAAGTAAATTTGGGGATAGCACTCCCTAAAAATTTTCTGTCCTTTTCATCAATTATTCCATCTGCATTTTGATCTTTGAACTTTACATCTCCTGGTCTTATATACGGACCCTGATAAGCATTCTTGAATATGTCAGCATCGTTTTGAAAAATGCCTTCCATTTCAAGAAGATAAAACGAACCAATGGGTTGTCCCACTGTTGTTAATGTTGCATCCACACCATTATCAATGCGGCCTCCGGGTATGGGAGAGCCATCGCTGAGAGAAGTTACCGTATTTTTTAGTGTGGCGAAGTTTGCATTGAGATCATACCTGAGACGGTTATCGTAATTTCTATATTTCAGCTCAAACTCAAAGCCTTTGTTCTCTACATCACCGGCATTAACAGTAGGGGGAGCAGCACTGCCGCCTATTAATGGAAGTGGTACGGGAATAAGCATGTCTGAGGTTTTTTTAATAAAATAATCTGCAGTAAAATTCAATCTATCATTAAGCACACCTATTTCAAGCCCCACATCAGTCTGTGTAGAAGATTCCCATCTTACATTTTCATTTCCACGTTTTGCAATAGTGTAACCTGAATTGCTTGCCTGAGGCTCACCAAAAACATAATTATATCCTCTGCCAATAATAGAAGCCCAGGGATAATTGCCTATATCCTGGTTACCTAATTGCCCGAAGCTTGCTCTTAACCTCAGCTTTGAAACAGAGGGAATATTATCCTGTAACCATTTTTCATTATGTATGTTCCAGCCGGCAGAACCTGAGAAAAAAGTACCATAACGATTGGCTTCCGCAAAACGGGAAGAACCATCGCGCCTTACATTGAATGATGCGAGGTAACGATTATCATAACCATAATTCACATTTCCAAAAATTGAAAAGAGCGCCCATCGCTGTTCGCCTTCAAATACACCTTGTGAAGAGATGCTTAGCCCATTACCTAAAAAACGCAAATTTGGTATTTGTTCAGGAAAATTATGGTCTGAACCTCCATGAATCGTATTCTTATTACTTATTGCTTCAGTACCTATAATCGCATTTACATTGTGAACACCATTAAATGTTTTATTATACCTGAGAGTGTTGCCCCAGATAAAATTCAAATTGGTAGCGGTGCTCACGGTGAGCCTGCTGGGATTATTGATACGCAGATCGGTTCCATAATTTTCATCAAAGCGCTTTGCATTTGTAATAATTACATCCATCCCAACATCCGTCTTAAACTTTAGTTCTCTGGTAATTTTATATTCAAGATAAAAGTCTCCGAACACACGGTATTGTTTTTCTTTATTATCTGCTTTCTCTGCCAGTGCAACAGGGTTATAGCCATCGCCGAAGAAATTAGGATATTCAGGTAAATCAGTATAAGTACCATCCGGATTGTAAACAGGTATTGGAGGTGTGCGAAACAATGCATAGCGTACCACGCTTCCGCCATTGCCACCATAGCCATCGCCTGAGCTGCCGATTATATTTTTATCAGAATAAGAAAGGTTTATGTTGTTGGCTATACTTAATTTACTGGTGAGATCAATATTTAATTTTGCACGCATAGAGTAACGCTCATACCATGAGTTGAGGATAATTCCATCCTGCCGGAAATAATTTCCTGAAATGTAATAAAGCGTTTTATCATTACCGCCCGTAACCGAGAGTTGATGACTCGTTATTATTCCTTTCTGAAAAATTGCATCGAGCCAGTCTGTATCAGCCATATCTATAGTATCGGGAATTGGCTTACGCTTAAGAGTAGGATTGGTAATATCCATATTATCATTCACAACAGCTTCATTATATAATTCCACGTATTCAGCGGTATTCGTCATCTTGGGCAAATCTCCATGTGTTTGAAAACCGGCGTATCCTGAATAATTAAACTGGGGTTTTCCTTTTTTACCGCTTTTTGTGGTGATCACTATTACACCATTAGCAGAACGTGCGCCGTAAATAGCTGCTGAAGCTGCATCCTTTAAAACGGTAATAGATTCAATATCGTTTGGAGAAAGAAAATTGATGCCGTCTTTTGTAGGAATGCCATCAATAATAAATAAAGGATTATTATCATTGATAGTACCTACGCCACGAATTCTTACGGCAACACCTTCACCGGGCTGACCTGTAGATTGCGTAATGCGAACTCCTGCAGCTTTTCCCTGTAGTGCCTGGTCTACATTTCCTACAGGTAATTTAGCAATATCCTCAGCATTTACTTTTGAAACAGCGCCTGTGATCTCAGAACGCTTTTGCGTTTGATAGCCTACTACTATTACCTCATCCAGGCTCTTATTAAGCTCATCTATATTTATCTGTAATACTGATTGACCATTCACAGCAACTTCTTTTGACTTGTAGCCCACATAGCTAATGACAAGCACTGCATTCTCTGATATAGTAAGAGAGAAGCTGCCCTGCGCATCGGTTAATATACTAATATTTGTTCCTTTAACAGCTACTGTAGCTCCGGCTAAGGGGTTGCCATTTGCATCGTTAACTACACCTTTTACAGTAATCAATTTTTGATTTGCTTTATTCTTTTCAAGGCCCGGAGATTTACCATTGACAATGATTGTAAAATTTTTTTGTATAAACTTCAAACCGGTTTGGGTGGAAATATTATCGAGTAAGCTACTTAAGAGCCGTTGCCCTGTCTTTACAATCATTTTTTGAGAAACATCCACTTCGTTTTCATCGTAAGCAAAGGAGAAAGCGGTTTGGCTTTCAACTAACTTAAAAATTTGCAGTAAAGTATTATTATCCGTTTTTATAGTTACATAAACTTCATCAAAATGACCGGATGAATTGGCTTTAGAAACATTCGTATTATGTAAAGAAAAACAAAGAAGAATTATTACCTTGAATACATATCTAAAGTATTCTAAAGAAGAATTACACATGACAGCTTGCGTTTATTTAATGCTGATGCATTATTATTTTATTAAAATTGTATCGCCTTTCACCTGGCTGCTCAATTGCTCCGCCAGGCATATATTTTCTATAATTTCGTTTACGGTAATATCATGGAACTCACCTGTAAAACGCCAGTCTTTTTTATTACTCTCATTGATAACAGTAACACCAAAAACATCTTTGATCTTTTTAGCAATTGCTTCAAAATTATCCTGCTGAAATACTATATTGTGTACAGGCATCATTCTGCCCACCAATGTTTCTTTGTATAAATGTTTATCGCGGTGACTATATATTACTTTTTCATTCGGGTTTAATATCATTGATTGTACAGCTAAGCCTTCTGTATTCAACGTTTCCACCTTCACCTTACCCTGCAACAATTCTACTGCTATAGCTGAATCTCCGCTCATTTTTTTTACATTGAATATTGTTCCTAATACGGTCGCTACAAGATCATCTTCATATACTTTAAAAGGATGCACTGCATTATGGCTAACATGAAAGCCAGCCTCGCCATCAAGATAAACATTTCGGTCCTTATCTGTAAAAGCTTTGGGATAATGCAACGTGCTATGAGAAACCAGTGTTACAACGGTGCTGTCGCTAAGTGTAAAAACCAGGGGCGCATTTCCTTTATTGAATGTTTGTATTAAGCCGCCGGTATTAATTTTACCATACTGCAAGGTAAGGTATGCACCAATAAAAAAAATAAGTATTATTGGAACGAGATATCTGAGCAGTCTCTTTCTTTTGCTTTTGTGAATTACACCGGCTTTGTTCCAATTCAAAAAACGTACGATAGAAGGTCTTTTTGTTAAGGGTGTGCTCTCTGAGCTTATTGCCGTTCTTATTCGCTCTAATTCTTGCTGGTATTCATTTTCAGGAAGCCTTAAGGAAAGCGTTTGAAGCATTTCCTTTGCATCTTCTGTCAAAAATTTTTTTTCAGGATGCTGTAACAGCCATTCGTGCCAAAATAGCTGGTCATCAATGTTTTTACGAAAGCAGTAGCTTATAAAAGAATCCTCTGTTAAAAAATCCTCTGTCTGATAATTTTCGAAATCCTTGTCAGGCATCTTATTTATATTATTGAAAGCATTTAAAATTACTCTTTTAAAAACTTTTGAGTGTTAACCTTACCATTTGTTTCAACCATCAAATAATACGTTCCCTGTTTCAATTGACTTACATTCAAATCATAAGTATCAGCACTTACATTCATGCTTCTTAATAAATTTCCCTGCTCATTAAGTATAGAGAGAGAAGTATTAGAAGATGCATTTAAACCACTTATATGCAGTACATCTTTTACAGGATTAGGGTAAAGTTGAATAGTTGATTGGTTGATATATTGATTGGTTTGCTGGTCGGCTATCACATCTGAGCATGCAACACTGCCATCTTTATCTACTGCTTTTATGCGATAGTATTGTTCGTTGGATGTTGGAAGTTGGATGTTGGATGTTTGCGGAAGTTGATAGCTGTAAGTATTTTTACTTTTTAATTTTGAATTTTGACTTGATGCTATTCTTGCAACTTCTGTAAAACCACTGCTGCCATTACTGCTGCGCTCTATGCTGTAATAATCTGTGTTGTTATTGGCTTGCAAATCCTGGAAATTAAGCACATGGTGCTTTATCCATCTCTTTATGCGGGTAATTCTGGAAAGAGGGTCTCCATTGTAACGGGCAAGTGCTAAATAAGAGATTGATGAATTGCTAACTTCTCCAGCAGTAATTATTTTATCATCCTTTTGTATAGCCACAGCATTGGCTGCCTCGGAATATATGCCAAAGCTTGTGGTTTGTTTACCATTTATGCCAAATGCTGAATCAGAGCTTCCATCAGACAAAAATCTCGCCACTATAAAACTGCCAACAGTATCACCTATTGCAGACCATCCGCCTACTGCTATAATTTTGCCATCATTTTGTACTGCTATTGCATTTGCTCCTGAAGTTTGTCCATCGAAATTGGTAATAACTTCACCATTATCACCAAAATTTTTATTTAAGCTGCCATCGGCATTTAAGGAGAGCAAAAGCAAAGACCGTTTTTCACCAAAAATATTTTGACCTGCATAACCGCCGCCAAGTATGGTGCCATCTTCAAGCGCTGCGATTTCGTATATAGCATCACCAGAAGAAGTAATATTTATAAGCTTCTGCCCTTTGTCACCAAAGGTGGAATCCAATGTTCCATCCGGCAAGTATCTTGTAAAGGCGCACTTGGTGTTTGTAGGATATCCCGGATCATAAAACCCGCCACTTGCAACAATTTTATTGTCTCTCTGAATTGCTATTGTTGCAATTCCTTCACCCCGTCCAAAATCTGTAATTGTTTTGCCTTTGTCTCCAAAAGAACTGTCCACACTGCCATCAGCCATGTACCGCACTATTATAAAATCTCCAAAAGCCGGAAATTCTATTTCCCATGTTCCTGCAGCAACAATTTTACCGTCAGGCTGAATTTGAACATCGTAGCAAAATTCCTGGTTACCAAAATCATCATGCACATATCCCTTTTCTCCAAAGCTGTTATCTAAGCTTCCATCCGGCAGTAATCTTGCTAAATAAATGTTGTAGTTGTCGCCTCCCATATAATCATCTCTGAATCCGCCGGCTATTATTTTACCATCATCCTGTACGGCCACTGAATAAATTCTAAAATCTATCCCTACAAAACCGGAGTTACCAAAGCTTGTATCCAATGTGCCATCCTGGTTAAATCTTATTACCGCATTGTTGTGCACAACCCTGTTGCTGTACGCAGTTACAACTATTTTTCCATCTTTTTGCAGTGCCATGGAGCTTATGTCGGTAATATCGCTTAAAAGAACTTTGCCGCCTTCACCAAAGGTTTCATCTAATGTACCGGGGCGGGCTGCCGCAGCAGTTGCATTAGGCTGGGCAGTTGCAGTAAACAGAAGGAATAAAAAACTTAAAATTGATAATGTGTGTTTCATAAAGAAGAATTTAATTTAGTTTGGAATAAATTTTAATTGCAATTATTTGGAGGGCAGCTTTCATGATTGTCATTAGTGTCGCACCCATAGCGCATATTTTCACATTCGAAAAAAAGGCGCCGGTCAAGCTTGTTTGCATTGCCGCCGAGAATTGCCTGAAAAAAACAGGCAGTTCGCTGGGCAATATATGTTAATACATCATCCTGATTACTAAGCCCCGTGCCAAATTCACTATGAAAGTTAATACCATTGCTGTCTAAACCATGCATCATCGTGCAATCTATATAACACTCCATGGGCGGAGTGTTGAATTGGTTGAATATGTTATAATAGTAATAAAGAGGACCGCCCCGGTATTCATCAATACGCAGATTACCCTGTTGATCCTTTCCCCTTGGAGTAACGCTAAAAGAGTCTACCCCCGGCTTCAGACAATTTTTAATGGTATGATATGCCTTGTTTGAGTCTCCAGCAGGAGAAAAGTATACCGGCTCAGTGTTAACAGGATTTACAGGATCCAGATAGCCATGAAAAGCAATCATGGGCACATTATTAGAATTTTGTGAAAAAAAATTATTGGGATTATTTACATCATTAAGTGGTAAAAACGCCGTGGCCCAGCCTGCAAGCACGCCTTTTATTTTAGATTTGTATTCAATATTAGTTCCGCCAACATAATAGTCTATATCCCGCGGGCCTAAAGCAGTCTGAATGTTTTCTGAAATATCATTGAGCATGCTCTGAGTATAATAAGCGGTTAATATTGCAATCATGCCACCTGCGCTAAAGCCGGCAAGAAAAATATTATTGGTGTCTGCCTTGAATCTATAATTATCAGCACCATCCCGCTGCCATTTAATAAAAGTTCTAATTGCTCCGGGACCGTCCTGCGCTCCCCTGTAAAAGGCACCCAGTTGAGGAGCTCCGGTATAATACACATTCGGGTTTGGATTTGTAGTTGCTAAGGTAGTATCCTTGATTATGCCTCTTCGGTATTCCGCCACCACGCAAATGTAACCTCTTTTAGCAAATTCACGGCTTATCAGTCGCATACCGGAGGCTATACTATTGCAATCAGAAAAACCGCCCGGATGATAAAGGAATATTACCGGCAAAGGGCAGGTATAATAATAAGATGGTTTTGTGGGGTAGCTTATAAAAAAATAGAGCGAGCTATCCGGGTTTATTTCACAAGGTGTATTTACACCGCAGTCGTCAAGCTGAGGATTTGAACTGGAATATTCCCGATCCGAATAACTGGTACCAGGCTTGCCATAAAAGATTAACGAATCATCTGTTGTTTTAATGTCAGTAAAAATGGGGTTTACCAGATTGAGATTGCAATTAAAGGGAGTGGTATCGCAGTTGGGCGGAAGTGTTCTATTAAATTGTATAGAAGGGGGTGAGTTATTATTATTATAACCCCCGCTTAATCTTCCTGCCATTGGAATGAGCAGGGAAAAGAATAGTGTGTAAAAATAAGTTTTCATAATAAATATCAATCGCTAAATTATACTAAAGAATTAGCCTAAATCCTAAAGTAGTCTTTTATAGTAGTGGGGGCAATGGATGAATTTTTACCAGTTATTTTTGAAATATTTTTTCCTCCCGTGCAAAAACAGTTTTGTTAACTGGGGTAATGAACTTTAAAAGAAAAAAACAAGAAGCCGCATACATTCCCGCAAATGACGTATTGCTTCATAAATAAGATTGTAAACCGTGCGGTGCGTAAGAGAAGTTTGGGCTGCTATCTCCGCATAGCTTAAGTTTTCATAGAATTTTAATCTGATTATCTCGAGTTGTTTTCTTGTAAGCTTCTTTAATGCTGCACGAAGTTTATTTTTATTTTCTTCAGATTGCTGAAATGCAATAAGCAGATCTTCATAAGGCAATATATACTCAGAATCACTTTCTAACTTTTTGCTTAAGTTTTTTTCATCACTTACCCTCGCTAATTCTTTCGATATTTTTCGCCTCAGCCATGTAAAAAGATAGGACCGCACATTTTTAACTTCTTTATTGATGGTGATATGCTTTTTCCATATTTCGAGAAACAATTCCTGAATGCAATCTTTAGTTAATTCGATGTTAGCTGTAAGCGAAAAACCATAAGAAAAAAGAGCTTGATAGTGAAATTCATAAATAATCAGAAAAGCATTTTCATCGCCTGTGGTCATGCTCTCCCACTGATTCATTTGCATAAGAAGTGTTCAATAGAGAATTAATTAAAATTACAATTTTTAATTGTTGATCAGGCAAGCAAAAGTTTTTTATAATCAGCCCAAGCTGTAGAAAGGTGCATCAGATATTTTACCCAAACTATAAATGTAATTGTCAGTAATTGAAAACAATAATAATGTTTTCATTAATCTTGCTGCAAGGTTACACTTGTGTCTGCTACAGCGTCCAGGAGCTTTCCCTCATAAACACAATGGCTGCTCTGCTAAATGCAGCACAAAAATTGACTCTTAGGTTTTTTAATATTTAATCAATCAGGTGAGGATTTTGAGTTTTAACCAAAAGATTGTCTCAATGCTATTCATTAAATAAAAGTTGATTTAAATTTTAAGAGCAAAAAGCTCTATTTCATCTGCCTTTCCTTTTAATTCAACCTTACCGAGACTTTCTTTTTGCCACTCTTCGAGACTAATGTTGTCAATAAAATCTTTTGATACAATAAACTTTTGATTTAGCTCGCTGCAGGCGCTTCTTATTCTTGCAGTGGTATTCATGGTATCTCCGCTCATGGCAAGGTCTTTTTTTATTACGCCAATTTCACCTACTGTTACTTCTCCTACATGAATGCCTGCACGAAACTCGGGCACCATGCCATCATAATATCTTCTGAAATGCTCGCTGTTTCTTTGAATATTTTTTCTCGCTTCTATAAGGGCTTTCATACATTGTTTAGTATTTGCGGTGCTGAATAACCATGAAACCACTATTTCATCGCCTACATACTGATATATTCTTCCGCCATATTCTATCAGCGCATTAGATACATGATAAATAAATTCTCTTATAAATTTAAAGTTCTGCACATTTCCTAATTTTTCAGCAATAGGGGTTGAATCTTTCAGGTCAATGAACATCACTATTCTTTTTTCATTTTTTGGCTCCACATATTTTCCAACTAATATGTCCATAAAAACACCCGGAGAATATTTTTCATTTATTTCAATAATCAATTGAGTTACCACAAAAAGTATAAGCCAAAACGAAATTTTTTGCAGCAGCCTCTCCACATCAAATAATTCCCCATAAAACTGATGAAAGGCCTGCCCTATCGGTAAGCCTAATATTGAAACCGTATTAACGGTGGATAATAACAGGTTCATAAGAAACGCTGCAACTATTAAGATAAGACTTTTTACAAGGAAGCCTGCCCATAAATAATAATGTCTGAATATTCTTCTTAATACAGATATTAAAAGATACCCCATCAACAAGCTCATGAGAAACACAATTACTTCTCTTACTATAATTGCGTTTCCATTTTTTTCTGCGGGCAGTGTATTAAACGTGAGAACAACAATGGTATCTGTAAGCGTCCAAAAAAGAGCAATGAACAGTATGGTTCTAAAACGGTATTTACGTACCATGCTGATTTTTGAAAACAGAGCGCTAGCAGATTTCATGAGCTTTGTTGCAAATGGTGATAAATTGTTTGCTGTGCGTTAATTTTTTCAGAGCCATTCATGATTACTTTATGCTGTTCCATGTTTTGGGTAAGCTCCACCATTTTATCATTATCGCTCCATTGAATTTCAAAATAATCAATCAATTCTTTTTTGCATGAATGATTGCTTATAGCCACACACACTTCAATGCGGCTGTGCAGGTTTCTATTCATCCAGTCTGCTGAACCCATGATTACTTCTGCAGCATCGCCGGCGCCAAAAATAAAAAGACGTGTGTGTTCCAGGTAGCGGTCAACAAGTCTTTTAACAATGATGTTTTCGCTTAATGCAGGCACACCAGGCATAAGGCAGCATATACTTCGTATTATCAAATGAACTTTTACGCCGGCATGGCTTGCCTTGTACAATGAGCTTATCATTCCAGCCTCTTCCAGATTATTAATCTTTATTCTTATCATTGCTTCTTCACCTAAAGATGCTTTTTTAATTTCACTATCAATCAGCTTTTGAAAACGTTCGTACATGTTGAATTGCGAGACGAGTAATTTTTCAAACCTTAATTTCTCTTTCATATCCTCCGCTTTGTGATCCCCGTCCGTACCGGCAAGGACATCTTTTCGCAAAAATTTAAAAAGCCGGTATAATTCATTCGTGATAGACGGGTCGCTTGTCATGAGCACATGGTCTGTATAAAACTGTGCCGTGATTTCATTAAAATTTCCGGTGCTTAAAATAGAGTACGACACTGTTTGCAAACCGGATTGTTTTTTTACAACAGCAATTTTTGAATGCACTTTTATTTCCGGGAGGCTATACATTATTTTGATGCCTGCTTCTTTCATCAGCCTTCCCCAGCGAATATTATTGGCTTCATCGAATCTTGCTTTTAACTCGATAAAGGCAGTAACATTTTTTCCATTTTTTGCTGCGCTGATGAGTGCATTTACAATATGAGATTCTGCGGCTACTCTATAAAGCGTGATATAAATATCAGTAACTGCAGGGTCAACAGCAGCCTGGTTAAAAAAAGATAAAACAGGATTGTACGATTGATAAGGAAGGTGTAATAAAATATCTTTTTTATCGAGCACATTAAAGATATCGCCTGAGTCCATTATATCTGGCAATACAAGCGGCTTCCATTTTTCGTACAACAGATTTTTATTTAATTCAGGAAATGAAGAAAGATCTTTGAGATTGTGATAACGATCTCCTGCAAACATTTCTTCAAATTTTAAATCGAATGCAGATGCGAGGAACAACTGCACATTTCTGGGCATACTTGTTTCGTATAAAAATCTTGACGGAGCGCCGAAATCTCTTTTGTGCAGTTGCTTTTCAATTTTCAACAGCAGGTCTCCGCTGAATTCGTTATCGAGCATCAGTTCTGCATTCCTGTTAAATTTTATACTGTACACGCCTTCTATTTCCATACCGGGAAACAGACTTGGTAAATTCTCCCGGATTATATCATCCATAAAAATTACATAATCAAAATCATTGTATGGTGTAAGTACAAAAAAGCGCTGCATCTTATCGGAGGGAATATTTACTACTGCCTGTTTTAGTCCCGCATGTGCGGGATCTTTCAACGTAACTGCGAAGTATAATTTATTATTTTCTGGAAGAAAGTTTTGCTTTATGTTTCCATCTAAATACAGCGGCTGAATAAATGACAAAATATTAGAGAGAAAAATCTCTTTTATTTCGGGCAGATGTTCTTGAAGAATAGGTGTGTTATAATATAGGATGATTCCGTTTTCTTTTAGCTCAGGAATTATTTCTTCTTTTAAAATTTTTCCATACAACTCTAACTGCGTGCTAACTTCTGCCTGAACTTTTGAAGGTATATCATCATTCAAACCCCCCGTAGCTTTTACCTGTGTTTTTTTTCCAAGCGTTGCAATGGCAAGTATATAAGGATAGCGAACTCTGAAAAATTCATCGAGATTTGAAGAGAAGATAGAAAGAAATTTCATTCTTTCGTACAGCGGCACATCCTTATCTGCTGCTTCGTGCAATACACGTAAGTTAAAACCCAGCCAGCTTAATTCGCGGTTATACAACATTATATTTTATTTATAAAGGAAAAGCTGATGAAGAGCTTGCGCTGCCTCCGCTGAAAAAAAATACGGCTATGGCAAATGCTAAAACGGAAACCACAATGCCTACCATAAAAATATAATAAGCAATACGTATAAGCTTATACTTTCTGCCCAATACCACTCCCAGCATATAAATATCTTTTATGAGCGAGCCATATAAATAATCAGGGTCTTTCATCATTTTTCTCATGGCTGTATCGTATTGCTCAAAAGGGGCATGGTGAAAGTTTCCAAAGAACAATAAATTGGTTTTTTTATCAGCGATATCCTGGTCGCTGAAAGTGCCGCCGCTAATTTTGGGGCGTGTAGCCAGAATGGAAATAACAATTGTGCTTACAGATGATAATAAAAAGATAACGGTAGGAATAGTGAGATAGGGCTCTTCCTGCAGCTTTCTCAATAACACGCCCAGGATAACAGAAATAATAATGGCATTTACCGATATAAGAATATTGGCCTTATTGTCTGCCATATCGCTCAGCTTTAAATGATTTTCAGAAGTAAGGCGCAGCATGGTTTGAATGCCTTTGGTAGTAAGGCTGTTTGCTTCATTAATTTTAAGGCTGCCTTCATTTTCATTATATTCAGTTACTTTCTTTTTAAGCTTTTTCATGTTCTCTCTTTTTTTGTCGTTTAGCAAGTCGCTGCAATAAGAAGTATAAAACCTGTGCTGTTTCAGCATTTCGAGAGCTTTCTCATCCCATTCATACTTATCTATTTTTCCTTCATGCAAATTATATTCTTCCATCACCTGCTTATTGGTTTTCTTAAAATCTTTTGTTGCCAAATGATAGGTATCTGCATCGCAAATTATTTCCTGCAATAGATTTGTTGGGTTACGCGGAAGCTTTGTTGCCATGATGCAGTTTTCTATTTCATTAACTGTATCGGCGTCGTAAGAATAATCGGCCATAAACTTTTTCATTAGCTCAACGCTTTTTTCTTCATGCTTTGCTGCACCGGTAAACAAATATCCTGTATCATGAAACCAGCCTGCCACATATAAAATCAGCATATCTTTTTCCGATACATTATAATGAGCCGCTATTTCCTTAGTTCTGTCAACCACTTTTTTTGTATGCTGCAGGTTATGAAAAATTAATTTTTCATCGTAGTTTTTTTCAAATAAGTCTATTACATGAGCTTCTGATTTTTTATAAATTGTATTGTTATCCATACATTTTATTTAGAAAGTTATATTGAATTTGGTGCCAAGAGAAAAATTAAATAACTTTTCTTCGGGTGAAAAAGCAATAGCAGCAGAGATAAGTACATAATTGTATGCCGCATAATAAAGACCGGCTCCATAAGCATCGTGCCATTTTTTTGAATCTTCTTGTTTCAGCCATACGCGTCCAAAATCATTGAATGCAATGAAACCAACAGGTCCGGGAAACAGATATGAATTCGATTCAAAAAGTTTTATTCTTATTTCCACGCTTGAATAGAAAAGAGAATTACCGGAGAAACGGTCTTTTCTAAATCCTCTTAAAAAATTATTGGCGCCTAAATTAAGCGCCTGAAAATATTCGTAATGTTTGCTGTAAATATGGCCCGCCCCTACTTTTAATATGGCTACAATTTTAGCGGGGTCGGTGAGAGCGGCATGCACAGCCATATCTGTTGTAAGGCTTGTAAAGGGTTTGCTTGTTTTTGTTAATCCGCCTAATGAAGTAAATTCGGTAAGCCAGTTAATGCCGCGTGTTGGCAGCAATACATTGTCAAGATTATTGATGAGGATATCAATCTTTCCGCCAATGTACGTTTTCTGCGAATAGATGTTTGCCGAGTCTAATCCAATTTGAGAAGGCTTGGCAAGAATGCGCCCGGCATTATCTTCATATTTGTTCCAGTAATGATATACCATAGGGCCTGCCGATACATGGAGTATATCATTAAAGCGTTTACGTATAAGGGCATTACCCTCGATATATTTATAACGCACTCTGTAAAAATCCAAATTTTTATCAGCATCTTTTTGGGTTTCATTGCCCAACCCAAAAAAGTTATTGAGCACCGGATTTATAAATTCACCTTTTAGCAATACATCTTCTTTGCCAATTGCATGTATAAACTCTCCCTCGTATTTAAACTGGTACGATCTATTATTGAGTGCATCTAATGCCAAGAGCTTTTGCTGCGTAGCAAATGGCTCCTTTCTAAAACTATAAGTACGCCTTAATAAACCAAAGCCAACCAATAACCCATCATCAACATTATATCCTAAATCAAGACGGGGAAAACGAATAATATTGTATTTAAAACCGGTGGCTGTATAGGCGTTTACATTGGGATCGGATGAGATAAGATTTTTTGAATGACTTTCATGAACTATGTAATTTTTTTCAGTATTCAAATCGTAAATGTAATTGCGAACCTGCCCGTTGATATTGAAAGTATCATCTCCTTTTCCGCCAATAATTCTAAGCTTAATATGTGCATTTGCATTTGAATCTATTTTGAAAATGTCATCATTGTTCAGTCCCCATAATCGTATTTCTTTTGTTTGATGGGAATTGAAAGCTCTGCTATACATCAGTGATGCTGTATCAATTCCTTTTTTTCTTCCATATACATTTACCTGCAATTGATTTCCCCCGCCTGATACATGAAAATATTCTTTCTTATTACTGCCCACGATATTTACCGTTCTGCTTAAAAAGTTGTAATACTTCAATCCCTCTTTTTGTAATATATCCCTGCGGTCTTTTAATTTTTTAATTATATCATCCCCGTCAATAGCCACAATTTCGGGGGGCATCTTATGCACCGCATTGGTAATAATGGTGTCTGTAATGTTTTGCTGTACAAGCGTTATTGTTTTTTGCCAGTCCAGTTCATTAAGCTGGTTAAGAAATAACCTGTCGAAATCTCTCTCTTCCCAATTGAACCATTTTATGTTTTGAATGTTTGATTGAAATCCTTTAAGGAAAGGAAGCAAATGCATGGAAACCATTTTTATGAGTAAGCCATCAGAATAAAAAAATGCCTCGTCTCTGTCGCGGGGAATGGTGTAATATACTTTTCCTTTACCAGTATCGAATGTGCCCCAGCGCCATTGGTCGAAATGGCGGTTCCAATCTCCTATCAGCATATCGAGTAGGCGTGCCCGTAAAACTTCCTCCTGAATTACCCTGTTATCATTATCCTCAAAAAGCTTTGAAATTACTTTCGCAGTGCTTCGGGTATTGCTATCGCTTCCATTCGGTATTGGATTTCTTTCTTCAAGAAGACAAATGTTTTTTTTGAATTTATCATCGTAAATACCAAAGCCGGGATGCTCGGGAATATAATAAAATGTGGGTGAGGGTGCAGGAATCTGTAATGCTTTTGCAAGGGGGGGCACTACAAGCGGTGCATAAGGATTTGATGCGGAAACCATATCCTGAACCATATCCTGTGCAATGGTGTTGCGAAGATTTTCAGGAATTGCATTTTCAGGATCTTTATTAATGCTGCGCAGTGTAAATTCTTTGCCCGTTTTATCCTGCAGGCGCAAAGATTTGGTTTTGCTTCCTCCGCCTAAGCTCATTATTTTAAATCCGCCGTTGAGCGTATTAATATCAAACTGCTTTAAATGCACCGGCGTTGCCCACTCTTTACGGTAATTATCGCCAAGAATAAATCTTTTGAAGCCACTGGCTTTGTTATAATTATCATTAGCTGCTATAATCACACTATCTTCAAAATGTACAGGAGGTGTGGCTTTGGCTGTATCTGCAAGATCCTTCGGTAATGTAGAGAAGTTCACCAACGAACTATCATAAGCATGTTTCACTGAGTCGCCATACACTTCATAAAAATTAAAATTTACATTTTTGTTTTTTGATATTTCAAGAGTTGCAAATCCATTCGCCTGCTTGTGATACAATTCATGCTTGTTGCTTGATACACGGGTTTTATGTGTGCCTGCGCCACTGATAATAGAATAATTGTTGCTGCTGTCTTTTATTAACTGCAGATTATGCTCGTGGCCTGCAATTAAAATTACGTTGGAATGATTTTTTAATATCCGCTGCAAATCTCTTATCATGTTTTGATATGCGGGATGGCTTAAATCCTGCGGAGTGCCAAATACACCGCGTGTGATAGGATATATAGAACCAATTACGGGTAAAGGAATATAGAGATTTGGCTTTGCATCTGTAAAAGGAAACAGGTGCTGCTTCCATGTATAATATCCGCCATGAATGCCATAGCTTTTAAAGGGATGATGACAGGCAAAGAGCACCAGCTTTTTAGAATTTCTGCTAAGCATATTATCAAGCTGGCTTAATATTTCTTCTTTGGTTTTATTGCCGCAGTCTGATTCTATGCCCGGTTTATCGTAAGGATAGAGCCACCATTCGCTGTCAATGATGATGAGCACTACATCGTTACTCAACGAAACTTCAACGGGACCGGGGCAGCCATCTTCAGGATAAAACTTTACATTGTTATCACCCAGCAAATCAATATACTGCTGCTCTCTTACAATAGCATCCCAGCCACCGGGGCGCATCTTATTCCAGTCATGATTGCCGGGTATAAAGTACACTTTTGCAGGGGTTCCTTTTGCAATGTTTACCTGAGAATCTAATACGGCTTTAGCCAGCGCATACGTTTTGTAAGAATCATCTGGCAAGCCGGTTGTATATAAATTATCACCCAAAAAAACAATCTTGGTTTTAGCATCGAACTTAATATTATTTTTTACAGCAGACACCACATATTGCCTTCCCTTTTGCAAATCACCGGCATCACCAATTAATACAACACGCAATTGCAAAGAATCGTCCTGCGCAAAAATTGTGATATGAAAAAAAAACAATAATGCACTCAATAAAGCAAGCAGTTTCATTAATTTTTTCTTTTAAGTTTGAATACAAGAATATTGGCCGGGCCTTCTTTTGCCGATTCATTGGAGATGAGTAAATCACCCGAAGACGTAAATGCAATACCCTCGGGTTGCTTATAGAGTGCAGGATTTAAAGGATATACTTTTTTTACTTCACCTGTTGCAGTTGCAATAACAAGCATTTTATTCACTGATGAAATAATAAATAATTCATTAGTTAGCGGATTGATGGCTGTTGCAGAGGGCTTGAATTTGAGCTTCTTTCCATTTTCCTTTTTCCCGAGATCTTTGGGGTCAATAATAAGAGCGCCTCTCTCGAATAATTGGGTTGAGAGATTGAATGCCCATGAGCTTACGGCGCTTTTCTTATCATCCTTACAATTTTTGCAGAGCATAATAAGCTTGTTCTGCGCTTTATCAAAATAGAGGCTTTCAAACTCATTTCCTTTTTCAGGAAACTCAAAGCCTACAACATTGAGTGAATCGGGTGAATAAAATTTTATGGCTGCGAGATTGCCCTTGCTTGAAAGAATATAAAACGTGCTGTCCGCTAATTGCAGGTCTTCATAATCAGCATTCTTGCCAAATTTCCATTTTTGAAATTCGGTATGCCTGTTTGGAAATATTTTATATAATATCCCTGCCTCATCGCCTTCGGCAAAAATGGCGGTGTCTTTGGGATAATATATTATTCCTGAAATTTCATCGAGGTCTGTTGGCATCTCAATTTTTACAGGATGATTAAGGTCGTACTCCGCAGGAACGGGGTATTCATTTGGTTGCGTACAACCGCTTATAATGCTAATAATGAAAAGAGAAAAAAACAACGTGATAAACTGTGGGTGAATTTCCATACACTAAAATAAAAAAATTGTTTATTAATTCCGTTAATAAAACTTGCAGCAGATTAAAGAGGCAAATTAAATGTTTTTAAAACATATACCGATGCAGAAAACAATTTTTAATGTTTCGGAAGTTTTTTTAAGAAAACTATTTGATTGTATATTCTGAAAAAAAAGTTAAAGAATATCAGAAAGTTCAATAAATACTAAGCTCATCACTCAATTGCTGCAATTCATCTTCTGTATTAAAGGCATGCAGTGCAATTCGTAATCTTTCTTTTTTCTTTGGAACTGTGGGATATAGGATAGGTCTCACGTCCAAATTATTTTGCTGAAGCTTCTGCCCAACTTTTTTTATTTCTTCATTGCCTGGTATCATTACAATTTGGATAGGTGTGTGAGAAAATAATTTTTCATAAAGAATATTTGCTGATTGAAACTGATTGATGAGCCGGTTCAAATATTTTCTTTCCGCTTTCATTTGCGGAAATACCTGGTAGCTCTGTTGTATAAAGTAAGCTGCATGTGGGGGCAATGCAGTGGAGTAAACAAAGCTTCTTGCAAAGTTGATGAGATAATCTCTTAATTGCTGCGAGCCAAGAACAACTGCACCATGACAGCCACATGCTTTGCCGAATGTATGTATGCGGCAGAATATCTCGTTTTGTAAATGTAAATGTTGCACCACGCCCTCTCCACTTTCACCAATTACTCCTGTTGCATGAGCTTCATCAATTATTAAATGTGCGGCGTAGTTTTTTATAAGGTTGATAATTTCTTGTAATGGGCACCTATCGCCATCCATGCTGAAAACAGATTCTGTAACTACAAAAATGTTTCCAGTTGATTGCTGTAATTTTTTTTCAAGGTCATTCAAATCGTTATGTGCAAAGGGAAAAGATTGAGCAAAAGATAAACGAATGCCATCACGAATAGAAGCATGTGACAAAGCATCGTACAAAATGGTATCATCTCTTTGCGGAACTGAAGAAAGCACACCCGTGTTTGCATCGTATCCAGAATTAAATATCAGCGCTGTTTCTGATTGATGAAAAGCGGCGATTTGTTTTTCGGTTTCTTCAATTAGTTCATAATTACCTGCCAGCAATCTTGAACCGGTAGAGCCAGTTTGTAGTTTATAGTTTGTAGTTTGTAGTTGATTGCACAGCAAATTGTTTTTTACAATTCCAAGATAATCGTTGCTGCAAAAATCAACTTTACCATCAGGCAAACATAATTGACGAAAGGCATTTTGCTGTTTACGCTCTTTTAATTTTTTATTCAGGAACCCATCATTGTACATGCTTTCAAAGCTACGGGGAAAGAGAAGAATATTTTTGTTAGTGCACTTTTACTATCGGTCTATCAATTAATCAATGTAAGGCCTTTAAAAAATCCCTCTGTTTTTTATTAAAAAAATTTCTGAAAATAAATTTTGTTGATTGAAATTTTAATTCTA
Source organism: Chitinophagales bacterium (assembly GCA_038206235.1). Classification (GTDB taxonomy): domain Bacteria; phylum Bacteroidota; class Bacteroidia; order Chitinophagales; family Chitinophagaceae; genus JBBRBB01. The sequence goes on from JBBRBB010000028.1 coordinate 53,505, forward strand.
CCTTCATTTCTCATCTCCACCCTTCTTAAATTCTATCCGTACTTTCTCTAAACAACTGCTAAACTATCCAAGGCACCTAAAAGCTAATTTTTATGAGAGTATTGCTCATACATATCTTTCTCGCAATCTTTTGCAGTGCGTGCTTTGCGCAAACAACAAATGTTGCTTCGCCTGATGCAACAACAAAGAAAAGTTTTTTGCAGTCTGTTGATAATCTTTCTTCCAAAACAATTAATTCGCTTAATGATAAATATAGCAAGCTAACAGCTACAGTAGAAAAGCAATCTGAAAAATTATTGCAGCGTATGCAACAAAAGGAAGCAAAGCTGCAAAAGAAATTGCGGGGTCTTGACAGCACAAAAGCAAAAGAATTATTCACTGGTGATGTTGATGAAAAATACAAAGAACTTCAGAGCAAGCTACAGTCAGCAACTGATAAAACAAATGCTTTTCCACTTAAAGAATATATTCCCGGGTTAGATAGCCTGCAAACGTCTTTAAATTTTCTCACGCAAGGTGCAGAAGGATTGCCTTCTCTTCCAACAGATAAATTGCAGCAATTACAATCGTTAAGCATTAAGATAAAAGATTTGCAAACAAAGCTGCAGCAGGCTAACGATATACAAAGCTTCATTAGAGAAAGAGAAGCGAAGTTGAAAGAACAATTGATGAATTCGGGTTTGGGTAAACAACTAACGAGCTTAAACAAACAAGTTTATTATTACCAGCAAAGATTACATGAATACAAAGAATTATTGAATGATAAAAATAAGTTGAAAGATAAGCTGCTTAGCACAGTTCGAGCTCTTCCTGCTT
>JBBRBB010000029.1:0-53341 GCA_038206235.1 Chitinophagales bacterium
GGGGGTTTGAGTACAAAACAATAGCTTTTACTTGGGTAAAAAGAAATAAAAACGCTGATAGTTGGTTTTGGGGAATGGGATGGTGGACAAGAAGTAACCCTGAATATTGCCTACTTGGAATGAAGGGAAACCCGAAAAGAGTGGCTAAAAACATTCATTCAATAATTGATACCAAAATAGAAGCACATAGTAAAAAGCCTATTGAGGTAATGGATAAAATAATTGCTCTTTGCGGTGACAAGCCAAGAGTTGAATTGTTTGCCCGTAAAAAAGTTGATGGATGGGATTGTTGGGGCAATGAAGTTGATGGGAATGTCAATTTGGAAACGTCTGCTAACAATGGCAGGTAACGAACAGGGCTTTGCGATGTTGGGGGATTTGAAAAACGTCAAGCCCGGAACCGCTGCCGATTGAAAACAAATGTACAAGATAACCTACAAATGCCCAACGATGTTTGTCCTGCCTGAACAACTGCTGCCATGTTGCTAAAGATGAAGATAACAACGTCCTGCCCCAATATTGCCAAACCCCATGTAAGCAGCCGTTATTTTCTCGTTAGTAATTCTGCGTTTGCCACTTTCATCACAAAGTAGGGATTTGTTTTGTCCGTCCGCTTTATGATGATTAGAAAAGGTTTGTCAAAAATCATTTTCTTTGGATGAGTCACTGGTGCATCACTCGATGAGTCTGTCGTAGTATAAACTTGGCTTTCTACTACTGCGCCATTTTCATTAAAGATAAATCCTGTCCTTTGATACGCTTCTTCAACTGAATGTTTTTTATTATCGTTTGTCGAAAAGCCTTGCCCTTCAAGATTTTTGTAGTGTGTCTCAATATTAAATTTAATGATAGGTATTGCAAAGATATCTTCTTGAACAATCTGATATTTCCAAAACAGCCTGCTGTTTGACTGTTCTTGTTTTCCTTCTGCAATTAAATCGTTAGTGAGTTTAATAGCATCTTTCAAAGTTTGATACTTGTCAACGCCTTTTACTAAAATGATTTCGTGTTGTTTGTCTTTTGGTGTCAGTTTTAAAATGAAATTATTTTCGTTTTTGTAATAGAGAATTTTGGTAAATTTTATTGCATCCTCGTCATAGTAGTACATTCCAAATGCAGAAACTTTTGTTGTGTCAAAAGTTATTGGCTCTTCTAACACTTCAAGTTTTGTTTCAAAAGGAAGTGTCTTATTAAAGAATGCCCTTGCAATAATTGCACCGTCAACAATTTCGGCTGTTGCAGAATATTCTTTGTCAGTTAATGAGCTTTGATGCGATATTGAATTATCTAACAGCTTGAATTCAAGAGAATTTGAATTGTCAGTGATGATTGGGACTTTAAGTTCTTCTTTTATTACGTCCCACGCATATAAAAATGCAGGTACATAAATGATGTTCTTGTTTTCTGATACTGGATTTTCTAATGTTACAACAAAGTCTGTTTGCTTTAAGTTATCCAAACTCGTTACTTCTGGCAAGTCGCTCCAAACGGGTTCACTTTTCTTGTTGCCAAAATTGCAAGAAGTCAAAGCAAGGAAAAATGTCAAAATTAAAATTGTGTCTATGTTACGGATGGTCGTCATATAATGGCTGCTTACGAATAGGGCTTGCCGAAGTGGGGGTCATAGATATTCGTCCACCCCGGCTAACTGAAGCTAAATTTATAAATAGAAGTTGATGATTTGTACATAGCTAAATTAATAACGTCAAGCTGGATATGAAGCCAAATTGAAAAACAAAAAGTTGAAACACGGCTTCCGTCCGCCCCCATTTTGGCAAACCCCATGTTGTATGCCGCTTTTTTAGTCACGAATTATGAGCATTTCAATTTCACGTTCACCTTCTTCAAGTGTCAAACCATATTTTGCAAGCTCATTTTTAATATTTGATTTGTCTTCACTGCGCCATTTAATGTCTAAGTCAAAGCCACCCAATAAACTTGTTTCATCAATTACTGGCTTTTGAAAATTATTTTCTAAAAAATTACATAGGTCTTTTATAGGTTGATTTACTAAAGTTATTCCTTCGCCATATCTTATAAAACTTTCTTTCTTTTCACTTTTTGAATTTTGTAGTTTTATTTTGGTACCGGGTATTTTTTTTAATAGCATCACTTTTGTTTTTCGCTTTTCTAGTGACACCTGAAAATCGAAAATTTTTGTAAGCTCTTGCTGCATTATCAAAAACTTTCTGTCTGCTACATCTTCGGGAACGATTAATTCATAACAATATCTGTTCTGTTTATTTTTAAAATCATATTTTTCTTTATTCTTAAATTCACGAATAACTCTTGTGTATTCAGAATTATATGCTATTTCAACTATTTTAGGGGCATCTAAATTAGAAATAAAAATTCTCCTATTAGCATAAGTTCCTTGCGTATTAATATTGGACATTGAAGGTGCTCCTTCTTTATAAGCCGTCAATACAGACTGGAAAATGAAATTATTCTGATTTGTAGAAAGTGATTGATTGGAATTAAAAGTAAGGTCATCATTCTTTAGAGGAATATCTACCGGTTCATTGTTTAATAACTTTTGAATATTTGTGCTGTCAACAAACTCTGCATTTGTAATGGCTTTTATAATTTTATTCCTGTCTATAATAACATAATGGGGAACTGCATTGTGCTTGAAATAGTCATTGATTTCTCTATCTGTATCAATTACCACTGGTAGTTTAAGAGGTCTCTTTTTTAAAAAGGTTTCAATTCGTCCCTGATTTTCGTCTGTAATGGTCAAAACCTGAATTTTATCTTTAAACTCCCTTTGCAATTTTTCCATATGTGGAAGCCCTTCAACACAAGGTCCGCACCATGTTGCCCAAAAATCCAGAATAATTAATTTATCAGAAAAGTCGTTTAGTGTTGCACTTTTCATTTTAGAATTAATAATGTTCTTAAAGGGCAAATTAGAAACAGTCATGCCTATTACAGCCTGGTTGTTTTGTTTGATTTGTCCAAACGAAATAATGAAAGTCGCTAAAAAAGTTATGAGTATTAGAAAGTGTCTATACATTGTGAGGGTTTTTAAAGTGGCATACAACTCAAATATTGCCGCAACTTACAAAAGTTTCATTACGTCAATCCACCAAATGTAAGTTGTATTTACGCAACTCCCTCATCCCCCCAACAACTTCTCAATCTCCCCCACACTTAAATTTTTCAGCCGTTCATTTAAAACCGGCAATGGCTTTTTGCGAATCACCTGCATGGGATTTCGGGAAAATCATCTTCGGGTTTATCGGGTTCCCATTTAATCAGTTGATGATTACTTTCACCAGATTGATGCCTTGCTTAATGATGCTGATGACCAAATTGCTTCTTTTGAATTCAGCAATGCACCCTTGTTTGAAAAGTGGCAGCTTAGCCGTGCCATAGATGATAGTGCAAGCGGCAGCGATGGATATACTTTGCAAAACTATACAGTGCCCGCAAACGGATATACAAACTTTTATACCGGCGCACTTGCTGCCGATAAAGGATTGTACCTGCGGGTAAATGGAGGCAACGGAATATTGTTTGCACAGCCATGCGCAAGTGGCTATACTGCACAGCCAAACCAAACCTATAAAGTAACGCTTGCAGATTTAAACCTTGACCTTAGCAAACAATATCTTCAATTTACAAACACCGGTACTGTGCCTGTGGCAGTGAGGGCGGGGTTTAAGAATTGAGGGTATCAATAAAAATTTATTAAGTTTATTGAAAAATGGGGAAAAATGAGGTTAGGGAGCTAAAAAAAAACTTACATGCTTCTCATATATTCCATTATCAAATCCCTCTCATATCCTTTCTGCAAAAGATAATTCTGCAGCTTGGTTTTTTTAATGAAAATATTTTTTTCGCTTTTTAGTGTGCTTAATTTTTTGGCTGCAAGCTTTTCAAATGTTTTTGCATAACCTGTTTCATCAATTGCATTTAAAGCCTTATCAATACAATAAGCGCTTATTTCTTTTTGTTTTAAAGCCTGCTTTATTTTTTCTTTTCCCCAATGTTTCAAATTAAATTTTCCTAAAGCAAATTGTAAAGCAAACCGTTCTTCGTTCATGTAATTCTCTTCAATCAGTTTTGTAATCAATTCTTCCACTTCTTTTTTTCTTAGCCCAAAAGAATATACTTTTTCACGCACCTCTTTATGGCAGCGCTCCTGGTATGCGCAGTAATGTTTTGCCCTTTGTAGTGCCTGTTCTGTAGTGTATCGCTTTATCAATTGCATCGGTGTAAATGTAAACAGCTTTAAGTTTGCTGATATGCTTTAGTAAATTTTATCTTTATCAAAAATATCTTTCAATGAAAAGATTTATCATCTGTACATGGCTTTGTTCTTTGCTGAATGTTTGCAGAGCGCAGCAGGCTGATTTGTTTGATAAATACCCGGTATATGATGGGAATGATTTGGGACTTACTTACACCCCGCAGCAATCTCAATTTCGGATATGGAGTCCTGCTGCAGTAGCCGCAGAATTAATTTTATATAAAAATGCAGTAGCCGGTGAGCCTTATAAAACGATTGCCATGAATAAAGATGTTCAGGGTGTATGGCTTGCTTCAGTTCATGAAGATTTGAAGGGTGTGTTCTATGTTTTTCGTGTAAAGCTCAATGGCAAATGGATGCAGCAAGTGCCCGACCCATATTCCAAAGCGGTTGGAGTAAACGGTAAACGTGCAATGGTTGTTGATTTAAAAGAGACAAATCCGCAAGGCTGGCAAAATGATAAAAGCCCTGCTTTTAAAAATGCAACCGATGCCATTATTTATGAGCTGCAGGTACGTGATGCAAGCAGTGCCACTAATTCAGGCATTATACATAAGGGAAAATTTTCAGGCTTAACAGAAACAGGAACAAAAAATAAGGAAGGGTTATCTACAGGCTTAGACCATTTGAAAGAGCTTGGCGTTACGCATATTCACCTGTTGCCCTGTTTTGATTTTTACAGTGTGGATGAAACGAAATCAGATTCTGCTCAATACAACTGGGGCTACGACCCGCTCAATTACAATGTTCCAGAAGGTTCATATTCAACCAATCCTTATGATGGTGTTACACGCATAAAAGAATTCAAACAGCTTATAAAAACTTTCCATGAAAATGGTTTACGGTTGGTAATGGATGTGGTGTATAATCATACCATGGTCACTCAAAATTCAAATTTCAATCAATTGGTTCCCGGGTATTATTACCGTGAAAAAAAAGATGGCAGCTTTTCCAATGCCACAGCCTGTGGCAATGAAACGGCGAGTGAAAGACCAATGATGCGAAAATTTATTTTAGAGAGTGTAATGTATTGGGTAAAGGAATATCATGTGGATGGATTTCGCTTTGACCTGATGGGTGTTCACGATATTGAAACAATGAATCTTATTTCAAAAGAATTGCATAAGATAAAACCGGATATACTTTTATATGGGGAAGGATGGACAGCAGGTGATTGTCCCTTGCCCGATTCAGTAAGAGCATTGAAAAAGAATGCATACAAACTTGATAAGATTTCTGTTTTTAGTGATGACATAAGAGATGCCATTAAAGGAAGTGTATTCGATGCAAACGACCGTGGCTTTGCCAGTGGGAAACCGGGAATGGAAGAATCCATAAAGTTTGGAATTGTTGCAGCATGCAAACATCCGCAAATTGATTACAGCAAAGTAAATTATTCAAAGGCGCCTTATGCGGCGCAGCCTTACAATACAATTACCTATTGCGAATGTCATGATAATAATGCGCTGTGGGATAAGCTGGCAATCTCTGCAAAAGACGCTTTAGAAGAAGAACGAAAGCAAATGCATAAGCTTGCATTAACGATTGTGCTTACTTCGCAGGGCATTTCTTTTTTACATGCAGGCACAGAATTTCTGCGAACTAAATACGGCGTTGAAAATTCTTTTAATTCGGGGGACAGCATTAATGCCATTGACTGGAGTTTAAAAACAAAAAATAAAGATGTTTTTGAGTATGTGAAATATCTTATTCAACTGCGTAAACAACATCCTGCATTCAGAATGTCAACGGCAAAAATGATTGAAGAAAATATTCACTTCATTGAAAATACATTGCAGGGAATTATTGCATACACCATAAATGGAAAAGCGGTTGGAGATGAATGGAAACAAATATTTATTGCTTTCAATGGCAGCAATAAAGAAAGAAATATTATTTTACCTAAAGGAACCTGGCACACATCCGTTGACGCAAATATTATGATTGAATCAAACGTAATAAAAAAAGATAGCGTGAGCTTAAAAGAATATGGAGCGATAATACTGTATCAGTAAAACAAGTTTTATTTGTTTACAATTAATTTTATCCGGTCATTAATATTCTCTCCGTTGATATAAAGGAAATACAAGCCGCTGCTTAATTTACTTAATTCATTATTCAAAGTATTTTGGCAATTAATTATCGTGCCCTTTGTTACAGTAATTATTCTTCCATCCAAACTTTTCAAACTCATGTTTACTATTTCTGAATTGTTTGCCCCCGGAATATGTATTGTAATAATTCCATTGGTTGGGTTTGGATACACTGCAGCATGTACTGCGCTTACATTATTTTGCTTCAGGCTTTTATCCCTTTCTAATGCAGAAGCCTTGTCTTGCGGAGGTGCTGAGTGTGCATTCACTGAAACAGGCGCTGTATAAGAAATATTTGCCCATACTATTTGCCCTAATGTATTTTTATTTGAATTTCTTACTTTGATGGTTATCCATCCGTCTGCCGCAGGAGTGTAAGTGCCTGTTAATGGTGCCGCGGATGTTGATATCCCTGTCTTCTTTGAAACCACTGCGCCATTAATATATAAAAGCATCGTTTGGCTTTTACCATTTACCGCAGGATATAATTTATACGTTACTGTTTTATTTGCGGCTGTATAAATTTTTCCAACTGTTCTAAGTGCCATTGAACTATCAGGTAATTGACCTCCCTGTTTTAATGAATTGGGGTTGCTGTCGCCCAAATCATTCGCCATTTCCCATTCCTGTGTTGTAACTGTGCTTCTTGATGGATAATAGCCATTAAGATAATTGTATAAATCACTTACAGCGCTAAAAGTAACGCCTTGCGGAATGGGCGCCCAAATAGAATAACCATGACCTCTTGCGCCGGATATGGTATGACCGCAAGGAGCAGTCTTTATCAAAACTCTTCCATCATTAGCCACATGCGTAGTCGTTAAGCCATGTGCCCCTGAGTAATCAATCAAATCAATATTTCGAAACGATGTAGTAACCCAAACTTCCTGGTCTTGTGAATTATTATTCACATTGAAATAGGCGTCTGTTATTCCAATCAACGCTTTACCTGTGCGCTCAATCACAAGATGGTCTGTGCTGTTTCCTTTTTGATAGGTAGGAGCATCAGCGCCTGTTAACGCAGTGGGCACTGCATAATCTCCATTTTTAAATTCAAGCTTTTGATGTGCCTGAATAATGTTTTGCATGTCTGCACGAATGGGTAAATCAGTTGTATTGCCGGGCAGATGTGTGTAGCGTTTCCCGGTAGTGCCAACATCAAACAAGTCTTCAAAGAAAACAACCGGATTACCATCCATTGCAAAAACAGTTGCATAAGCTGCATAGAGCCGTGGTTCTCTGGGGTCAATATGTTGACCGTTGCCACCCAATTCATTACTGGTATTCCATCCCGTATAATCACCTAAAGGTTTTGAATAATTACCAGATGCATCTACGATTGGGCGAAATGTATCATGGCTGTTTATAAAAGGACAGGTACGATGAACTCTTTGTGTTGCATAGTCGTAATACCGCTGGTCTTGCTGGTCGGCAGGTAATTTCTGTACATCATAAAAACCTTGCCCCATCACCATGCTGTATAATCCGCCATTAGCGCCATAACCGCGCAGGCTAAGGTCGAATGCGCCTGTAGTTAATTCATTACCGCTTCTTACACCCAACACATAATTATCAATTTCCGATTTTGTGCCTACCCATTCACCCACACAAAACATAGCTTCTCCGCCCTGTGCAAATTGAGGTACAACATACTTGGTATTGTAGATATAATCTTCCTGAATGTAGAGTGGAAAATGTTTTACTGCGTCCCATCTCCATCCATCAACAGCCGTTTGTTTTTTGTACCATGTAATCCAGTTACGGCCATTCGTTCTCATATAATCAGAATATTGCGCCGGATTGTAAAAAGGTCTTATTGTTCCATTAATATTCGCAGTGCCGGATGTTGGAATGTTTGAACTTTGCCCGTAAGCCGTGCTTTCATAAGAAATATCAGGCCCAAAATAAGGATAGCAAATATCTCCTGTAGTACAATTATTATATTGGTTAGGATAAAAATTTTCATAGTTTTTACTCCATCGGCCATTCCTCGTCCAGTAATCATTTTTTGAATCATTAATTAACGGAGTGGAATAAGAAACGTATCGAAAATTTTTGTATCCATCAGAATTTTGCATGGAATAGGGTTGCTCCGGGTCTTGTCCGCCTACGCCTGAATTATTCCCTGCGCCATCCACGTGATTTAATACTACATCTTCAATAACTTCAACCCCATTTGCATGCATCACTGCAATCATTCTTAATAATTCATCTTTTGTGCCCATGCGGGTTCTTACAGATAATCCGCCACTGCCCCCTTTCTGATATTTATCACCCAAGTCATACGCATCGAAGGGAGCATATCCATCATCAGATACGTTTGCATTTTTTTGCGTAGCCGGAACCCACACTGCATCAATACCTAATGACTTCAGGCGCGGCGCAAGCTCTGTAAGATAATTAGACCATGCATTTGGAAAATTATTATTCCAGTAATCCCACCAAAAACCCTCCATAACTACTTTTTTTACACGTGTGGTTTGCGGGAAAGCAGGAATAATTATTAGAAGAGCAAATAGAACTATACTTATGTTGCGAATTAATTTATGAATGGAAAGAGAAACTGTTTTAAAGGAGTAATTTTTTTTCATATTGTATGCTTGCATTCGTTTAAAGTAAACCGTAAAATTAAAGAAATAAAGTTGAGTGTGTAAAAAGAACACGATAAATCTTTTTTATTTTTTTCTGATGAGAACTAATGTTGATAGTATATTGAGATATATTGAGACAATATTTTATGCTTCAATCAAAGTTTACAAACAAGCTTATACACGAAACAAGTCCATACCTACTTCAGCACGCACATAATCCTGTTGATTGGAATGCGTGGAGTGAGGAGGCTTTGCAGCGTGCCAAAGCAGAAGATAAACCTATTTTGGTAAGCATTGGATATTCGGCGTGTCACTGGTGTCACGTAATGGAAAGAGAGAGTTTTGAAGATGAGGCAACAGCGACAATAATGAATAAGTATTTTGTCAATATTAAAATTGACAGAGAAGAGAGACCAGATTTAGATCATATTTACATGGATGCCGTGCAGGCCATTACCGGCGGCGGCGGATGGCCGCTAAATGTTTTTTTAACCCCTGATTTAAAACCATTTTATGGCGGCACATATTTTCCGCCGGTTCGGTCACATAATCTTTCAAGCTGGAAAGAAATATTAGAAGCTGTGAATACAGCATATAAAGAACGCAAACACGAAATAGTTTCGCAAGCTGAGAAACTCACGAATCATATCAATAATTCAAATCTTTTAAAAATAAATCCAGAGGACACGAGTAAGATATTTTCAAAAGAATCATTGCAACAAATTGCAGAGAATATTTTACAAACAGCCGATAAAGAATGTGGCGGCTTTGGCAAGGCGCCCAAGTTTCCGCAAACTTTCATCATTCAATATTTATTAAGGCATTATCATTTTACAAAACATGAAGCTTCTTTGCAGCAGGCATTATTAAGCTTAGATAAAATGATACAGGGCGGTATATACGACCATCTTGGCGGCGGCTTTGCACGCTACAGCACAGACACTCAATGGAAGGCGCCGCATTTTGAAAAGATGCTTTATGATAATGCCTTATTGCTAAGTGTTCTGGCTGAAGCATACCAGCTTACAAAAAAAGAATTATATGCAGAGGTTATAAGAGAAACGATTGAATTTATTCAAACAGAATTATGTTCTCCTGAAAATGGTTTTTATAGTGCCCTCGATGCAGACAGCGAAGGCATAGAAGGAAAATATTATGTATGGGATAAAAAAGAAATTGATGAAATATTGGGTAATGAAAGCGAATTGTTTTGTAAAGTTTATAATGTTACGGAACATGGTAATTGGGAACACACTAATATTCTTTGGCTTCCCAAAAGCCTTGAAAATATTGCTACCGAATTGAATTTAAGTTTGAATGAATTACAAAACAAACTTGCAACAAGTAAGAAAAAATTATTACAGCACAGGCAAAAAAGAATCCGGCCATCTTTGGATGATAAAATATTATTAAGCTGGAATTGTTTAATGATAATAGCCTTATGTAAAGCTTATGCTGCACTTGGCGATGAAAAATTTCTATCGGCAGCAGAAAAAAATATTCACTTTCTTGAAAACAATTTTAAAAATTCAAATAGCGAATGGAGCCATACATGGAAAGATAAGGTTGCAAAATATCCTGCATTCTTGGATGATTATGCAGCACTTATTAATGCATACATTCATCTGCAGGAAGCTACAGGCAAGCAGGATTATCTTATAAAAGCTTCAGCGCTTACTGAAAAAGTGATACTGGATTTTTCAGATGAAGAATTAAATCTTTTTTATTTCACCTCTTACAATCAAACTGATGTTGTAGTTCGCAAAAAGGAAATATATGATGGCGCCGTTTCATCGGGCAATGCAGTAATGGCTTACAATCTTATTTATTTATCCATAATCTTCGATAACAAACAATGGGGAAGCAGAGGCGAAGCAATGTTGCATTTATTAGGTAATCTTATCATTCGTTATCCAACTTCTTTTGGATTTTGGTCTTGTGTTTTACAATCTGTTGTTGAGGGCATTTATGAAATTGCCGTGATAGGAAATAATTATCAGAATTTACTCAAAGAAATTCTCAGCTTATTCATTCCCTCAAAAGTAATACAGTCTTCAATTGACAGCGAGCCGGAATTCCCTTTGCTGCAAAATAAGAAGTCGAATTCTCTAAAGCCTTTAATATATGTATGTAAAAATTATTCCTGCTACCAGCCAGTTGAAGGGGTGGCTGCTATGAAAAAAATTCTGGATACCTCATAGAAATTTTAATAAAAACAGCCGTTTTTGCAATAAGAACTTTTTATTTTCGTTACTATTTGTTGATTTGCGTAAGTTTTAATACTTGAATTAATATTCCAAAACTTTGTTTCAAGCTTTAAATAATTACATTTGCTCACTACCCATTAATATGTTATAAACGGATGAGAAACCAGAAATTAATATTTATAATGCTTTCTGTTGTTGCTTTTGCATCTGCCAGTTGCTTATTTAAAAAATCGTCTGGCGGAAAAGGACTTCCCAATAATGGTCAGTTAGTGGGTGTAGCTCCCAGCACACGTTCCAGCATGGGAAAGCCAATCGGTATGGTGTATGTGCCCCCGGGAACATTTCACATGGGTCCAAGTGATGAAGACATCAATTATAATTATACTGCACGCAATAAAGAAGTTTCTATCAATGGTTTTTGGATGGATGCTACTGAAATTACCAATAACGAATATCGCCAGTTTGCTTACTGGGTAAGAGATTCACTCGCTGCTGTTGCCCTGGGTTATATGAAGCAAAGCACCACAGGCGATACGGCTATTGACTGGAAAAAAGCGGCAACAATAAAATGGGGTGATAAGAATACGCTTGAAAAACTTAGCAATCTTATTTTAGCCCCAGACAACAGAATATATGGCCGAATGGAAGTAGACCCGGAGAAAGTAGTTTACAATATTCAGGGATTTAGTTTAAAGGAAGCTGCCAAACGTGAAAATGCAGGCAGACCAAGAAAGGATTTTATTTATCGCTACGACCAAAAAATTTATCCCGATACATTGTGCTGGATGAGAGACTTTTCTTACTCATACAATGAACCACAAACTAAAAGATATTTTGCCCATCCGTCTTTTGGCAACTATCCTGTTGTGGGTATAAACTGGAAACAGGCAGTTGCTTTTTGTCATTGGCGTTCTCATTATTTAAACAGCTATCTTGAAAAAACTAAGAAGGCTGTTGAAAGCGATTATCGTTTACCCACTGAGGCAGAATGGGAATATGCAGCAAGAGGCGGCCGTACACAATCTATGTTTCCCTGGGGTAATTATTATCTCAGAAATAAAAAAGGTTGTTTGTTAGCCAACTTTAAACCGGGCAGAGGTAACTATCCTGAAGATGGCGGATTTTATACCGTAAGAGCCGATGCTTATTGGCCTAATGATTTTGGCTTGTATAATATGGCCGGAAATGTATCGGAATGGACTTCCTCTTATTTTTATGAAGGCTCGTATAATTTTCAGCACGATATGAACCCCGATATACAATGGAATGCACTTGATACAGACCCGCCGCGTATGAAACGTAAAGTAGTAAGGGGCGGAAGCTGGAAAGATGTAGGATATTTTCTTCAGACCAGCACAAGACAATATGAGTACCAGGATACAACCAAATCTTATATCGGTTTCCGTTGTGTTATTGATCTTCCGGCACAATTAAGCAGAAAATAAAATTCCTTATTTTAGCGGGCTTATTCGGGCAGGCAAGCTTTCAACTAATGCTTATCAAAATAAATTTTTTAATTATCATCTAAAAATAAAAACTCTCTATTATGGCAGCTGCAATACCTTCAAAAGTTAGTAGAATCGTTGACATGTTTGTATCCTTTGCCGCGGCATTGGTTATATGGGGCGCATTACAAAAATTGCTTCACACCCCAAGTGCAGACCTTTTTCTTAAAATAGGCTTAGGCACCGAAACAGCAGTGTTTGCTGTCTATGGCTTTTTATATCTATATTATCCGGCTGTAGCTGATTCGTCTTTAAATTTAAAGCCGTTAAACGGTGAAACCGGAAACCCTGCTTTGAAATCAATGGAGAAAATGCTGGAAGAAGCTGATATAACTCCTACCAATCTTTCTAAATTAAGTTCAGGCTTTCAAAAATTAGGCACTACTGTAGATAACATGGGTGAAATTGGAGATGCAGTAGCTGCTACATCAGAGTACACTCAAAAAACCCGCGAAGCAGCAAAGGTTCTTACTGATGTGAAAGAAGCATATTCTAATGCAGCTAATTCCGCAGTTTCTTTCAACAACGCCTCTGAAGGCGCCAAGCAATTTCATGAGCAGGTGCAGGTGCTTACTAAAAACTTATCTTCATTAAACACTATTTACGAGCTTGAATTGCAGGAAAGCAATAATCATCTTAAGGCATTGAATCAATTTTATGGCAAGCTTGCGCAAGCTTCTTCTGTAATGATAAATACTGCAGATGATGCACAAAGAGCAAAAGATCAAATAACTACTCTTGCCAATAATCTAAACAAGTTAAACCAGATATATGGTAATATGATTGGGGCAATGCAAGGCAGATAATATTGGTAATTTATTATTGCAAATTTTCAATTTTAAAATCTTCCTGCAAGCAACAAATTACATTTAACAATTAGCAATTAAAAATAACAATGGCATTACCTAAAGAGCCCCGGCAGAAAATGATTAACCTGATGTATCTGGTGCTTACAGCATTGCTGGCACTAAATGTATCTGCCGAAATATTAAACGCTTTTAAAACTGTAAACACCAGCTTAACCACTGCAAACAGCACAATAGACAGCAAGAACAAAGACATTTTTCAATCCTTTGCAGAACTGCGAAAAGACCCAAAAACTGCAGACAGGGCAGCAGAATGGGAACCAAGAGCACAAATAGCTCTGCAAAAAGCTGATGGATTAAATAATTATATAGAAGGAATAAAAAAGGAGATTATAAATGCATCTGATTTTAATCCTAAGGACAGCAGTTTTAAAGAAGATGATTTAGAATCGCCTACAAGAATAATGACTGACCCCGGAACCAAAGGAAAGGAATTGCACGATAGATTAGAAAAATTCAGGAATGACCTGCTGGCAATTCACCCGGATATAAAAAAGAATTTTGAGCATATTTTGCCAATTGATTTAGTCATTCCTAAAACAAACAATAGGCCAAATGAGAACAACTGGTCTGCATCTTATTTTTATATGACGCCTGCCATTGCAGCCGTAACCATTCTCAGTAAATTTCAAAACGATGTAAAAAACAGTGAGGCAATGGTGGTTGATTATTGTCATCAGCAGGTAGGCGCTGTAAAAATGGTTTTCAATTCATATCAGCCACTGGTGGGGCAAAGCTCAAATTATCTTATGCCGGGTCAGGAATTAACTATTACTGCCGGCATTGGTGCATTTAATTCAGATGCAAAGCCTACAGTTAGTATTGATGGCGCCGGCGCAGCCTTGAATGCAAATGGTGTAGCTGAATATAAAACCACCACTGGCGGGGCTGGTTCCTATACAAAGAAAGTTGTAATTTCTTACTTTAATCAGTCAACCGGAAAACAGGAACAGGCAACTTATGATGTCGCTTACACAGTTGGGTCTCCCACTGGGGCCAGTGTTAGTGCCGATGCTGTTAAGGTATTATATGTAGGTTTAGATAATCCTTTATCTGTTAGCGGTGGTAATGTTGGGGATGAAAAAGTTTCTGCATCAATGACCAATGGCTTGTTAACCAAAACAGGTCCTGGCAAGTATATAGCCAGACCAGGAAAAGCAGGTACTAAAGCAGTTGTTACTGTTACGGTTGAAGGCAAACCAACTCCTTTTGAATTCAGAGTAAAAGATGTACCCGATCCGGTTGCCAAAGTTGGTCAGAACAAAGGCGGCAGAATGCGTGTTAATGATTTTAAAGCCCAGTTTGGTATAAGAGCCGATTTAGAAAATTTTGTTTTTGAAGGCGTAAGATTTAATGTAACAGGTTATATAATTGTATTGAACGGCGCCGGATTCTCTCAAATGCAGTATCAGCAAGTGCAGGGAGATTCTTTTGACCCCGTAAGAACCCTGATAGAAAAAGCGAAACCCAATACTTCTATAATTCTTGATCAAATAACTGCAACTGGGCCTGGCGGCACACGAAAGTTGGCGCCCATAGCGTTTAATCTATATTAAAAGTAGTTTTATGAAAAGTAGTTTTTTAAAATATGCATTTATTACCGCAGCAGCGCTTCTTTTAATGAATGCAACTTTTGCACAGCAGCCGCGCCCAACAAAGAAAAGACCCAATACTAACCTTGGAAATAATCCTTACGATCAGACCAAAAATCAGCAAAATAATAATCCTTATGCAAATGCTGATACTACTATAAAAGATAATAATAATAATGCTGGTGGTTACGGTAATCAAAACAATAGTGCTCTTGCAATTGATACTACTTTACCCATTGAGGTAATTAAAGCATCTTCCAATGGCTTACTCGATAGTGTAAAAATGTCTTTAAGAAATGATGGGTCCTTTGAAAAAAATCTTGTGAAAGACAGAACACCTCTCGATTATGAAAATATTCGTGAAGATGATGCCGTATTTGTTGTACGTGTTTGGCGTGAAATTGATGCACGGGAAAAACTCAATCTTCCCTTCCGATATGCGGCTGTTGAAGATAACGGCAGCCAGCGATTTATTTCAATTTTATTAAAAGCCATAAGAGATGGGGATGTAACTGCATTTGATGGAGGAGTGGATGACAGATTTACTACTCCTATAACTCCCGAAGTCGCCATGAATGCTTTTGGCGGCGGTATGGATACTTCAAATAAATATGACCGTGACGGTAATGTAATAGGATATGAAGTAAGAGCAAAGGCCGTTGATCCCGATTCTATTTATAAATTCAGACTGAAAGAAGAATGGGTTTTCGATAAAGAGAGCAGCCGCTTATTTGTAAGAATACTCGGCATTGCACCCGTAATTCCTTATAAGCTGTCTACAGGTGAAATTGTACCGGGCAGTGAAAGGGCCGTGTGGTGGGTATATTATCCTGATATGAGACCTATACTTGCAAAATATGATGTGTATAATGGAAAAAATTTTGGTGCAAGAATGACGTGGGAAGAACTCTTTGAAGGCCGCATGTTCAGCAGTTATATTACCAAGTCAACATTAGATAATCCTTACGACCAAACGCTTGCTAATACCTATCCAAACAATACGCTTTTCCGGTTGCTTGAAGGGGAAAGAATAAAGGAAAAAATATTCAATTATGAGCAATCGCTTTGGTCATACTAAATTTTTTTGTTTTCAAATAAGAGCGCTCTAAAAAAATTGAGCGCTTTTTTTATTGGGTGAAGATTCAACTTTGCGGGGTTGAAATCTGAGTGTGCGGGGTGAAGATTCAACTTTGCGGGGATGAGATTCACTTATGCGGCTGACAAGGTGAACTGTTTTCAAAATAATGGGAAAAAATGGCAGGTTATTTTTGGAATATAAGGATAGGGAAAGAGGGCGCCCCGCAAGGCGGGGCGCAATGACTTTTTTTATTAATTCAGTTGGCTTAATAAGTGAGAATTAAAAACGCGAACTGAAGTTGAATAAAGAACAGGGCGTACAAGTGTGCGACCACCGCCTTTAGCGGGGCAGGCGCAACAGGCGATGCTATGAAAAACAAAAGCGGGGAACATAATTATTTTATACCGATTACTTTACTATATACGTTTTTCTTTCAACACCTATTCCTTTTAGTGTAAGAGATTTCCATTGGGGCGGCAGCGTGCTTTTTACCTGTGTAATTCCATTAGAAGTAATATTAAGACCACCGAAACCCATTAATATACTTTGCAAAATTCCGCCGGCACCGGTTGCGAAATATGGATTAGTGCCACCTTTTGTTTCTGCAATTACGCGAAAGGGGGGATTGAGATTTGGCTGATACGCATCTTTGAACCAGTGATACGCTTTTTCTCCATCACCAAGTCGTGAATATAACAATGCGAAGATTGCCTGCGTCATTGCAGGTGTGCCTTCATTGGGAATGCGTGTTTCATAATATTCCAAATCTTTTTTTATTTGTGCTGCGTCTGTAATTTGTTTTAAAGGATAAGCAAGTAAATTAACATCAGCTTGTTTTATTCCTTCACCATTGTAAGTTGCATGTTCTTTTGTAACACCATTGTCAAGTTTTAAAACCGGGATGTTATCAGCAACATTTTGCCAGTCTGTATTGGGTACGATGCCAAGAATTTTTGCAGCTTGTGTTGCTGCATTAAGATTTGCAATTGCGGCGGCATTAGTGAATGCATTGTTATCAACATTCTCGGCCCATTCATCTGCTGCAACTACATTTTTTATTTCATATTTATTAGTCCCGTTGCGTTCAACACGGCTTGCCCAAAAATCTGCGGTGGCTGAAAGTATTGGCCAGCCTTTATCACGGAGCCATTGTATATCCTGTGTTACCAAATAATAATTCCATGCAGCAAGTGCAACGTCTGCAGTGATGTGATGCTCAAACGGGCCGCTTAATGCCCAAACCGGAGTTTCTTCAACTCCTGTCGTTGCGCTCTCCCACGGATACATTGCACCTTTATATCCATGCGAAAAAGCATTTCGCTTTGCAGCTTCTAATCTTTGAAAGCGATATTCAATCATGCTCTTTGCAATTTCAGGATGCAGCACAAGCAATGCAGGAAACATCCATAGCTCTGCATCCCAAAACACATGACCGTTGTAACCAAGTCCGCTCAATCCCATTGGTGATGGTGAATACGCTGTGCCTTCTCTTGTAAAAGAATACAAATGGTACATCATGCTGTGAACATCCTGCTGTGCCTGTGCCGCATCAGGGGCGCCATCAATAATTATGTCGCTTGTCCATAAACTATCCCATGCTTTATTATGAAAATTAATTAAGCGGTCTTTGCCTTCCAGCTTTGCAAAGATGGTCATGCGCTCCGCTTCATTCAAAGGATCATCATGATGTGCAGATGTAATAGATGAACCCGCAACAGAAAAGTTATAGACTTCCCCTTCTTTAATTGTTTTGGTAAACTTCATCAGGTGCATATTGTTGTCCCACATTTCATGAATTACTTTGGGTTCGCTGCCATGCGGTTCGCTGAATAAAAATGTATTGGATGCACACATCAATAATTTTCCTGTGGGAGATTTTGCTGATGATGTAAGCAAAGAAATAGTTGTATGCAGACGGTCAATTTCATTGTAATAATTTTCAACATCACGCAACGCATCAGGCACTTCCATTATACTTGCACCGGTAATGATTATATTTTTTTTGGCAGTGATGCTAACATTCATCAAAACTGTAAATGGCAAATGACGCAAAGAATAATAAGTGTATTGAACAGATGCTTTATCGCTATAATCAAATGATGAAGTGAACGCTGCATGTTTCATATCGAGCTGTTGCTGAAAATTTGAAACGGATTTCGCATCCATTCGTTTGCCATTAATTTCAAGATACATGTTAAGCAAATTAAAGCTGCGTAAAAAATTGCTTACACGCCCACGCCCATACAAGTCGTAAGCACCTGCAAGCACAACATCTTTTACCTTAAATGGCTCCGGGGAAGACACAATACCAACCATGCCATTGGCAACAGTAATGCCGTAATAATTTGAAGGGTCTATTTTATCAGCTTTTATGAGCCACGGGTCCTGGCAAAATGTAAAATGTAAAATGCAAAATGTAAAATATAAAATGAGAAAAAGTTTTTTCATACAATCAATTAATTTCAGTTATAACAAATATTTCAGCGTTATAAAAATATATCTTATTCGAATATAATTAAAAACCAACTTTACGTTAGCAATAAAATTCATTTTTTCATCGCTGAAATAATTATTATGAAACATGCTGAGCATATTGGAATCGCAATAAAAAACATGTCTGTTTCACTTCCTGTTTTTGAGAAGTTATTAAATACGTTGTGCTATAAAATGGAAGTTGTAGAAAGCGAAAATGTGAGGACAGCTTTTTTAAAAACCGGAGAAACAAAAATTGAATTGATAGAAAGTATGCAGCCCGACGGCGTGATTGCAAAGTATATTGAAAAAAGAGGAGAGGGCTTACATCATATTGCCTTTGAAGTGGACGATATTAATGCAGAGATGAAACGCCTTGCCAGTGAAGGATTTCAATTGCTAAGCTCAACACCCAAAAAAGGAGCTGATAATAAGCTGGTTTGTTTTCTTCATCCCAAAACAACAAACGGTGTGATGATTGAATTGTGCCAGGAGATTAGTTTGTAGTTTATAGTTTGTGGTTTGTAGTTACGGTTTTGCAGTTTACAATTTGCAGTTTGCAGTTTCAAGTTTCAGCCTTTCAGCAGTTCGATTTTTCCTATTGCTTATTGCCAATTGCTTATTGCCAATTGCCTATTGCAAGTTTACATACCTAATTTGTCGAGTGCAAGCTGCGCTGCAATTTGGCTGGCATCTTTCTTATTATATCCTTTGCCTTTTGATAAAACATTTCCATCAAGAACTACGGCGATAGTAAATACACGGCGATTGTTCTCAAATTTTTCTTCAAGGGTTTCAAATCCAAGATTTTTTCCGTTTTTACTTGCCCAGCCTATCAGGCGGTTTTTAAGATTAATATCAATGAGCTCTAAATCATCAACAAACAAATGGGGAATAATAATGCGGTGCAGAATCCACTTGCGGGTTCTGTCGTATCCCTTATCGAGATAAATAGCGCCAATGATTGCCTCCAATGCATTGCCAAATATTTGGCTTGCTTTAAGAGAGTTATCAAACTTATTGTAAAAGGTGAGTTTTTTTAAACCCATTTTAATAGCAATTTCATTTAGTTGCTGGCGGTTTACCATTTTGCTGCGCATTTCGGTAAGAAATCCTTCGCCTTTGTAGGGATATTTTTTGAATAAATAATCTGCAATCACAGTGCTGAGGACTGTGTCCCCAAGATATTCAAGCCTTTCATTGTTTTCTCCGGGTGACTCTTTTACAGACCTGTGACTTAGGGCAAAAAAATAAAGGGCATAGTTGCCCGGCACAATACCAATTACATTTTTCAACTGGCTTGTAAACGTTGGCTTCTTTTTAGAAGGCCAAAAAATGTTTTTGAAAAAGGTCACTAAGTTAAGCTACGTATTTTTTAAAAATAACACAGGCATTATGACCACCGAACCCAAAATTATTACTCAAAGCTGCATTTACGGTCTTGTATTGTGCCTTATTGAAAGTAAAATTTAGTTTGGAATTTATTTCAGGATCGTCAGTAAAATGATTGATGGTTGGCGGTACGGCGCCCTCAGCAATACTCATAATGCAGGCAATAGCTTCTATAGCTCCTGTTGCGCCAAGACAATGACCCGTCATAGATTTGGTAGAGCTGATATTAAGATTGTAAGCATAGTCGCCAAAAACACTTGTTATCGCTTTTACTTCTGCTAAATCGCCTAATGGAGTAGAGGTTCCGTGTGTGTTGATATAATCAATTTCCTCCGGTTTCATTCCGGCATCTTCCAGTGTAACAAACATTACATTTTTAGCGCCAAATCCTTCGGGATGCGGAGCGGTTATATGATAGGCATCAGCAGTGGCGCCACCGCCTGCAAATTCACAATAAATTTTTGCTCCCCGTGCAAGTGCATGGTCAAGCGTTTCCAAAATCAATACCCCCGAGCCCTCACCCATTACAAAACCATCGCGGTCTTTATCATAAGGGCGGCTGGCAGTTTTAGGATCGTCATTGCGCTCACTTAATGCTTTCGCTGAATTAAACCCTCCAACAGCAGCAGGTTGCACAACGGCTTCGCTTCCGCCGGTAACCATTATATCTGCTTTCCCAAGTCTAAGATGATACAACCCTTCAATTAAAGCGTTCGTTCCGGTTGCGCAGGCACTTACCACAGCAAAGTTTGGCCCTCTCAAATTATGCCGCATTGAAATTTGACCTGCAGCTATATCGGCTATTAATTTGGGTATAAAAAAAGGATTAAAACGGGGAGTGCCATCACCCCTTGCAAATTCCATCACATCATTCTGAAAGGTTGTAAAGCCTCCAATACCACTGCCAAAAATAACACCAATTCTATCCGGGTCTATATTATCTGAATTAAGACCGGCATCGGCCATTGCTTCATCACTTGATACAAGTGCAAATTGTGTAAACCGGTCTATTTTCCTGGCTTCTTTTTTATCAAGGAATTCGGTGGGGTCAAAATCTTTTACTTCGCAGGCGAATCTTGTTTTGAATTTCGACGCATCAAAATGAGTAATGTCGCCGGCGCCGGATACACCGCTTAGTAAACCATTCCAATAATCTTTAAGATTATTTCCTACGGGAGTTATTGCGCCCATACCGGTTACTACTACTCTTTTGAACTGCATAAAACAAGCCGTATTTGATGTGATAAATCCGCCAGAGGCTGCATAGAGCACCAGAGGCGGATTAAAGCAATTTTACCGGGAATATTATTTGGCGTGCTCTTCTAAGTAGGAAATGGACTGCCCAACTGTAGTAATTGTTTCTGCCTGTTCATCGGGAATAGAGATATTGAATTCTTTTTCAAACTCCATAATCAATTCAACAGTATCCAAAGAATCAGCACCCAGATCATTGGTGAAAGAAGCTTCGTTAGTTACTTCTGCTTCGGCTACGCCTAATTTATCAACAATGATTTTTTTTACTCGTGTAGCTATGTCTGACATTATAGTAAAGTTTGTTTCGGCGCAAAAATATAATATTACTCAATACAAAATAAGTTTCTGTTTTTTTGTTTGCAGATAAATATATGTTTTTCGTTTTTTTTGCGGAGCTTAAAAATTTCTTTAGGAATATTTCGGGTTATTTAATTTTTTGTATCTTACTTGCCTCTATGGCTTTAAAGATTATAGACCACGGAACAAATGAGTACAAGCAAATGATTGACCTGCGCTACAACCTGCTGCGCAAGCCATTAGGTCTTTCTTTTTCTGATGATGAGCTTGCAAGAGAACATGAGGATATACTGATATGCTGTTTTGATGATGACAAATTAGAAGGCTGTTGCCTGCTTACAGAAACAGCGCCCAAAACATTTCGGCTAAGGCAAATGGCCGTTACCTCTGGCTTGCAGGGAAAAGGCCTTGGCAAGGTATTAATGCGTTTTGCTGAAAATATATCAAGAGACAGAGGCTACGAAAAAATTATGATGCACGCACGCAAAACTGCTGTGGGATTTTATGAAAAATTAGGCTATAAAAAAAAGGGGGACGAATTTATGGAAGTTAGCATACCCCATTATTATATGGAGAAAGCGTTGTAATAATATTTCTTATTTCCTGAATTACCTTTTCTTCTCCATTAAATTATCTCTTAAAAAGTAGTAGGCCGCTTCTCCCTGTTGGAAGGTTTTTATTTTTTTCACGGATGATTTCTGCTGCGATGCTTACAGCGATTTCCTGCGTGGTTTTACTGAAAATATTAATACCGAGAGGTGCCAATACATGTTTCCATGATTCAGGATTAATTCCTTCTTCTTCCAATTCTTTAAACAATGTTTCAATTTTTTTATCGCTGCCCATCAACCCTATATAAAAAAATTTCTTGTTTAATAATTGTTTAAAAGCTGTTTTATCAGTTCTGTATCCAAAGGTTACAATAACCACGTAATCATTTTCTGCATGGGTTATATATTTACTCAACTTTTCATATCCTGAAATAAAATGTTTTTCATTGGCAAAGTTGTTTTGCAGCATCGTATTAAGTTCAGGGCGGTCATCATACACCTTACTATAAAAACCAAGAAATTGCATTAGCAGATAAGGCAAGACTAACATGCCCGCCGCCAATGATGTGCAGTACAGGTCGTGTATCTAACCATTCATTGCATTGCCAGTCTTCTTCGCTTGTTATTGAAGATGATATTTTCCTTTCTGCGCAGATGGCTCTTTAATTGAAATGCCTTCGGGAGAGAAATGAATTATTTTTTGCTTATTTTGCTGCCGGCTTTGCACAATGGTTTCAATCGTTGTTTTATCACTTATTGATAAGGGAACAAAAATATTTAACTGGCTGCCGGAACATATCATTCCTGATTGACCTGTGCTGTGCTGCTTATCCTGATACTACCGCATTAATAAAACTTTGGTTTCATTTTCAGCAAGCAGATGCTTTGCTTTTTCAACAAATTTTTGTTCCATCATGCCGCCGCCAATTGTTCCAAAAAATTCACCGTCAGCAGACAGAGCCATTTTAAATCCCTGCCTGCCGGGAGAGCTGCGTTCGCTTTCGAGCACACATAACAGCATCACATTTATTGATGCATTCAACTTGTTATTTATAAATTCCGAAAAATCAAAGCCCCCTAAATCCCCGCCTGAATGACTCAGTCGGGCAGGCCCCTGTGGGGGGCTTTGAGGAACCTTCAGTGTTGAAATTCTTTTCATTCAATGCCTGATTTTCTTTTCTCTAAAATTTTTTTGAATGAACGGCTGCGAATTTCATCTAAGGTTAAGCCGGTTTTTAAACCTTCATCTTCCGTAATGGCTCCGCTATTTAGCGCTCTTAAAAAAAAATTGAGCAAACCCTGACCTGTGGCTGCATCATCAAACACATCACCAATTAATGTTGTTCTGGCTGCTTTCTCTACAAAAGTTTTTAAGCGTTCAACTGCATCATCATAACTTTCCGAAAAGAAGGCAAAGACTGCTGCGTAACGCAAGGCAATTGTGCAGGATTCAAATCCCAGCCCTGGTAAAAGCCATTCCATAAAGAATGGCGAATATGGTGGTATCCCTTTTTCCATGCACGGTGTACAGTTTCTCTATTTTCTTTTAATTGTTCTTCACCTAAATTATCTCCGCGATGCGGGCCGATAGGCATGGTGTGGGTAGCGCCATCAGAGAGCCAGATGCCGGTATGTGCTAATGCAACTTTTGTTATATGATGCGCAAAGTCGCAAACAGGATGATCCATTTCCTGGTACTTTGCCGTAATGCTGCACGATGCCGTATAATCGTAGGTTCCAAAGTGTGTGGCTATACATCTTCCTTTACTTGCTTTTATAAAACGATACAAAGGATTAATACCATCTTTATCCATGATTGATTGTGTAGTCTCAACCATCATCTCCATTTTCAAGCTTCCTTTTTTTATTTTCAATTCGTCTTCGAGTATTTCAAAAAAATCAATCAGTGTGCTTACCTGTTCGGGAATGGTAACCTTTGGAAGCATCACAACAAAATTTTCGGGCAATACACCTTTGGTTTTTTTCACGAGTGTGCTTATAAATAAATCTAATGTTCGCAATCCTCTTTCTTTCATTTCTCCGGTAAAAGGTTTTATGCGTATTCCGATGAAAAGGGGTAATGTTTTTTGTTTCATTCCCATGGCCACTTCGTTTGTAGCATCAATTGCTCTTTGGTCTTCTTCTTCATTTGAGCGATTGCCATAACCATCTTCAAAATCAATTCTGAAATCTTCGATTGCTTCTGGTTTTAATTTATTATAAAGGACGAGTGGAGTCATCTTTTTTCTAAAGATGAATTGAACACAGCAAGAAAAAGGCTACAGGATTATGGTTACAATTTCGAGAAGTAATTTTAATAAGCGTATATTATTATGGAATTTTTGAACAACTCCTAATTTCGCAGAGGGCCTCTTTGCAGAAAGCCTTAACGTGTACACCACTGGAAGGAAGGCAGTCTTAAGTTTATTATTTCGTGATGTGTTTGCACTTGCGGAGAATTACAAAAGAGGATGCTTCGCTTTGCTTACAATGACCGTTACCTCAACGATTCATGCATCTCCTGTTCTCTAAACACACTCTCAATCTTCTTCAATGTTTGCTTTAAATTAATTCCTTTGCCCAATACTTCTTTGAAAATATCGCCCTCTTCTTTTATGCGTTCAACAGCATTAAAGATGGTAAACTGTTTCATCTTTAATCCCTTCTTTACTTCTTCCCAATGCAAAGGCATGGAAACAGTGGCGCCGGGCTTGGGTCGCAATGAATAGGCCGCGGCAAGCGTTGCCTGTGGGCGGTTCTGTAAAAAATCGAGATACAATTTTCCTTTTCTTTTTTGAATGATGCGCTCAATGCTGGTGAACTCAGGAATCTGCGATTGCACAATTCTCACGAGCACTCTTCCAAATTCTTTGCTTTGTTCATAAGTATATTTTGCGCCGAGGGGAATATAAATATGCATGCCCGTGGCGCCGGATGTTTTGCAATAAGCAGGTACACCAATATCATCAAGCACTTCTTTTGTTACCTGCGCAGATTTTATCACTTGTTCAAAAGTTGTTTGGTCTGATGGATCAAGGTCAATGATGCACCAGTCGGGATTGTCAGGTTTTTGTATGCGGCTGCTCCAGGGATGCATTTCAAGTCCGCCCATTGATGCAATTAATAAAAGGCTGGCTTCATTGGTACACACAAGAAAATTTCTGTTGCCGCCGGCATCGCTGCTATAAGGAAATTGCTTTATCCAGTCTGGCACTTTGCCTGTTACATCTTTTTGGTAAAAACTTTCACCTTCAATTCCATTCGGGTAGCGTATAAGTGTTTGCGGACGGTCTTTCATATAAGGCAGCATATACGGCGCAACCTGGTAATAATAATTTACAACATCACGTTTGGTAACCGCTTTACTGCCTTTGATTGCAGGATAATAAATCTTGCTGAGGTTATTAAATGTAAGGTCTTGACCGTTGATGTTTCTTGTTTGCGATTTATCTTTTGGATTGAGTAAGGTTTTGCGTTCCATATTGGTTGATGCTTTAAAGAGTTTGCTTTGTAGTTTCTCGTTACTCGTTTCTGGTATCTCGTTTGGTTCCCGTTTCTCGTTTCTCGTTACTCGTTTCTCGTTGGTTTTGCGTTTAGCGTTGGGCGTTTTCTGCTTACCGCTTACTGCCAACTGTTCACTTGCTTTTTGTTTGTCGTTGGTCGTTTTTGATTTTTTACTTTTTACTTTTGACTTTTCTTGTATGACTTCTTCTGTATATTTTTCTTTTTCAAGTGTTACCTCCTGTACATTTTTATCTTCCCTCATTCCTTCAAACGATGGATGGCGCATTACGCCATCACTTGTCATTTCTGCAAAAGATACTTCACAAATTAATTTGGGTGAAAGCCATGTGGCTGTGGCTTTTGGCGGGTTTGGACGAAAGCGGGAAGGCTTGTTTACATCAGGTTCATTTTTAAAAGGACATTGCTTTACAATGAGCGGCTTGAATTGCTGCATCATTTCCTGTTGCAGCTTTTGTGAAAAGCCTGTTCCTATTTTGCCGGTGTATTGTAGACCGTTGTTTTCATACACTCCAACAAGCAGTGAACTGAAGGGTTTATTGGTGCCTTGGTTGTTTGTATAACCGCCGATAACCACTTCCTGCCGTTGAGATGTTTTTATTTTCAGCCATTCTTTTGTACGGAAGCCTGGAATGTATCTGCTGTCGGCTTTCTTTGCGATAATGCCTTCGAGTTTTAGCTTCTTTGCTACTTCAAAAAATTCTGTAGCACCTGCATCAAAACTTTCACTGAGGCGGATGTTGTTAGTGTTTGGTGCAATGAGTTGCAAGATTTCTTTTCGTTCCGTGAGTGGAAGTTGGGTAAGGTCGTAGCCATCGAGCCACAGCACATCAAAGAGATATAATACCAGTTCGCCATCGGCTTCGCTGCGCCAGCCCTGCAGCCTGCTGAAGTTGGAAATGCCTTTATCATTTATCACAATTATTTCTCCATCCAATACTGCATTTATTTTCCGCCGTGATTGGTGTGTGCACCAATCACTCAATGCATCATAAATGGAATAAAATTTTTCGTTGAATGATTTATTGTTACGTGAACGCATTTCAACTATGCCTTTATTCAAATAAACAATTGTGCGGTAACCATCCCATTTAACTTCATACAGCCATCCCGGTTCGTCAAAGGGTTTGTCAATGAGGGTGGCGAGCATGGGAATTAAATCTGAAGGGAAGGGAGATTTGGTTCCTTTTTGAAGGAGAGTAGTTAACTGGTTATTTATTGTATTGGCAGGTTCTTTTATAGAAGCTTCTTTTTTTGTTGTGGCTTTGGATGTGGACATGACGAATGTGTTATTTCATTTGTGTACGTTTTAAACGATGAATAACGATATGTTCTTTTTTAATTGAATAACTGAGTATATAGTTTTAGGTAATTAGTGTTTTTCTAAACTTAGAGTATTTGCTGCTTTTGTGCCCGATGAAATGGCTGCTTTTGTAATAACTCAGCTTTAAGAGAAAGTGTTTTTTCAAATTTTTCCAATACATCAATTGACCGTTCTCTGTGAGGGACGAAACTATTTTCCAAAAGTCTATTTGAGCATTCAGGGTCCAGACTATTTCTTTTTCCATTCATCAAATTGCTCCATTAGTTTCGAATGAGATATAAAAATTCTCTCTTTATATTGTTTCTCTGATTCTTTCAATAAATTTTTTTCTTCATCAGTTAAATCATCCCACCAGTCTTGTGCTTTTGACGATACAAGAATTTCTTTTGCTTCCTCAAGAAGAAAATTATTTTCGCAATTATCATTTAATTGATGAAGCTGTTGCTTTAATTGATCACTCATAAAAAGTAATTTATTTAATTACTAAGGTACGATACTTTATTTTTTACTAAGAAGTTTGTAAGAGTAAGTGGCGGGTATCAGGATTAAATCTGTTGGAAAAGGTGATTTGGTTCCTTTTTTAATAAGCGTGTTTACTTGCTTTTGATTTGATGCCATTATTCAAAATTCGGGAATTTGACGATTCGGCAATGAGCAATTATATTTAATGGACGCCGCAAACAGGATGACTTTTTATTTAAGTACATTGCACTATGGAAACAATAGTTATACAGATAACAAATAATAAGGCTATCAAACTTTTGCACGAATTGGAAGAATTGCATTTAATAAAGGTGCTAAAAAGGAATGCAGATGCTTCACAGAAATTGTCTGAAAAATATGCAGGCAAATTATCTTCTTCTACAGTAGATAAACTTCAGAAGCATATACAGCAAAGTCGTGAAGAATGGAATTAAAATTTTTGTTAGACAGCAATGCCGTGATTAATTATCTCGGAGCAAAATATTCAGTCGAAGCAATGAATTTTATTAGTGAGGTAATTGATGACATTCCGAACTTGTCTGTTATTTCTAAAATCGAAGTTTTAAGCTATCAAACTGATGAGGAAGAATATCAATTGCCTAAAAATTTCTGTACCGATGCGGTTATACTTCAATTAAATGATAATATTGTAGCCAAACAATTGAATTAAGAAATCAGTATAATCTAAAGACTCCAGACGCAATAATTGCCGCAACTGCTTTTATCTGCAATCTTGTTTTAATAACAAGAAACATAAATGATTTTGGCAAGATAGATGAGTTAACGATTATCAACCCATGGGAGTTATAAATTGCTTAAGAGCTTTCCTTTAATTATTTTCTAAATCTATTTAATAAAATGCAACTGACAGAAGAAACACTTGATCCTGCGGATTGGCAAATGATGGAGCAATTAGGTGTTCAAATGGTAAAAGAGATGATGCAATTTCTTTCTACGGTTCGTGAGCGAAAAGTATGGCAGGCGCCCACGGAAGAAGTAAAAGTTTTTTTTCAACAGCCATTGCCTGTTGAACCCGAACTGCATGAAAAAATTTATGCAGATTTCAAATCAAAAATTCTGCCTTATCCCACCGGAAACATTCATCCCCGCTTCTGGGGCTGGGTAATGGGTAATGGAACTCCGTTTGCAATGCTCGCCGAAATGCTTGCATCAGGAATTAATTTAAACCAGGGTGGAGGAAACCAGGTAGGTGGTTTGGTAGAAACACAATTGATAAATTGGTTTAAAGAATTATTCGGTTTCCCTGCTGCTGCAAGTGGCTTGCTGGTAAGTGGTGGTTCTATGGCAAATCTTGTTGGTATTACTGTGGCACGCTATGCAAAAGCAGATTTTGATTTGCGCAAAGACGGTTTGTATGGTTCAACAAAAAGAATGATAGTGTATGCTTCAAAAGAAGTGCATAACTGTGTAAATAAATCTGCGGAGCTTTTAGGATTAGGAAGCGATTCATTGCGTTTGATTGATGTAAACGATGATTATGAAATAAAGATTGATGAACTACAAAAACAAATTGAGCAGGACCGGGAAGAAGGATTGAAACCGTTTTGTGTCATTGGTAATGCCGTTACCGTAAACACAGGTGCTATTGATGATTTGAATGCGCTGGCGGATTTATGCTTACAGGAAAATCTGTGGTTTCATGTTGACGGCGCTATTGGTGCAATGCTTGCTTTATCAGAAGACTATAAAAATAAAATTGCAGGCATGGAGCGGGCTGATTCGATTGCTTTTGACATGCACAAGTGGATGTACATTCCTTATGAAGCCGCATGTGTATTGGTGCGAAACAGGGATGTGCACTACAAAGCATTTTCACTGCAGGCAGATTACCTGCAGCATGAGAAGCGCGGGATGGCTGCAGGCGATATCTGGTTTAGTGATTATGGAGTTGAATTATCACGCGGATTTAAGGCGCTTAAAATATGGATGTCATTAAAAGAGCATGGCTGCAAAAAATTTGGTAGAATGGTAACGCAAAATATTGAACAGGTGCAATATTTAAAATCGTTGATAAAGCAAAATCCTTCATTAGAATTAACTGCACCTGCCCCGCTTAATATTCTTTGCTTTCGCTACAAAGGAAATTTAACTCACAATGAAAAACTAAATGCATTAAACAAAGAACTGCTGTTTCGTTTACATGAAAGCGGCGTGGCGCTTCCATCATATACAACGCTAAAAGGAAAATATTCTCTGCGTGTTGCAAATACGAATCATCGAACAATAAAAAAAGATTTTGAATTACTCGTTAATAAAGTTATTGAGATAGGAGATGAGCTTTTAAGAGTGTAAGAATAAATCTTTCTGATATTGATTTTGAATGATCTCTAAACTTAGAAACCCCAATTGTTTGCCATGAAAATATTTTTTTGAAAGCCATAAATTTTCTGCAAACCATCCAAGACTTCAGAATTAATTCGTTTAAAAATTCGCTCCAATTGAGCAATTATCTTGTCTCAATTATTTCAAATCATTTTGACTGAATATTCGTATCACTTTTACAAAGCGACTTGTGTAATAATCATTCAAAGGAGTAATTGTTACTCCATAAGCTTTACCTGATGTGGAATGAATAAATAATATTTCATTGTTGCTGTTAGATGTAACAATGCCCATGTGCCCAACAATTCTTATGGTACTATCAGTGCCGGTAAATAAAATAAGGTCGCCCGGTTTTGCTTCCTCAAGAGAAGCTTCAAGCAACACATTTGTAAAATCAACAGATGAACGCGGAACTTTAATATTAAAATGATTGAAAACATAGGTGATAAATCCTGAGCAATCGAAGCCCTGCTGCGGATCGGTTGATGCATATTTATAAGGAATACCAATTAATGTTTTTGCGAATGCAACTAATTCCTGCGGCGTGGTATTGCCTGTATAAATGTGTAAAGGATTGGCGGTATCTGTATAAGGTGCTTGAGCTATCGAAGAAATTGTATTCTTGTTTTCAATTTGTGCTGCCGTATCCTGAGTTTTAGTTTGCCCATTATTTGATTCATTGTTTTGTGGCTCTGTGCAAGAAAATAAAATGAACAGATACAAACAGATGGAAAGATTACGCATGTATTTAAAAGTACAAAAACCATTCCCACGTTCTGTTAATGTTGACTCAACTAAACCTTACTTACTGCAGAAAAGTAAAAGTAATTTCTAAATAACTTTTATTGGGGCTGAATCTTCATCCTTACCTGTGCTGCTCATACCTGTTTGCAGGTATTGCATTCTGCAAAAATTGTAATTCATCTGCATTGAGATTTGCAGAGTCAATTGTTTTAACTGCTTCTTCTAATTGCTGCACGGTTCGCATGCCCACAACCGCGCTGGTAACAGCGGGTTGCTGCAATACAAAACGAATTGATGTTTGGGTAGCGGCTCGTTTTTTATTAGATATTGCATGAATTGCATCGGCAGCTTTCTTAACCTCTTTCTCATTGTAATTCAAATAAACTTTTGGTGGCTTATTAATCAACAAGCCTTGTGCTGCACTTCCGCGTGCCAGCCCACCAATATTATTTTTTTGCAGCAATAGCATGCAGGTTTCTTCTGGTCGCCGGTCAAGCAAACTATATTGCATCATTACACTTACTATATTGCTGCGCTGCACATATTCACGTATCACATTTGGGCGAATGGAAGATATGCCATAGTAACGAATCTTTCCCTGTTGCAGCAACTTTTCAAAAGCTTCAATGGTTTCATCAAGCGGGTCTTCAATAGTTCCACCATGCAATTGATACAGGTCAATATAATCTGTTTGCAATCTTTTCAAACTTTTTTCAACAGCGGAAAGAATGTATTCTTTGCGTGGATTCCATTCCCAGCCGCTTCCATCCTGTTTCCATTGATTACCAACTTTGGTTGCAATAATTACTTTCTGGCGTTGGTTCCTGAAAGCTTTGCCCAATAATTCTTCATTCAATCCTTTATCGTATAAATCCGATGTATCAAAATAATTAATACCAAGTTCTAAGGCATGATGCAATATCATTTCATTATCTGGTGCATCCTGTTTCAGAGACATGCAACCAAAACCTATTTCACTTATTTGCAATTCTGATTTGCCAAGCTTGCGATAATTCATGAGTAATATTAAGTGATGAAAAGAGTAAGAACTAATGCGAAGTAAAATAATAAGGTAATATTGAAATTAAAAAGCTTTCTGGCATGGTCAGACCCGGGACGGTCAGACCATGTTGCTAATCTTCCCACACGGTTAATCCCTCGCTGCAGTTGGCACAGATGTCAATGTTTTTACGGCTCGTCATTAGCTCTCTTCTGAATTGTTTGTAATTATCATTATTCCAAACTTCTTTGAAGGATTGTGTTTTTAAATTTCCCAAACGGTGCATTGCATCTTTATCAAAACAGCAGGGAACCACCAAACCATCCCATGTAATTACATTGGCATGCCACAGCTTCCAGCAATGATTATTGAGACCGCTTTTAATTTCTGTTTTGCCATTTCTTTTTTTATAGCGGCTGTATTTATCGAGAGTAGGAATTAATTGATTGGGGTCATTTTCATAATCATATACCTGCGCCGTTTTATAGCGTACCTGGTCCACACCAATTTCTTTCGCCAATTGTTTTACATCTTCAATTTGATGCTCATTTGGTTTTACAACAAGAAACTGGAAAAACACAAAGGGCGTTTTGCTTTTCAATTCTTTTTTCCATTTCACAATATTTCTTGCACCCTGCAAAACCTTATCCAGCTTGCCCCCTATGCGGTATTGCTGGTACACATCCTGTGTAGTGCCGTCAATGGAAATAATTAAACGGTCTAGACCGCTCTGTACTGTTTTGCGTGCTTTCTCATCCGTTAAATAATGTGCATTGGTTGATGTTGCCGTATAAATTCCTTTGCTGTGTGCATACTGCACCATTTCTAAAAAATCAGGATTTAAAAAAGGCTCACCCTGGAAATAGAATACGAGATAAATAAGCTCTTTATAAATATCATCAATGGTTTCATGAAAAAAATCTTTTTTCAGCATGCCGGTGGGGCGTGTAAATTCTCTTAACCCGCTGGGGCATTCAGGGCAGCGAAGGTTGCAACTGGTTGTGGGTTCAAAAGAAATAGAAAGAGGAAAACCCCATTGCACAGGTTTCTTTTTTATTTTACTCAATTGGTAGCTTGCCATCACCTTTGCCGCATTCCATGCACGTCGGGGCGTTAGCTTGCTAAATAAATTTATGGTGTCGTTCCAGTTGAAATATTTCATAACCAGTTTGTAAAATTAAGCAATCAGATTGTATAGTGCAAGGTTTAAGAATATTCCCGCTTATTGTATGGATGAAGTAACAACCGATAAAAGGAAGCGATTCTTTCAAACAATCTTATAATAACTTCTTAAAAGCTATCTAATATCACAATGTTCATATTTGGTATCCTGAAAATACTGCTGTATAAATTATCTTTGAAAAATGGCAAGCAAACACTATCATTCAGAAAAATTTAAAGAAATATATAACAGCTTAAACGAGCACCAAAAGCAGGCAGTTGATGCCATTGATGGTCCAGTTATGGTGATTGCCGGTCCGGGCACAGGCAAAACGCAAATACTCTCTGCCCGTATTGGAAAAATTTTATTGGAGACTGATGCAGCCCCTCAAAATATTCTTTGCTTAACTTTTACTGATGCCGGTGTAGTTGCCATGCGTAAGCGCCTGCAAAGCATGATTGGGCCTGATGCTTACCGTGTGCACATTTACACCTTCCACGCATTTTGCAATGATGTAATACAGGATAATCTTTCGTTATTTGATAAAACTTCCCTTGACCCGATTTCTGATTTGGAAAGAATTGAACTCTTTCGTGAGCTGATTGACAGCTTTCCAATTGAGCATCCTTTAAAAAGATTACGCGGCGATTTCTATTATGAAGCACGCAATCTTCAGGAATTGTACGGGATGATGAAACAGGAAGGCTGGTCTCCAAAATTTGTGAATGATAAAATTGATGAGTTTTTAAAAGAGCTTCCCAATAAAGAAGAATTCATTTATAAAACTTCAAGAAAAGGTCAATGGAATAAAGGCGAGGCAAAACCCGCATTTGCCCAAATGCAAAACAAGATGGAAAAATTGCGTGCCGCAGTTAATGAGTTTGATAATTTTCAAAAGCTGATGCGCAGCCGCAACCTCTATGATTTTGATGATATGATTAACTGGGTAACAAAAGCATTCGAGGAAAATAAAAATTTGCTGGCCGATTATCAGGAACGGTTTCAATATATTCTAGTTGATGAGTTTCAGGACAGCAGCGGCTCGCAAAATAAATTAGTTGAACTGCTGATTAGTTATTGGGATAAACCAAACATTTTTGTAGTGGGTGACGATGACCAGAGCATCTTTCGTTTTCAGGGCGCCAATGTAGAGAACATGCTGGCGTTTACTGAAAACTATAAGAACGATTTGCTCACTGTGGTGCTGAGCAATAACTATCGCTCCACGCAACCTATTCTCGATATTTCAAAAACGCTTATCAGCAACAATGAAGAGCGTTTGATAAAACAGATGCAGGGTTTAAGCAAAGAGCTTGTTTCAAGTCATCACGAAATAAAACATCTTACACATAAGCCTGTTCTTCATCAATATTTATCTCAGCGCCTGGAAATGATTGGCATTACAGAGCAGGTAAAAAAGTTATTGGATGATGGAATAAAGCCCTCTGAAATTGCCGTGATTTATCGCAACAATTCGTATGGTGAAGATTTGGGAAATTTTTTCCGGCAAAAAAATATTTCTTACTACAGCCGCAGAAACATCAACGTGTTAGAAACGCCGCTGATACAACAGCTTGTTCACATCACGCAATATTTGGCAATGGAGCACAATGTTCCTTACAGCGGCGATAAATTGCTTTTTGAATTATTGCATTTCGAATTTTTCAATATCCCTCCAATTGAAATTGCAAAAGCTGCTATCAAAGTGTCTGAGCTTAATGATAAAGAAGAAATTTTTTCGCTACGCCGCTGGCTGCATGATAAAGCAAATGAGCCTTCGAAAGATTTATTCAGCACATCATTGTATCCCTCTTTAAAAAAAGCAAGCGGTATTATTGAAATCTTAATACAGGCAGTATCAAACACTACTGTGCAATTGCTGCTTGAAAGAATAATTAATAACAGTGGCATGCTGCAGCAGGTAATACAAAGTGAGAACAAACATCCATTATTGCAACAGCTAAATACTTTTTTCGATTTTGTAAAACACGAAACACACCGTAAGCCTTACATGACACTGCATGCGCTTGTTGAATTGATTCAATTGATGAGGAAAGAAAAATTATCAGTTCCGTTAGTTCAAATAACAGGCAGCGAAAAAGGTGTGAATCTCTTAACCGTGCATGGCTCCAAAGGTTTGGAATTTGAATATGTATTCTTTGCAGCATGTAATGCAAATTGCTGGGAGAAAGCAAGAGGCAAAGCAGATGCTTTTGCATATCCTGATAATTTATTGCGAACTGCAAAAAGCAAAGAAACGAGTGTGGAAGAGCAGCGAAGATTATTTTATGTGGCGCTTACAAGAGCGAAACATCATTTGTATATTTCATATTGCGATTGCAATATTGATGGCAAGCCAACAGAGCCAACGATGTTTATTGCTGAAATACAGCAGGGACATGCGTTTGAGCCTGAGCCTGTTTCTATAAGCGAGGAGCTACTTTTTGAATATAGTGCATTGCAATTGGCAAACAACGCTCAGCCGGTGATTGAAAAGCTCGAAGAAGAATTAGTAAGCCATTTGCTTGACAGGTTTGTGATGAATGTTTCAGCTTTGAATAATTTTTTGAAATGCCCTATTGGTTTTTATTATCAAAATTTAATACGGATACCTTCACCAAAAAATAAAGACCTTGAGTATGGCAATGCTGTGCATTATGCATTGCAGGAACTTTTTAGAAAAATGCAAAGCAATAATCAAACCTTTGCCGATGTAGAAGATTGCATCGCCGATTTCAACTGGTGGATGAAGCGCCACCGTGAAAGCTTTACCAGCAGTGAATTTACTATTCTTTGTAAACGCGGAGAAACCATGCTGAGAGCGTATTACGAACATTACAAAGAATCCTGGAATAAAATTGTTTCTACAGAACGCAACTTTAGAACAACCATAAAAGGCATTCCCATCCGCGGTAAAATAGATAAGCTGGAGTTTGATGGAAAAAGTGTGAACGTTGTTGATTATAAAACAGGCAATCCAACGTATGGGTTGGAAAAATTAAAACCTCCTTCAGAAAAAAATCCTTTGGGTGGCGATTACTGGCGGCAGGCTGTGTTTTATAAAATCTTAGTTGATAGTTCTGATAAAGGATGGAAAGTAATTAGCACAGAGTATGATTTTATAGAGCCGGATAACGATAAGAGAATTGTAAAAGAAAAAATTGTTGTATCGCCTGAAGATATTGAAATTGTAGTACAGCAAATAAGTGATGCATGGCAAAAAATTCAGGCACATGATTTTTATACTGGCTGCGGCAAGCCAGATTGCGAATGGTGCAATTTTGCAAAGGTGAATAAATTGTATAGTGAGTTAATTCAAGAAGAAGAGTCTGAACCGGGATTAATTTTGATTTAAGGGATTGTTAGGAAAGTAAACAATGTAAAGCGGTTATGTTTGCGAATCATTAAAAGTCATTAGTCATTGAGAGTTGAACATTGAACATTGAGCAGTGAACATTAGATTAGAATTGAGCATTTCCATACTTCTTCATGAAAAAAAGTTATTTCCTCCTCCTCTTTCTCATCTCCAAAATTCTGTTTCTAACATCTTGCGCCAACATCATTCCGCCGACAGGCGGATTAAAAGATACGTTGCCTCCGGTATTAATTGCAGCAAAGCCAACAGATTCGGCGCTCAATTTCAAAACAAATAAAATAACGCTTGAGTTTAATGAATACATTCAACTGGATAATGACTGGCTTAATAAAGTTATTGTTTCACCTTACCCTGACCAGTCGCCATCCATTCAAAGTAAATTGCAAACAGTGAGTATTCGCATGAGAGATTCATTGAAACCGAATACAACTTATGCAATCAATTTTGGAAATACTTTGAAAGATGTGAATGAAGGGAATGCTTATAAAAATTTTACTTATGTTTTTTCAACAGGAAATAAATTGGATGATGGAAAAATTTCTGGCCAGGTTATTTTAGCAGAAACAGGTGCAGTTGATTCTACACTGATTGTTATATTGCATACCAATCTAAATGATACCGCTGTAAAAAAAGACCGGCCTCTTTATTTCGCAAGACTTGATGGCGGCGGAAATTTCGAATTTAATTTTTTGCCGCGAAAGCAATATAATATATATGCGGTGCCCGATGATTATTCAAAAAAATATGATGACAGTACTAAGTTCTTTGCTTTTTTAAATGCACCAGTTTCCATTGACAGCAGCAACACTTCCTCTCTTACATTATACGCATATCAGCAGTATAAAAAGACAGAAAAAATTGCTACTACACCTTCACCATCCAAACCTGTGAAAGGAAAAGACACCACAAAAGGAAAAACTCTGAACTATGCAATAGCTATCGAAGGCGGCCAGCAAACCCTTTTAAAAAATATTGAAATCACATTTGATTCAACTGTCGCTGCGTACGATTCTTCAAAAATTATTTTAACTGATACAAACTATCATCCAATAACAGGATATACATTATCACGCGATACTTCATTAAAAAAATTTTATTTAAAATATCCCTGGAAAGAAGGACAGCATTTTAAATTAATCATTCAGCCAAATGCCTTTACAGACAGTGCCGGTGAAATACTTGCAAAAGCAGATACCATAACCTTTTCCACCCGAACTGAAAGCACTTATGGCAGCATCCGGTTACGCTTTAGTAATTTGGATATTAATAAAAATCCGGTTTTACTTTTACTGCAGAATAATAATATTATTGAATCAATTCCTTTAACACAAACAGAACTATATCGCAAGCTTTATGAGCCGGGAGAATACGACCTGCGTATTTTGTATGATGCGAATAAGAATGGCGTTTGGGATGCAGGAAATTTCGCTTTAAAAAAGCAACCCGAAAAAGTAAAGCAGATTTCTCAAAAAATAAACATCAAAAAAAATTGGGATAATGAGGTGAATGTGAGTTTGTAAAAACAATAGGCAATAGGCAATACGCAATAAGCGATAGTTAATAAGCAATAATTACCTTTGTAAAACGATTATGCAATTCTCCTCCTCACTTGTTGAAAACGCCGTAAACGAATTTGCCAGGCTTCCCGGCATTGGTAAAAAAACAGCTTTGCGTATGGTGTTGTATTTATTAAAGCAGCAGAAGGAAACAGTTGAAAATTTTAGCGATGCCATTGCAACCATGCGGCGCAATATTCAGTTTTGCCAGCGTTGCCACAACATAAGCGATGGAGATATTTGCGCTGTTTGTGCCAATTCGATGCGTAACCAGCGAATGATTTGCGTGGTTGAAAATATTCGTGATGTAATTGCCATTGAAAACACACAGCAATTCAGCGGAACTTATCATGTGCTTGGCGGCATCATATCACCGCTTGATGGTATTGGACCAGACCAGTTGCAAATTGAATCGCTCATTCATCGCATAGAAAAAGAGCAAACAGAAGAATTGGTTTTTGCACTTAGCCCAAATATACAGGGCGATACAACCATTTATTATATTCAGAAAAAAATTCATCATCTTCCCTGTAGCGTTACCACGATTGCACGGGGCATCGCGTTTGGCGGAGAACTCGAGTACGCCGATGAGTTAACGCTTGCCCGCAGTTTAGCCAATCGCCTTCCCGTAGGACAATATGTAAAGTCCTGATTTCTCTGTTTTCATTTTGCTGCAAGGCAACGTTTATTCTTATTCATCAGTTATTATTTCCAACACTCATACTTTGTTAGTATTTTTAAAATCAGTTTATGAAAAAAAATTACATAATTGGTTTTATTATTCTTATTGTAATTGCATGTGCAGTGTATGGTTTGTATGTGTGGAATAAACCGCAAAGAGATGTAAGAAAAGAAAAAGGAATAAAAATGACGGCAACTGCAATTTTTGATTCGTTTACCAGCAATGAAAATAATGCAAATGCTTCCTTTCTTAATAAAGCGATACAGGTTACGGGTGTTGTGTCAGAAGTGAAAAAAAACCAGGCCGGTCAAACGGTTCTAATTCTTCTGTCCAATGACCCCGTATTTGGCGTAAACTGTACTTTTAAAGAAGACCCCGGGCAAATTAATAAAGGCAGTACAATAATGTTCAAAGGTATTTGTACAGGGTATTTAAGTGATGTGATAATTAATGAAGGTGTTTTAATTGATAAGAAATAAACCTTGCAAAATTTTAATCATCATACTATTTTATTCTCCATTCAATAAATGCTTAATTGCTATAACATGCGAAATGCAAAACTTTTAAGTGCACTGATTGTTCTTGTTTTAATTATTTATTTTTCTTCGGGCTGTCAATATCACAAATCAGATTTGGTTTATCCCTGCGACACAACAATTGTTAGACGCAGTGTAGAAATAAAATCCATTCTGGATGCGAATTGCCAGAATTGCCATAGCACAACTACCGCAGATGACTTTGGAAACGGCTATAATTTATATGATTATCCTACGATTAACAGTTTGGCCACGAATACATTTTTATGTTCCGAGGGACAGCTTATTTCAGCCGTTACTCATGACAACGTATGTGCTCTTCCTATGCCCAAAGGCCAGCCCATGCTAAACGATTGTGATATAAATAAATTCAGGGCCTGGGTAAACAGAGGCGCTCCTGATAATTAATAATTTTAAAAAAAAAATTTATGAAACAAATCATCATCATCATTTTCTTATTA
Source organism: Chitinophagales bacterium (assembly GCA_038206235.1). GTDB lineage: Bacteria > Bacteroidota > Bacteroidia > Chitinophagales > Chitinophagaceae > JBBRBB01. The sequence goes on from JBBRBB010000029.1 coordinate 39,343, forward strand.
GCTACTGTAATCTTTTCAACAGTTAGTGCTCAGGATTATCTCACACGCAATGGCAATGTTTCCCTATTTTCTCACACGCCGCTTGAAGATATTAAAGCGCAAAACAATGAAGCAGTAAGTGTATTAAATTCTGCAACCGGCGATATTGAATTTAAGGTTGCGGTAAAAAGTTTTCACTTCCCCAAAGCATCAATGGAAGAGCATTTTAATACTGATGATTATATGGATTCTGAGAAATATCCAAAAGCAGGTTTTAAAGGAAAAATCAACAAGCTTTCTGAGGTGAATTTTGCAAAAGATGGAACTTATAAAGTTACCGTTCAGGGAGACCTTACTATGAAAGATGCAACCAAGTCCATAACCGCGCAGGGCATTATTACAGTGGGCGGCGGAGTAGTTACTGCACAGTCAACCTTTACAATTAACCGTAAAGATTTTCATATAATCGGCGAATCGTATGTACAAAAAAGAATTGCCGAGCAAATTGAAATTACAGTGAACTGCAAATATGATAAGCGATAAAAGCCCCCTAAATCCCCTCCAAAGGAGTCCTATGGACCTTCAGGGGATTTTAAAAAACCGAAGGAGTATTATATCAGCTTAATCCTAATTTTTTATAAAATGAAACATCCAAAACTTTTTCTAACTGCTTTTCTTTTATTCTTTGCTGCACATGCAATTGCACAGGATGTAAATCTTGATTCATTGCTCGAGGTTGATACGAATAAGAAAATTAAAAATGAAACACATTATACAGAAGCCACTTTTAAAACAACCCGTCTCATTGACGGACATACAGTAGAAACAACACAGGCAGGAATTTTAGACTTTAAAGTTTCTCATCGTTTTGGTAATGTGAATGACGGTTTATATCAAATGTTTGGATTAGACCAGGCCACCATGCGTCTTGGATTTGATTATGGAATTAATAACAGGCTAACCGTCGGCATTGGCAGAAGCACGTTTGAAAAGCAATACGATGGTTTTATTAAATACAGGGCATTGTGGCAATCAACTGGTAAAAATAATGTGCCGGTATCTGTTACCTTGTTATCATCCATAATGATTAAAACACTGCATGAAAATATTGATACAAAAAAAGTAACCACACAGGATAAAACTTCTTATGCTTACCAGGTAATGGCCGCACGAAAATTCAATGAATCTTTTTCATTACAGTTGATGCCCACTTTGATTCACGAAAACCTTGTTGATAGCGCATCAATGCCAAACGACCTGTATTCCATTGGCGCCGGCGCAAGGGTTAAGCTTACAAAAAACTCAAGCATTAATGCAGAATATTATTATCAAATTCCCGGCAACAAATTACCAGGCACCTATAATACACTTTCTCTTGGATGGGAAATTCAAACGGCAGGTCATGTATTTTCGCTTCACTTAAGCAATTCAATCGGCATGACTGAAAGAACATTTATTGCAGAGAACCGCGAAGGCAGGTGGGGATTCGGCGATAAAGGCTCTATTCATTTTGGCTTTAATATTTCAAGAGTGTTTACGATTAAAAAACCAAAAGAAGCAAAACGGTAAAATAATTTTAAAATGATTTTTCAGATACTTCTACATGATCTTAAAAAAACATTCTTCTGTATAATAGAGCACATCAAGTATAAAAATCACCGACAGCAATCGGTCTGACGGCTTAGAGCCGTCTGACCGTGTACAATTCTGCAATCAAAGAATACTCTTTACCCAAAAACATAATAACAACTGAATAAATAAAACTCAGTACTTTAATTTTTCTGCTTAGTAATTTAATCCGCATCATATTTCATAGTCCATCTTATTCAAAACAAGCAATTAATTTGCGCAGCTATGAAGTGCATTAAACTTATAATAATATTCTGCATACTTACTTTAAAAACCTTATGCCAGTTCTATAAAATTGATACCTTAAAAAAAGCGCAGGCATATCTTAATTCATATTTACATATCCAGGCTTATGGCCTTACATCGCAGGGAAATATTTATGGTTTCGGAATTAATCAATCATACAACAAAGATGGAAAAGCTTTGCCCATAGAAATTGTTCGCATTGATTTCAATACTAAAAAGGTTCAGTACAAAATTTTGCCCACCGTATTTTCAGCAAATGGCGCTTTCTGGAATTTTGTTTTTGATATGGAAGGAAATTGTTATTTAAGCATGCACGAGCCACAGCGAAAAATTATAAAGCTTAATTTAAAGGATTCCATACAATATGTTGATTTGGGAAATCCCTTTACAGATGGTACCATATGGGTTTATTCTTTAAGCTTAGGAAGAGATGATAAACTATATTTTGGAGGAAGCAGCGCTACTTACTGGAGCAGCTTTGATACTAAAACAAACAAGTTTGAAAAACATGTACCGGTTGATTTGCAAAACGATTATGTGCTAAGCATTGCTGCAGATACTTATTATGTGTATGCACAAACAGGGCAGCGCAGCAGCGTGCAGCTATGGAGCATTAGAAAAAAGGATGATGCGAAAAAGCTTCTCTGTAAAATAACCAATACTACCCGCATAAATCTTGAAACGCATACCGATGGTATTTATGCTTCATTCAATTCAGACACGTTAAAAGGAGCGTTCAAATTGGTTAATGGGGAGATGATAAATATTGCGTCTATGCCTTCACCTGCAACTCGGTTGGCTTATACTGAAGTAAATGAAAAAAATCAGCCCAAAATAAATGCAGCATTCGATGCGTATCAAAACAAATTATTTTATTCGCTGAACGAACAGCCTTTCCAAAGCATAAACATTAAAACAACAAGAATACCCGCAGGCATAAAAAAGATTTTTACGCTACCCGGTGATAGAGAACATTTTTATTTTTCAGGGGATTATTACGGCAACTTTTATCAATACGATATTAAAAAAGATACCGCTTATATTTTAGGCGTTACCGGTTCTAACATTTATTCAGTGCTGCCTGCAGCCAAAAACAAAGTGTATTTAGGCGGCTATCCCAGCGGTGTTATTTTGCAATGGAACCCCATGCAGCCGTGGACTACACGCAAGTTTATAGATGGCAGACTTGTTGAAGCAAACGATGAACCGGCAAATCCAAAGCTGGTAAACTATTTTAAAAGTGGTGGAAAACATGCAGCGGGTTTTCATCATACCGAGCAAATGATGTTTGATGATAAAGGTGAAATTGCAGGCGCCGGAACCGTGATACGCATTGGTGACGCAGCTTCCATTGGCATTTATAATCCTGCAACCGACAGCATTTATGGAATTGATTACTCGCCATACACAAAGCTTGCCTTTGCAGGAATGTATAAGTGGCAAAATGTGATTGCATATTCTACCCGCAGTAATACAGGCGGTCATCCCAAGCTTTATTTTTACCAGCCTTCTTTAAATAAAATGATTGACAGCATTGACTTTGGCTACGATGATTATGGAAAAATTTATGTTGTGAATGATATATTAATCGGCATCGCTCATAACCGTGTGTATAAAGTGAATCTGCAAACAAAAAAATTAATTGATAGCTATTCCTTCCCATCCGGCTCAAATAAAAATTCTTTTATGATGGCTGATAAAAAAATAATTATCAGCACTGTTAATAAAATTCCTCCCTCTTTCTGGCCGGTTATCACATTACCCTATGATGATTTTTGCGAATTGAACGGAAATATTTACGCAACTGATGGAAAGAATATTTTTAGAATTAAGAAGCAATAATCGCAATAGGCAATAGGCAATGGGCAATGGGCAATAGGCAATAAAGGCAATACCTAAAAAAACAATTCCTTTGCTGTAACATTTCATCCATTATATCGTTTACCAGCAGTTCAATTGAAAACAGCACAAGCATACACTGCTTATGACAGACAGAGAATACAATGAATGCGTAAATCAATATGCCGATAATGTTTTTCGCTTTATTGTGAAAAGCCTGCGGCATGAAGAAGATGCAAGGGATATAGTTCAAACGGCTTTTGAAAAGTTATGGCGTAACCGGGATGTGGTAGAAAACGAAAAATGCAAGAGCTACCTGTTTACGGTTGCTTATAACCAAATGATTGACCATTTAAGAAAGGCGAAGAGAATTTTTTTGAAGAATGAATTTCATGCAGAAACAAAAGTGCATCACGAGCCGGTAAATGATATGAGAAAGAATTTGCAGCAGGCTCTTAACAGGCTGAATGAAACGCAGAAAAGTCTTGTATTGCTGAAAGATTATGAAGGATATACTTATGAAGAAATAGGTGAGATTACAGGTTTAAGCGAAAGCCAGGTAAAGGTTTATCTGCACCGTGCAAGAATTACTTTAAGAAACTATTTGGTAAGCCCGGAGAATGTAATGTGAGGATAGTTGATTAGTTTAATTTCTGAATTGTTGAATTGCTGAATTGTTGAATTGTTGAATTGTTGAATCGAAAAACGAGAAACCAGAAAACGAAAATGATAACCAGGAATAATTACGAAGAATATTTTTTACTCTATACCGATGATGAGTTAAACGCTCAGCAGCGCAGCGAAGTGGAATTGTTTGCAGCAGAAAATACTGACCTTGCTCAGGAGCTAAAATTATTGCAGCAATTGCGGGCAGTGCCCGATGAAGAAATTATTTTTGATGATAAAGCATCTCTCTTTAAAAGCGATGTTTTAGATGATATTGCTCTTAACTACGAAGAATATTTTTTGCTTTTTATAGATAATGAATTAACCGAAGCTCAAAGAGATGAAGTAAACAAATTTTTACTTCATCATCCGCAACACCGGCAGGCTTTTACTTTATTGAAGCAAACCGTTCTTCCCCGCGAACAAATCGAATTCACAAATAAGGAAACTCTTTATAAGTATACTGAAACAGTAAAAAGAATTGTTCCGTTCAATTTTATGCGCATCGCTGCTGCCGCAGCATTTATTGGGGCAGGCATTCTATTTTGGTGGCTATTGAATGCTCCTGCACATAACATACAAATTGCAAATAACAAGGGAACAGAACAACAGGATAAACAACAAAAGCAGGCATTAAAACAACCTGATACAAATAATGCATCAACGCAAAAACAAAAGAATGAATTAGCAACTGCAGGTTCAAAACCCGATGAAGAAAAACAAACGCAGCCAAATAATAATTTACAGGTTGCTAAAAATTCGAGTGCAAAAAATAATATATCAGCATCAAATCAAAAATGGTCAGACCCGGGACGGTCAGACCATGTAGACCAGGGACAGCCTGTTCCGCAAAGGCGGAAGTCAGACCATAAATATGCTGACACTGAATTTTTAATAGCCAATGAAAGGACTTCCATCATCAAGCAAAAGAATATTCAGGAAGAAGATATCCAGGAGCCGCCGCAGCCATCATACAACAATAAAAATAATATTGATAATAATAAAAGTGTGCCCGCACAAAATGATATTGGATCAAACAATAATAAAACTGAAAACTATACTGTAACCCCGGTTGCCTTCAAAGAAATAAACACCAGCGAAGATGACAAGTCTTTCTACGTTGGCAACTTAAATCTTAATAAGGACAAGGTAAAAAGCTTATTTAAAAAAGCGGGCAAGCTCTTTGGCGATAAAGCCCGCAATTACGCTAACGACGATGGCAAACTGCAGGTTGCCAATCTTCAATTCAATGAAAACAAATAATCAGAAACATCAATCAATAATTTATGAACAGGCTCTTTCTATCAATGGCAATCTTGTTGCTTTCCTATACTGCATTTTCACAGGAAGATACAACAGCGAAAAATAAAAATGATACGGTGCGTGTAGGCAATTTTATTATCATCAAAAAAAATAAAAAAGACCAATCAGATACTTCGAAAGACAGGCACTATACAATTGATGTAAACATTAGTCACAATAATAACAATGATGAAGATAACGATGAGGATAATGATGAAACCGTTCACGTGCATCACCGGAACATAAGCACCAATTATTTCATTTTCGATTTGGGCTTTGCCAACTGGACAGATAATACCGATTACACTTCAGATAAAGTGCAAGCTTTTTTAATTGCAGATTCCCCCGCACAGCCCTTTACAAAAGATGATTTAAAATTGAGCACCGGCAAATCTTCCAACGTAAACCTCTGGCTTTTTATGCAAAAGCTCAATGTATCAAAGCATTTGCTTAACCTGAAATATGGACTGGGACTCGAAATGTACAACTACCGTTATAAAACCAATATATCGTACACTGATAATCCCGCTCAGATTTTCAGAGACTCAATTAATTTCTCAAAGAACAAACTGTATGCGGGTTATGTAACGGTGCCCTTGATGATAAACCTGAATGCAACGCCCGAAAAAAAGCATGGCTTTAGTGTAAGCGCCGGAGTTAGTGCGGGCTATCGTATTGGCAGCCACACCAAACAAATAAGCGATGAGCGTGGCAAAGACAAAACGCATGGCGATTTTAATTTAAACCCCTGGCGTTTTGCTTACGTAGCCGAAGTGGGTCTTGGTCCGGTGCGCCTGTATGGAAGCTACAATATTAATCCGCTTTATCAAACAGCGGTAAAGCAATATCCATATACCGTTGGGCTGCGGTTTAGTAATTGGTAGAAGCATAAACCTCACTGGTCTTAAAGACCTGTGAGGTTTATTCTGCTAATGCCAACTGATGACTGATGACTGAGAACTTTTTATGATACCGACTTTAGTTCTTCGTGGTCTCGTCGTGATGACGAGATTGTGTCACTCCTTTGTACGTTCCGTTTTCATGGCATCTGCAGTTCGCGGTAGTAACAACTTTTCGCATTTTTAGTTTTCTCTTATGTGCAAAACGGTCCCGATTTCTATCGGGACTTTTTTACAATAAACCTCACAGGTCTTTAAGACCTGTGAGGTTTTTAACGGCATTAATTTTCTTTCCTGCTTTAGGTCCTCTTTTACCTGCCTCCACGAAATAGTTTCTTCAATTTTGCGCAGTTCAAAACCGATTATATCATACACATCGTCAAGCTGCTCTTCATCTTTTGCAAGAACACAAGGTCAATTTGCATCAGCTGATGATTTTTCGTTTCATTCTTTAATATACAATTGCTTCCATACAACTTTTTTCTCCAAAGGAGTCCTTCTGACAAATTTAGTCCAAATTATTTGTGTTAAAAAATGATAAACCGTCAGATTCAAAAAACCTCACAGGTTTTTTTCTTAGCAATTTTTTAATACTTCTTGCATAATCACAAAATCATTTTTCCGTTCTTACTTCATCGCTCCATTTTTTACTTACCACAATTTTATTTTTTTTGAATTTTAAAATCCCTGATTATTATTATGCAGAAAAGAATGCTGCCTGCTGCCGCCGTGTGTGTGCTGTTAATCATCAGCACTTCATTTGTACCTAAAAATGCCGACTACAAAAACTTTTATATTGTAGTGGACAAAAGCAGCTATGAGCTGCATGTTTTTGACGATAAGGGCTGGCTGGTTACTTATCCCGTTGTGTTTGGCTGCAATGATTTGAGCGATAAATTAATGGAGGGCGACCGCAAAACTCCCGAAGGTACTTTTACCATTGTAAGCAAGCGTGTGCATGAAAAATGGGACAGATTTATGATGCTCGATTATCCAAATGAAGAGAGCTATGCTAAATTCAATGAGCGTAAAGCGCAAAGAATGATTCCGCAATCCGCGAAAATTGGCGGCGGCATTGGCATTCACGGCACATGGCCACATGAAGACTTTTCTATTAACCGTTATAAGAACTGGACGCTTGGCTGCATAAGCCTTAGAAACGAGGACGTGGAAGAGCTGTTTAGCATGATACCCGTTGGCACTAAAGTAACGATAAGAAAGTAGGCAGTTTTCAGTTGCCAGTTTGCCAACTGCTGACTGCCTGACTGCCAACTATTTCACCGGCTCGTTAAGAAAGTCTATCACCGTTTTACTCCATAAATCGGGAAGCTTTGCATAATAGCTTTCATGCCCGCATTTGGGATAATGCATTATTCTTTTTTCTTTTGATGAAAGACTTTCCAGCACCTGTTGCGATTCTTTTTCGGTAACACGATGATCTTCCGCTCCTCTTTCAATCAACACAGGGCAATAAATGTTTTTACCATACTTCCAGTTGGCATTATTGAATTGCCAGTGCCCTTCCTCAACACTCATCCAAAAAGTTACCAATACACCAAAGGGTTCGGGGGGCGCCCTCATCATGCGGCATCTGCCCTCTACAGCATTCATCATAGAGCCAAAGGCTGCATCGCAAATAATTTTTGAGGGCTTTAAACCAAATAGCCCGGTAGCTCTTATTTCTGTTGCACCGCCAAGCGACTGCCCGTAAAAAGCAATATTTTTTTCGCCGCCAGATTCTACATAATCATAAGCAGCTTTTATATCATTCACCTCACGCATTCCGAAATAAGTAACATAGCCTTCGCTTTCAGCCTGCCCTCTGAAATCTATGGTGAAAACATTCCACCCGGCATTATAAAACACCCGGATTTCATCAGCCATTCCGCCGCGGCTTGCTCTTTGTCCGTGAAAAGCGCAAACAGTTCCTCTAATTGTATCGGCTGAGGGATGCTTGAAATACCAGGCGGCAAGCTTTACTCCATCATCTGTTGTAAGTGTAAGGTCTGTATGTGCAATAGGAGGTGGTGGAACGAGTGTGCTTTTATTAAATTTTTGTCCAAATACTATGTACTTAATTTTACCGCCCGGGCTAAGCTTGGAGAATTCCACCTCTTTAACTGTGCCAGGCTCAAAAAAATGAGTGATGTAATAAGCATTAAAAGCAGAAATAACATTGAGCAGAATAAATACAAAGAGAAAGAACCAGCCAAGAACCTTGAGTAATCTTCTCATAAATGTTGCCGGTTGTTTTTATTAATAGTTTCGTGAGAGTTTAAAAAGCATTCAATAGTTCACAATTTTTATTTGAACGAATGCTTATATAAAAAATTTTAGAAGGGCGAATGTAGCAGCAAGTTGAGAAGCCCAAAAAATAAACATCCATTTTATTAATTCAGCTTTGGTGTTGCCGATTTCTCTTGCCAGATCTTCTTTCGTGGCAAATATTTCTTTAAGCGCTTCCACTAACGTTTTATATTTAGAATATCATTTTATTAGCTCACATAAAAAATTTCAAAAAGGCAAATGTAGCAGCAAGTTGAGAAGCCCAAAAAATAAACATCCATTTTATTATTTCTGCTCTTGTATTTACCAAATCCTCTTTCGTGGCAAATATTTCTTTAAAATCTTTTAAGCGGTCATCAACTTGTTTTTGAGTAACTGATTCGGCTTTATTAGATTCAAAAAAATCAAATAAAGTCTCGGCTTCTTTTTCGCCAAACCTGGTTTTAAAAATTTCGTATGCCTTTAACTCTGCCGTTTTCATATATCAAATATAAAAATTATTGCTGTAGTACAAATTATAGAATTCATAACCTTACTTAATAACCATCTCACCAAAATATTTTTGCAATATAAGCGGTAAAAGAATACCATTTTGTGACTGATTATTTTCAAGAAGCGCCGCCATTATTCTCGGCAAAGCAAGTGAGCTTCCATTTAAGCTATGCGCCAATTGTGCTTTGCCATTTCCATCTTTAAACCTGCATTTCAGTCTGTTGGTTTGAAAGCTTTCAAAATTGGTTACACTGCTAACTTCGAGCCAGCGTTTTTGTGCGGCGCTGTACACTTCAAAATCGTAAGTAAGGGCACTGGCAAAACCCATATCGCCTCCGCATAATTTTAGTATGCGGTATGGCAATTCAAGAGATTGCAAAAGTTTTTCAACGTGTGCAACCATCTCTTCCAACACATCATAACTTAATTCAGGCTTTACGATTTGTATTATTTCAACTTTCTCGAATTGGTGCACACGATTTAATCCGCGAACATCTTTTCCATAGCTTCCGGCTTCACGCCTGAAGCAGGGTGAATAAGCAGTCATCTTTACTGGCAAATCATCTTCTTTTAAAATTGTATCTCTGTAAATATTGGTAACAGGAACTTCGGCGGTGGGTATCAAATAAAAATTATCTTGTGTTACAAAATACATCTGCCCTTCTTTATCGGGTAATTGCCCGGTAGCAAAAGCGCTTGCTTCATTTACCATAAATGGCGGAAGATATTCTTTGTAGCCCGCAGCGGTATTGTATGCGAGAAAATATTGTATCAATGCTCTTTGCAGTTTGGCACCTTGAGCAATGTATAATGGAAAACCGCTGCCGGTTATTTTGGTGCCAAGTTCAAAATCTATGAGGTTATATTTTTTTGCAAGCTCCCAATGCGGAAGAGCATCAGCAGGGAGTTGAAGTTTATTTTCAATTTGCCTTATTACTTCATTGTCTTCAGGTGTTTTGCCTGCAGGAACTTTTTCTGAGGGGAGGTTTGGCAATTGCAGAAGAGTAGCTAATAATTTTTTTTCTGATTCTTTCATCTCTTCTTTCAAAGAATCCTGTTGCGCTTTAAAAAATTCTACTTTCAGTTTTAATTTTTGAACTTCATCTTCATCTATCTGCTGTTTTAAAATTCCAATTTGTTTTGAAAAATTATTAATGTTTGATTTATTACCTTCAAATATTTGTTTATTTATTCTATTCTGTGCATCAATTTTAATTATTTCATCAACCAATTCTAATTGCATAAAATTTCTTATGCCTAACCTTTCTTTAACCCAATCAGGATTTTCTTTTATAACGCTCATCTGCAGCATGTAAAAAATTTTCGCAAAGATAAGGGGATGAATGTTTGATGATTGAAGGTAAGTGTAGGTTCAGATTTACATTTTACATTCTACATTCATCTCCTACCTTTGCCACCATGTTTGTTCATGATGATTTGCAACTGCGATGGTGGAATCTTGAAGCAAAGCTTGCAGAACGTTTTGGTAAAAAGCCAGACCTTGATGCAATTTTGTTTTTAATAGGATTACAGGAAACCGGTTTTTTGAAAGAAAAAATAACCAAAGAACAAAAACAGGATCTGATGCATGTAGCTGTTTGCACAGCTCTTGGGCAAAGTGGATATTATGAATTAGAAAACATTGATAAGGATGGATGGCCTCATTTTAAACAGTTAAAACAATTGCCGCCATTTAATTTAACAGAACAGGAAAATTTTTTGAAAGACCATATTTTACTTTATTTTCAACATCAAGGAATCTAAAAATGCAAACAATGAAAAAAACAGCAGTAATTCTTTTGAGTTTATTTTTTATTCTTCAGTCAAGTGCGCAAAACACAAAAAGCCCTACAACTAAAACTGCGCAAAAGCACGTTGTTGCAAAAGAAAAAATGGTAGAAATTATTACCTCGTATGGCAACATGGTTGTAAAGCTGTACGATTCTACTCCGCAGCACAGAGATAATTTTATTAAGCTGGTAAAATCCGGCTTTTATGATAGCCTCTTGTTTCATCGTGTGATTAAAGATTTTATGATACAGGGCGGCGACCCCGAAAGTAAAAACGCAGACAGCGCTGCATTATTAGGTAATGGCGAAGCGGCTGGAGGGAATATGATACCTGCTGAATTCAAACCCAATCTTATTCATAAAAAAGGAGCGCTTGCCGCGGCAAGAACCGACAATCCCGAAAAAGCAAGCAGCAATTGCCAGTTTTATATTGTGCAGGGAAAAAAATATACTGATGTTGAATTAAATGCGGTGGAGTGCAATGTACGCAGCAATAATGCAGCCTTTAGCTATTCTGATAACCAGCGAAAAATGTATGAAGCAATTGGAGGCACCCCTTTTCTTGACCAGAATTATACTGTGTTTGGTGAAGTAATCAGCGGGCTTGATGTGATTGATAAAATTGCAGCCATTGCCACTGATGTAAACGACCGGCCTCAAAAAAATGTTAGCATGAAAATGAAACTTTTAAATTAATAAGCTCATGTTCATTTTCTAAAATTTTTATTCAATATTTGTAAAATAAAAATAGCTCACATGAACTTGCCCGCCAATATAAAATACACTAAAGACCATGAATGGATAAAAATGATTGATGATAAAACTGCGCTTACCGGTATCACTGATTTTGCGCAGCGGGAATTGGGCGATATTGTATATGTTGATATTTCAGCTATAGATAAAGCGCTGAAAGCAGAAGAAGTTTTTGGCACGGTTGAGGCGGTAAAAACCGTTAGCGATCTTTTTTTGCCGATAGCTGGAACCATTATAGAAGTAAATAGTGCGCTGGAAAAAAATCCTGAGCTTATAAACAATGACCCTTATGGCGAAGGGTGGATGATAAAATTATCAGTTGATAACCCGGCAGACCTTGATGCACTAATGGACGCTGCCGCTTATGAGAAGCTGATTGCATAAACCTATTGCAAACACAATGACTGCAAATGCAGAATAAACTCACATACTCTGAACAAGAACTGGTAACATTGCTGAAGCAACGTGAATCCAATGCGTTTGAGTATTTGTACGATAATTATTCTGCGGCTTTATATACCGTTATTGTATCAATTCTTACTGACAAAGAATTTGCAAATGATATATTGCAGGAAGTATTCATTAAAATATGGCGGCAGATACAATTGTACGATGAAGCAAAGGGGCGCTTATTTACCTGGATGATAAATTTAACGCGTAATACATCTATTGATGCATTGCGAAGCAAAAGTTATCGCAACAACAGACAAAACCGTGAGCTTACAGAAATCGTATATAAATCATCCGGAACCACAAACATTCAGGTGAATGAAATAGGCTTACGCAAGCTCGTATATAAATTGAAAGATGAACATAAGGTGCTGATAGACCTTGCCTATTTCCAGGGTTTTACTCAGGAAGAAATTTCAAAAATCCTTAATATTCCATTAGGAACAGTAAAAACAAGATTACGCGCTGCAATGATGCAGCTAAGGCAAATAGTTAAAATTTAAAGTGGATATAAAAGCATACATAGAAAGCGGAATTATTGAAAGCTACGTGCTTGGCTTAGCCAGCCCGCAGGAGGCTGCCGAAGTAGAATTGCTTTGCACCCAATACCCTGCAATTAAAAAGGCTGTTGATGATTTTTCAAACGCAATTGAAAAAACCGGATTTGAAAATATAGTAACACCACCGGCAGAGTTAAAGAATAAAATAATGAACGCCCTTAAAGATAGCGCCGATGATGAAAACAAGACAAGTGCAACACCAGTGATACAACTCTCAAATGAAAAAATAGAAACTGCTAAAATAATTTCTATCTGGAAATATGCTGCAGTTGCTTCGGTTATTTTACTTGTTGCCAGCACTGCTTTAAATTTTTATTTTTATAATAATTACAAAACCGTCAGCAATCAATACCAGGCATTACTTATTCAAAAAAATAGCTTGCAGGCAAATAATGACATTTATAACGCCCGCCTTAAGAAGTATAGCGAAAGCTTTAGCATTATTAAAAATCCTGACATGGAAGTTGTGGAAATGAAAGGTACTGCGGGTCGCGAAGATAATTTAGCCACTATTTACTGGAATATTAAAACCAAAGATGTTTTTATTCTTGCTAATAAAATGCCCAAAGCCCCTGCCGGAAAACAATTTCAGCTTTGGGCTATTGTGAATGGCACACCTGTTAGTGCCGGTGTTTTCGGTGAATGCAACGATGCACTATGTAAAATGAAAAATATACCCAATGCCCAGGCTTTTGCTGTGACCCTGGAACAACAAGGCGGAAGTCCCTCTCCCACTTTAACTGAAATGTATGTGATAGGGAATGTTTAATTTTTCTTCAGCAATTTTATATTTTTTTTTCACCTTTATCAGAATAATTTACAAAGAGGTATATAAATGATTCTCGTATATAGAGTAATGAGAGAATTTTCATATATCCCTATTCTCAGACATCACGTTTTAGTTTTTGCATAGTCTGAAGAAGATGCAATGAAAATCTAAAGCTGAGCTAAAAAAAATCTTTAAAATAAAGGTATAATGGACATTTGTAATGGTATTTTTTAGACGATACTTTCTAATGGACATTTGTAATGGTATTTATTTTTTGGGTTTTAAAAAATTAATTCGTTTGTTATTAACCTTTGCTTTATCAAGCTAAACGGAAGTAGG
>JBBRBB010000030.1:0-45487 GCA_038206235.1 Chitinophagales bacterium
CAAAAAGCTGAAAGTTTAAAGCAAGAATAGGTGAAGATTACAAGCCGCTTGTTTCAATTCGAACAAAAAAAATAAATGATAAAATAGAAATTGTTGTTAGCGATAACGGCAATGGTATTCCGCAAAACATAGTTGATAAAACCTTTCAACCACTCTTCACTACAAAACCAACCGGAGAAGGAACCGGTTTGGGTTTGAGTTTAGCTTATGATATCATTAAAGCACATGGTGGTGAGATAAAAGTGGAAACGAAGGAAGGAGAAGGCTCAACATTTATTATTCAATTACCAAATAGTTAAGACAGATGAAGCCTTGCATAAAAATATTATTGTTGCTGCTATTGCCAACTCTAGCATTTTCACAACAAGGCAATCCCGACAGCCTGAAACATGCTTTACAAATTGCAACCACAGACTCCGCCAGGTATATGATAAGCAGTCAACTGGCAGATTATTATACGGAAGATAAAAGGGATTCTGCACTTTATTATTCAGAAAAACGTCTTTCACTTGCTGAAAAAAATAATCATCCGCTTGATGTAGCCGCAGCATTAGATATTAAGGGTTATATATTAATGCACTTAGGCAAAGACGGAGAATCACTTAAATGCTTTTTGCAGGCTATCAAAATTGCAGAGAATCCTGCCAATGAAAATAAAACCTGGTACCAGGATAAAAATTCCACACCACGTAAAATCAGGCTTGAAATCCTTTTAAATATACACCACGTTTTTGGGCACCTAATGGGCAATACAGACACAGCGCAACAAATATTTCACTACAACGAAACCAGGAGAATTGCAGCCGAAATAGGCGATACTGTAATATTAGGTTTTGTAAATATGAATTTGGGTAAGGTCTATTTCGACCTTAACAAAATAGATTCAGCATTACAAATGGAAGAGAATGCAGCCCTCATATTCAACCAGACCGGGGTTAAAGCATATCTCGGTAATGTGTATCTAAAAATTGGAGATATCTATTTAAAAAAAGGCAATAAAATGCAGGCTGTTCAATTTTTTCACAAGGGTATCCAATCAGCCATTGAACAAAATAATCTGGCAATTTTAAGTTTCATTTATCCAACCCTGACATCCTATTATCTTACAGAAAAAAATAAGGATTCAAGTTTGTATTACGCAAAAAAAGACCTGGCAATATTACTGTCTATGGAGTCTAAAAATTTGGGGGAAGCTTATTTTAATTTATACAAAAGCTATCAACTGAATAATAATATTGACAGTGCTTACGAATATCAGGGTCTTGCCTTAATAGCAAAGGATAGTGCTTACCGGGCCGATATAAAAAATTTGTCAGAGTTTCAGAAACTGTCATTTAAGGAACAGCAACGGCTGCAGGAACTGGAACAGGAAAAACTTCAGTCAAAAAATAAAATCAGGAACTATGCCTTGCTGACTGCTTTGGTTGTATTCCTGCTTGTAGGATTATTGCTTTATCGGAATAACCGCCAAAAACAAAAAGCAAATATTGTTTTAGAAAAAGCATTAACCGATTTAAAATCTACCCAATCACAGCTCGTTCAATCAGAAAAGATGGCTTCCCTTGGTGAGCTAACTGCAGGTATAGCCCATGAAATTCAGAACCCGTTAAACTTTGTAAATAATTTTTCGGAAGTAAACACAGAGTTAATTGATGAATTAAAAACAGAATTGGCAACAGGCAATACGCAACAGGCAATTGAATTAGCAAATGATATAAAGGATAACGAAGAAAAAATAAATCATCATGGCAAACGGGCAGGAGATATTGTAAAAGGAATGCTGCAACACAGCCGCAGCAGTAGCGGAGTAAAAGAGCCAACAGACATAAATGCTTTGTGTGATGAATATTTACGATTGAGTTATCATGGCTTAAGGGCAAAGGACAAATCATTTAATGCGACGATGAAAACTGATTTTGATAATAGTATTGGAAACATCAATATCATCCCGCAGGATATTGGTAGAGTGGTTTTGAATTTACTTACTAATGCATTTTATGTAGTTGATGAAAAAAAGAAAACCCCCCAACCCCTAAAGGAGAGTAATGAACCCTATGAACCAACAGTAACTGTTACCACACGAAGACCCTGCTCCCCTTCAGGGGATGGGGGCAAAGTAGAAATAAGAGTGAGTGATAACGGCAATGGTATTCCACAAAAAGTTTTGGATAAAATATTTCAACCTTTCTTTACAACAAAACCAACAGGGCAGGGAACTGGCCTGGGTTTAAGTTTAAGTTATGATATTATTAAAGCACATGGCGGTGAAATAAAAGTGGAGACAAAAGAAAGTGAGGGTGCAGAGTTTATAATTGATTTGCCATTGAAATGAGAAACTTTACAAAAGGAAAATCTCTATCAGTAAAACATTTCCCCATTGGTGCAAGAAAGGCATCTTTGTCTACTATTTATGAATCTAAATAAAGCCCTAAAATAAGGTTATCGCATTTTGCGATAACCTTATTAATATCTTAAAATGTCTTTTAAACAAACAATATGGCAAAGAAACAAAAAGAGTCGCTTATGCCTGATGAAATTGTGATGAGCAAAATACTTTTGATCAGAAGCAGGAAAGTAATGATAGACCGTGACCTTGCAGAACTTTATGGAGTAACTACTTTCAGATTAAATGAACAGGTCAAACGAAACAGGAAAAGATTCCCTGAAGATTTTATGTTTCGGCTTACCAAAGAAGAGAAACAACAATTAATTGAGAACTATCAACAACTGAATTCATTAAAGTTCTCTCCTGTTTTACCAAATGTGTTTACGGAGCATGGTGCAGTAATGCTGGCAAGTGTATTGAATAGTGAAAGAGCCATAGAAGTAAACATACAAATAGTGAGGATATTTACCAAGATGCGGGAAATGCTCATCAATTATAAAGATGTATTGTTGAAGATTGAACAATTGGAAAAACAAACTTTGCAAAACACAGAAGATATACGAATTGTATTTGAATATATAAAGCAGTTAATTATACCCCCTGAACAGGCAAACAGAAAAAGAATAGGTTTCAGAAAAGATAACGAAGAGGAATAAATACATAGGTATCCCCAGGATATTTAAAATAGAAATCGGAATAAAATAAAATGGCATTCCTCAAAAAGTATTGGATAAAATCTTTCAACCCTTCTTTACAACCAAGCCCAACCGGGCAAGGAACAGGATTGGGGCTATCGTTAAGCTATGATATTATAAAAGCACATGGTGGGGAAATAAAAGTGGAGACAAAGGAAGGAGAGGGTGCAGAGTTTGTGATTGATTTGGTGCAAAAAGTAATTGTTTAATTTTTTTGTGATAGTCAATAAATCTTTATTACCCCGCTGTTGAATTGCATACTTTGCGTTTGAAAACTTTTTATCAAAAAAACTTAGATACGGAAGTCAAAAGTTCCGCTATAAAAATTTTCTTGCTATTTTTAATTCATGGCTGCATTTCACCAAGCTATTGATAAAATTACAAAGTCGCTTGAGAAAGCTACGACCGGTAACACATTCACCACATTGGTTTTACCGGTAACTTCCGCTGATCTGAAAAAAGTTTTGAAAAAGAATGGCTGGTTCTTTATCTGGAAAAGAGAATTAAAGCGCAATACGAATGTGTACAAACTTGTCTTAAATCAGGAGCCTGAAATAATACAGGGATTGATAAGTTATGAAATAATGCAAGGCTATTTATTTATGCCTTTGGTTGATGCAGCCCGCATAATTTTGGAACGGGTAAAAAATATTTAGGTGTGCTTCCTAATCTTGTGGCTTTTGTGTGCAAACAATCATTCGACATGGGCTTTGAAGGAGTGGTTTCTTTTAAATCCAAAACAAAACTGATTGAACATTATCGTGAAAAGCTTGAAGCCGAACTAATAGGACGCTACGGTGAAATGGCAATTTTTACAACCGCAGCAAAAAAATTGGTAAATTCGTACTATAAAAATTATGTATGACAGCAGCTAAAAAATTTCATGTTGAAGGACCTATCGGGGAACAACTGAATAAAAAAGAATATTCAAAAATGCTTCAGCGGGTAGATGCAGCTATGCAAAAATTTCTTCGAAAGAAAAAAAGCCGTATTGTAAAGCGCATCAGGGAAAAAATCTAACTCTATGTCTCTATGATTTTCTTATTTCACAGAACACGAACAATTTTACTGCCACTTATAATACCTCAGTTTCTTATCCCAATATTGAGCATCTTATTCTTACAGTTGGAAAGCGGAAATGAAATAAAGGAAACATTCAGGAAGTAAAGGCAATAGCAAATGACATTAAAGAAAATGAACAAAAAATAAATCACCACGGCAAGCGTGCAGAACAGCATAGTAAAAGGCATGCTGCAACACTCCCGCACGGCTTCCTGCTAAATAAAACTATTACAAGTCCCGGCTTTTGCGCTTTAACATCGTCTATATTGCACACTTGTAATGAAATATTATGGCATCAATAAAGAATCTTTCTTAATTTTCATACATAAAATTTCATAGAGAACAATTAAGCTTCATCCAATCAACAACTATTCTGTAGTATTACCTTATAATTTTAACACCGTTGAACTGAACATTTATGAAGAAACCTCCTATAAAATTTCTTTTTATTTTCCTGTTTTTATTTCAGATAATACTCTTATATGGGCAGCAAAAAATATTCAATCATATTCAGATTCCGGGCCTGGATGCCGCTTCTACAATTGGTATAACCGCCATAGCCCAGGACCATCAGGGTAATATTTGGTTACTTGCAAAAAATAAAGGATTATATAAATATGATGGTTCGCAGGCAATTTCTTATGTACATGATCCGAAAGATTCAAATTCGATAGCAGGTGCGTCTTTAGAAACCATTATGATTGATGCTGATGATAATATCTGGATCGGAACTTTAGGTGGCGGCATGGATAAGTTTGATCCTGCAAAAAATAAATTTATTCATTTCAAACATCATGCAAATGATCCGGGTAGTTTAGCTCATGATACTGTTACTGCTATTTTACAAGATCATTCAGGTAATCTATGGATAGGTACTTATAGAGGGCTTGATCTTTATGATAGAAAAAAAGAAAAATTTATCCATTATCAAAACAAAACAAATGATGCAAATAGCTTAAGCGCTAATTATGTAAGGGTAATTTATGAAGATAAGCAGAGAACCTTATGGATAGGTTGCGGATCTACTTCTCCAAACGAAGAAAGCTGGCCGGATGAAGGAGGTTTAAACCGCTTTAACAGGGCAACGGGAAAGTTTACCCGTTTTCTTCATGATCCTGAAAATCCAAATAGTTTGGCTAATAATAAAGTAAGATCAATTTTGGAAGACAGTAAAGAAAATTTTTGGATAGGTACTGGGGGGGATGGATTGCATACCCTGGATAGAAATACAGGTAAATTTACACATTACTATTATGATTCTGCTCATCCCCAAAACTTAAGCCGCCCACCTGTGCACAAAGAATTTACAGAGGATCTTGTTGCATTTATTAAAGAAGATGTGAAAGGCAAATTATGGATTGGATCATTAAAAGAGGGCATTAATGCGTATGATCCACAAACCAAAAAGCTAACACATCATGGCCTTATTCAGACAAGTGATAAAATTCTTGTTGCCGATACGCTTACAGGTTTTACGGATGACCTGGCATGGTCGGCTTTTTCTGCCAGGGATGGTTTGTTATGGATCACTACCTTAAATGGAAATGTTTTTAATTTTAATCCTTTTGATAAACCAGTTATTCCATATACTGATCTTCCTAAATTTAATATCAATAATATTTATAAGGATGATAATGATATACTGTGGATAGGCACTGTTCAGGGCCTTATTCGTAAAGATGCAAATACCGGCAAAGAAAAGATCTTCTTACATGAACCAGGTAATATAAATAGCCTTAGTAATAATATTGTCAATATGATTGTTGCAGATGATAATAATATACTATGGCTGGCAACTATTGGGGGAGGGCTTGATAAATTTGATGCTGCTGCAAATAAATTTACTCATTATAAAAAAGATGATAGCAATCCTAAAAGCATAATAAGCGACACTGTTATTTTTTTATTTATGGATCAAAGCAAAAACTTATGGATAACTACTGCCGGGGGTTTAGATAAGATGAATATTAAAACCGGGGAAGTTTTGCATTTGCGGCATGATGATAAAAATGACAACAGCCTAAGCAGTAATATTGTTATTATTACTGATGAAGACAAATCGAATATATGGGGAATATCACAAAATTCTGTAAATCAAATAAATAAATCTACCGGAAAAATAAAGCATTATTTAGTAAACACTTTTACCAGTGGTGTATGTGTTGATGCCGCAGGTGTTGTATGGGCGGGGACAGCAGAGGGGCTGTATAAATATAATAAAACAACAGATGAATTTTTATTATTTAATGATACCATAGCAAATACCGGCAGAGTTATAAATATTATAGAAGATAATAAACGAAATCTTTGGATAACTACACAGTATGCCATTTTTAAAATAGATGAAAAACGTGAAATTGCCAAAGTTTACGGCCCGGAAAACGGCGTTCATCAAGATATTTATTTTGCTTCTGCTAATTACAAAACTAAAAAGGGTGAATTGCTTTTAGTAGGCTCGTCAGGATATTATGACTTCTTCCCGGAAAATATTGCAGATGATAGCTATCCTCCCCAAATCAATATAACGGGTTTACAAATAGGAGGCAGGGAAATTTTACCAGGCGCTGAAAGTATTTTAAGTAAGCCAATTTATAACAGTGAAGAAATAACCCTTCCACAAAATAAAAACTCTTTCTCCATTTCTTTTTCAGCCATACATTTTCGTACACCCGGGGAAGAGAGATACCTATATATGCTCGAGAACTACGACAATAAATGGCATGAATCAGGCGCTGATCGCAAAGCATATTTTTATAGTCTCAATCCCGGGCATTATATTTTAAGAGTAAAAGCAATTAACCCTGATGGTGTATGGCGTGAAAAGAAACTTTCAATCATCATCACTCCTCCATGGTGGCAAACATGGTGGGCCATCACTCTTGCTGCACTTTCCTTTATAGCGATTGTTTGGGGATTTTTTTATTATCGTTCGCAACGTTTACGCACTGAAAACCGGTTGTTAGAAACAAAAGTAGCACAACGTACTGCTCAATTAGAACAATCTCTTGATAATCTAAAGGCAACCAAAGCCCAGCTTATCCAATCAGAGAAAATGGCTTCACTCGGTGAGCTTACTGCAGGCATTGCTCATGAGATACAAAACCCTTTAAACTTCGTCAACAATTTTTCTGAAGTTAATACAGAACTTATTGATGAAATGAAAAATGAACTAATGGCAGACAATAAACAGGAAGCTATTTCTATTGCTGACGATATTAAGATAAATGAGGAAAAAATAAATCATCACGGTAAAAGAGCAGATGCAATTGTAAAAGGGATGTTACAACATTCCCGCACCAGTACAGGGCAAAAGGAATTAACTGATATCAATGCTTTAGTTGATGAATATTTACGGTTGAGTTATCATGGGCTTCGGGCAAAAGATAAATCTTTCAACGCTACCATGGAAACTCATTTTGATCCGGACTTAGGAAAAATAAATATTGTTCAGCAGGATGTGGGAAGAGTAATCCTGAATTTATTTACAAATGCATTTTATTCTGTTACAGAAAAAAAGAAAACCTCCAACCCCCTAAAGGGGGAGCAAGGCTATGAACCAACAGTTTTTGTGAGCACAAAAAAAATTAAAACTTCAAAAGGGTGGAGTGTTGAAATTCGTGTAAAAGACAACGGCATGGGAATACAGCAAAAGGTTTTGGATAAAATTTATCAACCTTTTTTTACAACCAAACCGGCAGGGCAGGGAACAGGATTGGGATTGAGTTTGAGTTATGACATCATCAAAGCATATGGAGGTGAATTGAAAGTTGAAACGAAGGAAGGTGAATTCGCAGAATTTATTATACAGTTGCCTGCTTAAAGAAAATTATAATTGATATAAATTCTAAATTGATACTATGAAGATTTTAGTAGTAGACGATGAAAAAGATATGGAAACATTGTTTGAGCAACGTTTCAGAAAAGAGATCCGGGAACACACAATGGAATTTGTTTTTGCTTACTCAGGAGAAGAAGCTCTTTTCTATCTTAATCAACATGTGCATAAAGCCGTATTAATTCTTTCTGACATTAATATGCCCGGTATGAGCGGACTGGAATTATTAGAACACATTAAGCATAAACATGCAACACCGCCACCGGTAGTAATGATGATAACTGCTTATGGCGATGTTGATAATTATAACGAGGCTATGCGTTTGGGAGCAGATGATTTTCTCACCAAACCGCTTGACTTTACTCTTTTAAAAGAAAAATTAAAAATGAAATTCGATGACAAAGATATTAGTGGTTGATGATGAAATTGACCTTGAGGTGCTCATCAAGCAAAAATTCAGGAAGCAAATACGGGAACATCAGTATGAATTTATTTTTGCTGTGAATGGAAATGATGCGCTCGATAAATTGCAGCAACATCCTGATATTGATGTAATGCTTTGCGATATTAATATGCCGGCAATGGATGGATTAACATTGCTTGTTAAATTAAAAGAAATTAGCCCGTTGATCATGGCCGTTATCGTCTCGGCGTATGGGGATATGGAAAATATACGCACAGCTATGAACCGTGGCGCTTTTGATTTTTTATGCAAGCCGGTGAATTTTGAAGACCTGGAGCTCACCATGAAAAAAACAATTGAGCATGTTGCAGAGTTACGCAAAACACTACAGGCTATTAAGGAAAACAATATACTGCGAATGTATGTAGATGAAACCGTGCTTAATTTTATGAACCGCCGCGAATTTGAATCATCATTGATGGTGAATGAAACAATTGAAGCAACGGTAGCCTTTATTGATATTTGCAGCTTTACAACTATTAGTGAAAACGAACCTGCTGATACCGTAGTAAAATTGCTGAATAAATATTTTGATGTGATGGTAAAGGAAATTATTGCACAAAGTGGTTATATTGATAAATTTATTGGTGATGCAGTAATGGCTGTTTTCCGCGGAGATTATCATTTAGACAGGGCTATTGAAACTTGTCTTAATGTGCGAACACAGATAGAAAATTTTCCAAAAGAATCAAACCGTACTGCTTTTTCACCTAAAGTTTCAATTGGCATTAATAGCGGGGAAATGGTAAGTGGAAATATTGGGTCATCCAATCTCCGGCGCCTTGATTACACTGTTATTGGCGATGTTGTAAATATAGCACAGCGATTACAATCAGTTGCAAAGGACGGACAAATTTTAATTGCCGAATCTTCTTATAAAAAAATAAAAGAATACTTTGAATGCCAAAAAATAGGAGATGTGAATTTGAAGAACAAAAGCGATGCAATTATTGCGTATGAAGTAATCAAATAATTAAACAAACAGTAACATGATTTTTTCGAATCAATAAATTGTTTAGAGGTAAATACCGAAGCCTAAAAAATATTTCTTTGTATCCGAATTCATTTTATTAAACAATTTATCCGCCAAAACCATTTACAAAAATGAAATCTTATAGACTCAATATCGAAGTAATTATTGCGGCTGTAGGCATATTCAGCCTTTTAATTTTTTCCCTGGTATTAGTTATGTTTCATATAGCAAGCATGGAAAATATAACCGATATATTAATTCATTATGGTTACATTATTGGACCTACAAGTCTGTTATGGATTTTTACAGATAAATATTTATGGCATACAAAATTTTTTCAATCCATACATAAGTCTGCTAATATTCCACCTGACTTACGGGGGCGCTGGGAAGGAACGCTGGAGAACGAAGATGGCAGTAAAATTCAAAAATTTGTAATCGAAGTAAAGCAGACATTAACAAGATTAACTGTTTTTTCCTATTCAACATTGGGCCGCTCTATAAGCATTCTTCCTGAAATTGCAACTTCTGAAAATGAAGATATTTTTACTTTGTGTTATTTATGGCAGGGAGAAACGAATACTTCAATAAAAGATATTCATCACAGAGAACATTTTTATGGCTATACCATGCTTACCCTGCATCAACATGAGAAGCCAAAAATTTTAAGAGGATTCTACTTTACCAACCGTATATCCTCACAGACGCGGGGCGGAATTGAATTAACATGGATATCAAACACGCTCAAACGGAAACTGAAGTAATATTTCGTTCCGCCAGGAAATAAAATATTTGGGATAAAAGACTTTCATATAAAAAATTACCAGCACAATTTTGAATTATCTCAATGCCCCTTTTAGGGCGCTGCGGAGTTTGTGGATAAAAGACTTTCTCATGAAACATTTCCAAGCATAATTTTGAACTATCTCAATGCTCCCCTTTAGGGGCCGGGGGTTTATGAAATATATACAATCAACTCTCGATAAACTGCAGCACATCTTAACTGAATCTGATTACATTATTCGTTACGAGATTGGCACCTTTCAAAGCGGCTGGTGTTTGCTGCAGGAAAAACAAATTGTGGTGCTCAATAAATTTCTTGACGTGGAAGGAAGAATAAATACACTTCTCGAAATAATTCCTCAACTCAATATCAATTTCGATAAGCTAACACTTGAAAGTCAAAAGTTATATACTTCCCTCGAAAAACTTTCCGTCAGCTCTGATTAAACCCCCTACAATAAATCAACAATAAACCAGAAACCAGAAACTATAGTTTTATAAGAATTCAGCAAATCATTACCCAACTCAATCCCTCTGCAATAAACCAACGATAAACGAGAAACGATAAACGATTAGTTTTGTGTTGTGGCTTTTCCCAAACTTACCATTACATTTCTTGGCACAGGCACCAGCACCGGTATACCTATGATTGCATGTAACTGTAATGTATGCACATCTCCCGACCCAAAAGATAACCGCCTGCGTGCAAGCATTCTTGTTCAATCTTCAACCACTACAATTGTTGTAGATACCACGCCGGATTTTCGACAGCAGATGTTGCGGATAAATAACAGACATCTCGATGCAGTGCTTTTCACTCATCCTCACAAAGACCATATTGCAGGTCTTGATGATATAAGAGCGTATAATTATTTTCAGCAAAAGCCAATGAATGTATATGCAAATGCACTTACCGCGGAAG
The DNA here is from genome assembly GCA_038206235.1 of Chitinophagales bacterium. Classification (GTDB taxonomy): domain Bacteria; phylum Bacteroidota; class Bacteroidia; order Chitinophagales; family Chitinophagaceae; genus JBBRBB01. Next base: position 11,120 of record JBBRBB010000030.1, read on the forward strand.
CGTTGAAAAGAGAATTCGCGTATGTGTTTGCCGATAAAAAATATCCCGGCATACCAGAGATTAATTTAATCACTATTGATGATTCGCCTTTTTACATAGGCGATATTCCGGTAATGCCCGTAACGGTTTGGCATCATAAAATGCCTGTGTATGCATTTCGTTTTGGAGATTTTACCTATATTACAGATGCAAACAGAATTGATGACGCAGAAAAAGAAAAAATTTTCGGAAGCACGGTTGTGGTAATAAACGCATTACGCAAAAAGGAACATGTATCGCATTTTACATTGCAGCAGGCCATAAATCTTGCTGAAGAATTCAAGACACAACAAGCCTATTTTACGCACATCAGTCATCAGTTAGGCAGGCACGAAGAGGTAAATAAATCAATGCCATCACATATTCAGTTAGCTTATGATGGCTTACAGGTTTTAGTTTAATCAGCATATAATCTCTTTTCAAAAAAATTATTTACAATGAGGAGAGAAAACTGGAAAGCTTATTTTTCTTTCACCAAAAAGGAGAGAATTGCTGTTGCCATTTTGGTCTCAATAATTATTGCCTGTTTCTTGCTGCCTTATTTTTTGCCATCCAATAAAACCATTCCTGTTATTGATAAAAATTTGCAGCAGCAAATTGATGCGTTGCAGGAAAGTGACAACACTCAAAAATATTCATCTGCAAAAAATAATACTTATACAAGAAATGATACCAGCTATAACACAACAATAAAAAAAGAACTTTTTTATTTCGATCCCAATACACTCGATTTTGATGGATGGAAGAAATTAGGTTTGAATGATAAGACAGCGCACACAATTCTGAATTACAGAAATAAAGGCGGCAGCTTTCATAAACCGGAAGACATAAGAAAAATTTATGGATTGAAGGAAGATCAGGCCAATGAATTGATTCCTTTTATTCGCATTACTTCACAGCAAGACAAACCATATTCGCAGGAAAATAAAAAAACAACAGAAGAGTCTCCTAAACAAATTCATCAGCCAATAAAAACAATTGATATAAATACAGCTACAGCAGAAGAATGGAAATCATTACCGGGAATTGGTGATGTATTATCGAAACGTATCGTAAAATTCAGAACAAGCATTCATGGTTTTTCTTCCGTAACAGATTTAAAACGCACTTATGGATTAAGCGATTCTGCTTATCAAATAATTCTCCCCTATCTTGCCTTCTCAGATTCAACATCTAAAAATAAATAAGACCGTACTATCAATAACCTAAACTTTTTTATTGTCTGCATTGAAAATCTATTAGATTTGTAACACTAACAAATGTTAGCATTATGAATTTTGAAACAAGTGAAATTACACAGCAGGTAGCTGCCACAGCCAGAGAGTTTGCTCAGCAACACATTAAGCCATATGTAATGGATTGGGATGAAACTCAGGAATTTCCTGTTCATGTTTTTAAAGAAATGGGGAAATTGGGAATGATGGGTGTTCTTGTTCCCGAAGAATATGGAGGGGCAGGCTTAACCTATTTCGAATACAAAGCGATTATAGAAGAAGTGTCAAAAATTTGCGGCTCGATAGGCCTAAGTCTCGCGGCACACAACTCACTTTGCACCAATCATATTTTAAGCTTTGGCAATGAAGAGCAGAAAAGAAAATATTTACCGAAGCTTGCTTCCGGCGAATGGATAGGTGCATGGGGCTTAACAGAACCTAACACCGGAAGCGATGCAGGTAATATGAAATGCACTGCCATAAAAGACGGAAATAATTGGGTCTTGAATGGAACTAAATCATGGATTACGCATGGCAAAAGCGGCGATGTTGCAGTAGTAATTGCGAGAACAGGCGAGCCAAGAACAAAAAATAATTGCACTGCTTTTGTGGTAGAAAAAGGAACCTCCGGATTTAGTGCAGGTAAAAAAGAAAATAAGTTAGGAATGCGGGCAAGTGAAACCGCAGAGATGATTTTTGAAAATTGTATAATTTCAGATGATACCCAATTGGGTGAGGTTGGTGATGGTTTTAAACAATCTCTTAAAACCCTTGATGGTGGCAGAATATCAATAGCATCATTATCACTCGGCATTGCAAAAGGTGCTTACGAAGCTGCATTGCAATATTCAAAAGAGCGTCATCAGTTTGACCAGCCGATTTCTAATTTCCAGGCAATCAGCTTTAAGCTTGCCGATATGGCAACAGAAATTGCGGCGGCTGAAATGCTTACGCTGCAGGCATGTGATATGAAGAATAACGGAAAAAAAGTAACCCGTGAATCTGCAATGGCTAAATATTATGCCAGTGAAGTTGCAGTGAAAACAGCAAATGATGCAGTTCAAATATTTGGCGGCTATGGATATACAAAAGACTTTCCTGTAGAAAAGTTTTACCGCGATGCAAAGCTTTGCACTATTGGCGAAGGAACTTCAGAAATACAAAAACTCGTAATTGCAAGAGAAGTATTGAATAGCTAAGAGAGGCAAAGAGATAAATGAGTAAAAGGAGAATTAGCAAGGACTTTTCGTTATCATATGGTTTATCACTTCTGCCCTACCTGTAAAAAAAATTTCTCTTTATCTCTTTTCACTTTTTGTTCTCTTAGCCAAAAAAATTCTTCTTACCTCTTTTCACTTTTTCGTTCTCTTAGCTTTCATCATCATCATTACCTGCTGTGAATATTTGGTCAACGGCGCCGCCCAGCATAGGAAATTTTTCTTTCACAAAATTGGCGATGCCTTCAATACATTTTTTTGCCTGTTCGGGAGTAACTCCGGCTTCATTTACCAGGCGCTGAATAAGTTCATTCATTCGAATTTTTTTTAAAAAATTAAAAGCGTAAATCTATAATATAATTAAGGCGATGAAAAAAAAATCTTCATCGCCTTACATTCATCCCATAGAGAAGCAAAAAATACACAAACGTTTAAGCAACTTTGAGTATACTCAGCTTGCTCTTATTAAATTTCTTTTCTGCATACTCTTCCGTAACAGCCAGTTCTTTTTTTCCGCTTCCCGGCATTTCAAACATGGCATCGGTAAGTATATGCTCACAAATGCTGCGCAAACCTCTTGCACCGAGTTTATATTCTAAGGCTTTCTTCACCATAAAATTCAGCACCTTTTCTTCTATGTGCAATTTTATTCCTTCCAGCTCAAAGAGCTTTGTGAATTGTTTTACAAGACTGTTTTTAGGCTCAGTTAAAATAGAGCGCAGAGTTTGTGCATCCAAAGGATCTAAATGTGTAATCACAGGTAAACGACCAAGCAATTCAGGTATCAATCCAAAGGACTTCAAGTCTTGCGCATTTACAAATTGCAATAAATTTTTCTTTTGTTCTTCCTGTTCAGTTTTATTTACATTAAATCCAATAGAATTGGTGTTAATTCTGCGGGCAATAATTTTATCAACTCCATCAAAAGCGCCGCCGCAGATAAAGAGAATATTACTTGTATTTATTTTCACCATTTTTTGTTCAGGATGTTTTCTTCCGCCTTGTGGCGGTACAAGCACTTCTGTACCTTCCAGCATTTTTAATAATCCCTGCTGTACACCTTCACCACTTACATCCCTTGTGATAGAAGGGTTATCGCCTTTGCGTGCAATTTTATCCAGCTCATCAATATATACAATACCTTTTTCGGCTGCCTGAATATCGTAGTTGCAAGCCTGCAGCAAGCGGGTAAGCATGCTCTCCACATCTTCACCAACATAACCTGCTTCAGTAAACACGGTTGCATCTACAATAGCAAAAGGCACATTTAATAAACGGGCAATTGTTTTGGCAAGTAATGTTTTTCCGGTTCCTGTTTCGCCCACCATGATGATGTTGCTCTTTTCTATCTCTACATCATCTGTTTGCTGCTTGAGGGTTATTCTTTTGTAATGATTGTAAACCGCTACTGAAAGCACCTTCTTCGCATTATCCTGCCCAATCACATATTGGTCAAGAAATTCTTTTATCTCGATGGGCTTGCGAATATTGAAGCGATATTGTGTAGTATATTGTTCTTCGCGAAGCTGAAGTTCCTGCGCAATAATTTCCTGTGCATGCTCTACGCAGTTTTCGCAGATATGCCCTTCCTGACCGGCGATAAGAATTTTTACCTCATCCCGGCTGCGGCCGCAAAATGAACAATGAAGATTTGTTTGCTTCGCCATAAGGAATTGGAGGAGTATTAATTTAATTTAGCAAATGCAAATATAATACACTCTATATTAATAAATGTAATGAGCAGCGTTAAAGCTTCTCAACCAAACCATCTACAATTCCATAGCTTACTGCCTCTCTGGCATTCATCCAGTAGTCGCGGTCAAAGTCTTTCATGATTTGCTCAACTGTTTTACCGCAATTTTCTGAAAGTATTTTTGCCCCCAATTCTTTTGTTTTTTGTATTTGCTGCGCCTGTATTTCAATGTCTGCGGAATTTGCCTGGTAATGTCCGCCAAGACTTGGCTGATGTATCATAATTTCTCCATGAGGAAATACAAATCGTTTTCCTTTAACTCCCGCACTCAGCAAAATTGAGCCCATGCTTGCTGCAAGACCCATACAAATAGTGCTCACCGGCGAATTAATTAATCGCATGGCATCGTAAATAACCATTCCGCTGGTAACCATTCCGCCGGGGCTGTTGATATAAAATTTTATCTCTTCACCGGGCTTGTCTGCATCGAGCAATAATAATTTGCTTACAACTTCTCTTGCAGTTTTATCTTCGATTATCCCCCATAAATAAACCGTTCTTTTTTGCAAAAAGAGCTCTTCCATTTTCCGGGTCAAAAAAGAAGATTGTTCCTGCTTTTCTTCTTTGGGTTCGTCTTCATCCTCATCACTCTTTTTTCGTGATGAGGGAGTGATGTATTTTCTATAAATCATAGTGTTCAAATATTTTAAAAATTATTTCATGGTCTTGCCGTCGCGGGTCTGACCAATGTTTTTGCATTGCCGATGTTGGGGAATTCCTGCCCCTGCCCGTTCCGTTCAGGCGGGCATTGAACCCCGCATTGGCGGGGCAGCTGTCCAGCCTGGAATCCCGTCCATAGGCGTAAACTACAGCCGAAGTTTTGTTGTCCAAAATAATTAATTGTCAGCACTAATTTTTTTAATACTTCATTTTTTACCAGTAAAAGTCAACCTGTTACCAAAGGGGTCAATAACCTCCATACACAAAGTATCTTTATTATATGGTGTTGTTTCAATTCCAGGTCGCATAAACTTATATTTTTTATCAAGTAGCTGCTTATGATATTCTTTTAATCCGTCAAAGTTTTCAATGTGAAGTCTTGCTCCTGCTGAACAGTCTCCGTGATGTTCTGATAAATGAATAACAATTCCATTATATGAAATTTCCATATAAATTGGTGCATTTTCTGGCTTGTCTTCCCAGTCAATTTTGAAGCCCAGCCAGTCAACATAAAATTCAATTACTTTTTGATAATCAAAAATTCGGAAAATTGGTATTCCGGTTGCCATTGTGTCAATGTTATGTGTTATTAAAAAACAGTTTTTACAAATTTATATTCTCTATTAAAACTATCTCTAAATTTTAGTTGCCGGTATTTTCGTTTAATTATTGAAATGCGGGGCTGTCCACAGGGTTGCACACAATCTTGTATATGGGCAACTTTCATTAAGTGTTACATCATTGGCATCCGATAGCGATTGGGGCAAAGGCGATACGGTCAGACGGCTCCAAGCCGTCAGAACGTTACAATCTCTTCTTACTTCTTGTTATCTTTTTTGGGATTGATGAGAAGCACCTCATCAACCAAACCATATTCTTTGCTTTCCTGTGCGCTCATCCAAAAATCACGGTCGCAATCCTTGGCCACCACCTCTATATCTTTACCTGTGTGATGCGCAATGATGTTGTATAATTCCTGCTTCACTTTCTTTATTTCTTTTGCAGTGATTTCTATATCCGTCGCCTGCCCGCTGATAGCACCAGATGGCTGATGCATCATGATACGGGAATGCCTTAAGGCGCTGCGTTTTCCTTTTACTCCTGCGCACATTAATATAGCGGCCATGCTGGCAGCAATTCCTGTGCATATTGTTGCAATATCAGGGCTTACAAACTGCATGGTATCGTACATGCCAAGACCTGCATACACGCTGCCGCCCGGGCTGTTTATGTACATCTGTATATCTCTTGTGCGGTCGGTACTATCAAGAAAAAGTAATTGTGCAGTTACAATATTGGCCACATAATCATCAATAGGTTCGCCCATAAAAATGATTCTGTCCATCATCAATCGGCTGAATACATCCATGCTAGCCACATTCAGCGGTCTCTCTTCAATAATGTATGGAGTAAGATTTGTAATGCTTCGTTGTTTATAACCATATAACGCAGCGCTGCTTAAACCCAGATGCTTAACTGCATATTTTTCAAATTCATTTTCAAAATTCATAAACCTTATATTTAAGCGATGAAGGTAAGTGTTTTGGATAATCTCCAAATACCATGCAATTCATTTCTTAGGGGACAAAAGGGCAGAAGCTGTATTAGACAAATCTGTTTTTTTTGAAAAGAGTTGTTTTGAAAAAAATATTTACTTTAAAAAGTATCTGATAAAAGGTAATTGAGCAAACTCTTTTCTCTCCACTTTTACAATAAAGATTCCATAAGCAAGTGTAAGAATTACCGCTGTTGCAAGACTGTAAAAGACGTTGGAGTAAAGAGCAGTTAGCGCTGTATGAATAAAAAATAATATTACGACAATTAAGAGGTAAGCCAATAATTTTTTCCATGGATATGGTATAAAATATACTTTCTGTCCCCAGCTAAAACTAATTACCATCATGCTGAAATAACATAAGAAGGTAGCCCATGCACAAGCCAGATAGCTGTAGCGCGGAATAAAAAACCAATTAATAAAAATGGTAATTGCAGTGCCAATTAAAGTTATCCATGCGCCTGCCATTGTTCTGTTTGTTATTTTATACCAAACGCTGAGATTATAATATATGCCAAGACACATATTGGCAAGTAATAAAATGGGAACAACCTGTAAGCCTTCCCAGTATTTATCAGCGATAAAATATTTCCAAACATCGAGGAATAAGCTCACTGCGAGAAACATGACTGTTATGGTGATAACAAAAAATTTCATTACGCGTGCATACGTTGGCTTAGGATTTTCAGTGTTAGCCTGTTTAAAAAAGAAAGGTTCGGCTCCCATTCTGAATGCCTGTATAAATAAAGTGATAAGGATAGATAATTTATAACACGCATTGTAAATACCTCTTTGCTCATCATGATATTCATTGCTTCCGGGCAACCACCATCCTAGCATTAACCGGTCGAAGGTTTCATTAATCATTCCTCCCATACCCGCAATAAGCATGGGCAGTGAATACATGAGCATTCCTTTCCAAACACCAAAATCAAAACTCCATTGTTTGGGAAAAAGTCGTTTGGCAAGAAAGAGTAGTGTAAAAGCAGATTGTATCAAATTTGCAATCAGCACATATACTATTGGGTTTACATCGGGATAATAAATAAGCGATGTCCAGCTATTTGCATCTTCTTTTACTTTTGCGGGGCAGTAGCTGAGAAAAAAAACCGTGAATGCAATATTTATAAATATGCCTGCTATTTTAATGAACGCATATAATCTTGGTCTTTCTTCATTTCTTAATCTTGCAAATGGAATTGTGCTTAATGCATCTATACCAATTATAAGAATGCTAAGCTGCACAAGCACAGGATAATCCTGAAGTCTTGTAATTTTTATCACGAAAGATTGATTAAGCCATAGCAGTATGGTAAAGAAAATAGTGCTGCACAGCAAGCTTATAGTAGCTGTATTATTTATTTTTCCAGTTGTTTCTTTTTTTTGTATAAAACGGAAGTAAGTAGTTTCCATTCCATAAGTAAACACAATATTGAACAGGGGAATTATAGAATAGATGGCGCCCATTCGGCCATAATCAGCGGTTGATATCAAAGCAGAATAAGTAAGATAAGGAGTTAAAATTAAATTGATAAACCTCGCTGCAATGCTGCTTACACCATACCATACCGTTTGCCCGGCCAGTTTTTTAATATTGCTCAATCGTTGAATATTTCAAACAAAAATAATGTATGCACTTCACTGCAAAATGAATTAATAATTGTAGTCACTGGGCTTTCGCCGGTTTTCTTTTAAAAGTGATTTTTGCTTTTTCTTTTCCAATCTTTTTTCTTTAAGAATTTTAGAAGGCTTGGTGGCAATTCTTTTTTTCTCTGGTTTCAGGGCATTAAAAACAAACTGATGCATTTTTTGTAACACTAAAAGCTTATTTCCTAACTGTGTTCTCTCCTGCTGAGATTTTACAAGCAAAAAACCATCGTCTGTTATTTTATTGGCAAGTTTTTCTTTAAGTGTTTTTTTCTGTTTTTCATTCACAAGCCGCGATGCTTCTATATCCCATCTTCCTTCAACCATAGTTTCTACCTTGTTCACGTTTTGACCGCCCTTACCGCCGCTGCGTGCAGTTTTAAAAAAAATCTCCTTGGTAAGATTTATCTTCATCAATAAAAAAATAAAAGTAAAAGTAAGAATTATGCGGGCAGTGGTACAAAGAGTAAAACATGCATCAGTTGTAATTGATGAAAAGATTGCAGGAAGAATTGATGAAGGCTTACTTGTTTTATTAGGAATTGAGGATGCGGATAACAATGAAGATATTGAATGGTTAAGCGGAAAGATTGTAAACCTGCGAATTTTTAATGATGAAAAGGATGTAATGAATAGGAGCGTAAAAGACGTAAGCGGCGATATTCTTTTAATAAGCCAGTTTACATTACATGCATCAACCAAAAAAGGAAACCGCCCTTCTTATATAAAAGCGGCTAAGCCGGATATAGCAATTCCTTTGTATGAAAAAATGATTGCACAGTTAGAAAAGGGGCTTGGTAAAAAAATACAAACAGGAATTTTTGGAGCAGATATGAAAGTAAGTCTATTGAATGATGGGCCGGTAACAATTATTGTAGACACGAAGAATAAAGAATAATGTGCTGATTTGCTAATTGCTATAGCTAATTATTAAAAATCTATGTATGGAACTTACATTAAAAGAAGCACAAGCAAAAGTGCATGAATGGATAACAACCACCGGCGTTCGTTATTTTAGTGAGCTTACAAATCTTGGTATATTAATGGAAGAAGTAGGAGAATTATCCCGCTTAATGGTGCGCATATACGGAGAGCAGAGCTTTAAAGAGAGCGATAAAAATAAATCGTTGCCAGATGAAATTGCAGATGTGTTATGGGTATTGATATGCCTTGCCAACCAAACTGGCGTTGATTTAACTGATGCATTGCAAAAGAATTTTGAAAAGAAAAAATTACGGGATGCAAACCGGCACCAAGACAATAAGAAGCTGTGATAAGTTTAGCAGAATTATTTTCAACTTCGCAATCCTCGTTACATAGATGCAAGCTGCACCTTTTGTGTAAGCTCCATTACATTCTCACGAAACAAGCTATCAGTATCCATTAAATCTTTTACAGTCTGGCAACTGTGAATTACGGTTGTATGGTCTCTTCCGCCAAAATGCTCACCGATTGTTTTAAGAGAATTTTTTGTAAAGGCTTTTGCAAGATACATGGTGATTTGGCGTGCCTGCACTATTTCACGCTTGCGGGTTTTATGCAGCAGCTTTTCATAAGGCACAGCAAAAAATTCACACACTAATTTTTGTATGGCATCTATGGTAATTTCTTTGCTGCTGGTTTTAATAAAATTGCGAAGCACTTTTTTTGTAAGCTCCAGATCAATCTCTCTGCGGTTAAGAGAAGATTGCGCAAGCAGTGAAATTAAAGCGCCTTCCAGTTCACGCACATTGGTACTAATATTATAAGCAACATATTTCACAACCTCTTTAGGCATTTCAAGCCCGTCGCACTTCATTTTCCTTTCCAGTATTTCAATGCGTGTTTCGTAATCGGGAATTTGAAGGTCTGCACTTAATCCCCAGCGAAAACGGCTGAGCAGTCTTTCCTGCATGCCATCCAAATCTTTGGGTGGCTTGTCGCAAGTAAGCACCAATTGTTTTCCACTCTGGTGCAGATGATTGAAGATGGCAAAAAGAGCATCCTGCGATTTTTCTGCACGGGAGAAGAATTGTATGTCATCAACAATCAGCACATCAATCAACTGGTAAAAATGAATAAAATCATTAATGGCATTATTGCGGCTGTGGTCCTGAAACTGATTAATGAATTTTTCACTGCTCACATACAAAACAACTTTGTGCGCATGCATACGTTTTACTTCATTCCCTATTGCCTGGCCAAGATGTGTTTTGCCAAGACCAACACCGCCATAAATTACCAGCGGATTGAATGAATTAGCGCCGGGTTTTTCGGCTACCGTTTTTCCTGCCCGTCGTGCCACGCGGTTGCAGTCTCCTTCTATAAATGTATCTAACAGATAAGAAGCATTCAACTGCGGGTCTATCTGCATTTTTTTAACACCCGGAATTACAAACGGGTTTTTTACGGGAGTATTTAGTATCAGGGGGAAGTTCATTTCGTTGTTATTATAAATTTTTGCATTCCCGGCGGGTATATCCATCGTGCCTTCGCGTTCATTGCTGCCACTGTCTACCAAAATACGGTATTCAAGGCGGGCCTCTTTGCCCAATTCTCTTTTAAGTGTTTTGGCAAGCAGGTTTACATAATGCTCTTCAAGATATTCAAAAAAAAACTGGCTTGGAACCTGTATCAATAAAACGCTTTTGTTTATTGATAATGCTTTAATAGGTTCAAACCAGGTTTTATAATGCTGCCATTCTACTATATCCTGAATAATTTTTAAGCAGCTGTTCCAAACATTTTCTGCACTTTTTGACATAGCAATATTATGCGACATTTACATGGGTTAAGTATTTCTTTATTTGCCGGGAAAGTCTCAAAAATCTGTTTCAGTAGCTGAAAAAATTTTTTAGACACAGGGGAACGAATATCAACTTTAAAATGTTGAAAAAAAAATTTTTTATTGAAGTTTTTTTTCTTTTTGTGCGAAATTTTTTTTTTGAAGAGGTAATCGTTTATAAATGAACGTAATGAGAAAATTTGACCAGTTAGGTGTGAAAAAAAGACTTAATTTTTTTTTAATTACAAAAATATTTTTAATAAATTTCGGGAATATATTTATTTAGGCGAGAAGTTGCTGTGTAAACAAAATTACATCCAGTAAAAATTATTTAATGATAGTTAAGAACATGATCTTACGATAAATTTTGTTTGCACATTTCTTAGCACTTAATAAAAAAAATTTAATCGAAACATTGGCCCTATAAGCTTTTCTAATTATTAAAGATGGAATTTCCCATTCTCTTTACAAAAAGATTAATGCTGAGAAAAGTTATATCAGATGATATACATGCTGTGTTCAAAGGCTTATCTCACAAACGGGTTACACAGTATATGAGTGTTCATTATAACACAGTGAAAGAAACTGAAACGCAAATGAATTTTTATGAAACCAACTGGAATAATAAAAATGGAATTTACTGGGCAGTTGAATTAAAAATTGATGAGGCAATTACAGGAGTTATAAGTGTGCATGATATTAATGATACATATAAGCGAACTGAATTAGGTTATTGGTTATTGACTGAATATTGGGGAAAAGGAATTATTGCAGAGGCAGGAATAGCAGTGATTGATTATTGCTTTCATGACCTTGATATAAACAGAATATATGCTTATGTTGAAAAAAATAATTACGCATCCCAAAAAATAATGGAGAAATTAAATTTTAAGCATGAAGGCACTATGCTGCAGCATGAGATAAACAGAGAAGGAAAAATAATTGACCTGATGATTTATGGAAAATTAAAAAACGAAGCAGCAGCACATCAATAAATTTTTAAGCTATACTTAAATAACTCTCTCTCTAATGGCCTGCCTCCTTTTGAGCATCCGCCTTCATTTTATCATTCGCAGTAATTAAAAATTCTACTCTTCGGTTTTGTCCACGCCCTTCTTCTGTACTATTGCTGTATTTAGGTGCTGATTCGCCAAAGCCTTTAGTGGTAACTCTTGTATAAGCGATAGCATGGGTGCTGCCCGTTAGATGCGCTGCTACTGCATTTGCTCTTTTTTCAGAGAGTGTTTGATTGTATTCATCGCTGCCTGTGCTGTCTGTATGACCCTGTATTTCAATATTCGTATCGGGATATTTATTTAGAATGGTTACAAGCTGATGCAGATTTTCATCCGCCGCAGAGGTAATGGCATAGCTATCAAATGAAAATAAAACCTGGCTGCTAAATTCTACTTCAATTCCTTCGCCTACTCTTTCCACTTTAGCTGCGGGTACTTCCTTTTTTATTTCTTCTGCCTGCTTATCCATTTTGTGACCGATAACCGCACCGGCTGCTCCGCCTACTCCTGCGCCAATGATAGCACCCAATGCAGTATTTCCTGCTATCTTGCCAATTACACCACCCACAACAGCGCCACCGGTGCCGCCAATTACAGCGCCCTTTTGAGATTTATTCATTGTTTTGCAGGAAGAGCTAATAAGTGAAACACCGATTAATATTGCGAAGATTTTATTTATAATTTTCATGATGAGCTTTAGTAATCTGTCTGCCAATTACTATGCCAATCCCCCAATTCACTCTTAAGCCGTTCAATCAGTAAAACTATGTATCACAATTTATCTATTATAAATTATAATTATTAGCAAACCACTCTCCCATACTTCTTACTGAAACTTCTGCAATCACTTTTTCTTTTATCTTTTGCTGCAGATTTTTTATCGCCTTTGATATCATGTTGTTTTCAAGCGTTTCATCATCATTCATTCCCATCTTTTCCATAAGCGATATTATTTGGCTGCTGCCGAAAGATGCAAACAATGGCTCATCCAATGATGAATAAACTATCGCTTTCGAAATTTTCAGTTTCTTAAAAATTTCCTGCTCTTTATTATACAAAGATAGTGCTCTGCAAAAATTATTTTTTCCGAACGTACATTCATTGCATTTACTTCCCTGTAAAATAAAATATTGTTTGTGCTCTTGCCTTTTGAAGAAAAAAATTCATCCATTTCGCTTAGGGTATCTTCAAACCAAACAATAAAAAAAATTTCTTCATCTAAAGCTGATTGATTCAAGCAGGCGCTATATTTTCCCTGTTTATTCTTCCATATTTTATCGGTTGTTTTAATAATCGCATCACCACTCTTAAATAAATTAAACATGCAAATGTTTTTATAAATATCGTGCTTTCTGCCGCCATTATTTCAAACCAAAAAAACCGGCCTTTTGTTTTACTTTCGCAACCTCAAAAAAAAATGGCAAAGCAATCGAAAAATAATATTGATACAAGTGAGGTGATTATTCAAAACAATAATCACGATAATGAATACATTGAAGTGTTTGGTGCAAGAGAGCATAATCTGAAAAATTTTGACATCAGCATTCCAAAAAATAAGTTAGTTGTTTTCACGGGTGTAAGCGGCAGTGGTAAATCATCATTAGCATTTGATACAATTTATAATGAAGGTCAGCGCCGCTACATGGAAAGCTTCAGCGCTTATGCGCGGCAATTCATCGGCGATATGGAGCGGCCTGATGTTGATAAAATCACGGGGCTTTCTCCGGTAATTTCCATCGAACAAAAAACAACTAATAAAAATCCGAGAAGCACAGTTGGCACCATTACAGAGATATATGATTTTCTACGATTACTCTTTGCACGCACCGGCGAAGCATACAGTTACAACACGGGAAAAAAAATGGTGAAGTTTAGTGAAGAAGAAATTGTAGCGCACATCACTAAACATCATGCAAATAAAAATATTATTTTATTGGCTCCTGTTGTTCGCGGACGCAAAGGTCATTACCGTGAGCTGTTTGAAGAGATACGGAAAAAGGGATTTTTAAAAATAAGGATTGATGGAGAAATAAAAGATATAACGCCGCGTATGCAGGTTGACCGTTATAAAATTCATGACATTGAAGTTGTTGTTGACCGCCTGAAAGTTGATGATGCTTCTAAAATAAGAATTAGCCAAAGCGTGCAGCAAACATTGAAGATGGGAAAAGATTTGATGTTTGCATTGTTAGACCCCACCCCAAACCTCTCTTCAAGGGAGAGGGGAGTGCAAACCACCATGCAATTAGTTCAATATTCCAGACAACTCATGTGCGAAGAAACCGGCATCAGTTATGAAGAGCCTTCGCCCAATGCATTTTCATTCAATTCTCCTTATGGTGCATGTGCTGCATGCAAAGGGCTGGGAAATGTTTTTACTATTGATATGAATGTAGTATTGCCAGACCTCTCTAAAACTGTGATTGAAGGCGGCATTGTGCCATTGGGTGCAGAAAGAGAGGCAAGTGTGTTTCATCAGGTGGTTGCCTTTGCAAAAAAAAATAAGGTCAAATTAGATGTGCCCATAAAGGACTTAACCAAAACACAATTGGACTTGCTCTTATATGGTGATAAGAATATTAATCCCTCATTGGAAGTGGATACAGATGATGAAACTGTTCCCAAAGAATATACGGGCAGTTATGAAGGCATTATACCTATGCTGAAGCGATGGTTCAGTTCATCATACAGTACCGAAGTATTGAGAGAATGGGTGCAAAAATATATGACCCTGAAAACCTGTACCACATGCAACGGCGCAAGGTTGAGAAAAGAAAGCTTGTGGTTTAAGATTGATGAAAAAAATATTTCAGAATTGAGTGAACTCAATCTCGATAAGCTACTCCTTTGGTTTAATGATGTAGAAACAAGACTCAGCAACAAACAAAACATTATTGCAAAAGATATATTGAAAGAGATAAGAGACCGGTTGCAGTTCTTATTAAATGTGGGATTAACTTATCTCTCCTTAAATCGCCCCTCACGTACATTGAGCGGAGGTGAAAGTCAGCGCATACGGCTTGCAACGCAGATAGGCTCTCAGTTACAGGGCATCACGTATATTTTGGATGAGCCTTCTATTGGCTTGCATCAAAGAGATAATCATCGCCTGATTGATGCATTAAAAAATCTTCGTGATATAGGCAATAGTATTTTAGTAGTGGAGCATGATAAAGATATTATGCTTGCCAGCGACCATCTTGTTGATATTGGCCCCAAAGCAGGCAAGCATGGCGGCGAAATAGTTGTTGCCGGACCGCCACAGCAGGTTGTTGATTTTAATTCTGAAACCTCAAAATATCTTACGGGCAAAAAGAAAATTGAAGTGCCTGCTGACAGAAGAAAAGGCAATGGAAAATTTTTAGAGCTGAATGGTGCAAAAGGAAACAATCTGAAAAACGTGCATGTAAAATTTTCTCTTGCAAAATTTATTGTGGTTACCGGTGTAAGCGGAAGCGGCAAAAGCACACTCATAAATGAAACGCTTTATCCCATTCTTGCGAAACATTGTTATAACAGCAAGTATCCCTGCATGCAATACAAAACCATTGCAGGCTTGGAACACATTGATAAAGTAATTGAAATTGACCAAAGCCCGATTGGAAGAACGCCAAGAAGCAATCCTGCAACATACTGTGGTTTTTTCACTGATATAAGAACATTATTTGCATCTGTTCCCGAAGCGAAAATAAGAGGATACACTCCGGGTCGTTTTTCATTTAATGTAAAGAGTGGCAGATGCGATTTGTGCGAAGGCGGTGGTATGCGTGTGATTGAAATGAATTTTTTGCCCGATGTTTATGTGCACTGCGAAAAATGCAATGGCAAAAGATATAACCGCGAAACACTTGAAATTCGTTACAAGGGAAAATCTATCAGCGATGTATTGAATATGACGGTTGATGAGGCCTGCGAATTTTTTCAGCCGGTACCTTATATATACAGGAAAATAAAAGTGCTGCAGGATGTTGGTCTTGGTTACATTACACTGGGGCAAAGCGCTGTAACCCTTAGCGGCGGCGAGGCGCAGCGTGTAAAGCTGTCAACGGAACTGGGAAAAAAAGATACCGGCAAAACATTTTACATTCTCGATGAGCCTACAACCGGCTTGCACTTCCAGGATATTCAACACCTGCTTAATGTATTGAATAAATTGGTTGACAGGGGAAACACTGTGTTGGTAATTGAACATAATCTTGATGTAATAAAAGTTGCCGACCATATTATAGACCTTGGTCCCGAAGGCGGTGATGGCGGCGGAAGAATTTTATTTGAAGGCACACCCGAAGAAATGATTAATGAAAAAGAAAGTCATACTGCGAAGTTTTTGAAGAAGGAGTTACAGATTATGTAGCTTGTTTTTGTTGCCACAAACAAAAGTTGATAAAAGATTTGTAGCTTACTTATGCGTCGCAAAGTTCCTTGCTAACATACAAACTATAAAGAGGAAAAATTGCAGCGAAAGTGGCACATACTCTATTCTTTCTTTGTGTTGTATCGTACAAAATATTCATCAATTTCAGGCCTCAATTCAATGCCAACGCTTTCAAAAATGTCAAGCAATTGTTGATATGTTCCTTCGCCTCCCAAGAAATTCCAAAACTCTTCTCCTACTTTCAATTCATTGTTTAAATCAAGCATTCCACGCATTGTCCAACGAGTATAAGGTTGAGGTTCATAGGGATTGTAAGGAATAGCAATAAGCGTTTTGATTTTTGCAGTTGGATTTGTTGCTAAAATTGCTGCTGTCCATTGTAATAATGTTCTTTTAAATTCTTTAAAGCCGCCTGCATTTGGTTTGGCAGTTTTCAAATCAAACAAATAAACAGTATCATCATTTGCAATAAGTTTTATATCAACTTTAGTCAGCTTTACTATTTTCATTTCTCCACTTTGGCAAACATTTCTTATTGCGGCAATTTCACTTTCTTGGTCAGGATTTGTAATTGCGGTTGTTAAGCCATTCATGATATGCTCAATGGCAAGAAAGGCATCAGCACTTATTTCATGTCCTGCGGATTGCTGTGATAATGCTTCTTTAAATGATACAGAGCTTATTTCTTTTGCTACGGGTTCAAAAATACTTGTCCCAAAATTTGTATTCAACGAGTGGATAAATGCATACAATGCAATGCGGTCTTTACCAAGCAGCCGTGTGTGAAATGGCATTGAAGCTGGCTCTGGCTTATAACTTAAATTTTTATGGAGCCAGAAAATATCTACTATTTAACTGCCGTTGCTTCGCACTCTTCAACATGTGTAATTCTATTGAACAATATGCGCCAAATAACATCAATTTGTCGCAATAAATTGTAATCAGAAAATTGCAGTTCGGGACAAGATTTTAGAGTTGTGATTTCATCCAGTTTTTTTTCATTGAATTTTTTTGATTTATCAGGACAATAAGTTTGATAACCTCTGATGTTCCCAATTTCAATCAATCTACCTTGTAAAACAGAAT
This sequence comes from Chitinophagales bacterium, assembly GCA_038206235.1. Classification (GTDB taxonomy): domain Bacteria; phylum Bacteroidota; class Bacteroidia; order Chitinophagales; family Chitinophagaceae; genus JBBRBB01. Next base: position 28,446 of record JBBRBB010000030.1, read on the forward strand.
GCAAACTCTCCTCAACTGTATTCTTTGCTTCTTCTTTTATAAGTGGTGGCGATAAAAGTAAATTCCAATTATTAATAAAAGAGCTGCAATCAATTCTATTTCCTCTACCTGCTAACACTATATTTAAATTTCTATCAATATTGATTTTATATTCGCCATTTCTGTCATGGCTTATCTCTGGTAAATGTTTAAACAAAATTTTTGCAGGTATAATCACAACATGATCTACAGAACCACAGATGAAAGCGATAAATGGATTATCTAGATTAGCAATCTCTTCAACGGCAATATAATTGATACCGAAAAAATATCTTCTGTTACCTTCTGAAGAAGCTCGAACTAAAACATTTGCTTCACCAATGTGATAAGTTCGTGATTTCAGAACTTTTATTAGTTCTATGCTTGCTTGAAATTCTTTTGCTTTCTCAAGAAATTGAGAAGCCAATAAATCAGATGGGCTTATTTTTTTTGTTGAAATAAAATTCATTGGCTAATCATCTCTGAAAAAATTGCTTGATACGTAATTCCAATGGTTTCTCCAATACCCCATTCTAATCCCTTCTTTACAATTTGAATTTCATCATCGGTTAACTCTCTCCCGATTTTTTCGTTTGCTTCATATTGCAAATCTTCTACAGTAATAGCGAAAACTAAATCTTCTTTTTTGAATGTTTCCATAATTCAAATGTAGTACTAATGATCAAGTTCATATGCCTGAACCATTGTTGTTCCGCTTCCGGAAAATGGGTCGAGAATTATGTCGCCTTTTTTAAAGAACGTTTCCTTTTTAAATTTGTCTGTGTGGTTATCGAGGAAATATTCAACCAGTTGAGGAATGAATTTTCCTTTGTAAGGGTGCAAGCGGTGAACATGCTTAGTTGTTTCAGCTTCTTTGTATTGGTCAAAAGATAAAGTCCAATTTAAGTCGTTGCCCAATTGATATTTCCATGAATTTTCTCTATGCCCATACTTTATTCTGCAGATGTAGTAAGAAGTATTACATACTATATGGAACAACTTGCATTTGACGAAAAATGGGAATGGGATAACCCAACCACATTCGGAGGCGTATCAAAAGATTGCGTGAACCTGTTTTTTTGTTTAAAGAACCAGGGAAACCCGGGAACCTGGATTGCTGTGAATGTTGATAATGTTGATGAGTATTATGAAACTATAAAATCAAGAGGCGCCAAAATACTGGCAGTTCCTGAAGACAAGGAATGGAACATGAGAGAGATGCTGGTAGAAGACCCCGACGGGCATATTATAAGATTCGGACATCATATTGATTAAAAATAATAAATCTGCAATAATCACGGTATATCAAATATTGGCTTACCGGTATGAATAGAATTATAGTTTATGTAACCTCTTGTATTGGCTGTTGAGCTTTCATTGCGCAGCAAAACTCAAAAGAATTTCTTATCCTCTTTATTTTGAATATTCTTTTGATGAACTATATTCCTCTTCTGCCAAATCAAACACTTCAAGATTCTTTCTTGCAGGTGCCGTTAATACTTCACCGGTTATAGAAAACCGGGAGCCATGACAGGGACAATCCCAGCTTTTTTCAGCCGCATTCCATTGCACCTTACAATCAATATGTGTGCAGGCTGTGCTCACCGCATAGAGCTTTCCATTCTCATCTTTATAAAGACCCATTTTTTTGCCCTCATATTCTACCACTCTTCCTTCATTATGAGCAAGGCTTGAAAGAGTTTCAATATCTTCCTTTGGAAATAATCCGCCAATAAATTTGCCAACCACATCAGCAGACTCTTTAATAAAATTGGCAAAGCCTGCAATGGGTTTTATTCGGTTGGGGTCAAAGAGTTCAGCATAATCGCTTACCCCATGCACAATTAAGTCGCTAAGCAACATGGCACTGAAGGTTCCGTATATAATTCCGTTTCCGCCAAAGCCTGTTGCCACATACATATTGCCGGCATGGGCAGGCAGATTTCCTATATAGGGTAATCCGTCTGCAGGTTCAAAATATTGAGAGCTCCATTTATAAGATACTTCCTTCACATCAAAAAAGCTGCGGATATGGCTTTCTAATCTTCTGAAGCAGCCTTCGGTATTTTCTTCATGCCCGGTTTTATGGTCTTCACCGCCAACAATTAAATAGGGAATGCCTTTTACTTCCTGCGTGCGGTAATAATGATAGGGGTCGTTCATATCATACACAACCGCATCAGGGTAATCACTTTTTTTATTGAGTTGCACTGCCATTACGTAGCTGCGATATGGGGCGCAGCGAAAATGCAGCAGGTTTACACCGGGTGGAATATGCGTGGCATAAATAAATTTCCTGCATACAATATTTCCCTGGGAAGTATGCACGGTAATCATTTCATTTTCCTCAGTCTTTAATACACGGCAGTTTTGCACTATCACGCCATTTTCTTTTTCAAAGGCATTGGCGAGAGCATATACATATTGCAGGGGATGAAACTGCGACTGGCTGGCAAACAATGCAATTTTTAAATAGGGTATTGGTAAAACGGTAGAATTAATAAAATCCACTTTTACGCCGAGCTTCTTTGAGGCCTCAATAATTTCCTGCAGTTCTTTTGATTGCTCTTCATTGATAGAAAACAAATAACCGGGAAGTTCTTTAAAGCTGCAGCTTATATTGTATGTGCTGATGTTTTCTTTAATTAATGCAATCGCTTTTTTAGCGGCTCTGGCAACAAGCAGCGCATCAGCAAGTGAAAAGTTTTTTATTATTTTCTGATAAGGTGTATCGAAGAAAGTGTTGATATGCGCGGTGGTGCCGCCGGTGGTGCCAAAGCAAATGTTATGCGCTTCCAATACAATACATTTTTTCCCTGCCTTTTGCAGCTGCAAAGCAGTTGTGATGCCGGTGATGCCGCCACCTGCAATTGCCACATCAAATTCTTCATTGGGAAGGTGAGTTGTTTTTGAAGAGTATTGGGGCATTGAATCTTGCCAAAGACTTACCAGGTTTCCATCTCTTTGCATAATCTTTTTTTTATTAAACAATAAACTTAATGCCACAAATAAAAGCAGGGAATCAAGATAACCTTTTACATAAATTCAATAAAGGGAAAATAACAGTGGATATATTTTATAAAACAGCTAGCAGGTGTAAATAAAAAAGCTGTTATTGAATTTTGCGCAATATTAAACTTATGAATGTAAAGCAGCATTCAGCAAAATTTTTATAACAGCTCCGAGGTTGCTTCCTCTCATAACTTACACATATTTATCGGCAGTTTTTTTCTTAGGTTAACCTATCTTATCTTATTCGATTCGCTTTAGAAAAGGTGACTTTCAAAGATTATATTATAAACAGTAAAAAAATTATGCCTGACTATCTCCGGCTTATTGTGACTTACTGATAAATTTTAAAGTAACTGATGTAATAAAAATTAATTACTCAAAAAAAAATTGAATATTTTGAAGATACTCTTGTGCGTAGTGAGGATTATAACGTGAAGATGATACAGGCCCGCTCACAAAGAAGAAGGCATAACACTTCACCGGCACCTCATTAAACTCTTCCCTGGCTTAACTTTCAAATGAGCATGTTCTTTTTTCTACACGCAATCCGTGTGCAAAAGGGTATATTGTTCTACATTTTAAAAAGGAAACATGCAATTAAAGGACGGGTATATTTTTTTGTGTGATTTATAATAAATAAAATTTTATGCAAAACACTGAATTAACCAACGTGCTTAACGACCTTGTAAGAATAAATAATGATCGTATAGAAGGTTATGAGAATGCAATGGACGAAGCCAAAAATATTGATATTGACCTTCAGGCTATTTTTCAGCGGATGATAGAAGAGAGCCGCAAGTATAAAAGTGAATTGGTACAGGCTATACAAAGCCGCGGAGGTGAAGCCGATTCAAATGAAACTACCAATTCAGGAAAAGTTTACAGGGTATGGATGGATTTAAAAAATGCCTTTACCGGTAAAGACAGGAAATCTGTTCTTGAATCATGCGAGTTTGGAGAAGATGCAGCACAGAAGGCTTACCAACATGCATTGGAGTCAGATGCGGTAATGGATACAGATATACGGCAATTAATTTCTAAGCAAAAAGCAGAGCTTAAAAGCTCACATGACCTTATTAAAAGCTACAGGGATATGCACGCCACAGTGAGCAAGCAAATGGATAAATTATCAAGCATTTAGTGCTAATTATCTTGCTTCGCTGTACTTGTTATACACATGCAGCTTTTAGGTTTCAAAGCACATGGGATAATAATAAAAGGCTGGTTTCTACCAGCTTTTTTATTTGCAGGTATTCCTGCTTTTTAGTCTTTCAGTGAATAATCTAAATCGTATCGTACTTAAAAGTCGGCTGCGTGACATAGCTAACGGCAAAGGCTTATGAATACTTCTTTTCAAGGGATACTTCAACTACAAAAAGGCTGTCTCTGTTTGGGGACAACCTCTTAAATTTTTGCATTGAGTTATCGTATTATGTTCTGCGCATTAACCCAAGAATAAGGGAGATTACAGCCAATACAAGGAGAATATGTATTAACCCCGGGGCGCTCCATACAAAAAAACCTAACAACCAACAGATAACTAAAATAACAGCAATTACATACAAGATATTTCGCATAAAATAAATTTAGCAGTAATGAATAAAAAATGCTGCCATGAATTATTTTATGAAATTGGGGAGTATGCTCTACAAAATATATTATGCATTAAAATTCACCGTAATAAAGAAGTTGCTTAATTTACAATTTTAAAAATATGGACCTTAGATCTGATAAACCTTACTCTCTATTAAAAAATGGCATCTTACACTCTTTTCCCTCTTTACACGAAAACATAGATACTGATGTTGCCATAATTGGTGCAGGCATCAGCGGAGCCTTGATTGCCTGGCATTTAACCAGGGCAGGTATCCCCTGTGTAGTTGCCGATAAAAGACATGCGGCTATGGGCAGCACCGCTGCAAGCACTTCCATACTGCAGTATGAAATTGATACGCCATTGCAACAACTGATTAAATTAACCGGCGAAAAAAATGCAGCAGATGCTTACCTGCTCTGCCGTAAATCTATTTACGACCTGCAAAAAATTTGTTTGCTATTAAATGAAGATGCAGGTTTTGAAATGAAGCCGAGCTTTCAGTTTGCATCGCAGAAAAAAGATGAGAGCAGCTTAAAAACAGAATATCAATTAAGAAAAAACATTGGGATTGATATAGAATATCTCACTTCATCAGATATAAAAGAAAAGTTCGGTTTCAAAAAATCTGCAGGCCTGCTTTCCCAAGACGGAGCCATAGTTGATGTGTACAAGCTCACCTTACTTTTATTAAAAGATGCTGTGAATAAAGGAGCACAGGTTTTTGACAATACCTTAATTACAAAAATAAATTATAATAAGAACGGGGCAGAGCTGCAAACAGAATGGGGCAAAAAAATAAAAGCAAAAAAAGTGATTATTGCCTGTGGCTATGAATCGCAAAAATATATTCAGCGCAAAGTGGAAACACTGTACTCTACGTATGCAATTGTAAGCGAGCCTTTGGCTGATAAAGAATATTGGTATAAGAATGCAATAATCTGGGAAACTGCCCGCCCTTATTTATACATAAGACCAACACCCGATAATAGAATTTTAGTGGGCGGAAAGGATGATGAATTTTACAATCCTGATAAAAGAGATAGCCGCATTTCAAAAAAATCAAAACAATTGAAAAAAGATTTTGACGCACTTTTTCCTCACATACCTTTTAGAACAGACTTTGCATGGGCAGGCACTTTTGGAAGCACCAAAGATGGCTTACCCTTTATTGGCTGTTTGCCTGCAAAGCCGCATACATACTTTGCCCTGGGCTACGGTGGTAATGGAATTACTTTTAGTGTAATTGCAGCACAGTTAATAACAGAATTATTACGCGGCTCTCAAAATCCTAATTTGAAATTGTTCTCGTTTAACCGATAGTAGCAGTCAGCAGTCGGCAGTCGGCAGTTTGCAGTCAACAGCCAATGACTAAATGACTAATGACCTAATGACTTTAATTGACTTCCACCACAAACGATAAACGATAAACGTTCTTATGAAGCCTTACGAACTTTTTTACCCGCGGGGAGACTTGCTTTTAACTGCGCCATTAAATCCTGTGTTTTTGAATGCACCACTCTCATTTGCGGCGCCTGTATTTTTTTCCCTTTCGCTTTGGCTTCAATCAGCTTCATTAATTTTTCTGAATAAGTATCGCTGTATTTTGAAATATCAAATTTTTCAGTGAGCTGCTCAATTAATGATACAGCCATTTTTATTTCTGCGGGCTTGGCGGTTGTTTCAGGAATATTCAAATCATCAGGCTTTCTTACTTCTTCTGCAAAACGAATTTTTTGAAGCACCAGAATTTTATCGGATGGTTTTATTACACACAGGCTTTCTTTATTTCTCAATACAAATGTTCCCAGTCCAACCTTGCCTGTTTTTTTCAAAGCATCGAGGAGCAGGTTGTAGGCTCTTCCGCCACTTTTATCAGGCTCAATATAATAGGGTGTTTCATAATACACGCTGTCAATTTCCTTTTCATCGGCAAAAGAATCAATCGAAATTTCTTTCGTTTTTTCAGGCATCGCCTTTTTAAAATCTTCATCGGAAACCACCACGTATTTTCCATCAAGATTATATCCCTTCACAATATTACTCCACTCAACCACTTTGCCTGTATTTTCATTGATGCGCTGAAACTTAATACTGGCATAGTCTTTTTTATCGAGCATATCAAGGTCCAGTGTGCTCTCCTGCGCCGCGCTGTAAAGCTTAATGGGAATATTTACCAGCCCAAAGCCAATGGATCCTGTCCAGATTGAACGCATAATTAATTTTTTTCAAAATATTACTGAAAAAATGTTGCCAGAATTAAATTAAAAAAAAGAAAGCGAGTTTCTTATTAAGTTTTTTTTTGCGATGCAAACCAAATTGTCGCTCGAAAAATAATAAAGGAATAAGGTTAGTATAGTGAGGTTCCATGTTTTTTACTAAGGTTAAAGCCATGTTTTTAAACCTCAACAGAAACTTGTCCCTGTTTAAACCTTTACCTTATTTTTTAATTTAATGCGAAAATTGGGGTTACACTGAGGTATTTTGAAATGGCGGAATAAATAGTCTCCTTAAAAATATTATTTAATCTCAGTAGAAATAGAACTGTTTCAACTGCACACTTTATCTGCGCAGCAACTGCTGGCAAATGCTTCGGGCTTGGCTTTGAATGCAAAGCCCATACCGAGTATATAGCCCATTGCTTCTCTTAATGCATCGTTGCTTTTAAAGTGCGGGTTGGTATTAATATCTGCATGAACTTCCATATCAACATCGTATTGAATAAAGAGGTTGCATAAGTCGTAAGCAATTTCAATGCTTTTGGCAACTTCAACGAGCATTCTTTCTTTAATATTAAATTTCTGTTTTGTTTTTTCGTTGTGTATATACATAAAGCCGCCATTGTGCTCACGAAGAAACACGATCACGGTTGCAAATTCTGTTTCACTACTTTTTACCTGGCTGTCTGTACCAATGCAAACCTTAAGATGCACTCCTTTTTCGGTTTCTTTTTTAATCGCTTCTTCTACTGCATCTTTAATAGGCAGATGAATAGTTTCGCCATTAAATTTTCTCCAGCGCATAATAGATGTTTGATTGAAATTACGCATATAACCTATTAAAAATTCACATAAATGTATTTCATATTATTAACAATTTGCAAAACGATAAAATTTATATACGCCATTTATTGCTCTTTAGTTTACTTTAAATAGTAACTCTATTAAACACAAATCGTATTATTTTTGAGACATTAATTTTTTAATATCGCTGCATGAATAATCGTCCTATACGCGTTTTGGTTGCTAAAGTTGGATTAGATGGCCACGACCGCGGCGCAAAAGTTATTGCTACCGCATTGCGTGATGCAGGCATGGAAGTAATTTATACGGGCTTGCGTCAAACGCCTGAAATGGTTGTAAATGCTGCATTGCAGGAAGATGCAGATGCTATTGGTGTAAGTATTTTGAGCGGCGCACACATGACTGTGTTTCCTAAAATAATTAAACTGATGAAGGAAAAAGAAATGAAGGATGTGTTGCTTACCGGCGGAGGCATTATACCTGATGATGATATGAAAGCTTTGCAAGCGATGGGAGTTGGAAAATTGTTTGCTTCCGGCGCACCTACTAAAGAGATTGCTGATTACATTGAAAAAGAAGTGAGAAGAAGAAGAAGTTTTTAAAACTAACTTATTGAAAGGTTGTTCGCGAAATGATCAGACCCGGGACGGTCAGACCATATTATCCGTTCATACTAGCCAAAAACTCTTCATTATTTTTTGTTCCCCTCATGCGCTTCAACAGTTCTGCCATAGCTTCTTCTGTTTTCATATCATTGATGTATAAGCGAAGTATATTCATTCTTGCCAGAACATCTTTATCTAATAATAAGTCATCACGACGTGTGGAGGATGCAATAATATCTATAGCAGGATAAATGCGTTTGTTAGCAAGCCTTCTGTCGAGCTGCAATTCCATATTACCGGTACCTTTAAATTCTTCAAAAATTACTTCATCCATTTTACTTCCGGTTTCAATTAATGCTGTTGCCAAAATAGTTAATGAGCCGCCGTTTTCTATTTTTCTTGCTGCTCCAAAAAATTGTTTTGGTTTTTGCATGGCATTGGCTTCAACCCCACCGCTCAATACCTTTCCGCTTGCAGGCGCTACGGTGTTATGTGCACGGGCAAGACGTGTAATACTATCTAAAAGAATCACCACATCATGACCACATTCAACCAAACGTTTTGCCTTTTGCAAGGCTACAGCAGAAACCTTTACATGCTTTTCCGCAGGCTCATCGAAAGTAGAGGCAATCACTTCAGCTTTTACACTTCGTTCCATGTCGGTAACTTCTTCAGGGCGCTCGTCAATAAGCACAACCATTAAATAACATTCGGGATGATTTGCAGAGATGGCGTTTGCCACTTCTTTCAGTAACATTGTTTTACCTACTTTCGGCTGCGCAACAATTAAACCCCTTTGCCCTTTACCTATGGGAGTAAAAAGGTCCATTATACGGGTACTATAATTATTAGCCTGGGTAAAAAGATTCATTTTTTCATACGGAAAGAGCGGAGTAAGATAATCAAAGGGAACTCTGTCTCTTACTTCTTCAGGGCTTTTGCCATTAATAGATTCCACTTTCAGCAGTGCAAAATATTTTTCGCCTTCTTTTGGCGGACGCACCGTTCCGTAAACAGTATCACCTGTCTTTAATCCGAATAATTTTATCTGCGATGGGGATACATAAATATCATCGGGAGAAGATAAATAATTATAATCTGATGAGCGAAGAAAGCCATAACCATCAGGCATCATTTCTAAAACTCCCTCACCCTGTATTACGCCATCGAATTCAATATTAAATGCAGGTTCTCTGCGGGATGGATATTTGCGGGGGGTATCTTTTGGCTCAGTGGCTATCTCATTTTCGTCCCCTTCTTCTTCATCTTCTTCTTCAAATTCAGCAACTTCATCAGGGAAAATAACAGGCTCATCATTGGCCAGTAAGCTCAACAAGGCAGCGCCCGGTTCAGCGGCAGGCTCAACCACAGTAGGTTTTTCTTCTTTAGCTTTTGTTTTTCGCGCCGGTTTTTTAGGCTTCGCTTCTTCTTTATTCTCAGCTTTGGCTTCTTTTACAGGGGTCTCGCTTTTTGCTGAATCTGTCATTACAATTGCTTCTTCAGAAGTGTTTGCAGTAGCCGCTCTCACAGTTCTCTTTCGCTTTGGCTTTTCAGTTCCATTAGTTGCATTTCCATCGCTGCGGTTTACAGCCTGCTTATCCAGTATTTTATAAATAAGGTCTTGCTTGTCTGATTTCCTTGCGTTGGAGATATGCAGTTGCTCGGCAATATCGAGCAATTCAGGAACCAGCATGTCGTTCAATTGCAAAATGTCGTACATAAAAAATTCAATAACGAATTGATGTTTGAGAAAAAATCCCTTGTTAAGTTTGAGGGAATAATTTTTTTTGATTTGCGATTCTAAGAAAACAGGCGAGTAGTGTTTTGATATGGGCTATTGTGCTTGTTTCCAAAAGCAATATTACGCTAAATTGTTTTAAAGAAAAAAATAAATAATAAACAGATTGTGAAATTATAAATGAGTTATTTATATTACTGTTATTGCCTTGTCATTAATTATTCGCTTCATCGGTGCACCCTATTACTCCATTCATTTATATTTGCGGCACTTCAGATAAAGTCAACCATGTTTAATAACCGCACAAAGATAAAAGAACTATTAACCACCGAACCAACAGGCAGTGATGTAACGGTAATGGGCTGGGTGCGCACCTTTCGCAATAACCAGTTTATTGCATTAAACGATGGCAGCACAAATAATAATTTGCAGGTGGTGCTTCAATTGGGATTGCTGGATGAAGTAACGCTGAAACGCATTACCACCGGCGCCTCTCTTAAAGTAAGCGGGCAATTAGCAGCCTCATTAGGCGAAGGCCAAAAGGTAGAATTAAAAGCAAAAAGTATAGAGATATTGGGAGACAGCGATGCTGAAAAATATCCGCTTCAATCCAAAAAGCACAGCCTCGAATTTTTAAGAGAGATTGCGCATCTGCGTTTCCGCACAAATACGTTTGGCTCTGTATTTCGCATCAGGCATTCTTTAGCTTTTGCAGTTCATAAATTTTTTAATGATAAGGGTTTTATTTATTTGCACACACCTGTAATTACAGCAAGCGATGCAGAAGGCGCAGGCGAAATGTTTAAGGTAACGACTTTGCCGTTTGATAACACTCCGCGAAATAATGACGGCTCTTTAAATTTTAAAGATGACTTTTTTGGCAAGGCAACAAATCTTACGGTGAGCGGCCAATTAGAAGGCGAATTAGGAGCAATGGCTTTTAGCGACATTTATACTTTCGGACCTACATTCAGGGCAGAGAATTCAAATACAACCCGGCATCTTGCAGAGTTCTGGATGATTGAGCCCGAAATGGCTTTTTATGATATTGAAGACAACATGAATCTTGCCGAAGAATTCATTAAATATATTATAAGATATGTGATGGATAATAATGCGGAAGACCTTCAGTTTCTTTCGCAACGCCTGGCTGATGAAGAAAAGCAATTACCGCAGGATAAGCGAAGTGAACTCGGGTTAATTGAAAAGCTGGAGTTTGTTATACACAATGCATTTGAGCGTATCACTTATACCGATGCAGTGAATATTTTACAGGAAAGCCCTGCATATAAAAAGAAAAAATTTCTGTATGAAGTAAATTGGGGAACTGATTTGCAAAGTGAACATGAAAGATATTTAGTGGAAAGGCATTTTAAAAAACCTGTGATTGTTACGGGCTACCCGGCTTCTATCAAAGCATTCTACATGCGTATGAATGATGATGGAAAAACCGTTGCTGCCATGGATATTCTTGCACCTGGTATTGGTGAAATTGCAGGCGGCTCCCAGCGTGAAGAGCGGTTGGATAAATTAGTGCAAAGGATGAAAGAGATGCATATACCCGTTGAAGAAATGAGCTGGTATTTAGATACGCGACGATTTGGTACCGTTCCTCATGCAGGCTTTGGGCTTGGCTTTGAGCGCATGGTTCAATTTGTAACCGGTATGATGAATATTCGTGATGTAATTCCTTTTGCAAGAACACCGAAGAATTGTGAGTTTTAAAAGCCAGCCCCCTCTAACTCCCCCGGTGGGGGAGAATTTTGCAGCGTTTACTTTTGATTTCAGGATTTAGGATAAGAAAGTATATTTGCAGCCCGATTGAATTATTAAATAAATCAATCTTCAATATTCAATCTTAAAGAAATGCTGGTGCGGTAGCTCAGTCGGTAGAGCAAAGGACTGAAAATCCTTGTGTCGGCGGTTCGATTCCGCCCCACACCACAAAATTTTAAAACGCATTATAATTGATATTTATAATGCGTTTTTATTTTCGAGTGCAGCAATATGGCAGAGTATGCTTTTCGAAACTGCTTGAATGTTTTGCGCTTTCTTACAAATACTATAAAGCTGACCTTCTAAAAGTTTTTTTATTCTCATTCCGCTTTACTTTATCCCAATATTTTTTTGATACTATGAGCATACCGAAGCTTTCGCCCTCTTCTTTATTCAAATGTTTGTGATGCATTTTGTGCGCCCATCTTATTGCTTTAATATACCTGTTATTTGTTTTTGCAAAAAGTTGAAATCGCTGATGAATGATAATTTCATGCACGAGAAAATAGGCGAGACCATACAAAGCAATACCGGCGCCAATACTCACTGCAACGTAGTTCTGATGTGCACTGCCCAGCATAATACATAACCAGCTCGGTATCGCAAAAATGAGAAAGAAAGCGTCATTCTTTTCAAAAAAACCAGAACCTTTTTTGTGATGGTCCCTGTGCAGATACCAGAGAAAACCATGCATCACATATTTGTGTGTGAGCCAGGTGATTCCCTCCATCAGGCAGAAGGTTGCAATAGCTGTAAAGAGATAAATAATCCAGCTCATAAAAAGGTTCTTAATACAAGGAAAAACAGCAATTGAATAATAAACAAATGTACAGCGAATGGGTTGTGTTTATAAACTTTCATTTGTCTGAAAGCTATCAGTAACAAAGCGCTTATAAAAAACCAGCACATATAATTGTAAAAGGGAATCTGTTCATTTGGTATCCATTTCCAAAAGCCAAGCCTTTGTGCAACAGGCTCCATAACCCAATCGAAAAAAGTAATTAATAATGCGCCATCAATAATAAAAGAAAAGAATTGTAACGCAGTGGAGATCTGCATTTCATCACTCATCTTATTCAATATCCAATTTTCTATTTTTGATGTAATTGTGCCTGCGCAATAAATAATAATAAACCAGTTGACGCCTATGATTAGCGGCACACCATTTATTTTTTTACCAAGTATAATTCCATAACTATAATTTCCGAATAGCAGGCCGGTGTTTACTCCCAGCATTTCAGAAGCCATTCCAGCTACGAAAACGAGAAGCAGAAAAATAAAAAATGATGAATTTTTTTCGGGATGTGTAATGATGAGCAATGCAGCCATTAGTAAAAGAAGAAATGGAGTAGCACTAATGAACCATTGTTTATAAGGGGTAAATAAAATTCCGATAGCGCCACTTATATAAAAGAGTAAGGCAATGAAAAGAGCGATTTTAAATTTTGACTTTGAAACAACTGAAGAATAAGGCATTATCTGAAAGAATTATAAACGTCATCTGCATCGTCAATATCTTTAAAAAAACTTTCTGCACCGAGGTGTGTCCATTCCCACTTTTGTTTTTTGTTATTAGAAATTGATTTGGGAATTATAATTACATGCAAGTTCTTTTCATTTTTCAATGCATTTGAAATGTCTTCCGGAATTTCAATCATATTACCATGTTCCAGCTTTGTATCAAATTCAAGAGGTTTCATACATATAAAGCTAATTAATTAATGTTCTTTCTGCCACTTTTTTTTATCCTCTCCAATAATATCGCATACAATCTTTGCGCTTTGCAAACATAGAGGAACGCCACCGCCGGGATGTACGCTGCCGCCAGTAAAATATAATCGTTTTATAGAACGGCTGAAATTAGGATGTCGCAAAAATGCCGCCAGCCTTGTGTTTGAACTGGCTCCGTATATAGCACCCATGTAAGATGATGTATTGGCTTCAATAGTTAGCGGGTCTGCTGTTTCCTCAATTTCGATAAATGGCTCGATGTCGGTTTGCAATAACCTGTTTAGTTTTTTTATTATGTTTTGTTTGGCGATTCGTTTTAATTCATTCCAGTTTTGAGTTGAGCTGGATGGAACATTTATCATCACAAACCAGTTTTCTTTTTGCAAGGGTGCATGCACGGAAGGTTCCTGCTTCGATGTAATATTTATATATACAGTAGGGTCATGATAAAGTTGCCTGCGTTTAAAAATAAAATCAAACTCTTCTTTATAATTTTTACTAAAAAAAATATTGTGGAGTTGCAGTTGCGGAAATTCCTTTTTCATTCCCCAGTAAAAAATGATAGCGCTGCTGCTGCGTTCCTGTTTAAGAATTTTCTGCGCTTTTTTTTCATCCTGCAACAGTTGTTTATAAGTAAAGTACAGATCGCCATTGCTTATCACTGCATCAGAAAAATGGTTTTCATCATTCACTACTATTCCTATTGCCATTTGCTCATGCACAATAATATATTGCACCGGCGAATTGAATTGAAAGATAACACCCATCTTTACAGCAAGACGGTAGAGTGAATGAATGATGCTAATCATTCCGCCTTGTGGATAAAATATTCCTTCGTTATATTCAAGATGCGGAATAACGCTTAGCATTGCCGGAGCTTTATAAGGATTACTTCCATTGTAAGTTGCATAGCGGTTAAATAGCTGTATGGTTTGTGGCTTGCTAAAACTGCGTGTATTCAATTCATTAAGTGATGAAAAAATCAATGAGGGCTTAATTGAAATCAATGCTTTTAAAACCGCGACCCTTCTTACAGTTTTTCTTTTATGCAATGAGTAATTTAAAAAAATATTTCCAATATTGTTGTACGCCTTTTCAGAACTTTTTAAATAGCGCCGGATATTTTCTTTCGGCTCACCTGTTTTTTCTTCCAACTCATTTTTCAATTTTTCGGCATTAGCATAAGCATTGATAACGGTGCCATCTTCATAAAAATATTTACAGGCAATTTCAACAGGTTTGTAAGAAAAATAGTTTTCAATTTTTTCATTGGTTAATGCAAACAAGTCTTCTATATACTGAGGATGGGTAAAAAGGGTGGGACCTGAATCGAAGCAATAATTTGCTTTTTCTATTAAATCGATTTTACCTCCCGCTATACTATTTTTTTCAAAAACAGTAACCCGCAAACCTTGTACTGCAAGCCTTATAGCGCTTGCAATTCCTGCTATTCCTGAGCCTATAATAAATGCTTTTAAGTTTTGATGCATAAAATAACCCGGCTTACGCCGGGTTCATTCCAAAATAATACAATGTTTAAAATTCGACTATTGTTTTAAGGAGAACAGAACCTATTTTTCTTTCAAGCTCTCCAATTAATTCATATTTCCCGCTTACTAATTTATATCCAATAGTTTTTTTGGTTACTGGTTCTACTATCCAGTATTCCTTTACGCCAAATTTTTCATAGAGAGAATATTTATAAATCTTGTCGTAATTTTCATTGCCTTCAGAAAGTATTTCAATCAGTAAATCAGGCACTCCGTGAATAGCTCCCTTTTTATGAATGATAGACAAATTTTCTTTTGATATGAATATAATATCCGGTTGCACAGAATTTGATTTCTCATCAAAATATACATCAAGTGGTGCAGACAATACAACGCCAATAGGATTTTTTTTGAGGTAATTTTTTATCTCAACAAAAATATCCCCGCTGGATATCTGATGGTCTGAGTTGGGTGAAGGTGGCATATAAAAGCAGTTATCTATTAGTTCAATTCTCGTTCCCTCCGGGAATAAACGAAACACATCAATATTTTGCACAGGCTCCATAGCAGGTGTTTTCACCGGCATGTAAAAGTGGTTATCGATAAGCTCAATGCGTGTACCTTCAGGCAATAAGCGGTACACGTCTATATTGCGAAGCCGACTTATAGAAGATGTTTGATGCATATTCAAATTTAGCAAATCAATCTTAGAAGTTGTTTAAAATTTTAAAAAATCAATCACCATAAGTGTTTGTGGAAACATCAAAAAGCGGGAGCAACAATTGCAGTTGGCTGTCTCCCTACAGCCAACTTTTAAGTACGACACGAAATTTATAAGATCATTTTTAAACAGCTTCTTACGCATATACTTAAAATTTAGCAAGATAATTTTTAACTCTTGGGAATGCGAGGTGAAACCATGCAGTAAATTTTTCGGGATGCGATTGTAAGGAGGCTTCAATGCTGTTAACAGATGCAAAACAAAAATCCTTAACCTCGGCTTTATCAGGATTTATATTTCCATTATATTCTCCTGCAAATACATGGTCAAACTCATGCTCAGTTAACCCATTTTCAAAAGATGTTTGATAAATAAAATGAAACATTTTCTTAAGAGTTGTTTCAAAACCCATTTCTTCTTTTAACCTGCGGTTGGCTGCATCTGAAGTAACCTCACCTGGTCGCGGATGACTGCAGCATGCATTCGTCCACAAGCCGGGACTATGATATTTATTCAAAGCCCGCTGCTGCAATAAGATTTCTTTTCTTTCATTGAAAATAAAAACGCTGAAAGCCCTGTGCAGTAAGCCTTTGCGGTGGGCATCCATTTTCTCCATCACTCCCGTTTCTTCATCCTGAGCATTTACTAATATTACCTGTTCCATTCTCAAAAAATATTTCGCACAAAGAAATGATGTTTTATTAATATGGTACCAGATAAGATTATTAAAGGGTATATTCTGAAAGAACATTGTGAGCAAAAAAATTAGAAAAACAGTTGGCTGCACATAATATCCTTTATTTGCGTTCCTGACTATTGCAGGGTACTGTCTGTAAATTCAAATAACTAAAACCTCCTGACAAATAAAATCGTACATTGCTCAAAACCGTATTTTCATGGATAAATATTTTGCTGTTCTTCTGTTATTTGCTGTAATTAACCAGTCCTGTAAAAAAGAAAATATTATTACTTCTCCCATAACTTCAAACTCTTTTCGTAATAACACTATTGAGGAGGATTTGCGGGCAGGAAAATATGTTGATAAAACATCCGGTAACGTTACATTTGTGCTGCAGCCCGGAACTAACGGCGAAGATGCATGGGTTAAGAGAATTGAAGCCCATCCTGTTTATGCCGATTCCAATTATGGAAATATTGAAATCATAAAAGCCTTAACATGGAAAGAAAGTGGCTTCACAATTTTTGCACGGTCTTTAATAAAATTTGAAGATTTGAATCAAATTCCTGCCTCTGCACAAATCGTTTCTGCAAATCTTTTTCTGTATGGACTCACCTCACCGTCCACACATTTACCTATGGGAGATTCGTATTAT
>JBBRBB010000031.1:0-45390 GCA_038206235.1 Chitinophagales bacterium
CCTACTTCCGTTTAGCTTGATAAAGCAAAGGTTAATAACAAACGAATTAATTTTTTAAAACCCAAAAAATAAATACCATTACAAATGTCCATTAGAAAGTATCGTCTAAAAAATACCATTACAAATGTCCATTATACCTTTGTTTACAATATATCTCGGAGTAACATGGTATGTGTATTTGCCATAAAAAGGCTTTCCTATATTATGCTGCGTAGAAGGCACATGCACCCAATTAAATTTTTGAATAGGAGAAAATTCTGATGTTTTAATATCATCTCCCTGTTTCAGATTCATTTTAACCGCACCTTTTTTATAGGTAAGCTTATTGAAAAGATAATAGCCCCATTGATTTCCAAAACTCACCTTAATGCTAAACCCGGTAAAGTTTTCTAATAAATTATCTTCAAGGCTAAATGCAAGCAACGTCATTGCATCGCCTTTATAAAGTTTAACGGTAACGCCGTTGCCCGTAGAATTTTTTTTCATGATATATAATTTTTAGTATTAGTTACTCAGTCATGATTTTGTTCAGCTTTTTAATAACTTCAACAATGTATGTTATTACTTTCTTTTGGCGGTAAATAACTTCATCATTGTTGGTGTGCCACCAAGTACGAAACTAAGAATTAATGAAATGAGCTTATATTGCTTACTAAAAAATCACAGACTCTTTATGATTAACTGGGGCATACTTGGCTGCGGAAGAATAGCGAGAAAATTTGCATCAGACCTTAAGCTTGTAGAAGACGCAAGACTTGTAGCCGCAGGTGCACGCAGTCGTGAATCAGTGGAAGATTTCGCAAAAGAATTTCCTGTTATGTATAAGCATGACAGTTACGAGGCATTGGCTGCGAATGCGCATGTTGATGTAATTTATATTGCCACTCCTCACAGTCATCATTACGAGCACACCCTTTTATGTATTGAGCATGGTAAAGCAGTGCTATGCGAAAAAGCATTTGCCATGAATAAAAAGCAGGCGCAGCAAATGATTGATGCTGCAAGGACAAAAAATGTTTTTTTGATGGAAGCTTTCTGGACAAAATTTCTTCCTCCCTACAACAAGGTGAAGGAAATGATTAATGAAGGAATGATTGGTGAAATAAAAACTGTGCTTGTTAATTTCGGGTTTGCTCCATCTGCCTCTGCACCGTTACGTTTACTTGAGCCTGCACTTGGCGGCGGCAGCCTTCTTGATATTGGCGTGTATACTGTATTTCTTGCATTAAACATTTTGGGAAAGCCTGATGAAATTGAAGCAACCATGACTCCTGCACCAAGCGGTGTTGATGAGCAATGCGCAATTACATTTCAATATAATAATGGTGCAATAGCTCAACTGTTTTCTTCTTTCGCATGCAACCTCGCAACCGAAGCAGATATTGCAGGAAGTAAAGGAAGAATAAAGCTTAGCTCACGCTTTCATACACCATCGGCAGGCATTGAATTTTATCCCGGCGCAACAGATAACAAGCAAATTATATCAGTGCCCGTAGAAAATGGTTTCGGCTACCAATATGAAGCACGGCATGTGTGCGAATGTTTAGAAAAGAATTTAAAAGAAAGCCCGGTTATAACACATGCTGATACAGTATTGTTAATGGAAACTTTGGATGAGATAAGAAACAAAGCAGGAATTCATTACCCGGTTGATGAGCAATAGTAATGTTATATGAAAAAAAAATTGTTGTTGGATTTCTGAAGATTTGTGTAGCAATTACACATTGCGTGATTAAATTGCAGCGTTATTGCAAGCTTTCAAGGAACACATTTAATAATGATCTGAAAAGAAACCCGTAGATTTTTGAATTGTGATTTATAAACAATTCCCGCATTTACAATTAAGCAACTGATAAAATTTTAAACCTTTGGAAACCGAACAACAATACAACATGGAAGCACAGGCTTTGCAGGAAATTGCAAAAGCCTCATTTACCAGCCGGCCAATGCAGGAACAAAGCGAAGAAAAACGAGAGAAAAAACCCGCGGGTGATAAACCTGAGAAGCAGAATGCTGATGACAAAAAAGAATACCGCACAACAGAAAAGCCGCAAAGAAAAAAAGTTGCAGTGCCCCTTGCAAAAAAACGAAAAGAGAAAAAGGATAAGACAGTTATAAGCGAATTCTCGCAGCAAGCCTCAGAAATTTCTTCTGCTAAACATAAAAAATCTGCTGCCGCTAAAATAGTAAATGCAATTACTCATGCTTTTTCGCATGTGGTAAAAATCAGCTTCATGCTTCGCTTTCACACACAGCATGGGCAAAATTTATTTATAACAGGCAATCATGAAATTTTTGGAAATGATGATGCTTCGAAAGCATTGCCCATGCAGTATTTTAACGAGGAATACTGGACTGCAACAATAGAGCTGCATACTGATACTATACCTGCACACGGAGTTGTTTATAATTATCTTTTAAAGAACGAAGATCGTTCTCTAATTTATGATTGGGGGAATGATAAAAAACTCGAGAAAGAAATTCTTCACCGGGAGTTTGCAGTAATCTTAGATTCATGGAACCATTCAGGATATTTTCAAAATGTGTTTTACACTGAACCTTTTCAAAATGTTTTGCTTAAAAAGAATTTTAAGCCGGGTAAAGCAGATACAAAAAATTACACGCATGTTTTCAGGGTGAAGGCGCCCCTGCTTAAAAGAGGTGAAACTATATGCTTACTTGGAAATGAAAAAGAGCTTGGCGCATGGAGCGAAACAAAAGTAAAGCTGCTTAATAAAAAAGAGGGTGAAGATTTTTTCAGCCTGCATATCAATCTTTCAAAAGTTACCTTTCCGCTTATTTACAAGTACGGCGTTTACAATGTGAACGAAAAAAAATTTATGAGATATGAAGAGGGCAACAATCGTTTTTTGTTTGACACATTTGCGAAAAATAAAACGAGCATTATAAACGACGGCTTTGCGTTGCTGCCTTCCGATAACTGGAAAGCAGCAGGTGTTGCAATTCCTGTGTTCAGCCTCAGAAGCAACAGCAGTTGCGGGGTAGGAGAATTTGCCGATTTAAAATTGCTTGTTGACTGGGCAAAAAAAACAGGATTGCAGTTGATACAAATTTTGCCTGTGAATGCTACTACGGCAATGAAAACATGGGCAGACTCTTATCCGTACGCAGCCATTTCTGCATTTGCACTGCATCCCATGTATCTTAATCTTAATGAGCTTGTACAAACCGAATACAAATATTTGCTTGATGAGATTGCTGAAGAAAAAGAGGCATTGAATAATTTAACTGATGTTGACTATATAAAAGTAAATGAATTGAAATGGCGAATAATTAAAAAATTATATCCGCTGCAAAAAGAAAAAACATTTTCTTCTGATGAATACAAAAGTTTTTTTGAACAAAATAAAACCTGGTTAATTCCTTACGCTGTTTTTTGTTTCTTTCGTGACAAGTATGGCACTGCTGATTTTAATGAATGGCCTGTGCACAAAAATTATAATGAAGTAGAGGCAAAAAATTTATGGAATGATGAAGGGAAAAATACTGCATTGTCAATTTACTTTTTTGTTCAGTACCACCTGCATCATCAGTTGAAGCAGGCCGTGCAATATGCACATGAAAATGGAGTGATATTGAAAGGCGATATACCCATTGGTATCTATCGCTATGGCGCCGATGCGTGGCAACATCCCGAATTGTATCATATAAATATGCAGGCCGGCGCACCGCCTGATGATTTTGCTGTGAAGGGACAGAACTGGGGCTTTCCCACTTATAACTGGGAAAAAATGAAAGAAAATCATTTTGCCTGGTGGAAGCATCGCTTTGAACAAATGAGCAATTATTTCGATGCCTTTCGCATTGACCATATTCTTGGTTTTTTTAGAATATGGAATATTCCTACCGAACAAGTGGAAGGTATCATGGGATATTTTACTCCGGCACTTACCGTGCACATAAATGAATTTAATGAAAATGGAATTTGGTTTGATTATCACCGTTACTGCAAACCATTCATTACAGAACATATTTTGTGGGATGTGTTCCGGGAGAATATCAAATATGCAAAAGATACTTTTCTTGAGATTAATACACAAGGTCAATTTCAGTTGAAACCTAAATTCTCTGAACAACACAAGGTGAAAGAATATTTTGAGGGGCTTGAACAAAATGAACAAAACCAAAAATTACAGCAGGGATTATTCGATTTAATTTCTAATGTGATATTGTTTGAAGCTGAAGACAGCCAGGGGCAGCAATTTCATTTCCGTTTTGCAATGGAGAATACTTCTTCTTTCCAAACCCTTGAGCACAACACGCAAAATCAATTGCGGGATTTGTATGTGAATTATTTCTTTCAACGACAAGACTGGTGCTGGCAGCAGCAGGCCATGCAAAAGCTTCCATCGCTGAAAAGAGCATCAAACATGTTGATTTGCGGAGAAGACCTGGGCCTTGTGCCGGAATGTGTGCCCGAAGTAATGAAAGAATTAGGCATTCTTAGTCTTGAAATACAGCGTATGCCAAAAGATTCGAAGCAGGAATTTTTTCATCCCAACAATGCGCCCTATTTAAGCGTGGTAACGCCTTCAACACATGACATGAGCACTATACGCGGCTGGTGGGAAGAAGACCATAGCAAAACAGAGCGATTCTTTCATCAGCAGTTAGTGCAATGGGGAAAGGCACCTTATTATTGTGAAGACTGGATTAACAAAGCCATTGTATTGCAGCATTTATATTCGCCAGCAATGTGGAGCATTTTTCTTTTGCAGGATTTATTGGGTATGAATGCAAAAATACGCAGAGAAAATCCGCATGAAGAGCGTATTAATTTACCATCCAATCCGAACAATCAATGGAAATATCGCATGCACATTTCACTGGAAGATTTATTAAATGCTGATGAGTTTAATAGGGAATTGCGACATAACATACAAGCGTGTGGAAGATGCTGAGCAAAAAAACAAAAAACAAGAAACAAGAAACAAATAAATCCGAAATCCGAACGCAAAACCAGAAACGAGAAACGAGAAACGAGAAATGGTTACACATTAAACCTGAAGTGCATTATATCTCCGTCTTCTACCAAATAATCTTTTCCCTGCACAGCTAACTTTCCTGCATCACGGCAGGCGGCTTCACTTTTATATTTTATAAAATCCGAATATTTAATTACTTCGGCACGGATAAATCCTTTTTCGAAATCAGTATGTATTACGCCTGCGGCTTGCGGCGCAAGCATTCCGCGGGTAATGGTCCAGGCTCTTACTTCGGGCTCACCGGCAGTGAAGTAAGTAATAAGATTAAGAAGATGATAGGTTGATTTGATAAGTCTTGCTGCACCGCTTTCCTTCAAACCCATATCCTCTAAAAACATTTGCCTGTCTTCATGGCTATCCATTGCCGCAATTTCACTTTCAATTCCTGCGCTTATGAATAATATTTCTGCACTCTCATCTTTCGCGGCATTCATTACGGCAGTTGTATGTTCATTCCCTTTTATCACCGATTGCTCATCAACATTGCACACATAAATTACAGATTTCATGGTAAGCAAAAACAAATCGTTTACAAACTTTTCTTTTTCTTCTATGCTTATTTCAAAAGCTCTTGCATTTTTTCCTTGTTCCAAATGTTTTTTCAAAGCATTTAATATTTCAATGCCACGTAATGCTTCTTTATCGCCAGCGGTTCTTATTTGCTTTTCATTACGACTTATTTTTTTCTCTACAGTTTCAAGGTCTTTTAGTTGAAGTTCTGTATCTACAATTTCTTTATCCCGCACAGGATTTATACTGCCATCAACATGAATTACATTCTCATCTTCAAAGCAGCGAAGCACATGGATAAGGGCATCCGTATTTCTTATGTTACCTAAAAATTGATTGCCCAAACCTTCCCCTTTGCTGGCGCCTTTTACAAGCCCTGCAATGTCAACTATCTCCATCGTTGCAGGAACAACGCGTTTTGGCTTCACTAATTTTTCCAGTTCAATCAAGCGTTCATCCGGCACGGTAATTACACCAACATTCGGTTCAATGGTGCAAAAAGGAAAATTTGCTGCCTGTGCTTTTGCATTGCTCAAAGCATTGAAAAGGGTTGATTTTCCTACGTTTGGTAATCCTGCTATGCCTGCCTGCAGAGCCATATATGTAAGATTAAAGATTTAATATTTAATATTTTGAAACTGGTGTCTGTACACTCGCAGAGTGTCTGACACCAAACATTCAACATCCAACATCCAACATCCAACAATTCTTTTTTCGGCGGCAAAAATAATATTGCGAAGGGTTCTTGAAATAATAATTTTATTTTTAGAATTAGAGATCTTCTTCGGGAGATATTAAATAAAGATTAGTTATTCAAATAACTTCAATCTTCTTTTTACAAGTGCGTTACTTCTTTTAGTGTGGGCAATTCCGATAATAAAAATTGTGTCGCTTGTTACTTTATAAAAAACCTTGTAAGGAAATTTTTTAATCAGGTGCTTTTTCATAGGTTTTTTGATATAGGAATAAGTAAATGGTTTTAATTGAATATCATTTACTGCAATGAGAAAATTGTTGTAAAAGCGCTTTCCCAGACCTTTCGATTTCTTCTCATAATAAATTACTGCTTCTTCTGCATCAATAAATACAATTGGCTTTATAATTATTTTAAAAGCCATATTTTTCAGAAAAATATTTTTTAAATTCCTCCAGGCTCATTCCTTCATTGGGATTAGCTTCATGCATCTTTAAGCGCTCTTCTGCAAAGCTGATTTCATCGTCAGTTACTTGCAGCAATTCTTCTTCTACACTACCCCAAAGCGCTTCTGCAAGAGCTACTTTTTCTTCCGGAGGTAAAGACAAGAGTTCTTTTTTGTTGTAAGGCATAAAAATGTTTTATTAAAGATACAAATATTAACCGGTGTCTGTACACTCGCAGAGTGTCTGACACCAAACATTTCAACAACATCCAACTTCCAACTTCCAACAATTTTCAGCACGCAAAAATAGCAATCCTCATAAAATTGTAAACTTTATTTTACTTTACGCATTCATCAAATTCCCTCTACGGGTTTGGGGTATGGCATTAAACATTGTTTGGGTTGCATTCTTTGTTATTGCATTTATCATTGCATTGATAAAATGTATTTTTTTTGGAGATACAACTATTTTCAAAACTCTTGCCGATGGTATTTTTGATTCCGCTAAATCTTCTGTTATTGATATTGCTTTTCCACTTGCAGGCACAATGATATTTTTTTTAGGACTGATGAACATTGCTGAAAAAGCAGGCGCCATTCGCCGGCTTGCAAAACTGTTGAATCCATTTATGAAAAGACTTTTTCCTGAAGTTCCTGCAAATCATCCGGCAATGGGAGAGATGGTGATGAACTTTAGCGCCAACATGCTTGGGCTTGATAATGCCGCAACACCTTTCGGATTAAAAGCGATGCAAAGCCTGCAATCTGTAAATCCGAATAAAGAAACTGCGAGCAATGCACAAATCATGTTTCTTGTTTTGCATACCAGCGGATTAACATTAATTCCGTTATCAATAATTACTTATCGCATTGCTGCAGGCTCCGCAGAGCCAACAAGTATTTTTATTCCGTGCGTAGCTGCAACAGTTTGCACAACGCTGGCATCAATCATTCTTGTAAGCATTTGGCAAAAATTAAAATGGGATTATATTATGATGATTTTTATTGTTGCGATAACAGGAATAATTGCCTTGCTTTTATTTTTTGTGAGCGGACTGAGTGATGATGAGCGTAATACATTCAGCAATATTTCGGGCAATCTTATTTTGCTGCTTATAGTTGTTGCAATTATTATCGGCGGTGCGTGGAAAAAAGTTTCTGTGTTCGATACATTTATTGAAGGAGCCAAAGAAGGCTTTAATGTAGTGCTGAAAATAATTCCATATCTCGTAGGAATGCTCGTAGCCATAAGAGTTTTTAGAGATAGCGGCGCTTTGGGTTATGTGGTTGATGGAGTTAGCTATTTAATTAAAAGTACCGGAATAAATACGGATTTTGTTCCTTCTTTACCTGTTGCCATCATGAAGCCATTTAGCGGAAGCGGCGCAAGAGGATTAATGATTGATACGATGAAAGTGTATGGCGCTGATAGTTTTGTTGGTAAGCTTGCCTCTACCTTTCAAGGCTCGGCTGATACTACGTTTTATATTCTTGCTTTATATTTTGGAAGCGTAGGAATTAAAAAAGTTCGCTACGCAGTATGGGCTGGAATTCTGGCAGATTTAATTGGAGTGGTCGCTGCAATCATTATTGGGTATATTTTTTTTCACTGAGTTATAGCTGTGCTAAGTCGCTGAATTCGCATTTACTATGTACTTAAAAGTTTTTAAACTTTTATTTATGAATAATATTTCGTTTAGAGATGGTTATGCTATACGCAATCAGAATGCAATGCATTTTCTCACATTTGCTGTTTGCGGATGGATAGATCTGTTTACAAGAAAAGAATATAAAGATATTCTGCTTGATTCGTTTAAGTATTGCCAGAAAGAGAAGGGTTTAATATTATATGCTTATGTTATTATGACAAATCATATACACCTTATTGCAAAAGCATCTGAGGGATTTATATTGAGTGATATAATCCGTGATTTTAAAAAGTTCACACATCATACCATGATGCCGATAATTCAAAGTGATAAAGAAAGCCGGCGTTTATGGATGCTGCATCAATTTATATTCCCTGTTTAAATATCTTTCTTTGATTGTATTCACATGATGTATTTCATGACCAAGAACAAGATAACCCACAGAGCGAACCGTCATGTTTGAGCGACCTGTTGTTCCTCTGTATAAAAACATTTCTTGTGTAAAGCTTTTAAACAATTCTATGCTTGCATTTCGTACAGTTTCATATTCATAAAGAATAGAATTAAAATCTCTTGAATCTGCGTTGCTCACATCTGCATATTTGTTTTCATCAAAGCCTGATAAAACAGTTTCATCTTTCCTTGCATAACGCAGCGCTCTGTAACAAAGAATGCGTTCCACATCACTGATGTGCTGCCACATTTGTTTAATGCTCCACTTGCCGGCTGCATAGCGGTAACTAATATCTTCGCCAGATAATTGTTGAAGAAAGGGTAATGTAACGTTGAAAGAATCTGAAAGCCCGCCAATGAGGTCATTGTAATGCACCAACTCTATTTCGCCTGCAAACCATTCAGGATATTCATTTGCGGATGGTTTTGTTATGATGAGATGTGTGTTCATTGAAAAAAAACTTTGGGAAAGTTAAGAACTTTAAGTTTCACAACTAACTTACCTTAGTAATATTCTATTTTAATACATGAAGCATATTAAGCATATCAGCATACAGGCAACGGGCAGCAGCGCTTTTCCTTTTTCACTGCCTGTATTTCAAAAGCCATTTGTTCTTTCTTTTGAAAAACCTGTTATAATAATTGCGGGTGATAACGGATGCGGTAAATCAACCTTACTCGAAGCAATAGCTTATAAATTGAATCTTCCAACCATTGGAAGTCATTCCACAATCACTGATGAAACTTTTGCGGCTGCAAGAGATTTGTATGAATGTATCAACATAATATGGCAGAATAAAACGCCGAATGGAATGTTCTTTCGTGCAGAAGATTATATAGGATTTGTGCGAAGCATAAACACTTTAAAGAATGATCTTGAAAATGAAATGAAAGCTATGGAAGAATATCTCAGGAACGAAGGACTTCAACTGGCGCAAAGCGTATTAAAAAAACAAATCAATGAGATGGAAAGCAGGTATAATGGTAATCTTGAACAGAAATCTCATGGCGAAGGCTTTTTGCAAATCATCACTTCACGCATTACAAATAATGGCGTATATGTGCTTGATGAGCCTGAGGCATCGCTTTCACCCATGAAGCAATTGTCTTTACTTTCTTTGCTTATGCATTCAGCGGAGGAAACCGATGCACAATTTATTATTGCTACACATTCTCCGGTTTTAATGGGCATACCCAACAGTAATATTTTTTATATTTCTGATAAAGGCATTCATTCAATTGCTTACGAAGACACAGAACACTACCAGATATATAAATCATTTCTTGAAAACAAGGAAAGATTTTTGAAGTATTTGTAGCAGACCTTTAGGTCAGGATTGTATACAAGTACGAATGTTGTAAGAGTTAGATTTTTTGCAGCATCAAAACATTTTATCTCCTAATTTAAACAAAGAATGCAGCACTCTGAATTTTTGCCAAACCCTTCGTGATATATATTTTTTAGCCTGAAAATACCTGTTACATGTTTGTGATGATTCATGTCGAACACTTCATTACAAGTTTTAAAAGCATCGAACGACTCGGTATAAGGAAAAGTTTTTTTTATGTTTTCAATTTCAGTTTCAACCTTTCCTCTGTCGTAAGTATTTTGTTTAACTGCTAAAATTAATTCCCGGTCCATACTGTTTAGATTTTGTAAATAGAAATGCAAAACGCAAACCAATATTTTAAAAGATACGTTAAAATGTAAATGACGGGATTTTAATTGCTGAATTGTTATGAAAGATTGCAATGTCCACGCCTTTGCGGATAAATGCGACCACCGCTTTGCGTAGAAGGCGCAACGGAAGCTCAATAGTAGC
Organism: Chitinophagales bacterium; assembly: GCA_038206235.1. Classification (GTDB taxonomy): domain Bacteria; phylum Bacteroidota; class Bacteroidia; order Chitinophagales; family Chitinophagaceae; genus JBBRBB01. The sequence goes on from JBBRBB010000031.1 coordinate 10,581, forward strand.
AATGCCGCCTGACCACAAATAAAAAAATAGGGCAGTGGGGCAGGTAGTCCGGCTCACAAAAAATTTCTTTTCTATTTACATTCCGATAATTGTGAATTCTGTTCTACGATTTTTTGCTCTGCCTTCTTCGCCAGAGTTGTCGGCAACAGGTTTAGTTTCGCCGTATCCTTTCCATGTTAAGCGTTTCGCATCAGTGCCTTTGCTGATGAGATAATCAGCGGCAGCTTTTGCACGGTTTTCAGAAAGCTTCAAATTGTCAGCAGCATTTCCTGTATTATCTGTGTGTCCGCTTAACTGTACTTGTATAGTGGGGTTGTCTGTCATCAGTTGCACAAGTTTGTCAAGCTCAATCATACTTACGGGCTGCAGCGTGTATGAATTTAATTCGAACTGCACATTCTTAAAAGTAACAGAAGCATTGACTGCAATAGATTGCAGCGCAATATTTTTTTCATAAGTGCTGTCTGCAGGTTTTTCTTTCAGTTCGAAAACATCGCTGTAAAATAAATATCCTTTTCTGTTTACGGTGAATGTGTAATTTTTTCCAATGGGCAGCGTGATGAAATAAAAACCCGTTTCATCTGTTTGCAAATTGGTAACTATCTGCCTTGTGCTGTCATCAGATAATTCAACTGAACTTGGAATCCCTTTTTTAGTTACTGCATCAGTTACATATCCTTTTACATATAATGTTTTTGCAGGCCGCATCTCAGGTTTCAATTCAAATTTATAAAGATCTAATGCGCCGCGTGTATCGGCACGGTCGCTGGCAAAATAGGCTGTAACACCATCTGAGGCTACAAATAAGCTGCCTTCGTCTTCAATTGTGTTAACAGGAAACCCTAAGTTTTCAGGCTTGCTCCACTGATTGTTTGGGCCTTTATGCAAAACATAAATATCAGTTCCTCCATACCCGGGCAAACCATTTGAAGTATAAAACAATGTTTGATTATCTGCATGAATAAATGGGGCAAGCTCATCGCCCACTGAATTAATTGTTGCTCCCATATTTTCTGCAGGCGACCATTTTCTATTTGCTTCACGATAACTAACATACAAATCTCTGCCACCATAGCCACCTGGCCTGTTGCTACTGAAATATAAAGCATTTTTATCAGGGCTTAATGAAGGAGAACTTTCCCAAAATTCTGTGTTCATATGATTGCCGAGATTAAATGGCTCACTCCATCCGGTGGGAGTGTTGTACGAAATATATAAATCAAAATCCCCATTTCCCTGCCCCGGAAAATTGCCCGCAAAGATTAGCCATTCTCCATCCTGTGAAATATTGATGGCGCCTTTTGATGGCTGATTGTTTATATCTCCTTTAATCACTTCAGCTTTTGAATATCCATTCGCATGCAATGTGCTTTGCATAAAATCTTCACGAATGCCTTCGCCCCTGCGTGTAAAAACAAATGTGCTGTCATCAATAGTGAAGGATGGATAATATTCTGCTTTAACTGAATTAATATTATCACCCAAATTCACGGGAGTAAAAACATAATTTGTTTGAGGATGTGTGGCTGCATAGTTTACAGCAAACTCATAACATTGTTTTCTGTAATTAGCGCTCTTGATACTTTTCTCATTCAGTTTTGGCATTGATAAAAATTCATTCACTGCCTTTAATGCGTCATTGAATCTGCCAAGCCCTGCAAGATTGATAGAGTAGGAGAGATTAAAGAATTTGAAATAATCTGCATCTATGTTTCTTGCGTTTTCATAATACTCCACGCTTTTCTGATAGTTTTTTATTTCTCCATATACACCGCCGAGTGAGAGATATGCATCTTCATAATTTTTATCGAGTTCAATTGCTTTAGTTAATAAGGGTATTGCATCTTTTGCTTCTCCATCATTCAACTGCATCAATGCTTTTACATACACATCCTGCGCTTTTTTATTTACGTTATCGGGATTGTAAGTTTGGGCAGATGATGCAGTTGCCAAAAAAAATATTAGCGTAAATAGAAAACTATATTTCATCTATAAAATTTGATCAAAACAATTAAGGCACAATTATCAATTTCATTTTTATTTTTTTTAGAAGAATTCTTTTTATGTCATCAATAAGCGGTAAAATAGTTTCATAATTATTATCCGGTACATTTAAAACGATAAAGCTCACAGTATATTTCTCAAGATTTTGTTGGTATTGCAGATTCTTATCAGATGTAATAAGATAATCAAACTTGCCTTTTTGCATTGCTGTGATCAAATCTCCATTCTCCAAAGCATTCCAGCCCTTATCCTTTACTGTAAAAATTTCGCAGGTATTCTGTAAGCGGAATTTTAATTTTACAGGAAGGTTTTCATCAAGCAACACTTTCATGATTGTGCAGAATGAAAATGTAATAAGTTTTCAAAATGCTCAATTACCTGTACAGCCTGCATTTTACTTACTGAGGGAAAATCTTCAAGAAATTCATTCAAAGAGTGCCCGGCTTTTAAATAATCAAAAAGATTTTTTACAGGAACTCTAGTATCTGTGAAAACAGGTTCGCCGCTTTGAATGTTTGGTGATATAGTAATTGGAGCTGTCATTAAAACAAAGATAAAGTTTCAAAAAATTTAATATGTCTAAATTCTTTTTATAATGTTGCTAAAAATTTATCTGCCTGCTTTACATAATCATCATTGTTTTCTTTCATTGCAAGCTCTTTGCACTTTTCGGCGCTTGCTTTTGCTGCAGAAGTATTGCCCATTGCTTTTTCAATTTTTGCCTTTAACATGTAAATAAAGAAACCATCAGGTCTTTCTTTTAATGCAGCATTTACATTCTCCAATGCTTTGGAATAATTCTTATCCCATTCATAATAAAAATTAGCAGCTTGCCAGTAAGGCTTTTTATCAGTGGTCTGCAATGCCTGCTCTATCTGCGTTCTCAGCCTGTCTTGTATTTTAGTGGTGACAGGAATTACCACTGCCGTATTGCTCCATATTAAATAAAGATTACAGCTTTCCGGTTTTATATCGCCAAACTCCATGGTAAATGTTTCAACCGGCTGCGCATGTACCTGGTAAGATGGGGCAGTAAAGCGAACAACATCTTCGCTCTCTTTATATCCATCAGTACCCCAGTTATTAATTCCTTTATTAATGATGATTGTCCAATCTTTTTCGCCGGGGATTGTATATAATACATAAGTACCGGTATCGAAGTCTTTACCACCTATGTTTACTTTATCGGTAAATTTTATATGTGTTGCGGCATTAGCACCTGTGCGCCACATTTCTCCAAGGGGCACCAGTTCGCCGTTTGCTTCAAATACCTTTCTGTTTTTAAGAGAAGGTCTTGAATAGGTTAGCTCAATTTTACCCATACCAAAATCCTGTATCAAAGTTTGCGTTGAGCTTGGTGCAGGCATTTGTACCTGTGCATTTGAAATGAAAATGGCAGTTGAAAAAACTGCAATCAATAAGAATTTTTTCATGATAATTTTTTTGCAAACTTACATCACGAAAATTTAAAAATAGTTAAGGAGAAGTTTATAGAAGTCAGAAGTGCATGCTTACCCTTGCCTTCCTGTTTTTTGACAAAGATATCCAGCGCGGACCTGCTTTTAATATTTCAATGGCTTTTGAATTGCTTTCTTCATCAAGAGATTTTATGAGGCGGAAATTATATGGGTTTCCTTGTTTGTCAATTAAAAATTCCAATTCCACATCTCCATCAACTGCCGTATCAGTATTTAGAGAATCCATTTTTGCATCAATATATTTCTGAAAAGATTGCCAGCCCCCAAAAGGAGTTGCAAGGCTATCTTTAAACGCATTTTTATTCGTAGATTTTTTTACGCCGTATCCTGTTACAACAACCTCATCCAATGATTGTTTAGATGGAGTTAGCAGGATGTTAGTTGAGTTGTTACTGCTGATTTTTGCAATTCTGCTTTCATATCCAATAGAAGAAACGGTTGCATTAACTGTTGTATCGGATGCATTGATATTGAAATATCCATTTGCATCTGTAAGCACTGTTGTTTTATTGATGCTAACGGTTGCCTGCGGCACAGGATTGAAATTGTTATCTGTAACACGACCTCGTAATTGATTTATAGCAATTCTTGATTTCGCAGCGTAACTTTCATCTTTTATTTCAATACCCGCAGCTTTTCCTTCCAAATTTTTATTAGGCGCAGGTGTATTAAAAACTGATGATGGAGCATTTGCAGTTTCAGCATTTACATCAGCAACTTCATTTCTTTTAGCAACAGAATCCTTCATCAGTTTGTATTCAATATTTCCATTCTGTTCCGCCACGACATTTTTATCAGCTTCCTCCAGTTTTATTTTTGATACATCAATTTGTTGTTGAACTAATCTTTCTCTTTCTTCAGGCGCTTTACTTTCTGCCTGCATTAAATTTGTGATTGAATCTTTTGCTTGATTTGTTTTCGATTCAGCAGGAGCTTTTTTCTGCACCTGGGCAACATTTTGTTCCGATACATCATTATTCAAATTGATTACATACCAGCTTAATACACCAACACCAGCAATTGCGATCACCATTGCAGCAATGCGCCACCAGCGTGAGTTTTTGATGCTCATGGAAACAACTTTGGCATTTCGCTTTTCACCCTGAATCATTGCATTTAATTCATTCAAATGCTTATGCGCAACAGGCAAAGAAGATTCACTGTAACCTTCAATAGCATCTGCAAGAAAGGGGTCGTGCAAAGGAGCTTTTTCCAATTCATGCATTTCTCTTGCACTCATACCGCCATTTAGATAGCGTTCAATATCGGGTAAAGAATAATTGATATGTTGATTTTGCTCAGCCATTTTTTTCCATGCAGATTTTTAAATTCCTTCTTCCGTTTTGTATCAGGCTGCGAACTTTATTCCAGTCCATTCCTGTTTGCTCCACAATTTCATTATAGCATTTATTTTGTAAATAAAAAAGCTCAATGCTTTGCTTTTGTTCTTTGGGTAAATGTTCCATGCACTGATGCAGGTTTTGAAATTCCTGCTCCTGTTCCAATATATTATCCAGATGCGAAAAATCTTCAGATTGCATAATGTTTTGCGAAATTTCAACTGTAATCATTTTCTTTTCTTTTCTTAATTGCATCAGGCAATGATTTTTCACTACAACATAGAGCCAGCTTTTAAAATTTTCAACTTCATGCGCGGTTAATTTTTCAAGCAGTTCGTGATAAACATTCATTACTGCATCTTTCGCCGCTTCTCCATCTTTCAAATATTTCATGCATACACCATATACAAGCTCAGTATATCGCAGGTACAAGTGCGCAAGAATTTCCTGCTCGCCGCTGGCTTTGTATTGAAGCAGGAGGTTTTCATCAGTTTGAAAATTGGTTTGTATATTTTTTATTGGAGTCAAGTGAAGAGTTTACATGGTCAGACCCCGGGACGGTCAGACCATGATTTCATTTTTTACAAAGTACGACAAAAAAATTTCTAAAGTTTATGTAATCATTTCATCAGTCGCATCTTTTAAGAAAATCAACTGCAATGGAAAATAAATTATCCGTTTACATTCCCAAACCCTGTCATGAGGACTGGAATAAAATGTCATCTTCTGAACAGGGAAGATTTTGCAAAAGCTGCAGCAAACAAGTTGTTGATTTCACCAGCATGACTGACCAGGAGGTCTTGAATTATTTCAAAAAATCATCTGGGAATGTTTGCGGACGCTTTGAAAACGACCAGTTAAAGCGACCGCTACAGGAAGTAAAACAAGAAAAGAAAAAGGTTTGGTGGATAGCAATGCTGATGCCTTTGCTCATGTTATTTGAGAAGAGCAATGCGCAAAGAAAACATGTTCCCCTTATTGGAACATCAGTGGCGATAAAAAATCCCTCACAAGAAATAATGGGAAAAGTTGCGTTCCCGCAAGTTGAGCCTGATACAGCGGGCAATACAATTGAAATTTGTTCTGAAGATACTTCAATCAGCAATGCAACAATTGATGAAGAAAATAATGAGCAAATAACTGATACTGCTTTCGTGGAAATTGATACAACATATCTTCCTGCAACATTAGGCGAAATAGCGGTTGCAGGCGCAGCTTTTGCAGTACCTCCTGTAAATAGAATTGATACTTTATTTGATACAATTCCAACTCTTATTCGCAAAGTCTTTCACAAAGAACCTTTCAGGGTATTTCCAATTCCTGCAAGTAAAGGTGAGGCAATAAAAGTTGAATTAAAAAATACGGGCAATTACACTATTCAAATTCTGAATAATCAATCGCAATTAATCGCAGCAGAATATTTTGAAGCATCTGGTAATTCTATGTTCGCTTCTATCACTTTGCCGTCTGCCATTGCCTCAGGAATTTATTATATCAGGGTAATTGATGAGAAGAAGAAAAAACAATACACGAATAAACTCATCATACAATAATAATTACATCATTCATCACTAAATAAAAACACTTTTTATGAAACGCATATTATTTTTCGCTTTGATTCTTTCTGTTGCCTTGGTTGCATTCGTCTTGCCAATTTCAAAAACAATTACTGGTAAAATTTCTGATGCCAAAGGTAACCCGATTCCTTATGTTACTCTAACAGTTAAAGGAACAAAAACTTCTGTTGTATCAGACGCAAATGGAAATTTTAAAATTACTGTTGCTGATGAAAAAGCAGTGCTGGTTTTTTCTGCAATTGGCTATGAAACCAAAGAAGTAAAAATTGGAAGCAGCAATATTGTGAATGTTGTTTTGAAAATTTCGAAACAAAAATTGCAGGAAGTTGTAACTATTGGCAAAGAAGAAGAGATTGAGTATGACAGAGCGTATATTGCTCCGTCTCTCAATAAATCAAAAATGGTATATGGCTATGCTCCGGGAACCAATGCCAATTTTGCCATGCCTCCCATTGCAAAAGATGAAGAATTTAAAAAAGATTTTGATGGTGATGGCAAACCCGATATTGATGACTCCTGGCGCTACAACAACAATTTCAACACAGAAGGTTACGACCACATTGTTGAAAATCCATTTTTAAAAGTAAACGATAATCCTTTATCAACTTTTTCTATTGATGTGGATGCAGCTTCATACAGCAATGTGCGCCGCTTTATTACTGATGGTCAGTTACCACCTGCAGGCGCAGTGCGTATTGAAGAGCTCATCAATTATTTTTCTTATCAATATCCGCAACCAACTAATAATGAGCCTTTCAGCATAAATACAGAAATATCAGATTGTCCCTGGAATGCAAAACATAAATTAGTGTTGATTGGCTTGCAGGGCAAAATAATTCCATACAATAATTTGCCTGCATCAAACCTTGTATTTCTTGTTGATGTTAGCGGAAGCATGGAAGATCCAAATAAATTACCTCTTGTGCAGTCATCATTAAAATTATTGGTTGACCAGTTGCGTCCGCAGGATAAAGTTGCACTCGTGGTATATGCTGGTAATGCAGGCTTGGTGTTATCATCAACCAGTGGTGATAATAAAACAAAAATCAAAGAAGCGATTTCACAATTAGAAGCAGGCGGCTCAACTGCTGGCGGAGCGGGCATTCAGCTTGCTTATAAAATTGCCAAAGAAAATTTTGTAACAAACGGCAATAACCGTGTAATACTTTGCACTGATGGTGATTTTAATGTAGGACTGAGCAGTGATGATGAGCTTGAAAATCTGATTGAAGAAAAAAGAAAGTCAGGAATTTTTTTAACGGTGCTTGGTTATGGAATGGGAAATTACCAGGATGCAAAAATGCAAAAGCTTGCAGATAAAGGCAATGGTAATCATGCATACATTGATGGATTGAATGAAGCAAAAAAAGTATTGGTGAATGAATTTGGCGGGACACTTTTTACTATTGCAAAAGATGTAAAACTGCAGATAGAATTTAATCCTGAAAAAGTTCAGGGATACAGGTTGATTGGTTATGAAAACAGGATGCTTGCGAAAGAAGATTTTAATAACGATTTGAAAGATGCAGGTGAATTGGGCAGCGGACATACGGTAACTGCTTTGTATGAAATAGTTCCAACAGGAATAAAGGATAATGTATTTGATAGTGTTGATGATTTGCGTTATCAATATGTGCCTAAAAACAAATCAAGTAATGACTTTACGGGCGAAATACTTTTTGTAAAATTTCGTTACAAGCAGCCTGACGGTGAAGTAAGTAAACTATTACAATATTCTTTGAGTGATAAACAAATTTCGTTGAACAACGCATCAAACAATTTTCGTTTTGCTGCTGCGGTCGCAGAGTTTGGAATGTTGCTAAGAGATTCAAAATACAAAGGCAACGGAAATTTTGATTTTGTTGAAAAGCTTGCAACACAAGCAAGGGGAGAAGATGAACAAGGGTACAGAACAGAGTTTATAAAGCTTGTGCAGGAAGCGGCGTTGTTGAAGAAGGATGTGGCGGTGAATGCAGAATAACTGTAAAAGCTTATGAATTTGTTGCAAGTAAGCATCAGTTGTAAACATGCCGCAATGTTCTTCCTAAGGCACGAAGCAATACAGAGGAAACATCGCGGGGAAGGAGTTTTTTGTCGTTTAGTCATTGCTTCCCAAAAAGTATATGGAATGCAATGGAAGCATATTTTTGTCATCATCTGTTAATTTGTTATAGAACTCCTGCCATAATGAAATGAAATTATCAATGTCTAAAAGTTTTATGTGTCTATGACTTTCTCTTGCAGAACGTTCTGATTCAGATGTGAAATAACCTGACGTTACAAAAAGTCCTATGTCGCCGTCTTTATTTAGCAGTCCTGTTAAGCTTCTAATGTCGTCAACGGGCACTGTCGCATCTGGTCTATGTTTCACTTGAACTTTTAGTCGTGGCGATGTCGCACCAAGTGGGTCATTATAAGCAACTATGTCTAAACCACCGTCTTTACCTTTTGGTGAAATAAATGGAGTGTGATAATTCATTGCTCTTAGTAATGCAGCCACCATGTCTTGAAATTCATAAGCATTTTTACTTCGGATGAAATCTTTTATGCCAGCAATCGCTTGCTCTTCTAATAAATCAAGATGTGCTTTTTGTGTCTGCGTTTTATTTTCATCAAGTTCTGTAGGTTCTTCTTCAGTTTCCTTACCTTTTTTTGGTTTAGATTCTTTATTATCTGCAGCCCAATTTCGATAGAGTTGTGATGCAGTTTCAAGAAGCTTAGCAGGTCCAAGTTTTATAGCTTTTTCTCCTTCTTCTGTCAAATACCAAACGCCTTTATTTTTTCTTAAAAATCCTGCTTTGATACCGTCAATTGTATAGAAGTGTAAAATTGATTCCCACCTAATATATCCTGTCCTTTCATAAACTTGTTTTTCCCAATCTGTTAACTCAACAGTGTTTCTTATTTTGTCGATTACTTGTTTACCTGGAAGTTGTCCACCTGCTTCTTTAAGAATATTAAATGTCGCAACATTGTCTTGGCTGCCGACCTTTTTGAAGGAGCTAATTTTTCTAATTCTTTATCCATTTGTCTAATTGTATGATGTCACCTTAAAATTACTGCCAACGTTCGGTAAGAACTAAAGCTGATAAGAATTACAACTGCTGAAGTTGCGCCGTTTCTGCCCCGCTTGCAGCAATACTTTTGTTGTGTGTAGTTTATTTTGTCTCCACAGCTTTGTCGCAACTAAAGTCAGTCCACAATTGATTTAGGCTTTGCCAAATATTGTCGCTATATCCCTTGGGTGATATTTCGTTAAAGATGAAAGTCTTATTTTGTCCTGAACAAGATTTTAGATGAACGATACAGTTTAGTGTTATTGGTTTTTGCTCCATATAGTCAAGCATATAAATCGTCCCACGAAAAGTTCTTAAATCTCCTTTATCTGTTTTCACTTTTTTAATTTCTGTTTTTACTGGGACTAATTTGTCGGCTGAGATTTTACGTGGCACAATGTTTCTACCAACAAGTCCTGTGTAATATGCTTTTAAATTATTTTCTACAATCTTTGAATTTGTCTTTGGTGTGTTGTCTAAGTACCACAAAAAAGCGTATGTCCAATATTCATCAGTTTTTACGTTGCCCCAGTTTGGTGTAAATCTAATGTCCTCAACACCTTTGTAAGGAATTTGAGGGGCAAATTCTATTGGAATTAAAAAACGTTCAACGTCCCAACCTTTCGGAAAGTTAAGATTGTAGGGTGCATTCCATTTAGTGCCGTCAAATTCAACTTTTGGAATCTGTCCAAATGAGTTTAAATAAAATAGGCAAAACAGCGCGATTATAACATTTTTCATTTTATGATTTTGCATGTTTGATTTGTCATTTTAAATTACACAAAAATTTTGTGTTCATTCTCATACATTTAGCTCACGTTATGCATTGTTTTTTTATTGCGACAATACAACCTCCTTCCCAACCTCAATCAACAAATCAAATGACTGTAATACCTTCTTCATCCATCTTATCAATTTAAACTAATCATACATTTCTTCCCATCAATCCCATCCATCAAAACACTTTAATACTCTTCCTCTTTCTTTTTCCTATAAAATAAAATGTTTTTACACTATTTCTGTTCAGCAATGATAATGAATAAAATATTTTTATGGCATTGCTGCCCAGTAATTGCATTAAGCGGAAGAAGAGCCACCAATAATAAGATGGCTCTTGAAGTTAATTAAATTTTACCTCATCCTCTCCCTCACAAACGCATCCACTTTTTTGTACGCATCTTCGGTTGCATCTTTATCATAGATGGGGTTGCTTGGGTTTGCAAAGGCATGGTCTGCATCATAAGAATACACCGTAAGTTTTTTGCCGGCCTTTTCCATATTCTCTTTAAACTCGTCAACAACTTTTTGGTTTATCCATTCATCTTTTTTTGCAAACAACCCAAGCACATCGCAATTTAATTTTTTTAAACGGTCAATATTTGTTTCAGGCTGGCCGTAAAACATAATACAACCTGCCACCTGGCTGCCGCCTTCAATTGCTGTTTGCAAGCTCCAGCCGCCGCCAAAGCACCAGCCAATCGTAAATACTTTTGCTTTGCCCCCAACATGTGTGTAAGCGCCTTTTATAATTGCCAATGCCCTGTCTGTATTTACCTGCTGCATATATTTAGATGCATCTTCTTTTGTGGTGGCTACTTTGTTTTCGTAGAGGTCGAGAGCTAATACATTCAACCCAAATTCTGTTGAAAACTTTTCACATTCTTGTTTTATATAGTCATTCAATCCCCACCATTCGTGAATTACGAGCAGGTAATAATTCGTAGGTCTTTCAGATGGAACAAAATAGCCATGAGCATCTTTGCCATCGGATGCCTTGAAAGTTACATCATGCCCTGTTTTGCTTTCATAAACAAAGGGCAGCGGGTCATCATGAAAAGAAACAAAGGAAGCCTTGTTTCCATTCATGGCAAACCGGTCAGTGGCAGAAGGAGTACAGCAACTCATTTTCACTTGTGTTTTTGCGCAAAGGCAAATTAACATAACCAATAGAAATAATTGCAACTTTTTCATAATACAAGTTTTAATTTGATAAAATAAATTTCAGGAAAGTACAAATTTAAAAATGATGTTTCATAAGTTCTTTTCCACCGAAAAATAATGCAATTTTTTTACAACAGGATTCGCTGTATTTTTGTATGACCTCTGAGATTTTTTTCTTCTCCCCGGTCAAAAATTTTTTTTAGCCGCGAAGGCACAAAGAGTTTAAGAAATTTTGTGTCTTGGTGTCTTTGTGGCATTTAAAAATTATCAGTCAACCAATCGTCAATAAATATGGCTAAATATATTTTTGTAACCGGCGGTGTAACCAGCAGTTTGGGCAAGGGAATTATTGCCGCATCTCTTGCAAAACTCCTGCAGGCAAGGGGTCTTAGCGTTACTATACAAAAGTTTGACCCTTACATTAATGTTGACCCGGGCACATTAAATCCATACGAACATGGCGAATGTTATGTTACGGAAGATGGCGCCGAAACAGACCTTGACCTTGGTCACTATGAGCGTTTTTTAAACATCTACACTTCGCAGGCGAATAATGTAACTACCGGCAAAATTTATCAAACGGTGATTAACCGTGAAAGAGCCGGAGATTTTCTTGGCAAAACCGTACAGGTGATTCCGCATATAACAGATGAAATAAAAAAACGCATGCTGCTGCTTGGCAGAGATGGCAAATATGATATTGTAATCACCGAAATCGGCGGCACAGTTGGTGATATTGAAAGTCTTCCCTTTATTGAAGCTGTTCGTCAAATTCAATGGGAGTTGCCGGATGATGATGTGGTGGTGGTGCATTTAACACTGATACCTTACCTGCGTGCAGCGAAAGAATTAAAAACAAAACCCACACAGCATAGTGTAAAAACATTGAGTGAAACGGGAGTGCATCCTGATATTCTTGTATGCAGAACAGAAGAACCTTTAGGGAATGACATAAAGCGTAAAGTGGCTCTGTTTTGTAATGTAAAAACCGAAGCAGTAATTGAGGCGCTTGATGTGCCTACAATTTACGAAGTGCCCGTAGCTATGTTGCACGAAAAGCTTGATATTATTTGTTTGCGCAAATTGAATATAACAAACTATAGTGAACCTGAACTGGATAAGTGGAAACAATTTTTGGATAAGCTGAAATATCCGAAAGGAAAAATTACTGTAGGCTTAATTGGAAAATATGTGGAGCTGCAGGATGCGTACAAATCAATTCTCGAAAGCTTTATACATGCAGGCGCAATGAACGAAGTAAAAGTTCAGGTGGTAAATGTGCACAGTGAATTTATAACTGAAGAAAATGTTGCAGAAAAATTTGAAGGCTTAGACGGACTGCTTGTTGCTCCCGGTTTTGGTAACCGTGGTACTGAAGGAAAGATAATCGCTGTGCAATATGCACGTGAAAATAGATTGCCTTTTTTTGGTATTTGTCTCGGTCTGCAAATGGCAGTGATTGAATTTGCAAAAAATATTTTGGGATTGAAGGAAGCGCACTCAACTGAAATGAATACGCATACACCCCACCCTGTTATTAATATGATGGAAGAGCAGAAGCGAATTACGATGATGGGCGGAACCATGCGTTTGGGTTCGTATCCATGCGAAATAAAAGCCGGTACTCTTGCGCATCATATATACGGAACTGATGAAATTAACGAAAGACATCGCCACCGCTATGAATTCAATAATCAATACTTAGAACAATTTGAAAGTAATGGAATGATTGCCAGCGGAATTAATCCTGCTACGAGTTTGGTTGAAATAATGGAAGTTGTAAATCATCCATTCTTTATTGGCGTTCAGTATCATCCTGAATTGAAAAGCACGGTTGAAAATCCGGCGCCTTTATTTGTACATTTTGTAGCAGCGGCCAAAAAATATAATGAGCATAAAGGCTCTGTAAAGAATGCTCTGCTTCAAAGTGAGTTGATATAGTTTTGTTTCATGACGTCTCTGAAAGAATTTTTACCGCTTCTTTTGGAGTGATAACGTTGAGATGCTCATCTGCACGGGCATAATCTTTCACATTACGGGTAACAAAATAATCCATCAATTTTTCTGAGGCTGCTGAATAATATTGAACAGCATCTTCCACGTCTGAAAAGGAGGAGTGATAGGCTTTTGTAAGATGCTCTTTAGTGGTTATACATATTTCAACATGCTTCAATAATCTTTGTATTAATTCTATTGCTTTTAGTTTGCCTATTACTTTTTGACTAAAATACTGAACATTCAAAATAATAGACGGGGATGTATAAAGCCTGATTATTCCATTTACTTCAGCTTCAAACAAAGAAACGCTGTTTTCAAAAAAGGGAAGTCTTTGCAATAAAACATCCAGAATAATATCTGAGTCTATGAAAATATTATAAGCCATGCTTTTTTTTCAGGTATTCCCATCGAGCATCATCTATATCTTTATCTGTAAAAGACTTACCAGTTTTAAGTGCCCCAATTAATGCCTTTAAATCTTTTGGGTCTTTTTTTCTTGTGTTATTCTCTGGAATTTTTTCAAAATAATTTGAAACCAATTTTGAAACGCTGGTTTTTTTTCTTGCAGCTACTTTTTTCGCTTTCTCCACAGTTTTTTTGTCGAGACTTAGTGTGAGCTTTGTTGTCATATATAAAAGTTGTTTTTTCAAAGATACGTAGTTATGAGGTTATTACGTACTGCAAATTTATCAGAAGCAGACAGCACTTATTGATAGTTATTTACATGCTTAAACTTAGAGGCTTAGACTTAGGTTTAGTTGCCCTTATAAATAACAACTAATTTGGGATGCTTGAATGAGTCGCTGTAATAGCTTGAACAAAAAATCCGGGAAGTATACAGCACTTCGTTGTTAAGTCTGAAGAAGAAACCATAATTGGTATTGGGTGATAACCATTGACTGTACCATATTTGTAACATCAACATTCAGATCAAGAAAAGACAAAGTGGTAGAAGGAATTACCATTTGCCCATTTGCAGCAACCGATGGTTGATTGAACCAATTTGTTGTTGAAGGTGACCAATCAGAAGTAACTTGTTGTATAACAAAAGAATTATCGGTTCCATAATTTGCATCTACCATATTCCCTGTTAGCGGATTAGGAGTAGAATATAAAGAAAGGGTAGCACTTTGAATTGTCGCTGATGAAGGAATAGTGCTTAAATCAAATTTTACTAATTTTCGCAAGGTTACCGGTAAAGAAGATATAGTCCATGTGGCAAGAGAAATTTCGGGAGTTCCTGATCCTGAATAATCGGCACCATCATAAATACCTAATTGAAATTCATAAGGATTATTAGAGGGGCGTAAATTAAGCGTATCCGTCGTTAATCCAGGGTTTACTGTTACCGACATTGTATCTACACCCGTGGCTCCATCATTATCTGTTGCCAGTAATTGAAACAGATACGTGCCGGCCTGAAAATTAGTTACCGCTGTAGTGGCAGAGCCGGTATAAGCAATATTAGCAGTACCGGGACCAGAAACCTGGCTCCAAACGTAAGCCTCAACAGTTCCATCTGCATCGGTTGCAGAACCGTTTAGAGTTACATTATCAACGGGCTTTGTAATTGTAAGTGCCGCACCTGCATCTAAAACAGGTGGGTTATTATTTTCGCTGGTAATTTGATCAACGCTTTTTTGGCATCCTGAAACCATGCAAATCGCTATGCCTGCAGTAATAAGGGGCTTTAAAATTGTTCTCATAAGCGTGCGAATATATAAAATGTATTTCAGACTAAAGTATTCCTTTTTTAAAAAAGAAAGATGCATTAAACCATCTCTGCTTCCATCATCATAAATTTTACTAAATACATATTAGTATGTAAAAACCTTCACTTATTTTCACGCTTCTAAAAATTGCGTTGCATGAAATCATTCAAAATCATCCCGCTTGTTCAATTCTTATTCGCAATAATTACTGTAAGTGCGCAGCCTCCGCATGGCATTCACTGGTCTGCAGATGGTAATAGTTATTACGAATCATCAGCAGAAGGCATCTCACAATATCTGCTGCCATCCTTCTCCCCAAAAATAATTGCCACAGCGCAACAGCTTACACCCAAAGATTCAACTCAGCCATTAAAAGTCCGCAACTTTTTCTTCTCAAATGATGGCAAAAAAATTCTCATCTACACCAATTCAAAACGTGTGTGGCGCTATGATACACGCGGCGACTATTGGATATTAAATACTGCGGATAATAGTTTAAAACAAGCAGGAAAAGATCTTCCGGCTTCATCATTAATGTATGCAAAGCTTTCACCCGATGCCAGCAAAGTGGCTTATGTAAGCATGCACAATTTATACCTCGAAGATGTAAACACGAATGCAATAAAACAATTAACTACCGATGGAACTGACAGAATGATTAACGGCACTTTTGATTGGGTATATGAAGAAGAGTTTGATTGCAGAGATGGCTTTCGCTGGAGCCCGGAGGGCACGCAAATCGCATACTGGAAAATTGATGCCACTAAAATCAGAAACTTTTTAATGATGGATAATACAGATTCCATTTACTCATTCACCAAGCCTGTGGAATATCCAAAAGTAGGGGAAAGCCCCTCGCCCTGTTATCTCTATACAGTAAATATAAACACTGGTGCAACAACGAAAATGAATGTGCCCGGCGACCCGCAGCAGCACTATATTCCACGCATGGAATGGGCTGCCAACAGCACAGAGCTTGTAATTCAGCAGTTGAATCGCAAGCAAAATGAAAGTAATATCATGTATTGTAATTCTGTAACAGGAGATGTGCAATCTGTTTACACAGAAAGCGATAAAGCATGGATTGATGTAAGGTGGAATGCTCACCCCTTTGGCTGGAAATGGCTTAAGAATGGAACTGCATTTATTTGGATGAGCGAAAAAGATGGATGGCAGCACCTTTATCTTGTTAGCAGGGATGGCAAAAAAGAAACATTGATAACAAAAGGTAATTATGACGTGATTACAATTGATGCAATAGATGATAAAACAGGTTATATATATTTTATGGCATCGCCCGATAATGCAACGCAGCAATATTTGTATCGCATAAAGATGGATGGCAAAAGCAAGATGGAATTATTATCTCCCGCTGCACAAAAGGGGACTCATGGTTATGATATTTCTCCAAATGGATTGTATGCAGAGCATGATTTTTCAAATGCAAATACACCTCCAATTACAGAATGGGTTAGCCTCACGAAACAAACAGTAATAAAAAAAGAAGAAAATAATGAACAAAATTTATCATCCAAAAAAGTTGAGTTCTTCACAATAACAACAGAAGATAATATTACGATGGATGGATGGATGGTGAAGCCCGATAATTTTGATTCCACAAAAAAATATCCCGTGCTCTTTTATGTTTATACAGAACCCGCAGGGCAAACTGTAACCGATGAATATGGTACAGGACAAAATTTTCTTTACACCGGCGACATGCAGAAAGACGGATACATATATATGAGCGTGGAAGGCCGCGGCGCACCGGCGCCTAAGGGTGCCGAATGGCGCAAGGTTATATACAGACAAATAGGGCGCATCAACATCCGCGACCAGGCAATGGCTGCAAAAAAAATTACCCAGTGGCCATTTGTTGATACAAGCCGCATTGCAGTTTGGGGATGGAGCGGCGGCGCCGGCGCAACGCTCAATCTCTTATGTCAATATCCTGATATTTATAAAACAGGAATCGCCGTTTCTGCAATAACCAATCAATTAACCTACGATAACATTTACCAGGAGCGTTACATGGGTTTGCCTCAAGAAAACAAAGAAGATTTTTTAGCGGGTTCGCCAATAACTTATGTAAAAAATTTACGCGGACATTTATTGTACATTCATGGTACCGGTGATGACAATGTGCATTATCAAAATGCTGAACTGTTACTGAATGAATTAATAAAATATAATAAGC
The DNA here is from genome assembly GCA_038206235.1 of Chitinophagales bacterium. GTDB lineage: Bacteria > Bacteroidota > Bacteroidia > Chitinophagales > Chitinophagaceae > JBBRBB01. Next base: position 27,884 of record JBBRBB010000031.1, read on the forward strand.
AGTTTCAGTTTATGCCATATCCCAATCGCAGTCATGGCATATATGAAGGTGAAGGCACAAGAGTGCATCTTGCAACGCTCTATACAAATTTTTTGAGAGAGTATTGCCCGCCGGGAGGAAAGTAATTTTTCACATGGTCTATACCGATATTCTAATTTTTTTTTAAGAAAGTAGTAAATAAATTTTGATTGATAGTAGTAAAACTATTAAAGAGATGGGGTTGAAATAAACTCTATCTCTTAATCAAAAAAAAGATTAAGATTAAAATGAAAAAGATAATTATGGTAATTGAGCGAAGTAAAAACCTTTTTTCTGCTTATGCTGAAAATGCAGAAGGCATCTATGGCGGAGGAAAGACTGTTGAAGAAGCCAAGCAATCTGTTTTGAATGCCATAAGGCTTTTAAAAGAACACAATACAATTAAAAATATTCCCGATATTTTAAAGGGCAGGTATGAATTGGTGTTCAAATTTGATATGGAAAGTCTGTTCAATTATTACAAGGGCATTTTTACAAAATCAGGTCTTGAACGAATAACGGGCATTAACCAGAGACAGTTGCAACATTACAGCAGCGGACTAAAAAAACCAAGACCCGCTCAAAAAGAAAAAATACAAGTTGCCCTTCATAGATTAGGCAATGAACTTATGGCTGTAGAACTATAGTTTTTGATTGACGTTGAAAACATCTGCGCAGCAGAGGAATTATTTAACTGATTAAAAGAAATGTCCGTCTAATAATTATCCATTATGATACAAGCTTAGGCGCTTACGGCATCGCCTGTTGCTCCCGATTAATCTGGACAATTCACAGTTCCTCTTCAATTAAGCTGTGGGCAACAGCCGTAACAAGTTTTTGCAATATTGAATTGCATCAATCAAAACATTTTTATAAATTCAGTTTTTATACTCATTAAATTTTGTTATTATGGACAAAAAATGTTTTATAACCTATTTCATCTTACTAATTACTACTTTTCTTTTTGCACAGGACTCACTCAAAAATAAAATCGCATTGCCTTTTAAATTCACGGTTGAGGCTGCGCCGGAATGGACCAATCTTTTCTATCGCAATTCAGGTTGGTTTGGCGCTGATGGAATTTTTTCAATTCCTTTAAGCGGTGTTGATAAAAATAATAACGAAGGCAACGATTCCACATTATTGCTTTTCAGCGATACTTATATTGGGGAAGTAAAAGATGGCAAACCTTTACCAGGTAACACTATGGTGAATAACACTGTAGCTTATATATCAGGCAATGATGCAGACCCGGCAAAAATTCATTTTTATTATAAAAAATCTGCAAATGGAAAACCTGAATCTTTTTTTGTACCGAATACCTCCACAAGTGAAAAGCCGCAACTGTTTTGGCTTGGCGATGGATTTGTAAACAAGGAATTAAATAACACGCTTTATATTTTTGGTTATAAAGTTGAAAGAACCGGGGCAGGTGTTTTTGATTTTATTGAACCCGAAGTTTCCATTATTGCATTGCCACAAGGCAGCATTCCGCCATTTAAAGAGCAGCGGCAAATTGAAACTCTATTTCATATAAAGAATGAAAAATATGGTGAAGGAAATTTTGGCGCAGCCATTCTTGTAAATACAAAATGGAACGGCGCTCCTGCACCTGATGGTTACGTGTACGTGTATGGTTGTATTGGCAACGACAAAAATCTTGTTGTTACAAGAGTGAAGCCCAAAGATTTTGAGAATGTAAGTGAATGGCGTTATTGGAATGGAGTTCAGTGGAGTGAAAATATCAATGAAATAAAATCTGTCACTAACGCCGCATCGAATGAACTAAGTATGACACCACTGCCCAATGGAAAATTTCTTCTTGTATTCCAGGTGTTGGGTTTATCAGAAAAAGTTGGGATGCGTATTGCAGAAACTCCTGTTGGCCCTTTTAGTGATATTATTGAAATATGGAAAACTCCTGAAATGGATTCTGGTTTATATACATACAATGCAAAAGCCCATTTTAATTTATCGAAACCAAATGAACTGCTTATTAGTTACAACACCATTACGTTAGATTTTTGGAACGATATTCAGAAAGATGCACTTATCTATCGCCCAAGGTTTATCAAATTAAAATTTCAAGCACAATAGCAACATGGTCTGACCGTCCCGGGTCTGACCATCGTTTTGATGTAAGGCTTTATGATTTTATTCTTTTTTTTATACAAATTAGAATATGGTCAGACGGCTCAAAGCCGTCTGACCGCTAACTCTTCACAAATAAAAAAAGCATCGCTTGTAAAAAGCAATGCTTTCATAAAAAAGTATTTCATACCAAACTTCTAACTATTAAAATTAAATATTGCTTGGCAGTAATACAAAACCGTTCTCAATGCTGAAGAACTTTTGAATTGCGTATAAAATATTTTTCATATAATTTTTTTTAAATGTGAATACAATGCAATAATAGATGTAGTGAAATCAATTTAATTTAATCAGTGGTTTTTAAAATCGTGTTAAAGCATTTCTGCATGATGAAAGGAATTGAAAACATTGATGAATACATTATTCATTAAGTAATATTGAAAACATGTTGTATTTATTTCCATAGTAGGCAATAGAAAATCAGCGCTTTTGCTACAGGTCTTTTTTACATCAATAAATACATAAAAATATTTTAAACTCAGGTTCGATATTTCCTTTATCTTTCGCAGCAGAAGCAGATGTGATGATACGCACAGGCGATATTGATAACTTAGGTTTTGGATGGGCAGAAGGATTTATACCTTTCTCAGGTAAATCAACCGAAGGGCATGGCTATCCTTGGGAAGCCAAAGTTGAAGATGCACCGGGTACAGACCGCATTATGGTTCCTTCAAGCTATAAACCCGGCAGCGATAAGTGTGGTTCTGATGGATATACAAGCGGCACACAAAGACCAGACAATAATCCACGGGCAATTATTATTCCCTTGCAGGCAATTAAAAATACTACTATCAACTCCGCATCACTGCAATTGTTTGCAGATGATTTTCAGTCGCCGGTGCTATGTTCAAAATTCTAGGTAAAGCTGAATGGTGTAAGGTTTATCGACATGAAAAAAATCCTGAACACACTGGAACAAACGGGACCTGTAGGAAAAATAATAAATGTAAAATTACCAGACGATTTTCTGGATATGCTTAAAAGCGATGTGCTTAGTTTATTGATTGATGACCCCACAACAGGCGCTGGTAACGGCTTTGCAATTGATTTTGTAAAGCTGCTAATCAATCCAAAACCCTTTCCATATAAAGGCAATATAAAAGGCATTGTAATAGACAAAGCAACAAGAGAACCAGTAAAAAATGCAACTGCACAGGTAAAAGATTATGGAATGGCAACAACAGATAATGAAGGTCGTTTTATGATTGAAAATATTCCCGCCGGATTACGGTTGTCAGCGGCTCTGCAGCAGGATACGCATCAGCGCAAAAGCAGGCAGATGTAATTGCAGATGAAACAAGTGATGAAATTACAATCGAGCTTCCACGTTCAGGAAAAGTAACCTTCAACAACAAAGCCATGCAGGAAGGTGATATATGATAGTTATGAATAATATACAGTTTGAACTTGCAAGCGCAAACCTTACTGCTGCAGGCAAACAGGAATTAGATAAATTAGCTTCTTTTATGAATCAGAATGCTGCGGTAGAGATATTACTTTCCGGGCATACATCAACTGACGGAACAGATGCATTTAATAAAACACTTTCTGTAAATCGTGTAAAAAGCTGCAAAGCATATCTTGTATCAAAAGTCATTGATGAAGGAAGAATAGATATAATTGGATACGGGTCATCAAAACCCATTGCTCCAAATGATACGGAAGCGAATCGTGCAAAAAACCGCAGGGTTGAAATGAAGATTACTAAGTTGTAAAATAAAAATTAATATAAATTATATTTCATAAGATGTTTGCAGCCTCGGTCTGACGGCTTAGAGCTGTCTGACCGTTATCGACTGCTCTGTATTAACTCTCCTGTTTCGTAAGCACATCTCTTTTCAACTGCTCCCACATATTATCAAAGCTGTGACCGTTTTGCTGCCAGCGTTGCAGTTTGTTGCGCAGCTTTTCTGTTCTGCCCTGTTGCGCTTCTTCAAAAAATTGTTTTATAAAAGCGCTGTCCTGCTCAAAAGCAAGCCTGTTGTATAATTGTTTCAGGTCTTGCTCATGCTGCTGATTTGTTTGTGCAATTTCTTTTTCCATTTGCTCACGCAGCTTTACCTTTTCATCGTAAGAGCCATTGGGCAAAAGAGATTTTGCAATTACCGGCATCAGTTCAATCAACACCAATATCACAACCAACAAATAATACCTGAACTGTGCAGCGCTGTTATTTTGAATGAGATGATGCAGCGCTTCAATCCTTGTTAAAAAACCATCATTCAATAATGTATTGAAAGCCTGCTGCTCTTTTTGCTTTGATAATTCTATTGCAGCAAGTGAACTGTCAAGTGTTTTTATTTGCGGCTGAATATTACTATTCAACATCTGGTATTCCCCATCTAACTTTTGATATTCATTTTGCTTTGCTTTTGCAATATCTTCCACTCCTATTTTGCCGCTGCCGCCTGTGCCATCCGTTTCAGCGATAAAAGCATTTCGTGCTGCCGCCACTTCATTATATTTTGTATCTGATTGTTGCTGCAATACAATTTTCTGCTGCTGTAATTCATTTGTTTGTTTTGCGTATAAGCTATCCTGCTCCTGCACTTTAACCATTTTTCTTTTTTCATTATCCAAAGAAATCTGTACATGAATTTCTTTATCGAATAGATAAAGCAGCGCAGGCTGCGCCATAAATGTGCCAATAGTTACCGCAAGAACAAGCCTGAATGCAATGGGTCCAAATTTTGTTTTGTTTGAAGAGTTGATACCTTTTATTAAAGCACGGTCAATGCTTAAAATTATACCGCCCATAAATATTCCGAGAGCAACAGCTTCAAAGCCATTGCTTACAACGGTGCTGAAAAAATAACTCCAGGCAAGCGTTGCAAACAGCCATGTTCCCAGCACTGCCATGCCTGTAATAGCGTAGCGGTTTCGGTCAACAGTGCAATCAATTAATAATTCTTTTTCGGCGGTGGATAACCACCATAAAAATTTTGTAAATGCGGATGGCTCATAAGCTTCTCTCTGAGCAAGAGGTTGTACGCTTTGCTGCATGGTAAAATATTAAGGAGTAAAAATTTATAATAACTATTGGTTAGGTAGGAAACTATATGCGAAACGAAAATTAGCACATTTTAAATACATAGTTGAAAAATATTTTTGGTTATTTTAACTTATCGTGCTAATGATTTTTTTTGAACCACAAAGACACTAAGGCACGAAGATTCACTAAAGCTTTATTCTGCTTTCCTCACATCTATTGGTGGTTGACTCCAGTGAAGAAATTTGCATTCGGAAACTGAAGATGATTACATATAAGAACGATGCAGTGTCCCCGCCGTCGGCGGGAACGAAAGTTTAATCAAAGATATAAAGCCGGTTACCCCAAAAATAAATTATCATTAAAAACCTGTTGTATATCTGCAGTGAGGATTGCAAATAAACAAAACGAGAAACGAGAAACGACAAACGAGAAACGATTCCCCTACCTTTGCCGCTCAATTTTATTTTAGAAAATATGAAGACAGATAAAAATACCGTGGTTGGTATTGTGTTGTTAGCAGTTTTATTTTTTTCTTTCTTTTGGTATACGAACAAACAAAGTCAGGCTTATAGCGATTTTGAGAAAAGAAAGACAGATTCTTTAGCAAGAGTAAATTCCTCAAAGATTACACCAGTAGAAAAAGAAAAAGCTATTGGTGACTCTATACAAACCGACTCCATAGCAAAACAAAGCTCTGCAGGAAATTTTGCGAATGCCGCTTCTGCAACTGAGCAACTCACTACGCTTGAAAACGAAGTATTCAAAGTAACTTTTACTAATAAAGGCGGACGTGTGAAATATGCAGAGCTAAAAAATTATTTGTCGAATGATGGAAAGCCTGTAAGACTTGGCGGCGGCGCTTATGATAATATCGGTTACACTATTAATACATCGCCTAATAGTTCTGCAGGCACAAGCGAATTATTTTTTACTGCTTCAGCGCCGGTTAGAAAAAGTGATGGCAACCAGCTTATCATTTTTTCTCTTGAAAATGCAACAGGCTCTGCAGTTGTTCACCAATTTTTAATAAAGCCAAATGATTATAAAATTGCCTGGAACATTCTCTTAAGCGGCGCAGATAAATTACTCAGCAATAATACGCTGAACATGCAGTTTAGAGCTGCACCTGTGCTGCATGAATCTTCTGTTGAATATGAACGAAGAATGAGCAATGTATGTTTTTCGGTAAACAATGAATTTGATTACATATCTGCACACAACGATGAAAAGTTTGACCAGCCTGTGCAGTGGCTCAGTGCTGTGCAACAATTCTTTAATGTATCGGTGATTGCTAAAAATAATTTCAACAGCGGAACTGTACACTGGACCCGAAAAGAGGATAGTTCAAATATTATAGGAACTGTTGATGCCTCACTGCAAATAAAGACTCCGGTTTCTGCATCTGTAACTATTCCGCTTGAACTTTATTATGGGCCGAATGATTATAAGATATTGCAGACGGCGGCTCCTGAAATGGATAAAATAATTAACCTGGGAAGAGATTTTTATTCGTTTGTGCGCCCCATAAATAAATATATGGTAATGCCGGTGTTTAATTTCTTTGCAAGCTTAGTAAGTATTTATGGTTGGGTAATTGCGCTTCTAACTATTTTTATTCGCTTAATAACATCGCCTTTAGTTTACAAAAGCTATCTCAGCGGCTCTAAAATGAAATTGTTGCGGCCTGAATTAGATACGCTGAGAAAAAAATATGGCAGCGACCAGCAGGCTTTCAGCATGGAGCAAATGAAGCTTTTCAAGGGAGCCGGTGTAAACCCGCTGGGAGGCTGTTTGCCATTGCTGCTGCAGATTCCTATTTTCTTTGCACTCTATAGTTTTTTTAATTCAAATATTGCTTTACGCAATCAGCCATTCTTATGGACGCACGACCTTTCTGCTTATGATATACTTGTAAAATTTCATACAAAAATTTTTATCATCGGCGACCACATAAGCTTATTCGCATTGCTTGCAGTGGTAACCAGTTTTCTCATTTCACTATACAACATGAACATGACGGCAACTGACCCTAATAATCCTGCGCTTAAATACATGCCGTATATTTATCCGGTATTCATGTTTATTATCTTCAATAATTTACCTGCTGCATTAAACTGGTATTACACGGTATCGAATGTAATTACCCTCGCCATACAGTTTGTAATTCAGCGCTACATTATTGACCACGATAAAATACTTGCGCAAATGGATGCAAAGCGAAAAGCTCCCAAAGCAAAAAGCAAGTGGCAGGAACGGTATGAGCAAATGATGGAGTCTCAGAAAAAAGTGCAGGGGATGAAGCAAAAAGCGCAGAACACAAAGAAATGATTTTATTTTTTTGTTGATACCAACTGCATATTTTTAAAGTAAGAATTTATTTTTCATCCTTACTCATGTTTGAATTTACGCATCAGTGATTTGCAAATGAGCAAATACTTTTTCATATCCATCCACATTTTTTTCTTCTTCGGGATATAATTCTGCGAAAGTTAATTTAACGCTCAGCCAATTATTGCTGCTTATGATTTCTTTTAGTTTCATATTTATTTAATGAAGTAATAAGTTATCCGTTCAAAAAGAACTCTCTGAATTTTCGAAGCTCGCCCATTTCAAGCTCAATATATTTTTCAAATAATTTCTCACCCACCTGCGATAGTAATGCTGAAATACCAACATCAATTAATCGCAATCCCTTCTCTGTAAGCAAAACATTATCGAATTTTTCACCGCCAATGCTTGAGGGTCTGCTAATATGCCTGTGCACAAAACCGTTATGATGCAAATGTTTCAATTCATCTTCAAAACATCGAGCCATAATTCTCTTTTTTCAATTTCATAACTGCGGTAATCAATGGGATAGATTCTTTCCATCACCAGCATGTCCCATTGATGCTGCGCATCAAAATCGAGTCTTATAAATTTAACGACAAGGCTGTTTACTGCATTTGTGAATTTCATTTTCTCTGCTTCGCTGCCAATGTCGCTTCTTGTATCACCGGAAAATATTTTTGCAGCCTCTTTTCATTTAACGCAATAACAGGGTTATTAGAACCGTATGAAAGTTGCTTTGGATATTTTTTTGCATGAGGATAGATTTATTCTTGTTTGCTAACTTATAAATTTACACACATCTTTTATAATGTTTAAGCTGCTCACATAATTACGAAATAGAAATTTTCAAAAAGCCCGGATATAAATCCCCATCTTAAATCTGCAATCCTAACTTTACTTTTGCCAAAATAGTTTTTGAATGAACCTAATTGAAGAATTAAAATGGCGCGGGCTGATACAAGATATTATGCCGGGAACGGAAGAACAGTTGAATAAAGAAATGACTTCAGCCTATATTGGATTTGACCCAACTGCTGATAGCTTGCACATTGGCAGTCTTGTTCCTATTATTTTATTGGTGCATTTGCAAAAAGCAGGACACAAGCCTTATGCACTTGTTGGTGGTGCAACAGGCATGGTAGGAGACCCCAGCGGTAAAAATGAAGAAAGAAGTTTATTAAGTGAAGCTCTTCTCCGGCATAATTCTGAAGGCGTTAAAAAACAGCTCGAACAATTTTTAAATTTTGGTCCTTCATTGCCTAATGCTGCTGTCATGGTGAATAATTATGATTGGTTTAAAGATTTGAGTTTCCTTGATTTTATTCGTGATGTGGGCAAACACATCACCGTAAATTATATGATGGCAAAGGAGAGTGTGAAGCAGCGCATTGAAGGTGAAACCGGCATTAGCTTTACTGAATTTACTTATCAACTGATACAAGGTTATGATTTTTACTGGCTATACGCGCATCACAACTGCAAAATACAAATGGGCGGCAGCGACCAGTGGGGAAATATTGTAACAGGCACAGAACTTATTCGGCGCAAAGCCGGCGGCGAAGCTTTTGCATTTACCTGCCCCTTGCTTACAAAAGCTGATGGAGGAAAATTTGGTAAAACAGAAAAAGGAAATGTATGGCTCGATACTAATAAAACTTCTGCTTACCAATTTTACCAGTTTTGGTTAAACGCCGCCGATGATGATGCAAAAAAGTGGATAAAAATTTTTACCTTTTTATCACAGGAAGAGATAAATAATTTGATTGCAAAACATAATGAGAATGCAGCTTTCAGGGCGTTGCAAAAAGAACTGGCAAAATCAGTTACCATTTTTGTGCATGGTGAAGAAGCCTGTAACAAAGCGACTGAAACAACAGAAAAATTATTTGCTAATCAAAATGAATCTGCCGAAGATTTAAGCGAAGAAGATTTGGAAAAGATGGAAGGCGTTGTAAAGTTTGATTATCCTCTATCAAAAATTAATCAGGGTATTGATGTAATTTCTTTTCTTGCTGAAAGCGGAATCTTTCCCAGCAAAGGTGAAGCAAGAAAGATGCTGCAAAATGGCGGCATCAGCATAAACAGGAAGAAAGTTGACAGTTTACAGTTTATAGTTTACAGTTCTCAGTTATTGCACAATAAATATTTATTAATACAAAAAGGGAAGAAAAATTATTACCTGGTGAAAGTCGTTTGAGCTATTGATTTGCTTCAACTGCAATCTTTATTTTTTTCGTTATCATTTGATTGAATGGTATAGAACCACTGCTCAAATATCTTACAACCGCAAACCCAACCTTTGCCGGGGCAAAATAAGAATCTCCTGCAACCACAATCTTTCCATCAGGCTGCAGTGCTACTGCATATCCATCATCGCTGCGTGTGCCGATTGCTGTGGTAACAACACCATTTGTGCCGAAAGTATTATCTGCTTGTCCATTGCTGTTATATCTTACCACACCTATATCAGAAAACCGTCTTGCATTGATTGCTTGCCCTGCTAATATTATCTTTCCATCGGCTTGTATTACCATACCATTGCAGTAATCGCTTGATGCGCCTACACGTGTAGTTACTTTTCCGCCAATGCCAAAAGTAGTATCAAGTGTGCCATCAGAAAGATAACGCATTGCGGCAAAGTCATCATCCAATCCACCATTATTCGAACTTCCCGCCACTACAATTTTTCCATCGGTTTGTAAAGCAATTGCACGGGCATTATCATCGCCAACTCCAATGCGTGTTGTTACTTTACCATTAGTTCCAAAATTATTATCGAGACTTCCATTTGCTTTATATCTAACCACAGCAACATCATAATTTGAACCATTATAAGCCGTGCCCGCCACAACTATTTTTCCATCCTGTTGCACGGCAACACCATAAGCTTCGCATGTATTACCGCCTACTAATGTTACAACTCCTCCTTTATATCCAAAGCTCATATCGCGGCTGCCATTGCTGTTATATCTCACAATGGCAAAATAAATTGTGAGACCATTTCTTTTATGCGTTTGACCTGCAACAATAATTTTTCCATCAGTTTGTAAAGCCATTGCATAAGCAACATCATCCTCATAATCTTCATCACCCTTGTCGAAGTCAGTTGTTACTTTTCCATCGCTGCCAAAGGTTTTGTCAAGTGTGCCGTTGCTGTTATAGCGTGCGACTGCAAAATCGTAATCATTCAAACTTCTTGATTCACCGGCCACAATAATTTTTGCATCGGGTTGTATAGCTATGGCTGTTATTTCATCTTCAAATCCATTGAAATCGGTAGTTACTTTTCCATCGCCTCCAAAACTATTATCAAGTGTGCCATCTGTGTTATAGCGTGCTAACGCAAAATCATTGCGGGTATTAGAACCCGGTGAAGTGCCTGCTGCTACAATCTTTCCATCCTGCTGCACAGCAACGGCAAATGCTGTTGCATCACTGCCAAAGTGTGTAACCACCGTACCACTGTGATTGAAGCTCGTATCAAGATTACCTGCCTGGCTTATAGCAATTATTGATGCGAATAAAAAAGAAATAAAAAACAAGATTTTCATACCATGAATTTTGAAAAGCGAAATCAAAAATTATCATGAAAAATACCTCTCTGTTTTCGCAAGAAGGAATATTATGGAAGTATTCCGTAAAAATAAAACTGTATTTCTAATGCGGGAGTTGCCTGCATATATTTTTTGTTCCAGTAAAGATGCTTTTAAAATATTTTATTAATAACTACAATAAAATCGAACATGTAATCCAGCAGCATACAAAATTCATTGGCATAGGAGAAGTTTGCAAGCATCATTCTGACAGCTTAGAATAGCCTGACTGTTATCGGTTGAGTATTGCAGCAGTGAGGTATTTTATAATGTCCCGCATGGAACTGCAGCTTAGTTTTGTTTTAATAGTTGAAGTTAAGATTTATTGCTTGGCTTTATTCGTCAGCCGCAACTATTGCTGATAGCGATTTGCAGCCGATTGTTTCAATGTCCAGCCTTGCCGCAGAGGCGGGACAACAATATTTTTGTTGGGTGTTCGGCAATTCCTTACTATCTTAATGCGACTTTTTGTTTTGTCAATTCTACATTAAAATTCACTTTAGCATTAAGTGCTTTGAATACTTTTAAAATTGTGTCAAATCTTGCGTCTGTCAAACTGTTTTCAATTTTGGAAATTTGTGCTTTTTTAACTCCGACTAATTCGCCCAATTGCTCTTGTGTCAAGTTCCTTTCTTTACGAACCTGTTTTATTGTATGTCCTAATAAATCAAGTCGCAATTCATTTTCAAAATCATCCCTTTTTTTTGTTCCTTTTTTGCCAATATGTTTGTCGGTCAATTCTTCTAAAGTGTATGTTTTCATTGTTTAATATTTTTGTCGTTAAAGTATTTTAATCTTATTCTTTCGGCTTTGTCTATTTCATTTTTGGAAATTTTATCAGTTTTCTTAATGAGTCCGTGAGTTGATATTACTATTGTATCTTCCTTATTTGTTTTGTCCCAAAAGGCTACCAGTCTGTAATAAGTCTTATAAATAGTCCAGATGATGATTCGGTCAAAGAGCGGGTCTCCTGAAGCCACGCCGTGATAGAAGGGTGCACCGCAATCATTAAGCGAAATGATTTTGTGTGCAGCAGATTGTGTTTTGGCTGCAACCAGTAATGTGCAGAAAAAAACAAGCAGTAAAGTTTGTTTCATAAATATTAATTAAGTGGTGAATGTTTGCAAGATTACTAAAGTATATTATCACAATATTAAAACATAGAAAAGAGAAGAATTTTTTTATCCCCGTATGGCGCATAGGCGTTAAGTAAATTTTTATTTTGCTTGCCGGAAGTCCTGTCGGGACTTAATATTGGTAGAAAAATGAAGTTACCTGAATTCCTTCGTACCGTAGGTACGCGATATTCTAAAATGGTTATTAAGATTGCGTCCCGATTATCGGGACGGCACGCCCTTAACTTACTAATATTTATTTCTACCAATATTTTGTGCCTCCGGCACATGATCTTCATAGTGGCTGTAACCTATATCCAGCTTTAGTTTCATTATATTTTTTCAAACCTTAACTTGACGCCTATGCGCATGACGGGGCAGACTCTCCACAGGTCGCAGACTCTATGAGATGCTGCGCATAAGTCGAATATTATCAAGCGTAATAAAAAAGTTTTAGCTTAGTTGATGCTGTCAATCAACATTTGAAACCCAAAATATCTAAAGGGAAATTTTCCCATTAAACTCTCACTTAACAATGTTCTAAAAGTAATAAATGTAACAGGCAAAGAAAGCAATCATGTTAGTTGGTTTCATAATAGCAACCACGAATTAAAGCGCCAACAATAATAAAAAAAGGAATTTTGTGCCTTCCCCAAAAATTTATTTTCAATATTTAATTATAATGTCTACCTTACGACCATTCCCGCTACCTTAAGTAAAACAAGCTTCGCTAACCAATTCATTATTTTTAAAACATTTAAAATGACCATCAAACAATTGGGTGAAGATGTTACACGATTGCAGGCTGATATTAAAATGCAGGAGGCGCTTTACAGGGAAGGCATTCACAGCAACAAAACATTTGAAGAATTAAAATACCTGAGAGTTAAAATTCGCCGGTTAAAGTCAGACATAGAAAGAGCAGTTGACATGCAAAACTTTTTGCAAACAGACAGCCATTCATCATCAGTTACTTAATAGCTCTATCTGCACATTTGCGACTTCATACATCTATATCCGCAACATCACTGGCAATAATACATCACTGAAAAGATTCCACCTGTTTTCTAAAAACCCTTATCCAAAAAAATTGCAGGTGATGCCAGCACAGCTCAACAAAGAAAAGATTTTGGAAAAGAAATTATTTTTTTGCCCTGCCGATTAACCAAATGATGAGTGCTACAACTAACACCACAGCCAGCACGCCTACCCAAACACCGGCTTTAAAAATGCCTCCGATTACTTCACAACCCGAAAGTGTGGTAAGCAAAAAAACAAATAATGCCGGAATGATGAATTGTTTTTTCATAATAGAAGTTTTTTTAGTTTCATTAATTTTTATGAGGTTATTAACCAGTAATTAAAATATCGTGCCACCAGAAAGGTTGTCAAAGGAATATATAGTTTTAAATAAACACTGACTGTTATTGTTGTTGAGAAAAAGAAGGTTAAAGGCCAATCATTGCAAGGACAAGCCCCGCCTTTGTCGCATAGGAGTTCAGGTCAATTTTTATTTTGATATCCCGGAAGTCCTGTAGGGACTTAATATTGGTAGAATAAAAAAGTTACCAAATTTCTTGCGTGCCGTAGGTACGCAATAGTCTCAAACAATTATTAAGATTGCGTACCTACGGCACGCCTTCACTTACTGATATTTATTTCTACCAATATTTTGTGCCTACGGCACACGAATCTCACAATGACTGTAACCTTTATCCAGCTTTAGTTTCATTATATTTTTTCAAATCTTACCTTGACGCCTCTGCGCCTTTGTCGGGGCAGGCGATAAACGACAAACGACAAACGATAAACGTCTCAAATATCTATCGCCTCTCCATACGCCGCAGCAGTAGCCTCTTTCACTCCTTCACTCATGGTTGGATGCGGATGAATTGCATTTAAGATTTCATGTGCTGTGGTTTCTAATTTTCGGGCAACAGATATTTCAGCAATCATTTCAGTTACATTATTGCCAATCATGTGTGCGCCAAGCAGCTCACCATATTTTGCATCATAAATTATTTTTACAAAACCTTCTGTAGCTCCGGCGGCGCTTGCCTTTCCGCTTGCCATGAAAGGAAACTTACCGACCTTGATTTCATAACCCGCTTCTTTGGCGGCAGCTTCCGTAAAACCAACGCTGGCAATTTCAGGTGTGCAATAAGTGCAGCCCGGAACATTGCCATAATCCACAGGTTCAGGCTGATGATTAAATTTTTTCTCTAAATACCCAATGTATTCAGCAGCATTGATTCCTTCCTTACCGGCTTTATGCGCCAATGCCTGGTTGGGTGTGCAATCTCCTATTGCAAAAATGCCGGGTACATTTGTTTGCTGATATTTATCAATCACAATTCTGCCATTATTAGTTTTTATTCCTGCTTCTTCAAGACCGATGTTTTCAATATTCGCTACAATACCTACCGCGCTTAATACAATATCTGCCTCTAATGTAATGGTGCTGCCATCTTTCTTTTTTACCAGCGCTTTTACACCGGCGCCGCTTGTATCAACACTTTCAACGGTGGCGCTCGTCATTATTTCAATGCCCTGTTTTTTATATTGCTTTTCTAATTCTTTAGAAACATCTTCATCTTCTATGGGCACAGCGCGCGGCATAAACTCAACAATAGTTACTTTGGTTCCCATGCTGTTGTACACATAAGCGAACTCAACACCTATTGCGCCGCTGCCAACAACGAGCATACTTTTGGGTTGCTGCGGTAGAATCATTGCTTCGCGATAGCCAATTACTTTTTTTCCATCCTGTTTTAAATTTGGAAGTTCGCGGCTGCGGCCGCCGGTTGCAATGATGATATATTTTCCTTCCACGATTTGGTTCTTTCCTTCTTTGGAAGCAACTTCTACTTGTTTCCCCTCCTTTCCACTGGATCCTGCGGATATTTTTGCAGTGCCCATTATTACATCAATCTTATTTTTCTTCATCAAAAACTGAACACCCTTGCTCATTTTATCAGCAACGCCGCGACTGCGTTTTATCACTGCATTAAAATCGGGCTGGGCGCCCGTTACATTAATTCCATAATCGGTGCTGTGCTTCATATAATCATACACCTGCGCACTTTTAATAAGCGCTTTTGTAGGGATACATCCCCAGTTTAAACAAATTCCCCCGAGACTTTCCTTTTCAATAATTGCTACTTTAAAACCAAGTTGCGAAGCACGTATTGCTGCAGGATATCCGCCGGGGCCACTGCCGATTACAATTACATCGTATGCCATAGTTATTTAAGATTGAAGATTTAATATTTAATATTCGATGAAGTCATTAGAAGTCAGTGAGTCATTGTTAGTCATTGGATCATTTAAGTCATTTAAGAGTTACGTTATTTTTATAATGACTCATTGACTAATGACTTAATGACTTCTTTGTGAGCGAAAATAGTTTCAATTAAGCAAATGGCAAAAGCGGTTATTGGAAGATTATTTCTTTAATAAAATAATTTACAGGAAATGATAAAGGAGCAATTTCTACTGCCGCATGAAATATTCCAAAGAATGTGCTGCCGCTTCCACTCATCGCAGCATAAATGGCGCCGAGTGAATAAAGTTTTTCTTTGATGGTTTTTAATTCAGGATATTGTTTCATAACAGGTTCTTCAAAATCATTCTTCAACTCATCTTTCCATGTTGATATTGGCTGCTGAATTATTTCAGCAATATGCTTATCCGGAGTTCGGGGAATAATTTTAGAAAAAGCCCAGCCTGTGTTTATATGGATGCCCGGGTTAACAATAATTATTTTATAGTCTAATAAATCTATTGATATCTCATGTAATACTTCGCCCCGTTGTTGTGCAAAGCATGGTTTGTTGATGATGAAGAAAGGGCAATCACTACCCAACTGCAATGCGTAGTTGATAAGTTGATTGGCCGATAAGTTAAGCTGAAATTTTTTATTGAATAAAAGTAAAGAGAATGCAGCATCTGCACTTCCGCCACCAAGCCCCGCCCCTATTGGTATCACTTTATGCAAATGCATTCTCACACCAGGAATGGATGTAAAATCTTTTTTTAAAAGATGATATGCTTTTACGCACAAGTTATCATCTGCATTTCCATTAACACTTAACCCCGTAATTGTAAATTCAAAGACATCTGATTTCCGATTTCTGACTTCTGATTGCTGATTGTCCACAGGACTCTGCGAGCTGAAGTCTGATTGCTGAATTATTTCCAAAACATCACAAAATGGCAGGGGATAAAAAACGGTTTCTAAATTATGATACCCGTCTTCACGTTTGCTTATAATATGTAAGCCGAGATTAATTTTAGCGTTGGGGAATACAATCACGAAAGTAATGTATAATGTATAATGTATAAGGGAGAATTATCAGCACATCAGCATATTAGCACATCAGCACATCAGCATATTAGCACATCAGCACATCAGCATATTAGCACATTAGCAAATCAGCACATTATTTCCTCTTATTCAATTCATCCCTTATGGCAATTGCCTTTAAATAGTCTTCCTGATCCAGAACTTCGCCAAGAAGTGATTTTAATTCATCGGTGCTCATGTGGCTAAGCTCTTCATTTGTAACGTGCACAGGCTCATCTACGGGTATATTCGATCTTTTCTTTTTGTTATCATCTTCCATAAGAATTCCTGCGCTTTCCAAAATATTTTCATACGTATAAATAGGGCAGCCAAAACGCACGGCTAATGCAAGCGCATCGCTGGTGCGGCTGTCTATTTCAACGGTATCGTGCTCACTGATACAAACAAGCTTTGAATAAAAAATTCCTTCCTGCAAATCATTAATAACGATTTCCATTAATTCAACATTAAAGGCGTGCATAAAATTTTTCATCAGGTCGTGTGTAAGCGGTCTGCTTGGTTGCATACGTTCCAGAGCTACTGCAATGGCCTGCGCCTCAAAGCCACCGATTACAATCGGCAAGCGTCTTAGTCCGTTTATCTCTCCCAATACCACAGCATAAGAATGCGTTTGGGTAATGCTGTGCGAAAGCGCCACAATTTCCAGCTCTATCTTCTTTGTATCCATTGCAACTTGTTCTTTTGGCAACAAAAGTAAAGATTTCAGGTATTTAATATCAAGTCAAATTTAAAACCGGTTTCTTTTTAATACAAACAAACAGATGTGTTTTTTATTTGTTGATAAAATATAATTTCAAATTAAAAACTAAGAAACTGTTTAAAAACGATTCAGCATAATTCGTATGGCGGATAAATGCACCATTGTCACACTAGTTTGATTAAGCCTTTCATAATTTTTTGAATTTCGCCTATTGGTATCTATCCAAGAAAATGTTCGTTCC
>JBBRBB010000032.1:0-45331 GCA_038206235.1 Chitinophagales bacterium
ACTTCCCAGGTGGATTACTTAATGCTTTCGCTCAGACACACACTGTGTATCGCGTATGTCGAGTAATCATCGTTTAGGGCGTGGACTACCAGGGTATCTAATCCTGTTTGATCCCCACGCTTTCGTGCCTCAGCGTCAATAACTGTGTAGTAAGCTGCCTTCGCAATTGGTGTTCTATGTCATATCTAAGCATTTCACCGCTACATGACATATTCCGCTTACCTCCACAATATTCAAGACAAATAGTATCAACGGCAGTTCTCAAGTTAAGCTTGAGGATTTCACCACTGACTTACCTGCCCGCCTACGCACCCTTTAAACCCAGTAAATCCGGATAACGCTTGCACCCTCCGTATTACCGCGGCTGCTGGCACGGAGTTAGCCGGTGCTTATTCATCTGGTACCGTCAAGTGAAAAAGAATTTTCACATTTCTTCCCAAATAAAAGAAGTTTACAATCCAGAGGACCTTCATCCTCCACGCGGCATGGCTGGTTCAGACTTGCGTCCATTGACCAATATTCCTTACTGCTGCCTCCCGTAGGAGTCGGGCCCGTGTCTCAGTGCCCGTGTGACTGGTCATGCTCTCACACCAGTTACTGATCGCAGACTTGGTGGGCCGTTACCCCGCCAACTATCTAATCAGGCGCACGCCCATCTTCAAACGCCGAAGCTTTAATAATTGAATGATGCCATTCTATTATTTTATAAAGTATTAATCCAAGTTTCCCTGGGCTATTCCTTATTTGAAGGAAGGTTGCGTACGTGTTCCGCACCCGTTTGCCGGTCGCCACCAGATATTGCTACCTGTGCTGCCCCTCGACTTGCATGTATTAGGCCTGCCGCTAGCGTTCATCCTGAGCCAGGATCAAACTCTCCATTGTAAATGAAGTTGATCTGACTATTAATCTCTTAAAGAAAATTAAACGTCGGACTTAAATTGTGTTACGCTTTTTACCTTCCCGATAAAATCGGGACTGTTGCTTTCCATCTTTCAAAGAACTTTGACCAGGATTAACCGGATTTATCTGATTACCCTGATGCTGTGATGCAAATGGAGTTGAACCATTTTGCAGCCTTATTTCTGCTGCACCATACCCCAACCCCTAAGGGAGAGTTGAAGAACTTACCGATTATTTAAAGAACTTTTTGGCATTAAGTTGCCGCCCATTTTATTGGGGTTGCAAAGGTAATCGCCTTTTTAATTTCACCAAATATGTTTTGAAAATTATTTCAAGAACAGGGGTTCGAAGAACAACCATCTTTTATTAAAGACGGGCTGCAAATATACGTTGCAAACACTATTCGAGACAAATAGAATTTTTTTTCTTACCGATTATTTTTTGCAATGCAATTATTTAATGGCTAAAACAAAAAAAATATAAAGGAAGAAAATGGGAAATCTTTTTGGAAGATAATTTTTTCTTTCTGTAGTTTTTGTCTTGACATCCCGCATTTCTGCGGGACAGGCGCCAAGTACCAAAAAGATCAAGAACGAATAAATTGCTCAGTGCATATTTTTATTTTTAATTTGGTTATCTCGAATAACTACGTCTTTCAATTGTCTCGATGAATGCTCTGCATTTCGCGAATCTCCTTCGTTGATTTCAGCACATTCGTTCTTTAGCCTTGATTGAGCTATAGAGCCACTGTGAATTCGGCTGCTAAGCCTTGATGATTGGTTCGAAATTGCTGCCCAATACGGTACCCGCTTTATTTGTATATTTATTCTTTAATCCTTAATTGCTAATTTGCTTTATGAGTATTGTGTACGTATTGCTTGCTGTTGTAATTGTGTTGCTGATTATTTTGCTTGTTGTTTCTCTCAAACCAAAAAATAATAATGGTAACAATGTTAAGCTTGATGCATTGCGCAGCGAAGTTCAACGCATAGAAGAATCCGTAAAAAAAGAAATTGCACTTAACCGCATTGAAACGAATAATCAATCTGCAAGAGCAAGACAAGAATTAGCCTCCTCCCTCCTCTCCTTCGAAGAAAAACTAAATCATCTCACATCAACCATAGATCATAAACTCACAGCTTTCAGCGAAGCGAATAATAACAATGCAACCGCATCACGCACCGAAATAAAACAATCTCTCGATGCCTTTAAAAAAGATCTTGCCGAATCCATCAAAGAATTCAACACCGTTCAGAAAGATAATTTCTTCGCGCTGCTCAACAAGCAAAGCGAACAAAATACCAGCACAAGCAACAGCTTAACTGACATGCGCACAACGCTTGAAAAAAAGATCACCGACATGCAGCAAGGCAACGAACAAAAGCTGGAACAAATGCGCATCACCGTTGATGAAAAACTCCAGAGGACTTTAGAATTTCGTCTCGGCGAAAGTTTTAAGCTCGTAAGCGAACGCCTCGAAGCCGTACACAAAGGTCTCGGCGATATGCAGACTTTAGCTACAGGTGTTGGCGATCTTAAACGTGTACTCAGCAATGTAAAAACACGCGGTGTGCTGGGCGAATATCAACTGGAAGCAATATTAGAGCAAACGCTTACACCCGACCAATACGCCAAAAATGTAAAAACAAAAACGGGCAGCAATGCCATGGTTGAGTTTGCCGTAAAGCTGCCCGGCAATAACGATGCGCCGCTGTGGCTCCCTATTGACAGCAAGTTTCCCAAAGAAGATTTTGAACTGCTGATGCAGGCTTACGAAGCCGGCGACCCCGCACAAATAGAAGAACACCGCAAAGCCTTTGTGCGCGGCATAAAAAAATGTGCTGCCGATATCTGCAGCCGCTATATTGATGCGCCCAACACAACAGATTTTGCCATCCTCTTTCTGCCCTTCGAAAGTTTATATGCCGAAGTACTGCGCACACCCGGGCTGTTCGAAAGCATACGCACCGAATGCAAAATAAACATCGCCGGCCCCACCACGCTTTCCGCCTTCTTAAGCAGTTTACAAATGGGTTTCCGCACCCTTGCCATAGAAAAGCGCAGCAGCGAAGTATGGAACATTCTCAGCGCCGTAAAAACAGAGTTCGGCAACTTTAGCGGCTTACTGCAAAAAGCACAGAACAACATACAAACCGGCTTAAACCAGCTCGATGATCTTGCCGGCAAACGCACAAGAGCTATAGAAAAAAGATTAAAGAATGTAGATGTAATAAGCAATGAAGAAGTGAAAACAATATTACCCGAACTGCTAAACAGTGAATTATTAAATGATGAAGAATAAGAATTTTTATTTGGGGCTGTGAGCTGCGGTATTTCAATTGAGCTTTTGTTCCGGCTTTACGTTACAAGTCCGGCGCAAAGCCAACGCACAAATCTTCACCGGGCTTTTCACTTCAATCCGGCAGCCGATGTAGTGAAGAATAATTTTCAGCAATTAATTTTAATGCTTTCACATAAAAAGTAATATGCTTTAATTTTAAATTTCAACTTCTTTAAAAATGATTAATCTCAATCCCAACTTAAAAAAATATATTGATGAAAGAGGATTGAATCTTTTAAAGTTAATATCTCATGAAAAAAGCTTTATACCAACTATTCCTAATACAGAAACACCTCAGTTAGAAGGCTATTTAAAGCATAAGAATATAATTAATTTGGGAGAAGTTTGGGGTAATCTTGATATTTCGCAAGAAGGATTAGACGGAAAACTAATAATGAAAATTCGAAATTTTCCTAATGAAAAAATTGGGTTTAAAGGAGATGGTTTCTTGGAGATTTATAAACTCGTTAAGAATTTTACGAAAGATCAAATGTTACAAAGAAGTGTAAGTGAAAGATTTTTAGTTGATAAAGTTTTTGATGGAATTGTTGAGAGCTTTCAAGAAAAAAAAGATTCATTTTCAATTAGTGATTACGTATTAGAACAATGCGAAAAAAACATTATTGAGTACAGGATTTTTTTTCCAGTGCTATATATAGAAACAAATAATTCCTTTGACATCGGGAAAGTAAATTTTAAATATATATCGTCTGATTACATAACGAAACTTGCAGCACTTGTTAAGGAAGAAGTAAAAGAAAATTATATAAAAGGTTTAGAACAATATAAAGGTCAATTAATGGCAAGTTGCGTGCATAAAGCAGAAAAAATTAAAGCAATTGAGCTTGCATTTATTGATGTGTCACTCGCAGTAGATTGTTTAAAAATCTTATCACCAACAGTAGATCATCCTGACTTCAAAATTTTTTTTGAAATTGATTCACGAAATATTTACCAACGAAAAACTGACGTATTAGTACAAAGAACAAATCAAGAAGAAAATTTGACGTCTGAGTATATCTTTAAAAATGTTCCATTTGTAATTGATAGTCGTATTTGGCAATCGATGCTAAAAACCAAACTCGGTTTATTTCACGCCTTTTTGATTAAATCATCAAATCAACAGCAATCAGAATTAGAACAATTAACGTTAAATGGGATACGTAATTTTTCGAAGGCAATTGGTAATAACGATCACCATGCGAGAATAACTCAAATCTTTACTGTTTTAGAATCACTACTTCTTCCAAATGAGAATGCAAATATCTTAGAATCTGTTTGTAAATATCTTTCCAAATTAGTAGCAACAGATCCCTCAATAAGAATAAAAATAGCGGAAACAATTAGAAGATTATACAATGTTCGGAGTTCGATGATTCATCACGCCAAACTTTTAGAATTTGATAAAGATGATTTATCTCTGCTTCAAAGATCTACAAGAGCATTGCTTACGAACTTGATAACTATATCTCAACAAAAACTAACTAAAGCAGAAATTCTTAAAGAAATCAATGATAGAATTAATCGAGCATAAAACTTTTAGAATATAAGTAATCAAGAAAATTTACAACAAAAAGTTTAGAAATGATAGTAAAGTCCTTTGACGAATTAAGAAACGCTTTAAATACATTTGGATGCCCATATCCTACTAATCAAGGACAATTTTTCTTCCGCGGTATTCCTTATGAAAGCTTTGAATTGATACCTCCACTTTTTTATCCTCCGGCTCCTAAAAGTCCAAAAGAAAAAGAAATCCAAATTTTAAATGAGTTTATCAAGCAAACAAATTTTGGAAAGGATAAAGAATATAATAAAAGGATATGGCTAAATGCTTTTTATGCAAGAAATTGGGGATTGAAATTAAGACTAATTGATTGGACTATTGATTTAAGTGTTGCGCTATTTTTTATGTTACAAAATGCTGGCAAAGAAAATGCTGCACTATTTCTTTTACCTAAAGCGACCATAAAGTATTTAAATGAGTTTCCCAACATTTCATATTTTGATTTTGATCAAACGATTGTATTAAATCCTCCATTTTATTTGGAAGACGTTGAGTTAATGGATCAAAAAATAGATTTATCCAGAATGGTCGGTTTTTGATTCAAGATTATGAAGATGCAAGACAATGTTTTTATAAATGAAATTCGAAAAATATATTAAAGATTGAAATTCCTCAAGATTGCCTCGAAGAAATTTATAATGCTTGTTGTAATTTACATGATTACGATCCAGATGTTCCGTTACTAATAAATGAGGATAATGATCCATATTATAAATTATGCAAACAGCTTAACAACACATAGTATTTAGCTTCTCAATTCTGCGTGGAATGTAAAATGTTTTTTGTATTTGGCGTAGTCCCCTCAAATATCACTTCTTTTTAAAATGACGTTGTAATAAGAATAATTCCCCATAGGAAAACTAAAAATAGAATTATCGTAACGTACATTACAATTTTCAAGTACAAATTATCTTTTTGTAAACCATCTGCATCTTTATTATAGCGTGCGGTTAACATTATTATAAGCCACCACCAGCTCGCCGTAGAATGTTCTTCGCTCTCCGTATGTCTTCGACTACGGAGCTAAATGAAATAGCCAGATTGCATCTGGTGTTAAGAAAACAGAACAAAATATTTATAAGAAATCCGTAGTTGCAAACTACGGATAGCAAAGCAACGAACATTTATTATCAATGAGCAGCAGGCTGCATGCGTATTATTTTATCAACAATATAACTACTGTAACCACGCCAGGGCAGCGCATGTTTATATTCTTTATAATGCAAATCATAATAATTACCGCTATTGTTCATTAGTAAATTTGCTAAGCTGTCGTCTGCAACAGAAAATTCAAATTCATAAGATTGAATACTTCCTGCGGTTTCAGATCGTATGCCGCTCTGTATCAGTTTGCCTTCGTATGTTTTAAATATGTTTCCTTTTTTAACAACATAATTTAGTTGTCCGGATTTCACACCTTCACCAAAAACATATAAATAGTTCCACCAGAAAATACCAATCAATATAATAAAAATAACAATGAAGATTTTAATCAAAATGCCTTTAAAAGATGATTTACGTTCGGGTGCTGTATAAGCCATACAATTTATTTAGTTATAATTATCAAGGTAGTTCTTTTTATTAGTGTGGAATGTTATATATAAAATATTTACCCCAGCTCTCCGTAGAATGTTCTTTCTGTCCCCCAGTTCCCTTCTCCTCAATGTCTCCTCAAAAGCAATAAGCGCAGGCAGGGACATTGCGGCATTAGCAGTACAAAAACCATTTTTTTACGTAATTACTTTGCCGTATTTATCTTGTTATCATAAATCCCCTTATTCGTAAGAAAACCATTTTTACCAGAAACCTTTATCTTTATAAGTGAAAGAAATAATTGTTCACTAAAAACCAACTACTATGTCATTCGTTTTAACTTTCACTCCCAAAGGTTTTACTGCTGCCAAATATGACGAAACAGTAAAAAAGCTAACTGATGCTGGTGCCGGTGCTCCCAAGGGCAGGAAACACCATGTATGCTATGGTGATCCCAATAACCTGCATGTAACTGATATTTGGGATAACATGGAAAATTTCCAGGACTTTGGTAAAACGCTCTTGCCGATTATGGATTCATTAGCTGTTGATCCCGGACAACCGGATGTGCAGGAAGTACATAATATTATTGTGGGTTAGTTATATTGTTTTTAATTTCTTGCACTGCTGTATAAATGATCTTCATGCTTTTCAACAATGCCTGTACTGTGAATGTATTCAGTTCTTTTTACCGAAAGAGTATCCAGCGACTGCACCCAATCCTGCAAGTGCTATGCTACCAGCTGTAATTAAAGCAGAATTTAAAAAATTAACTGCAACGATAGCAGCTATAGTATAACCAATGATGCCGCCAATGAAAGTTGATCTGAAATTTACGGGCTGAAGCTTCTTTATTTTACCGGCTATTAAGCAGCTTACAAATACACCCACAATTCCGCCAATGATAGCACCGGCAAATAATGCCTGCTGTCCAAATGCATGTCCCATAACGGAGCCGGCAAATGTTGTAAGCCCGGTTATTATACAAACATTAAGAAAAAGAAGCAGGTATTTATAAAACATTAAATGAAATTAAAAAATAAACTGCATTATCAGGATAAGGAGTCTCCGGCTTTCCGCAGAATGTAAATTATTTGGCGTAGTTCCATACCCGTCGAAGTGTTAGTGCCCGGCGAAGTTTGCAACTTCGGCGCATCTATTGTAAAGTTTGTAACTCCACTCTGTGCCTTAGATTCAAACCAACTCAAAATTCAAAACACCAATTTGAAAACATCTTACTAAAACTCTGAAACACCTTACTAAAGTTATATGTTCTCGAACATCAGATTGAAAACATCTTACTAAAGTTGTATGTTCACTAACAAACCTCAATGTTAAGCAGGATAGTGACAGATGCTATTAATAGAATTAATTGCAGTTGATTTCTTCAATAGTGTATGATCAACGGAAGTCCCGGTCTTAAATCAATTAATTTACCCTGCTTATTGTTATCAAAGGTTAATTCCATTAGTCGTTCCCCGCCGTTTACAAATTTAAAAAATGAAGTCTTCTCCAAAGCTTTTACAGTATTTGAAAAAGGTTGCTCCGTTTTGCAGGTTATAGTTATACCTGTAATTTTTTGGATGCCGTTTTCATGAGTAAGATAGTTTCGGAATTGTGTTCTAAGTACAGTGTCAGATATTTCATTAAGGTCTTCCATTGAATTTAATTTACCACCTGTGAGGGCTTCCGGCATCACAAATATATCCGGCTCCTGTAAATGTGAATGTGTATCATTGGCTTCATATAATTGTACAGTGTCGCTGGCTTCAGGATCAGTTGTTTTTGTTACAGCAAATGGAATTTGTGAATCATCAAAAGGAATAAACGTTATACCCAATCCGAAAGGGGATACATTTAAAGTATGCCATGAAGTTCGTATAGTGTCTATTAAAGTATAACGGCTGTTATAATTAAATGTCGCCTCGTCATTTACATAAATTAATTCAAAATAAAAATTTAGAAAAAAAATAAATCTTGAGCCAGTGCCTTCACTCTTATTTATGAACGCCCAATCTTTAGCTTCCGTAAAACCTTTATCAATTAACAGCTGCATCTCAGGTGCTCCTTTCGCTGACCATATAAAGGCATGGTCAGGGGTTAAAACAGATAGCTTTTTTTCCTGAGAATATGAAGCATTTGTAATGAGCATTGCAACTAAAAGAAAGGCGAATGTTTTTTTCATCATCATGTATAATTAGTTAACTGATTATTCGATTGATATTATTTTAACCGGTCCTAATAAACCTGACGGGAGTAAGGGTGAATCTGCCTTATAAAAAGGCATTGTTGTATAAGTAATTTTGTTTGTAACATTGGGTTGTGCATCACCTATCAAACGATTTACCCAAAGATTGGTAACTTTTATTTCAAGCTTGTTTGCGCCCGGTTTTATTGCACTGCTTATATCAACACGAAAAGGTTTCTTCCATACAATGCCCAATGATTTTCCGTTCACGATTACTTCTGCAAGATTTTTTACTTCGCCTAAATCAATCCATACCTGCGAACCTTTTTTAAGCCAGTCTGAAGATGCATTAATTGTTTTTGTATAACCGGCTGTTCCTGAAAAATATTTTACTCCTGCATCAGCGTTTTCTGTAAATGATTTTAATTCATTCATAGTAAGGGAAGCAGAGGCTCCGCGATTTTCCTGGAAATTGATATTCCATTCACCACTGATTATTGCTAATTGTTTTTCTGTAACAGCAGGCAATGCGAAGGATGTTTTTAATGCTTTGTCTTTAAACACTACGAACACAGCATCGTTTGGCTGCAAATGCAGTTGCACTTTTGTAACATCATTTGTAATGCTGTATGATGCCGCTTCTGTTTTACCTGTTTCTGCATGCCATATTTCAGGCACTTTTCCAGCTATACGAAATGTTGCCTTCACATTTTGCGTTGTATCGTTACGGCTGTTGAGCCAGTAAATATCTCTGTTTGATAGTTTGCGATGCACATATAACAGTTTTGTATTGGTTTGTGGTTTTGTGTAAGTAAAATCAGATAGAATATTCAATTCAGTAAGCACTTCCTTCAAAGGTTTATTGGTAAACACATTTGCATTTCCGGTATTCCAGATTTCATTTACTATATTTTTAAATTCTGTTTCATCATCGCTCAGGCTTGGTGTGTTCTCCGGTTTTACACCACTGATAGTTGCGCCGGCTTTTACAAGTTCACTTATCTTTCGCAAAACAGGCACAGTCATTTTTTTAGCACTGCTATCCAATACCAATACGCGATAACTCATTCCGCTGGGCGTAACAATCTTGCCATCTTTTACAAACAACAAATTGATAAGCGCATCTGAATTTACAAAATCATAATTATAACCTTCGGGAACATCAGGCAATTTTTTACCAAACAATGAAGTGATGTTGTTGTCTTCACCATAATAATAAACAACATCAGCAACAAACTTTCCCTGTTGCAACAAATAGCAACTGCGGGCTAAATAATCTGTCCATGCCTTTGCTTCATCTGCCCATGTTTCATGACGGTTGAACCACTGACCAAATGGTCCTAAACCAAGACCGGGAATTTTATCATCGGTCGGCTGATGTACTGAAGTATGGATAACAAACCTGTTCAATCCGCTCGCCATCTCAATATCTGCGGTAGGCTTTAAATTTTCAGGTGAATAAGACCATGCACTGCCACCAAGACCAAACGCAGTTAGCGATTCGGCAGCTACAAGATTTTGTCCATAAATATGCGCTACCGATGCAGACTCACGAATATCTGCTACAGAATTTGTCGGCTCTCCGTTAGTCCACATTGCAGACATGGGTACAGCAGCTGTGCGTTTTACTTCCATGCCATCCGCAATTAATGCCCGGCCGTTTTCATGCGATTCTGAGTAACGTTTCATACCATACTGTGCTAGTATTTTGGTTAATTGGTCGTAATGATATTCTGCAACAAGATCACTCAACGTTTTTCTGTAATCAAACAAAAACTGCTCACTTGCTTCCGAGCTCTTTACAATATGACCGGTTAACACCGGCATCCATGGTAACATACTATAACCACGACGTTTTTGAAATTCCTGCATCAAATTACCTGTCCAGTTTTGCGCACCGGCTTCCCAGCTATCTGTAATAATAAATTGCAATCCTTTGTTGCCCATTAAACCACCTGTTGCATCTTTGTATTGAGCAAGATAATTTGTGAAATAATTTTTCACGGCAGTTGAGTCAAGCTTATCAACTTCCAAACCTGTTGCTTCAGCAGTTGCAGGATGATTGGTTTTACCAATCAATGAAAAACCGAAACGTACGATATTCCAATTTCCTGAAGGCGGTGTCCAGTTTAATGAACCATCAGTATGCATTTTGCCTGTTACATCAATGACATCAGATTCATTTATTGCATCATCAGTTGCAGGAGTTATTTTACTGTCTAAACCTTGTGAAACGGAGAAGCAATCTTTTTCTTCGAACATATTTATGCGTGAAGCAGTATGCAAAACAATTTCTGCAATATCGGTTCCCGGCGGCGCTTTTTTAGGCTCGGAGGAAGGAACGCCAAATATTGCCCCGAAATCTAAAGGCGCTGTAGGATTTTTGATTGTAATACGGAAATATTTTGAAGTGGTTACCGGAATATCAATTGTTTGCTGAACCACATCGCCGGCAGGTATGTAACATACCCATTTAAAAGTTTCACCCTCATCACTTACTTCAATGCTGCGGGTATCTTTTAATTCACCATTCAAATTAAGAAATCCCCTGTCACCCCCGCCAACGATAGTAATGGCTTTTATTGTTTGCGGTTGGGCAAATGCGAATTGTATCCATGCAAAACCTTTCACAGTATCTGAAGGCATAAAATTGGTTATTGCAATATCACCATCTGTTAACTGAGCCAAATTAAAGCTGCCACCGCTTGATGTAACCGTTGGTTTTAATTCACTAAACGGAATATCTGTACCGGGCAATTTATAAGCAACTACCGCAACGTCTTTATAATACACTGGTCCGTTTCCATCAGCATACATACTCAGGTTTTGAAAAGTACCGGTTACTGTCGGAGGCGTTGATAAAATGATATTTGTTGAACCCTCCTTCACATACGTCTCACTCCATACAATTTTTTTCATACCCTCTTCAGGTTTTACCCAGGGACCGCCGCTTTCACTCCAGCCGGGTGAACCGGCAATAGCCATTTCAAGATGCAATGAATCTGCAAGCTTTGTTGTGAAATGAAATGCGTCTTTCCATTGCGGAGTCATATAGCTTAAACGCTTATCAACAATTTGCGGCGTTTCGAGTGCAGCGTCAAAATTCTGGAAACCGCCAATGCCGCTGCGATACATCCATTGCAGGTCTTTTGCAATACCATCTTTGGTAATGTTGCCATTCATCCAATGCCACCATACACGTGGCTTTGCAGTATTTGGCGGTTTTTGAAAGCCCGCATACAAACTATCTTTAGATATATTGCTTATTTGTGAAAATGCAGAAAAAGAAAATATTGTTGCTGCAGAAAAGAGTAATATTTTTTTCATTGCAAAGTTTGATAAATACAAATATATGGGCGTGGAATACAACTCTCATGCACCGTTAGCTCCAGACTACGCCAAAGCGTAAGCAAATCTATAATTTGCACCCGGCTAATCAGGATATTCATCTGAGCCCATTACCCAGATAAAAGATTGCAGGTCAATATTGTCTTTTGGTTTTAAATCACGATTGTTTTTACGCACCAGTTCTGCAAAACCTAACACACTTTGGTAAGTTTCCCAATTGGGTTTTGATTTATAGTCAAAGCCATATTTATATTTTTCAGCAGCCAGTTGCGTTACCCTGGGCTTTAAAAAGAAATGCTCTTTGGGATTTGCAAGAAAACCAAAAACAGTTTGCAATGGCCACGTTAGCACTCTTGTTTGTTTGCGCGGAAGCGAAGCAAGGGTTTCAGTAAAAGCATCAAAACGTTTCTTGATGCTTTCTTTACCATATATGTAATTAAAAAGACCAAGAGCAAAAGTTTTTGCTGAGTTGTGTGATTTTACTGCATCACGTAAAGCCATTTTTTCAAAAGAAAATAATAGGTTTGTTTTTGTTTCTATGCGAATGGCTTTTACAGCAATATCGTTATATTCACCGTTATTCAACAGATATTGATATGCATCAAGATTTAGCTTTTCCTGAAAAGCAAGATGAGCTTCTTCTTTATAACCGCGTTCCCATGCTTTATATTTTGGATCAATAAATCCCTTTGGAAAATAATGCAGAAACTTTTTCCTGCAGCGAACCCTTGCTTTTTGTTCTGGCTCAGTTTTTTTTAAAGGCGTTAAGTACACGAAACTTTTATTTACTCACAACAACTATTATGCTAAAGGAGAATGCTATACCCGTACTCGGCGAAGTTTGCACTCGCAGCATCTCTTCTTTGGACGCAATATTTACTAAATTAATTTGATAGATAACTTCGGCGAATAACCGTATGCTTACTTCGAAGAAGTCCGTTGAGCTTGAATTTGAGCAAATAGCCAGATTAGTCTCAGCCCCACCTCTCCGCCTTGAAATCAAATCACCATCTCCGGCACTTCTCCCTCCACAATCAACCGCCCCAATGTCTTTGATTTTATTTCATCAACACTTACACCCGGCGCTCTTTCTTTTAGTAAAAATCCTTCCGGCGTAACATCTAACACAGCAAGCTCAGTAACAACTTTTTTTACACACGCAACTCCTGTTAATGGTAATGTACATTTCGGTAATAACTTGCTTTCGCCTTTAGGATTTGTGTGCTGCATTGCTACAATTATATTTTTTGCACTGGCAACTAAATCCATTGCGCCGCCCATGCCCTTTACCATTTTACCTGGAATTTTCCAGTTTGCAATATCACCAGTATCGCTTACTTCCATTGCGCCAAGAACAGTTAGGTTGATTTTACCGGCACGTATCATACCGAAGCTTTCGGCACTATCGAAGAATGCACCACCGGGAATTATTGTTACAGTTTCTTTCCCTGCATTAATAAGGTCGGGGTCTATTTCTTCTTCTGAAGGATAGGGACCCATACCCAACATGCCATTCTCGCTTTGCAGTATAACAGTGATATTATCAGGAATAAAATTGGCTACTAATGTTGGTATGCCAATACCGAGATTAACATACATGCCATCTTCAAGCTCCTGCGCTATGCGTTTTGCAATTCCGTATTTATCTAAAGGCATAAGAAAGTTTGTAGTTTGTAGTTTTCAGTTTGTAGTTGAAATAATAAAGATTGGCAAAAGTATTCATGTTGTCTTTTACTTGCTCATAGAAGTACATAATTATATTTGCACAAACTTTTTGTAATGACTGAAAAAAAAGCCGCTGAAAGCTTTACTGTGATGAATGAAATTGTATTGCCAAACGATACCAATGTTTTTGGAAACCTCATGGGAGGACGATTAATGTACTGGATGGATATTGCCGCCGCTATTGCAGCAGGCAAGCATTGCAACTCGCCGTGCATGACTGCGAGTGTTGATAACCTGAGCTTTAAAAACCCCATCAAGATTTCAAACATTGTTCATATTGAAGCAAAAGTTACACGTGCCTTTAATACATCAATGGAAATTCATTTACGGGTTTGGGGAGAAGACTTACTGCATCAATATAGATATGAAAGCAATGAAGCCTATTTTACGTTTGTTGCTGTTGACCCCAATAACAAACCAAAACCCGTACCGGCAGTGATACCTGAAACTGAAGAAGAAAAAAAATTGTATGATGGGGCTTTGCGCCGCAGACAAATTCGTTTAATTCTGGGTGGTAAAATGAAGCCGGATGATGCAAATGAATTGAAGGCATTATTTATGAAAGGAGTTTAATTGAAACAGAAATAATTGTTAAGACAACATTGTTATAAAAATTTTATTATGTAATTGTTTTTCTTATCACATCTCACTAAAAATAAATAATATGAAAAAGATTTTAATGCTCATGATTGCAGGCTTTGGTTTATTAAATGCAAAAGCGCAGGACAACACCATTAAACAAAGAACAATTAATGTAAATGGTTCCGCTTCTATGGAAGTAACACCTGATGAAATATATGTACAGGTTGATTTGCGTGAGTACACAAAAAAAAATGGTGATAAAATAGATATTGAAAGTATAAGAAATAATTTTCTTGCATCAGCAAAAAGTATTGGCTTAAAAGATAGTGATGTTAGCATACAAAGCTATCAGGGTTGGGATGGCAATTACTGGTGGTATAAAAAAAATAAAAAACAAAATCCTGATATGAAAGCCAGCATCGTTTACCAGGTGAAGCTTTCTTCAGTTAATAAAATGAATGAGCTTGTTGATAAGCTGGATGATGAAGCAACGCAAAACTTTTCTATCTCAAAAGTTTCTCACAGCAAAATTGAAGAATTTAAAAAGCAATTGAAAATAGGCGCTGTAAAAGCTGCCAAAGATAAAGCCATATACTTAGCGGAGGCAATTAATGAACATGTTGGCGAGGCCATTACCATTAACGACCCCGGAGAAATTAATGTTTATCCTCAGCCATATTACAACACTATGATGAAGGCAGGAGCAGAAGCTGATCAGGCAGCAGAACCACCCCTGAATGTTGACTTTAAAAAAATAAAGCTGCAATTTGAGGTGAATGTTGTTTTTGCGCTGAAATAATTGTTGAATTGTTGAATTGCTTAACTGTTGAATTGTTGAATTGCGGGATGCAATGGCGGATTGAACGAAACCGATATTAATCAACATGTAATCCAATGACTAATTGACTCATTGCCTGACTTTATTGACTTAATGACCAATGACCTTTTATACCAAATAGCTCTTACACAGGTTCCAAATATTGGTTGTGTGCAGGCAAAGATTTTGGTTGAGCATTTAGGCAGCGCAGAAAATATTTTTAAGGCAAAGAAGAAACAGTTAAGCATAATTGAAAATATCGGTGAAGTGCGTGCAAAAAGTATAAAATCGTTTGAAGATTTTTCTGGTGCAGAAGAAGAAATAAAATTTATAGAGAAGTATAAGATACAAACATTGTTTCTTACTGACGAAGATTATCCAACACGATTATTGAATTGTTACGATAGCCCCACACTTTTATATTATCGTGGCAACACTGACCTCAATGCAGACAAAATCATCAGCATAATTGGCACCAGAAGCAATACAGATTATGGCAAACAGGTAACAGAAAAATTGGTTGCCGATTTAAAAGAACAAAATGTTCTCATTGTAAGCGGTCTTGCATTTGGCATTGATGCAATTGCTCATAAAAGCGCTTTACAAAATAATCTTGCAACAGCAGCGGTTTTAGCACACGGCTTAGATACCATCTATCCATCGCAACATAAATCTCTTGCAAAAGAAATGGTACAACATGGTGGATTGCTTACAGAGTTTCCTAAAAAAACAAAACCCGATAAACATAATTTCCCCAGACGCAACCGTATTGTTGCTGCACTGGCAGATGCAACCATAGTAATTGAAACTGCAATAAAGGGTGGAAGCATGATAACAGCAGAACTGGCAAATAATTATAACCGTGATGTATTTGCAATCCCCGGCAAAACAACTGACAGCAGAAGCAGCGGCTGTAATTATCTCATAAAAAACAACAAGGCTGCTTTATTAACTGATGCGCAGCAATTAATCGAAGACATGGGCTGGCAGCAAAAGAAATTAAAGCCAAAGCAACAGAAAGAATTATTCATTGAATTAAGTGATGATGAAAAGCTCATCGTTTCTGTTCTTCGCAATAAAGAAACTGTGCACATTGATGAAATTTATTCAAAGAGCGGATTAACCAGCAGCGCTGTTGCAGCAGCTATATTAAATCTTGAATTGCAGAATGTAGTTTTTAGCCTGCCGGGAAAAATGTATAAATTAGGATGAGCAAAATTTTAATAATGTTTGTAATAAATTTGAGGTTGAAATAAAATCAAAATAACATGATTAAGATTACTGACTCCAACGTAACCGTAATGGTAAAAGATATGGATATGGCAATTCACTTTTACCAAAAAATAGGTTTAACTCTTAAGCAACGCTGGGAGAACTATTATGCAATGATGACTGCACCAGGAATAACTATTGGCCTGCATCCAGCTAATGAAACAGAGCTGGGAGAATCATCTCTTTCAATTGGTTTTATGGTTGATAATATTGGTGAAGCAAGAACGCTGCTTGAAGAAAATAAAATTGATTACAAGCAGGACATTGATGGCAAGTCCGGGATTTATCTTTACTTTAAAGACCTTGACGGAACAGTGCTGTACTACGTTGAACCGAAATGGAATTGAATGGTAATGAGAAATGCCAGTGATGATTAGTGGTAACCGTGTTTATATTTTCTCCCCACCCTTAATAAAATTGGGAAGCATACTTGTTTTCTTTCATCACTTGCCCAACTTTCTTTTAGCTGATTAATAATAGTATCAACAGGATTCGATCTGTTTTCTTTTATAAAAGGCTGAATGGCAGACCATGTATTCAAATACCCGGTTAATTGTTCAAAAGTCCATTCATGTTGGCTGCAAATAACGGGAGCTTTAAGCTCTTCAAAAGGAAACGGTATTGTTAGATAATTTTCATCAATATATCTTCTTTCTTTATCCCAATAATTTCGAATTACGCCGGTATAAAACTTATTAATTATGTTATCTATAAAAGGATTTATTTTTAATAAAGCATATCCTATTACTGCGAAAATTCCGTTCGGCCTCAACGTTCTGTAAACTTCCTTATAAAAATCGTCGAAGCTGAACCAATGAATAGCCTGTGCAACTGTTATTAAATCAAATTGATTATTTATGAAGTCTGTTTTTTCGGCACGTTCAACTTTATAAATTATGTTTTCTTTTTTAACTGCATGTTTAATTTGATTTTCACTTAAGTCTGTTGCAAATACTCTTTCAAAATATTCAGCGAGCTTAACTGCCAATTGCCCATTGCCCGTTCCGCAATCCCACGCATTTTCATGACGAAGTGTTAGCGAGATAAGAAAATCAAAAAGCTCGTTCGGATATGTTGGTCTATACTGAAAATATTGCAGGGATTGCAGGGAAAAATTATCTTTCATATTTATTCGAAACCTTCAACAAGAATCATTTTGGTTGCAGCATTTCGCTGTCGGATGGGTTTTACTTTCGAATACTCTTCTGAACTCCACCATTCTTTTGCACGCTCAACGCTGGGAAATTTCAGAACTACAATTCTTTCCGGTTTCCAATCTCCTTCTAAAGTTTCTGTAGCCCCGCCACGCACTAAAAAAGAACCGTTATAAGCTGCAAGAGTTGCAGGAGTAAACTTTTTGTATTCTTCATATTCTTCCTTATTAAAAACTTCCACATCAACTATAATATAAGCTGCCATTTAAGAATATTTTTTTATGATATAATAATTAGTCTTTCCCTGTAATTCATCCGAAGAGCAAGAAGTTATGCGAATTCTAAATAATTGTTTTGGTGATGGAAACCACAACTGCAAACTAAAATTATACTACAATCTAAAACGATAAACTATAAACTATGCGCAGCATCCTGCGGACAAACGATAAACGATAAAACGATAAACTGTAAACTATCCCTGCCTCTCCATGCTCCAGCTTTCAAATTCTTTTGCTACTGCTGTAAGAAATGATGCGCCCAGGCTTCCATCAACAATGCGGTGGTCGTAGCTCAGCGACAAATACATCATGTGCCGTATGCCAATTGTATCACCCTGCGCTGTTTCAATAACAACAGGTCTTTTCTTTATTGCACCCACAGCAAGTATGGCTACCTGTGGTTGATTAATAATTGGCGTGCCCATCAAGCTTCCAAATGTACCTACATTGGTGAGAGTAAATGTTCCTCCCTGTGTATCATCGGGGCGCAGCCTGTTATTGCGGGCATTATCTGCAAGCATATTTACCTGTTTGCTTAATCCAACAAGATTCAAATGGTCTGCATTGCGAATAACGGGTACAATTAAATTACCGCTGGGCAATGCTGTTGCCATGCTTATATTAATATCTCTTTTAATAATTATTCTATCGCCATCAAGCGAACTGTTTATCATTGGGAAGCGCTTTATCACTCTCACCAAACAATCAATAAAAATGGGCGTAAAAGTTATTTTAGTATTCTCTCTTTTCTCAAATTCTTTCTTCACCTTTTCTCTCCACATAACAATATTAGAAACATCAGCTTCCGCAAAGCTCGTTACATGCGCACTGGTATGCTTGCTCTCAACCATGTGCCTTGCAATCATCTTGCGCATACGGTCCATTTCAATTATTTCAACGTTGCCTGCAAAAGCCGTTTCTGGTTTCTCGTTTCTGGTTTCTCGTTCTTCAATAGTAAATGGTTTGCTGACTGCCGACTGCTGACTGCTGACTGCTAACTTCCTGCTCTCAACATATTTCAAAATATCTTTCTTACTCACTCTGCTTTCACTTCCGGTGCCGGGAATGTTTTCAAGCTCACTCATGCTAATACCTTCGCTTTGAGCAATGTTTAAAACCAGTGGCGAATAAAAACGGTTTACATTAGTTACAGAACCTGCAACTGTTGTTGTGTGCTCAGGCACATAAGGCACTTGCTCTTCGACAGGTTGTGCTTCCATTTCTGTCTCCGCCACTGTTTCAAAAGCCGAAGTTGCAGGCATTCCATTCTCTGCGCCATTCGTTTCAATGCGTGCAATTACAGAACCAATGGGTACTACATCATTTTCTTTATACAAAATTTCAGCAAGTGTGCCTGCAGCAATGCTGGGCACTTCACTATCCACTTTATCAGTGGCGATATCAAGCACAGTTTCATCCTGCTTAATTGCATCGCCGGGTTTTTTGTGCCACTTTAAAATAGTAGCCTCCATAATACTTTCGCCAAGCTTTGGCATTACAAGATCAACAAGAGCCATGAGATTTCAGATTTATGATTGTCCAAAGGACTCCTTCGGAGCAAATTTAGGTTTGCTGTGTTTGCATATCTTTCCTCCCCATTCCTTGCGTCGAACTCTTGTATTATAAATAAGGAGGAGGCGAAAAGCAGCAAACGCTTGGCGTCAAAGGTAATGCAAGATGCTTGAAAATTGATAATAGATAAATACAAAAAAGCAACAGAGCCTTATTAAAAATTGAAGATTGTTCAGAAGCAAATGATTTAAAGGTTATAATATTTTTCCCGGATATATACCTTCACTTACACGAGTACTTATTGATCACGCCTTCAAAAAAATCACAATGACTAAATTCTTTTTTACAAACTTCGGGTGAGATTAAAAAAATTGCAAAGCTGCTCAGCAACCAATGTTTGCATTTGAATGCAGAGCTTATTTTGCATTTAGAAAATTTTTTGTAAAGTATTTGTTTACTCTGCGTCTTTCATTAAAAAGTTTTATGAAAAAGCTATTTTTTGCAGTTTTCATTTTGTTGCACGGTGCGGTTTCTATGGCGCAGAATATGCCCAAAGGATTACATGTAAACGACAAGGCTCCTGCTTTTACAGCAATTGATCAGAATGGTAAAACCGTTAGCCTGCAGCAGTTGATTGCAAAAGGTTCTGTTGTTTTAGTATTTTATCGCGGGCAGTGGTGTCCTTATTGCAACAAACAATTGTCTCATCTTCAGGACTCCGTCTCTTTTATTATGGCAAAAGGGGCAGCATTAGTAGCAGTAACGCCCGAAAAACCTGAAAATATAAATACAACAATTCAAAAAACAAAAGCCGGTTATCCCATTTTATTTGATGAAGGACTGAAAATAATGAAGAGCTATAATGTGGCGTATGCTGTTGACGCCAGGACCGTCGAAGAATATAAACAATATGGAATTGATTTTAATATAACAAATGGTGATAATGGCGCCAACCTTCCTGTTCCTGCAGTTTATATCATTAATAAAAATGGAATTATTACTTATTTGCATTTTGATCCTGACTATACAAAACGTGCGAGCGTAAAAGAAATTCTTGAGCACTTATAGATTCCTGTTTATTTTGTATGGAAGGTTTTTTTATGGGCTTAAAATAGGTATTATTTTCTCTTCCATTCTGTGCCGCAATTTGCATTGTGCGCTTGTACAGTTAGGGAAACTGCGAGCCATAAAAATATTTTGTAAACGATAAAGGCCTTTTCACCAGTCTTTCTCCGGCTGCCCGCTGTTTGATTTTTTTTGCAGTTGCTTCTGCAATTGCTTTTCCTGATTTCTAAGCTCAGCAAACTTTTGCTCCATCATTTGCTTATTAACCTTGAGTGGTTTTTGCTGCGGCTTTTTTTGATTTTGTTTTTGCTGCTGTGGTTTTTCCTGTTGCTTTTGCTGCTGTTTTTTTAATTGATTAATGGCAAGCTGAAGATTGTCTCTCGTGTCAGTATCTTCTGAATTTAGTTTAAGCGCTTGTTTAAATGCATGAACAGCATCTGATAATTTATTTTGTTTTAACTGCGCCAAGCCTTTATTGTAAAAGGAATGCGCATTTATGGATGTATTCTTAGAGCTTGCAATAATGCCATCATATTCTTTCTCTGATTTCTCCGCTTCATTCTGTTTTTGCAATGCGTTGGCGTAGTTAAACCTTGCAATATTATTAGTTGGGTCTTTTCTTAATGCTTCTTTGTATTGCTCTGTGGCTGTTTCGTAATCTCTTTTTTTATATGCTTCGTTCCCTTTGAAGATGTAAGTGTTTGCTTCCTGTGAAAAAAGATTTGATGAGAGCAACAAAGTGATAAGAATACATAAATATCGCATTGCAGGGTGTAACTGAAACTTGCGGAATAAAATTTCCGGGCGTATCTCTCCTTTGGCGGCAACACACAAGGGAAGCTTAATAGCGGTATTGATAACCTGTATCAAATTCGTTTCTTTTTTATTTCAGCAATAAATATTTCAACAATCAAAAGTATTACAGCCAGCGCAAGAAAAAATGGATAGAAGGATGCATATTGTTTTGTATTGCCTGCCATTTCTAATTGTTTTTTTTCCATGCTGTTCATCATTTGCATTATTTCATTTGCCGTTGCTTTTGCATCAGTAAGATTGTGATAGGTGCCGCCGGTTTGCTGTGCAATAGCCTGCAATTCTTTTTCATTTAATTTAGAAATAACGGTTTGCCCGTTGATGTCAGTTTTATAAATATTGGTTCCGGGCTCAATTATGGGAGCACCTTCGGCAGTGCCAATGCCAACAGTATGTACAATAACACCATTATCGTATAAGTGTTGCAGCACATTTTCAGATTTGGGGTCATGGTCTTCACCATCAGAGATTAATACAACGGCTTTGTATTTTTTTTCCTGCGTGTTTAAAGAATTTGCACATAATTGCAATGCATCTCCTATTACAGTTCCCTGCACAGGCGCCGCATCGGGTGAGGCATTGGCAACAAATATTTTTGCCGCAGTAATATCGCTGGTTAATGGCATTTGCAAATAAGCTCGTCCGGCAAAAACAACGAGGCCAATTCGGTTATCGTCAATACGCTCAATTAATAAATTGATAAATTGCTTTGCTTTATCAAGGCGGGATGGCTTTACATCTTCACTCCACATACTTTTGCTTACATCGAGTGCAATCATTATATCTATGCCAGCTTTTTTTTCTTTTTTATTGGGTACGGGCTTACGCAAGTTTGCTGCGCTTAGAACAATGAATGCAACAGCAGATAATAAAAGAATGAATTTTAAAATGTATTTGCGGCGGGAATAGTTTAAGATAAGCTGGCTGATAAGCTCCTCATCACCCAACGATTTCTTTACTTTTTTCTTCCAGACCAATGTTGAAAAAAATAAAAGCGCAAGAAGCAATAAAACGGTAATGCCTGATAAATATTCTGTATGCTCAAATGATAACATAATTGTTTTTTATGTACGATGTATGATATACGATGTAGATATATGATGAATGATATATGATATTAAAAGTACGATGCAGAAGGCGGGATAATTTTTGCGTGATGTTAAAAATTATTTTTAAATGAATAATCAGAATTGATTTGTGAAAGGTTTATTTTCTAACGTTCAGGTATTGCTGCAGGTGGGATATTTTATAACGTCCCGCCCGGAACTGCAGCTTGGTTTTATTTTAAAAGATGAAGTTAAGAACTTTTGTTTGGCTATTTTCGTCAAGCCCAAACTATTGCTGATAGCGATTTGTAGCCGATTGCTTCAGCGTCCAGCCCTCCCGCAGAGGCGGGACAGCAATACTTTGTTATATGCAGCCAAGCTGTTGATTGCTGATTGCCGATTGCTGATTCATTTCTTTCCTTCAAAAAATCCTTCTTGCTTTAAAATGCCTTTGAGTATGTTCATTCTTACCGGTGGCATATCAATATCTGGTGCGCCTTCAATATTCAAAGCAAAAAAGTAAGGATGCTTGTTCTCTTCAATCCAACCAACAACCCAGCCGATTGCATTTCCGTTTTCACTATGCCCCCAGCCTGTTTTGTAACTAAGTTTATAATTGGCATTATCTTCCTGCAGCATCACTTGTTTTACAATTTCCTGCGAACGTTTTTGAAATGGTAATTGATCAAAATATAATTTTTTTAAAAGACCAAGTTGTTCATCTGCACCAATCTTCATAGAATTATCGAGCCAGAAAGTATCAATATTATCTTTTATTATGGCCTTCCCATATCTTGCTGCATAGCCAAGTGTATCTAACCAATGCTGCATCGTATCCTTTCCTATTCTTCTTGCTACTTCCTGGTAATAAGGAACGGCAGAAACTGTAAAAGCTTCCTGCATGGTAAGGTCTTTATTCCATGCAGCGACAGGGCGCACGATACTATCCCATTTAATAACCATTTTTTCATCGGTAATGATTCCGGTTTGCAATCCTATAAGTGAGTTTACAATTTTAAAAGTTGATGCAGGAAGATAAACGCTGTCTTTAAACCGTGATAAATTGTAAATGGTAAACTGCGCCTGGCCATTATTAAATAAACCGAAGCATCCTGTTACGTGATTTTCATCAAAATATTTTTTCAGGCTTTCGTCAGTCGTTACATTGTTAG
The DNA here is from genome assembly GCA_038206235.1 of Chitinophagales bacterium. Taxonomy (GTDB): domain Bacteria; phylum Bacteroidota; class Bacteroidia; order Chitinophagales; family Chitinophagaceae; genus JBBRBB01. Next base: position 23,311 of record JBBRBB010000032.1, read on the forward strand.
GATTGCAGGAAAAAAGAAAAATGCAAAGTGTAAAACTTAAAACGCAACAAATAAATCGCATATTCATTTTTCTTGGGAAAGAGAATAAAAACATGTTACAGAAATTTTCAGCAAGTTGCATTTTTTCTTAACGCCTCCAACAATTTTATTATTCTCAAACTCTTACTGAATGTGAATTACAGGATTTTTAAGAGTTGGATAAGCATTTTTTTAACGCAGCACCTTCTATCTTCGCCGCATGAAATTATTGATACAGTTGACTATGCTTACTTTCTCTTTATTTCTTTTATCTCCTTTATCTCTTAGCTCTCAGAAATATGAATTCCGCGCTGCATGGATAGCTACTGTAAATAATATTGACTGGCCATCAAGCAAAAATTTATCTGTAGCAGAACAAAAAGCAGAATTCACTAATCTGCTTGATATGCTTAAGCGAACAGGCATGAATGCAGTAGTGGTGCAGGTGCGCCCTTCGGCTGATGCGTTTTATCCTTCACCGTATGAGCCGTGGAGCGAATGGCTTATGGGCAAACAGGCACAGCCGCCATTTCCTTATTACGACCCATTGGCATTTATGATCGAAGAAACACATAAACGGGGAATGGAATTTCATGCGTGGCTAAATCCGTACCGCGCTGTGTTCAATACAAAAACATCATCCATCTCATCAAAACATATTACACGCACACATCCTGAATGGTTTTTGAAATATGGCGACAAAAAATATTTCAACCCCGGCTTGCCCGCAGTAATGGAATTCGTTGCATCAATTGTAAAAGATATTATTTCAAGATATGATGTGGATGCTATTCATCTTGATGATTATTTTTATCCTTATCGCATTGCAGGCAAAGAATTTCCTGACAACATTACTTACAAAAAATATGGTAAGGGTATGGATAAAGATGAATGGCGACGAAGCAACTGCGATAGTATTGTAAAAATGATTCATGAAACAATATTGCAAACAAACCCGATGGTAAAATTCGGAATAAGTCCGTTCGGTGTTTGGCGAAATAAAAGCAGGGATATAATGGGCAGTGATACAAGAGCTGGCCAAACAAATTATGATGACCTGTATGCAGATATTTTATTGTGGCTGCAAAAGGGATGGATTGATTATGTGGCGCCGCAGCTTTATTGGGAAATCGGTAATCCATTATGCGATTATGAAACCTTATTAAACTGGTGGGCAGAAAATAGCTATGGCAGGCATGTATATATCGGTCATGCAGTTTACAGGGCAGCAGTAAGACCAACTTCTGCATGGCGCAACCGCAATGAATTGCCTGATGAAATAAAAATGTTGCGTGAGAATAAGCATGTGCAGGGCAGTATTTATTTCAGCAGCAAAAGTTTTACTTATAATCCAAATGGATGGAGAGATAGTTTGCGAAACAACTATTATAAGCATCCGGCTCTTATTCCGCCAATGTTTTGGATTGATTCGGTGCCGCCGCAAAAACCTGTTATCACTTCATTCAAAGAAATCACTAAAGGACCGGGAGGATATTTTTTGATGGAAGGAAATTCACTCAATGCCGGTGAAACAGAAACCGTGAAAAATTATGTTCTGTATGTTAGCGATAATCTTGATTCACTGATGAAAATTCCAACTATGATTGTTGCTGCTGATTCCACAAAACAGTTTAAGATAATTATCCCCGCAGCAAATATGGAAACTACATGGAATGATTGCTACATCGCTGTTTCATGTGTTGATAAAGAAAATAATGAAAGTGCACCGGGCAACATTATCGAGCTGAAGAAAAAGAATAATGAATGGAAGATAGCTGCTAAGTGAGGATGAACATGGTGATTGTGAATTTAATTTAAAATACTTAGAAGCTGTTTAAAAAAAATTCTTAAATCTCGTATGCGCCGTAAAATTGGCTGTAGGGACACAGCCAATGGCAGTCTTGCCGACGTTTCTGGTCTCCGCAAACGTCTTATGGTAATTATTTTTTAAAATTTTAACCGGTTCTTAGAATAAAACATGTTAAATTTTATGAAAAAAATAATTGTATTTCTAACTTCGTTTCAAATAAGCACTTCACTTTATACGCAAACAATCAATTCCACAACAGGTGAATATTACCTGCACGGCGTTATGGAAACCGCCTCAGGTTTTAAGCTGAATGAAGATTCCACCTTTCAATTCTTTTTTTCTTACGGGGCGCTTGACAGATATGGAGAAGGGAAATGGATTTTAAAAAACAATTCCATTAGTTTCACCAGCAGCGCTAAACATGAAAAAGATTTTGCTTTAATACAGAGAAAAGCAGTTAATGATGATTTTATCACAATTAAAATAGTTGAGGAAAATGAAATGCTGCGCAAGCATGTTGCGTGTATTGTAAAAAATAATAAAGGCTCTGATACAGTGATGACAGATGATGATGGCGTAATAAAAATTCCCGGCAAAGCTGCAGAATCTATTTCATTAATATTGAAATTTTGCTCCGAAAAGCAATCTTTTTTTTCGCTTGCGAATTCTAATGATAATTATTTTGAATTCAAATTTGAGCCATGGATAATGGAAGTATTTTTTGAAAACTTTGAACTAAAAATTGAACAGAATAAACTTACCGGCAAACACCCATTGCTTGAAGGCGATAATTTTATTTACGAAAAAGAGTAAGAAGCTTGTAAGCAGATTTATATAAATGATAAAAGACCTTAAAGCATTTCTTGATAAGAAATCAGAACAATACAACAATCCCTCTTTTATAAAAGAAGACCCTGTCAGCATTCCTCATAGCTTCACAAAAAAACAAGACATAGAAATAGCAGCATTTTTTGCAGCCACTTTCGCCTGGGGCAACAGAATTAGTATCATCAATAAATCAAAGGAATTAATGTGCATGATGGATAATGCACCTTATCAATTCGTAACCCAGCATAAAGAAATACATCTGAAGAAATTTTTATATTTTAAGCATAGAACTTTTAATACAACTGACCTGCTCCATTTTATTCAATTTCTTAAACATCATTATCAACACTACAAAAGTTTAGAAGCGGCATTCTTTCCCCCTCTCCACTCTGTGAAGAGGGAAATAAAGGCGGCTTTCTTTCCCCCTCTCCACCCCGTGGAGAGGGGGTTAGGGGGTGAGGTGGAGCAGGCACTCATTCATTTTCATAATTATTTTTTTTCTTTGGAGCATTCGCCTTCAAGAACAAAAAAACATATATCAACTCCGCAAAAAAAATCTGCCTGCAAAAGATTAAATATGTTTTTGCGATGGATGGTTAGAAAAGATAAGAACGGTGTTGACTTTGGCATCTGGAAAAAAATTTCACACGCTCAATTAATTTGTCCTATAGATGTGCATGTTGCAAGAGTAGCTAAAAGATTGAATTTGCTTCAGAGAAAACAGGCTGACTGGCAAGCCGCTCTAGAACTAACTGAACACTTAAAAAAATTTGACGCCAATGATCCTGTAAAATATGATTATGCTCTGTTTGGATTGGGGATAATTGAAAAATTCTATTAACCACTTTAACTTACATCTTTCATCTTTCTTACCATATATCAAGTATTTCATCCCTCTGGTGTACAAATTATTTCGCAGCAGCCCCATTAATTTCCTTTGTTCCGAAAAAATTATTTCAAATCATTTTAAAAAATTTATTTTATGCTACACTATCATTTTCAGCAAAGGCTGATAAAAAATTTCCTTCTGATTTTATTTGCGTCAGCATTTTCTATAAACTGCATGGCAGGCGGAGATTCTTACGAAATTTATCTCAACAAAAAACTTGTTTTCGCTTATCCCTCCGGAAATAAGTTTTCAATTGAAGCAAAAACATTATCACTTGATAAATCTAATTACAACGACGAGCTTGCAATTTATTACCGCCATTGCGAAACTGCAGACAAAGGAAGAAGCATTGTTATTAAAGACCGGCAAAACCGCATATTAAAAGAATGGAAATTTGCTGATGCAGATGTTTCAATGATAATGAGGGTAAAAGATATATTAGCGTTGAAAAGTAAAGAGTCTACTATAAACCTCTATTATATTTCTGCAAAACAACTTCCTGAAGGCCGAATGCTCACATCCATTAATCTTAATGAAAAAAAATTAGCACAGCATTCTGTTGAAAATGGAAAAGCGTGGACAATATGCGCTGCAGGAGTTGTAGGCTTAATTGCAGTGAGTAGTATCTTTTTAAGGAATAAAATGTCTTGATGATAAATAGGAATGCTATTGCCCGGCAATCCATATCTATCATTCATCAATAAATAAAAAAAGGCTGCCTTACATAAACTTAGTTTTTCAAAGATTTAAAGCAGCCTTCGATTTTTTTTAATCAAACAATTTATTCAATCATCAATTTCTCACTTAGCTCTTCGCCTTTATTGTGAGATATATGCACACTGTAATATCCTTTTGTTGTGGCGGGCAGCGTGATATTAAATTTATTCAACCCGGTTGTGCACGGTTTATTTTCACTATAAACCAAAGCACCCATCGAATTAAATATGGTGATGCTGGTTTCGCTTTGTATATTAGAAATATATTCAACAGTAAAATTACCATGCGATGGATTTGGATAAATATTCAGCGAGCTTTGGTTACCTGAAAAGGTATTATTATTTAATTGCGGAATTCCATTATCTGCCAGGCGATAAATTGTGCCATTAAGATAATTGACAACAAAGAGTTCCTTCTTATAATCTTCTCCAAATGATACATAAGAAAAGAAAGCTCCTTTATAAACAACCTTTGTTTTAGGCTTGTTACCATCGCGGTACAGTGCCCAGAAAGTGCCGCTGCAATAATCGGTGTAAAAATATTTTCCAATCATTCTCGGGTATCGGCTTCCCCTGTAAACAAATCCTCCAATAACAGAACAATTGCCATTTACATGGCCATACTCTATAACCGGGGAAACATAATCTGATTTAGGACCACAGTTAGATGTATTGTAATTATGGTAGCCTTCATAGCAACGCCACCCATAATTTTTGCCGCCATTGCTTCTGGCAGGCTCGGCATCAATTTCTTCCCATTCATCCTGGCCTACATCACCAATCCATAAGTCGTCTCTTACCGCATCAAAGCTCCAGCGCCAGGGATTGCGAAGACCGAGCGACCATATTTCTTTTTTATAGCCCGCAGAATTTACAAAAGGATTATCGGGTGGAATATGATAGGGGTCGCTGCCGCTATGCACATCAATGCGCAGCATTTTTCCCAGCAGGCTGCTGTGGTCCTGTGCACTGTTTGTAGGGTTGCCTGCACTGCCGCCATCGCCCATGCCTATATACAGGTAGCCATCAGGCCCAAAACGTATGCAACCCCCGTTGTGATTATCGAAGGGTTGTGCTACCTGCAGAATAAATTTTTCGCTTCCTGTGTCAGCAAGGTTTGCGTTATTGCTTTTTACTTTAAAGCGGGAGATTTGTGTGTTGCCGCTGTTGTTGATATAGTCTATATAAAAATACCCGTTTGTTTTATAATTGGGATCGAAGGCAAGACCCAGCAGTCCCTGTTCCCCGCCTGCATCACGTACACGGCTGCGTATATCAAGATAAGGTGTTAATAATTTAGTGCCCGAAGAGTCAGCAATAAAGATGCGTCCATCTTTTTGTACAATAAATAAACGATTATCCCCGCAGTTTTCCATATCAAGCGGAGAAGAGTAGCCGCTTGAAAATTTAATAAGACCTGCCGTAAAATCCTGTGCTTTACTGTTTGCATAGCTCAGAAGCAAAAGAGCTGATAGCAGAATAGAACTTGTTTTCATATTGATTTTTTTGAGGTTATAAAAGAAAGTATAATAGTGAGTAAAATATTTTTCCGCATAAATCATGCCCTAAAAAAATAAAGCAATCAACTTTTTTTAAGTCTTAATTGTACGGAATAATCTGGCTAAATTATTATTAATATTAAGAGAATGCAACTGCGTAGAGAGGCGAGAAAATGTATAATTTATTCAGCAAAAGCGGTTTATAAAAAGAGATTATTTCAACAGGTCTCTTATTTTGGCAACATGATGGTCATCGCCTTTCGCAAAAACCATTTTTCAAGCCCGCGGCGCGTTGTCCACGCATCAAAAATTTCTTTTACAGAAGCGGTTGTGTTGATGCGGAGATTGAAATAATCTTTTTGATAGCCTGCGTTTGACATACAATAAAATTTAGGATGATAAATGTACGAGGTTATTAGCTTTCAGGTGTTAGGTATCAGGTGTCAGGTGTGAGTTAAAATCCGAAGCAGCGAGTAGAATTGAGGACTGGTGACTGAAAACTGAAAACCGGAGACTGAGGACTGAAGACTGAAGACTGAAAACTAAAGACTGAAAACTGGAAACTATTACATTTGTGCTTCAAAAAAATCAGGAATGAATAAAGGTCCCGTATCACAATTCATACAACACCATTACAGACATTTTAATGCGGCGGCATTGGTTGATGCAGCAAAAGGTTATGAGCAACATTTACTGGAAGGCGGCAAAATGATGCTCACACTTGCAGGTGCAATGAGCACAGGTGAATTAGGAGTTTCATTAGCTGAAATGATTCGGCAAAATAAAGTAGATATTATCAGTTGCACCGGCGCCAATCTCGAAGAAGATATTATGAACCTTGTTGCACATACGCATTACAAGCGAATACCAAATTACCGAGACCTTACACCGCAGGAAGAATGGCAACTGCTTGAAAAAGGGTTGAACCGCGTAACCGATACCTGCATACCCGAAGAAGAAGCATTTAGAAAAATTCAGCACCATATTGAAAAGATTTGGAAAGATGCGGATGCAAAAGGGGAGCGTTATTTTCCGCATGAGTACATGTACAAATTGTTATTAAGCGGAGTAATGAAAGATGGTTATGAGATTGATGCAAAAGATAGCTGGATGATTGCTGCTGCGGAAAAAAATATTCCGATGGTTGTGCCGGGCTGGGAAGACAGCACGATGGGAAACATCTTTGCATCGTATTGCATCAAGGGTGAAATAAAAGCTTCAACCATGAAGAGTGGAATTGAATACATGATTTTTTTGAGTGATTGGTATCGCAGTAACAGCAGTGGAAAGGGAGTTGGTTTTTTTCAGATTGGTGGCGGCATTGCAGGCGATTTTCCAATATGTGTTGTACCGATGATGTACCAGGATTTAGCGTGGAAAGATGTTCCATTCTGGAATTATTTCTGCCAGATAAGTGATTCTACAACATCGTACGGGTCTTACTCAGGCGCTGTGCCCAACGAAAAAATTACCTGGGGAAAATTAGATATTCATACACCAAAATTTATTGTGGAGAGTGATGCAACCATTGTAGTGCCGCTAATATTTGCGTGGGTGCTTGGATGGTAGGAAGCAGTTGGCAGTTGACAGTTGGCAGTTGACAGTTTACAGTTTGATGGCTGATAGCTGATTGAAAACTTAGCTCCAGATTTCTTCAAAATTTATAGTTGCTTCGCAGCCTTCATCAAAAGAAAAATGATAAGAAAACGAATGTGCTTTTTCTTGTAGTTAATAACTTCCGTTTAGTAATTCGTAAACTTCAACTTGATCCAGTTCCGCAGAAATAATAAGATAATATTTTACTCCCTGGTTTTCATAAATAGAATATTTGGTATGCCTGTCTTTTAATTCAGTAGAGCGTGACAGTACTTATGCTACAAGCTGCGGAGTAAAGTCTAAGAAAGGTTTTTTCATGTCGCCGCAAACAACCAGCATATTAGGTTGTATAATGGTATCTTCTGCTACTTTATAATCTACAGGTTGCACAGCTCTGCACTTTTTACATTTCTTTAGTTGTTGCATAAATTCGTATAGAAGATTTGATGCAATTATCTGGTGGCGCGGCATAGGTAAGGGACTCATGGCATAAGGAATTCCTTCAATCAATTCCCATCTGCCTTCCCAATTACAATAATCCCCGTAAGTATAATGCGGTAATATTTTTACGGCTGATGACATTCTTATCAAAATTAAAAAATAAAAATCGCTTCGCGAGAAAGATTAGAACCATGTATTTGATAACCCATTAAATAAACAAACTAAGCAACGCATGGATTTTTCATATCAATTATTTTTTTAAAAGTTTAGAGCGAAATGTTCATTGCTGTTTTCCTTCCATCTTATTACAATATTCCAATGAGCCCAGCCTAAAGCGGAAAGGTATTTTAGTAAATTTTTCAAGCTGCACTTCCTTATTGCAAAAAAAAGGAAGATGGGAGGCATAAAAATCTTTTGCTATCACCCGCATTTGTGTATTCAGAGGTGTTGCAGGCAAACAAGATGGATCGAAACTCAATTGGGAAATGGGTTTATGCGTTGTATCAGGAGCGTATTGCGTAAACGCAGTAACGCTCAAAAGCATTTTAAAAATTATCAACGCGGCAGTTTTATACATTGCAAGAAATATTTGTGGGTAAATTTACCGCATTAAAATAAATTGCATTTAAAATATTTGCAAAAAGAATTAAAGGATGGCACTTAGTCAGGCACTTCAGCAAAAATTATTACAGCGGCTTTCGCCTCAGCAAATTCAGTTAATGAAATTGCTGCAGGTGCCCACGGCTAATCTTGAAGAAAGAATAAAAGAAGAATTAGAAGAAAACCCGGCACTTGAAATGGCTGAAGAAAATCACGAAGACGCCGCATCGGATGAGGTAAAGGACGAATTCAAAACAGAAGAAGAAGAATATGATGCAGATGGAAGTGAAGATGAGTATGACAATATTGACATTAGCGAATATGTGGCCGAAAGTGATGATGAAGTGGCCGATTATAAGCTTCGCGATGATAGCTACCCGGATGCAGAAGAAAACAAAGTAATTCCTGTAAAGGTTGAAACCACATTTACAGATTTGCTTACCGGTCAGTTGGGTATGTTGTCTTTACCGGAAAAAGATTATAAAATTGCCGAGCAGGTTGTGGGCAGCATTGATGATGACGGGTATTTACGAAGAGAGCTTTCTTCCATTGCAGATGACCTTGCCTTTCGCCAAAATATTGAAGCTACAGAAAAAGAAATTGAGGACGTAATACAATTAATTCAGCAGTTTGATCCGCCGGGTGTGGCTGCAAGAAATTTGAAAGAATGTTTGTTGCTGCAATTGAACAGACAGGTAACTGAAGGAACCGATGTAACACTTGCGATAAAAGTGCTTGAAAAATATTTTGACGAGTTTACCAAAAAGCATTACGAAAAAATTCAGCGTGGTCTCAATCTTACTGATGACCAGCTGAAAGAAGTAATCACAACTATTGTACGGCTGAATCCCAAGCCAGGCGGCAATATTGGTGAAATTAATAAAGCAGAAAGCTATGTAGTTCCCGATTTTTTTATTTTTAATAATAATGGCAAGCTCGAATTGAGCCTTAACGCAAAAAATGCTCCTGACCTGCGCATAAGCGGAGGCTACCGTGAAATGCTTAAGGAATATGATAGAGGTACCCGCAAAGACAAAAAACAGAAAGAAGCAATACTTTTTATTAAGCAAAAAATTGATTCTGCAAAATGGTTTATTGATATGATAAAGCAAAGGCAGCACACATTACTAAGCACTATGGAAGCGATTATGAATTACCAGGAACAATTCTTTTTAACTGGGGATGAAACAACGCTGCGGCCCATGATTTTGAAAGATATTGCTGAACTAACAGCTCTTGATATTTCTACCGTGAGCCGTGTTGCCAACAGTAAATTTGTACAAACAGAATTTGGCACTTATCGTTTAAAATTTTTCTTCAGTGAATCGTTAAGCACCGATACCGGCGAAGAGGTAAGCACCCGGGAAGTAAAAAAAATATTGAGTAATTTAATTGAAGGAGAGGAAAAGAAAAAACCTTTGAGTGATGAAAAGCTTACAGAACTCTTGCAGGAAAAAGGGTATAACATTGCCCGGCGCACCGTTGCCAAATACAGGGAGCAGTTGAATATTCCCGTGGCGAGATTGAGAAAGGAGTTGTGAGGCTGGGAATTGGGAATTGGGAATTGGGAAGTAGTATCAAAGTATCAAAGTATTAAGGTATCAAGGTATTAGTTTTTGTAGTGAAATGAGGTAATGAACATCGTACATAAAACATCGTACATAAAACATGACAAGCACAACTTTCCAAAATCTGAAACCTTTATATTTAAAAATTCCGGCAAAAGGTTTTACCTACATTTTTCATCCCTTATTTATTCCAACATATATATTCTTCTGGCTGTTGTTGCGCTTCCCTGTTGAGTTTGCAGGCATTACGCCTTTCGCACTCTTTGCAAGAAAGCTGAATGTTTTTCTAATGACAGCATTTTTCCCCGCCTTTTCCATTTTTCTTATGTGGCGTTTAAAATTGATTGATAATATTTACCTGCGAACGTCAAAAAGCAGGATAGGCCCCTATATTATCACGATGATATTTTATTGGTGGATGTGGTATCTCAGCCGCTATTTTACTGACCAGCCCATTGTGCTGAAATTTTTTTACTTCGGGATTTTTTTAACTACTGTTTTCGGGCTTACCATCAACAGCTTTACTAAAATAAGCATGCATGCAATGGGTGTAAGCGGCGCTATGCTTGGTGTGTTGCTTACCTGTTTTTATTATAAAAGCTATTTGGGTTTTGATATTGCTTTGGCTACACTTATTGCTGGTTTTGTTTGCACTTCAAGGTTAATTTTGAAACATCATACAAACGCCGAAATTTATTCGGGATTATTTTTAGGCACTTTTTGTCAGCTACTTGCTTATTTAATTATGATGTGATGTTGCTTTCAATCTTTCCACTCATCTTATTCTTGTAAACATCTTAAAACAAAACATCCATTTTCTTATTTCAGAACGTTTTTTTATGGCAAGAAGTGTATCCCGGTTTTTAAAAAAAATTTTTACTCTTTTAATATTGTTGTGAAAAGAAAAATCGCGGTAACATTCTTTCAACTTATATAAAACTTTTTTTTCCACACTAAGATTTTCATCACATATTTCATAAAATTTTTCTATCCGCATTCTTATTTTCTTTTGGTCTTCTTCTTTTTTTCTTCTCTTTTCTGCAGGTGAAGGTTTATTGCCATACACATTTATTGCCCCAATTACATTAGAATGGTGATGCCTGTATTTAACCAGCGGAGCATTATAATATTTAACTCCTCCATGTAATGTGGCAACAAATGCAAGCCAGTAATCATGCGGCAGCCATTCGGGAAAAGGATATGATATTTCAAAAAGTTTTTTTGTAATTAATGCCGCATGACCTGCGAGAAAATTATCGGTTGCAAAAACAAGACAGTTGCGATACGTTTTTAAATTCTTTGTATCAGATAAATTTTTGTGGAGGCTTTGTAAATTTTCATCTGTTAATTCAGAATCGCAATATATCAAAGGATAATTTTCAATGTTAGCAAGCAGCAAACTTATTTTATCCTTATACCAAACATCATCCTGGTCGCATAAAGCCAAAAATTCGCCGGAAGCCAATAGCATAGCCTTTTCAAAGCTTTTTATATACCCAAGATTTTTATCATTTACAAATACTTTTATGCGATTGTCCATAGCTCTGTATTCATGCAGAATAGAAATGGTATCATCTTTAGAATCATCATCAACCGCTATTATTTCAAGATTTTTGTAAGATTGATTAATCACGCTGTTTAATTGCTCTCTCAAATATTTGCTGCCATTATAAGTGGATAAAATAACAGAAACCAAAGGCTGATACGTTTGTGTTTCCATAAAAACATTTATTTTGAAATGCTTTTTAGTTTATAAAGAGAGCGTTTTTTGAGAAGTAATACCATTCGCATGAAAATAGCAGCGGTTGTAATTTTATATCATCCAACAGAAAATACAGTTTCAAATATTCAAAGCTATTATGATTATGCTGAAAAAATATTTGTTTTTGATAATACGGAAACAGAATCTAAAATTCAGGATAAACTTCTTGCATTTCATAAAATTGAATTCCATCATGATTTTAAAAACGAGGGTATTGCTAAAAGATTAAATGATGCCTGTGAAATGGCAAGGCAAAATCAATTTGAATGGCTGCTTACTATGGACCAGGATTCTTATTTTTCCAACACAGCAATTGCGGATTATTTCAACTGTTTCAATAACTATGCACCAAAAGAAAACATAGCCATGTTTGGTACTAAATTCGGAAGACAGCCAGAACAATTTTCTAACTCATGCCTCAGCACAGAAACGGATGAATTAATAACATCGGGTATGCTGGTGAATCTTTCATTGTTTAAAAAGATAGGAAATTTTGACGAAGCCTTGTTTATTGATGCAATTGATAAGGACTATTGTGTTCGTGCCAACATGCTTGGATATTCTGGTATACAATTTTCAAATATTTACCTTACGCATCAATTGGGTGTGGAGGTTAATAGGTCTTCTATTAAATCTTTTTTTTTACTTAAAAAACAAAAAATAATTCATTCTCCGCTGCGCTGTTATTATATGTACCGGAATATGCTTTACCTAAAAGATAAGTATAAGAATTCCAATGAAAAGTTTGCAGCAAAAATCAGGGAGTATGTAATGGCTAATATAAAAACCTGTATATTTTATGGGCGTGATTCTTTGAAAGTTTTCAGATATTTAATGCTCGCTTACCGCGACTTTAAGCGTAACAAAATGGGAAGAATAATTAGAGAACGATAAGTAAAAATATATGGTCAGACTTCCGCCTTGCGGAACAGGCCGGGACGGTCAGACCATAAGCAACTTATCACCAAAAAATTTAATTAAACTTATTTACATGTGGAAGACATTACTCGAAAAATTAATCAAAGGTGATTACAAAGCATTGTCAAGGGCAATTTCATTGATAGAAAATGAAGCGAAAGGTTTCGATGAATTGCTGAAAAGTCTTCCATTATCCCAAACAAAAATACTTGGTATAACAGGCCCGCCGGGTGCAGGCAAAAGCATGTTGACCGATGCACTCATTGGTGAATTTGTAAAACAAAAGCAACGCGTTGGTGTATTATGTGTTGACCCTTCTTCTCCATTTAATTTTGGGGCACTGCTCGGCGACAGGTTAAGAATGAGCGAATGGTACAATCATCCCAATGTATTCATTCGTTCTCTGGCCACAAGAGGGAATCTTGGGGGACTCAATCCGAAAATAATTGAGATTACAGATGTGATGAAAGCTGCTTCATTCAACCAAATAATTATTGAAACCGTTGGTGTTGGTCAAAGTGAAGTTGAGATAGCAGGTTTAGCAGATACCACGGTCGTTGTATTAGTTCCCGAATCCGGCGATGAAGTACAAACCATGAAAGCAGGCTTAATGGAAATCGCAGACATATTTGTGGTGAACAAAGCGGACAGACCCGGCGCAGAAACCTTTGTAAAAAATTTAAAGCTAAGATTGGCGCCTGCTTTTCATCAAAAGAAAAATATACCTGTGATTAAAACCATTGCTACAGAAAAAGATGGCATCGCTGAACTTTTCAATACTATAAGGCAGCATCAGCAACATTCTCAGCCTGCAGAAAGAAAATATCAGTTGCTTGCAGAAAAAGCATTTCACCTCATACAATCGCATCGTATGAAAAATATAAGAAGGCAGGATTTGCAAAATAAAATAAAAGCTGCAGGCGACAACTTCAACCTATATACATTTATAACTGAATACAAGAATGTTGATAGTTGATAGTTGCCTGCCCGACTGTGTCATTCCCGTCCCTGCCCGTTCCGTTCAGGCGGGCTTACCGGCACGGGCTGACAGGCGGAGTTGTTGATGTTAAGATGATAAGAATTTTGTTATCAATTATCCGCTTCATCCTTCATAACTTCTTTCTCCCGCTTCCACCAGCGAACACCTAAAAGAATGGCAACCGTAAAAGGAGTAAGCATTAAATAGATAATTCCGCCATTAAGGCCTTTGGCAGGTCTCTCTCCCAATTGGGAAACGGTTTTAGTGCAAATAGAGCATTGAGCGCGCAAGGAATCAGCGGTTACTAAAAAGAAAAATATCGGCAATAATATCAATAAAATTTTTTTCATACACACCCTTATAAAAAGGATAATTTCCGCTTATAACTTTTAAAATAAACTTTCCTGCAAAGATACAATCACAATGCGGTTAAAATTTGCTAACTTTCTGGTATAATTATACCCAATGAGTAACCGAAGAAAATTTTTGCAGCAGTTTGCTTTATCTGCCGGAGCATTTACAGCGGGCAGTCTCTTTAATCAATCTCATGGTTCCGCATTTGAAAAAGCAAACAAAGCAATTGAAAGTTTGTCTGCGCAGCAAATTTCTGAAGATGAGGATTACTGGAGTGTGATACAGCAATCATACACCGTAAATCCAAATATCATCAACCTGAATAATGGCGGCGTAAGTCCATCGCCAAAAATTGTGCAGGAGGCTGTAGAGCGATATAATAAAATGACTAATGAAGGTCCCTCTTATTTCATGTGGCGAATACTTGACCAGGGACGTGAGCCATTGCGCACCAAGCTGGCCACACTTGCGGGATGCGATGCAGAAGAAGTTGCCATCAACCGTAATTCCACCGAAGCGCTTAATACAATAATTTATGGTCTTGATTTAAAAGCAGGCGATGAAATAATTGGCGCAAAGCAGGATTATCCTAACATGATAAATGCATGGAAGCAACGGGCCATGCGTGAAGGAATAAAATATACTCAGCTCAATTTTAATTTCCCCATAGAAAATGACAATGAAATTGTAGATGCTTATGCAAATGCTATTACACCGCAAACCAAATTGATCCATGTTACACACATCATTAATTGGGTGGGGCAAATTATGCCCGTAAAAAAAATTGCTGAAATGGCTCATGCAAAAGGCATTGAAGTTTTGTGTGATGGAGCGCACTCATTTGGTTTGCTTGATTTTAAAATTCCTGAACTGCAATGTGATTATCTTGGAAGCAGCCTGCATAAATTTTTAAGCGCTCCAATTGGCAGCGGCATGTTATGGATAAAAAAAGATAAGATTGAAAAGATATGGCCTTTGTTGTGTAACGATAAGCCGCACAGCAGTGATATAAGAAAGTTTGAAACGCTTGGCACACGCAGCTTCCCCATTGAGCAGGGAATTGGCGAAGCATTGAATTTTCATAATGCCATAGGCGCAAAAAGAAAAGAAGACAGAATTCGCTATTTAAAAAATTATTGGGCAGAGAAAGTTGAAAAAACTCCCGGTGTAAAATTACATACATCATTAAAACCGCAATATGCCTGCGCTATTTGCGGCGTAAGCATTGATGGACTTACCCCTGCTGATTTTGATAGCCGTTTATTCAATACCTACAAAATACATACAGTTGGAATTAACTGGGAAAATATAAGTTGTGTGCGAATTACACCGCATGTGTATACAACCCTGCAGGATTTGGATACTTTAGTTACTGCAATAAATTACATTGCAGCCCATAAAAATTAATTGAATAAAATTTTTGTGCGCCATTTTAATACACAAAAAGCCAACTACATTCATTCGCTGCAGCCAAAGATTCATCAGCATGATGAGTTAAAAGTATGTGTATGCCCCAAATGCAAATACGTAAACAGCAGCGAGTATTTATTTTGTACTTATTGCGGATTTCCTTTGAATAAAAATGAGCAAATGCTTACGGTATATAATCTTCGCAGAAGACAAAGAAAAGAATTGCTTAGCAAAAGTGAAGCAGAAATTAACTATGCAAGAATTGCTTTGTATGTAATGGCTGTTTTTTCCCTGGCAGGTTTTGGTTTTTTCTTCTCCCAGCTTGATAAAAGATATGCTTATACCATCGTGTCTCTTATGCTCTCCGCTCTTTTTTTTACGCTGGCGCACTGGAGCCGTAAAAATCCCTTTAGCGCTATGCTTATGAGCTTTATTGTTATGATGACATTTTCAACGATTAATATTTTTGGAAAAATAACAGAGTCATTCACCACTGCGCAGGGAGTGTATGGAATAATGATATGCATGTTGCTCTTGTTCTTTTTACTTCGCGGTATGCAGGGCGCTTATAAGGCTGATTTAATCAAGGAGGAATTGCAAATAAATAAAAGTGAGTAACGGGAGCATCAATATATATCAATGCGATGAATGCTGGACAACTGTAAAAGGGCATCATAGGTTTTGCCACAATTGCGGAGCCTTTCAGGGTTTTGATGCTCCAAGAACCAGCATTTTCAGCAACACAAATATTCAATCCTCTTTTTTCTTTTATATTATCTATTTGTTTATTTGCCTCTTGGTGCAATTCACCGATTGGTTCGGGAGCTACGACAGATTATTTTGGGTTGAAATTGTAATGGCAGCTATCACGCTTCTCTATGTGAAAATAAACTGGCAAAGCATTAAGCCATTGCTTCGCTTTAATAATTTCAATTTTACAAGGCTTACCGGTGCAATATCACTGGCAATCATATTTTCAGCCATTGTAAATATTATAGTAACCAAAATGAACTTATCTTTTTTTGGAACGGAGATAAGTTTTTACAGCACATACAAAATTTACAAGATGCCCGCACTGGTTATGTTGTATTCCATCGCTGTTAATCCCGCAATATTTGAGGAGCTTGCTTTCCGCGGAATTATTTATAACAGCCTCAGTGTTTTTTTAAATGAGCGTCTCGTGATATTGGTTACAGGTATTGCCTTTGCAGCAATTCATCTTAGCTTTCTCTCCTTGTTTTGGCTAATACCGTTTGGCATTTTACTTGGCGCCATGCGCAAAACATATAATACCATTTGGTATGGCGTTATCCTTCATTTTACTTTTAATCTTGTTGCCTGTCTTTTCGATTTGTACAAAGAGGGAGCTTTGTGGTAAATTTAGGTCTCAAAAAAAGTTCCGGCTCATAAAAAAGTTTCTTAGCTCTTTAGCGAAAACATTTGTGCAGATGCTTTTTTTGCGGGCAGCCACGAAGCAAACAGCGACACGAGCATTACAGTGAATGCTACTAATAAAAAATCGGGCAGCCGCATTTGTACAGGATAATAATCTATAATGAAAGTGCCGCCCTGCAGTTTTACTAAACGATATTTTAGTTGCAGGTAACACACAACAAAAGCAATGAGCATCCCTGCAAGCCCGCCTGCGCCTGCGAGCACAAAGCCTTCGGTGATGAAAATATTTTTTATGCGGGCATCGTGTGCACCCATGGCTTTTAAAACGGCGATGTCCTTTTCTTTTTCGAGCACCAGCATGGTTAAGGCGCCTATCATATTAAAAGCAGCTACCGTGAGTATAAGAGAGAGTATGGCATAGATTATCCATTTTTCTATTTGCATAATGGTGAACAAGCTTTGGTTTTGCTCGTAACGCGTTTGCACTAAAAAAATTTTCCCAACTGCCTGTTGTAATTGTGATTTTACTTTTTGGGCATCGGTGTTTTTTTTGAGTGATAGTTCAAGCCCTGTGTATTCGTTGGGTTGCAGGTCGAGCATATACTGCACAAAGCCGAGATTGGTGAAAGCATATTTATCATCGAATTCCTGCTGCACAGAAAATATTCCCGAAGCAGTTACATTATAAGAATGCATGGCATCGAGACTGTTGAAGACTTTTGCCTTTCTGTTGGGGAGATATAAAACAAGGTTTTGCAGCGGAGCTTCGGGGTCTGCGCCTACTGCATTTGCTATTCCGGCGCCTGCTACAATAAAAGGCTCATCTGTATTTCCGGGATTAAACTTTCCTCTTTCAATATGATTTTGCACATGACTTATTTCTGTATAATGTTCATCAACACCTTTTAAAAATACGATGCTCTGATAGTCATCATTTACCAGCACGGCTTTTTCTTCAACTACAAAACTTAATTTATTAACTCCCGGCACTGCTGCTATTTTATGAGTAAGTGCAGAATCTATTATGATGAACTTTCCATGAACAGGAATTATTTTAACGTCAGTATAAAAATCGCTGTACAAACTTTTTACTAAGCTTTCAAAACCATTGAATACACTCAATACAATGATGAGAGCTGCGGTGCTTACCATAATTGCCAGCACACTAATCCATGCAATAATGTTGATGGCATTGGTAGATTTTTTTGATTTGAAATATCGCCAGGCGAAGAGGAAGTTCAAGGGAGTTTACAGTTTACATTTTACAGTTTACAAGTTTACAAGTTTACGGGTTTACAAGTTTACGAGTTTACGAGTTTACAAGTTTACAAGTTTGTGGTGGAAGTCGTTAGGTCATTATCGATGAATCTCTTTTCTATTTTAATCTTACTCCTTATTCCTTATTGCCTATTGCCTATTGCTTATCTGTTTAAAAAGTTCTTCCATTTTAAATGCATGCTCCAGCGTGTCATCAATAAAATAACTAATTACAGGC
Organism: Chitinophagales bacterium; assembly: GCA_038206235.1. Classification (GTDB taxonomy): domain Bacteria; phylum Bacteroidota; class Bacteroidia; order Chitinophagales; family Chitinophagaceae; genus JBBRBB01. Next base: position 41,589 of record JBBRBB010000032.1, read on the forward strand.
ATGCGGCGAAGCTGGTGCTTTACTCTTTGTGTAAGCTCTTTTTTTATTTCCCGGCTTCTTGCTTCAATTTTTTTTAAGGCGGATTTTTCATCCTGTATTTTATAAAAACTAAGATAGATTCTTGCTTCGAGTAAATCAGGTGTAATTTTTACTGATGATATAGACACCATGCCGCCATTGAGCATATTGAGACTTAATCGTAAGAAAATATCACTCATGCTTTCCTGTATAATGCCTGCCACCTGGCGCTGACGTTTTCCCTCTTGCATTGCTTTACCTTTTTGTTGATTGTAAAATTAGTTACTTTGTTGCTGTTACAATTAATGCTACCATGTTTTATGAAAAAAATTGTCAGGATTTTCAGCTACATTAAAGACTATAAACAAAATATTTTTCTATATGCTCTTTTTATTCTGCTCTCGATTGTTTTTGGATTGGCTTCCATCGGCATGCTGAGCCCATTCCTCGACCTTATTTTTCAAAACCAAAATCTTGTAAACGGAAATGCTGTAAACAACATTACGGCGAACTCAGGGATTAAAGAAACCTTTTATGCTTATCTTAAAAATATTATTTCAGTACATAGCAAAGTATATGCGCTGGGTATCATTTGCATTTTTATCATCATTACCATATTTCTAAAAAATCTTTTTTTATATCTCTCGTCTTATTTCCTTACACCGGTTCGTAATTCGGTATCGAAAAAATACACTACTGCGATTTATCATAAATTATTGGAGTTGCCCATAGGATATTTCACCGAACAGCGCAAAGGAGATATCATGAGCCGTAGCAGCAGCGATGTTATTGAACTGGAAAATTCTGTAACCGCTGCCATGGATGGAATGATTAAAGAGCCGCTGAATATTATTGGTGTGTTGATTTTTCTTTTTTATATCAGTCCGCAATTAACGCTGTTCGTATTTCTTTTTTTACCTGTAACCGGATTTGTTGTAGGAAGAATAGGGCGTACTCTGAAAAAGCAAACAAACAGAGCGCAGGTAAAATGGGGAGAAATATTAAGTCATCTCGAAGAAACCTTAACCGGTCTTCGCATTATAAAAGCATTTAATGCTGAGCAAAAAATGTATGCGGGCTACGACAAGCTTACCAGTGAACAGTTTCACATAAAAAATAAAATATATTATCGCAGAGACCTTGCTTCACCCTTATCAGAATTTTTAGGTGTGTGCATTTTATGCGGCGTGCTGTGGTTTGGCGGAAGGCTTGTATTATCAGGAAGCATTTTATCGCCGGGAGAGTTTATTACATACATCGCCATCTTCTCACAAATTATTAATCCTGCAAAAGCATTATCTACTGCATTCTATAATGTGCAGCGCGGCAGCGCTACACTAGACCGCATAAACGAAATACTGAATGCGCCTGTTGTGGTACAGGAAAAACAAAATGCTGTTGGCTTAAAAAATTTCAATGGCTCGGTCGAGTTCAGAAATGTAAATTTTAGTTACGCGGATATTCCTGTTTTAAAAAACATTAATCTCTGTATTGAAAAGGGAAAAACAATTGCGCTTGTTGGTTCATCGGGTTCGGGCAAAAGCACAATGGCAGATTTAGTTCCCCGCTTTCACGATGTAACAAGCGGAGAATTATTGATTGATGAAATAAATATTAAAGACTATTCATTACAAAGCTTGAGAGAACAAATAAGTATTGTAACGCAGGAGCCGATATTATTTAATGATACTATCGCTAATAATATTGCACTTAGCAAGCCTGATGCCAGCAGGAAAGAAATTGAAGATGCAGCAAAAGTTGCCAATGCATACAATTTTATTTTGAAGAAAGAATTGGGATTTGATACGATGATAGGAGACAGAGGCGGCAAGCTGAGCGGCGGTGAACGGCAACGATTAACTATTGCAAGAGCAGTGCTGAAGAATCCGCCGATATTAATTTTGGATGAAGCCACTTCATCTCTCGATACAGAGAGTGAGCGCCTGGTGCAGGATGCCATAAATAAAATGATGCAAAACCGCACCAGTATTGTTATTGCGCACAGGCTCTCGACTATTCGCCATGCAGATGAAATTATTGTTTTACAAAAAGGAGAAATAGCAGAAAGAGGAACTCATGCAGAATTGATGAAGCATAGTGGAATTTATAATCGCCTGGTTGAGATGCAGGAGTTGAGATGAGGTTAAAACGTTTATCGTTTATTGTTTGTGGTTTATCGTTTGTCCGAAACCTGAAACTGCAAACTGCAAACTGGAGACTGAAAACTATTTTAGTCGTTTTAATAAAGACTGCGCTTCAGCATAAGTATCTGCTTCGGGTGGTATTTGCTCAAGAATATTTTTGCACTCCTCTTTTTTATCCTGCTTTAAATAAGCAAGCGCTTTAAGCCATTGTGCCTGGTAAAGAAAAGCATTTTGTTTTGCAATAATTGAATCTAATCCGTTTATTGCATTATCGTATAAGCCTGTTTCTATTCTGCAGATATTTAATGTAAGAGCTATTTCAGTATTTGCGGGATACTGTTTCAAATACGTTTCAAAAAAAGGAATTGCTGCAGCATAATTTTTACTGTTGTAAAATTTTACCGGAATTAAAAGAGCAGAATCTGTATTGCCTCTTTCAAAGCTTATGGAATTGTATTTTGCATGTTCAGTATATAATTGCTGGGATGATAACTGATTTTGATTGGTAAGAAGATATACAGAAATAATAATTGCAAATACAGCGGCGGCGGCGGCTAACCATTTAAATCGGTTGAATGAAACGATTTTAGATTTTTCTTTTTGTATTTTGAAATGCTGATTACCAAGCTGAGTGAGGGTTTTGTTCAACTGTTGTCTTTGTGTTTGATGCTGGATAGATGTTTTCATATTATCATTTATAAACCCGTATAAATTTACTTCTTTTGCAAACTCTTCATCAGCAGATAATCTTTGCTGAAACTGTTGCAAGTCATCGCCTGTAAGTTCGTTATTCATGTAGGCTTCAATCATTTCATAATCTTCATTGGTCATAAATTCCATTTTAGTATATTAAATTGTGGAGATTGTTTCATTAGCTTCATTAACGCAGCAACGCATTCAGATTTCTTTTTACGAACATAACCATAAGATACTTTTAATATCTGTGCTACCTCCTCAAGCGGTTTTCCGCTCCAGCTTAATCGCAGGAGTTCTTTACAGCCTTCATTCATCTCTTTAATTTTTTCCTCGAGTAATTCCATTCGTTGTTCTTGTAATAAACAATCTTCCGCCTGCTTTTTTACATCGTCGGCTATTATAAATCCGCCGGTATCGGTAATTGTTACCCTGCTGTTTTTTCGCCTGTTTAGCTCATTTATCCATTTGTTTTTGCAAATTAAAAACAGGAAAGCTTCGAGAGGGCAGGTCAACTGAAATTCATTTCTTACTGCTTTATCATAAATAGATAATAGTGCTTCCTGAAAAATATCTGCCGCATCCTGCTCTGTGCCGTTGTTTTTAAGAATCATCCATTTTATTTTATCAGCATACTTAGAATACATTTCATTTAAAACAACTGTATCGTTTTCAATAAGAGCCTGTATGTATTTATTATCGGGGTGCATTTATTATTCTAAAATACGGCAAAATTTTTCTTCACAGGGGTAACAAAAAAATAGTTTATTGATTTTCTATTACAAAGGCAACGCTGGCAGCCGGATGAAAACAAAATTTATCAACAACCTAAAGTTTTAAAAAAATGAAATCTTAAAAAATCGTATTCGAACCAGAGATATAATATAA
>JBBRBB010000033.1:0-41207 GCA_038206235.1 Chitinophagales bacterium
ACTTTTGTTATAAGTATTTGACTATCAATAAGTAAAACAATGCAATTTGATGCTATCGCACCATATTTAATAGAAACTCATTGTAAAATCACCAGAGTTTTAGATGGAGACAGTTTTATGGTACAAAACTTTTTTTCAAAAGATGAAAAAGAAATTCGTTTATACGGTCTTGACGCACCAGAGAATAAAAGAAATAGAAAGCTGATTGAAGATGAAATGAAAGCGAGGGTAGCAGGTGAGTTTTTAATTCAGTTGGGCAGAAAATCAACAGACTTTGTTTTAACGATTGCGCCACCCGGCACAAACATTACATTGATAACAGAAGAGAAATATTTTTTTGATTTTTACAAGAGGCAATTAGCATACATAATTTTACCTGATGGTAGTTGCTTGAATGAAATACTAATAACAGAAGGTTATGCAAAAGCATTGGATGAATACTATTGTTCCAATCTTTCAAAATATCAGCAGTTGCATTTTTTAGCGAAGCAATCAGCGAAAGGATTATATGCTTTTACACCCGCTTTTTGAATTGTTTACCCTATGTTTACCCCGAAACGAAAAATGGCTTGTAAATCATTTATTTACAAGCCATTAGAAAATTTATAAGCGGACCGGACGGGACTCGAACCCGCGACCTCCGCCGTGACAGGGCGGCATTCTAACCAACTGAACTACCGATCCAATAAATTTTATTTTAAGAACTTCCCAAACCCGTCTCGTTATTTCAACCAAATACAGGGCGTCTCGCCTGAGGTGAGATAACCAACTGAACTACCGATCCTTTTTATTTTTCAGGATGGCAAAGATAAGGGGAATTGATTTTGAGGAACAAATACTTTTGATGAATCCCTTCAGTAAAAAGGTTGCCTTTTTTTTGTTTATAATTCGCATTGTCATTTCATTGTAACTTTCTTTTTCTGTGATTTAAAATAACGAATGCTGCTGCATTTTTGCTGCTCAGAAAATTATTGTGAGCAAAAGCAACACCACATTCATACTAAAATCATTTTGTCTAACAGGCATTGCTATTTTTTTCTGTATTCATCCTGTACAAGCACAAACTGCAAAAGACACTTCTGTGAAAATTTTAGATGAGGTAATTGTTACTGCAACAAGAAGCGAGCACATATTATCTAATGTAGCTGTGCCTGCTGCAATCATATCAAAACAAACTATTCTGCAAAGCGGTTCTGTGCGTTTGAACGATATTTTAAATGAGCAGTCAGGCATTTTTATTACAAGCAGCTTTGGCAATGGAATACAAATGCAGGGTTTAAACCCTGATTATACATTGATATTGATTGATGGTGAGCCTGTGATAGGAAGAACCGGTGGTGTATTAGACTTGTCAAGAATTACAGTAAATAATATTAGGAAAATTGAAGTTGTAAAAGGTCCTTCATCCAGCTTGTATGGAAGTGAGGCTCTTGCAGGTGTTATTAATATCATTACTGAGAAACCAACAGAAACCAATGCAGAAGCCTCTCTGCGTTACGGAAGTTTTGGAACAACAGATATTAATGCGAATGGTGCATCCTTAAAAAACAAATATTACGCCTCACTGCAAAGTAATTATTACAGCGCTGCAGGCTACGACCTCAACAGGTATATTGCAGGCAACACACAAGACCCGTTTCATAATTACACACTACAATTTAAAACAGGATATAGTATTTCAGCAAAAACAGCAGCCACATTAAATGTTAGATATTTTAAAGAAGAACAACGTACAAAACCTTATTCAGCAAAGGATGCATCAGACAGCACTCAAACCATTTCCGGTGATGCAACTATAGATGATGCAAACATTCATGCTGCAATTGAGCATCATTTTTCTGATAAACTAAAAAGCAGTCTTCATTTTTATTACACTAATTATAAAGCGGTTACCAACCAAGTGTATGCTCATGCAAATACTTCTGAGAATTATTCTTACTACGATTATTTCAAACAAAACCTTGCCCGCATTGAAGATCAAACAGACTGGAAATTGAATAACAAAATGAATTTAATTACCGGCGCCGGATGGACATTAGATAATGTTCGCTCAAACCGCTACGATGAAAACATTGTAACAAGAAAAAATAATATTGGTTATGTGTTTACGCAATATGAATGGAACCCAACTGCAAGCTGGTTAATTTTTGCAGGCGCCCGTTACGATTATAATGAAAACTATCAATCGCATGTAAGTCCAAAGATTGCAATACAAAAAAGGTTAGGCCATAAAATTCGTATCAATGCCTCTGTTGGCGGGGGTTTCAAAGCTCCTGATTTCAGACAGTTGTATCTCAACTTTACAAATAATGCGGCGGGCACAGGATATACCGTTTTAGGCAATCTTGAAGTACAAAGCGGAATGCAGCATTTACAACAGCAGGGCGAAATTCAATCCATTTTTATTTCTCCCGCCGCCATCAATCCTTTAAAGCCTGAAACATCTGTGGGAATGAATGCGGGAGTTAATTATTCGCTTACTCCTCAATTTAATATCAATCTAAATCTCTTTAGAAATGATATTAAAGATTTGATTGACTTTAAACCCATCGCTCAAAAAACAAATAATGCTTATGTGTATTCTTATTTTAATCTAAACAAAATATATACACAAGGTTTGGAAACAGAGCTTAGTTGTAAGCTTACAAAAACTATTCAATTAATTGCAGGTTATCAATTATTATATACTGCGGATAAAGACGCATTGAAAGCAATTAAAGAAGAAAATGTTTTTGGAAGAGATAAGGGTGTGGTTTACCAGCTTACCACCAACGATTATAAAGGACTGTTTAACAGAAGCCGTAATATGGCCAATCTAAAAATATTCTATGAAAACAATAAAGGATGGTTTGCCAATATAAGAAGCATTTACAGAAGCGGATGGGGAGCTGAAGATACGGATGGCAATGGCTACTTTAACCGTGGCGACCAACTCTCAAAAGATTTTCTTGAAATAAATTTCAGTGCAGGAAAATCTTTTCATAATGGCTTAAAGGTTCAGGCAGGCTGTGATAATCTTTTCAATTATAAAGACATTCAGTATTCGCCCAATGTGCAAGGAAGAGTGCTGTATGCAACAATCAGTTATTCATTCATACGTAATCAAAATAAAAGTAAGTAATATGAAAAAGTTCAGTTCAAATTTTGCAATCATGTCAATCCTGGCATTCATTGGCATTACAGCGTGCAGCAAAAACGAAACAACGCCTGCAGTAACTGTTGTATCAGACAGTGTAAAAAATCTGGTAGCAGACCCCGCCGTTATTGGCGACCATTTTGCTTTATATTCCTTAGAAAGAAATGAACTGGTGTCTATAGCAGATTCAGCTACTGCAAAATGGGATATAGGTTTTCGTACAACCACTATTATTATTAATGGCGGTACCAGCGGACCAAGCAATGGCGGTGCATTTGTGCAGCGCAGCACTACTTTCGAAAATTATACTGCAGTTGCAAATGATTCTGTTTTTCGTACGGATAATAATGCTGTTTCTCCTACGGCTTATGCTATTCCCATCGGCTCAGGCAATGGTTGGTATCTCTATAATTTTATTACCAATGTTGTTACTCCTATTCCCGGGAATTTATTAATTATACGAACAGCTTCCGGCAAATATGCAAAGGTTGAAATTCTAAGCTATTATAAAGATGCACCTGCTGTGCCCGATGCTGCTACCGATATACCACGTTATTATACTTTCAGGTTTTCATACCAGGCAAACGGCAGTAAAGAATTTTAAATTAGTAATCTGCCCGCTTACATTCACTCTTTCTATTATTCAGTTTACACACCTACCCTATTAGTCAATGCTGTGTAAGTCTTGTTTTCACTACATCCCATTTTCTTCTCGAAACTTCTACCACTGAACCATCGCTCATTTTTAATTCATGGTCAGGAGAAAAAGAACGGATGTATTTTTTGTTTACCAAATGTGTGCGATGTACTCTTATGAATTGCTCATCACTCAGCATATCTTCATATTCTTTAAGCGTTTTGGAAGTAAGTAGCGGTTTTTTTTCTTTAAGATAAAAGCGGGTATAATTGCCGGTGGCTTCACAACGGATTATTTCATCAGGGTGATAAAAAAAAGTTCCTTCATGGGTTGAAATAGCGAGCCTGTAGTCATCAGTTTCGGGCAGCTTTAAATTGTATAAGAGATTTTCAAATAATGGTTTTTGTGATTGCCTGTTATATTGCTTTTGCACAAAGCGCTCCACAGCCCGCTTCAATTCCTCTGTATCAATCGGCTTCAGCAAATAATCAAGAGCGCTGAATTTAATTGCCTTGATTGCATACTGGTCATAAGCGGTAACAAATATCACTTCAAAATCATGCTCGGGAAAATGTTCAAGCAATTGAAATCCGTTCATCAAAGGCATTTCAATATCAAGAAAAAGCAAATGAGGCTTTACCTGCTGTATCATTTGCAAACCCTGTGCAGCACCAACGGCTGTGTGTATCTCATCTATTTGCGGAATATTTTTTTTAAGCAAAAGTTGCAGCACGTTTACCGTACTCTCTTCGTCGTCTATTATTAGTGTTTTTATCATAGCGTGAAGTACAATATCGGTCAGACGGCTTTGAGCCGTGAGACCATATCCTGTTACTTCACGAAATTACGACAGGTAAAGTGATTTCAACTCTTGTGCCTGCAGGTTCCTGTACATCATTATGCAAATCATATATTTTAAATTCGGTATCGGGTTGTTCTGTTTGTTGTTTTAATATTTTTAATCTTTTTTCTACAAGCTGAATTCCGCGTGAAGAATATTTTTTGTGCAGTTTTTTTAATGAAGCGGCTTTTTCTCTTCCGATGCCATTATCTTCTATTGTGCAATGAATCATGTTGTTTTCAAGGCTTACAGATATTTGCAGTCTTCTCTCTGCGGGTTTGTTTAAAAGCCCATGCCAGATTGCGTTTTCAGCAAAGGGCTGAAGAATAAGGGTGGGCACTAAAATATCTTCTGTCATCACATCTTCCTGCACATTAATGTAATATTCAAAGCTTCCTTTTAATCGTACAGATTCTAATTGCAAATAAAGCTGCAGCATCTCCAATTCCTTATCAAGCGTTATACTTTCATCATCAGAATGAATTAATACCATGCGCAATAGCCTTGAAAGCTTTGAAAGATAAGTGTTGGCATCATCAAGCCTGTTTGTTAGCATACACTCCTGTATAGAGCTCATGCAGTTAAAAATAAAATGGGGATTCATTTGTGCACGCAGGGCTTTTAATTCAAGAAGAGTATTGATGCGAGTGATTTCTTCTTTCTGTTCTTCAAGCTGTGCATTCAGTGCTCTAAGTTTTTCAATGTTCCTAATTTTTGTTTTTCGGTTGCGATACACCAAATACAATACACCCGTCAGCATAATTATTCCGATAATCGCAGCAATTAATAATATTTCTTTTTCGTGAAGCAGTGCAGCCGTTGCAATATTTTCAGATTTCAGCAATTGATTTTCTTTTTCTTTTTGACCGGTTTCAAACTGTGTTTGCAGGCTTAGCAGCTTTTGATCCTGTTCTTTTTTTACGGCGCTGTCTTTAATTGCAGCAGCAAGAACACTTGTTTCATAAGCCTTTTCAAAATTACCAAGTGCCGAGTACGATTTCGCCATTCCTTCAAGAATCATAAACTGATCTTGCTGAAATTCACTCTGCCCTTTTATTGTTTCATATCCTTTTTGATGAGCATACAAAGCCTCTGCAAATTTTTTACTTCCAAAGTAAGCATTGCCGAGGTTAATGTATAAAGAAGCAATCTGCTCTGCGTGATGAGAGGCTTCAGCATAACTAAGCCCCTTCTGCAAAATCGCAATTGCCTGTTGATACCTGTGCGTTTCAATGTAAGTGTCACTTAAACTAAGATAACATGCAACAAGTATTTCAGAGCGGTTTGTTTTGCCGGCTTTTTTAATGGCATCGAGTAAATAATGCTCTGCTTTCTGAAAATCTTTTTTAGTGGAATAAATTCCACCCAGTGTCATTTCTGCAGCAGCCTGCTGTTCTTCATCCTGAAGTTCTGTTTCCAGTTGTAATGCTTTCTCTGCCCAGGGCTTTGCTGCATCGTAATTTCTTTGATACATGTACACCTCACAAATAGATTGTGCTGTTCGGGCCTGCCTGTCCTTATTTTTAGTTTCTTCACTTATATGCATTGCTTCAATCAGGTCAGCCATTGCTTTTTCATATTGCTGCGTTTCAGTATAGGCAGTACCGCGATTAATAAAGATGAGTGCTATGCGATTGCTGTCTCCCACAACCTTTGCCGCTTCAAGCGCTTTGGTATCATAATAAAGTGCACTGTCATAATTTGAAGTAGCCATGAGAAATACCCCGAGATTTAAACAGTTCTGTGCAATGCCTTTTGTCCAGTTAATTTTTTCAGCCAAAGCCAGCGCTTTTTTTGCGAAATAAATTGCTGTGTCTGCATTCATGGTATTATAAAGCACAGAAATTTTTCTCAGTGCATTGATGCGGGATGTATCATCTTTTGCAGCAATATATGCCTGCTGACATTCATGTAATCCTGTTGTATCCTGACTATGCAAAAAATTGCATAGAGATAAAAGCAGCAATAGGTATAAAGTTTTTTTCTTCATTATCATTACCCGATTTCAACTGCACAAAATTAAATTATAAAAAGAAGTTTAATTCACCGCTTACTCATTCAAATCAGCCATTCACTCATTGTTGATGTTTAACTTTTAAAACAGTACACCGCTTAATAATTCAACGCCGCCTTTCACTCATCAGATTTGTAAAGAGCCTTTTGCTGATAATATTTTTACACAAGTCATGACCAACGTTCTTATTCATTTATCAAATTAATTAATCAAAAACAAAAATCATTTTTATGAAAAAAAATTTTCGTCTTGCAGTTGTATTCGGCTGCACAATCTTTTTCAACCAGGCTTTTTCACAAGACTGGAGTTTAACCGGCAATGCGGGAATTGATGCCACCACTAATTTTGTAGGAACAACTGATAACAAGCCTCTCGTTCTCAGGACTAATAATGTGGAGCGAATGCGTTTAACGTCTGGTGGCAAAATTGGTATCGGTACCAAAACTCCTGCCGCATATCTTCATTTATTTGGGACGATGCAGATTGAGAACAATAGCGGAACTATTTACGATGAACCGTTGCTAACTTTAAGAAATAGTGGAGCGAATGGTACTTTTACTAATCCTGTTATAGCTTTTAAACATGAAGACACTCTCTTTGCTACATTAGGCTACGATGTGTCTACCAGAGATTTTGGGATTGATGCACAACCTGCTTTGTATGCTTCCAATTTTATTATTAATCACGACAATGGATTTGTTGGTTTAAATACAAAGACACCCTCATACAGATTGGATGTAAGCGGCTCTTCACGCTTTTTGGGCAATATGGGAATACAAACAATTCCCGGTACAAGAACATTACAGGTTGGCAATACTACAGGTGCTATAATTGGCATTGGTTCTCTTGAAACTATTCAGGATGGAGGCTCATTAATATTATCGGTCAATAGCAACCTTGTACCCTATACAGATAATTATTCAAGCCTTGGAAATAGCACAAACAGGTGGAAAGATGTATGGGCTGTTGACGGAACAATTAATACATCAGACGCAAGAGATAAAACAAATATTCGTGATTTGAATTATGGTTTGAAAGATATAATGAAACTCCGCCCTGTAAAATTTAACTGGAAAAATAATGCTGATGAAGGTGATAAGCTTGGAGTAATTGCACAGGAAATTAAAAAAGTATTACCCGAAGTTGTAAGTGACTGGGAATATGAAATTGATGAAGTAACCGGAAAGAGAACTAAAGTACCCGCTGCAAGGCTTGGTGTAATGTACGCAGATATTATTCCTGTTCTTATAAAAGGAATGCAGGAGCTTTCTAAAAAGAATGATGAATTAAAATCTGAAATGAATGAATTAAAATCTATTATTGTTTCTGGCAACCAGACACTCATAAGTCAACAGCGAGAAACGAGAAACGAGAAACCAGAAATGGTTTTACTTCAACAAAACACCCCAAACCCTTTTTATAAAACAACAAGCATCAGTTATAATATTCCTTCGGGTTTTAAAAATGCTCAATTGCTGATATGCGATAATAATGGCAGAACCTTAAAGCAAATTCAAATAACTAATGGTGGTGCGGGTTCTGTAAATATTGATGGAAGCTCTCTTATCTCAGGAACTTACAACTACTCATTAATTGTTGATGAAAAAATGATTGACAGCAAGAAAATGATATTAACTAAATAAGGTTTAAAAGTAAGGCTTAATTGTTGATTTAAAAAGCTGTTTCAAAAATGAAGCAGCTTTTTTTAAAGTTCTTTTCTCAATATTTTACGCCTGAAAGAAATGCTTTTAAAAAATGCTAAAAAATTTACGCAGTCCATTTAATGATGAGTGCTGCTAAAACATAGATGCAGGTAACAATAAAAATTCCTATTACGGCTTTATCTCTTTTTGTGTTTACATAGTACGTGAGTATTGCCACATTTGTAAATAAGGAAAAGCTTACAATGCCTGTGATGAGCGTTGTTTGTAAAAGAAGCACTGTAAAAAAATCTTTTAATGAATAGGCAGGATAAAATTTCCAGAAATAAAATGCTAACATACCAAAGAGCGGAGCTATTAATCCAAGAACAAAACCCAGAATGAGATTATCTTTTTTGAGCATTATGAGTGAATACTTTTTTCGAGCTTTTCTTTTTGCTTATAGTCGGTCATGTCGAAGTGCACAGGAACTACACTTATGTAATTATGTTCAAGCGCCCATACATCGGTATCTTTTCCTTTGTCGAAATTTACGAATTCGCCGGTGAGCCAATAATAATTTCTTCCGTGCGGGTCTTTGCGGTCATCAAACTTTTCTTCATATTTCGCATAAGCCTGACGGCATACTTTTAAACCCTCTAATAATTCCACAGGCACTGCAGGAATATTCACATTGAGACAAATATGCTTATCATTTTTTTGATTTAATATTTGCTGCACCAATATTCTAGCAAACTTCTGAGCGCCGGTAAAATCTGCTTCAATGCTATAATCGAGCAGGCTGAAACCTATGCTGGGTATGCTTTCTATAGATGCTTCAAGCGCTGCACTCATGGTGCCGGAATAAATTACATTGATGGAATGATTGGCGCCGTGATTAATTCCGCTTAAGCAAAGAGTGGGCTTGCGGTGGAGCACTTTATCTACGGCAAGCTTTACACAATCAACAGGCGTGCCGCTGCATTGATATGCTTCAATACCATCGAGAGAAGGAAATGAATGCATGCGCAAAGGGTGACCAATAGTTATTGCATGACCCATTCCGCTCTGCGCTTTATCAGGAGCTACCACCACTACTTTGCCAAGGTCTTTCACACATTCCACCAAAGCTTTAAGACCCGGTGAAGTAATTCCATCATCATTTGTAATTAAAATAAGAGGTCTTTCTTTTTTTGTTTTTGCAGCTTTTGCCATCGGGTGCAATATACGTTTTCGTAGAAAAGTTTTTCGTTTATCGTTTCTGGTTTTTCGTTTATCGTTGCCAAATGATTGTACACCCAATCCGCTTAATATCTTTGTTCAATTAATAACATTATTCCCATTTAGGGGTTAGGGGTTTATGAAATACTACATCATAGCAGGAGAAGCCAGTGGCGATTTACATGGCAGCAATCTTATTAAAGAATTAAAGCTTTTGGATAAGGAAGCAAATGTTCGCTGCTGGGGCGGAGATTTAATGCAGGCTGCTGGTGCTACACTGGTAAAGCATTACAAAGATTTAGCGTTTATGGGCTTTGTAGAAGTTGTGATGAATTTAAAAACTATTCTTCGCAATCTGAAATTTTGCAAAGAAGATATTCAGCAGTTTAAACCGGATGTTTTAGTATTGATTGATTATCCCGGTTTTAATTTACGCATTGCTGAATGGGCAAAGCAACAAAACTTTAAAATAGTTTTTTATATATCTCCGCAGGTATGGGCATGGAAAGAAAGTCGTGTGCCTAAGATGAAAAAGTATATTGATAAGATGCTCGTGATATTGCCGTTTGAAAAAGAGTATTATCAAAACAAATGGAACTGGGATGTTGAATACGCAGGGCATCCATTGGTGCAGGTTGTTGAGAGTTATCAGCAGGCAGCAGTTGGCAGTCAGCAGTTGGCAGTCGGCAGTCACAAGTCTGGAGTGAGCGAAGAATCTTTCACCTTTGATAATAATGATGAATCATCGAATGAAGAACACCAAACAAGAAACGAGAAACAAGAAACGGGAAACGTTATTGCCCTTCTCCCCGGCAGTCGCAAACAGGAGATACAAAAAAAGCTTCCCCTGATGCTTCAGGTATCAAAATCATTTCCTCAATACAACTTCATTGTTGCAAAAGCGCCAGGTGTAAACGATAACTTTTATGATAAAATGATGCAGCATTATAACAATGTTTCTTCAGTAAGAAATGAAACATATAATTTATTGACGCATGCAAAAGCCGCGCTGGTAACAAGTGGTACGGCGACTTTGGAGACTGCTTTATTCGGTGTGCCTGAAGTGGTATGCTATAAAGGAAGCAATATCAGTTATCAAATTGCCAAACGATTAATAAAAGTAAAATACATTGCGCTGGTTAATTTGATAATGGATAAGATGGTTGTGAAAGAATTAATTCAACATGATTTAACTGTTGAAAACCTTGTAAAAGAGTTATCAGACTTACTCAATAATCCTGAACGCAAAAAACAAATACAAAAAGATTATGCTGCTCTAAAAAATCTTTTATCCGCAGGTGGTAATGCCTCTGCAAATGCAGCAAGAAGTATTTATGATTTTATTACTTATTAGAAATATTTTAGACCGATGCGCTGCGATTCCCCCCTCTCCCGATAGTTAATCGGGACGGAGAGGGGTTAGGGGTGAGGTTTAAACAAAGGAATAATCACAAACCGTATCAGCATTATAATTAATGCTACCACAAACATCAATAAGGAAATCCGGTTCATGCCATGCATATATTTTATGTATTTATTACGCGGTGCATTCGGGTCTCGTTTTTTTATGTATAAATATTCTGCTATTTGCCTCAAGATGCCCATTTACTTTTTTTGATTTTAAATGAAAATATTATGTCAATTTCTCTGCAATAAAATTTTTTATTATCTGCGGTTTCCCCGACGGAGTTGCCGGTATATTATTTACCTGTACCCAATGTATGCTAAAGTTCTCTTTTGCTTTAGTAAAAATTTCATCTTCGATTTTATTCAAAATCAGAACATCAAATTTTGCTGCAGGAATGTATTGAATTTCTACTCCATTCTTTTGTTTTTGAATTATACAAAATTGCTCTATTTCCTGAAAATGCTCAAATATGCCGGTGAAAAAATGAACAATCAAATCTTTGCCTGCAGGCGTTTGTACCACATCGGTATCTCTGCCAATTATTTTTTTCAACAGCGGAAAATGTTTTCCGCAGGGGCATTCAATATCGTCATCTTCTTTAATGGCAAGGTCTCCCAGAGTATATCGTATCAAAGGAAAGCTGTAACCATCTAATCTTGTAACAACAACATGCCCCATGCTGCCCCCCGCAACTTCATTTCCATCTTTATCAAGTAACTCAATATACACGTGGGGAGATAATATATGATGCTTACCATACACACAGGTGCCGGAAATAATAAATCCTTCTGCTGAGCCATATTGCTCAACTATCAATGGATTACCAAAAGCCCTTTCAATATTGCGTTTATATTCATCAAACAGTTTATCCCCCCACAACATCACTCCACTGAAATCTATTTCAAGGTTTCTTGCAATAGCAACTTTCGCAAAGGAATTCAAAGAAGAGGCAAATCCTGCAAAGTATTTATATTTCCTGCTCTTTGCTTTTTGTAAGGCATGATAAATTTTTTCTTCTGAAAGATTGTAAGCATCTGCATACATTGTCCTGAAAAAAATATCTTTCAAAGATTTTATTAAGCCCCTGTGCGGACTAATTCCTGTTTGCAATAATTTATCCCCGGACTTATAGCCACCGAATTCCCATAAAAAAGTTTGTGCAGCCTGCGCCTGCGATCTTTCCTTGTTCGACATATATACCATAGTTTGAAAACCAGATGAACCACTGCTGTTTTCAGCAACAAGTGTTTTACTATTGCCTGCATGAAGGTTATTAATATTTTGTTTAAGTATTTGCTTTGTTAGCAGAGGAAATTTTTTAATATTGTTATAAGGATTGTTTGAAAGCTCAATATTCAAATCGCGGTAATAAGGAATTTTTTCAACACCATGTTTTAATAATGCTGCTAAATTTTGTTTTTGCAAAGCTGCTAAGTCTTCAGGGTTTAACTGTGAAATATCATTCCGCCATCGCTTTAGCTCATTTATAAAATTTGTTTGAAACACGGCATCTCCTGCAGGCAAAATAAAATTTTCAAGAACTTTATTATAGAGCATACAATGAAAAGTTGAAATACCTAATCTTCAAATTTTATTAAAGCCATATTGCGTTTAAGCGGTTTGATACTGGGCTGTGAAAGATTACAATTCTTCCAGGTATTTTCATCAGTAAGCATTTGCTTTATGGGCTTGATGTGATAGTCTTGTGTAAAAATTTTTCCGCCTCTTTGCAAATACGGTTGTACTGCTGTAATTACTTCTAATGTTCCTTTGGCAAGGTCGCAGTCAACATATACCACTTTACAGGGTGTATTAAAATTTTTGAAAGTATTGGCAAACCAGCCTTTGTGAAATTCGCACACACCAATATTTCCATAGCGTGAAATGTTTTCTTTTACAACTTCAATTTGCCCGATATAGGTGCCAAAAAAAATTGCTTCTTCAGCCTTGGCATCACCATATTCCACCCCTTCAAATGAATCATATACATGCAACGTGCAGCCCGCGATTGCACAGCCATGACTGAATTTTGCAGAGCCGCCGCCAAGCCAGCAACCTGCCTCAATGATTGTGGATTGTTGTGATTTATTTGAATCAGGCTCTAAAATAGCAAGCAACACAGGCGTTATTTCACAGGGCTTATGTGCGTGCAAAATATTCCAGTCAATAATACAGCATTGTTTCAGCAGCTTTAATTTTCTTGCAAGGCTTATGTGTTTTGCAAATAATAAAGGATAATATCCATATACATCCCATAATAAAAATTTCAGCCGCTGCCTGCTCAATTCATTTTTTATCTTACTTCGTATATGTTTTCTAAAGAATTTTTGAATGGCTTGTTTCATTCAGTTGTTACTACAGTTTTTTCAAAAGTATTGTAATAATTTTTACCAGGATGAACGCACCGTATTATGCACACCCCTCTGCTGTTATAGATGATGACGCCGAAATTGGCGAAGGCACTACTATCTGGCATTTTTCTCACATTATGCCGCAGAGTAAGATTGGCAGCAATTGTAATATTGGTCAGAACGTAGTGATATTGCCCCATGCAGTGCTGGGTAATAATGTAAAAGTTCAAAACAATGTTTCAGTTTACACCGGTGTAGTTTGTGAGGATGATGTTTTTCTGGGTCCCTCGTGTGTATTCACGAATGTTATTAATCCGCGAAGCGCTGTTATTAGAAAACATCAATACTTAAAAACAGTAGTAAAAAAGGGAGCAACCATTGGCGCCAACGCCACCATTATATGCGGACACACAATTGGCGAATTTGCATTTGTAGCTGCCGGTGCAGTGGTAACGAAAGATGTAAATGCGTATTCCTTAGTTGCCGGAAATCCTGCAAGGCATATAGGCTGGGTAAGTGAATACGGTCACAGACTTCAGTTTGATGAGACTGCTACAGCAACTTGCCCTGAAACAAAAGAAGTGTATAAGCTGCTCAATAATCAGGTATCAAAAATTTAATATTGATGATATAGTTTTTTCTTCTGCTCATATGATGCGATAGCTTTTTCTCTCTGCAATAAAATTTTTTTCATTGTACCGGTAACATACATCGTTTGTATCAAAACCGAACAGTTAGCAACCCTGTAACATAAGCCCGGTAGGGATTTTAAAGGCTCAATCATTTTTATTCGCCGGTTATAAGAATGTATTGCCATTCGTCAGTGCTTTAAAATTCATTAACTCTTTTCCACATCACATTTGCGTTATACCAAACAAAATAATTCTACTATGAAAAAGCATTTGTTATGGTTACCTGCAGCTTTCATCGGTGGTACAGCTGCATTTCAACAACCAGTGAGAAATTGGGTAAACCCGGAACAACCGGTAAATAAAAATATACAACTTGCTGTATATGCTAACGGCAATTATACTTCCGATGCGTATAAAAAATCTTGCGCCAAGCTTGATATTACAGTTACAAAAATCAGGGGCAGCAAAAGCACCGTAGTATGGAGCAAAATTTTTGATTACAAAGAATTGAAAGATTACCCCATTTGCAAAAATGCTTTAACCCTGCAAATAAGCATACCCAATGTGTTTGACAGCAAAGAACGTATTGTAATAACATACAAGCTTACTTACGATTCTAAGGGCAGCATTCTTGAAATGGAAAGTGATAAAGAAATTTCAAAGGGCAGTAAAAATGACCAGGTGTATATTAAAATATAATCTTGCAAAAATCTTTCTTCAATAGTAATCTCCGAATTTTTGTATTACTAAAAAAAAATCTTTTACCCGCTGTTCTCCTGCCATGCAGGTATAACCATGAACCCTCAGCTCCGGAATAAATATTAAATTGCTTGTATCTGCTGAATATTTTGCATCATTGTTGTTATAACTATAAATTATCTCACAAAAAAAATAATGTGAGAAAAGATTTTTAAAATTTACAATCATTAAAACTTATAACAAATGAAAGCAGCAGAAAACAACTTTAGCACAAATTTTTTTGAAAATTTTTCATTAAAAGCTACAAAGGCAACAGGAAGCACCACAGGTTTCGTTATAGCATTCCTATCAATAGTAAGCTGGATTTTTGCAGGTTCATTTTTTAATTATTCGCAAAGCTGGTATCTCGTACTCACAAGCACACCTACTATCATTACTTTTTTAATGGTTTTTTTAATTCAGAAATCACAAAATAAAGATTCACTTGCCATACAGCTTAAGCTCAATGAACTGGTTGCTGCACATGAATTTGCCAGCAACCGGCTGGTGAATGTTGAAAATATGACTGAAGAGGAATTAAAAGTTCTAAAAAAATATTATTCTAAGCTTAGTGATTTTAGCAAACAGGAAGAAAACTTACATCAATCCCATTCCATTGATGAAACACATGAACTGCACGAAATAAAAAAAGAAATGGAAGATGAGTTGGACAGCAAATCAAAAAAATCTGAAGCTGAGCAATAGGCAATGGGCAGTAGACAGTAGGCAGTAGGCAGTAGGCAGTAGGCTGTAGTCAGTAGATAGTAGTAGTGGAGAATAGATATTAGGAATAGGGTCAGATTTCAAAGCAGGATTTCACTATCATAAGCAGTAACCGTTGCGATTACTGAAGGTTTACTCATTTTCAAACGTAATATTTAATTTGAAGAATTTAAAAATCTGCAATCTAAAATCTGCAATCTTCAATCGAATTCCCTACTTTTGCCGCCCATTATTAATCATTAAAAATAAATCAGGGCAATGAGCAATTATGAATTGATGGTGATTTTTACCCCTGTGCTTTCTGATGAGGAATTTAAAGCCGTTCAGAAAAAATATGCTGACTTCATTACCGAAAATGGCGGAAGCATTGCACACACCAATCCCTGGGGATTAAAACCACTGGCGTATCCTGTACAGAAAAAAACCACAGGCATCTACTGGGTTTTAGAATATGGTGCACTATCCAGCTTCAATGAAAAGTTGAAAATTCAGCTTTTACGAGACGAACA
The DNA here is from genome assembly GCA_038206235.1 of Chitinophagales bacterium. GTDB lineage: Bacteria > Bacteroidota > Bacteroidia > Chitinophagales > Chitinophagaceae > JBBRBB01. The sequence continues at coordinate 15,851 of JBBRBB010000033.1, forward strand.
GGTAATGCGTCATATAATTACACTACTTGATAAATATGCCGTTGAGTACAATGAAAAAAAGAGAGGTGGCATACCTGCTAACATTGAAAAATTGGAGAAAGTTTAATTATGCCAAGACCAAATGAGATAAAATATTTAACGGCCATACGGCAGGAAAAGCCTAAGAAAAAATTCTGCCGTTTTAAAAAATACGGAATAAAATATATTGATTATAAAGACGTGGAATTTTTAAAGAAATTTATCAATGACCAGGGCAGAATTCTTCCCCGCCGCTTAACAGGTAATTCTTTAAAGTATCAGCGCAAGGTTGGCGACGCTGTAAAAAAAGCCCGTCAAATGGCTTTACTGCCTTATGTAACAGACCTGTTGAAATAGTTTGAGCATCATCTAAAATCAAAAACATGCAAGTGATTTTAATTCAGGATATAGATAATCTTGGCGGACTTAACGATGTGGTGAAAGTAAAAAATGGTTATGCCCGTAATTATCTCATCCCCAAAAAATATGCAGTAGAGGCCAGCCATACCAATTTAAAAAAGCTGGAAGAAAGATTAAAAATTCTATCAAACAAAGAAGCCGGTGTACTTGCCGAAACAAATAAAGTAATCGAGGTGCTCAATGAATCTCCGTTAAGAATCGGCGCAAAAACAGGAACCAGCGGCAAAATTTTTGGCAGCGTTACCTCACTTCAAATAAGCCGCGCCATACAAAATCAAAAAGGTTATACCATTGACCGTAAGCGCATCACTATTTTGGATGATGTTAAGGAGCTTGGAACTTACAAAGCTTTCATTGATTTTGGTAATGGAAATATTACTGAAGTACAATTCGAAGTTGTGGCAGAATAGAAAAGCGTAAACTTTAACTTATAAAATAAAAAGAGGCTGCCTTTTTAAAACAGCCTCTTGCCATGCAATGTTATCTTCATAAATTATTTTTCTTCTTCTTTTTTCATCTTCTCTTTAATTTCTGCCAGAGCGCCTAAATCTCCCAGCGTAGCTTTTTCTACTTTCGTTTGAATGTTTTTAACCACCTTCTTCGTTTTTTCTTCATCAGCTCTTTCTTGTTTTATCGCTGCTTCTTTTTCTTCTGCTTTTGCCTGTTCCCAAATTTTTGTATGGCTAACTACAATTCGTTTTTCATTGCGGTCAAATTCAATTACCATAAATTTTGCAGACTCATCGGCCACTATACTTTTTCCATCTTCTTTTAGCAGGAAGCGGTTAGGAGCAAAGCCCTCTAATCCGTAAGGCAATTGCACCATAGCGCCTTTATCATCTCTGCGTATCACAGTACCATCATGCACGGAGCCTACCCCAAAAGTATCCTGTAAAGTATTCCACGGATCTTCTTCCAATTGCTTATGACCTAATTGTAATTTTCGATTTTCTTTATCAATACCCAGAATGATTACATTTATTTCAGCGCCGGTTTTTGTATAATCTGATGGATGATTAAATCTTTTAAGCCAGCTTAAATCGCTAATGTGTATCATACCCCCAATGCCTGGTTCTAATTCAACAAATACACCGTAGGGCGTGATATTTTTTACTAAACCCGCATGGCGGCTGCCCGCAGGAAATCGTTCTTCAATCGTTGTCCATGGATCTTCGCTAAGTTGCTTAATAGACAAGCTCATTTTACGCGATGCTTTATCCAGTGTAACTATTTTTGCTTCATGCTCATTGCTCAGCTTAAAGAATTCTTTTGCATTAATGGGTGTGTTTGCCCAGGTAATTTCACTCACATGAACAAGACCTTCAACGCCGGGTAATATTTCCAGGAAGGCGCCATAATCTTCAATATTCACAACCGTTCCCTTTACAACGGCTCCTTCATGTATCCAATCGGGCAATACCTCCCATGGATGCGGAGTAAGCTGCTTTAGTCCAAGACTGATTCGTTTTTTATCGTCATCAAAATCCAGAACCACAACCTGTAATTTTTGATCAAGCTTTACTACCTCAGTTGGGTGCGAAATGCGCCCCCATGATATATCGGTAATGTATAGTAAACCATCAAGCCCGCCGAGATCCATAAATGCTCCAAAGTCTGTGATATTTTTAACCGTACCTTCCAGCACCTGTCCTTTTTCAAGCTTGCTGATAATATCTGCACGCTGCGCTTCTATATCACTTTCAATAAGAGCCTTGTGAGAAACAACTGCGTTCTTGATTGTCTCATTTACTTTAACCACTTTAAATTCCATTGTTTTGCCAACAAACTGGTCGTAATCGGTAACGGGCTTTACGTCAATTTGCGAGCCGGGTAAAAAAGTTTCCATGCCAAACACATCAACAATAAGCCCGCCTTTTGTTTTGCTTGTAACCTGACCCGTAACCACCTCGCCTGTTTTATGCATTTCAACAATTCTTTCCCATGCCCGGTGTATGCGTGCCTGCTTGCGGCTAAGATTCAGATGACCTTCCCGGTCTTCTTTTTCTATTACCAGCACTTCAACTTCATCACCTACTTTCAGGTTTTGCAAATCGCGAAACTCATTTAATGAAATAAGCCCGTCACTTTTAAACCCGATGTTTACTACGGCATCGGTTTTTGTTAACCCCACAAGAACACCCTTTACAATTTCGTTATCTTCAATAGCAACAAAAGTGTCTTCATAAACCTTGTCGTACTTTACTTTTTCTTCTTTTGGATAATTAGAAACATTTCGTTTATCAATGCTCCAGTCAAAATCATCATGAGGCGTATCTGCCTGCACTCCATTTTCTTGTTTAGATTCTGTTGCCGGAATTTCTTCTGAACCTTCAGGAGATTGTGTATCAGCAATAGCAGATGGTGTTTCAGGGGAAAGGTTTTCTTCAACAGGTTCATTTGTTATCGCTGCAGTTTCTTCCGATGCGTTTTCAGCAACCGGATTCAACTCCTGTGTTTCAGCGTTTGAATTAATAATATTGTTTTCACTCATAAAAAAAGCCCGATTGTTTTTATTCGGGCTGCAAAACTAAGGAAATTTATCGTTTATCGTTTATCGTTTATGGTTCCTTGTTTCTCGTTTCTTGCCTGCCCCGACAAAGGCGGGGTTTCTTGAATTTTGAATTTTGTTTCTTATACCTATATCATTTCTTTCAATTTTTCAACAACCGTATCTGCTTCTTCTTTTGTATTATGCTTGCTGAATGAAAATCGAACTGTTACCTGGTCAGGATTATTATTGATGGCTTGTATTACATGGCTGCCCTGGTTTGCTCCGCTGGTACAGGCGCTGCCTCCGGATGCACAGATATTATTAATGTCAAGATTAAATAAAAGCATTTCGCTTTTTTCTGTTTTGGAAAAGCCTACACTAAGCACAGCATATAAGCTTTTGCCAGAGGGATCTCCATTAAACATAACGCCTTTAATATGTTTTTGCAATTGCTGCATCATATACATCTTAATGCTTTTAATGTAAGCGCTTTCATGTTCATAATTTTTAGTGGCTATTTCCAGCGCTTTTGCAAAGCCAACAATGCCGTATAAATTTTCGGTGCCTGCCCGCATGTTTCGCTCCTGTGAACCGCCATGTATGTATGGTTTTATTTTTACATTTTCATTAATGTACAATATTCCTATTCCTTTTGGGCCATGAAATTTGTGGGCTGCGCCTGTAATAAAATGAACCGGTGTATTTCGCAAATCAAAAGGGAAATGACCCACTGTTTGCACTGTGTCGCTGTGGAAAATGGCATTGTATTTTTTACATAATTCCCCAACAGCATGTATATCGAGAAGGGTTCCTATTTCATTATTGGCGTGCATTAATGTTACCAAACATTTTTCTTTACTTTCAGAAAGAAGCTGTTCCAAATGGTTCAAATCAATATGACCGTTGGGTAACAGATCAACATAGCTTAGCGCTGCCTCTCCATTGCCATGCAAATGTTCAACTGTATGCAAAGTGCAATGGTGCTCAATTTTCGAAGTGATGATATTACGACAGCCCAAATCTCTTACTGACTCTGTAATTGCGGTATTGCTGCTTTCCGTGCCGCCGCTGGTAAAAAATATTTCTGCCGGATGCGCATTAAGAATTTTTGCAACAGTTTTTCTTGCATTTTCAATAGCAAGCTTGCTTTCTCTGCCATAACTATAAATTGATGAAGGGTTTCCAAAATTCGTAGTTAGATAAGGCATCATTGCATCAAGCACAGAAGCATCTAATGGCGTGGTGGCGGCGTTATCGAAATAAATTCGGTTCATGGCTCTTCGTTTCTCGTTTCTGGTTTCTCGTTTTTCGTTGCATTCAATTCCAGATGCATAACAAGGTATAAAAGAGTTCCCTTTTTTGGTAGGAACAAATGATTATAAATATTAAAAAGCCGGGTGCAAAAATATTTTAATTCAATGAGAAATTATTAACCCATAGTAGTATTTTCTGCTCCCCTTTAGGGGCCGGGGGGTTTCTACTTCCCTTTAGGGGATTGGGAGGTGTCTGCCCTTTACATATATTCTTTTATATCCTGCATTATGCGGCGGGCAATATTTTCAGCGGTGGTTTCAAAATTGCTTTCGGCATAAATACGAATGATGGGTTCTGTATTGCTGGTGCGCAAGTGCACCCAGTCGTTATCAAATTCAATCTTTAATCCGTCATCAGTATTTACAGGATTATTCTTATATTTATTTTGTATGCGTGAAAAGATTTTTTCAACGTCAACATTTCGTTCCAGCTCAATTTTATTCTTGCTCATAAAATAATCAGGATATTGCCGGCGCAATTGCAGGGCGCTTCTATTTGTTTGCGCTATAAAGGTTAGAAACAAGGCAATACCTATTAGTGCGTCTCTTCCGTAATGCAGGTCGGGAATAATAATTCCGCCGTTGCCTTCGCCGCCGATAACAGCATTTACTTCTTTCATTTTTGCAATTACATTTACTTCGCCCACGGCGCTAGGAAAATATTTGCCTCCGTATTTTACGGTAATATCTTTTAGTGCACGTGTTGATGAAAGATTGCTTACTGTATTTCCCCGCCCCACTGAACTCTCGTTCGGGCTGGCTTTTTTATTTTGCAGTACATAATCTGCAACAGCAACCAAGGTGTATTCTTCCCCAAACATAGAGCCGTCTTCGCATACAAAGCAAAGCCTGTCAACATCGGGGTCAACGGCTATTCCCAGGTGTGCGTGTTGCTTATTCACTTCCCGGCTAAGGTCGTTAAGATGCTGTGGCAAAGGCTCGGGGTTATGCGCAAACTTTCCGTTTATTTCTTCGTGCAATACAATAACTTCTTTTACGCCAAGAGCTTTTAGTAAAGCAGGAACTGCAATTACACCCGTGCTATTTATTCCGTCAACAATTATTTTGAATTTTTTTCTTTTGATGGCGCTTACATCAACAAGAGGATAATTAACAACCGAGTCAATATGTTTTTGCAAAGCTGTTGTATCTTCTGTATAAGAACCCAATTTATCCACTGAAACAAAATTGAAATTTTCAGCTTCGGCAATTTTCAACAATGCTTCTCCTTCTGCCGCATCTATAAATTCCCCGTTGTTATTAAAGAGCTTTAATGCATTCCATTCTGCGGGGTTATGACTTGCAGTAATTATAATTCCTCCGGCCGCATTATTAAATTGAACAGCCATTTCTACGGTGGGCGTGGTGCTTAAGCCAACATCAATTACATCAATTCCGCAGGCCATCAGGGTGCTGTTTGCTATATGCTGAATCATTTCGCCGCTTGTGCGGCTATCACGTCCGGTAACAACAACTTTTTTATTGCCTCTATGCTTTTGTAATAACCATGTGGAATAAGCTGCGGTAAATTTTACAATATCAAGCGGGCTGAGTGACTCTCCGGGTTTGCCACCAATTGTTCCTCTTATGCCAGATATACTTTTAATTAACGCCATAAGAAATTTGTATGTTCGCAAACATAGAGCAAAAAAGCCGAACTTTTAAAAGGATAAATGATTGCTGAAAAGAAATAAATTTTAGTACCTTTTTTATTTATGTAAAACGATTACTATAATATTCTTACCCTTGAATTTCATAGCAAATTTCTTTGATACTCGTGGCATTCATATTTTTTTTTACACTAAGATGTACAGAAGATGTATTTATGCGTATTGTAATTTTTTTATTTCCCGATAACAAACTTCACATCGTTCTCTTCATTTTCCTTGCTTATATGCAAAGTATACTCCTGCATTTAAGTAAGATAATTTAATTGGTAACTGTTACTTACTTTCATCGACTCCACCTTTTTTTGGAGCCGAATTTTATGAGTCAGTAATCATTTACCCTACAAAACATTTTGTCTTGCAATAACTTCTCCTCTCAGCATAAGCGCTGCCATATAAATGTTAGGTAATTGTCCGCTCATACCAATCGTGATTGGTACATTAGATTGCAAAGATTTCTTTATTTCAATATTACCGTTGGCAAGAACGCGGCTTTACCGAATGGTATCACAAATAACCTTACAGTTATTGAACAAGATTTTATCATACTTGGACTAAGAGAAAATGTGTGAGAAGCATTTCGAAAAATGCAGCGTTTAGGGCTTTTTTGGTGCAACGAAAAAATCGTAAATATGTAAATCATGAAAACAAAGAAAACAACGACAAAGAAAAAACTCCCCAAAGGATTTAAGGTGAACCCATCTTTGAACAACACATATGCAGACCAGCCAATATTTAAAGATAAGGTTGAAAGAGCTAACCACATTTTAAAAACGGTTGGACTACCGAAGATATAAATGCTGATGACCCACAGTCTGCAATTGCTTTACCAAAATATTATGCAATTGTATGGTACAACTATTTTGCAGACATATTTCCCTCATTCGAAATTGCCGCAGCATCATCACCCGTTATTACCCTTCCCCCAGCAACAAAACGTGCATTCCAGTAATCATCATTCAAATCACTTATCATAACGCCACTGCTGCTTGCATGTACAAACTTATCATTCCTTAGATACAACCCAACATGCGATACGCCACGTGTAGTAGTATGAAAAAAAACAAGGTCGCCCTCTTTTAATTCCCTTTGTTTTACATGTGGACTAAAATCATATTGTTCATGCGCTGTTCTCGGAATACGTACACTGTAAACATCACGCAGCATCATTTGAGTAAATGCGGAACAATCAATGCATTCGTAGTTTACACCGCCCCTGCAATATTTTGTTCCCCACCAGTCATCAATTTGTTGTAATAATGCAGCGTTGGAAAGTTGTTGGGCAGGAACGTCAATCAATATTGCATATTTTGTTTGCAGAGAGCTTACGTCAGGCTTTGCATCTTCCCAGTTTGTTGTTGCTCTTTTTGATTCACGTGCACTGTTATAAATGTATTTCTTGTCAGATGATTTATCACCCGGCGTTACAGAAATATCATCTAAGAAACGAATATCTTTTCCGTTATTCTTAGCTGATGAAGTTGTAGAAGCTGAATTATCTTTAGAAGAAAGATTTTTCAAACTTTGGCAGCTCGTTAGAAAAAACATCGCTGCAAGCACACGAATAAGTTGTTTCTGCATCGAAATAATTATTTAGATATTGGCAATCTCTGCAGGGTAGCAACTGGAATAATTGGCGCAAAGGTGCAAACTTTTTCTTAAATGAAATTAATTTCTTATTCGCAACACTTTAGCCCAACGTTTACAATTAACTTTTGTGGATAATTCGTCAATCTTTACAAAATGTAAACATTCATCTTTACCGGCTTTTGTAATTTAGCATTTATCAACTATCAACGAAAAAAAATCATCTTTTAGTATGAAGTTTTCTCACCTGCATGTGCATACACAGTATTCACTCTTAGACGGCGCTGCTTCTATTGAAAGCCTTTATAAAAAAGCGGCTGCTAACAACATGCCTGCACTGGCAATCACTGACCATGGAAATATGTTTGGTGTATTCGATTTTGTAAATCATGCATGGAAGAATACAAAGGTTATTGGCAAAGATGAAAATGGAAAAGATATTCTTGAACCCACTATTAAACCCATAGTTGGCTGCGAATTTTATGTAGTAAAAGACAGGCATAAAAAAATATTTACAAAAGAACAAAAAGATGACCGCTATCACCAGGTGCTGCTTGCAAAAAATAAAACGGGTTATCAAAATCTCATTAAGCTTACTTCATTAGGATTTATAGAGGGCTTTTACAGCAAGTATCCCCGCATAGACAAAGAGCTAATCGAAAAATATCACGAAGGATTAATTGCCACAACATGTTGCATCGGCGCTTACATTCCTCAAACTATTATAAACAAAGGAGAAGCTGCCGCAGAAATAGAATTTGAATGGTGGCTGAATTTATTTCATGAAGATTACTACATCGAACTGCAAAGACATAACATCAAAGAGCAGGAACTCATTAACGCAACCTTATTAAAGTTTGCAAAAAAATATAACGTGCAGGTGATTGCAACGAACGATAGCCATTACACAAATATGGAAGATTATAATGCACATGATATTTTACTTTGTTTGAATACCGGCGAAAAGCAATCAACGCCCGGCTATGATGATTTTATTAATGATGATTTGCAGATGAAAAACCGTCGCTTCAAATTTCCGAACAACCAGTTCTATTTTAAAACCGGTAAAGAGATGCAGGAATTGTTTAATGATATTCCTGAATCCATTGACAACACGAATGCAATTGTAGATAAGATAGAAGTTCTTAATCTTAAGAAAGATGTATTGCTGCCTGCATTTCCTGTTCCAAAAAAATTCATAACAAGTGGCGACAGTAATCTCAATCAATGGAATTATCTCAATCATCTTGCTTACGAAGGAGCCAAAGAGCGATACCATGAAATAACTGAAGAACTGCGTGAGCGTCTCGACTTCGAATTGTTCACCATTAAAACTATGGGCTTTGCCGGATACTTTTTAATTGTAAGTGATTTCATAAAAGAAGGTAAACAAATGGGTGTGTTTGTTGGTCCTGGTCGTGGTTCCGCTGCGGGAAGCGTTGTTGCTTATTGCATTGGCATTACCAACATTGACCCAATAAAATATAATTTACTTTTCGAAAGATTTTTAAATCCCGATAGAAAGTCAATGCCCGATATTGATACCGATTTTGATGATGAAGGACGGCAAAAAGTAATTGATTACGTAGTAAAAAAATATGGCAAGCACCAGGTAGCGCAAATAATCACGTATGGCACTATGGCTGCAAAGATGAGCATTAAAGATGTAGCACGTGTAATGGATTTGCCTTTGCCGGAAAGTAATGCATTAGCAAAAATGGTTTCTGAAAGACCAGGCACTAATTTAGGCCGCATACTCACTGCCCCGTTAACAATAAAAGATGGCGAGAAATCTCTTGAAGAAAAAGAAAATTTTAGCGCTGATGAAATAGAAAATATAAAGCGCCTGAGAGAAATTTATCATGGCAATGATTTAAGAGCGCAGGTGCTGAAAGAAGCAGAACGCTTAGAAGGTAATGTGCGCAACACGGGCATACACGCAGCGGGAATAATCATAGCGCCAACAGATCTCACAGAACTAATTCCTGTGGCAACAGCAAAAGATTCTGAGCTGTGGGTTACGCAAATTCAGGGAGATACAATTGAAGAAGCAGGTGTTCTTAAAATGGACTTCTTAGGATTGAAAACACTATCCATTTTAAAAACTGCACTGGAGCTTATCAAACAAAATTATAATCTTAATCTTGATATTGATACCATTCCTCTTGATGATGAAAAAACTTTTCAGCTGTATCAGAAAGGGGAAGCCAATGGCACGTTTCAGTTTGAAAGTGCAGGCATGCAAAAGTATATGCGTGAATTAAAACCCGACAAGTTTGATGACCTCATTGCAATGAATGCATTATATCGTCCAGGCCCGATGGCTTATATTCCAAAATACATTTCACGCAAGCACGGCAGAGAAAGTGTAACTTATGATTTGCCCGAAATGGAAGAACACCTTTCAGAAACGTATGGCATCACAGTTTACCAGGAGCAGGTGATGTTGCTTTCTCAAACGCTTGCAGGTTTTAGTAAAGGCGAAGCTGATATATTACGCAAGGCGATGGGGAAAAAACAAAAATATGTACTTGACAAAATGAAGGCACAGTTCATTGAAGGCGCAACTAAAAAAGGATATTTACCTGAAACATTAGAAAAAATCTGGTGCGATTGGGAAGCCTTTGCACACTACGCTTTTAATAAATCTCATTCTACATGCTATGCTTTGGTTGCATATCAAACAGGATATTTAAAAGCACATTATCCAAGTGAATATATGGCAGCAGTGTTGAATCATACAGGCAGTATTGAAAAGATTACTTTCTATATGGAAGAATGCAAACGCATGGGCATAAAAGTTTTGGGACCCGATATCAATGAATCGCAAAAAGGTTTTGCTGTTAATAGGAACAAAGAAATACGTTTTGGTTTGGGCGGATTAAAAGGTGTTGGCGATGCTGCCATCGAAAACATTCTTGAAGAGAAAACGAAGCATGGCAGCTATCAAAATATTTTCGATTTTATTAAAAGATTGAATCAGCGAAGCGTAAATAAAAAATCGTTTGAAAGTCTTGCGTATTCCGGTGCATTCGATTGCTTTAAAGATATTCACAGAGCACAATATTTTTATACTCCTGTAAGCGATACAAGAAATGGAATTGAGCGCATCATTGCTTTTGGAAATCAATATCAAACAAACAAAGAACTTAGTCGTAACAGCTTGTTTGGTGATAGTGTGATGCCTGAAATCGCATCACCCAAACTTCCTTTCTGCGAGCCGTGGACACTAACTGAATTGCTTGATTATGAAAAAGAAGTTACAGGTATGTTCATGAGCGGTCATCCTCTTGACCATTTTAAATTTGAACTCAAATATTATGGCATTATAAAGCTGAGCGATTTTAATGAAGCCAAAGAATCAAAAACATTTATTACAGCAAATGCAGGGAAAAATTTTCGGGTTGCCGGGCTTGTAATTAATGCACAGCACCGCATAACAAAGACAGGTAAAAATTTTGCTTCTTTAATTATCGAAGATTTCACCGGCAAAGCTGAACTTATGTTTTGGAGTGAGGAGTACGTTAAGTTCCAAAATTACCTGGAGAAAGGAAAGAATCTTTTGATTACTGGATTTTTTAAGCAACGCTACAATAGTGAAGAATATGAATTCAAAGTAACTTCTGTAACATTGCTTGAAACCGCAAAGCAACTGCTTACTAAAAGTGTAGAATTAAAATTAGATGCCCAGTCTGTTACAAAAGATATGGTAGATTTTATTGACAGGAATGTTCGCCACAATCCCGGCAATTCATCTTTAAAATTTAAGATTAAAGAGCCTGATGAAAATTTGGAGATTTGTTTATACACTTCAGGCAAAGGATTTTCAATGAATGAAGAGATAGCTGAATTTTTAATTGATAATCCTGATGTGGAGGTGAATGTTGGGCTGGTAAATGTTTAGCGTTTGGCCTTTATCGTTTAGCGCTTGTGATTGCCACTGCGAGTACAATATCAGCGGCTTTCATTTTTATATTCTGGATTTTGTTCTTTCAGTATGCTTACATCATATTGCAGTTCTCCTTCGCCATAAAAACAAAAATGTATTTTATACATTTGTGAAAAGAACATATTTAGAAAAGATGCAAAGAAAATATTAACGCAGACAATTTATAATAAATGAAAGGAATACAAGATACTTCAAACGTAACTTATCGCCAATTAATGGGAAATGGGTTACGATATGAAATACCGAAATTTCAAAGAGATTACACATGGGAATATGAACAATGGGATGATTTATGGAATGATATTACTTCTTTGCGTATTAATGAGGAGGTTGAGCATTACATGGGATATCTTGTTTTACAGACTTCAGATAATAAAAGTTTTCAAATTATTGACGGGCAGCAGAGACTTACTACAATGAGCTTGATTGTATTAACGGTTTTAAAATGTTTAGAGGATTTAATAAATGAAAAAATAGATCCCGATCAAAATGAAAGAAGAAAAATGGCTTTAATGAATAGCTATATAGGCTATTTAGACCCGGTTACTTTAATATCAAATAATAAACTAAAGCTAAACAGAAACAATGATGATTATTATAAACATTATTTAGTGCTCTTAAAAGATCTTCCAGTTCGAAACACCAATGCCTCTGAAAAGCAAATGAGAGAATGTTTTTTATGGTATTATGATAAAACAAAAAAAGAATTTCAAACCGGTGAATCATTGGCAGGTTTTGTTGATAATGTAGTAGATAAATTATTTTTCACACAGATAAACGTTTCGGATGATTTCAACGCATTTAAAGTATTTGAAACGCTGAATGCAAGAGGAGTGCAACTCTCATCTGCAGATTTATTAAAAAATTATTTGTTTTCTGTAGTTGATAAAACAAAGCCCCATAAATCTGAAATAGACGAATTAGAATTATTATGGAGCAAAGTGATTGGCAAGCTGGAAGAACAAAAATTGGAAGACTTTTTAAGATATTACTGGAACAGTAAAAATAAAACGGTAAGAAAAGCAAGTTTATTTAAAGCAATAAAGAAAAGCATTGCTGACAAATCGCAGGCATTTTCATTGATTAGAGAATTAAATGATGTTGCAGATATATATATGGCTTTACAAAATCCTGATGATGAGCTATGGCAAGGAAAGAATGAAATTTCCAATTCCTTGCGGGAATTAAAACTTTTTCAGATTAAACAAACTTTTTCATTATTTATTTCTGCGTACTATAATCTTGAACAAGCGGCTTTTACTAAGCTTGTAAAAGCAACTTCAATTATATCATTCAGATACAATATTATTGGTGGATTAAACCCTAATGAACAAGAAGAGGTATATAATTCTGCAGCATTAAACATAATCAAAAACAAGCAATTTAACCTTGCAGAATTAAAGGCAATTTATGTAGAAGATGAAAATTTTGAAACAGATTTTTCAAATAAAATATTTAAGAATACAAGTCGAAATCATCAAATTGCTAAGTATATTTTTTGGAAGATAGAAATATATAAGTTTAGAAATGATATTCCCGCAGAAAGTGATTTATATAGCATTGAACATATTTTGCCAGAAAATGCTACTGAAAGCTGGGGTGCATTTACAAATGATGCAATTGAAAGATGTAAATACCGGTTTGGAAATCTGACTCTTTTAGAAAAAAAATTAAATAAAGATGCAGGTATAAAAAAGTATGAAGAAAAAAAACAATTCTACAAAGCAAGCAATAGCAAATTGACAAATATTCTTCCCGATCAGTATGGCGACTGGACAGAAGAAAATATTGTTGTACGGCAAAAAGATCTGGCAAAGGATGCCAAATCAATTTGGCGTTTACAATTCAATTAAAAAAGGTGTATTTGCAATTCTTTCAACAAGTAAAATATTATGGTAACGACGATAAGCTACCTTACTTTACCTGCGCCAAAATCTCCGCAATCTTCCTCGCTCTTGTTTCAGTAAGCTTTGCATTGGCTAATCTATACAGTAATTGTTTCCTTTTAAATGGCGCTAAACCATGAAACCACTTTGCTACCTTTTTATTTTTTGAAAAAACTTTTTTCAGGTCTTCTGGAATTTCATAATTCTCTACATGGTCAAGCTTCGTCCATGAACCGTTTTGTTTTCCTGTTTCTATTATCGTTAATCCAGCAGGCATCATCAATCCATCTGCAATTAGTTTTTCAACTCTTCTTTTATTCAATGCGCTCCAAACGCTTTTAGTTTTACGCGGTGTAAATTTTTGCATGAACTTTTCTTCATCAAGCGGCTTCATAATACTGTCTATCCAGCCAAAGCATAAGGCTTCTTCCACCGCATCATCATAGCTGACACGGCTTTTGCCGCTGCTCTTTTTGTAATAGATTAGCCACACACCTAATTGTTTTCCGTGATTTTTTTCCAGCCATTTTCTCCATGCCTTCCGGTCTTTGGCATAAAAGGTTTTATATTCAGATATTGAGAGCATGAATGAAAGATAAGAAGAGATGATTTACAGTATCACGAGGAAATTGCATGTTTTATAATTCATCTTCACATTATTTATACACTTCGCTGTTTGGATGAAATGCCTGCCACGAATGCCAAAACTCCTGGTAAGACTGAATGGTTTGTAATTGTTTGCCTTTATAAAATCCATCAATACAAACGCCATTCATCTTCATAAAGATTTTGTTTCTTCATCCTCCATCAATTTATTTATTGCATTGTAAGTGAAATGCAGCGTGTCATTATCTATCTTCCGGCTTAGCACATATACTGTTTTTCCGTTTTGCTCTGCTGAAATTAATATAGGAGTATTGGCAAGCGAATCTTCCAGAATTATTTTTTGCATCACCATATTCCAATCGTACACTTTCAATTTATTATTTAATGAAACGCCTGTTACCCATGATTTCATTTTCCAGGAAGCGGTATCTCTTTTTTCAAGGCTGCTTTTCAAAGTATCTTCATCATATCCTATCAAGTCGGCATATTGTTTTTTGAAATTAGTATCGCGCTGCAGTATTAAGCTGTTGGGATGCAACGCAAGCCAATCACTCACGGTCATTTGTGCTGATGGAAGCTCAGGTAAATAAGTTCCCTTTAATGCACCTGCGATTGCCAAACCATTTTCCTGCCGCCACCAGCTTTTGGTAGTTGCATCTTCAAACATGGCATTAAAATTATCCATTCCCACGAGCCGAAACTGTTATGCAGAAAGTAAGCAATGCTAATCGTGTTGCTTTTCTGGCTGCCGGGAAATGGCATAATAAAATATACTTTCAATATTTCTATAATGATTAGAAAAAATAATCCGGAGAAAACCAACCCTGATTTTTTCATAAAAAAAAAGAAGAAAAATAGAAATTTTTTACTGTGATTGAGAATTATATTCAAACATATTGAATTAATACGGCTTAGAGAAAAATGAACAAATGCACACCGATAATGTATTGTATTCAGTTAAAAAAAATCTCAAAACAGTTACAAAGGCAGGAATTAAAACTCTTTTGAGGCAGAGAAAAAAAGAAAGCATGTCTGATATGTATAGTTTTTAATCGTTCTTACCGTGGTTAAGTGTATAGAGATAATTATTTTTATTCTGAATATATCCTATAAAAATATGAACCGATACAACTACAATAAGCAACCTGAAAATATTCAAAAATATTTCAGGCTGTGTGTACACTGCAACCATTATTATGATATTAGAGATTTGAAGAATGCTTTACTGCATTGGTCTCACGATGGTAGATATGGGTCTGTCATAAAACCTATATTTCATGCTGATTCAAGAGAATTAGCGGATAAACGAGAATGGACAAAGTATGAAGAGCCCATTAGTTTGAATTAACGCCTCCTCTCCCATTTACTGTTTTTATTGAGCCGGAATTAATTCTGTGTACGACTTATCCCCATACCCCAATGGCTGAGTATAATTAAAATGATTATTATTTAAGGCAATAATAGTCTCCACATCTGTCCCATACGTAAAGTACATGTAAAGAACCGTAGCGGTATTATCAGCAAAATGCCATGTTCCCAGGTAAGTATAGCCGCCGTCAATTTCAATAAAAGTATGATCAGGCTTAAATGTAAAGCGTGTTTCATCAAGGTCTATTACATTATTTGTTCCCCCGCGTTCATACTGAACATCACCTTTATTATTAGGATCAACATAATGAAAATAATAACCCTGATATATCCATGGATGTGCAACGAGGAGAGCAGAACGAATTTTCACCGCTGATAAACGCTCTTCTTCAGATGCAGGGAAAGTATTTGTTGCGGACTTTATATCTGTTTTAGTGCAGGCTGATAAAAAAATAATACATGCACAGAAGAAATAGATTGCTTGTTTCATAACCAAATTTTTTTTGTGAATAATTAAAACTCTGTAAAATAAACCTGTGGTTTACAGAAAAGGTTGCCTTGTAAAATAACTTCTTCAATCAAATATTCCATAACTCTCTCTTCGCAATAATTCTTTTACAGTAATGAGCACTATCTCTATTTCACCCTCTTTATCTAAACGTTTAATTTCTTTTATTGCATTGGTAGAAAGACCCCTTCCCGCAAAGTTTTTTTGTTCATCTTAAACTTTAAACTCTAAAATTTATTTTCTCCTTACCTTCCCTCAAATTATTTTATGCCCACATTCGATACCGTCACTGATACCTTAAATGATTTAAAGAAAAGAGGCTACACCACAGATTTTAAT
The DNA here is from genome assembly GCA_038206235.1 of Chitinophagales bacterium. Classification (GTDB taxonomy): domain Bacteria; phylum Bacteroidota; class Bacteroidia; order Chitinophagales; family Chitinophagaceae; genus JBBRBB01. The sequence continues at coordinate 32,003 of JBBRBB010000033.1, forward strand.
CTTGCATTCGATAAAGTAAAATGTACCGCAATCGGCAAATGCCTCTCCCCTGCTGAGTTTGAAATAACTGCACAGTATCGTTTTGAAGGAGAATCAAATCCTTCAGATGAAGCCGTTATTTATACAATTGTATCGAAAGATGGAATCATGAAAGGAACACTGGTAAGCGCTTATGGAATGTACAGTGAAAAAATAAATGAGGAAATGATACGAAAACTATCAGTACACCATGCCTGAGCCAACTCACCAAAAACTTTCACTCAATCATGCGTAAACCAACTCATCTGCAAGTTGCAAAGTCCCCCGCAGGGATTTAAGTGGCTTGAAAAACTTTCACCCAATCATGCGTAAACCAACTTATCAGCAGGTTTCAAAGTCCCCCGCAGGGGGATTTAGGGAGCTTCCTCTTATCAGCCGCACCGTTTTAATGCTTTCACTTGTAAGCCTGTTTACAGATATGGCAAGTGAAATGCTCTATCCAGTAATGCCTCTTTACTTAAAAGAAATTGGTTTTTCCATTTTGGGTATCGGCATACTCGAAGGTTTTGCTGAAGCAGTTGCAGGACTTAGTAAAGGATATTTCGGAACATGGAGTGATAACATTGGTAAGCGCATGCCCTTTGTACGACTGGGTTACAGCTTAAGCGCTTTAAGCAAACCCATGATGGCATTGTTTACAAATGCGTGGTGGGTATTTATGGCAAGATTGGTTGACAGAACAGGCAAGGGCTTACGCACTGCACCGAGAGATGCTGTGTTAGCAGAAGAAGCTACCCATGCTACATTAGCAAGAGTATTCGGCTTTCATCGTGCACTCGATACATTGGGTGCAGTTTTCGGACCCGCTATTGCTCTTGTGTTTTTATTTTTTTATCCCGCACAATATCGTCCGCTTTTTTTGTGGGCTTTTATACCGGGCATTGCAGCAATAGCCCTTACCTTCTTTATAAAAGAACATGCAGCAAAACCGAATGCAGCAAAAAAATATCCATCCTTCAAAGCCTTTTATCAATATTGGCTCAATGCATCTGAAGATTATAAAAAATTAACCGCAGCATTATTAGTGTTTGCATTGTTCAACAGCTCCGATGTTTTTCTTTTATTACGATTGAAAGAAAGCGGCACAGAAGATTACATACTTATTTCTCTTTACATTATTTACAACACAGTCTTTGCATTATGCGCTTATCCCATGGGCGCCCTGGCAGATAAGTATGGGTTAAAAAAAGTTTTAATTACCGGCTTACTCATTTTTGCAGCAGTGTATGCAGGCATGGGTATTAGTGATAACTTTTTTGTGTTTACCGGTCTTTTTATTTTATATGGAATATATGCAGCAGCAACAGAAGGCATTGCCAAAGCATGGATTGCAAAAGTGATACACAAAGAAAATACGGCAACAGCGATTGGAACTTTTACAGGATTTCAAAGCATTGCTTCCTTGCTTGCCAGTTCATTCGCGGGATTTTTATGGTATCGCTTTGGTTCTGCAGTTGCATTCTTATCTTCCGCTGGTGTTACATTACTTGTTGCTTTGTACCTTCACTTTAAAACAAATAAATCATTATGAATCGTCGTCGTTTATTACAAATGAGCTCCCTGGGCATGGGAACTCTTCTGTCGCAAAAAATATCTTTTGCTGCAAACAAAAAAATCTCCGAAAGTAAAAAACTGTTGGTGCTTTCTACATGGGCTGCTGGTATCAATGCAAATAAAGGCGCATGGGAAGTGTTGAAAAAAAATGGAAGAGCACTCGATGCTGTTGAAACGGGTGTAATGATTACTGAAAGTGAAAACAGTTGTTGCGTGGGGTTGAATGCTTATCCTGATAGAGATGGTTACGTAACACTTGATGCTTCCATTATAGATGAGTTTGGTAACTGTGGCAGCGTAGCTTTTTTGCAGCGAATAAAACATCCCATTTCTGTTGCCAGAAGAGTGATGGAAAAAACGCCGCATGTAATGCTTGTGGGCGACGGCGCACAGCGATTTGCAATAGAACAGGGCTTTCCACTTGAAGAAGAAAAATTAAGTGATGATGCTAAAAAGGCATATCAGGAATGGCTGAAGAAATCAAATTACAAACCGGTGATTAATATTGAAAACAGTAAAGGGCAAAATGCTTTTGCTCCTTCACGGTTTGATGATAGTTCCTGGAATCATGATACTATTGGAATGATAGCGCTCGATGCGAATGGAAATCTCAGTGGAAGTTGCACCACTAGCGGTTTGGCATTTAAAATGCGCGGACGTGTAGGCGACTCTCCTATTATCGGTGCAGGATTATTTGTTGATAATGAAATAGGCGCAGCAGTAGCAACAGGTGCGGGTGAAGAGGTAATAAAAATATGCGGCACTCATTTGGTAGTACAATTAATGAGTAATGGTCTGCATCCTGAAGATGCTTGTAAGAAAGCAGTAGAAAAAATAATCAGCCGCAATACCAGCGAAAAGATAAAAAATATACAGGTTGGATTTTTAGCGATTAATAAACAGGGAGAATATGGAGCATACAGCATTCAGAAAGATTTTAATTATGCCGTGTGCTATGCAGATGATTATAATAAGTTGCTCGATGCGAAGCATATTTTGTAGTTGACAGATGACAGTTGTTAGTTGAAAGATTATTTCAGATACCAATTAAATTATCTGCTGTTCACTATGTTTTTAGAAATAGCCATTTTCAATATACATTCTGCATTGCTTGCAGCGCAACCTGGTGCAGACAGAATTGAACTTTGCGAAAATTCTGCAGAGGGCGGCACTACTCCTTCGTATGGCACATTACAAATCATCAGACAAAAAATAACTATTCCCATCTTTCCCATTGTTCGTCCGCGGGGTGGAGATTTTTTTTATAGTGATGAGGAATTTGCAGTAATGCTCAAAGATGTTTGGTTAGTAAAACAACTTGGCTTTGAAGGTGTTGTTACCGGCATGTTGAATATTGATGGAAGCATAGACGCAGAACGAATAAAGCGTTTAATTGAGATTGCTTATCCCCTTGAAGTTACTTTTCATCGTGCATTTGACCGTTGCAAAGAACCGTTGCAGGCATTGGAAGATATAATTGAATGTGGTTGCCAGCGCATACTCACCAGCGGACAAAAGCCTACAGCTTATGAAGGAAAGGATTTAATAAAACAATTAATTCTACAGGCAGACGACAGAATTATCATTATGCCCGGCAGCGGTGTAAGAAGCGATAATATCAAAGAATTAGCAGATTATACAGGAGCCATTGAAATGCATTCATCGGCAAGAACAATGATTGATTCTAAAATGAAATTTTGTAATGAAGCGATGACGGAAAAACTCCAAAATATTTCTGTGGATGAAGATGAAATTAAAAAAATGAAAGCTAAGAGTTAAAGGAGTAAAAGAGATAAGAAGTGAACTTTGAATTAAATTAAACCTTTCTTTTTCTCCTTTACTTTTTTTCTTTTAGCGCAACTGCATAAGCTAATGAGTATTCAGAATGAATTATTAAAAGAAAAAATTCATACAAAGGCACATGCAATGGAAATCACCGATTATGCTTGTGCATCTGAAAAGAATTTTAAAGAACTGTTGCAATGTTTTCTTTCAAATGAATACAGGCTTCAGCAACGTGCTGCATGGAGTGTAAGCTGGGCAGCAAGAAAAAAACCTGAAATGATAATGCCTTATATAAAAGACCTCGTTGCGCAATTAAACAGAACCGACGTGCATGATGCAGTAATACGAAACTGTGTAAGAGTTCTCGAAGCAATTGATATACCAAAGAAGTTTCATGGAGAAGTAATGAATGCGTGTTTTAATTTTATTGAAAGCCCCTCTGCACCTATTGCTATTAAAGCGTTTTCACTTACTACATTATTTAATCTTTCTAAAATTTATCCTGAAATAAAACCAGAATTAAAGCTGATTATTCAAGAAAGGTGGCAGCATGAAACGGCTGCATTTAAAAGCAGGGGAAGAAAAATATTAGAACAATTAGGAAACTGAAATTTGGTTGCTCTCCAGCATTGCCCACGTCCTCTTCAAGTTGATGGCCGCATATTAACCATAAAAATCAAAAAAATCACCAACTATTTTTGTCCACATTACCTTTAAATTTTCAGTCCAAGTTTTGCCTGGCTTATGAACTGGCAAGAATATGAAGAAGATCAAAAGAAAGGATTAAACAAATATATTCTCCGCCTTTTCATGATACATATTTTTTCGTTAAACCTTATACATCAGATATTGCAGTTGAAATGGCATAAAAAAAGGGATGATCTGCATCATCCCTCAGGTACAATTAAATACTTTTATTTATTCAACATACTAAGCTGCTGTGGTCTGTTAAAAAAATCAGTAGTATAATTGGGATTGAACTGAACATTTGAAATCAAATATTCTTCCAATATTTTACCGTTGCTTCTGTAATATTTGTTTGAATGACTGATTTGAATATTGCCCTCTTTTTTATAATCAGATAAGAATATTTCCTCAGGTTGTTCATTACCTTTTTCTGAAGCATAGTGTTCTATCTTTCGGGTGAGCTTGCTTTGCGGGTCAACATAAAAAACCCAGCGGTCGTGACCAACTTTCGGGTCGAAAGCAACATTCAGAATATAAACTTTTTCACCGTTTAATGTTGTTGTTCCGGCATTCGTTGGCTTTACTCCGTAGTCAGTCAGCTTAAAGGGCAGTGCAAAGCGATACAGAGCCATTTCACTTGCACACAACGGAACACATTTATCTTCATGGCACATAAATTCCATCTTCTTTGCAATTGCATGAGGGTCAACAGGCTTATCATTTAACAAAGCCCAATACCCTTTTTCATCACTTCCCACCACTACAGGGTAGCCTTCTTCAGTGTAAGATTTTATCATAAGCTGATGACCGGCAGGGTTATTTTTAAAATAAAAAGTCTCATGTTCTTCCTTTATTATTTTTCCTTTTTCATCGTACAGATGATGTGTGCGCTGAAAGCTGCCTCCGTGCACACCATTCCACGCCTCTGCGCCGCCAACTGCATCTATCATATTGCCCACAAGTCTTTTTCCTGAAGGCGGTTTTATAAATTGTATCCAAATGAATACGCCAATTCCCAATATCAAAAGAATTAATCCTGCGAATTGCGCAATACGTATGCGTCTTACTACAATTGGTTTTATCAGGTCCCTTACTTCGAGTTCATCATTCAAAGGAAGCTTAACTTTTTTTTCTTCTTCCGGATGGGGATTATTTTTCATTGTATAAAAATTAATGCTCTAAATTAAAAAATAAAATTGGGTTATTGTGTTATTATTTGTAAAATTTTATTTCGCAGAGAACATTCAAATCAAGAATTATTAATTTCTGAACCAGCCATTATCGCAAGAATCATTCTGCCTCAACTCATTTTCAACACCTGCAATAAATATTTTTAAATTATTATCCGCCAGAAAATTTATTTATTAACCGGCGCCGTAAAAATTGTATCAGAAGGTGCATCATAAAATTTGAAATTGCTATTTCTGTAAAATGATGATTTGTACAATGGCCTTCTGTCCTTATCACACACATAGCCTGTTCTTTGCATTGGCAGCTTAATTCCATCTATAGTGGTAAAGGCATCGTAGTGCGTCACGTCTGTCTGGTCGCCATTGCTGGGGTTTGAATATCCCTCAAGCTCTTTAGTTTGCACATCAAAAAAATAGGTCCATGGATAAGTATCTTCTTTATTATCTTTCGGATAGGAAACTTTTATTGCATACACTTTTTTATTGAACACTTCTTTCTCCCCCTCATATTCATATTTGGCTCCTGCATCTGCCAATTTATAAGGCATGCACAACACATACTCTGCCCCGAAAATTGTGTTCCATGCGCTTTGCATATCCTTTTCTGTATTTACATTCATCCGGTTTACATACCTCTTTGCGTGGTCGCCATCGTAAATGCATATATAATTTGTATCCTGGTAAGTCCATGAAATTCTTGCTTTAAATGTTGGATGATATTGAAAGTATTGTTCCTGAACGGTCTCTCTTTTCAAATTGCCAGCCGAATCGAATGACTGAGATAATTTTGTAAGCGAAAGCGCATTCTTTTTTTGCCATGCATCTAATCCGCCGGATTTTTCAATGCATTCCTTTATAATAGTTCCGGCACTGTCTGCAGGCAGGTTCGCATACAAACCACCGCTGGGGTTATTTGGATTGCAGGCGGCGAAAGTTAAGGGAGTAAGTATTACAACTACCACGCTTTTAAAAATGTTTTGCATAAACAAAATATTAATTATTAATAAATATTGAAATGAACTTTAACTCTCCTTTGTTTCAGTAGCAAATTCATTCTCTTGTTTATCCTGAACCTGCTAACTTATATGTAAGCAAACTATGATATATCCATATCAAAGGCAAATCAGATTGTTTTTAATCTTGTCAAATTTAAAAGAAAATAGCAAGCCAATGCATATCCCTGACAATCTAGCAGTCTTATTTGTCCATTGCAGTGTGTAGTACCGCAAAAACAGAATGCTTTATTCTTCATGGTGGGCAAAAAATTTTGAAGGCAGTTCGCAAAATCTTGACGATGTCTTTACAGTTCATTTCGGAGAAACTATGGCAACCTTTAAAATAGTTGAACATGTTGCCGATAAAAAAATGTGTGGCTTGTTACCGACTGTTACCTGCCTTTGCTCAAAGACAAAACCGAGTGGAAAGACACAAAAGTAGTTTGGGAAATTTCAGAAAAAAATAATTCAACACAAATAAATTTTACTCGCATAGGTTTAGTTCCCGAAATTGAGTGTTATAAAGATTGTATTAAAGGTTGGGACCAATATGTAAAAGAAAGTTTGTTCAGATTATTAACCCAACACAAAGACTTTCCAGATTAACTATAACCATTTCAAAAATAAAATTGTTATAACTGCAGAATACATCTGTTACAAAGTAGCAACTGAATTCAAACAGCTATCAATGCAAGTTTTTAGAATAAAAAATAGAGGGCAATCCTCAACGCTTTATGAAATGCACCTGCGAAACCACTGCCTGCTTATTATATTTATTCCTATATTCAACCGGAGTTAATCCAGTAATTTTCTTGAACATATCACGGAATGCTTTTGTATCTGTGTAACCCACATCATACATTACTTCACTAATATTTTTTCGGCTGGTTTCAAAACTTCTTTTTGCTGCTTCCACTTTTACCCGTTGGATATATTCTATCACCGTATTGTTTGTTGCCTTCTTAAATCTTCTTTCAAAACTTCTTCTGCCAACAGAAAATTTATCAGCCAATTCCTCAATCGTAATTTTATCCTGAAAATTTGCTTCAATGTATTCTTGTGCTTTTTTTATTTCAACATCCTTGTGTTCTTTCTGACCTTTGAACATGGCAAACGCTGCCTGACTGTCTCTGTCAATATCAATTGCAAAATATTTTGAAGCAAGAATTGCAGTTTCACGATCAGTATATTTTTCTACCAAATACAAAAGCAAATTCCAGTAAGAGTTTGCACCTCCACTTGAGTAAATTCTTTTTTCTTCGGTAACAATGCTGCCTTCCACAACTTCCACTTCGGGAAACATTTCAGCAAACTCATTTTGAAATCCCCAGTGCGTTGAACATTTTTTTCCATTGAGCAAACCTGTTGATGCTAATAAAAAAGCACCAACACAGAGTGAAGCCACTTCTGCTCCACTATCATATTGTTCAACAATCCACGGAACAAGATTTTTATTTTTTTCAACAGCATTTTTCATATCACCAACCAATGCGGGAATAAAAATCAAATCTGTTTTCTTCACATCTTTGAGCTGCTTGTCAGTATGCACCGAAAACAAACCGTTATTCAATTTCACTTCATTCTTCACACCCACTAATTGAACATTGAATAGTGGTCGTTTACCCGACACAGTTAAAAACTGATTCACTGCCGTGAATAAATAATGAGGGTCAGCGATGGCTTGCATCACCGATGATTCGGGAACAAGAATGGATACATTTTTCATGCAGCAAAGATAAGTAAGTCATTTGTCGTAATTAACCCCTAAAGTTGTCGCTTACACCACTCACTCATTTCATTTTGTCGTTGCATCTTTGTCCCGATAAAAAATCGGGCTTAATTCAAACATTATTATTCACAATTAAAAAAAACGAAAAATGAAAAAACAAATCTTTATCAATCTCCCGGTGGCAGACCTCAAAAAATCAATGGACTTTTACACTCAAATTGGATTTACAAACAATCCACAGTTTACAGATGAAACAGCAGCTTGCATGGTTTTAAGTGAAGAAATTTTTGTAATGCTGTTGACTCATGCAAAGTTTAATGAGTTTACAAAAAAGAAAATTGCCGACACCAAAACGACTGCTTCAGTCATTAACTCTTTATCTGTTGAAAGTAATGATACTGTAAATGCAATTATCTCAAAAGCAATTGCAGCAGGCGGAACAGAACCGACCCAAGCAAAAGATTATGGCTTTATGCAACAAAGAAGTTTTGAAGATTTCGACGGGCATCTATGGGAAGTGCTTTATATGGACTTAACTAAATTTCCACAACAATAAAAAATAAAAAAATGACAACAACAGAAAAAACAACAATCACTGTAGATGCTACAGTAAATGCATCAGTAGAAAAAGTTTGGAAACTTTGGACACAACCGGAGCACATCACTAAATGGAACAATGCCTCTGACGACTGGTACACACCCCGTGCTGAAAATGATTTAAGAGTTGGCGGAAAATTTCTTTCACGAATGGAAGCCAGAGACGGAAGTTTTGGTTTTGATTTTGGCGGAGTATATGATGTAATTAAACCCAAGGAATATATTGAATATACTATTGGTGACGGCAGAAAAGTGAAAATTAATTTTGCAGATAATGGAAATGAAACCAAAATAGTTCAAACTTTTGAACCCGAAACAGAAAACCCGATTGAAATGCAAAGAGGCGGATGGCAGGCAATACTGAACAGCTTTAAAAAATATACAGAATCAAATTAAATTTATTTATACCTATTGGTTCTGCTTTGTTTCCTGTTAGTAGATTTTCGAAAATAAATTAATTAGAATCTGAATAAAAAGCCTTATGACCTTAGAAACTGTTTAAAAATAGGATTTTGCATTACCAGTAGGCAAAAAACCGGATAAATTTTGAATAATTAACATAGGTGGAAAAAAAGGCTATTGCTTAAAAGTTGAAAAATTGTACTAATTGTGAATAACAACAAACTCAA
>JBBRBB010000034.1:0-40479 GCA_038206235.1 Chitinophagales bacterium
TGCTTGTAAAAGTGTCAATAGTTATTCTTAAGCCGGGTTCGGTTACATTTATAAAGTCATGAGGGGTTTTTGTAACAGATATTGCTGATGCTGCACAGTTTCCCCCAACATTTCCATTAAAATCTGTTTTTAAAATGTAAATATCACTAGGCTTATATATGTTTGCACTTGAATCCAAATTGCCAACAGCGCAATATCCATCAGCAGCTAATGCTATATCATTTAATCCGGTGAATAGAGTATATTTTTTCGCAAGAATAACATTTCCCGAAGAATTTAATTTTAGAATATAAGCCTTTTTATTTGTTGTATCATTGAATGTCCCCGGAAGAATAATATTGCCATTAGCATCATTTATAATTGTTCGTGCGTAAGCACCAAAGATATTGTACCTGTTCGCCCAAATTACATTTCCCAGTGTATCAATTTTAAAAACTAATTTGTAACCTGAGCTGATTCCAGAAAGAATATACCCTCCTTTCGCAGCCGCTATTGCGTGTATATCTTCTTTGGACCCTTTAAAAAAATTATAGCTTTGGGTCCATTGAAAAGCGCCTCCCGCTGCAAATTTGCTGATAGATGATTTTTGACTAATAGTGTCTGTTCTTGTTCCAACCACTAAACATCCCCCATCATTTACGGGTAACATATTAAAAGCATCATAGTTGTTACTGTTTGCAGGATGCTCAATTTTTTTTTGCCAAACAATATCACCATCGGCAGTTAATTTTATAAGTGTACTTGTATTATAAAAGTTATCAGCCAATAAATAAAAACCGGCAAGAAAATTTGTAACGGGAGAATAAACAGGCAAAATTCTCTGAGCCTCATTATGATCACTAGCATCTAATTTTTTGCACCACATTATTTCACCATAACTTTTAAGTCTTAAAACAATAACATCATTCTTGTAATTTACTGTAGCTATATAACCATTAGGCTTATTCGTCGCGGTGTGAACAGCAACTACATTAACGGGATAACTATTATAATCACGAAGAGAGTCAATAGTTGCTGCCTTTTTAATAGTGCCATCAGCATTAAGCCATAAAAGAAAGGGATAATTGAAGTTATTAGACTTTTCGAAAGTGCCTGCAACAAGAATATTCCCTTCAACATCCCGGGTAATACTGTAACCTCTTTCATCTTTATTAGGCGTACCAATTATGTTTTGGAAAGTTTGTGCAGATAAGTTTAACATGCACAGGGTAAAGAGTGCTAAAAAGCATAATGTAATTTTTTTCATGATAATATTTTTTAATGAAAGATTCTAAAGGTAACGTTTTTTTATCTTGCCCAAACAACATTTTGCCTTTCAATAATTTTCCCGTCTTTTTCAAGTACAACTAAGTAAAGCCCCGGGGCTTGCCTCCTGCGTGTTTCAAAAAGCAATGGAAGTAAAAGTAAGAAGACAATTAGTATGTGTTATTGAGGTTGGATAAAACATTTATTCCCGAAGAATCTTCTTTCATCACACTAAGCACATTGTAAAAAGCTCTTTTGTTTTCTACATTATTCAGGGCCGCAGAAATATCTTTTTTTTCAGCCGCAGTAAGATGAAAGCTTAGAGATGCAGTGGCAGATTCCTGTGTGGGAATATAATGAAAGCCGATATTATAAAATTGCAGTCCAAAAGAATCGAACATGTAATTCACCTGATCTGTTTGATAATAATCCTGCAGCTTAAACCAGTTATTTTGCAGCAGCAGCATGGGTTTTGTAAGTAAGCCCAGTATGCTGTTGGTTTCATAAGGTCTGTCCCAATCGCCAAATGGTCTGTCTCTCATTTGCACTAAAACAACCTTCGAAGTATTTTCTTTCAGCCAGTCTTTGAATACGTCAATAAAGCGAAGTGAAGTTTCATTTCCAAAATTATCTCTCAGACCTCCGTCCATTGCATCAATTACAGGAGCAGTGGGCAATTCAACATTAGGCAGCACAAAAGGGAAAGTTGCATTCATGCGCAATACGCTAAGCATTCTTAAATTTCCGGGATTTTGATTATGAAAAAAAGAGTTGTAATCAAGTGCATCGGGATCATTGGGGCTAAGATTATTTGTTTTTTGAACAGGCTGCATCATAAAACGAACGGGATGTGTGCTGATAACCATTTTTCTTCCATCACGTGTGAGCGCAGAATTAAAAAACATGCAGGGAATAATCCCCTTCTCTTCAACATCTTTATAATCATCTAATTTTTTATCTAATACTCCTTTCGTGTTTTTGTTCAGCTTTTGTTCAAAAGAATATCCGCGGTCACGGATGTATGTATTGCCATCGAGTTCAAATGTTCTTATCGGGCTTATAATATCTCTTGTAGTTAAGGAAGAAAATAAAGGATTCAAAAGGTCCTTTCCAATGTTATAAGTGTATTGCTTGTCTTGCAGGCTATTTATTTTACCCTGCATTTTTTGCAGATATAATTCTCTGAAATAAGCGGCGCCAAGCATTCCGCCTGAAGCTCCATTCATTAAAAAAGTATGCTTCATAAATTCGCCGTTAGTAAGACTATCAAGCTGCTGAAGCACATTCATTACAAAGGTTGCGCTGCGGTTACCGCCACCACTCACATCAACAATAAACATTACAGGCTTTTCCTCTTTCTGTCTTGTTTTCCATTTATTCAGTATGGCAATATAGGTTTGTTTATCGGCATCAATATTCTCTGTGCTCACCATTTTTATAATACTGTCTCTTGTATAAGCCGGTCTTTCCGTTTTATAATTTAATCCATAGGCTTTATTTCGCGGGTCAATAATATTTTCTTTATATAGCATGTTTACCACAGCATAGATTATTACTATTACAGGAATGCTCCATGTGCCGAGATAAAGAGATAAGGCTCCCACAACGGCTATTAATACAGCAAGCAAAAGCGTAATGCTTGCGGCTGCCGGTAGCTGGAACCAATTATTATCACTAAACAATCCTACTATTACCAGAAAAATAAAGGCCAGAAAAAAAACCTGTACGGCTGCCAGGTGATGACGCTTAAAAATAGAATTAAGAAATGTTTCTGTGTAATGTTTTACATTACGGGGTTTGCGTAATCCGAAATTGGAGCTAAAAAACCAATCAATTCTAACTTCTGATTTTTCGGGCTTAATTTTTTTTCGCATTCTTGATGAGCGCTGATATTTTTCATGAGCAGAATTAATGTCGGTAGACATTTTTCGATAAATATTTTTATCGGTACGAAAAAAATAGCCAAAACCAATAACTGCCGATAATGAAAAACCACCAATAAAGCCGCCTATTAAAAGAAGAATTTCACCTGCAGGCAACAGTTCCTGGTTTTTTTCGTATTGCACAGCATAGAGTAAATAAGCAAGAAGGAATATCATCGGCAGCGCTGAATTGTTGATGCAATATTTAAAAAAAGGCTGCGATGTTGTTGCAAGAAACCGGATCTGCCGGGTATGCAAAATAAAAGTGGTAATATTCCAGCTCATAAAAAAAGCTGCTACAGAGAAGCCAACGATGGCCGTGCTTAAAGCATTTACTCTTCCCAAATATTCAGGGGCAAGCATTAAGGAGGCTGCACCATAGGGCTTTAAAAAATTTCCGCTGATAGTAGCAAATAGTATAAACCATCCTATCAGTAATACCTGGTATCGGCGAAAATGCAAAAGGAGCATTTGCACCGGCATAGAATAAAAAAAACCACTCAGATGTTTTTTCATGGTAATTGCCTTTCAAATCAACGCTTTAATACTATAAACGTATTTTTTTAAAAAAGGTATAATGGTACGCGAAAAAAATTATGCAAATGTAGCTTCATACATTAAAATATACAACTAACTGTTACTGCAATTGAAGGCGAAAAGAAAATATAAGAACGAATAACACACTTGAAAAAAGCAGGTGCAGCGGCTGGGCAGAGGCAGGGAAATTAAAATTTGCCATTGTTAATCCCAATGTTATTATAGCGGTTATAAGCAGCAAAACAGCAACACCAATTCTTTGTACAGGTTTATGATTTAACGAACGCAAAAAAATAAAAACGCATAGAATGGCTGCAACAGCAGCAACAATTTCATGAGCTTTAAAAACACCATTCAAATTTTGAATCCATATATTTCTGTTTGTATAATTTAATGAACGGGCAATTTCATCAATCTGTTCACGCACATCTGTACCCATAATTATTTGAATAAGGAATACGGCAAGTGCAGCAGTAACCAGCCATTTCAATTGTGTGTCATAAATTTTTTCTTTCAATTTTATTTTATGAATAATTATTACTGGAATAATAGCTATTAATGATGCCACGAGCATGTGCGTGGTAACTTTTACTGCGGCAAGATTTGCATCAACCACTTTTTTACCCAGCCATCCCTGAAACCCTGTAGCTATAAGCAGAAAAAAAGATAACCAGAAAATATTTCTTTGGGTGCTGAAATATTTTTTAAAGCTCCAGACAACATGAAACAAAATTAAAAAACCAAGCAACGCACCAAGCAACCTGTTTATATATTCTATCCATGTATGAAAGGCATTGAATGTATGGTCAATATCCTGCTTGTCGAGATACTTTTCAAAATCTGGGGGCAACTGGCTTGCATTAGTTGGTGGAATCCACATACCAAAACATCGTGGCCAATCGGGGCAACCCATTCCGCTTTGAGTTGTTCTTACAATGCCGCCGGCCAAAATCACTAAAAAAATAAAAACCAATACAAAGCGTGTATAATTCAAATATCTTCTGCTCGTATCTGTCATCATATTTAAGGCACGCAAAGCTAATAACGGAAACTGAATATAATTGCGGCTGATAAAGTTTGTAATTTTGAATGTTTTAATTTATCTACACATACATCAAAACAAAACTCATGGCACTCATTATTCTCGGGATACTCATTTTCATTGTTGCCTCTTTTAGCGGCAGAGCAAATCAGCAATTCAGTCGCTTTAAAAATCCGTTAAGGCATATTGCTGTAATCATTATTCTGATAGGAATTTTTTCAGCATGCATTATTCAGATAGATGCAGGGCAGGCAGGTGTAAAAAAATTATTTGGCAAAGTGCAGAGTGATGTGCTGGGAAGCGGTCTGCATTTTATTAATCCATTACTTGAAATACAAAAGATGGATATGAGAACCCAGAATTATACTATGAGCGGTGTACACGACGAAGGCTCAAAGGCAGGCGATGATGCAATACGGGTTTTAACTGCTGATGGTCTTGAAGTAACAATTGACCTTACTGTACTGTATCGGGTATTGCCAACTGATGCACCGAAACTTCTTCGTGAGACAGGTCTTGATTATACGGATAAAATTGTGAGGCCATTAACCCGAACAAAAATTCGGGATAATGCTGTGTATTATGAGGCGATACAATTATATTCAATCAAACGCGATGAGTTTCAGCAACGCATTTTTAAAAGCATCGACCAGGATTTTAAAAAAAGAGGATTGGTATTAGAGCAATTGCTTGTAAGAAATATTACGTTACCTGAATCTGTAAAAGCCACCATCGAACAAAAAATAAATGCAGAGCAGGATGCACAAAAAATGCAGTTTGTTTTACAGAAAGAGAGACAGGAAGCTGAACGTAAAAGAGTGGAAGCGCAGGGTATAGCCGATTACCAGCGCATCATCAGTGAAAGCCTTACAGATAAACAGTTGCAGTATGAAAGTATTAAGGCGCAATTGGAAATTGCAAAATCACCCAATGCGAAAGTTATTATAATGGGCAAAGGAAATAACCCGGTTATTTTGGATAGTAAGAATTAAGGTTTGGAGTTGAAGGTTGAGTGTTGGATGTTGATGTAGGATGTATAATTGTAGTTGGAAAAGTTTTATTGCTAATCACTAATCGGCTTACTCTTTACTACTTACTCCCTACCGCTTGCCAGTCTCAACACCAAACTGTTTTAAATGGTGCGTGGCATGTTTTTGTAATAGCTGCAACTGTTCATCAAAATTTAATTGCCCAAAGAATGGATTGGTTATGCGCCGCTCCATATCATCTTCATAAGTTTTAAAAAAATCATCTATCTCTAATTGTAATTCATTTATCGCCTGTTGCATAGTTGCATGTTTTACCCGAGAAGGAGTTTCAGACAAGAATGGATTTTTGATGTTTTCTTTAAAGGGTGCATCACTCATCATAAATTGGTAAGACTTCTCCAGTCGCTCTCCTGTATTTACTACAGGTAAGTCTAATTTTCCACTGGCCATTCGAACCGCATCACTAAAATGCTCAACCATTTGTTGAGCATTCATTACACCCCACTTGCCTTTTGCATCTGGCTGCAGTTGCTGAAGCAGAACGGGGAAATCATTTTTTAAAAAATTATATTTTTCCTGATTCATAAAAACAAGTAAAAAAATGAGCAAATAAAAATAGCTAACTGCTTTAATTAACAGGTTGCTTATTTTTTCTTTTATCTATTTCATGGCAAAGCAATGCAAAGATTTCTTCAACAGAACCTTCTCCGCTTACATTTACAATCTTATCAGCTCTTTTGTAATAATCAGCAACAGGAGATGTTTTTTTGTGATACTCATTTATTCTTGCCTTTATTACCTCTTCGTTTATATCATCGCTGCGTTTACTGATTAAACCCCTGTTCAAAAGACGTCTTATCAATTCCTGCTCGCTTACTTGCAGCGCAAGCACTGCAGAAATTCCGGTATTTTTTAATTTCAATAATTCATCCAGCGCTTCGGCCTGTGCATCAGTGCGGGGAAATCCATCAAACAAAAAGCCTTTTGATAATGGGTTTGCGTCAAGCGCATCACTAATCATCCCTATCACAACTTCATCGGGCACTAACTGGCCTTTATCCATTAATGATTTGGCATGCTGTCCAAGCAATGTTTTATTTTCAATTTCACTGCGCAGCAAATCGCCGGTGCTCAAATGCTTTAATCCGTAAGCAGTAATTAATTTTTCGCTTTGTGTTCCTTTTCCGCTGCCGGGAGGGCCAAACAGAACTATGTTTAGCATGTTGAAATTCTGTCTTTAGGTGAGCAACAAATATAAGGCTTGCGGTTTAATTGTTCTTTAATACAAGATTAAAAGGGAACAATGTAAGTAAAGGGCAGGCGTTTACTGCAAAATTGTAATGGCAGGCTTTAATAAAGGGGGAGAAAAGTTGATGACAGCTATTGAAGTAAAAAATATTTTCAGTAATCCCTTCCTATTTCTTATACCACTACTAGCTCGTAAAATTCATCAGGTTGAAAATATTTATTAGCGAGCTCCATGAGCTCTTCCGCAGTGATGATTTTTATGGTTTCAATGCTGTTATAAAAATAAGCTTCGGTTAAATTATGCAGAATATAATTTTTCCATCGGGCAATTATTTGGAAGGGGCCGTCAAGGTCACCGAGTAAGCTGCCCATCATGTGATTGCGCACCAAATGAAGTTCATCTTCACGAACAGGCGTTTCTCTCAGCTTTTTCATTTCCCTGTATATCTCTTCAATAGTGAGGGCGCATACATCGCGTCCTGCTTCTGTGCTAATCATCCATGCACTTTCGTGAATATTATTTTGCAGGTAGCTGTGTATACCATAAGTATATCCTTTATCTTCCCTGATATTACTCATCAGGCGTGAGCCGAAGTATCCACCCAAAATATTATTGAGCACTCTTACCTTAATAAAATCAGGATGATGGCGGTTGTGAAAAGGTCTTGCTATGCGAATAGCACCCTGAACGCCATTAACATCATTCACCAAATTATATTTCTTTTCTGCTGCGGGCACGGGTATATAATGTACATGCGGTAATGGTTTTGCATTCATTGGTAATTGCCCGAAATTTTTATTCAATTGCTCCTGTATATCAGCGGGCAATTTTCCCGCAACAAATAAAATGCATTTAGCCGCAGCATAGAACTGCTGATAAAACTCAACAATTTCTTCGCGCTGCAACCTGTCATAGTCCAGCGTAGAAGTATATTTACCATACGGATGATGAGAACCATACAGGCATTCATCTATCAGGCGACCGGCCACAAAATCGCATTTTTTTAAATTGATTTCAAGCCGCTGTTTTTGATTCTGTTTATAAATATCCAGTTCCTCTTCAGGAAAAATACTCTCCCTTACTATTTCGGCCACTACCGGCAATAATTCATTTATATGCTTTGTTAAGCTATGCAGTGTAAGTGTTGCAGTTTCATTATAACAATTGCGGCTTAAATAAGCGCCATAAAATTCAAAGTGTTCATTAATATCAAAAGCCGATTTTTGTTTAGTTCCATTCTTCAGCAAGGTATTTGCAGTTGCTGCAACAATATTATTTTGTTCGTACCAGTTGCCTGCATAGAAAACCCATTCGAGCATTAATACATCCTGGGCGCCGGCATCCACTGCATATACGGGCAAGCCATTATCTAAAATAAAATGAGTATAAGGCTTTAGCTTAAGATCAAATTCCACGGCATCGAGTATAGCCGGTTGCATTGTTCTGTTTAGCATACGGTTTTATTAACCATGCAAAAATAGCTTAAATTTTAAGCTGTTATTTACCTGTATTCTTACCGTGAATTTATTCTGTAATTTCAATCTGAAATTGGTTTCAATTTCTTTTATCAAATAATAAACATTCATGCACTTCTTAAAAATAGTATTACTTGGTTTACTGCCGGCAATAGTTAGTAACACCTGCAAAAAAAATAAATCAATTAATACAAAAACTTTTCCGGCAGCAGATAAGCATTGGCAATTTGAAGCAATACCTGTATGGAGTGATGAATTTAATATTAATGGAAAGCCAAATACCACCAAATGGAACTATGATGTTGGCGGCAATGGCTGAGGAAATAATGAATTGGAATATTATACTGCTGACAATAATGCAAATATATTTAATGGTATTCTTACGATTGAAGCCAGAAAAGAAAATGCTGATGGCAGAAACTATACTTCTGCACGCATGGTAACAAAAAATAAGGGGGATTTTTTATTTGGAAGAATGGAAGTAAGCGCCAGGTTACAGGCCGGAAGGTTTGTGGCCTGCAATATGGATGCTGCCAACAGATTGGGAGTATGGAGGATGGCCTGCTTCAGGGGAAATTGATATTATGGAACAGGTAGGATTTGACCCTTACAAAATTCACATAAGCACACATACAGATTCTTTAAACTGGGTTAAAAACACACAGTCAACATCAGTTGTAAATGTGCCTACCACAACTTCAGAGTTTCACATATATCGAATTGATTGGACTCCTTATGCAATTCGCGGATTTATTGACGGCACTCAATACTTTGAACTTATAAATAATGGCAAAGGCTATGCTTATTGGCCTTTCGATAAACGGTTTCATTTATTGCTGAATATGGCTGTTGGCGGAAACTGGGGCGGGCAACAGGACATTGATGAAAGCATTTTTTCGGCAAAGATGGAAGTGGATTATGTAAGAGTTTTTAAGATGATTGAAAGGTGATAAAGGAGAAGTATGTAAGTAATGTGCGGATTATTGTTTCCTGCTACAGTATTCCCTCATCAGCAAAACTAAAATACCCTTCATCGCTCACTATAATATGGTCAATCACTTTTATATCAAAATACTTTGCAGCTTCTTTAATTTTTCCGGTGAGCAGTTCATCCTGCCTGCTTGGCTTTATGCTGCCGCTTGGGTGATTGTGAGAAAGAATAATACTTGTTGCATCATGCTCTAATGCTCTTTTTAAAATTATTCGTGGGTCAACCACCGTACCGGTAATGCCGCCTTCACTAATGATTTCATAATGCGTTACTTTATTTGCCTGGTTTAAAAATATTACTGCAAACACTTCATGCATTTTATGCTGCAATTGAGCACGCAGGTAATCTGCCATATCCCTGCTATGAATAATTTTATCTTTTCTTTTTTCCTGCGCATCTCGTCTTCTTCCTAACTCAAGCGCAGCAACTATGCAAACCGCTTTTGCTTCGCCAATTCCCTTTACTTTCAGCTTCATTAATTCTTTTACTGAAAGCCTTCCTAATTTTTGTAAGTCGTTATTTGCAGAGGCAAGCAAATCTTTACTCACATCAACAGCGCTTTTATCTTTTGTGCCATTATTAATAAGTATGGCTATCAGTTCTGCGTTGCTGAGTACATCAATACCTTTCAAAAGCATTTTTTCACGGGGTCTGTCATCTTGTGCCCAATGTTTTATAGAAGTATTTGCCATAGAAAAAATTAATCGTTACCAAATTACAATTTCATTTCGTAATTTCTATCTTCGCCGCAATTATTAAAAGCAATGGACCCCTCAGTTAAAATTTTTTCAGGTACGGGTTCTAATGAACTTGCAGAAAAAATTGCAAAACGTTTTGGTACTCCCCTGGGTAAAGTGAATATTCAAAAGTTTAGTGATGGAGAATTTCAACCCGTTTTTTTAGAAAGCATTCGCGGCGATTATGTTTTTCTTGTGCAAAGCACTTTTGCCCCTTCTGATAATTTAATGGAATTGTTATTGATGATTGATGCCGCCAAGCGTGCCAGCGCCTACAAAATAATTGCCGTAGTTCCCTATTATGGTTATGCGCGGCAAGATAGAAAAGACAAACCTCGTGTTGCTGTGGGTTCAAGATTAGTAGCCACATTGCTTGAAGCAGCGGGAGCAAACCGTGTGATTACAATGGATTTGCACGCCCCGCAAATACAGGCATTCTTCGATATTCCCGTTGACCATTTAGATAGCAGCGCCATTTTTATTCCTTACATTGAGCGCCTGAAGCTCGAAAACATTACTTTTGCCGCCCCCGACGTGGGAAGCACTAACCGGGTACGGGAAATTGCCAGTTATTTTAATGCCGATATGGTTATTTGCGATAAGCATCGCAAACGTGCCAATGAAATTACAAGCATGGTAGTAATTGGCGATGTTACAGACCGCAATGTAATACTGATTGATGATATATGCGATACCGGCGGCACCCTTACAAAGAGTGCAGGGCTTTTAAAAGAGAATGGGGCAATAAGTATAAGAGCGCTTTGCACACACCCTGTGCTTAGTGGTAATGCATACGAAAATATTGAGAACAGTGTGCTGCAAGAATTGGTGGTTTGCGATACCATACCCTTAAAAAAACAGTGCAGTAAAATAAAAGTTCTTTCCGTGGCAGATTTGTTTGCAATTGCCATTCGCAATGCTTACGAAAACAAGAGCATAACCAGCTTATTCATTCACTCGCAGTTAAGAGGAAAGTGAGTGAGTCATTGCAAGGCATTGAAGTCATTGCAAGTCATTAAAGTTATTGAAACAAGAAACGAGAAACTATAAACAATAAAATAATGAAAACAATTACAATCGAAGGACACCTGAGGACCGAATCGGGCAAAAAAGCCACCCGCCAGCTTCGCTCTCAGGAATTGGTGCCGGGTGTAATTTACGGGGGTGAGCAGGAGGTTAATTTTTATGCTTCTGCCAAAGCTTTTAAGCCTCTTGTTTACACACCTGAATTTCAATATGCAGAGGTAAAAGTAAATGGCAACACCTACCGTTGTATTTTAAAAGACCTGCAATTCAACAAAGTAACCGATGCGCTTGACCATGTGGATTTGCTCGAGCTTGTTGAAGACAAAAAAATTACGGCAAATCTGCCATTGAAATTTGTGGGCACAGCTCCGGGTGTTAAGGCTGGCGGTAATCTTATCATTAAAATGAAATCGCTTAATGTAAAAACACTTCCCAAATATTTGATAGAGAATATTAAGGTTGATGTGTCAAACCTTGAGCTAAATGGAAATATACGGGTAGGGGATGTTGTTGCAAAAAATATGGAGATACTAAATTCTCCGCGAATCCCTGTAGCTTCTGTGGCATTAACCCGTGAATTGAAGCAGGAAGAAGCAGCCGTAGCGCCAACTGAAGGAGCTGTAGTAACTGCCGCACCCGCCGCCACTGCTGCAACGGAAGTAGCAGCACCGGCAACAGAAAAAAAGAGAGGAGGAAAAGGCGAGAAAGAGAAGAAAAAATAATGGATTTAGTTTTTTATTTCAAAGCCCCGTATCAAATGCGGGGCTTTGTTATTTGTTTGTATTTTTATTCATCTGACACCTGATTTCTGACTTCTGACATCCCTGGTTATGAATAAATTTTTAATCGTTGGTCTTGGTAACATTGGGCAGGAATATGCGCATACCCGCCATAACATTGGATTCGATGTAGCGGATGCATTTGTTTCTAAACATTCAGCCATTTTTAAATCCTCACGACTTGCAACAGTTGCGGAGATCAAATGGAAAGGGAAAATATTTATTTGTATTAAGCCATCAACCTATATGAATGAAAGCGGTAAAGCTTTTAAGTATTGGATGGATAAAGAAAACATTGCGCTTGAAAATACACTTACCATAGTAGATGAAATTGCTATACCGTTGAATAAAATCCGGTTTCGCCCCGGGGGTAATGATGGCGGACATAAGGGTTTGAAAAATATTCAATTTGCAATAGGCACTGCGCAATATCCTAAGCTGCGGTTTGGTATTGGCAACAATTATCCCAAAGGAAGGCAAATTGATTATGTACTAAGTAAATGGTTTACTGAAGAAGTTGATTTTATTAATCGAAAAATAAATGCCTGCACAGAAATAATTGAAAGCTTTGCCGCAGTTGGAATTGAAAAAACAATGAACCTTTTTAATAATAAAATATTTGTTTAATGAACTTTTAATTACAAACGGGGATTATATTTGTTTGGAAGTTTATACACACTAACTATAACCCAAACTAACAATATCTATGAAGCTATTTTGTGTAGGAAGAAACTATCTTGCTCATGCTAAAGAACTAAATAATTCCGTACCGGAGGAACCCGTGATTTTTTTGAAACCCAAAAGCGCCTTATTACAAAATCACACCCCTTTTTATTATCCCAGCTTTACAAATGAATTGCATTACGAGGCAGAGCTGGTATTGAAAGTTTCAAAAAACGGGAAATATATAGCAGAAAATCAGGCATCAAAATATTACAATGCAATTACTGCAGGAATTGATTTCACTGCAAGAGATTTACAGCGTGAGCTGCAAAAGAATGGACTGCCCTGGGAAAAAGCAAAATCATGGGACAATTCTGCTGTGGCAGGCAGTTGGGTAACCCTCACTCCACAAATGATGCATAAGCCTTTTCATTTTTCTTTAGCATTAAATAAAGAAACGGTACAAAAAGGAAAAAGTTCAGATATGCTCTTTTCATTCGAAAAAATTATTGCAAACATTTCCCAATATTTCGCATTAAACATAGGCGATCTTATATTTACCGGTACACCGGCTGGTGTTGGTGAATGTGTGGTAGGCGATGTTCTCACCGGCTATTTAGAAAATCATCAGGTTTTTGAAATGGATATAAAATAGCCTTTTATTATTTCTGGTTTAATTGCTTTCAGTAACAGATATTTGCTCCATGCTTGATAGAACGATTGCTACCAAAGCCTTTTATATCATGGCTATGGCACGCAGCATGGCCAATATTTATGAAAACAACAGGCAGGTTTGTAAATATGTTCATTCTGTATCCAAGGGGCATGAAGCCATACAAATAGCTGTGGGTTTGCAATTACTTCCCTGCGATTTCATTTCTCCTTATTATCGTGATGAAAGTATTCTTCTTTCACTTGGTTACACTCCTTATCAATTAATGTTGCAGTTACTTGCAAAGGCGGATGATATTTTTTCTGCAGGGCGTTCTTACTATTGCCATCCCAGCAGTACTGATGATAATAAGCCACGCATTATTCATCAAAGCAGCGCAACCGGTATGCAGGCAATACCCACAACAGGTATTGCACAGGGGATTCAGTATCTCGAAAAAATTCATTCATCCAAAATAAAATATGGCGCTAACAATGAGGCTCCTGTTGTTGTTTGCAGCATGGGCGATGGAAGCATTACAGAAGGAGAAGTTAGTGAAGCATTGCAGTTCGCTGTATTAAAACAATTGCCAATTATCTATCTTATACAGGATAATCAATGGGGCATTAGTGTTTCTGCCGAAGAGGCAAGAGCGATGAATGCTTTTGAATATGCAGAAGGATTTAAAGGCTTGAGCAGGTTAAAGGTTGATGGCAGTGTGTTTAAAGACAGTTACAATGCAATGCAGCAGGCAATTAATTATGTAAGAAAAAAAAGAAAGCCGATTCTTGTTCATGCATCTGTTCCTTTGCTTGGGCATCATACAAGCGGCGTAAGAAAAGAGTTTTACAGAACCAAAGAAGACCTTGAAAAGCATGCACTAAATGACCCTTATCCAAAACTTAGAAATGAGCTTTTGCAGAATGATTTTGCAGAAGAAGAAATAATCGCAATAGAAAATAAAGCTGATGAAGAAGCTGCTAAGGCATTTGCAGAGGCGATGAAAGCTGAAGAGCCTTCACCATCTTCAGTTAGCGAAAATGTTTTTGCTAAAACAAAAATAACAGAAGAAGCAGGAACACGAAAACCTGCCAATGGTGAAAAGATAATTATGGTTGATGCGGCACTTCATGCCATTGAAGAATTAATGCAGCAACATCCCGAATGTATTTTATATGGGCAGGATGTAGGACGCAGATTAGGCGGAGTATTTCGAGAAGCTGCAACACTTGCAGAAAAATTTGGCGACTATCGTGTGTTTAATACTGCCATACAGGAAGCATATATTATTGGTTCCACTGCAGGCTTATCAGCAGTTGGTTTAAAGGCAATTGTTGAAGTGCAGTTTGGAGATTATATATACCCGGGATTGAATCAATTGGTGAGTGAGATTGCAAAGTCGTGTTATCTCACGAATGGCAAATATCCAATCAGCATGATATTACGTGTACCGGTTGGCGCTTATGGCGGCGGAGGTCCGTATCATAGCGGTAATGTAGAAACTACCTTGCTTTCAATAAAAGGAATTAAAATTTGTTACCCATCCAATGCTGCGGATATTAAGGGATTGATGAAAGCTGCATACTACGATCCTAATCCTGTTATCATACTCGAGCATAAAGGATTGTACTGGAGTAAAGTTCCCGGAACTGAAGATGCAAAAACAATTGAGCCTGCAAAAGATTATATGCTTCCATTGGGCAAAGCAAATATTATATTGAAGGCGAGAGAAGATAAAATAAAAAGAGGCGAAACAGTTTCAGTTATCACTTATGGCATGGGCGTTTATTGGGCGAAAGCCGCCGCTGTAAATTTTCCCGGGCAAATTGAAATTATTGATTTAAGAACTTTATTCCCTTTAGATGAAGATCTTGTTTTTGAAATCGTAAAAAAACATGGGCGCTGTTTGGTGCTAACCGAAGAGCAGCAAAACAATTCATTTGCTGAAGCATTAGCCCATCGCATTACTAATAATTGCTTTCAATATCTCGATGCACCTGTTGAAGTTTTGGGTGCATTGAATTTACCAGCAGTACCTATTAATATTGTATTGGAAGCAGCCATGCTTCCTGCTGCGAAGAAAGTTATTACAAAACTTCAGCAAATATTAGCCTATTAATTTTGGCTTAATGGACATTTTGGATGCTCAAAATCGCTAAAAGCCTTATTGATATTAGCTTTGAGTTGAATCAAAGCTTATGAATAAAAAAGATGAAAATTGTATTTTGATTAAAGATGAAAGTGAAAAATAAACAGCATCAAAAATGTCCATTAGAAACAATCGTTATAAGCGGGCGAATTTTTTTTGTCTATCCTTAAACCTCTTTGCATTTTCAAAAAAAAATTCTGCTGAATTTGTTTTTTCAAATAAAGTAATTACATTTATACCTCTCCATTTCTCAACTAAAAATTTAAATTATGAAAACAAAATTTATCCTGTTGCTCTCAGGCAGCATTTTGCTGTGGGGCCTTAGCAAAGCCCAAAACACCACGATTGGTAAACAGAATTTTTACCAGATTCAAAAACAATTTTATGCTCACTACGAACAATTGGAAAAGCAAGGAAGGGTTGATAAGAAAGAAATTGGCGAAAAGGAAGATGGGCTGCTTACCCAGTTTCACCGCTGGGAATATTTAATGAAAGCAAGAACCTTTCCTTCAGGTAATATGCCTGCTCCTGATATACAATGGCGTGAATGGAAAAGGTTCCAGGAAGCAAATGCAGAACAATTCGCACAAACCTCTCCACAAGCCGCATGGCAGCAGGTAGGCACCAATACCGTTCCCCTATTAGGCGGTGGTGCAGGTCGTATTAATGTTATTCGTTTTGACCCTGCCAATTCAAACATTATTTATATAGGCGCTGCAGGCGGCGGTGTTTGGAAAACTACTAACGGCGGCACCACATGGACCTGCCTTAGTGATAATTTTCCTGTTACAAGCATTGCAGATATTGCAATAGATGCTGCCAACAGCAATAATATTTATGCAGCTACCGGCGATGGCTACGGCTACGAAATAGGAGGCAGCTCCGGTTTCTGGGGTGGTGTTTATACTGCAGGCGTTATGCATTCAACAAATGGCGGAACTACGTGGACGCAGATTGGAATAAAAGTTCCGCAGAGCGCTAATACAATCATCCAGCGCATGATTATAAATCCAGCGAACAATCAAATATTATTAGCTGCTGCAAGAGAAGGAATTTTTCGCACAGCCAATGGCGGTAATACCTGGACAAAAGTGCTAAACAGTCACTGCTATGATATGGAATGGAAAACAAACGATGCTAATACTGTGTATGCAGGCGGCGGCGGAGTTGTTTATAAATCAACAAACGCAGGCGCTACCTGGTCTACTTTGAAAACAGGTTTTGGCAGTGGGCGCATGTCAATAGAAGTTTCTGCTGCAGACCCTTTAGTAATTTATTCTCTTAATGAAAGCGGAGGTTTATACAAAACTACTGATGGTGGTGTATCATGGGTTACAAAATCTTATCCCTATGCCGCGGGCTTTTATGGTTATTACGATTTATCATTCGCGTGCTCTCAATCAAACAGCAATACATTAATAGCCGGAGGTTTAAGCACAGCCAAATCAACAGACGGGGCGGGCTCCTGGTCTACCATAGATAATTATAGTTCTTACACAGCTTCTAATTATGTTCATGCAGATAAGCATGCAGCCGCATTCTATGCTGGAAGCACCACAAACATTTTAGTAGCAGGAGACGGGGGAATATGGAGAACCGTAAACGGCGGCACCACGTGGACAGATTTAAGCAAGGGGTTGATGATAGCACAAATATATCGCCTGGGCACCACACCTCAGAATACAAACCTTTATATTTCAGGATGGCAGGATAATGGTTGCAACAGGTGGGATGGCACAAACTGGACACATATTTTTGGAGCAGACGGAATGGAAGCTGCTATTGATTACACTAATCAGAATACCTACTATGAAGCATATCAATATGGCGCATTGAACCGCAGTTACAATAGCGGCGTATCATGGAGCTATATAGCGCCCTCAAGCGGAGACTGGATTACACCCTTCATTATTGACCCGGTGCTAAACACACGATTATATTATGGAGGATACTCAACTCTGTACAGGTCAAATAATCAGGGAGGCAGTTGGTCTGCAGTAACCGGTGTAGCACTTAATGATTATGCCACCGAAATCGCTGTTGCCCCATCAAACAATAATATTGTATATGCCGCAGCGCTGGGCAAAATGTACAAGGCAGATATTTCTACCAATACCGCCACCAATATTACTGCGGGCTTGCCGGTTACGCTGGCAGGGGTTTATTATATAGCTGTAAGCAATACAGACGAGAACAAAGTTTTTGTTTCTCTCAGCGGATACGCTGCCGGACAAAAAGTTTACTATTCTTCTAATGGCGGCGCCACCTGGAGCAACATAAGCCTCAATCTTCCCAATCTTCCCGTTAATACAATTGTTTACCAAAACAACAGTAACAACAGGGTTTATGCAGGCACCGATATTGGTGTGTTTTATAAAGATAATTCACTTGCCAATTGGGTATATTATGGCAATGGCCTGCCCAATGTAATGGTGCATGAGCTTGAAATAAATTATACCAGTAATAAATTAGTAGCGGCAACTTATGGTCGCGGAATATGGCAGGTTGATTTGGTAAGTCCTTCTCCCAATCAGCAGGTTACTACTACGAATAACGAGAAACGAGAAACCAGAAACGAATTTGCTTTAAAGGTGAATGTTTCTCCTAATCCAACAAACGGAATCCTAAACATACAGGTTCAGGATGCAACTGCAGATGTTACTGTTGATGTTTACAGAGTCAATGGAGGGCAGGTAGCAACATTTAGTTTCAGTGCAAAAGATGCCGCATCCATGCAAATAAATTTACGAAATCAAATGGCAGGAAATTATGTATTACATATTCGCAGTGGTGATGCGATGGCAACAAAAGAAATCACACTGAGCAAATAAACTCGTTTGTGGTTTCTCGTTTCTCGTTTCGTTCACCAATATAAAGAAATCCGCTTCTATTTTTTGAGGCGGATTTTTTTTGCCAATCCTCTTTGCCTTTTCCATTTTGCTTTTTGCCTTTTGATTCTTTTTCAAAAGTGTTGTCGCAAGGACATCTTAACCAGATTTTTGGAGTTAAGATATAGATATTTTCTAAGAAGCAAAACCTATTAGGGATTTAGTAATAGATTCTTTCACCAAAAGTGTGAAAACTCCCAAACTGCATTATGGCCTCAAGGGGATAAAATATTTCAGCATTTTCAGAGAGACCCCTAATTTCTGCTGCAAAAGCGGGGTTAAAGAAGATGCTTTTTTATCACTATTCACTCGCTACAACCCTTTGTGGGTAAGTATTTCAAATTATCAGGATGACCCTAAAAAGAGGCTAACTCAACTTTTTGAGAACAGCCTCTTTTTACTTAATTAGAGAACCTATTTACGCGATTCTATAATTCTATTACTGTTTTGTAAATGTTTCATCAATAATCCTGTCATTTCCGGTAGTATTAGTGTACCCCGAAATAATATGAATAACTCCATTAACTGCATCGTAAGTAGGCGGAGCGTATATTTTAAAAGAGCCGGGGGTAATTCCTGCAGACATTACATCATTAGGTGAAACCTCTGTAATGCTATCTTTATTACAATCTACAGTAATAACGTATTTCCATCCTGAAGTTCCTAAATCCGCATAGTCAGCTTCTACTGTAGATGGATCTAAGGGCAGGAACGTTTTGGGTGTAGGCAATGGATATATTGCGCCCACTATACTGTCACTTACAGGACCGATATAGGCAGTTCTTTGCCCGGTTACATCATAAGTACCGGCAATACAGTTACCTATGGTATGATAATATACAGTTTTAAAATTGCTGCTTATGGTGATGCCATCGGCATCTGTAATACTTACAGGAAGCAAATAATTTACACTTCTATCTGCTTTTATAGGGTAAAAAGTAATATTTATTGCAGCCTGCCTTGTGCCTGCAGCAATGGTAACGGTTTGCGGAGTAAAGCTGTAGAGTGAATCAGGCATCACTTCGTATTGTACTTCGCTCTGAGCATTATAACTTGCAACTAAATTGGTATCAAGATCAACAGAAACACTAATATTCCTGTCTAATGGATTTACAGAAGCCACATTTATGGTAAAGGTTTGCACAGATACCGAATCTCCAAAATCTAATGAATAGCTTGTAAAATATTCAAGACCTCCATTGATAATTTCAACGGTTGGAAAAATCTGGCTAAAATCTACGTTCGGCTCGTCTTTTAAACAGCCTGCAAACAAGATTATCAATGATATAAATATTGAAAGTTTCTTCATATTAGTAATTGTTTGTTGTGTTTATATTATTAAGGCATCCAGAATATTTTATCGGTAAATGGATCAATAGTTCCTTCAGCATTTACGTTATCAGCATTATAATTATATTCACTTGTTGGATATAATAACCTGTAAGGAATATGATCGTGTGTATTTCCCGGATAGATTGATACAGGTAAATCTGGCGGAATATTCAGCCTTCTCCAGTCTGAATAAGATTCTAAAGGGTCAAAACCATTTAGTGCAGCCCATTTTTGTGTTATAATAGTTTTTATTTTATTGGAAGATGTTGCATAATTAGTATTTCCATTTGGCTGGCTGGTATAAGATGCTGCTTCCGCATCATAATTGGGTACTCCTACTATACGGAAAGATTCTGAAACTGCCTGGTTAAAAAGCGTTTGAGCATCTCCGGAAATATATCCGCGCTGCACAGCTTCTGCCTGTAAGAATAAACTTTCAAAAGCAGGTAAAATAACTGCATCCTGCTCAGCAGATTGCAAAATACCTGGGCCTATGCCTGAAATTACATCATTATGTTCTAATTCGGTGCTGCCAAAGGGCCTGCCATTAACTTCGCCAGCATTATTAGTGGCATAAAACCTGGTAATTCTCGGGTCACCATTTGTTTGATAAAACCCCACCCCGTAAGTGTTAGCCCTGTTATAAGCGTTTCCAACAGTAGGTGAGCCTGTAGGTGTAAATCCTATGTCTGCCCACTGAGGACTTTGCTGACCTGTATTATTTACATACCCGGGGTTTATTGAAGCATCTTCAGATGAACCAAGAAAATCTGCTGTGGTTAAACCACTCAACTCTGGACTCGGGTTTCCCGTTTCAGTTTCACGCATCAATATTTTTAGCTTAAGCGTATTTGCAAATTTTCTCCACAAAGTCATATTACCCTGAAACAGTATATCCTCTGTTTTAGGAGTAATAGTTTGTATAGAAGAATTATCAATTAAATTAATAGCTGTATCAATTTTCTTTAGCAAATCACTGTAAATATCGCTGGCTTTTGTATAAGCTGGAGTTGTATTAGAAGCTCCTTTCAATGCATTTTCATAAGGAGCATCTCCATACAAATCAACAATTCTCTGGTATATAAAAGCCTGCATAATTTTAGAAATGGCCAGGTAATTGGAATAGACAGAATCTTGTGAAGCATTTTCAATAACACGATAATTTTCTAATGTTAAATATGCCAGGTCCCAATTGCCCGAAAAAAAGTCTGTGTTTAGCTGATAAAGAACTATACTGCTACTGGGTATATAATCACCGCTAACACTCCAGTATCCCATCCAATATTGAAGAAAATCTTCATTTCCATTATACATTAAATCACCGGTTAGTTTCAAACTCAGCGATAATGAAAAATTCGGCGGAACACTTGAGGGTATATTCGGATTAGTTCCATTAATGTCAAAAGTCCCCTTTTTGCATCCTGTAGTCGTAATAAGCAAAATTGCTGCGGAGATGAAAATTAAAGATTTGAATTTATTAAACATATCTTAATTATTTATTGTTTATTAAAAGGTAATTGCTAACGTGGCACTGAATATCCTTGTGGGCGGAGCCTGACTTTCAGAAGTTCTTCCTATATCATTGCCTGTATCTTCATTAAATTCAGGATCAGTCCATTTATTGGTTGAGGGTCTTAGCATAATTAGATTTCTGCCTGACAACGTAAATGTTGTTGCCTGAATTATTTTAGTATGAGCCAACCATGCTTTTGGAAAATTATAACTAATGGCAACTTCTCTTAATTTCCAGGCAGCAGCACTTATTACATAATTAGCTCCCACAATTCTATACAAAGGCGGGTAAAAGTTGAAGCTGGCATCATCAATTGTTATATCAGTATTGTTAACATACGTTCCTTTAGATGCATCATAATAAACGGAATTCGGGAAAACAAAATGCTGACGCCCTGTAGCTGCTGTTGTAGATGAAATACCGGTAAAATCCATATATTGTCCTATAGAGTTGAAAATTTTATAACCCCCTCGGTAATCAGCAGTTGCTGAAAAGGTAAATTGCTTCCAGGTAACAGAGGTGTTAATTCCTATAATATGCTTTGGAGTGGCTCTTCCCAAAACTTTAAGATTTGGGTCACGTGTAGGCTCACCGGTTACTGCATCAACGATTACTTTTCCGGTAGCGCTATCTCTAACCCAATCGCGGCTTTCTATTACCGGATAGGATTGCCCTAATACTGCAAAAGCATTACCATTCGCACCCGATAAGCCCAATGAAGTTTGACCTTGTGCTATATTAATAACTTTGCTCTCATTATACGTCCAGTTTACATTCACATTCCATAAAACATTCCTTGATTTAATCACAGTTCCCTTTACTTCTAATTCAACACCCTTGGAGCGTGTATGAGCCGCATTAATTAATTCGGAGGAGAAGCCGGATGAACGGGCTATTTGTGCATACACAATACCATCTTTTAATTCTTGGCGATAAATTGCAGCTACTACATTAATCCTGTCTTTTAAAAAACCTAATTCCACACCAATTTCGTCTTCTATTACTGATTCAGGTTTAATGTTTGGATTAGCAATAGTTGGATTAATAGCATATCCCCCCACAGAAAACGGAAACCCGTATGACGGAATAAATGTGGGCACCGTAGCGTATGCTCCATAGGCTATATATGGAGAGCCAAAGGCAAGCGCTGAAGCATTACCTGTTTTAGAATGAGCATAACGTATTTTAGTAAAATTAAGTACATTTCCTTTTGCAATACCCGGTATCAAATCACTCAAAACCAAAGATACATCTACGTCGTAATAGGGAATAAACCTGTTATCTTTTGACAATCTTGAATCAATATCTCCCCGGTAAGAGCCATGAATATATGCCAGGCTTTTATACCCAAGAGTTGCATCACCAAAAAATCCAAGTTTTCTTGCCTGGGCGGTGGTTTGTGATAAAGCCGATGGGCTTATACCCGTAAATGAGCCTACATTAAATACAGGAAAGAAAAGTTCAACTGCGTCAGTGGCATCATACTCAATTTTGTTATCCTGATAAGATGAACCTAAAGTGGCATTTATATTAAAGTCAGGAGAAACATTTTTATTAAAAGTTACCAAAATATCGGAGGTAAATAATAAATTATTTGAGGTTGACTTAGCATAGCTTGGGGGATGAACACCGTAAATGGCATTATACTTAGGACTTTCCTGCACCGTATCGAAACCGGTTCCATCAGGATTTGAATAAATTACTGTTTTATCTGTTTTCGTATAATTACTAAAAGACAATGCTTGTTCCTTAAATTCATACCTGCTG
Source organism: Chitinophagales bacterium (assembly GCA_038206235.1). Lineage (GTDB taxonomy): Bacteria > Bacteroidota > Bacteroidia > Chitinophagales > Chitinophagaceae > JBBRBB01. The sequence goes on from JBBRBB010000034.1 coordinate 22,957, forward strand.
CTTATATTATTAACTGATGCCCGGTAAGATATATTTAACCAAGGGAAAGGCTTTAAGTTGAATTGAGCATTGCCGGATATAGTATGCTCTGCTCCCAGATTTCTTATATTGTCAATATCCCAATAAGGATTATCGAAGTAATCATTATAAAATCCATCAGGTGTAGAAAAAGGGTCGCTCTGCCAATTCTGATATCTGGTTAATGGTACATAAGAAGGCGTATTCATCACTAATTCATATGCATTGCCTGTATTTGTTGTGTTGGTAGTTTTATAGGTATATGCTAAAGAGTAGTTGGCTGAAAAAATACCATAAGTTCTGGTTCCTCCCACGCGAAAAATATCTCTTCTTCCTTCATCTCCGGGCATAATTGCTTTTTGAATAATATCCTGTGCGCTTAAGAAAAAGCTATTGTCAACATCGCCGGCCTGAAAAGAAAGATTCTGTTGAGTGGTTACACCAACATCAAAAAATTTCCTTTTTTCATTTGGAAGTGGAGAAAAAGGAACAACTTGTAAGGAACCATCTTCTAAGGGTCTTCCCAAGGGAACAGGTTTTCCATTATATTCTGGACCGTAGCTTTGATTTTCATAGGGAATATTGGTAGATAAATCATTAAAATCATAAACAAATTTTTCTCCACCATTAGCCCCAAATCTATTTTGCAAATCAGGCATATAGGAAATAGTTTCAAGCTGAACGGTTGAAGAATAGGTAACAGATGAACGGTTTTTGCTTCCGTGCTTGGTAGTAATTACAATTACACCATTTGAGGCGTCAGAGCCATATACAGCAGAAGCGCTCGAGCCTTTTAAAATGGTAACATCAGCAACATCTTCCGGGTTTATAGTGCTTATATCACCATAATAAATAGTACCATCTACAATAATAAGCGGCTGATTATTGCCTGTTAATGACCTGTTACCTCGCAGTGTGACTCTGGAAGGAGCAAACAATCCGTTATTAACAGTGTTGATTTGTAAACCGGATACTTTTCCCGTTAATCCATTTACTACACTAATAGGTTTTGTTTGAACAATATCTTTTCCCGTTATTTTAGTAGTAGAGTATCCCAGCGACCTGGCCTGTCTCTGAATACCAAGTGCCGTTGTTACTACCACATCACTAATAGTTCCTGTTATGTGTGTCATAACAACATTTACCACACCTAAACTTGCAACAGTTACTTCAACAGGTGTTAAACCCACGGCGGTAACTGCTAAAACATCTCCCACTTTGGCATTGATTTGAAAGTTGGCATTCGCATCTGCGGCTACTGCAGATTTTGTTCCTTTAACACTAACTGTGGCAAACGGAACGGGATCACCATTTTGATCCGTCACTGTACCTTTTACTTTGCCTTGTGACCATGACACAATAGAAGTAAATAACAATGAGATAAGTAAGATTACAAATTTTCTCATAATAACTAAATTTTAAATTGGGTGTAAATATATGAGGTTTAGACAAATCGTTAAAGAAATGAAACAGTTTTGTTAAACACTTTAAAAATAATAGACAAACCGTTTTTTTAAATCGCTGCTTTAGTAAAGAAATAATGACCATACAATTACAAGAGAACAGGGCATTGCAAGTCAAACAATTTATTTACCAAAGCCATTTATTTTTAAAATAAAACGGATTTATAGTTCGCTGCAAATATTTTTGCATAATGATTATATTGGATGGAAAAATTGTTTCCCAAACGGTAAAAGAATCTTTGAAAGAGCAGCTAATGCCATTTATGAACAAGCGCATCCGTGCTCCGCATCTTGCAGCGATATTGGTGGGCACTAATGGGGCAAGCGAAACCTATATTGCAGGTAAAGTAAAAAGCTGTGCAGAAACAGGATTTCAATCTACTTTAATTCGATTCGATGAAACCATTTCAGAGCAAGTTCTTTTACAAAAAATTGAAGAATTAAATTTGAATGATGCAGTAGATGGTATTCTTGTACAGCTTCCGCTCCCAAAACAAATTGATGAGGAAAAAATTATAGAATCTATTTCTGCTGATAAGGATGTGGATGGATTTCACCCGTTAAATGCGGGAAAGCTGATGCAGGGTTCGCCGGCATTTATTCCTGCCACTCCGTATGGAATTTTGCTGATGCTCGAATACTATAATATTGATACGAAAGGAAAACATGCAGTAATCATTGGCAGAAGCAATATTGTGGGAAGACCTTTAAGCATATTATTAAGCAGTAATCAAAAATATGGTAATTGCACCGTTACCCTTTGTCACTCGCATACACTCAATATGGAACAGCTTTGCCTGCAGGCTGATATTCTTATTGCAGCATTAGGCAAACCGGGATTTGTTACGGCCGATATGGTTAAAGAGGGCGCTATTGTTATTGATGTAGGCATTACAAGGGTTGATGACCATGCTGCTAAGAAAGGTTATAGGATAATGGGTGATGTTGACTTTAAGGAAGTATCACTCAAAGCTTCTGCAATTACTCCTGTGCCGGGTGGTGTGGGTTTGATGACTATTGCCGGATTGCTGAAGAATACGATGCATGCGTATTTGAAGAAAGTAGTCAGTAGGCAGTAGGCAATCGGCAATCAATTGCCAACGAGAAACGAGGAACAAGAAACGAGGAACCAGAAACCAGAAACGGGAAACGAGAAACAAGGAACGAGAAACGAGAAACCAGAAACGAGAAATGTAATGAACGAATCAATGACATATATTACCCTGCCTGTAATGGAGGCTTTTTATACGCTGCAGGGTGAGGGCTTTCACCAGGGAAAGGCTGCTTATTTTATACGCCTGGGGGGCTGTGATGTGGAATGTTTTTGGTGCGATGTAAAAGAAAGTTGGGATGAAAGTAAACATCCGTTACTATCTGTTGAAGAAATTGTGCATGAAGCTTTGCGATACACTTCCCCCACCGAGGTCCCGATAACCCCGACAGCTATCGGCAGGATGAGGGTGGCTATTATTGTTGTTACCGGTGGTGAACCTTTAATGCATAATCTCGAAGCATTAACAACAGCTTTAAAAAAAGAAAACTTTCAAACACATATTGAAACATCGGGGTCGCATACCCTAAGCGGCAATTGGGATTGGATTTGTCTGTCGCCTAAAAAATTTAAACCGCCTTTGCCTGAAATTATTCCTTTGGCTAATGAATTAAAGGTGGTGATTTATAATAAGCATGATTTCAATTGGGCAGAACAATTTGCACAGAAAGTTTCTGAACACTGTAAATTGTACCTGCAGCCGGAATGGGGACAATCAACTAAAGTAACTCCTTTAATAATTGATTACATTAAAAAGAATCCACAATGGGAACTAAGCCTGCAGCTTCATAAATATATTAATGTGCCGTGATTTCGTTTCTCGTTTGTTGCGCCCAAATGCCAAAAAAAACCTCACTGGTCTTTAAGACCTGTGAAGTTTAAAAATCACATACCCTGATAAATTGCTTTCATCATGTGTAACACCAATTAGCACCCATATTTGCAGTTACATATTTTGTCAACAAAATTTTTTCCCTGCATGTCTATGATAGAAATTTCATTGACCGATTTTATTGCTGAAGTAAATTCAACCTGTAAATAGTTTGTTGCAAAATTGGGTGTAATATTCAGCAAAGCTTCATCCAAACAAACCTCACAGGTCTTAAAAACCTGTGAGGTTTATGCAGCGATTTGGTGGCTCAAGTAAATGCAACCGGCAATTATTTTTTTGCAAAGGCAACTTTTTTTTAAAAACATAAGTTCTAATTTATTGATATGAGATTACAGCAAGCACTATGAAATTTTTGTTTTGAAGTGTATGTTATAAATTTCACTACATCCCATGTTTTGAAACGGATAGCTTCAACCCGCCCTGATTATTTTTTTTAAAATTAAAATGTAAGCTCATGAAATAATGCTTTCATGCAGGCGATTATTTCTCCAATAAAACTATTTCAGAAAAAATTGCAGCTATAGATATACAAAAATATTTTTTAAGTAAAGCATTTAGAAACGGCATAAGAATTTATTAATTCGATTATAATATTCATGCTATTTTAAAAGAAAATAACCAACTTTTTTTACAACAATTTTTATTCACAATTCAAATTTACCATTATGAAAAAGTACACGCTCTTATGGGCATTTTTATTCGTATCCGTTTTAAGCAAAGCTCAAAATCCTTTGCCACGATTAGAACTGGAGCCTTTTGCCAAAGGATTCTATTATCCTATTGACATGGCTAATTGCGGAGACAGCCGATTGTTTATTGTGGAACGGCTTGGGAAAATATGGATAGTAGATTCCCATGGAAATAAAAGCGACAAACCCTTTCTAAATATTACCGATGAAGTGTTCACCGTTTTTCCGGATGAGTATGATGAACGCGGATTACTGGGTCTGGCCTTTCATCCCCATTATCCCGACTCGCCTTATTTCTACGTAAATTATATTGGCTTAGACAGCAATAGCCATATCTCCCGTTTTACTGTTGACCCCAACAATCCTGATAAAGCTTTAAAAAGCAGCGAACTTGTTTTACTCACAGTGATTCAGTCAAAGGGGGCACTGTTTGTAAATCATAAAGCCGGTTGTGTTAAGTTCGGTTCTGATGGTTATCTCTATGGCACTTTCGGCGATGGCGGCTTTATGGGCGACCCCTTTAATCATGCCCAAAACGGCGCCACACTATTGGGAAAAATAATTCGTATTGATGTTGACAAAACTTCAAAAAACAAGAACTATTCCATTCCTTCAACGAATCCGTTTGTACATAAACTTTTGTTTGCAGACGAAATTTGGGCAACAGGCTTGCGCAATCCATTTCGTTTCAGCTTCGATAAGAAAACAGGCAATCTCTGGCTTCCCGATGTGGGGCAGGATAAATGGGAAGAAATAAATCTTGAACCTGCCGGAGGCAAAGGCGGCAGAAATTACGGGTGGAGCTGTTACGAAGGAAAGCACAATTATAAGTTCAACAATTGCGGCTACAACGGTACTCCGTATACATTCCCCATAGTAGAATATGCACACACAGAAGAACCTTGCGCAGCCATTACCGGCGGATTTGTTTATCGCGGCTCAAAGTTTCCAAAAATGTATGGCAAATATTTTTACTGCGATTACTGTACTGGCAAATTCAGTGCGGTATTTAATCGTACGCAAACATGGCTAAACATATCTCTGCTGGATGAAGATGATACATCTTATGTAAGCTTTGGTGAAGATCATAAAGGCGAGCTATATGTAATAAATACTATTACCGGAGAAGTGGAGCATCTTATTGATGCTTCTCAATCTTCACCTGCAGATGCAATTGCCACAGATAATTCCAATCTTTCTAATTTCAATTTAAAATTATATCCAAATCCAAATCAGGGGCAATTTACAGTTGAGGTTAATGCTTCTCAGCCGCAATCTTATAAAATCATTGTTACAAATATTTATGGCGATGAAATAATAACTGAAACAAAAGCCGCTGATATTGGCGTTAACAGGTGGTCTTTCTCATCTGCTAAGCTGCAAAAAGGTGTGTACATGCTGCATATACAAACAAAGGAAGGAACAATGACACAGGAATTTGTTGTTGACAAATAAATTATGGTTTCTAATTTAAGAAATGCCAGGCTTATATTAAGGCCAGGCATTTTTTTTAATTGCAGATAGATTTAATCACTACATCGTAAATTGTTCATACAAACATTCCATTCCATTACATATAAATTTTTACTGCTTCATAATTTTTCAACTCTTGCTTCATTATCACTTTGCCGAAAAAACCTCACAGGTCTTAAAGACCTGTGAGGTTTAGCAATCACTGCTTCATAATCTTTTCAACTCTTACTTCATTATCACTTTGCAATTTCAATAAATAAGTTCCTTTTGATAACGTGCTTACATCAAGGGAAACATTGTTGCTTCCAATAGTTGCTGTTACAGATTTTTTCAGCAAATTTTTTCCCTGCATATCTGTAATTGAAATTTCTTTTACAGCCTGTGTTGTTGATGTAAAAGTTATCAGTAAATAATTAGTGGCGGGATTTGGCTGCACGATGAAATCTTTTTCCTGTGCAATTTTTTCATTATCCTTTAATTCATTTCCTGCAAACAATGCTGCTGTTGTAAAAGCATTTACAGATGAATAAGCAGACCATGTGTAAGAGCATTTGGCACGCACCACCCATTGATATTTTGTACCGGGCTGCAAGCCTGATAAGATTAACCGTGGGCTTGTTGTATAAATAGTTTGGACTGCAGATGAATTTGCTTTTTTATATTTTACCTGGTACTGCGCTCCGCCTGTTGTAAATTCCCAATTTAAAATAGCTGAAGTATTTTTAATGTTTGATGTAAAAGCATTGGCAGGTGCACTGCATGAAACGCGTTGATGTATAACACCGCCTTTGTGATAAAGAGCAATGCCTTCTGATTCACAATCCAACCAAATATTACCCAGCTTATCTATCTCAACATCCTGCACTTGCTTATGCGGAATGGGTGAGCTTCCTTCAGCAAAAGTTTCCCAATATCTGTCGCCATCAAATACAGAAAGTCCGCCATAATATGGATAATCGAATGTGTTGAACGTTGCTGCATAAATGGTATCGTTTTCACCAACAGCAACAGCATGAGTATGTGTTGCAAGCATGCCCGAATTTTTTTGATTATAAACAGTCCAGTTCACATCATCGAATTTTATAAGGCCGCTGTCGCTTGCAATCCATTTATTTCCTTTGCTGTCAAAGTCCAAATCGAAAAGAAGTCCGAATGGCAATCCATTCTCACCAATACGATAAGTTGTGTAATTGCCATCAGGAGCAAATACAACAATGCCCAGTTCACTTTCAGCCCATACGTTTCCTTCAGCGTCTGTTTGTATAGCCTGAACTTTTGTGTATCCTCCATTCAAGCCAAATTGAGTAAGTGAAAAAGATTTCCATTTTTGTGTTGCTCTGTTAAGTACACTCACTCTTGAATCGTGGTCTAATCCTACCCAAATATTTCCACTGCTGTCACTGCCAATGCAATTGATGAACTGCAATTCCACACCGGCATTTGCCGATTCCCATATTACCCAGTCAGTAGTATCCGTTTCGTCGCCACGGGGAATTTCAACCACGGCTCCAAATGTTCCCCAATATGCCATCCATATATTACCATATTTATCTTCGGTAGTTGCAGAACCAATTGTTGTATAAGGAACAGGATTAGGGAATAACCCTTCATTATAAGGACCATAATCTTTCCATACAGGTTCATCCAACACATCCACACCGCCATTGCCGTTTGCAACCCACTTCCGGTTTTTCGAATCAACATAAATATCATTCATCCAATATTCCGGCAAGCCTGTGTTGTAGCGGTTGTAGGTTACGGTAGTTCTGCCATCATATTTCAAAAAAAATCCTATACCGCACATCCAGTAATTTCCAAGCGTATCAATCTTAGTTCCATAAACATGATACGGCGCTATATAAGTTGACCATGAAGTACCATTAAAGATGAAGGCTCTTGATGATGTGGAGCCTACACATATTTTATTGTTGCGAACATCAAAACAATACACATAAGGATCGAGAGGAGAATTTTGAGAATTGTAATGAATCCATGTTTTGCCATCAAAGCCATCAAGGGCTGCATCTGAAAGCGCCCACAATATTCCGTTGTTGTCTATGTATAAATCACTAATTGAAGTGTTTTGCAGCTGCGAATTTGTTTTATCAATTATTGTATAAGAACTGCTTTTGAGATTAATTATTCCCACATCGCCTGATATAAAAATATTATCATGCCTGTCGATGACAATATCAGAAACATTCCATGTTGGAAGCAATCCGTTATCCTTTGTGAAGAGTGTCCATGTTGCACCATCAAATTTTGCAACACCACCTCTTCCACCGAGATAATAATTATTGTAAGTGAGCCATAAATTATTTGCTTTATCAAAGGCAATTCCATTTACACGAAAATCTTTTTTGGGAATGGGTGTATTGCGATAGGTGTATTGAGTCCATTTGTTACCATCATACACGGCAATGCCTGTATCAGTGCCAGCCCATACACGGTGAAGGTGGTCAAATTCAATATTATAAACACGTGAAGCCGGGATGTATCCTTCGAAGCTTGACCAGTTCGTCCACACCGAATCATCGAAACGGTCAACAGAACCCTCTTCCCAAAAAGCATAGAAGCCGGTTGTCCATTTAATACCGAAAGAATCTATATTCATGGTGTAGAGATAATCGCCTGCCACGCCTGTGTTTGAGGGGCGAATGTATTGCCAGCCTTTTGGTGGCTGTGCTGAAAGTGCAGCTTGAAATAAGATTGTAATTGCAAGTAAAAGAATGTAAGTGTGTTTCATAAACATCTTTTTATTAATATTTATTAAATAAATGAGTGTATATTATTTCTGAATTATGAGCTTCTCACCTTCTCCGCGTGTAGCATCATCTGAAATGAAATATATTCCCTTCTGCAATGTAGAAACATTAATATCACCTGAGCCATCAATCACTTTTGAAAGGTATATTTTACCTGCATTATCAGAAATTGTTATGTTTCTCTTACCATCAACTTTTATATGTATAACACTTGTTGCAGGATTTGGATAAACGCTGAGCTGTTTATTGCTTAATGCATCATTAGCTATGAAACTACTTTTCATCTCACTATTTGCTTTACTTACATCTGCAGATACGTTGCCTGTATTGAAAGCATACAAATAAGTGTAGGGGTCAGCGGCGTTATCGTTAACATCCATTCCTACATACACTACAGAACCGTCATTAGAAAAGCGTGGTCTCGACATGGGGCGCACAAAACCCCCATTCTCAGCTGGCAAAACAACTACCCACTTCACTTGACCTGTGCCTGTAGCTGCTGCAGCAACGTACCCGGGTTTACCAATCTCATATCCTCCCACTGCTACCTGATTATTTGTAGGGCTTGCTATAGGACCACCGAGAAAACCACGGCCGTTATCTTTCCATTTAGTAACACCATCAGGGTTTGTAGCAACGAGGTAAGAGTAGTTCTGTCCAACATAAAAAACGCCATCACTACCTACATCAGGAGACGTTAATTCTTTGGTGCCGTTGCCAAAGAATTTTCGAATAAGATTACCCCGCGTATCGAACGAGCTTATTTCTGCGTAGCTGTTAACCAAACGTGCCGAAATCACGTAGATTCTTCCATCCGGGCCTACAGCAGGCTGAAATTCTCCAGGCCTGGTCCACTTCTGATTGCCGGTTAAGGTAAGAGCCTGGAGACCACTATTGGTATTTAAATTATTCATGCAGAAGTATAGCTGACCGGCACTAAAAACAACTTCCTTTGTTTGATAAGCAGTTCCATTGGCGTGAAGAAAACCTGGTTTATTCCAGAGTATTTGGCCATTGGGAGAAATGGATACTGCGCCGAGGCCGCCAAATCCCGCTTCATCAGTTACTGCATAAATATTTCCATCTGGTCCAACTGTTGGTCCAACATCTACAAGTCGTCCTGCAGGATCACTTACTGTCCATTTTAAAGTTCCATTCGGATTAATGGCATATACTGTATTTAAACCTGCGAAATAAATTGTTCCATCATTGCCCACAGAAACAGATTGAGTGCTGCCAAACGCAGCTTTGTAAATCCATTTTAAACCTCCATTAGGAGTCAATGCATACAAATGTCCCTGTATGCCAAGAGCATAAACAGTTCCGTCGGGGCCAATACCCGGGCGGCCCTGAATGTATAGGTCATTTGCCTGAAACCTCCATTTTACCCGACCTGCCTGAGTACGTGCGGTTACATTTAGAGCCATTATATTGCTGGCTCCATTATCTGTAATCACCTGAACATTTGCAGTGCCCAATGCAGTTGCATCTGATACATAAGCTGTAATGGATGTGGATGACCAGTTGCTTACAGGTGCTGCTACTCCACCAATTTTAACTATGCTGGATGGAGTGGCGATGCCAAAGTTTTTGCCGGTAATTTTTAGCCGCCCCGCCTGCGTTAATGTTTGTGCTGACAGTGAAGTAACGGATGGCAATGCTGTTTCAGAAGCGGCATTGCCTGCTTGTGAGAAAGCTCTGTCAGATAAAGAGACTGTAAGTATAAAGGATAATGTGATAGAAAGAATTTTTTTCATGATTTATGTGTATTTGATTAGTTTTTTATAAGTATTCATTTGTGAGAATGCCATTGATGATAAGCATACTTATTTCCTCATCACCCGTGCTGTATATTTGTTGCCCCCGGTTTCTGCGGAAAGAATGTATATTCCGTTTCTTATCACTTTGCTTCCAATATCAAATCTTATTACGGGATTATGATTTGAATTGAATTGCTGCCTTGCGAGCGTTTGCCCCGTAAGATCGGTAAGCTGTAAAGTAATTTTACAAACGGGTACATTTTCAAACTTAACATCAATATAATTTGTAAAGGGATTATTCAACACAGCCATTCCGGTGCCCAGCCGCACATTAGCTTTAACAACATTATTTTCTTTTGCATTTTTATCAGCAATTGAAACAGGGTTTGGCACGTTACCTCTTATTATTGCAAGCTGGCTTTGTATTCCGCTGGGCGGTGTTCCCACTGTGGCAACAATATCATTTTTGCCATCCCCGGTAAAATCAGCATAGAGTAAGGATTCTACTCCCCAATATATTCCAACTCTTCCTTTAAATATGAATGTGCCGTTGCCTTTATTAAGATAGACAGAAACATCATTCGATGCGCCGTTACTAACCATTATATCAATATCTCCATCACCATCCACGTCACCGGAAGTTATGCCAGACTCATTTCTTAAATCAGGTGAATAAGCGCCGTCATAATTTTGCGCAGGCTGAAAAGTTCCGTTGCCATTGCCAAGCAATACACTCATGCCCTCATTAAAAAATTCTGTGCAGGCTGCAATATCGCGATGACCGTCTTTATTAAAATCATTTGCGATAATTTCATAAGGCGCTTGTTGAGTGGCGAAGGATATAGGAGGAAGTAAATCTCCTGTTCCTGTTCCGAGATGCAAGTCTATGCCCGGTGACTGACCCGTTACTAAATCAACTTTTCCATCTTCATTAAAATCTCCCGCCGCTATGGAGCCCGGAAAAGGATTTACCACTTTTATAAGCGGTGCGCTAAAAACGCCACTGCCATTATTTTTACTGATGAAAATTCTTCTTGCTGAATTAGCCACGTTCTGGCAACCGAGCCACTCTGTTATTACCACATCGCGGTCGCCATCATTATCCAAATCAACAGCTTCAATATCGTTCCATCCGCAGGCATTCATGCTCCATGTTTGGCGTGGTCCAAATGTACCATCACCATTATTTATAGCTGTATGAAAATCGTAAGGGGGAGAAGAAATTGCAGTTGCAAACACAAGGTCTGGCTTACCATCACCATTTAAATCTCTGAATTTTGCCTGTACACCGCCGCCTCTTATAGAATAAGCAACCCCATTTGTAAAAGTTCCGTTGCCATTATTTTTTTGCACTGTAACTGTTACGCCAACTGCTGCAATGCTGGAAGCCGAAGACACAACATCTAAGTCGCCATCACCATCAATATCGGCAGCGTCGAGTGAGCCCGCAGAGCTATTGTTGCTGTTGAAGAGAGCAGGTATCGGGAAGCGACCATTGCCATGATTCTTGTGCACAGTTACCTGCAGCGAATAAAAGTCTGAAGTAACAACATCAACTTTGTTATCATTGTCAACATCTGCTGCCGTAATAAACTGCGTACTTTGACCTGCGGGCAATATATCAGGAACAGAAAAATTATTATTGCCGAGGTTAAATAAAATTTGGTAGCCATCGCCGGTTCTTCCGGAAAAATAACAGGTGAGAATATCTTTTTTTCCGTCATTATTAAAATCTGCAACGTCAAGGTCTGAGGCTGCTCCTGAAAAAGTATTCAATACTAGAAACTGCGGTGCGTTGAATGTTCCGCTGCCTGTGTTTGTAAAAAATGCAATTTCATTGTTGGTGTGATAAGTGAATGCGCTTGAAAAGATAATATCATTATCTCCGTCGTTATCAAAATCTGCAGCTTTTACTGTTGCCCTTGCATCCTCTACCGGATAAGTGTAAATAACATTCAGGGTTTGTTTAGAAAAATTATTAGTTGAGCTGTTGAAAAGAATAGTTACGTTTTGTGTGTTATTACCAATTATTAAATCAACAAGATTATCGTTGTTGATTTTTGCAGCGGTAATTTTAAATGGGTCATCACCGCCATCAATATTTATTGCAGAATTAAAAATTCCGTTACCCTTATTTATTAAAATGGAAATAGTGTTATTAGTTGCGAGGTTATTACAAACTGCAAGGTCCTGGTCTCCATCATTATCAAGGTCAGCCGCGATAATGCCAATAGGATAATTGCCCACAGTATAATTAATAGCCGGGCTGAATTTTCCTTTGCCTGTATTAAAAAATACAGACACAGAATTTCCATCTAAATTTACGCCCGAGTTAGTAAGCGCAACATCTTTTCTGCCATCGTTATTAAAATCAGCAATTACAATTCCGAGAGATGCTTTGGGCGAGGTATATTTTACAGGCGGCGCATAAATTCCTCTTCCAATATTCATCAGCACTACAAAACCATTTGCAACGCCTTGCTGCGCAACAACTAAATCAGAGTCGCCGTCGTTATCCAAATCGCCGGCTCTTACTTCTGAAGGGCTTTGACCGTAAGGATACGAGCCTGTGGCAAAGCCATACCACGAACTGTCGAATAGCATCTGCGAAAACAAGATGTGGGGAAAAAAGAGCGCAATAAATAAAGCGGAGCGTACAATTGTTTTCATAAAATGTATAGTTTATTTACTTAAAATCTTATGCCTTAAAAAGGAGCGATCGTCCAATTTGAATATTTTGAATGATTTATTCTTTAAAAAAAGAAATTTTTTCTACCGGAAGATTTTGATGATTAAATGCCTGAATTATGTATACACCTGCAGGCAGGCTTGCAAATGAAACCTGCTGACCGCTTTTAACATGCGGCAACTGCCTCACTATATTTCCTGTAAAATCTGCAATCACAATTTTTTCAACGGTTGCATCATATATATTGATTCGGAAAATATCATGAACGGGATTTGGTGCTATTGAAATAATATCATTCGCAGTACCGGTATTAAATCTTTCTGTTAATGAAAAATCTGAATTAAATCTCGGTCTTAACCCGCAAACTGCAGTTACCTCCCAATAGTAAAGTGTATTAGGCTCAAGATTGGTAAGCACCTGTACATTGTTTAATGATGAATCATAAGTCCAGCGCCCGTTAAATTTTCTGTAACGAACAACATATCCCTTAGCGCCTTTAACTCTGTTCCATGCTAAGTATGCCGTAGTACCATTAACCCGGGTTTTCAATATTGCAGGTGTATTGCAAAGAGCAGGCAGTGTATTTGAATATTTTAATACTTCAAGCCCGCCACGTTTTGCATCATAAAAAACACTGTCTTTTACTTGTATTGATACAATTGCATTCGCAACATCCTGCCCTGAAAAATTGGTTACAAAGTGGTGGGTTGCAGGCTTTACGTCAAACGCATTTATATCGTTGCTTCTTGAAATATACAGCACGGTATCAATATATGAATAACCCGTAACTCCGTATTCACCACTTCCAATCTCAACACTGTCAGAAAAAAGGAATTGTGGAGAGCGGGGATTGCTTACATCATAAGCATCATGTCCTGTAAATTCCTGCAGAGGTGATACCCATGGCGAGAAAATGCGGTGGTTTACTGTATCAATTTCAAGCCCTGTGGAAAAAGCGTGTAATGGTGTCATTGAACCAAAAAATAGAGGGTTAACGGGGTTAGTGATGTTGTACCCATCAATTCCCAAAGGAGTTCTTATAAAGAGTGTATTTCTGTCAATTACAATTTCGCCTGCCCCGCTAAATGCAGTATGAGTTACAGTAAGTGCCTTAACTACTTGAGGTGCAGCGGCATCAGAAACATCAATCACATAAAGAGAATCAAATCCCGCCAGGTAAACATAATTGCCATGCGGTTCTAAATCACCGCTGCCAGAAAAAGAGGTAGCAGGAATAGCAACAGAACCCGTTAAAACCGGTGCGCTGAAATTAGAAATATCATAGACAACGAAAATTCCATTATTGCCATGCGACATGTATGCATAATTACCCTGTACTGCAAGCTGATTGGCAGTATTTCCGGGATAAGGTGTTTGTGATAGTAACGTTGGTCTTACATTAGGGTTAGACACATCAAAGATGAGCAAACCATTTTGCGAAACCACCAGGTGGTTGCTTGTGTACTTCATTTCAAAAGTAGAAATGAGAGGAGCGTAAAATGATAATTGCACTATGTTTTGTGCTGATGCACCGTAGTTCAATGCAATAAAGGAAATCAAGATGAAGAGAGCGTATATATATTTTTTCATGTCTAAATATTTATTGTGTAATTAATCAATTGCCCTGTTATTGCGGTCTTTCTACAAAGCTGCGCACTTGTGACCACGGGCCTGCATTGCCACTCGCATCTACAAAGCGAACACGCCAGTATCTTGTTCCCGTTCCGTTAAAATAGCTTTGTGCCCAGATAGATTCATTTAATAAAACGTCCGTAATTAAATTGGTAAATGCATTATCAATGCTTATCTGTAACTGGCTGTAATACGCATTATTATTATCATTCCAGTCGAACGTAACAAGAATTCTGAAGTTAATGTTAGCTCCATTACCCGGAGATTGCAAAAGTGGTGCAGGAAATGTAGCTGTAAGCGGAAAAACTTTTAGCACAGTAGTTTTTGTTTGCGAGAAAAGCTTTACTGATATGGTAACATTTTTTGCATTGATAACTGTGCCTGCTGTAACGGGCGGGTAAACTACAAAAGCACCGGGAGGTACAGGATAAGTTGAAGGTACCTGCACAGCCGCCGGGTCGCTGCTTGTGAGAATTAATGTCCATCCTTCCGGTGGAGCAGCCTGGGTAAAGCTTACCAGTATGCTGTCGCGGTATGTACTGATTAATCTTGAAGCATTGCCAGATAACACGCTTTGAATAAAGCCCGAATTATTTCCTCCACCGCCGCCACCATCTTTTGCAGTGCCTGGTTCTACCTCTGATGCAATAGTCACGGGATTTGTGTCGTTAGTTTTTGTGCAACCGGCTATAACTAAGGCAACAAGAAATAAGATTGAGTAGAATTTCATGATTTGATTATTTTAAATAGTCATTAATATAATTCAAAGAAAATTGCGGATAAAGGTTTTATGTGATTTAATATTATACAAGAACGAAAGTCAATTACAAAAGGATGCTTTAGGTCATTCTTTTATTATTTTTTCAATCATCTCCCGCTGATTATTTTTTCAACTCTCTCTCTTCATTATCACTTTGCCGAAAAAACCTCACAGGTCTTTAAGATCTGCGAGGTGTAACAATCACTGTTTTACTATCTTTTCAACTCTTGCTTCATTATCACTTCTGTACTCCGGAAAATTCCATCAGTTAACGTAGCCGCGAAAATAGTGCTGCCGCTGCCCGTTAATGAAATCGGTTTGCCATAAAAACCGGTGCTATCTCTTTTCCACAGTTGCGCATGGTCTGTGCTTTTATAAAGTGTGCCTTGCGGAGGACCAATAAAATAAAATGAAAAGTTCTCAAAGTTTCCGGTAAGCAATGTATCTCCTTTTGCATATAAGCCAGTTGAGAAACCGCCTCCAGGACCTAATGTTTGTTGCCATTGGCTGAAACCTTTGTGCGGAGAGAAAAATAACAGAAAAATTATTGTGGCGATAAATGCACTATTTTTTCTAATCGGAGATAAGGCGCTAATAAAAAAGTACGCTAAAACGGGTATAATTTTTTTCATGAAGTACAGCTTTAGGTTAGCATTAATGTAAATGAAATTCAAGATAACTTATGAATCAGTTATAGCATAAATTTCATGCCTGAGCAGGCATATAAAGTTGTTGACCGAGATTTAAAAGTATGCTGAAAGTTTGCCTGCCGTCTTCACCATTAGAGAGACAGAGAGTTGGCAAACGGGATGTGGAAGGTTGCGGAGATGGGATGAATGAAATATGAACAGGCGCTTAGAAGGTTTTACAACGGAAGATTGTTTCTGAGAAAAAGCGATTTGTGAAGAAGAAGATTTTTACAGCTTACATAATTCGTAATTCTTTTCCATCATCTAAAACTATTATGTTGTCTAAACGGCATGTGTACAGGATTATGTTTAAGATGATAAGAAAAATAAAAAAAGAAAA
The DNA here is from genome assembly GCA_038206235.1 of Chitinophagales bacterium. GTDB lineage: Bacteria > Bacteroidota > Bacteroidia > Chitinophagales > Chitinophagaceae > JBBRBB01. Next base: position 39,178 of record JBBRBB010000034.1, read on the forward strand.
GCCGTAAAGAATCACGTCAATACGGCTTTTAAAAATGTAAAGCTAACTGTAAGAGTATTATAAAAATTAAAAGAGCCTGATTGCACGTACATATAACGTAGTGCTCTTTATAACAACACCCGAGTCTCCGGTTGCAAAATTTTGCGCCCATGCCTTATGGTCAGTTTTCTCTGTAGAGCTCCAATACGCTCTTTTAAAATTGCCAACCTCTGCTCCATTCTTATAGAGGTATTTAAGTTCAGTTGCTGATGGTAAAAACCAATCTTCGTAACCGCCGCCCTTATACTTTACACACATACTCGCAGCATAGTTGCCGTACCCCTGGGCTTCAACAATTTTTCTGGTGTTCTTTGGTCCGGTTCCCAATCCGAATTCTGTGGCTCCAGTTTCAATGAATACTCCGTCATACCATGTGGCAGCGCCGAGATCTTCGGTTGAGGCTATTAACCCGTGCGTGCCTGAAGTGTCAACCAGAAATACAATTCCTCCGCCATATCTCTCACCTAAATGATGCAAAACACTTTCCGTGCGGGCAGTATTTAATGGTTGTTTTGCTGCGGCAGAAGGGCTGTTCATGTTTTCTTTTTTACAGGAAATTGCGGCTAACAGCAAAAAAGCTGCAATCCCTGTTTTCATTGTTGTTTTCATGTACTTTATTTTGTGATTTGCAAAAATGGGCAAAGATTCGCTAAAACTGCAAAGTATTTTTTTATATGCGGTTTCAATATTTCAGATACATCAACACACATAACGCAAGAGTATAAAAATGATAACCCTCATTCATAAAAAATCTTCAATTCTGTAAGGGTATTGTTACAAATTCCAAATTTTTTAAAAGATTTTTTTTTGATACTTAAGGTGATAAAATAAAGAAAAGAAAAGCCGTAAAGAATCACTTCAATAGGGCGTATAATAACATAAATGTAAAAGCCAAATGTAAGCAGTAGTATAATAATTAAAAGGCCCTGATTGCACGTACATACAACTGAACGTCCTTTCCTGTTGCGATTGACTCACCAGTATCAAAATTCTGTGCTCCGCCCTGGAACAACAACAAAGACTAACGGGCATTGTTTTAAAAAATAATTTTGTTGACTGGGGATACCGCGGGGTGAGAGAAGTATTGGGAACAAAAATCGTTATACCCGATGCACCGGGCAAAGAGAGAACACCCTATGAAAAACAAAAACTACGAAAAGGATTTAAAAGAAGAGCAGCGATAGAACCAAAAATTGGTCACCTGAAACAAGACCATCGCCTAAGTCGTAACTTTTACAAAGGAATCAAAGGAGATAATAATAA
>JBBRBB010000035.1:0-37805 GCA_038206235.1 Chitinophagales bacterium
ATGATGGGAGGCTGTAAAAAAGCCTCCTTCATTTATCCAAATCAATAAGCAAAAACAATATCATTCTTTAAAATAAAAAAAGTGTTTCCAAAAAAACTTACATTAGCAAAAGCGTTGCAATAGAAATTTGAAACCGCCTAAACGACATTCCGTATGACAAAAAGATTTACAATTTTTACCATTGCAATAAGTATGACATTTTTCTTTAGTTGCAACAATGGCGACACAAATAAAGTTTCTACGGTTGAGACACCAGTAGCCATTGAAACAAAAACTATTTCAAACCCTTTACCGTATGAAATTTTAGTAACAGAGCCTTACGAAACAAGTGGAAAAGCACAAGTAAAATCTTATGCTTATTTAAAGTCGGACACAGTTTCAAATGACAATTTACGAGCCACACTAAATGAAATTTACTCAACGATGAAATCTTATAATAATTTCAAAAACTTTTCAGCCCCAACCGTAATCGCTATCTATTTATATACAAGCAAGGATAAAGCAAAAAATATGCAAGAAGCATGGATTGGAATGTTAAGTAAAACGCCGTCAGACAATGAACCCAGAATTAGTATTGATGAAATGAAACTTTCTGCATTAGCAGGAACACAAGACAAGACAAAATCAGACGATGAAAAAAAGTTGGAGGAACTAAAAACATATTTTAAAAAGCGAAACACAGACTTGTGCTACGTTTATAAAACTCTTTATGACTTAGAAGGAGAAAGTATAAAACAAGCCGACAAAAAGTATCCTGATTTTGGTATTGAACATTCAAACTATAGTTCAAAATGGTACAAAATTGAGAAGGCAAAAATTTTTAAGAAATATAAAATTGACGATAGTCTTTCTACATATATCACAGTATTTGGAATGAATTATTGTAAATAAAAAACAGAAAACAAAATGGCAGAACCAATAAAATTGACAGAAGAAGAAAAGAAAAAAGCAAATAAAGGTTGCTCAACAATCCTAATTGTTGCAGTTGCTATTTTTGCTGTTTGGTATTTTACAAAAGGTGATGTCAAAAAAGAAGCTGCTACATCATCGTCAGACCAATATCAAAATAGTTCAACAACAAGTACAGCACCAACAACAAGCACACCGTCATCATCTTCAACTAATTCAGAAATTGCAGGTAAAGACCCTTACGAAGTAATTCATATTGCGTTTGAAGGTTTTCCCGACAAGGAAGTAGTGCAACCTATGATGGAAGCTGTTATGAAGCGTTACAATATGACAATCACAAATGACAATATTTTAAAAGTAGGAAATATGCTTGTTGTTCTAAAACAAGAAAGTAAAGTAGGTGTGACAGAAATGGATATTTTAAAACACATTTATCAGAAAGGAAGTGCAAGTGTTACGCTACCAGAGCAGGCAGGAATTTCTTCTACAATACTTGAAGCGACAAAATAATCGGACAAGCCAGCAGCCAACAGGCGGTTTGGCAATATGGCGGGGCGACGAATATATTCTCAGCTTTTTGTTCGCTAATCGGCTTCAGTTCCAGCCGACGAATAACGCCAGGCAATAGAATAAACGGTGAACTTTTATTTATACATTTAGCTTCGGTTACGGGATAACGATTTTCAAATACGCCACATCGCCAAGCCTTAACGTTGTATGCCATTTAAAAAACTTCCAAATTGAAACATCTATTCCTTGTAACACAAATTTTAATTTTTAATTATAATGTATTTTCCCAAGACAGATTTATTGATTCTATTAGGACACAATACCATATTGTTGGTCTAACTTATGCAGTTTTCAAATCTGATGAAATTTTAGAACTTGGCGCTTTAGGCAAAAGAAGAATAAACGATACCTCATGGGTTAGGACTACAGACAGATTTCACATTGGCTCCAATACAAAAGCCATAACTGCGTTTTTGGCTGCAAAACTTGTTGACCAAAAAAGGATAAAGTGGAATACAAAATTCTTTGATTTGTTTCCAGCATTAAAAGCCACTTCTAAAATAGCTTATTGGAACATGACCCTTCAGGATTTGTTATCGCATAGATCTGGTATTCAACCCTACCGTTCAGTAAATTCAAACGTAGATGCTTACAGAGTTTCAGGAACCTCTATTGAACAGAAATTAAAATTTGCTTCCGCTATTTTAAAAGAAGAGCCAGCAAGACCTGATTCCGGACAAGTGTATGTTTATTCCAATGCAGGAATTTCAATGGCTGCGGCAATGATTGAAAAAGTATCTGGTAAATCTTGGGAGCAACTAATTGGTGATTATTTAAACAAGCAACTCAACCTGCATTTTGAAATTGGATTTCCAAACGTTAAAGATGCAAATCAGCCTTGGGGTCATATTTTGAACGCTGATACTCTTATGACATTACCACCGGACTTTGATTATCATATCGCAACAGTAATGCGTCCGGCAGGGGATTTAAACGTTAACATAATCAACTACACTAAGTTTATACAGCTTTTTTTGAAGGGTTATAAAGGACAAAATAATTTTTTGCAATCTCAAACCTATAAATATTTGCTTACGGCTTTACCGACTTACACTTTTGGATGGGCAAATAAAACCATTAATGGGAACAATTATAATTATCATTCCGGAAGTGCTGCAACATTTGGTTGTTTTACAAAGATTGACAGGAGTAATGATTTGGCAGTAATTGTAATGGAGAATTATGCTGATGGCGGAGCACTAAACGCTATACAACTAATAGCAGATTTCCTTTTGAAAAAGTATTCAAATTAATAAACGGCATACAACAAAAGTATTTGCAATAGCAGGGGTTGACGGAAGAGCAATCGACACAGTTCGGGCTTGACGTTAATAATTAAGCTGCAAATGTTACCTTCAACAAAAATTATTAATCGGCATTTGTACCGGGCTGGACAGCCTGCCCCGCCAATGCGGGGTTCAATGAATGCCCTGCCATCGCAAATACCTGAACGTTGGCGGTAATTTTATCATGACATTTCATGCACACAGAAAACTGTGGCACTAAATTTAATCTGAACTTCGATACAATGAAAAAGTTAGTATTTTTTTAATCTTTCTGCAAAATTTTTTTTCCACACTTCACTTCATAATAAAAAATATTTTTAATTTTTTGCTGATGCAGAAAATGGTCAGACCCGGGACGGTCAGAGCAGTGTGACTGCTGTTGATTTTTTATCAACTGTACAAGTGTGCGACGCAAGGGACGATGCTATGAAAAACAAAAGCCGGTTACATAAAATACTTTCAATCCATACCTTTCGCATCAATTAGTTTTGCACGCATGAACAACCACGATGTTTTAATTATTGGTGGCGGACCTATTGGTATGGCTTGTGGTATTGCTGCAAAAAAAACAGGATTAAATTATGTGATTATTGAAAAAGGGTGTTTGGTAAACAGCCTTTATAATTATCCACTGTACATGACTTTCTTCTCCACTTCTGAAAGATTAGAAATTGGCGGCGTTCCTTTCATGAGCCTGAATGCAAAGCCGAACCGTGCAGAAGCGATTGAATATTACAGGCGGGTTGCACAGCTCTACAATCTCAACATTCATTTATTTGAAAAGGTGATTGAAGTAAAAAGAAATGAGGGCGCATCCTTCATCATCCACACTTCAAGGCAAACCTATCATGCAAACAACATCATTATTTCCACTGGCTTTTATGATATTCCTGTAATGCTCAATGTGCCCGGTGAAGAGCTGCCTAAAGTAACACACTATTACAAAGACCCGCACTACTATGCTTTTAAAAAAGTGTTGGTTGTTGGAGGAAATAATTCTGCAGTAGATGCTGCGCTGGAAACATTTCGCAAAAGCGCTGACGTAACTATGGTAATGCTGGAGCCTGAAATTGGTGAGCGTGTAAAATATTGGGTGCGCCCTGATATTGTGAACCGCATAAAAGAGGGCAGCATTAAGGCATATTATAATTCAACTGTTGCAGCCATAAGAGAAGATGAGGCAGACATTAAAACACCCGATGGAATTGTTACCATTAAAAATGATTTTGTTCTGGCAATGACGGGTTATCGTCCTGATTTCAGAATGTTGCAAAGTCTCGGCATTATGTTATCTGATGATGGAAAAAAATATCCGCAGTACAACGTTGAAACTATGGAAACAAATGAGCCAAATATTTATCTCGCAGGCGTTGTTTGCGGCGGTATGGATACACATAAATGGTTTATTGAAAATTCAAGAGAGCATGCAGAGAAAATAATTGATGCGATTAAAAAGAAGTAATTTTTTTTAAAGTCTCCCTTTAGGGACCTGCCCGACTAACATCGTTCATGCGGGGATTTAGAGAGTTTTCCTGTTTTGTTTTTCCATCCTAATCATTTCTCCAAAATCTCCACCTTTTGATAACGCATTTACAGCAAGCGCAATTCGCTTTGCTTTGGTTTGTTCTGTTTTTGCACTCTCAATCCATTTACTGTAATAACTTCTGTGCGATGGGGGCAGCTTCATGAAATGTTTCAGTGCCTGCGGTTCATCGTGCAAACATTCCATAAATTCAGCAGAGATTTCAAGTGTTCTTTTATCCTCTTCCAGTTGCACCTGCAACACATCGCCTTTTCTTTTATGAATTTTTTTTCTTAGGGTTGTATTTAATGGCATAATAAAATTGCCGCCGCCCATGGGCAGCAGAGCAACTTTTTCAATTGTTGTTTCATCAAGCTTTCCTTCTACACGAAATGATTTTTTATTGTTTGGCTTTAATTTCTGTGCGATGGCTGCAGGAATAAGGATGTGGTTCCAGCCGGTTTTCTCCCCCTGTGAACCGAATTTTTGTATGGTAGTTTTAAATGTAACCATGAGTTGTTTTAATAACAAAGTCTGACTTCCGCTTTGCGGAACAGGCTGTCCCGGGCCTGACTTTGTTGGAATTTAATCATCGTTAAAATGATATTATTCAAGCCAAAAAGCATCATCAATTATTTCATAAGACTCTTTTAAAAAAGTTTCTCTTTTGTAGCTGCAATATTGTTCTGCCAAAGATTTATTTATTAATGTTCCATTTCTTAAGCCTGCATATTCCTTGAACGAAGAAAAATTCCAGTCTTCAAGCTTCGATACCAATGCTGCCTTTAAAGGATTTTGATGTATATAATGAAAGCACGAAAAGTAATAATCTGATGTATGCAAAGAAGATGCTAACTCTTGTTGTTCTGATAAACATTTGCCCTTGGTTTTGCCTGAATAGAGAGCTGGATTGATGATACTCCAAATTATAAATCCTTGCATAACCGCTTAATAATTTTCTAAACCCATTAGTAACGGGGTTTATTATAAGATTTCCCTGTTTTATCAGTGTATTGATTCTTTCATCGGTCATTATCATAAAGTGAAAATGCTTTGGCATCAAACAATAAGCAATGACTTCGCAATGCGGTACTACATTACTGCAAAATAATTTCAAAAAACATATATAGTCGTTCGCATTATGAAAAATGGTCTGCTTATTATTTCCCTGGTTGTACACATGATAAATATTGCTCTGGGAAAACTTCATAAAACAAAGTAATAAAATCTTCTGAAATAAAATGTATTCCTTAAATATGGTCAGACCCGGGACGGTCAGACCGTGTATCTCAAACTGGTCAGAGACCATGTACTTTAAAATGTACTTGTTAAGCATGGTCAGACCCGCGACGGTCAGACCATGTATTTTTGCTTTACTTTAAAATGATTTTATGCCCAAACGCAGCGCAGGTTTACTTGTGTACAGGTTTCACACAGAACATGGCCTGCAGATTTTATTGGTGCATCCTGGCGGTCCTTTTTTTATTAGGAAAGATGACGGCGTATGGAGCATTCCAAAAGGTGAATACGATGACCATGAAGTTCCGTTAGAAGTTGCAAAACGTGAACTGCAAGAAGAAACAGGAAATATAATCACTGCTGAAAAATTTATTCCGCTTACGCCTGTAAAAATTAAAAGCGGAAAAATAATAACTGCATGGGCAGTGGAAGCAGATTTTGAACGGTGCTTTATTTGCTCGAATGAGTTTCCATTAGAATGGCCGTCTAAGAGCGGTAAGCTTCAAAACTTTCCTGAAGTGGACAAAGCAGATTGGTTTGATATTGAAACTGCAAGAAAGAAAATGTACACAAGCCAGTGGCCTTTTTTAGATGAGCTGGAAAAAATAGTAAAAGCGCATCAGTAAAAATATTTTTTCAATTCATTTATTATTACTTGCATACATTAGATACTCCCACGCCTGCAATTCAAATGTTTCAATCGCTTTTACTGAATAAGAAAGCTCTGAAAAAACATTTGTAAACTTTCCTGCGAGCAAAGTATTCTCTGTTTTAATTTTTACTTTATCATCAGCAGAAAAATTTAATAACACCAAAACCTTATCTGTTTTATTCACTAATAAATATGCCAGCACTTTATCATCTGCATTCGTATTTAAAACAGTCAACTGTGCACCGCTATGCAATGAAGTATTTTCTTTTCGTAAAGTAAGGAGTGATTTATAAAATTCATGCAATGCAGGCTGCTTATTATTCCATTCAATTTCATCCTTGTCAAAAAACTTTAAACGTTTTGTATTGGGTAATTCCTGTCCGCTGTACACAAGCGGCATACCCGGCCATGTACAGGTGAATACTGCCATAGCGTATGCAGCATCGCCATATTTTTCGTATTCAGTTCCGTTCCAGCTATTCTCATCATGATTGCTTGTGAAGTATAATTTTTTTATGCCTGATGGCGTTTTCAGCAAAACATCTTTTACATCCTGCAAGGTTGCTTTTCCTTTCATCATATTCTCAGTAGTATGCATCCAATGCCAGGCATAAGTAGCATCAAACACTTCATGATATAGCTCCACATCACATTCTGCAAGCCAGAATAAAGATTTTATTTCATCACATTGTGTTCTCGCATATCTCCAAAAATCTAGTGGAACGAGATGAGCCATATCGCATCGAAAGCCATCAATATCGCAATTCTCTATCCAGAATTTCATCGCATCAATCATCGCTGCACGCATATCATTATTCTCATAACTCAAATCAATTACATCAATCCAATTATTTTCTTCGGTAAAATTTCCTTCTGCATCTTTCATATACCAATCGGCATGTTCCTTTACCCAAACATGGTCCCATCCGGTATGATTTGCTACCCAGTCAATAATAATTTTCATATTAAGTTCATGCACTTGCTTCACCAAATTTTGAAAATCATCCAGTGTTCCAAACTCAGGATTCACTGATAAATAATCACTACAGGAATAATAACTGCCTAATGTTCCCTGCCGCTTTTCAACGCTGATGGGCGTTACAGGCATCAGCCATAAAATTTCAACTCCCATATCTTTCAATCGCGGAAGGCATTTTGCAAAGGCAGTAAACGTTCCTTCTTTTGTATATTGACGAACATTCACTTCATAAATATTCGCACCGTTTCTCCATGCTGCTGCTGTAAACATATGAGGTATTAATTTGTATTGTACACCAAAGAAAGTTTATTATTGTGATTACACATGAGCCAACCCACGCTTGAAAGAAAGATAAGCCTGCTGCAGGCAAGCGCCATCAATATGATTGACATGGTTGGCATAGGACCCTTTGTGGTGTTAAGTCTTGTTGCGGAAAAAATGGGCGGCTATACTTTTTTATATGCATGGATTGCAGGCGCCATACTCTCTTTTGCCGATGCAATGATATGGAGTGAGCTCGGCACAACATTTCCACTCGCAGGCGGCAGCTATAATTTTTTAAAACACGGTTATGGCGAAAAATGGGGAAGGCTTATAAGCTTTCTTTTTGTGTGGCAAACGATGATACAGGCACCCCTTGTAATTGCCTCTGCTGCCATTGGCTTTGCGCAATATGCTGCATACATAATTCCTTTAGATGAAGTTACAGGAAAAATAGTAAGCGGCAGTGTAGTGGTGCTCATCGTATTTTTATTATATCGAAAAATTGAAGCGATTGGTAAAATAAGCGTGTTGCTATGGATGGGAGTTTTTATTACTATGGGCTGGATAATTATTGGCGGATTATTGCATGGAAATTTTTTGCATCCGGTCAAAAACGTGAATGAGGGTTTGCAGTTAAATTCCGGTTTTGCGGCGGCGCTTGGTTTTGCAAGTGTAAAAACTGTTTATAGTTATTTGGGATATTATAATGTTTGTCATTTAGGAGGAGAAATAATCAATCCTCAAAAAAATATTCCGCGCAGCATGTTTATATCTATCACCGTTATTTGCACATTATATTTATTGATGAATATAAGTGTGGCTTCAGTGCTTCCGCTGCAAACCATACAGCACAGCCATTTTGTGGTGAGCGAATTTGTGCAAAGCATTGCAGGAAGCGGCGCAGCAAAAATTGCAACAGGGCTTATATTATGGGTTGCATTTGCATCGGTGTTTTCAGCTACGCTCGGATACAGCAGAATTCCTTATGCGGCAGCGAATGATGGTGCTTTCTTCAAAATATTTGCGAAGCTGCACCCCACAAAAAATTTTCCATACATATCGCTTCTGATGCTCGGTGGGGTAGCTTTTATTTTCAGCCTGTTGTTTAAGCTTAGTGAAGTGATAATCGCAATTCTTGCCATGCGCATACTCATTCAATTCATAGGGCAGGGGGTTGGCTTACTTCTTTTAAGTAAACGCAAAGGACGCAATGCAATCGCATGGCGTATGCCTTTATATCCTGTGCCGGTAATACTGGCTATGGCTATCTGGATTTTTATTTTTTATTCAACCGGTTTAATGATGATGGTGGGTGGAATCATTGTTATTTGCACCGGTGTACTTGCCTATTTAATTAAAGCATACATCGGCAAGGAATGGCCGTTTGTGGCTAAGTAGATTTTTTGCTTATATCAATTTCCTGCCTTTTGTATTTTTAATAAAGAAAAATTACAATGCCTCTCATTTCATTTTTGGTTCCTTAAGCTCAACTGGCTTGCTGCGTTTTTTTCGTATTCTCATATTTAAAAGCTCCACGCCAAAAGAAAATGCCATTGCAAAATAAATATATCCTTTCTCAATATGGCTTCCATGCAAAGGCTCAAGACCTTCAAAGAAAAGACTAAAGCCAACCATAAGCAAAAAAGCAAGAGCAAGCATTTTTAAAGTTGGATGCTTATTTATAAAAGCAGATATTTTTTTTGAGAAGAAAAACATAATAATCATAGCAATCACTACGGCTATTATCATTATTTCTACATGATTGGCAAGACCCACAGCCGTGATGATACTGTCGAAAGAAAATATCATATCAACCAAAACAATTTGAAAGAGCACGGCGCCAAGTGCAGCTTTTTTTGCACTTGCGTTGCTAACATGCTCATCGCCTTCCAGCTTTTCATGAATTTCTGTAACGGTTTTATATAATAAAAAAATGCCGCCGGCAAACATGATGACATTGCGAAGATTAAAAGCATAATGTTTTTCTTTCCAGTTAAACCCAAAAAGTTCATTACTGCCATTTGCCACCAGCCACGTGAGCCCGAGCAATAATAAAACTCTCACGATTATGCCAAGTATCATCCAGGTTCTGCGGGCTGTAAGGCGCTGCTTATCTGTTTGCAGCTTGCCCATAATAATAGAAACAAAAATTACATTATCAATACCTAACACTATTTCAAGAGAGGTAAGAGTGATAAGACTTATCAGCGAATCAGTGGTAAGAAGATTCTCCATTTCTAATAGAATTTCAGCAAATATAAAAGGGAAGTTGGAGGTTGGAGGTTGATTTCTTGTTTCTGGTTTCTCGCCTGCCCCGACAAAGGCGGGGTTTCTTGTTTCTGGTTTCTCGTTGCTAATATTGCCCTATTGCCTCTTGCTGAATGCCGATTGCTAATGGGAAGAAAGATGTGCGCAGATATTTTTTACGATGGATGGGCCTTCAGAGATAAAGCCTGTCCATACTTGCAGTAATGATGCGCCTGCATCTATTTTTTCCTGTGCATCTGCGCCGCTGAAAATTCCGCCGCTTGCAATAATGGGAATTTTGTTTTCCGTTTGATGAGATAAGTAACTTACTACTTCTGTTGAAAGTTTTTTTAATGGTTGCCCGCTTAAGCCGCCTTGTTTAACAGTTTCCAGTTTCCAGTTTTCAGTTTTCAGTTGATTGCGGGTGATGGTTGTGTTGGTGGCAACAAAGCCATCTAATTTTATTTCAAGAGCTATCGCAATAATATCATCAAGCTGTTCTGCATTAAGGTCTGGTGATATTTTCAGTAATAATGGTTTTGATTTGTTCTTGCCATGATTGATTGTTTGCAAGTGCGATAATATTTTTTTTAAAGATTCTTTTTGCTGCAGTTCACGCAGGCCCGGGGTATTGGGTGAACTAACATTTACTACAAAATAATCTGCGCAATCGAATAATTCATTAAAGCAGATTTCGTAATCTTTCCAGGCATCTTCGTTTGGTGTTGCTTTGTTTTTTCCCATGTTGCCGCCGATAATCAGTTGGCAGTTGACAGTTCGCAGTTTACAGTTGTTCCAGTCTTCAAGTCTTTTTCTAATTGCTTTTGCGCCATCGTTATTAAACCCCATACGGTTGATGAGTGCTTTATCTTTTGGCAGGCGAAATAATCTTGGCTTTTCATTTCCTTGTTGCGGCAAAGGAGTTACGGTGCCAATTTCAACAAAACCAAAACCTAATAATTCAAGCGCTGAAAGATATAAAGCGTTTTTATCAAAGCCTGCACCAACACCCACAGGATTTTTAAAAGTTAATCCAAACACTTCTTTTTGAAGAGCATTATTTTTAAATTGAAATGAATTTTGAATGATGTTTTTTGTAAGATTAATCTTGCTCGCTTTATGCAGCATATTCATAGAAAAGCGATGCACATCTTCTGGCGGAAATGCAAAAAGAAGATTGCGCAGCAAACGATATATCATGGTGCGAAGATAAGCAGGGGAGTAGGAGTAGGGAGTAGGAAATTGGGAATTAGGAATTGGGAATTGAACATTGAACATTGAACATGGACATGGAACATGTTCTGCAGTTAGTAAAGTTATTTCTTAAAATCGAACAATGTTGCGGTGAACTCTCCTCTCTCTCTTTTTTTAGTTAGGGCGCTGAAATTTCCTTTGTAGCGAAGGGTTTGCGGCACGAGAAGGTTTCCGGCCTTGGTCATTTCTACTTCCATGTTTACATTAAAATCGTATACTCCGGCTTTATAGCTCAATGCATATTTTCTTGCAAGCACTTCCATAGTTTTGGCATCAAACCAGGTTGTCATTTCATCAACCACAATATTATCCCGTTTGAATAAGCCCAGATTTTCTTTTGGCTTAATTGAAAAAATATAGGCATCAGTTCCTTTGTAATTATCGAAGTCGAGATTGTAATCGTAAAATTTGTGTGCATTTTCATCATACAAATCCAGCTTGTTTCCAATTAAAGGAATACCGGGAATTTTTCTGCCCGGATTAAAGAACAACATCTTTAATTGTTCCTTATGTTTTTCTGTGCCGCTTTTATTGGCTGTAGAAAAAGTTCGGCCTGCAACAATATTATTTTCACCGCACACTTTTCCTTTTGCAAAAAAGAGACTGGCATACATTTCACCGGTTGCATAATGATAGCTGCTGTCTTTATTAAAAAAATCACCTGTTGTTTTTTGTTCCAGGGCTTCCGTTGTACGGCAACCATTCTCTCTGTGCTGGCGTGTTTTGCTGTAGTAAGTTGCTTTGAAATTTCCTTTTTTATCTATCATGCGAATATCGTTGTACGATGCGAACTCTACAATGTGCAGGTTGCGGAAAGCTTTGTAAAAGGTTGTATCATTTTGTATGCGGCGCAGAATGTTTTCGTAATCGAGGTCGTTACGAACAATCACTTCCTTTAAAGTAAAAGGCATCTTATCTAAGATTATTGTTGTATCCTGTGAGTAAGACCGAAGAGAACAGAAGTATAAAAATAGGAAAGCTATGTATTTCATTTAGGAAAAATCATTTTATAATCTACCTGAATTTTGCCCTTGCTTATATCGTTTAATTTGCCCCGCAGTAATTTTTTCTTTAATGGTTTTAGGTAATCTATAAAAAGTTTCCCCTCAATATGGTCGTATTCATGCTGAATAATGCGTGCAGTAAGCCCGTGAAAAGTTTCTGTATTCGGTTGAAAATTTTCATCGAGATATTGCAGGGTAATTGATTCGGGGCGTATAACCTCTTCGCGTATTTTTGGAATGCTTAAGCATCCCTCATTATAATTCCATTCATTACCATTAAGATCAAGTGCATGTGCATTGATAAATATTTTTTTTGCTCCCGGCTCGTCAGGATATTTTCCTTTTTCATCTTCTTCCTGGTGAGCAAAAATTTGCTGGCTATCCATTATAAACAAACAAATATTATGGTTCACCTGCGGGGCAGCCAAACCCACGCCGCTGCTTTCGTACATGGTCTCCCACATATCTTCAATAAGCTTTTGCAGGCCGGTGTAATCGGGTGTTATATCTTTTGCCTTTGCCCTGAGAATAGGTGAACCGTATGCGACTATAGGAAGAATCATTGATTATTTAATATTGAATATGTAAGATTTAATATTAATAAGTTGCAAAAGTAATTTAGCGGCTTTTAAAATATTCAATATTAAATCTTAAATCTGAAAATTTGGTGGTCAGTGTTTTGGTGAAATGGAAGTGTGGGCATTAGAAGCTTATGGCGCATGAACATTTTGCAGGAATTGCTTACGCTTAAATCTGATTATATTATTGGCAAGGCAACAACGTATGAGGCAATTGTAAGAGGTGATAATATACCCAAAGCCGGTCATTAATTATTTAATATTGAATACTTAATATTGATAAGTTGCAAAAGTAATTTAGCGGCTTTTAAAATATTCAATATTAAATCTTAAATCTGAAATCCGAAAATTTGGTGGTCAGCAGTTTGGTGAAATGGAAGTGTGAGTATTAGAATCAAAGCCGGTCATTGATTATTTAATATTGAATATGTAAGATTTAATATTGATAAGATTGCAAAAGTAATTTAGCGGCTTTTAAAATATTCAATATTAAATCTTAAATCTGAAATCGTTCAAGATATTCCTGCAGCATAATGGTTGCGGCAAGCTGGTCAATATTTTCTTTTTTGCGACGGTCTTTTTTTTTCATGCCCATATCAAGCATTGCCTGAACTGCCATTTTCGAGGTGTAGCGTTCATCAATTGTTTGCAGCGGAATGTTTGGAAATTCTTTTTTTAATTTATTGATGAATTGATAAACAAGGGGTGTGGCATGTGTATCTGTGTCGTCAAGATTTTTGGGTTCACCAACAAGAATTAATTCCACTTCTTCCTGTGAAAAATATTTTTTCAGGAATGATATGATAGATTTTGTTTCAACAGTTGTTACTGCAGTTGCAATAATTTTCAATGGGTCGGTAACAGCTATGCCGCATCTTTTGGTGCCGTAATCTATGCAAAGAATTCGTGACATAATATTTTGTGTTGGCAATCAAATCGCAAACTAACAGAAAGAAATAGTAATATTCAATAATATGGATATGGACTATAAAAAAGGAGTAGATCTGTAATCACTAACACACCAAAGATAACGCTTGCAATTCCATTGGCTGTCATAAATGCAATGTTTACTTTGCTTAAATCATCAGGCTTTACAATAGACTGCTGATAAATCAGCATACCAACAAAAACTATTATGCCCAACCCATATATCCAATGAAATTTTCCGTACACACCAGCAACAATTACACAGGCAGCGCTTAGAATATGCAATGCTCTTGATACCTGCAGTGCCTTTGCTTTACCAAGCCATGCCGGAATGGAATATAACTTTTGTGCTTTATCAAAATCCTCATCCTGTAAAGCGTAAATAATATCGAAGCCGCTTACCCAAAAAATTACTGCAAAAGAAAAAAGCAAGGGAAGAAAATCGAATCTTGCAGTAACTGCAAGATAAGCGCCGATAGGAGCTAAGGACAATCCTAATCCCAACACCAAATGACATAATGGAGTAAACCTTTTTGTATAACTATAAAATAAAATAACAAATAATGCTACAGGCGATAAGAAAAAACAAATAGTGTTTATAAAGAAACAAGAGACGAGAAACAAGATACAGGAGATAATAGTAAAAATTAACGCATTGTTTGCTTTGATAATGCCTTTGGGAATTTCCCGAATAGCTGTTCTCGGGTTTCTTGCATCAAAAGTTCTATCAAGGTAGCGATTGAAAGCCATGGCTGCACTGCGGGATGTTATCATGCAGATGAGAACGAGAAAAAGTTTTATTCCCCACCAGGAAAAATTTTTGATACTCTCGCCCCAACCAACAGTCATGTTAAGGTTCCATTGAGTTTGCCCTTTAGTTAGACCCAAAAAAAATCCAATCATCGCAAAGGGCATCGCAAAGATGGTATGGGAGAATTTTATAAGAGAGAAATAATTTTTTATTCGACTCATGAATTTTGCGGAATCTTTTAATTGCTGCAATTTATTGCACCGAAGCAGAAAAAACTACAAGCTTATTAAAATTGAAGCTGCACAGATATGCAGCATGCTGAATAAATGAGCCATTATCAGGAACCTCTTCCATATTACCGCTGGTAATCATCTTCCTGCTTTTTTGATTGTATAAATTTTTAATGTTTTGCGGCGCCTCATCCATCGTTCCCCTGAAAAGCGCTCCTCCGAAACAGGCATCTACTACAAACAAAATATGCTTCGCCTCTGAGCCTTCTATAGATGATTTTAAATCTTCTGAACTTATATAAGTTGCCCTGCTCTCTTTTTTTGCATCGGAGGGAATTATATATCCGCCCAATATTTTAGTGCCCAGTTTTTTTACATCGCCATGCCCTGCGTAAAATATAATCAGGTTATCATCATCTTTCATAGATTCTGCTTTCGCTGTAATGGAATCGAGTATATTAACACGCGGAGAATTTATAAGCGTTATTACATCCTTATCATTAAACTGATAATATTTTGTAAGAATCTTTTTTAAGTCGCTCACATCTTTTGCGGGGCTTTCCAAATCATTGAAGCCGGGGTCTTCGTAATCTTTTTCTCCAATGAGAATGGCATAATAATTTGCATAGCTGAATAGTTCGGGAATGCCTGCGGTATCATTTATGTTCGATGCAGCTTCAGCAACCACATTTATAGAAAAAGTTTTTGAAGTGCGGTTTTCAAATTTATCTGCTGCATCTATTACTACTTCATTGATACCGGGCTGCAGCTCCAGTGTGCTTACAAAAAGCCCGTCATCTTCTATTTGCGCACTTTTTTTATTTACTGTAAGCGAGGCTACGCCTGAAGAATCCTGCACCTTTCCATAAAGGTCAACCAAAGTTTTATTTACAGTGATGGTGCTGCCTCTGTGCCATCAACCTGCGGATTAATTAATGTTATAGATGGGGCAATTACATCCATTCCTAATTTTATTTTCAGATAATCCAGCTTCGATTTTACATCGGCCTGTTTGCTGTTTGCTGCATAGAGCTTTTTATAAATTTCATAAGCAATAGTATCTTTTCCATCTAAGAAAGATAATTGCGCTTTAAGGCAGCTCATATCATTCAATAAACCCTGGTAGCAATTTTTTCCGAAGCTTTTATAGTTGCTGATGGCTTTATCAATATTCATTATTGCGGCGCTGATATTACCGTTCATCGAAAAAGATTCATGGCATTGATGTATGCAAAAATGGAAGGGTCTTGCAGTATGCCATTTTGATTGCCGATGCTTAAGAGCGATGCGCAGTACGATTTAATTTTTGAGTAGCGTTCATTTCTAAGCAATGATGCAAGTATATCAATGTTTGCGGTGAAGCTGCCATTTTCTATTGCAGTGGTAAAGTCAAGAATTGCATCGCGGTACAGTCCCATTTGGTGATAGCATCTTCCCCTTTGCTCATACAATAAAAAATTTGCATTATTGTTTTCAGAAGTGCTTTCATGAACAAGCCTGATTGCTTCGCTGAAATCTGCAATGGAACGGCATTAAAAATTATTCGCAAAAAGGAAATGATAAAGCCGGCAAAAAAGTTGGATAGCATTTATAAAGAAACCGAAGAGTTAGTTGCTATTATTGCTAAAAGCATTTCTACAGCGAGCAGAAACAAGAACATTATCAAAAAAATTGAGCATCGATAGTTGAACATTGAGCATTGAAAATTTATTAGTGTGAATCAGCCAATGATCAATGACTCATGACTTATTGACTTAATGACTTAATGACTTATTCAATGACTTACCTAAGAAATCTCCCACACTTCTTTTCCCCGCAGCAGCTTGTCTAAATTTCCTTTTCCTTTTTTGCTGATGGCTTCTTCAATCTGCATTCTCATTACATCTTCATAACAGGCTCTTTCGGTTTCATAAAAAATACCGAAGGGTCTTGGCAGATGGCCTTCAATCTGCGGGTCATCAAACATACGGATAAGCAGTTGCGCTTTGTGCATGTCCTTTTCATCATGGAGCCACAAATCATCTGCACTTGCACCATTTTCCAAATCAACGATTACAGGATGAAATCCATCCAGCTTAATTCCTTTATCAGCTTTTGCTCCAAAGATGAGTGGCTTGCCCTGCTCAAGAAACAAAGCCTCGTCTGGCTTAGAAGATTTTTCAGTAAAGGTTTCAAAAGCGGCGTCATTAAATATGTTGCAGTTCTGGTATATTTCAAGAAAAGATGAGCCTTTGTGCTGATGCGTTCTTGTGAGCATCGCCTGCAAATGCTTTGGGTCACGGTCCATGCTGCGTGCGACAAAGGTTGCATCGGCGCCCATAGCCAGCGCTAATGGATTAAAGGGATGGTCAATGCTGCCATAAGGCGTTGATTTGGTTATTTTATTTCTTTCTGAAGTAGGTGAATATTGTCCTTTAGTGAGCCCATAAATCTGGTTGTTGAAAAGTAAAATATTTACATCCAGATTTCTGCGCAGCAAATGTATGGTATGATTGCCGCCGATGCTTAAAGCATCACCATCACCCGTTACAATCCAAACACTTAATTCGGGACGAGTAGCTTTTAAGCCTGTTGCCACCGCAGTAGCTCTGCCATGAATGGAATGCATGCCATACGTATTCATATAATAGGGAAAGCGGCTGCTGCAGCCGATTCCGCTGATGATAACAATATTTTCTTTTGGCACACCAATACCGGGCATTATTTTTTGCACCTGTGCAAGTATAGAATAATCACCGCAACCGGGGCACCAGCGTACTTCCTGGTCGGTTACAAAATCTTTCGGCGTTAATACGGGAATAGTTCCGTTTGTTATTGTGCTCATTTATAAAAATTCAACTACAAAGATATTTCATTTTTAAATGTTTCATTTAATATAAATAATACGATTGCTTATTTTTTTTCACGAGCACTATCTTCTAACAAAATATTTTTCAAAGATTTTCGACAGTTCTGTCTTGCCTAAATCCCTCTGAAAAGTTGTAGATGAAAGCTACAGAAGATAAAAATGTTTGGAATTCATATACTTTCTTTTTAGGTTTATAGTTTCTTTCAATTTTATATCTTTTCATCCGGTGATGGATAAATATAAGATCTGATATAGATAATTGAATGCACACCGACTATTTAATTTAAAAACCAAATATTACAATACCATGAAAACAATACGACGTTTTTCCCAACCGTTTTCAAATTCAAAATTTGCATTTGTACCGTTATTTTTTGCATTTTCACTTATCGTTTCCTGCAGCAAAGATTTTAAACCTATAGAGCAGGATAAAGGTTCCGTTCAATCAGGCACAAACGCAAGGAATGAATCCCGCACAAAGCCAAATATTATACTTATTGTAGCTGATGATATGGGTTATGAAATACCTACATTTCTAGGCGGGCAATCTTATGAAACTCCTGTTTTAAATTATATGGCTCATCATGGAATGCAATTTCGCCAATGTTATTGCCATCCTGATGGATACCCTTCAAGGCTTGCCATGTTTACAGGAAAATACAATTTTAGAAATTATACAAAGTGGGGGATACTTCCGCCGGGAGAAAAAACAATAGGCAACATGCTGCAGGATGCGGGATATGCTACTTGTTTTATTGGAAAATGGCAGTGTGACGGGGGTGATGAAAGAATACGCAGTGCCGGTTATGAAAAATATAGAGTATTTGTTCCCTATAATAAAAACAGTCAAAAAGTTGGCAGATATAAAGATCCGGCGCTTTATGAAAATGCAGAGTTCTTGCCAGCTGATAGCGTAAATGGTAAATATTCAGAAGACATGATGTATAGTTACCTGAGTGATTTTATTGATAGCAATATTACGAAGCCTTTTTTTGCTCTTTATGCGCATACCCTGATTGCAAGACCATGGGTGCCTGCACCCGATGATCCCGATTATGCCGGCTGGAATCCTACACATGACCCTTCGTACGACATTAGCCATGAGGATATGAAATATTTTCCGGGCATGGTTAAATACATGGATAAAACTATTGGGCGTATAATTAAAAAAGTAAAAGATGCAGGTCTGGCCGAAAACACCGTTATATTATTTACAAGTGATAATGCAACCAAAGAAGAAATTACATCAACGTTCAGGGGTGTAACTGTAAGCGGAGGCAAACTTAAAACAACGAGACAAGGTACAAGCATTCCCTTTGTTGCCTACTGCCCCGGCACAATTTTGCCCAATCAGATAAACACGGATTTAGTTGACTTTACAGATTTCCTGCCCAGCCTTGCTGATATTGCAGGTATTCCCGAACCAACGGATTATGGAACACTTGACGGAGTAAGTTTTTATGACAATTTATTGAACATTACCGGCGAAGACAGGGATTGGGTATTTTGCTATTGGTTTGGCGATTCAAAGCCACTTATACGATTTGTAAATAACAAAGTTTACAAAATGTATGATAGTACAAATGATAATAAATTTTATAATATGCAAAAGGATATTTTTGAATTAAGTCCCATTCCTGACAGCTCATTGACACCATACGAAATAGGAATAAAATTAGAATTTGAGCAAGTATTTTCAGAAATGCACAATTAGAAAAATCATAAAGAATAATAAGAGACAGAATGATAAATCATACTGCTTTGTACTGAAACAAAAAAAGCCATCCCGCTTTTAGCGGGATGGCTTTCAGTTTTATTTGTCAAGTATCAGCTTACTTCGAATGGGTAAAGCACCATTGTTTAACTCCACATCATACACTCCCGGCTTTAGCATAACTAAATTTAATTCGTAGGTATTCTTTCCTGTTATTGCCTTGTCTGCTTTACTAAATACGATTTTCCCTATTCTGTCATACACTTTTAAGTCTATTTTGCCGGCACTGTTGCTGTTGTATGTAATCGTTATAATGCCGGTTGAGGGATTGGGATAGATTGATAATTTTTCTGATGATGTAATTTCATTGCTCAATACACTCGCATTGCACGAACTTGTTACCTCTGCACTTTCTGATAAACTACTGCAACCGTTATATGTAATTTCTACTTTATACTTGCCCTTTATAGTTGCGGTATATGTTCTGCTTGTTGCCCCCGAAATATTATTGCCATTTCTTTTCCATTGATAGCTAAAGCCGGGACCTTTTTCAGTTCTCAATACTACAGAACCTGTTGCGCAAATATCAAGGCTGCCTAATGGAGTAATTGTTGGCTGTGGCTTGTTTTCATCAACACTGCCATTACAATTATCATCTTTTCCGTTACATACTTTTTCGTTTGCGCCGGGGTGAATTCTTGCATCATTATCATTGCAATCTCCCTTTTTATTTGCGTAACCATCAGGTGCAAAATAAGCAATCGTACTGTCATGGTTTTTACCATAACCATCACCATCGGCATCTCTATAGTAAACACTTTGAATGTAAACAGGTGGTAATGCGCCTTGCCATCCTTCGGCAAGAAGGTTTCGCATGTGGTTTAAGACAGCGGCGGCTTCAGAATGCCTTGCAAGATTGGTATATTCGTATGGGTCAAGTACTACATTGTACAACTCTTCACCTTGATCTTGCCATGAATTATAATGATATGTATTTGTTCTCGCAGCCCTGCCCATCAGTGTATCATTATGGTTATTATTAACGAATCTTTGAACCTGAGCGAAAATAGCCTTCTTCCATTGTGCGTTAGGATTTTCTAAAAGAGGTACTAAGCTGGAGCCTTGTTGTCCCAGTGGAGCAGGTAATCCGCACAACTCAGCAAGAGTTGAAAAAATGTCAACCAGTTCAACCGGTTTGTTACAAACTCCTGTTTTTTTTCCGGGTGCACATATAACAAAGGGCACACGCAGACACTCTTCAAATAAGGTTAATTTTAACCACTGTCCTAAATGCTCGCCCATCTGTTCACCATGGTCACTCCAAAAAACCACCACAGTGCTTTCCCACAAATTCAAAATGTCCAGTTCATCCAACACAGCTCCCAATTGCTCATCCAATTCTATCATTTCCCCATAGTAAGCATGACGTATTCGTTGAACTTCCTCAGGCGGGTAGTAGATAGGATCTTTAAGTGCAATGGGCGGTATATCAGCAGTATCATTAGGGGGGGTATCAGGGAGAGTTATGTTTCCGGAACCATTACCCAAAACATTTGTAATAGTACCATTTATATCAACAGGAAGCAGTTCTTTATTTAATGGATCACCAAGTTTATTCCATGAAGAAAGAATTGGTGTATAGGGATTATGCGTTGAAAGACCTAAACCATAAAAATAAGGCGTGGCAACCGGTTGTTTAATTTTTTCTATTAGTGCGCCGGTTATTTGGCCTTCTACAGTTTGCTGCACAGTTTTAACCGAAGTATCAATCCACCAATCAGGAGTACCCCTTAATCCGTATCTTGTTTCACCCTGACCTTCAAGTACATAATCCCAGTATACTTCATCCTCATGTTTGCACGATGCAACTTTTCCAAATTTCTCTGTTCGGTACCCATAGTCGTTGAAATATTCGGGTAAAAACCTATAGTCCTCACCCAACGTTGAGCGAATGCTTATAATATTACCAAATACGCCGGTTGAATCCGGTCTTTTCCCGCTCATAATTGAAGTTCGGCTTGGGCTGCACAATGCATACTGGCAATAGGTTTGAGGAAATATCATTCCATGCTGTATTAACCGGGCAAAATTAGGCAGTTGTACATCAGGGTATCCGTAAGCATCGAATGCAATGCTTAAATCATCTGCAGCAATAAAAATTACATTGTATTTTTTCTGTGCGCCAGAATCCAAAGGATTTAGCAGATAACAAAGCAATAGCAACGGATAAATCTTTTTCATAACTTTTAATTTGAAGTTTTTGATGAGCCTGTTAACAAAAAAAGTATTACGAATGTTTAATATTTTTAATTTGAACTTTAATCAGATATTTCAGTTTTAGTATATGGATTTTCTAAAAAATTGTATGCGGCCGGCAATTTGTAATAATTAAAATAGCATCAGATAAATATGTTTCAAAATATATTAATCCGAAAGTTAAATAATATTTTTAAAATCTTGAAAGATTTTTTGTGTTTATTCAACAGGCAAGCATTCAAATCACACACATATATCCTAAGAACAATCTTCATTCAACAACTTATCATCCTGCCTATTTACTTACCTTCGCCGCCTGAAACTTTGATATGGATATTAGGAATATAGCAATTATAGCACATGTAGACCATGGAAAAACTACCCTTGTTGACCGTATTCTGCAGACCACAAAAGTTTTTCGCGATAACCAGGAAACCGGTGATCTAATAATGGACACCAACGACCTTGAACGTGAAAGAGGCATCACCATTTTTAGTAAAAATGCTGCGGTGGTTTATAAAGATGTAAAAATAAATGTGATTGATACTCCCGGCCACTCAGATTTTGGCGGCGAAGTAGAACGTGTTTTAAAAATGGCTGACGGTGTTTTATTATTGGTTGATGCTTTTGAAGGCCCGATGCCGCAAACACGCTTTGTGTTGCAAAAAGCATTGCACTTGAATCTGCATCCGATTGTAGTAATTAATAAAATAGATAAACCCAATTGCCGGCCAGATGAAGTGCATGAGGCTGTGTTTGAACTTTTCTTCAACCTTGATGCCACAGAAAAGCAACTTGATTTTCCTACCTATTACGGAAGCGGCAAACTCGGATGGTTTAATGATTCACCTACCCCCACAGATAGCATCACGCCTTTGCTTGATGGAATTTTGAAGCATGTGCCTCCACCACAAACAGGTGAAGGTAATTTGCAAATGCAAATAACCTCACTCGATTATTCTTCCTTCCTCGGAAGAATAGCCATAGGAAAAGTAAACCGCGAAGTAATAAAAGAAAATCAATCCATCAGTCTTGTGCAGGCAAATGGCTCCATAAAAAAATCAAGAGTAAAAGAATTGTATGTATTTGAAGGCATGGGAAAGAAAAAAGTAAGCGAAGTAAAAGCCGGTGACTTATGTGCTGTTGTGGGGTTAGAAGATTTTAATATCGGTGATACGATTGCTGATTCAGAAAATCCCGAAGCATTGCCTGTAATTAGTGTTGATGAGCCTACCATGAACATGCTTTTCAGTATAAACAATTCGCCTTTCTTTGGTAAGGATGGAAAATTTGTAACAAGTCGTCATCTGCGAGACAGGCTGATGAAAGAAACAGAAAAAAATCTTGCCTTAAAAGTAGAAGATAGTGAAGGCGGCGACAGTTTTATTGTGTATGGTCGCGGCATTTTGCATCTCGGCATATTGATTGAAACCATTCGCCGTGAAGGCTATGAATTAACTGTAGGCCAGCCGCAGGTTATTGTAAAAGAAATTCACGGGAAAAAATGTGAGCCTTACGAAATATTGGTGGTAGATGTGCCGCAGGAATTTTCGAGCAAAGTGATTGATATCGTTACTCGCCGCAAAGGTGAATTGCACGTAATGGAAACAAAAGGAGAACTGCAGCATTTAGAATTTGAAATTCCTTCAAGAGGATTAATAGGCTTGCGCACACAAATGCTTACAGCAACAACTGGGGAAGCTGTTTTGGCACATCGCTTTAGTGAATATAAATCGTGGAAAGGAAATATTCCCGGCCGCATTAATGGTGTATTGCTTGCCAAGCAGGGCGGATTAACTACAGCCTATTCGATAGATAAACTGCAGGACAGAGGAAGATTTTTTATTGACCCCGGGGAAGAAGTATATGCCGGCCAAATAATTGCCGAACATATAAAGCCCGGCGATTTAGTTGTGAATATTGTTGAAACTAAAAAGCTCACCAACATGCGTGCAAGCGGCACAGATGCAGCTACCAACATCACTCCAAAAATATTAATGAATTTGGAAGAGTGCATGGAATATATTCAGCAGGATGAGTCCATAGAAGTAACGCCAAATTATGTGCGAATGAGAAAAGTAATATTGAATGAAGAAGAGAGAAAGAAACAACAAAAAATATTGAAAGCGGAAGAAGTGTAGACGCAACCGACCCGAATAAATTATTTGACCTGCAATCTGCATTACGCTTTTCAGTTTACACTCCTGAGCAAGTGTAGAACTTTTCTCAAAAAATTGTTACCAATGTTCCGGTTGACCAACTGCACAGCATCTTAGATGCAGCAGCAGAAGTTTTCAGAACAATACTCGCAGCAGAGCAGCAAGATGATTTTAGGGCAAAATGTAAATCTTATGTGCGGCTGTATGTGACAGGTTCGGTACAACATTTACCAATGAGGATAAGGTTAAGAAAATGACACAGGAGCTAATGAAAGATGTTGCCAATGACGAGTAGTTTGTAAGTGCATTCAAACATTCAGACGAGCAAAATGCAAAAATCACTTTTGAAGATGTTCTGAAAAGAAAATTAATAGACCACATTGAAACCAACTTCGAAGTTTTCAAAGAATACAATGACAACAAAGAGTTCAGAGATTTTTTTGCCGGAACAATGTTCCGTTTAATGCAAAGAGATTTTGGGAAGTTTAATTTGAATAAATGATTCAATACAAACTTGCAAGCACATTCTACACAAGCCAGCGCTCATACCAAAATTGCAAAAGAGCTTGCAGGCTAGCAACCATCAAAACGAATTATCAGGATTAAAAGAAAGAGAAAAATTATATCAAGCTCTCAATTCTCAAATTCGCAATCATAAAAAATGTTTGAAAGGCTAATCAGATTTTCATCACACATTTTCAATCACCATTGAGCTTGCACCGCCGCCGCCATTGCAAATTCCGGCAGCGCCATATTTTCCTTTGTTCTGTTTTAAAACGTGTATAAGTGTAACAATAATTCTGGCACCGCTGCAACCCAGCGGATGCCCCATGCTAACAGCGCCGCCATTTACATTTACACGTGTGGCATCTAAACCCATCTTCTCAATATTTACTATGCCTACTACAGAAAATGCTTCATTCAATTCTACATAATCTATATCGCTCATTTGCAATCCTGCTTTTGCAACCGCTTTTGGAACTGCAAGAGATGGAGTGGTAGTAAACCATTCAGGGGCTTGTTCTGCATCAGCATAGCTGCGAATAATTGCCAACGGTTTTATGCCAAGCTCATCTGCTTTTTCTTTGCTCATTAAAACAACAGCCGCAGCGCCATCATTCATGGTGCTTGCATTAGCAGCAGTTACAGTGCCGTCGTTCTGAAAGGCGGGTTTTAATTCCGGTATCTTATCAAACTTTACATTGAATGGCTCTTCATCTTTTGCAAATTTCAGCGGCTCACCTTTTCGCTGCGGAATTTCTACTGGTACAACTTCATCATTAAACTTACCTTGCTGCCATGCCTGCTGGCTGCGGGTGTAACTTTCCACTGCAAATGCATCCTGCTGCTCACGGCTTATGTTGCATTCCTTTGCACACAACTCAGCAGCATTGCCCATTGCATAATCCTTATAAACATCAGTTAAGCCATCTTTCGCAAGACCATCAATCATATTTACATTACCATATTTATTTCCCCAGCGCAAATTGCCAACATAAAACGGAACATTGCTCATGCTCTCCATTCCGCCTGCAACAATGATATCTGCATCGCCTAATAAAATGCTTTGAGCTGCTTGTGCAATTGCCTTCATGCCACTGGCACAAACTTTATTTACGGTAGTAGCTATCACATTGTTTGGAAGATTTGCAAACATAGCTGCCTGGCGTGCCGGTGCTTGTCCTAAATTCGCCTGTAATACACAGCCCATTAATACTTCCTGAACTTGTTCGGGTTTAATTCCGGCTCTTTCTATTGCAGCCCTTATAGCTATTGCGCCAAGCTGCGTTGCTGAAAAATCTTTTAATGTTCCGCCGAAGCTTCCAATAGGGGTGCGAACAGCGGAAACAATATAAACAGTTTTGTTATTCATGAATTACTTATTGAAAATTAGAAATCGGAAGTTAGAAATCGCACATCAGAAATTAGAAGTCGAAAATCAGACACCGCAAATGAGGGCGCAAGATAAATTGGCAATTGAACAATTCAGCAATTTATCCATACTACTAAAAGCAATACCCATTTGCCTCAATCATTTTATCTGCAATTCTTCTTCTTGATTCTTTTGTATTGAAGGGTTCAACTTTGGTAAAGCGCTTTAAGCCAATATGCATCATTCTTAATTCATCGCCTTCTGCAAAACCGTTCAGTGCATCTTTGCCTGCTTTATTTATCTGGTCTGCTGCATCATATAAAAAGGTTCGCAGAATATCTGTTTGCAAAGCTGTATTAGGTTCGCCCTGTTTATCTGTAAGCTTTATCACACGCAGCAAAGCGCTCTCTGCATGATAAGCAAGAATAGACATATCAGCAATATTCATTAATATCTCCTGTTCTTTATCAAGTTTCATCATCAGCTTTTGCACGGCTGCTCCCGCTACCATTAAGATTGCTTTTTTAAAATTGGCGATGTATTTCTTTTCCTTAGCAAAAGCTTCTTCATCATCAGCCCCAAAATCAGGAATGCTCATTAATTCTTTTGCAACTGCTGTGGCAGGGCCCATCAAATCAAGCCTGCCTTTCATAGCTCTTTTCAATGTCATATCAAGAATAAGCAAACGGTTTATTTCATTCGTTCCTTCATAAATACGATTGATGCGACTGTCGCGGTATGCTTTAGAAATCCTGTACTCATCACTATAACCATTTCCGCCATGAACCTGCACTCCCTCATCTACAACAAAATCTAATACTTCGCTTCCAAATACTTTTAGCATGGCGCATTCAATGGCATACTCTTCTGCGGCGCCAAGTAATGCTTTGGCGAAGGACTGGCCTGAAGCAAGCAGTTCAGCTTCTTTATCATCAATCCATTTTGCAGTACGGTACAAACCACTTTCAGCAATCCATGCACGAATTGCCATTTCAGCAAGCTTGTGTTTAATTGCTCCAAACCTTGATATAGAAATCTTAAATTGTTCTCTTGCAATGGCATATTGAATGGTTAGGGTTGTTACTATTTTAGAAGCACCCACTGCAGCTGCAGATAGTTTTAAGCGACCAATATTTAAAATATTAAAAGCGATTACATGCCCTTTTCCAATTTCGCCTAATACATTTTCGGCAGGCACTTTACAATCCTGGAAATAAAGCTGCACTGTGGAGGAGCCTTTTAATCCCATCTTATGTTCTTCGGGTCCTTGGGTAAATCCTTCGAAGCCGCGTTGTACAATAAATGCAGTGAATTTATCGCCGTCAATTTTTGCGAACACTATATATACATCGGCAAAGCCGCCATTGGTTATCCAGCATTTTTGTCCGTTAAGTAAATAATATTTCCCGTCATTGCTAAGAGTTGCGGTTGTTTTAGCGCCAAGAGCATCGCTGCCGCTGCCGGGTTCGGTTAAGCCGTAAGCTCCCGTCCATTCTCCGCTGCACAGCTTCGGAATATATTTTTGTTTTTGTGCATCAGTTCCAAAATATAAAATGGGCAAAGAACCAATGCCGGTATGCGCTGCAATGGCAACAGAAAAAGAATGCCCTCCGCCTATTCCTTCATTTATAATAGTAGAGGTAATAAAATCTTTTCCAAGCCCGCCATATTCTATTGGGAATGGTGTTGCAAGCAAACCTTGCTCACCGGCTTTATGAAACAAAGATTGCATTAGCCCGGGTTCTTGCTTATCAAGCCTTTCAATAACAGGGAATACTTCTGCATCAAGAAATTGTTTGCACATATTCATCACCATCTTTTGTTCTTCGCTAAAATCTTCTGCAATGAAAGTTTCAAAGGCATTGCTTTCTTTAATTAACCATTCGCCTCCTTTTAGTGTAGCGGCTTTAATTGTTGTTTGCATTGTAAAAAATTGAATCCCCGCCCTCCATAGGAGTCCTTCGGACCTAAAGGGAGAAGAAATTATTAGATTATTATTGTTTTCATTTGTACATCTCAAGATACTTTTCATTAGCACATTACCACATCAGCACATTAGCTAATTAGCACATCAGCACATCGGCTAATTACTTCAAGTTATCATACACTTTTTCCAAAACCGATTTCACAATTTCAATTTCTTCTTTTTTCACTGTGACCAAAGCTTCATTCATTGTTTGGTTGGCAAGAAGAATTGTGGTATTCTGTAATGCTTTTCCGTTTTCTGTTAAACAAACAAGGTTAATTCTTCTATCGTGTTTTGCTCCTGTACGTTTTACGAGCTTTTGCTTTTCAAGATTATCAATCAACCTGGTAATACTGGGTTTATCTCTGTAAGTTCTGTTGCACAATTGCTGCTGACTCAGGCTGTCTTCTTTCCATAAATGATATAATATGCTCCATTGCTCGATAGTTATTTCAAGACCGGCCTGCCTGAAATTTTTTTGCAGTCTTCTTGCCACAGCAGTGCTTGCCATACCATTGATAACGCTGTATAATTCTCCTCTTTTAAATTGGTTGTTTGGCATATAGTTAGTTATGCAACTAATTTTCAAAGGTGATATAAGTTTATGAAATAACCAAGCTTTGGGGGAAATATTTTTTAGTTAGTGCGTGATAATAATAAGAAAAAAAGGGGCAGGCAGAATCCGCTTATTATTTAACCGGCATAAAAGAGTTCTTACTGAAACAGAAAACCACAGGATAGCAGCCTTACGTGGGCACTAAAAAAATTCTGAGCGTAAAGGAATTATTTGTACTCGATTACAGGATGACGTTCAAAAGGAAACTTATTATCGAAGATATACCGGTAAGTTACCATTCTGCGGGTTTGCTCTGCATTAAGGCTTTTATAAATACTTATCATTCTGGGATTCCATTCCCCTGACCAACCCATTTCAAGTGTATCGTATATATGCTTGCCCTGTATTATGAATGATGATTCATAGATCATATAACTATCAATACCCAGCGCCTGATATTTGGGCACTACCCCAAAAGCCATTCCGGTAAATTTTTTACAGATGCCTTTTTTTTTCATCCATAACATCCGAAGCTTTTCTATGATGCCGAATTTTCCTTTAAAGTGTTTGAAATACTGATTCAGGTCTGGCATGTTTACCCACAACACTATAGGCTCCTCTTTATAATATGCAAACCATATTATGCGTTCGTCCATAATGGGTTTCATTTTTTTAAAAAGCTGCATCACATGTTCTTTTGTAATTTTTTTTTCAGCTTCATGCTGCGCCCATGCGGCATTATACACTGTGGCAAAATCAGCGGCATACTTTTCTAAATTGTCTTTTGTAAGATGCCTGGCGCTATATTCAGGCTTGTTTTTGTATCGTTCATAACGCTGAGGAAAACGAGAGTCTAAAGGTTTTGCTACCAGGCAGCCATAGTAATATTGATTATAATAATTTTTGAAACCGTAGCCTTCAAATAATTTTTCGTAATAGCGGGGATTAAATGCCATACCATAAGAAGGTTCTTCGTCAAAGCCTTCAGCCATTAGGCCCCACCATTTATCTCTGTCACCAAAATTTATGGGTCCATCCATCGCTTCCATCCCTTTGCTTTGCAGCCATTCCTTAGCTTTATCAAATAAAATGTTTGCAGCCTGCTGATTGTCTGTGCAGTCAAAGAAACCTATTCCGCCGGTTACAAAATCAGTTCCTTTATTAATGTATTTGCTGTTTGTGAAAGCAGCTATTCTGCCAAGAAGTTTTCCACTATCATCTTTTAATATCCATCGCTTTGCTTCTCCATGCTGAAAGTTTTTATTTTTTTTCTCATTAAATACTTCCTGTATTTCATCATCCAAAGGTCTTATGTAATTGGCGTTTGATTCATTCATCAAAACATTTACCCTGATGAAATCTTTTTCATCAGCCCTTGTTTTTACTTCTGTTAATTGCATAAGAGGCCCAAAAATAAAGAATGAAGTAATTTTTTTTAAAGCTATTCAAAGTAACTGAAGTTCTTTTCAGAATGAATAAAAAACTAATTTTCGAAACGGCTTTGTTTACAGCCGTATGGCGACTTAGAAAACCAGGCAAGGAAAACTTGCATTGAAATAAAATTTTTACCTACCTTTCTTTTTCATCTTTAAAAATATTTTTATCGCTATACACAATTGCCGATAATTGCAAAAAAGTATAATCACGCATGCAACGGCGGTGTCACAAAGAAAGAGGAAGGCTCACGGTCGCATGATTCTAAGCCGTCAGACCGATATTGCTATGTTTAGTAGTATGCCTTCGGGAATGTTTACAATGCAAGCTAATCACAGTAGTGGCTGGGCGGCAAACAATGCTTTAATAAACGAAGCGGGTATAAAAAAATAAGAGCGTAACAGAAACACTTGCCTTAAATCACAAACTACAAACTACAAACTACAAACGACAAACTGTAAACATGAAAATAGAAGACATCAAAATTTTAAAAGGACCAAACTACTGGAGCGTGTACCGCAATAAATTAATTCAGATGCGGCTGAATCTCGAAGACCTGGAGCAAAGACCCACAAATGAAATTGACGGTTTTTTAGAAAGACTTGAAAAAATGTTTCCTACCATGTACGAACACCGCTGCAGCGAAGGCGTGCCCGGCGGTTTTTTTAATCGTGTGCGTGAAGGTACGTGGATGGGTCATGTAATTGAGCATGCAGCGCTGGAGCTGCAAACCCTTGCTGCTATGGATGTGGGCTTTGGCCGCACACGCAGCACAGGCGAGCATGGGGTGTACTATGTTGTGTTTAGTTATGTAGAAGAAGATGCAGGTGTTTACGCAGCGAGGGCATGTGTGAGCATTGCTCAGGCTTTGGTTGATGGTGTTGAATATGATTTGAGCAAAGACATTCAAACGCTGCGTGAAATACGTGAGAACACACGGCTTGGCCCATCTACCGGATGCATTGTTGAAGAAGCTGCAAGAAGAGGAATTCCTTATATACGTTTAAATAAACAGAGCCTGGTGCAGCTTGGTTATGGTGTGCATCAAAAAAGAATACGGGCAACCATTGCGAGCACTACAAGCAATATTGCTGTTGACATTGCAGGCGATAAGGAAGAGACAAAAAATTTATTAAGCCTTGCAGAAATTCCCGTTCCCAAAGGTGTTGTGGTAAGAAACGAAGAAGGCTTGCAGGATGCTGTTGATAAATTCGGTTACCCGCTTGTAATAAAACCCATTGATGGCAATCACGGCAAAGGCAACACTACGAATATCACAACATGGCAGCAGGCTGTAAAAGCGCTTGAGGCTGCGCAGAAATATGGCAGAAGCTCTATAGTGGAAAGATTTATACAGGGCGTTGATTTTCGTATTCTCGTTATCAACTATAAATTTATTTGTGCAGCCTTGCGCACACCTGCTTCTGTTATTGGAGATGGAAAACATACTATTCAGTTTTTGATTGATGAAACAAATAATGACCCTCGCCGCGGATATGGTCATGAAAAAGTATTAACGCAAATAACGGTTGACCAGTTCACGCAAAAAATGCTGGATGAAAAAAATTACACACTCGAAACTATTCCTGCAAAAGCGGAATTGGTTTTATTAAAACCCACTGCTAATCTCTCTACCGGCGGCACCTCAACCGATGTTACAGACGAAGTGCATCCTGTAAATATTTTTATGTGTGAGCGCATAGCAAAAATTGTGGGTCTTGATATTTGCGGCATTGATATAATGGCCCCTGACCTGCGTGCACCGATTACAGAAAATGGCGGCGCTGTGCTGGAAGTAAATGCTGCACCGGGTTTTCGCATGCATATAGAACCCGCAGAAGGCTTACCACGTAACGTAGCAGAGCCTGTAATTAATATGCTGTTTCCAAAAGGCAGTATGGGACGTGTTCCCATTATTGCCGTCACCGGCACAAACGGCAAAACAACAACAGCACGTTTAACAGCACATATATGTAAATCTGCAGGTAAAAAAGTAGGATATACAACCAGCGATGGCGTGTATATACAAAATCAATTGATGATGAAAGGTGATTGTACAGGACCGTTAAGCTCTCAATTTGTTTTGCGTGACCCTACTATTGATTTTGCTGTGCTTGAAGTGGCACGGGGCGGCATACTTAAATCGGGGCTTGCATTTCAAAGCTGCGATGTATCAATCGTTACCAATGTTACAGCAGACCATATTGGTCTCGGCGGCATTGATTCATTAGAACAAATGGCAAGAGTAAAAAGCGTGGTGCCCGAAACAACTTTCGACCATGGCTTTGCCATTCTCAATGCAGACGATGACCTTGTTTACAACATGCACAAAGACCTCGACTGCAATGTTGCTTTTTTTAGTATGGATGAAAACAACCTGCGAATAAAAACACATTGCGCAAAAGGCGGTTACGCTGCGGTGTTTGAAAATGGATATGTTTCTATTTTGAAGGGCACCTGGAAAATTCGTGTAATGCGGGTAAAAGAAATACCCATTACGTATGAAGGCAAAGCGCTGCATAATATTATGAACACCTTACCCGCAATGCTTGCAGCGTATTTGTTTAAGGATATTTCTATTGAAGATATAAAAACAGGTCTCGGCACATTTATACCTTCGCCCACACAAACGCCGGGACGGTTGAATTTGTTCAATTTCAAGCGGTTTAAATTTTTGGCAGACTTTGCACATAATCCTGCAGGCTTAGAATTGCTTTGCGATTTTGTAAGCAAGATGGACGGCTCACCAAAGATTGGAATCATCAGCGGCACCGGCGACAGGAGAGATGAAGACATAAAAGAACTCGGCAGAATTTCTGCCCGCTCTTTTGATGAAATTATTATTCGATGTGATAAAAATCTTCGCGGAAGAACCCCCGAAGAAATTGTGAACTTATTGGTTGAAGGCATCAATGAAACGAAGACAAGAGAAATTCCCATGCAAATAATTTACCGCGAAGAAGACGCTATTATGTATGCCTACGATAATGCACCCACAGGTTCACTTATCACCATTATGTGCGATGTGGTAAGCGAAGCGCTTGATGTGATAAAAAGTTTGAAAGAAAAGGAAGATGCGGAGATGATGGTGGTGTAACGTTTTCGCATACGTAAAAATAAATGGCATGAATACTTTGGTAAATAATTACGACGCAATTGAAAAGCTGATATATGAAGAGGGACTTCGTATTGAAGCTATTGATTTTCATCCTGAGCTGGATGTGCTGTACTGCATCAGCGTTTATCTTCTTATAAAAAGCTTCATAACATTGAAAAAAATACCTTGGCCCAATATGAATTAATTAGCAATGGTACGGGTATTCACTGGTCTGCGTTGGATGAAGACCTTAGCCTGAAAGGCTTTTTGCAGGATGAGTTGAGGAATGTGGTGAAAAGTCTCGATGTAAATTAGCAGTCAATTTTTTTTGATTTGGTTCTGATAAAATGCTAATGAACTTACTCATCTTCATTCTGTGCGAAGTTGTAAGCGAAGCGCTGGACATGATAAAGAGCTTGAAGGAGAAGGAAGATGCGGAGATGGTGGTGGCGTAGCGTTTTTCGCACATGTAAAAAGAAATGACATGAATACTTCTGTAAATAAGTTTGATGCAATCGAAAAGCTGATATATGAAGAGGAACTTCGTATTGAAATCTTGTGCGAATTATTTTTAAAGTTTGTGCAAGCGTGAATTTTTTCTTACAACGATTTAAGATATTCAACCAAATCTTTTTTCTCACCTTCAGTCAAATTGAGTTTTTTACAATCGTTGTAATGATCAACCACATCCATTAAGGTTGCAAATCTCCCATCATGATAAAAGCCGCCTTTCGCATGAGCCCAAAGTCCTTTTAACCCTTGTGTAACATAGGTTTTATCAGGTGAGCGGTTGGCCTGAAAATCATCAATACAAATTTCTTCTGGTTTGTGTGTATTCCATCCGGGTTCGGTAAAGAGGGGAGGAACATGGCAGGTTGCACACTTTGCTTTGCCGTTAAATACAACCATGCCGCGCTGTGCTGCGTCTTTATTATAAATACTATCCGGTGCCTTTGGTGCAGGAATTGCCAATTGGTAAAATTGCAATGCTGCAAGTTTATCTGTTATCATGTCGGGATTATTGCGTTTGCTTCCTGCGCCTGTTTTTGCTGCAACAGGATATTTTTTTGCATCATTAAAACGGTCATCATAAAAATTCCCTTTGCCCGCTAATTCGAGATTTGCAACGTAAGCATTCCAGTAAGTAACATCGCCCCATCCACCTGTCCACGTATGAAGATTTTCTCCTGCATGTCCAAAAGCTTCTGGAATTAATGTAGCGGCAGATTTTCCATCAGGGCGAAAAGCTTTGCCATCCAAATTAAGTTCTGCATCAAACTTACCCGGACCCCAGCTTGCAAGCACTTTTTTAACGGTAACTACATCCACGCCAAGAGCATCGGTGATGGGTTTTAAGTTGGGAGCCATCGATATAATAGCTCCAACATTTAAATCGCGGTTTGCCCATCCGTCAAGGCGGTGACCGATGCCGGGAGCAAATGCATCATCAACTGTTGAATGACACGATGCACATGTAAGCCCGATAGATACAAGCTTTTTATCGTTATCAAAAGTTCCTTTTACACCCACTACTGCATTCAATTGTAAAAGGGTGAGTGTAACTGCCGGGTCGTTTAAATTTACATTACCGGCGTTTATAGCGGCTGCAATATCTGCAGGTATTTCATCCATGTCAACTTTTAATCCTGCTGCCAGTGCGGCTTTTGGAGATAGTCCCGCACCAACGCCACCATTTTTTTCTCCGGCAATGGCTTTGTTTAGTTGAAGTGCATCTGTCCAATAGGCTTCGTCACCAAAGGTTTCAAAACGAAATGTTTGTTTTCCTTCTGCCAGCATTCTATCTGCGTTAGCGGTAATTGGGTCGTCATTTTCTTTCTGTTTCTCTTCAGCTTGAGCGTTAGATGAATTTGTGCATTGTATAAATTGACTTAATGATACAACAAATAAACTTATACCCAATGAAACGAGAAGAAGCGGATGTCTTTTCATTTTATTCAGTTTTGTGGTTAAAAATTTGGGGGGCAGGTTGTTTTTGGTAGATATATAGCTGATAAAAAAATCATGCCAGCGTGATTAATTTTAATTAAAGACCTTTAATTAGAGTAAACAAAAACAAAAGGGTTACAAAAAATTGAATTTATTTTATAGTCATTACTTTTATTATACCTAATAACCTTACCGCATAAAATGAGCTTAAAAAAAACACTTCCTTTTCAAAATCTTTCAGATAAAGAAACCATCAGGCGGGTGCTTGCCGGGGAAAAATATTTGTATGAAAACATCATGCGTAAATACAATCAGCGTTTGTATAGAATCAGCATGTCTATCATAAATGATATCGAAGAGGCGAAGGATATTTTACAGGCATCTTATATTAAAGCATACGAGCATCTTTCCGGGTTTAAATACAAATCTGATTTTGGTACATGGCTCATAAGAATATTAATCAATGAAAGTCTTTTACATCTTCGAAGAAAAAAACGTGTAGAGCAACTAAAAGTGCACGAATTAAAACCCACATCAAATAGTGAATCTCCTCTGCAAAAAGTAATAAACAAAGAAATAACCAATGTTCTTGAAAAAGCATTGGCGCAATTGCCCGGAAAATATCGCATAGTATTTATCATGCGTGAAGTAGAAACTATGAGTGTGAGAGAAACTATGGAAGCTCTGAATATTTCTGAGTCGAACGTAAAAGTAAGATTAAACAGAGCCAAAGAAATGCTTCGTAATTTACTTACTAAATATTACAAAACTAAAGACCTGTATGATCTTGATGAACCCAGATGTGATGAAGTGGTGAAAAATGTTTTGACAAATATTGAAGGGGATTAACCATATGCGTCCAACTCTTAAATGCTTTGTAGTAATAATCAATCCTTTTACCGGCTACTAACTTTTTCTGGTCTTCAGGTGAAACAACACAAAGTATTTATGCTAAAACTGCTGGCGAATATTCAGTAACCGTTCTTGATAGTTTTGGTTGCAGTGCAACATCAGAACCTGTTGTTGTTACAGTTAATTCTAAACAAACACTCAAAAAATTGCATCCGGTGCAACCACCTTTTGCCAAGGAACTTCAGTGATTTTATCAGCATCAGACACGAGTAATTCCTATTTATGGTCAACGGGTGCAAATAGTTCAAGCATTTCCGTTAATACTTCAGACAATTACATACTAACTTCGAGCAATCAAAATGGATGTACTAATAAAGATTCTGTTTCAGTTTTAGTAAACTCTTTACCCGTTGTAAATGCAGGCAATGATTTAACTATTATAAGTGGAAGCTCAACAATAATAGGAGGAAATCCAACTGCTTCAAGCAATAGTCCCTTTACATATAACTGGCAGCCAGTAACAGGATTAAACTCTTCGACTGTTGCAAATCCTATAGCATCACCGCAGGCTTCAACAACTTACTCGGTTACCGTTATTGATTCAAATGGATGTATGAACGCAGATAGCGTTGCGATAAATCTCGTAACGTGCAGGTATAGTTTATCAGATACATCATATCAATTTGAAAGCAGCGGCGGTCCTCATAGTTTTAAAGTTACAACAAACTCCAATTTGTGTAGTTGGCAAGTAAATAACACAAATGATTGGCTGCACATTACACCTTCAACTTTGCAAACAGGAGCGGTAGTATTTTAATTACCGCGGACAGTTGTTTTGACGACAGCCTGCGTGTGGGAAATTTTACAGCAGCCGGATATACATATACTGTTGCGCAGATATGTGAAAACCCGGGCTTGAATTTTAAAGTGTATCCAAACCCAACTAAAGATGAATTAAATATCTATGCAAGCGGAATTGAAAATGGGGATTACACTATTTCCATAACTAATATGCTTGGCAAGAAAATAAATTCTTATGAGGTAAACGTTACAGATAAGCATTTAGAAAAGAAAATCAGTATGCAACAATTAGTTAGCGGGATATATTTAGTTACTATTCAATCAGAAAGCACGAAAAAAACCTTTAAAGTGGAAAAACTATAACCCTTAATTATCTAACATACAACTTCCTGTTGATGACTATTAAATCAATCTTGCTGACACTAATCGCAAGTTTTTTCTGTATGATTTCCTTTTCCCAAGATATTATGATTATGAAGAGTGGTGATGAATTAAAAGTCAAGGTTATAGAAGTTCTTCCTGATGCAATTAAATATAAAAAGTGGGACAATCAAGATGGACCTACAGAAAAAAACAAAAAACAAGATGAAGCGAAAGTTGTAAAAATTAATCTTGGAAGAAAAGATGGTTTATTTATTGGATATGATTTTATAGTTATAGACATTAATACTAATAGCAGTAAATCAGATATTGTTGCAAGCGAAGTTTTTGAGAATTATTCTTTATGCAAAGTTCATGAAAACAAAAAAAGAATACTTGATGATTTTACAGCAGGGAAAAAACTTAAAATAAAAACATCTTATAAACCATGACAAAAATAATTGTCACAAACAAGTATTTGCGACAGCGGTGTTGGACAGGTAAACAATGGCAAACATTAACTGTAAGACCCTCGCTATCCATAGTCTTCCGCAGGGCGACTATGGATTATTAAATATAAGCCAGACTTCGTCCTAAATTCAAAGTGCGTAAGCTGA
Source organism: Chitinophagales bacterium (assembly GCA_038206235.1). GTDB lineage: Bacteria > Bacteroidota > Bacteroidia > Chitinophagales > Chitinophagaceae > JBBRBB01. Next base: position 36,893 of record JBBRBB010000035.1, read on the forward strand.
AATTATTTACTGTTGTGTCGGTAAACTCTCTAATAATTTGTTCTGCTCTTTCATTTTAAATATGCAAGTTTAATACTTACACACTTAATGGGACAGTACCTAATGTTCGCAATCATCAACCTGAAAACACATTACTTAGTTGAATATTTATAATGGTTAATAACAATTATTGTATTTTTAATACCTTTATTCTATGCCTTTTTTCTAAAATTTTAATTTCTCAAATAAAAAATTAAAATATGATTATTGTTCATGACATTTTTATCTGCAAACCGGGTAATGCTTCTAAATTGGCAAAGCTTTTCAAAGAAGTAATGACCGGTAATAATGAAGTGGTTAATATTATGACTGATATGACCGGTGACTATAACAAAGTTGTTATGGTAAGCAAGTATGAAAACCTTACCGGGTACGAAGAAAGTTTTAAGAAGTACATTGAGGATAGTGAAGAAATGAAAAAAATGAAAGAGAAAATGAAAGGATACCATGATATGTACCTAACCGGTTCACGTGAAATTTACCAGGTTTGGTAATATTTGAATATTGCGCTGTCTTAACACTCACGTCAGTCCTAAATGAATTTAAGGATTGCACTTTTCATTCTCTCCTTTTGCTGTAATGTTTGCTACTCATAGTTTTTGTGTGTTGGCAGCAACATTGCGTAATTGAATTGCATTCTCCCCTTCGCAGCAATGTCTCCTAATTCATAGCTATGTGCGTTGGCAGCGACATTGCGTAATTTCATTTCCAAATCTTTGTAACTTGCATTTAAATAGTCAACCCTTAAAAACTCAATTTTGTTGTAAGAAGGGTTAAGAAAGTTTTCATGTTGTATTTTAATGAGATGAAAAACGGCTTTAAAAAAACGGAACAAAAATAAAAGTGGATTTAGTTTCCACTTGTTCATCATTCT
>JBBRBB010000036.1:0-37410 GCA_038206235.1 Chitinophagales bacterium
ATGATGGGAGGCTGTAAAAAAGCCTCCTTCATTTATCCAAATCAATAAGCAAAAACAATATCATTCTTTAAAATAAAAAAAGTGTTTCCAAAAAAACTTACATTAGCAAAAGCGTTGCAATAGAAATTTGAAACCGCCTAACGACATCCTACACATATTTAAACACTCATGACTTTGCCGACGCTGCCCTACGCTATTTTTAGCACATTTGCAAGGCACACAAAACCTCGACACAAAGCCAACCTTGCAAAAGAGCTAAAAAATGCCAACGCACAACCCACCGCACCGTGACAGTCTAAGCGGTTCAATCAACCAGTAAACTTTCTGCAAATTTTTGCGAAACAGTTGTTTTAAAATCTTTACCAATCTGTATGTTCATTGACCCATCAAAAGCAATTTTATCAATCACTTTTATTTTAGTGCCAATGCTTACAGACAATTGCAGTAAGTATTGAAGAAATATTGTAGAGGTATCTTTTACAGCAGCAACCCGACAAGTTTTTCCAACTTTAATCTCTGACAACAGTTTTTTTACAGTGTCGGGCAATTGACCGTTCGACTTTGGTATAGGGTCTCCATGTGGGTCGTATTCGGGATAGCCTAAAAATTTATCTAATCTATCAGCTAAATCTTCATGCTGTACATGTTCCAACTGTTCAGCCATTTCATGTATCTCATCCCAACTGTAACCCAATTTATCTTGTAAAAAAACTTCCCATAAACGATGCTTCCGTACTATCAGTAATGCAGTTTTATTTCCTTTGTCAGTCAGCTTCGCCCCTTTTACTTTATCGTAATTGATTAACTTTTTTTCCGTGAGCTTCTTAATCATATCAATTACAGAAGCTGCATTAACGTTTACAGCCTCTGCTATTGATGTGGGTGTTATTTTATTGCCGTCAATTTCAGACAATCGATATATAGCTTTTAAATAATTTTCTTCTGTTAAAGAGTGCATAGTGCTACTATATTTTTTTAAAGGTAATCAATCTGTAAAAGATGCTTTATTAGACTAACCTAATAAAATTAATTTCAGTAGTCAAATTTAATTATTAAGTTTGCTCTGTTAAAATTTATAGAGCAATGAACAAAAGATACATCCTGATTATTAGCTTCCTCATTTTAGCAGTTACATTTATCGTTTCCTGCGAAAAATTATTACCAGCATTGCCGGCAAATGATGAATTGTTAGACGGACCCGTTGATGGTCTTTCAACGGAGGAACAAAAACAATTTCTAAATGGGGATATTGCTTTTAACGATGAAATATTTACACCCGAAAAAGGGTTAGGTCCCCGCTTTGTTAGTACATCTTGCGGCAGTTGCCATGCAGGTGATGGCAAGGGTACACCCTTTACAACACTTATAAGGTTTACCGCTGCGGCAGACAGTACAGGCAACACCATCTTACCTCAGGGACCTACCCAGTTACAAAACAGAGCCATTCCTGGCTATACTCCTGAACTACTTCCTATGGCGTTACCCTTTTCAAAATTTACTCCGCCAGCCAATACAGGTTTAGGTTTTCTGAATTTAGTTTCTGATGCTGACCTGCTTGCGATGACTGATTCCAATGATGTAAATAATGATGGAATTTCAGGTACTGTTAATTGGAATAATATTCCATCTTTTGTAACATTAAGAAAAGGAACAGTAAGCAATAATGGAAAATATATATGCCGCTTCGGCAAAAAGGCAAGTGTTTATGACCTGTTGCAACAAGCTGCTACGGCATATAATCAGGATATGGGTATTACCTCCACATTTGAGCCCATAGATGTTTATAGCGGATTGGTAATTGACCCCGAGGTTTCAACGCAAACTGTAAATAATGTGGTATTTTATCTTAAAACTTTAAAAGCACCTGTACAACGAACTCCTAATAATCCTGAAGTAGTAGCTGGCAAAAATGTATTTATTCAACTTGGTTGCGAGAGCTGCCATAAGCAAACGCTAAAAACCGCATTTTCAACTATTGAGGCACTTAATAACAAGGACTTTCATCCCTTTACCGATTTGTTGCTGCACGATATGGGCAGTGGTTTAGATGATGGTTTTACTGAAGGCGGTGCAAAAAATTCAGAATGGAGAACAGCGCCATTATGGGGTTTGGGGCTTGCACCAAATTCGCAGGGAGGACAATATTTTTTATTGCACGATGGACGGGCAAAATCAATTGAAGAAGCCATTACAATTCATGGTGGCGAAGCCACAGCATCAAAAAATAAATTCACCCAACTTACAAGCAGCGACAGGGATAAGTTGATAAAATTTATTAAATCATTATAACGCATCATGGATAGAAAAGACTTTATTAAAACATGCGGCTTTGCTTGTGTAGGCGGAACAGCGTTAACAGCTTTATTGCAAAGTTGCAGCACTACCAACCCCAATCACTTTGCACAAACTGCATTAGCTAACAATCAAATAAATATTAAAAAAGAAGAGTTTGTACAGCAGGTAAGAAAAGATAAAACCACTTTCCGAAAATATGTGTTGGTTAAAAATGAAAAAGTAGCTTTTCCAATTATCCTGTACCGCTTTAGTGATATAGAATACACAGCCTTACTGATGCAATGCACACATAAAGGTTGTGAGTTAGAGCCACAGGGCAGTTACCTGGCTTGCCCTTGTCATGGCAGTGAATTTAATAATAAAGGCATTGTACAAAACCCACCTGCACAGGAAAATTTAAAAACCTTTCAAATTAAAACAGACAATGAAAATGTGTACATACAACTCTAAAAAAACTATCGTTGCTGCTGCTTTTTTTATGACAGTTTGTGGCATCGCCAATGCACAACAGGATACTACAAAACAAAAATTCTTTAAACGCATTGATGCCGATACATCCACCTCTAAACTCAATATGGATGCAACGTATAACCGACCATTTTTACAGGCAGGAAAATTGCCCTTAGCCATTGGTGGCTATTTGGAAACGAACACACAGTACGCAATAACGGGGGGCAAAGGCGAAGGTTTTTCTTTTCAGTATCGCAGATTGGAAATTTTTTTTTCGTCAACTATTGCTAAGAAAATAAAATTTCTGGCAGACATAGAATTTGAAGATGGGGCAAAAGAAATAAGCGTAGAGTATGCTTCCCTGGATTTTGAATTTCATCCCTTATTAACTCTTCGTGGTGGTATTATTGTAAACCCTATTGGTTCGTTCAATCAAAACCACGATGGACCAAAATGGGATTTTATTGACAGACCCATTTCATCAACTACCATATTGGCAGCCACTTTATCAGAAGCAGGTTTTGGGTTGTATGGCAAACACTTTACAGGCAATTGGGTATTGGGATACGAAGCCTACTTAACTAATGGTTTTGACGACAAAGTAATTTCAAATGAAGAAAACAGAACATCATTGGCAGCAGGAAAAAGCAATCCTGAAAAGTTTGAAGAAAGCAATAGCGGCTCACCCATGTTTACAGGAAAAATTGCTATTCGAAATAGAAAAATTGGAGAGGTTGGCTTATCATACATGGGCGGTGTGTACAACAAATGGAAAGATGATGGACTTATATTGGATAAGAAAAGAAATGTAAATGTGGTTGCAGTAGATTTTAATACATCGCTTTTAAAAAACAGGCTAAACATATTAGGCGAAGCCGCCAAAGTTTTTGTAAATGTTCCTGATACTTACTTTCAACAGTTTGGAAACAAACAATGGGGCGGCTTTGTGGACATTGTAGGCACCATATTGCAAAAGCCAATGTTTGGCTGGGAAAATGCAAAACTAAATCTTGGTGTTCGTTTGGAATATGCGGATTACAACATTGGAAAGTTTAAGCAAGGAGGCGGCAACATTGCAGACCACCTTTGGTCAATCTATCCAGGCATTGCATTCAGACCGGTTGGCACAACGGTTATCCGTTTCAATTACCGTTACCAAAAACAACGGGACATTTTAGGCAACCCGCCTGCTTTGACAGGGGCTTTTCAATTTGGGTTTGCTACTTATTTTTAAAACCGATACAACATTTTAAATAAGAAAAATTTTACAATATTATGTGTGCAAAACAATGGAAAAGTATTGTTGCAAGGGGAGACGATGCTTTTAAAAATGCCGATACCAAACTGGCAATTTATTTCTATACAAAATCTATGAGTAAGGGGGAGAGGATGATTAATGAAACGGTATTAAATTTTGACGGTGATACAGATATGCTGGGTTTATATACTACATCCTGCAAGCTGCTGGCAGGTGCATGTAAAAAAGCGAATATGAAGAAGGATGCCATTACTTGTATTAATGAAGCAATGAACAAATTGTCAGACGTAATTAAAAATCCAGGTTATCCCATTTTAATGCGTGGCAAATCTATCAGAGCGTTTGAAGGTTTGTTTACAATGGCAAATGAATGTGAGCCTGAAAAACCGTTAAGTTTTATCGGTAGTAAGTTGTATGAGCTAAGCATATATGTTCAGCAAATGTTACCCGCAAATAGAGATATTCAACGTAATTAACATCAACATAGAATAGAATACTTCGTAATAATTAATTAGTGAAAGTATTATCCAGAAGAATGAAAAATGATGACCATTGCAGAACAGGAATACCTGAAACAAATATATCTCCATACTGCAGGTAAAAATGAGAAGATATATACCAACGAATTAGCGGCAATGGTATCTGCGAAACCTGCATCTGTTACTGATATGATTAAGAAACTTGCTGCAAAAAATTTAATTATTTATAACAAATATCGTGGTTGCTGTTTATCAGGCAAAGGGTTAAAAGAAGCATTGCAAATTATAAGAAGAAACCGTTTATGGGAATTATTTTTAGTAGAGAAGTTGGGCATGGACTGGAAAGAAGTTCATGCCATTGCTTCACAATTACAATGTATATCCTCTAAAGAATTGATAAATAAAGCATGAGTTTAAGGGGAAATGGAGCAGAAGAATAGATGAAAAACATCGTCTTATATAAGAGGTTACTCAAGCAGAAATTATCATCTATTCCTGCATGGGGCATTATGAATAGGAATTACCATCGACTGATTATCGAATCTTTCTCTCAGCCATCATCAGTTTTACTTTCAGGATTGCGGCAACACTAACCGCGTCTGTTATCTCATTATTTTGCACCATTTGATATGCTTCATCAAAAGGAATTTTTTTTACAATCAATTGTTCTGTTGCTTCCGGTGATGCCGTATTTTGAGTTATATCTCTTGCTAAAAATACTTGGCAGTATTCATCAGTAACAGAATTCGAAAGATGCATTTCAAGAATTTTATTCCACTGTTTTGCTTCTAAGCCTGTTTCTTCAAGCAACTCTCTTTTGGCTGCTTCTAACGGGTTTTCATTTTCAGGACAGCCACCTTCCGGAATTTCCCAACTGTATTGATTTAGCGTAAACCTGAATTGACCAACAAGATATGTATTCATCTCTTCATCCAACGGAAGCACTCCTGCAGCGATATTTTTAAAATGAACCTTACCATAAATACCTTTGCCCCCTGAAGGATTAATTATATCATACTCTGTTACGTTTATCCACCTGTTATCATAAATTTCTTTTTCATCAATTATTTTCCACGGATTTTGATTCTCGTTATTCATGCGTGTGAAGATATAGCAATTAGCAGTTACACTTTTTTCAGCGTTTGCTCTAATAATAGCTTATAGAGAGATTTATTATCTTTAAATTCCAAAAGAAAATATATGGCTAATTCACTTGCCCAAAAGCTGCGAATAAAAGAGGGAATAAAATTACTCACCGTCAATGCTCCCAACAATTTTATAAAAAGTATTGAAGGCCTGCCTGCAAATGTTTCTATTTCAGATAAGACTAAAAGCTATGAGCAAATTCATTGGTTTGTTCTTAATAGAGCGCAAATGGAAAAAGAGTTGAATAAGATTTTAAAGTTGCTGCACAGTGATGTTGTTTGCTGGATATATTATCCTAAAAGCTCATCAAAATTGCAAACTGACTTGAACAGAGATAAGGGCTGGGAAATATTATTAAAGCATGATGAATTGCAATGGCTCAGTTTAATTTCTTTTGATGATACATGGAGCGCTTTCGGAATGAGACTAAAAACGGAAACCGATAAAAAGAAAAAAGCGAAACCCAAAGTGAGGGAAATTTTCGAATGGATTGATGCAGAGAAAAAGATTGTTCGCTTACCTGAAGACTTAGAAAAAGCTTTAAGAATAAGCAGGCAAGCAAATGATTTTTTTAAAACGCTTTCTTTCACCAATAAAAAAGAATATGTGGAATGGATTGTTACAGCTAAAAGAGAAGAAACACGAAATGAACGGTTGCAAGGAACTATTGAGTGTTTGGAAAAAGAGTGGAAGAATCCGAGGAATATGTGAGCTGGGAGTTGAGAATTTAAAGCCGGAGGAAATTCTTACTTTTTTTATTTTTGTTTAATGAGAAAATGAAATCGCAATGTTCCTTGCTAACGCACAGTTGCTATAAAAAGGAAACATTGCGAGAAAGGGAAGGCAGGGAATTCATTGAACGTCCAGCCCGGTACAAATGCCCAATTGAAAATATAAAGTTGAAGTTATGAACTAAAGCTGAAAATTGAACGTCGAGCCCGAACCGCTGCAGATGTTTGCACATAGCTGATGTTAAATTGTCAAGCCCTGCTTTTGCAAATACTTTTGTTGTGTGCTGTACTGTCAAAATGTGATTACTTTATCCAGTCTATATTACCTAAGCATCCTGTTGGAGTATAACCAAGGGGATAATTGGAATTGTATAGTTCATAATCCTTTTTAAAAGGTCTACGCTTTAAATATTCATAGGTCAATTCAAGTCCCTGATTACAAATTTTACCAAGTGGACCGGAAATTGCAGTTCCTTCCGCCCAACGTTCGATACCATTTTCATTTCTAATTAAACTTCCAGGTAAAATACACAAATAACTTTTCCCATCTATTTCTCTGTCGAATGAAACTAAAATATTTAAATACTCAATTTCAATTTTAGGTATAAACGTGTTGGCAAGAGGCGGAGATTTGTAAAATTTGGCAAAATTTGAAATGTCTAAAGACCACTTTTTTTTAGAACTGATAGTTTCAGAATAAATTGGGTTGCTTGGCAAAGAAGTATACCAACCGTAGTCAGCGATTTTCGCAAAGTATATTTGATTAATTTGAAGGTTACAAATTGAATACTGTCCTTTATTTTCAACTATTAAAGTGTCTTTACCTTTATTGTCAGAACTAATTTGGATTTCAATAAAGGGTCTCGTTGAGGCTTCAATTTGATTTGATAATAATTTAGATTGAGTTTCTGAAATTTTGGTTTGTCTGTCTATAAGGTTTGTTTGCTTTGAAAGAATTATTGTTTGTATAATTACTACAATTAAGGTAAATATTCCAGTAAAAGCAGCAAACCAAGCTGCTTTGGTTGCAGGTCGTTTATTAAGCCAGTCAATAATTTTTTTCATATCTTTTAATCGTCCTGCAATTGGGGTTGGTAAATGGTGGTTTCAATGTTCTAACGCAACGATTTAATTCGTTGAAGGGTAAGTATTTTGGTTACTTTTTCAACACTCCCATTTCGTCCCAACACCCTCCCACATTGGTTCTTAAGAAGGAATATGTTGAATGGATTATTACAGCTAAAAGAGAAGAAACAAGAAAGGAACGGCTGAAAGGAACTGTAGAGCGTTTAGAAAAAGAGTGGAAGAACCCGAGAAATATTTAAAGAATAATGGAGAATTGACAATGGAGAATGGAGAATTTGAAGTGGGAGCAGACTTGGTTTTTCTATTGTGTTGTTTAAAATCGCAATGTTCCTTGCTAACGTACAGTTGCCATAAAAAGGAAACATTGCGACAAAGAGCGAACTGTCAGCCAGAACAATGCTTAATTGAAAAACTAAAGTTGAAGATAACAAACTAATGCCGAACAGCGTAATGTCAGCCGGCACAAAAGCTGATAAATGATTTACAGATGAAGTTTATTCCGTCAGCCATGCTATTGCAAATGCACTTGTTGGTGGCAGTTTTTTTCTTTGTTTAGAAGTCACTTTTACTAATCATTTGTTTCTTCATGTCGCCAATAAAAGCTGTTACAAAATTATAAGCAGATGTTTTCATATTATCCCAAACTTTTTTATGTTGTTTTTGTGCAAGTTCTCCTTTTGCTTTTTCATAAGGTAATGATAAGTCTCCTGATTCTACAGGATTGTCTTGAACAATAAAGTCACTTAAAGTGTATCTATATCTATTGTCTTTTGTCTGAATTTGTAATTTGAAAGTTGTAGTAAAACTTTCTAAATAAGAAAAAGAATAAGGCATGTTTTTTAATGGAAGAATAAAAAGCCCTTTTACAACAATCGTGTTTGAGTTTTCATCTTCTAATTGCGTTACGTTTTTTGCAGAAACAAAAGCGTTTGCGATAAAAAGTTTTGCATTACTATAAAGAGCTTTTGCATTTAAAGTATCTGCTTGTACAACTTCTGAAAAATTAAATTGTAAAGTATCAATATCCATTTCCTTTTGAGCAAAAGAAATGAATGGAATAAACAGAAGTATAAGCAGTAATTGTTTCATAGTTTAGCTAATTTATTTTCTAACTCCTTGAAAAACCTTTCATGCTCTTTAATATTGAAGGATACAAGCTCTATTTTAATATGGTTAATATAGTGGTAATTTGGATTGTCAAAATAGCCAATGCCTTTCAATTTTTCATTAACCTTTCTATTATTTATTTTTGGTTCTCTTTCTTCAATTGATATATCATCTTCAAACAAATCCGCTATTTCTTTAAGAGTGTTTATTAATTTTTCTTTTATGTCCTTTTTATAGGCAATGTATAAGTAACTATTTCTCTTCATTCCAAACATATCTGGCTTTGGAGTTAATTTTTTTGAATAAATAATTTGAATGTTTGGACTTTGATTAATGCTAATTAAAATATCAGCTAAACCCTCGTCAAGTTTCCAAAATTGTGATTTGTCATATGCAATAACTTTTTCCAAGTCAGCCATGTAATATTCCTTTGTTATTTCAGTCAAGTAGAGATTATCATTTATCAGCAACGTCATTTGAAAATTGCCACCAACGTTGAGTATTTGCGAAGGCAGGGAATTCATTGCTCGTCTGCCCGGTACAAATGCCCAATTGAAAATATAAAGTTGAGGTTAACAACTAAAAGCCAAATTTATAAATGTCGGCCCGAACCACAGCTGATGCTTGCAAATAGCTGATATTACAATGTCCAGCCCTGCTTTTGCAAATACTTTTGTTGCCTGCAGTTGTTCATTTTAGGCTGACAATTCTTTTAATAAGTCTTCTGTTTTCCGGATGTTTTTCTTATAATTTTTTGTCACCCACTTTGAAAAGATTAGAAAAAAAGAAAAACCAAAACTGAATGTGAATACAAAAAAATATTTGCTATCAGTAATTTCGTTTCTACCAAATAGTCTTGTTGATAAAAGTATCACAGTTACTAACAACAAGTAACTTAATAAAAGATTTAATTTTTGTAATTTGTAGAAGCTCATTTTTTTAGCTGCAAAATCCTTTAATGTTTCAGAATAGGATTTATTAATGTCAGCACCTTTATATAATGGTAAAACACTCATTAAGCTAATCACGGAAAGCATAACCAAAAGCAAAATTGTAACTATGCCTACGATTTGATATGTAATTGTTTCTAATTTTGCAAAGTTATATCCAATATAAAGAGCAAAGCCAAGGCAAACAATCGTTCCAATAATTTCTGGCAAAAGAATTTTATTGAGGCTTGATTGAAATTTAGTTTTATTCATTTTTTCAAATTGTTTGAGGTTAAAATTTTGGTTTACTTTTACCTTGTTGCTCAAATCGTCCCAAGTATTTTTGAAGTCGTCAAGTTCCATATTTATAATTTTTTTGAAATTTGTTCCTTTAATTTTTTTTTTATTCTTGAAAGCTTTGTCCCTACATAACTCGCAGAAATGCCAATAATCTGTCCAATTTCTTCATAACTTTTATTTTCTAAATACAAAATAGCAATGCCCTTGTCAAGTAAATTCAAATTGTCAATATGTTGTTTTAGCAATAACCATTTTTCTTCAATTTCGTTGTGATCCACTTCGTGAAAATCTATGATTTGTTCGTCTAAAGGAACTGCTTGTATTTTTCTTTTTCCATTTTTGAGATGATAAATAGCCACATTCATCGCCACTCTATAAATCCAAGTTGTTAAACTTGATTTTTGACCAAAAGTGTCAAACGATTTCCAAAGTTGATAAATTATTTCTTGGGTTAAGTCGTTTCTGTCATCAATATTGTTTGAATAAATTGAAGCTATTTTAAATATTAAGCCCTTGTGTTCATTTAGTGCTATTAGAAATTGCTGTGTTTTGTCCACGAAAAAATATAAAATTATGTTCTGTTATATTAGTGTGTATGAATTTAAAAAAGTCACAGATTTGGTAATATTTATTTTGAGAAGGCTGTGTCCACCAATTGCAGGCAACTCAAAAATATGCGAAAGTTTTTACCCCTAAACAATTTTTTATCGTCCTTTATTTCCAATTTGTTATGTCAAAAATGCGCAACTGCTCACTTGCGTGTTTTCAATTGTTGCAATTGGCTTGTTTCTATTTTTATAACTTCTATTACACATCTAACAAATCCTGTTACACCTGTAATAATTTTTAATGCGGCAAAATCATTGGCCGTAGGCAGAGTTTCTTTCAACTTTTAATTCCATTATACATTCTCCATTCTCAATTGATTCCACAGGGTGCGATTTTTATGCAATCAAATCCGTAATCTTATTTCTTAACAAAAACCTTTTTATTATCGCAAAGCTTAGCGGAAAAACCGTAGCCATTCTTACAGAAAATGGCTTTGAAGAAGTTGAATTAACAAGCCCTAAAAAAGCATTGGAAGAAGCAGGCGCAACCGTGCATATTATTTCGCTTCAAAAAAATAAAGTAAAGGCATGGAATCATGACCATTGGAGCATTGAGCTTGATGTTGATGTGAATATTGCAGATGCAAAGCCGGAAGATTATGATGCGCTGATGCTTCCCGGCGGTGTTTTAAATCCTGACCAGTTAAGGCTAAATGAAGATGCTGTAGAATTTGCAAAAGACTTTTTAGAATCTAAGAAACCTGTTGCAGCCATTTGTCATGGTCCGCAATTATTAATTGAGACTGATTTGTTAGAGGGAAGAGAGATGACTTCGTATCCATCGCTTCGCACAGATTTAGAAAATGCAGGCGTTAACTGGCACGATAAAGAAGTAGTAGTTGACAATGGGCTGGTAACAAGCAGAAGCCCGAAAGACCTTGATGCTTTCAACAAAAAAATGGTTGAAGAAATTGCAAAGGGAGTTCACGCAACTGCACCCGTACATTAATTTTAAATTTGCTGCAGAGTTTTTTTATTTAAACAATGAAACTCTGCAGCATTTATTTACGGAAAGAACAGTTTTTAAGGAGAGTGTTGTTTTACTAAAACAATACAAACGTTGGGCATACACATTGCTTGCCTAATTTTTTGCGGTACTTCTATTTGGATTTGATTTTACATTGCCATTGTATTTGGAATTGCCCGTAACAGAAACTTTTTTTGATTTTAGCATATTATCCATATCATGTTTTATATTATTATTTTCTTGCTGCAGCTTAGTAATTGTTGCCTTTAAATTAGCTATCTGTTTATTTGTAAGCTCAGTTTCATGCTGTTGCCAAATTGCTAAAGCTACAATACAAAAAAGGGTAAGCAAAGAAATCAGAATTGCGGCATGCCCCGCCCTGAAAGTTTTTGAATCAGCCAGTTTATTTTTTAATTCCTTACTTTTTTTTCTTTCACTAATTCCTATAAATCCTCCCTGGCGCAAGAACTCAACGGCAAAGGGCCCTACCCGAAAATATCCTGTAAGAGTATCATCAATTTCTTTATTTAACAACATGGGATTATAAGATAATATATAATGAAGTGATTGAAGAATTTCAGACTGCGTTTTTTTGAATCTGGCAAAATTTATACTAATCACCCTGAACTTTGAAGTACCAAATTCATTAATACAATATTGTAATAAATCATCAAGTAATTGTGAATCAGATAAATTCGCTGGTAATGATTGCTTGTAATCCTGGGTGTCGCGTGAGGATTCCTTTATGGTGAGGTTCATTTATCAAGATGCGATAAATTCATGCCAGAATTCGTTACCGTTTAGTATAAATTTCAAAGACGTTGAGAATTGCGGAGAAACGTTTCTTCAAACGCGTTGCAAAACAAGAATAACGAATAAATTTTTTAGAAGGAATAATTCTACATTAGCTCTGAAAGCTGCAACCATCTCATCTCTTTTATTTCAAGTTCACTACTAATATCAACAATTCTTTTACTCAACAAATGCAATTGCTCATAAGGAATCTCTGGATTGCTTAATTGATTTTCTATTTGCTGCTTCTCTGCCTCCAGTGCAGGAATTTCTTTTTCCAATTGTTCAAACTCTCTCTTTTCTTTAAACCCAAATTTCTTCTTGCTATCAATTGTTATCGGTCTTTTATCACTTGTAAACCCTGTCGTTACTGCGGACTGGCTACTGTCAACTTTCTTTTCTTCCAACCGGTACTGGGTATAATTCCCGGGAAAATCTTTAACAACACCATCACCTTCAAACACAAACAAATGGTCTACCAGCCTGTCCATAAAATACCTGTCATGTGATACTATCAACATACAACCCCGGTATTCACTTAAAAAATTTTCCAGCACACCTAATGTTGGAAGGTCAAGGTCATTTGTAGGCTCATCAAGAATTAAAAAGTTGGGATTACTGAAAAGTATTGTGAGTAATTGCAATCGTTTTTTTTCGCCACCGCTCAGCGAACTCAAATAGGTAAATTGCTTTTCGGGAGAAAATAAAAACAGCTCGAGAAACTGTGCAGCATTTAAACTTCCGCCTTTTGCCAAAGGAAAACTCTCTGCAAAAGTTTTTACATATTCAATCACTCTTGTATCCTCCTTTATCACCAATCCCTGCTGAGAAAAATTTCCAAAGAGCACCGTCTCACCTACATTTACTTTGCCACTATCAGCAGGTTCCGTGCCCTGAAGGATATTTAAGAAACTTGTTTTTCCTACACCATTCTTACCAATTACACCAATGTGTTCACCTTTGGAAAAAGTATAATCAAAACCTTTTAGAATTGTTTTATCACCATAACTTTTATACACTTTTTTCATCTCGGCAATTTTTCCGCCAAGACGGTTCATCTTTACCTGCAACTGCATTTGCACATCTTCCACTTTTTGTTTTGCTCTTGCTTCCACTTCATAAAAATTATCCTGTCTTGCTTTGCTCTTTGTTGTTCTTGCTCTCGGCTGCTTTCGCATCCACTCCAGCTCCTTGCGATAGATGTTCTTTGCCTTATCAATACTGGCAAGCTCACTCTCAATTCTTGCCGCTTTCTTCTCAACATAATTTTCATAATCCCCTTTATACACAAATATATTGCTGCGTTCCAGTTCCCAAATTTCATTGCAGACCGCATCTAAAAAATAGCGGTCGTGCGTTACCAAAAGCAGCGTGATATTTTCCTGGTTAAGATAATGTTCAAGCCATTCAATCATTTCCACGTCAAGATGATTTGTTGGCTCATCCATCATAAGTAAAACATGCCTGTGCTCAAAGCCAATATCAATTAATGTTTTTGCAAGTGCTGCTCTTTTTCTTTCGCCTCCGCTTAGGTCTTTCACATTATTATTGAGATGATGAATATTCAGCCTGCTCAGTATCTCTTTCACTTTTGCTTCAAACTGCCAGGCATTTAATTCATCCATTTTAGTAATGGCATCCATTAGTGCAGTGTGGTCTTCAATCTCATTACCGGCGTTATACTTCTTACTCCCGACTGACAACTGACTACCCTGCTCAACAGCAGCTTCGTATTCACGTATCGCATTTATTACAGGATGATTAATGTGAAAAATATTTTGCAGCACAGTTTGGCTTTCTTCGAACTGAGGGTCCTGTTCAAAGATTGCAACAGTAACATCTTTATGTACCCAAAGCCTGCCTTCATCCACCGTTTCGGTGGTAGCCAGCATGCGAAGAAGGGTAGTTTTACCTACGCCATTCCTTGCAATCAAAGCAATCTTATCACCCTCATTTATGTTGAAAGAAATGTTGCGGAACAAAGGCGTAATGCCAAAGCCTTTGGTAATTGCTTCCGCTGAAACATAATGCATGCGACAAAGATAGTTGAGAGCGGGAGAGAAGGAGCAGCGTGAATTCTATATACTTAGTATTGCTATAACTTAAAACTTATAAGTGCTGAAAAAATAAAATTCTTGTCTGATAAGAGTATTTTTAAATCTTCTGCATTTAAATTTTTTTTAAAAGCCTGAGTATTTTTGGTTTTGATTATTACGAAAGTTCAGTTACAAGAGTTGTCCGTTGCGAACTTTTTAGATGAGAGATACCAAAGCCTGCTGCATTTTTTTGTAGGTTTTAAAATGAATATTATTTTATTCATCAGTATAACGAAATCCAATATCTAATATGAAACAGCAATTAATTTTTATTTCATTACTCGTTGCAGCTTTCTCTGCAAGCCTTATGAAACGTATTTCAGTTTCCAAACAAGGCAAGAAAAAGTTTAATTTATTCCGGCACATTCGGGAGTTCTTCATTCTTCTTAAAAGCCAGTTAGCAATTACAACAGGAACAGATGTTAAATCGTTTCCGGTTTATCATTTGCTAAAGGAATCAATTGTGAATGCACATTCCTTGCGAAGAGCCCGTTTACTGATACAGATAAAAAAGGAGAAAGAAAAATACTACAATGCAATAAGCAACAACGAAATGTTTGAAAAGCTAAAAAGCATTCGTGTAAAAATCAAGAAGCTTGAATCTGCTTACAACCTCATTACTTCGTAAAGGGGGAACATTGATTTGCATTATGACTCCTGCTTTGCAGCTTGCTTAAAGAGCATAATAACATTCCAAAAAATATCCGCTTAAAAAAAATCGTCGTAATTATTATTTAGTTAGTGTTTTTTATTGAGACAAGAAGAAGTTGCTATAAAAAAATTGTGGAAAAATTCACCCAAAAAAACCGGCTAAAATTTAGCCGGCTTATTTTTTTCAAGAAAGTATTTAATGAGGATTATTTGAACTGTCTCTAATTTCGGGTTTTTGATTATTATTTAGTTTATTTTTATCCTCAAGATAATGAACCCTGTCATGCTTATATTTTGCCTCAATCGCGGCTCTTTCCTGTGGCGTGATTACTCCATCTGCATTAGCCTTATAATAATCTCTTTTCTGCCTCTTTAATGAACGCCTGTCTCCTTTATATTCCTTTCTATCCATCCTGTACTTGCTTAGTGATTCACTATTTCGTATAGATTTATCGTACTTTTCATCTTTTACAAGCTCTCTATTTGTGTTGTAATCTTTTCGCACTCCCGGATAATCTTTATTGAGCGCTTGTTTTTCTGCGGGAGTTACAACTTTTGCATTTTTAACAGAATCTCTATAAAGCATTGTCTGTTGCGCTTTTTCTCCTGAGTATGTGTTTGCCCTGTCAGTAGTATTATTTATTGAATCAGCCTGAGCAGAAGCAATTGTAATGCCCATAAATGATGAGGCTGCAAAAAAAATAAATGCTTTTTTCATGTTTCGTATTTTTAGTTTTTAATATCTATTAAACCTTTCTAAACGTGTTTCGTTTAACTGGGTGAATAAATTTTTTTAATTGAGAATTCATAACAGTTCCTCTAAATTCAATAATTATACCAAGTATAATATATTGCTTATTTCATTTTGAAAGAGAAAACAAACTATTGTAGTATTATAATAAAAATTATGCCATGGAAGCGTTGTAAACTTTCAAAAAGCTAAACCTTAAAAAATAAAATCTGATAGATTTATTTATCCACTGCGGTGTGTTCGGAGTGGTCATAAACGAAAAATTCGTATTGCGATGAAACGCTAACGAGTATTGAAAAGAGAGCAATGGTTGCGAGAGTTTCGGGGCTATTCGTATATTTTAAAAAGACATCTCTGAAAATAGTGTAGATAAGAAATGTTAGCACAATACCAACCCATAAAATAATCCAGAATATTTTCCCCCGTTTAGTTGTGCTGCGGGAAGCTAATAAAAAAAACACCAAGCACACAGGGGTAAAAAACAAAGCACTAATTCCTAAAGAATAAAAGAAAATCTGAAATATTATAAAAAATGAGAAATCTTTATTATGCACTAAATGAAAGGTGGTAACTATGGCATTCACAGAAAAGGCGATTAAAAAAATTTTAACTACTAACTGCAAAGGCACTGATAATTTACGCAGCATAAAACTTAGGTTTTGAAAAATTTAAAATTTATTTTTTTGTAAATCGCTAAAGTAAACCATGTACTGTGTTGTTACAACTTATTTTTTTAGTGAATCTTTTCATGCATGATATGGATATTATGATATAAAAATTTCTTTTGAATTTTGAATAAAGATGCCAGTTTTAGAAACCGTATGCATTTATTACTGCAATTTTCGGTAATACCGTACATAATCAATTTTGAAAACAAAGGGAAATTTTTTGTAATCAATAGCCTTGCCGCCGGTGCCGCCCATTGCAAGATTAAGAAGCAAATAAAAAGGCTTTGTAAAGGGCTCCCATTCTGCTTCGGTAATTTGCGAAGATTTGTAAGTTGCATAATTTTTATTATCGTAGAAATATTTTATTTGAGTTCTGTCCCATTCAATTGCGTAGTTATGAAACTTTGTAGAAAGCGTAAAGAAATTAAAAGGAAGGTAGGGCGTTATAAGAGCCGTATCATCTCCTGAAACTGTTATGGTGTACAAACTGCCGGTAATAAATTGAGGCGCCCAGCCAAGCCATTCAACAATATCTATTTCACCGCAGCCAGGCCATCCAATACTGTCACGATTTGCACCCAATGCCCATATCGCAGGCCATGCACCTTTTCCTTCAGGCATTTTTGCTCTTACTTCAACTCTTCCATATTTAATTTCTTCTTTGTCTTTTGTAATTACGCTGGCCGAAGTTATGGGGGTGATTTTGCGTACTGTCAAATCTTGCTGTAATCATAAGCATTCCGTTTTCTACTTTGCTGTTGCTCGTATCTGCTTCGGTATAATATTGCTTTTCATCATTCCTTATATATCCTTTTTCATACCCCCAATAAACAGGATTTGGTAAGCCTGTATAGTTAAATTCATCTGACCATATTAATATATAGCCGGGCTTGCCATACATAGAATAAGAATCTTCTGTGTCATCAAACGATGAAGATGCAGGCGTTGTAATATTTTCCTTTTTGCAGGCAATAATAGAAATGCAAAAAAACAATAGGATCCAATATTTCATTGTGAGGAATTTTTAAAAAAATTAAAATAAAAGATAGTAATTAAATTTTTGAATGGTTAGAAAAATAGTTGTTTCGTTATTAATTTCACGCAGCTCGTTTTGCGGGTTTGCTGTTTTATATTTTTGATAAAACAATATAATCTTCGTCAAAAGCAGTGTTTTTAGTTTTAATAGTGATAAGCTTTACATGATGAAGATATAAAGCCCTTTAATCATTTCAGCATATATCCGAAAAAAACTCGTGACGTGCACAAATATGTTTTTTAAATGCTTAGCTTCTTCCAAGGAGTGATAGTTACTACTTGCTGAAATATTCCTTTCTTTGTATCACTATTATTTAAAAAAAATTCATCTGCCTCTATGCTAAAGGCAAACAAAATTCTTGCAGCAGCATCTTTATTTTTTGTGCTCTTCTATTCCTGTAAAAAAGAGACAACCACAACTGCGCCCCCGGTTTTTTTGGGTGATAATGATAACCTGCTTATGGGTAATCCCGGCAATGCAATGGCTGATACAACTGATTATGATAATTACCTGATGATAAAAACATATTACACGCTCTCCTACTCACGTACACGGGGAATACCCAATTGGGTAAGCTGGCATACACAAAATACCGATTTAGGAAATGTAAGCAGGCAGGAAGATTTCAGGGAAGATAATTCATTGCCCCAAAGCTGGTATCATGTAACTGATATAAGCTATTCATATAGCGGTTTTGAGAGAGGGCATAACTGTCCGTCTGCAGACCGCACCGCAACCATAGAAGCAAATTCTTCTACTTTTTTTATGACGAATATAATACCACAGGCGCCCTATAATAATGAGTTTACCTGGATGAACATGGAAAATTATGCAAGAACACTGATAGACGCAGGTGATGAGTTATATACCATCATGGGTTCTTATGGTATGGGCGGAACAGGTTCTGATGGAACTAAAACAACGATAGATAACGGTCATGTTACAGTGCCCTCAAACATTTGGAAAGTAATTGTTGTATTGCCGCTAAATACAAATGATCTAAGCCGCGTGAATAATAATACCCGGGTTATTTCTGTTATCATACCCAATATAAATACCGGGCTTAGCAGCGATTGGAAAACTTACAGAACAAGCGTAGATGCAATAGAAGCTGCCGCGGGTCTTGATTTATTATCGAATATTTCTACCGCAATTCAGCAGGTAATTGAAGCCAGGGTTGATAACCAGTGAATGTATTTTAATGCTCCTTTATTTTTTTTGCGATAATTTCTTTGAGTGGCATTTATTGATGACTGATACATCGGGAAACATGGCGGCAGGAGATGAATTTGCTGCCGATAAAATTTATACACTCAACAAACCGAAAGAACAGCTGATAGAAATTATTGCAGAGTAATAACTTTATTTAAAATAAAAATAAAATGGAACCCACTCAATTGATTGTAAAAGATAGCAGCGCAAACCCTGCTCCATTAGGTTTGTTTGGTTTTGGTATCACCACTGTTTTATTAAATCTTCACAATGCCGGTTTTTATGAAATGAATTCCATGATTCTTGCAATGGGCATTTTTTATGGAGGGCTTGCACAAATTATTGCAGGTGTTCTTGAAGCAAAGAAAAACAACACGTTTGGTTTCACGGCGTTCACATCTTATGGTTTCTTCTGGGTCTCATTGGTCGCATTAATTGTAATACCAAAATTGGGATGGGCAGTTGCTGCAACATCAACAGGCATGGCATGTTACCTTACTATGTGGGGCATCTTCACATTTCTATTACTGATAGCAACATTTCGCATAAGCAAGGCATTGCAATTTGTTTTTGCAACATTAACGATACTCTTTTTTTTATTAGCAATTGGCGATGCTGCAGGCAATACAGCCATCATACAATTTGCAGGCTACGAGGGAATTGTTTGCGGCTTATCTGCTATTTATACCGGAGCTGCAAACCTGCTCAACGAAGTGTATAAGAGAACTGTACTGCCTGTTGGTCTTGTGCATAGCTAAATTTATAACGCCAAGCTGGATATGCAGCTAAATTGTGCGCAGCATCCTGTGGAAAAAATAAAAAATTGAAACCCGGCTTCCGTCTGTCCTCATGTTAGCTGCATACCCTTTTACAAACTGTCACCGAAAGCTCTTCGATATTTGTAAGAGTGTAACAATATTAAAATCGTAAATATCTTGTTGCATTTATTCTTAATTCAAGTCTGAACTCGTCAAATTTTTTATCTGTTGTTGCAAGTATTGTCGGCGAACCATTGAGCAAATGATGTGCATATTCCAAATGAAAGTTTACCAATTTGTTTGTGAATGGTAAGTTGTAATTGATGCCTAATTTAATTGCCTGTTCGGTTGCCGATGCTGTCGGGTTAGAAAGATTTACCAAGTCGTAACGTACAAAAGGAACAAGGTCACCTAAATTTTTTTTGTCAAACACTTGAAACTGTAATTGTCCGTACCCGCCTGCAACATTTAATTTTTGGTCGGAGTAAATGGAATAAATTGCTTCGTACTCTAAAGTATAAAAATGTTTTCCCAAAGTGTTAGTGTAATCTGCATTGTTTTCAAATGTCAGTTTGTTTCCTGTTGCTGGTGTGCTCCCTAAAAAATTGTTGCAGATACCTGATACAAGTGCAAATGATTTGCCTTTGATGTTTCCTGTATGGTCAATTGCAAAACCAATATTTAATTTCTGATTGCTGCTGTCTGTTGGTTGCAAAATTATTTGCGTAATTTTTATTGCCTGTGCATTCCAAAATTGAAAACTTGGTTTGTCCTGATTGAGTGAACCTCTGTTGTCTTGCAGTGATGCCTGTAAAAATGTTTTCTTACTTATTTGTGATTGAATTTCAAATCCCCATTGTGTACCGAAACTGTTTGTTGAACCGTGTTGCTCCAAAATCAAGCTCCGGTTGATTGTCGGAAGATTACCTGACGACAAATTATCTTCTCTTGAAAGTATGCAAGTGTTTTCTCCAAACAATATCCTGAATTTGTTTGGGTCTTTTGCGTTTTGAAATGATACAAAAAGGTTTTCCCAAATTTTAAAACGCTTGCTGTCCTTAAAAAAATTATTGTCGGTAAAATCAACTTCATACACTAATGCCGTTCGGTATTTATTTCCATTAATCAAAAAGTTGTAAGAAGGAAATTTGAATTCCATGCCTTGCCTTACTCTGCGCCACGCAGGTTTTGTATTTCCTGCAAAGAGCCTTTCAGCATAAGCCCACGTTGTCAATGTAAAGTCCACATTTCTATATTGTAGTCCTGCGTCTTTATCATATTGAAACGGATGCGGACGGGTTGCACTATCTTTTAAAGTGATTTTGCTTTGCGTACTATCTGTTTGCGCAAATGCTGAACAAGAGCAAAATAAAATTGCTATAAGAAATAGTTTTTTCATTTTACTTTCTTTGTTTGCAAATGATATTTGTAACGAAGGATTGTTGCAATGATTAAAATGACTGCACATAATTCTGACACTAATTTTTCTGTGTCAAAGAAATCAACTGGTCTGTCTTTTAATTTTGGGTCAAGCACAATGCCGTGAACAATAAATAAAAGTGCCGTGCAGTATGAAATGAGATGAATGTTTTTCCATGTTCGGAAACTCATTTTCTTTTTTATCACTTTTTGCGTTGTGATAATCACGGTGATTACAGCAAACATTGCCAATGTGCCAAACGCAACAAATAATTTTTGATGCGGTGCATTGATTGGGAAAATGATGTCAGTGAATTTGAATTTTGTTGCGGGGTCAAAAAGTAAAAGTGTGGGATGCAGCAGCACTAACAACAAAGCAACATAAGCTGTCCAATTGTGTAAGTCAAGGATGCTGATTTGTTTGATACGGTCTGGTAACTTTTTCCAATAGTTATGCCTTTTGTAAGCTGTGCCAAGCATCATTCCCAAAAGAATATTGAAAGTGAGGACACCAGTTGCAATAAGCCCTGTGTAATTTGATAATTGAAGAAATGGAAAACCTGTCATTGTGATTTTTTGTTTGAACTAATACAAATAGATATTACTCCGCAATGCGGAATAAAACAGTTCATCTCAAAAAAATCAAATCAGGAAAGTGGAGTTAAGCAGATAAAGTTTATCAGGCGGGTCA
Source organism: Chitinophagales bacterium (assembly GCA_038206235.1). Taxonomy (GTDB): domain Bacteria; phylum Bacteroidota; class Bacteroidia; order Chitinophagales; family Chitinophagaceae; genus JBBRBB01. The sequence goes on from JBBRBB010000036.1 coordinate 21,431, forward strand.
TCGTCTGCACAGAAAGAAAATGAAACAGCCTTTGCAGAAACGAAGTAAGCTGATTGTAAGTTGACAAAGAAAGTTTGAAGTTCTATTGACGTGTCAATGTGTGATGTGAAATTGTCAACCGTTTTAACACAAGTAATATAGGAATGATTTTCTTTGGCATAGTTCTGTTTGCACTCTTTGGTGTCCCACTCAAATACAGAAGTGAAGTAGCAAAAACTTGCCAGTAAAAGCAATATGAATTTTATTCTGTGTTCCACAAGACAAATATAACTTTTAAAGTCGTAGGTTAATTATGCTCAATTGGTTAGTCTGGATAAATACAGTGAGTGAAACAAAAAAAGGAATGTAAATAATTGAATGAATTTATAAATAAGAAAAATATTATTGGCCTGCGAAAATTATTTGGGAATTAAATAAAGATGCATTAAGTGATTTTTACCCAGCCTGCATAATCAAACATGGTTTGATGCTCATCAAACATATCATTGCCTTGGTTTGTAAATTCCCGCATTGCTTTCTTTTGCTGATGCCGGTAATAAGTAAGCACTGCTGCTGTAACACCTGCAACTGTAATAAGTATTAAAATCTTTTTCATTTTTATATTCATTGGGTGCAAAGTTAAATGTTACACCTTATCGCTGCATTATTAAATGCTTAAAAAGTTCTGCGATTTGTTTTAATTTATTTAAACATTTTTTTTGCCATCGCTGAATCACGGCCATAAATATCATCACGAAAATTAAGCAGCTCGTTTTCATCAACCCATGCCGTGTAATAGGTAATGAATACGGGAACAGGGTTTTTTATTTTCACTGATCGGGTACTATCATTATTCATTGCCTCAGCAATTTTTTCGGGTGGCCAATTGCTATCATCCTTCAAAAGATATTGAGCCATTTTTTCCGGTTCGCTCAAACGTATGCAACCATGACTGAAAGCTCTTTTGTCTTTACTAAAAAGACTTTTAGAAGGAGTATCATGAAAATAAATATCATAGCTGTTGGGAAATAAAAACTTTACATGCCCCAACGCATTTTTTTCTCCGGGCAATTGTCTTATAACCGGCAGCCCGCCTGCATTTCCTGTAATCTCCATATTTTGCTGAGCCAGGTAATTATGGTTGCGGGAAATATGAGGCAGTATTTCTTTTTTTACAATGCTCGCCGGTACGTTCCAGTAAGGATTAAAAATGATTTCGCTTAAATTACCTGTAAACAACACAGTGTTGTGACCCTCTTTTCCAACAACAACAACCATATCAAATATTTTATTTTTCCCTTCCAAAACATGCAAAGTGAATTCAGGAATATTTACAAGAATAAGTTTACCGGCAGGCTCCTGCGGCATCCAGCGCATACGGTTTAGGTTTACTAAAATATGTTGAAGTCTTTGCTCTGCGGGTATATTAAGATCTTTCAAAAGCCCATCTGTAATTGTACCGGTTTGTGTATAACCCAACCCTTGCTGAAAATGTTTTATGGCAGCTTCCAGTGTGTCATTGAAAACCCGGGTAGTATCTTGCCCTGCCATATCACCTGAAATTTGTAATCGTTTCTTTAAGACAACAATCAATGGAGATGAGGAACCTTTTTTATATTGTTTGGCATCGCCCGTTAACTGAGGCCAGCCGCCACTTTGCACTATCTGAGAATATTTCATTAATTCAGCCTTCAGTGATTTATACTGCTGGTTTATATCTTCAAAATATTTATCATCCTTATGTTTCTTGTTAATCAATGAATCTGCCAATGCCAGCACATCTTCTTTTTTTAAGGGTATAAACCGCTCCATTTCTTTACGCTTCACATAGCCCTTCTCATAATTACTGAGTATGTATTCAATAAAATGCTGCGTTAGCAAAAGTTCAATAGTCAGGATTGATTTATCTGAAGCGCTTACGGTAAGCGAATCTTCTGTTACAAGCGCCTGCATCTTTTTTTCCAGCGAATTATTTTTTAATGATGTATCGCCTTCAGAAATAGCATAATTATTCAGGTTCCAGAATCCAAACGCCTGTTCTGTTAAGCCATCCGTTGAAAACCATGCATACTGGTAATTCCTTGCATTGTAAAAGCTTCTCATGCGGCGTATTAAAGAATCAGGTAATTTATTTTCACCAATAAATTTTTCCATGTCCATGCTATCGAGAAAAAGATTACTGTAAGAATTTTCAGGAGTAATGCTCTTATCCCGTTTGCTAACCTTTTTTTCTAATTCCGATTTTGATTTCTTCTCTTTTTCCTTCTCGGGAATGTTGGAGTTTTCAGTAATACCGTTGCAGGCAGCAAGAAAGCTGCACACAATAGCAATATAATTAAGTGTTCTTTTCATAAGTGCGATTTTGTTTGCAAAAGCCGTGCTAATGTAATAAATATACGGAGAGAAAATAAGCAGCAGAGAATTTATGTCCTTTTTTTGATGAGTTTGTTCAGCGGTAAACGAAATAAAAATTTAGCTGCTATCTTTCCGCACAAATTCCTTTTATGATTAGCAGGTTCAAACTTGTTATTGTGTGTATTTTGCTATTGCCCGCGTTGCAGTGCAAAGCGCAGGCTAATCAGCATATAGATTTTGTAGAATACGATCCCATTTCTACGCTGGTTGTGCCACAACATCCGTTGCTCAAAGCAAAGTTTCCTTTTATTGATGTGCACAATCATCAGTGGGAGGTACCCAATCAAAATATTCCTCAACTGTTTTCTGAAATGGACAGCCTTAATATGATGGTGATGGTAAACTTAAGCGGCAGAAGTTACAAAGAAACGAAAGCAGTGAATGGCGAGTTCGATGTACAGGATCACTCATACCTGTTGCATTCAATGGAAAATGTGAAGAAGACAGATGCACGGCGTTTGCTATTTTTCACAAACATCTCTTTTGTTGGTTTTGGTGAACCCGGCTGGACTGAAAAAACATTGCGTGAACTGGAAAGCGATATAAAGGCAGGTGCATGCGGACTTAAAATTTATAAAGACCTCGGATTTTATTTCAAAGATGAGAAAGGAAAAATGATTGCCATTGATGATGCAAGACTTGATCCTGTCTGGGATAAATGCGGTGAATTAAAAATTCCTGTGCTCATTCATTCTGCGGATCCAAAACCTTTCTGGTTTCCTTTTGACAAACACAATGAACGCTGGCTCGAACTTGCTACACATCCCGACCGTAAGCGAAGTGATACTGATCCTGCGCCCTGGGATACATTGATAGCTGAGCAACACCGTGTGTTTAAAAAACATCCCAACACAACATTCATTGCTGCACATTTCGGCTGGTATGCAAATGATCTTGCAACGCTTGGAAAATTATTGGATGATATGCCAAATGTGTACACAGAGTTCGGCGCAGTGATAGCAGAATTAGGCAGGCAGCCCCGTGCCGCAAAAGCTTTCTTTGAAAAATATCAGGATAGAATTTTATTTGGGAAAGACAGTTGGGTTCCATCAGAGTATGCCACTTATTTCCGTGTGCTCGAAACCGAAGATGAATATTTTCCGTATCACAAAAAATATCACGCCTTTTGGGCAATGTATGGTATGGGTTTGCCCGATGATATACTCAAAAAAATTTATTACAAAAATGCATTGAAGATTATTCCGGGTATTGATAAGAGTATGTTTTTGACTGATTAGAATTTTCATGTACTCGTCTGCAGAACTATTATTCAGCGCAGCTTTAGTTCCAGCAGACGATTAACGTCAGGCAATTGAACAAACAATGACCTTTTATTTATAAATTTAGCAGCGGTTACGGGCAGACGGAATGCTAATATCCCACCTGAACCAATATCTGTTTGTTGCGAAATTGTACCAACAATAAATAAATTTACGAAGTAGTTATAATAAAATGCCAAAGCACATAGGAATAGTAGCATGCAGCTATGAAGGAGCTGCTCTTTGCTATAAAACAATTTGTAATGAGGGTTCAAAATATTTGGGTGAGCATGCTCATCCGGAGGTAAGTCTTCATACACACCCTTTAAATGAATACATGAAATACATTGTACCTGATGATTGGAATGGGGTTGCCGGTTTGATGATATCATCCGCAAATAAATTGTGTAAAATTGGAGCAAATATATTAATCTGCCCAGACAACACTATTCATCAATCACTCTCCATTGTTAAGAAGGAAATATCTGCTCCGTGGTTACATATAGCAGAAGAAGTAACAATGGAAGCCAAGAGGAATCATTTTAAGAAAATAGGTATACTTGGTACAAAATATTTGATGGAAGGCCCGGTTTATCCGGAAAAGTTTGAAGAATATAATATTAATTATGAAACACCTGCAGAAGACCAAAGAAATCAGATTAATAAAATAATCCTTCATGAATTAGTATATGGGATAATAACAAAAGAATCAAAAAAATATTTTTTAAATATAATTGATGATTTTAAATTAAAGGGATGCGATTCAGTAGTTCTTGGTTGTACAGAAATCCCTTTAATTGTATTACCAAATGAATCATCATTGCCAACATTAGATTCTACAAGGATTTTAGCAAGAGCTGCTTTAAAAAAAGCAATTGAATAAAGAAATATAGATATAAATAATTTTTTATTGACATGTAATTACAGCGTGCGTTAATGAGAGCAAACAAATGGCAATTGCCATTTATTTTCCAAATACTTTTTTAAGCAAATCGCTTGTTCTTGCCAGCGGATCTTTTCGTATTTGCATTTCTTCATGGCCTACTTCATAGAAAATGCCTTGCAATGCTTTGTCTGTTACATAAGCGCTAAGATCAGGATTGATTTTATTAAAGGTAAATTTGTTGTACGAAGTAAATACAATATTCCAGTATTTAGTGGCGCCGGTTTTTTCAAGTGATTTGTCTATTACAGGCCTAAACGCCGCGCTTAATAAAGCAGTTGTTTTTTCACGCAGGTATGCAGTGGCAGCCGTATCGCTGCTGCGCAATATTCCCCACGCATCACCTATGCTCATTTGTTTAATTGCATTTAAAAAAATGGGCGCAGCGCTTTTAGCTGCATCTTCTGCAGCACGGTTCATTGAAAGTATGGCATCATCCACCTGTCTCCCTAATCCTATATTGCGCAGCGTTTTCTCTGCTTTTTGCGCTTCGGGCGGCATCAATATTTTTACTGCTGCATTTTTAAAAAACCCATCTGTTGCTGAAAGCTTATCGGTGCCTTTAGTTACCCCTTTACTCAATGCTTCCTTTAATCCGCTCACTATCTCGTTAGTGCTTAAACTATCATTATTGTGCTTCCCGCTGGTAATTTTTTTAAGAAGGTCTGCAGGGCTTTGCGAATGCATTACAGTTGAAGCGCTGAACAAAAAAGTAAATAAAAGAAATGTATTTTTCATGAATAATTTTTTAATGATAATGGATTCAAAAGTAAATCACGGTGTTTAAAGATTGCGTTAAAGAAAAGAAATAAAAAAAGTTTGCGGGTTTGTAAAAACTCTTTCGTAACAAATATTATCATTCACAAAAAGAATAATTTTGGCACAACAAAAATTTTTAGTTTGGCATTTGTACCAGCAGACAGGCTATTCTAATACATCGTGAGAACACAGCATTTTTGCCATCACAATAACAAACCTTAAGTACACTGCAAAATGAAATTAATACCTGTAAAAAAATCACTGGATGAGAACGAAGAATTTACAAACAATCCGTTGTGCCAAGACAGTATTTATATGACGATTGACTTCTACAAAAAAGTTGGATTCATGCCACCGTGGATTAGTTATTATGCCAAACAAAATGAAAATTTAGTAGGTTGTGCGGCTTACAAAGGACAACCAATAAATGGCTCGGTGGAAATTGCTTACGCAACATTTAAACAGTGCAGGAGGCAGGGAATAGGAACAGGGATTTGCAAAGAATTAGTTGCATTGTCTTTAAAAACAAATCCTTCTGTAAGGATTACAGCAAGAACACTACCAGAAAAAAACTACGCAACCAAAATACTTGAAAAAAATAATTTTGAATTAATCGGGTCTGTTCACGACCCTGAAGATGGCGAGGTATGGGAGTGGGAATATAAAAAGCGCATTCCCCCCGGAATAGCTTGCGTAACTGACTAATAAAATAAAATTAAGCGATTGCTAACAAAAAATTATTTCAACTGCTCACCAGTTATTCTTCAGCAATTAATGGAACCGGTTTTTGTGCAACAGGACTTTTTTTATCAGGCTTATATGCAACCGGCTGCGCAGTCATAACTACAACACTGTAATCTTCCGCCTGTCCGGCACCCTCCGTAACAGTTCCATGCAATAGGCAGGCAGTTGGCGCAGGCGTTGCGGGATTATCAGCAACTACACGCATTCGCAAATGCACGCCGGTTACAACACCCGTTACCGGTATAGTTATTTTTTTCTTCGCCGTATCTGTATAGGCAGATAATACAGTTTCATTAGCATCGGCAAAATTAAGGTTTAGTATCATTGCATTTATCTGTGCAGTTGTGGGATTATCAGGCGAGCCTACCGCATCTCCCGTATGAATTACATGTATTACTACGGGAAGTGTATAAACTGCATCGCTGATAATTTCAGATGATTGCAGTTGCTCTTTTTGAAATGGCTCACCCGCTTTTTTTGTTAAGCGAAAGTTGTTAGCTAACGGTTTCCATCCGCATACTGGATTGCTGTTTTGAGCGATTACATTTTTGTACGCAATACAGCATAAAACAAAAGTAGCTGATACAAAAAAGAACTGTTTCATAAAGTAGAATTTGTGTTGAATCATTGATTAGGCGAGCTAAAGGTACAAATCTTGAATTGATGCAGCAAGTCTTTGCATTAATCCCGGCTATCCGTAGAGTTCTGAAGGATGATGAATAACTATCAAGATGCTTGCTTTCCATTTGTGCAGATGTATGCTTTTTTTTAACGTTATGAAATAATGAAAAAATGTTTACTGAATGCGTACTTTTATTGCATCAAGTTACTTGCTTAAATGATCAAAGATTCATTCAATCGCGTACATAATTATTTGCGCATATCCTTAACCGATAACTGCAACCTGCGGTGCTTTTATTGCATGCCTGAAGAAGATTATGAGTTTACACCTGCATCGCAATTAATGCAGGCAAACGAGATTGAAGCTTTAGCTAAAATATTTGTTTCTGAAGGAGTTAATAAAATACGGCTTACAGGCGGAGAGCCTTTGGTACGTAAAGATGCCGCGAAGATTATACTTTCACTTTCACAGTTGCCTGTTTCTTTAACGCTCACAACAAATGGTACCCGTTTACATGAATTCTTAGAAGTGCTGCAGCAAGCAAATATTAAATCAATAAATGTTAGCCTTGATACGCTGCAGGCCGATAAATTTCAATTGCTCACACGACGCAATCAATTCTCCACAGTGTTTGAAAATATTCAGTTGCTCATCAAACATAACATTCATGTAAAGGTAAACGCAGTGGTGATGAAAGGATTGAATGATAATGAGATTATTGATTTTGTTGAATGGACAAAAGACACACCGGTACATGTTCGCTTTATAGAGTTTATGCCCTTTAGCGGTAATCGCTGGACAAGCAATAAAGTTTTTACATGGCAACAAATGCTGAACGAGATTGAAAAAAAATATTCTTTCATTCCATTGCAAAATGATAAACATGATACTGCTAAAAAATATATTGTACCCGGTCATGCGGGAACGTTTGCTGTTATCAGCACCATGAGCGCTCCGTTTTGCGGCGATTGCAATCGTATGCGGTTGACGGCTGATGGAAAAATGAAGAACTGTCTTTTTTCAAAAGAAGAGACTGACTTGCTCACTGCGTTGCGCAAAGGAGAAGATGTGGTAACGCTTATTCATCAATGCATCAGTGATAAAGCAAAAGAGTTAGGCGGCCAGTTCACCATTGATTTTGAAAAGCTCGAAGCCTCTGCTATTCACAACAGGAGCATGATAACAATCGGCGGTTAAAAAAATTTCGAAATGATCTCTGTAGAAGAAGCAAAAAAATTTATTTACAACAATACTTGTTTATTGCCTTCAATCAAAATGCCGCTTTCTGAAGCAGCAGGTTATGTATTGGCGCAAGATGTTTTTGCAACTATTGATATACCTGCTTTCAATCAATCATCCGTAGATGGATATGCATTTTCTTATGCAGACCTGCATGAAAGATTAATTTTAAATGGCGAAGCAGCCGCAGGCACAAAAGAAAATTTTTCTCTCTCACCAAAACAAGCCATGCGCATATTTACTGGCGCCGCTGTTCCGGCAATGGCTGATACCGTTGCCATGCAGGAAAAAACAATTATAGAAAATGGTGAGTTAATTATTAATGATGAACAACTGCAGCAGGGTGGTAATTTCCGTGCGAAAGGTTCTGAAATAAAAGCCGGTGCACTGGCATTGCCGAAAGATAATTTTTTATCCCCGGCTGCGATTGGTTTTTTAGCTGGCATCGGTATTACAGAAGTAAGTGTTTACTCAAAACCTTCAATAACTATTATCGTTACGGGTAACGAATTGCAGCAACCGGGCAAGCCTTTGCAATTCGGGCAGGTGTATGAGTCAAATTCATTTACACTTAAAGCTGCTTTGCAAAACCTGTATATTAATGATGTAAATATTTTTTGGATTGATGATAATCTACAGCACCTTACCGAAAAGTTGAACGAGGGTTTAAAAACCAGCGACCTGATTTTATTAACAGGTGGTATAAGTGTGGGTGATTATGATTTTGTATCGAAAGCTGCAACAGCCTGTGGTGTTGAAAAATTATTTCACAGAGTGAAGCAAAGACCGGGCAAGCCTTTATATTTCGGTAAAAAGGAAAGCAGGCTGGTGTTTGGTCTCCCGGGAAATCCTTCTTCTGTGCTTACCTGCTTTTATCAATATGTAATTCCTGCTTTGGAATTAATGATGCATCGAAAAAATATTATTAAAGTTGTGCACGCTCCTTTGGCAAGAGAATATAAAAAAATGGGTGGACTTACATTTTTTTTGAAAGGTTTTTATGACGGAGATAAAGCATCACCACTCGATGCACAGGAATCGTATCGTTTAAGCTCTTATGCAAAAGCAAATTGCCTAATACGGTTGGAAGAAGACATGCAGGAATATAATGAAGGAGATATAGTGGAAATTCATTTATTGCCAAACTAATTTTTTGCTATGACCGAATCATTATTGCTATTTTATTTTTTGCTTTTCCTCGTTGCATTTTTATATTCATCCGTTGGGCATGGAGGCGCCAGCGGATACTTAGCGTTAATGGCGATATTCAGCATTGCACCTGACGTGATGAAGCCTACTGCTTTGTTATTAAACCTGTTTGTTTCCTTAACTGCATTCATTCAATTTTATCGTGGTAAACATTTTAACTGGAAAATATTTTTGCCCTTTGCCATAGCTTCTGTGCCTATGGCTTTTCTTGGAGGATTAATTTTAGTTGACGCAAATATCTACAAAAAAATTCTGGGCTTGTTATTAATCATACCCATCATTCGTTTTTTATTTTTCAGCAACATACAGGTGAATGAAATAAAAAAATCAAATACAACTCTATCGCTTATAATTGGTGCTGCTATTGGTTTTCTTTCCGGGTTGATTGGAATTGGTGGCGGAATTATTTTGTCTCCGGTATTGTTATTGCTGAAATGGGCAGATCAAAAAAAAGCCGCTGCCATCAGTGCATTATTTATTTTTGTGAATTCATTGTCTGGGCTTGCAGGGCAGCTTACTAAAGGAATTCATTTTAATACGAACATGGTGTGGTATGTTGTTATAGCTTTTGCCGGTGGTTTATGCGGCTCGTATCTCGGCTCAATACAGTTTAAGCAGAACGTATTAAAATATTTATTAGCTTCTGTTTTAATGTTCGCTGCCTATAAATTATTATTCACTCAAGCTTAGTTGAAACATGCAGGTAAACGTAATTGCATTCGGACAAATTACTGATATAACAGGCAGATCAACAATAACGGTAAATGATGTTACTGATACCAATGAACTCATACAAAAATTACATTCTCTGTATCCTGCATTGGCAAATACAAAATATGTGATAGCGGTAGATAAGCAAATTATAAATGAAAACATGTTGTTGGAAAATAATAACACGGTTGCGTTGCTGCCACCGTATGCCGGAGGATAAAAATGAATACCAGCCTTCTCAAAAAATTGAATTATCATGACAGAAAAAAAACTCAAAAATATTTTTTCGCAGGGCGCTATTCCGGCTTCGTTCATTGCTGAGAGTATTCAAAAGCACAGCAGCAAAACCGGCATTGGAGCACACAGTATTTTTTTGGGGCAGGTGAGGAGTGATGCGATCAATGATAAAAAAGTTGCGGCGATAGAATACACTTCGTATGAAGAAATGGCGCTGGAAAAAATGTATAAGATACGTGAGGCGATTTTTGAAAAATATGATTTAACATGCATGCATGTGCATCATAGTTTGGGAAGAGTGGAAGCGGGAGAAATTTCTTTATTCGTATTTACATCTTCTCCCCATCGAAATGCAGCGATAGAAGCATGCAATGAAACTGTTGAAAGAATTAAAGCTGAATTGCCGGTTTGGGGAAAGGAATTATTTGCAGATGAAACTTATCAATGGAAAGAGAATACATAACATGGTTGATATAACACATAAAACAAATAGTTTACGAAAAGCAATTGCAACGGCGATTGTAAAAGTTTCTAAACAGGAAACAATTGATGCAATTACAAACAAGCAAGTGCCGAAAGGAGATGTGTTTGAATTTTCAAGGGCTGCAGGATTACTTGCTGTAAAAAAAACAAGCGATACAATTCCTGATTGCCATCCATTGCCTGTGGAGTATGCAGCGATTCATAATACAATTGATGGCTTGAATATTTTAATAACTGTTGAAGTGCATACCATTTATAAAACCGGCGTGGAAGTGGAGGCAATGCATGGTGCTGCTATCACTGCGCTTACCATATATGATATGCTGAAGCCGATTGATAAAGGAATAGAAATCGGTTCGATAAAACCGGAATGGAAATCTGGCGGTAAAACAGATTTTAAAAATGAAACAACAAGCGGTTTAAAATGTGCTGTAATTGTATGTTCCGATAGTGTTGCAGCAGGGAGCAAGCAGGATGGTGCGGGAAAATCTATAATAAAAAAATTAGAGCAATACAATTTGCAAACCGCTTTATATGAAATTATTCCGGATGAAGTTGAAACGATACAAACAAAGGCTAAAGAATTAAGTGAAGCAAATTATAATCTCGTGATATTTACCGGCGGCACGGGGCTTTCACCAAGAGATGTTACTCCTGATGCAATAGCTCCGTTGTTTGAAAGGGAAATTCCCGGCATTATGGAAGCAGCACGCAATTATGGTCAGCAGCGTATGCCTTATGCTATGCTTTCCCGTGGAGTGTCTGGCTTTATAAAAAATACTTTAGTGGTTACGCTGCCTGGCTCAACACGCGGTGCTGAAGAAACAATGGATGCATTGTTTCCTTATATACTTCATGTATTTCGTGTAGCGGAAGGAATGCGGCATGAATGATAGAAGAAAGATCATTATCATTATAAAACTAAAACTATGTCAACTTCAATTTCGAAAACAACTGATTCGCCCTCGGCGACAAAAACAATTTTATTGGCAGGATTTGTTGCAGGCACATTGGATATGCTTACTGCGATACTTGTTTACTCCGTTATTATGCACAGAGTAACTGCTATGCAGATATTGCACAGCATTGCCGGGGGTGCATTTGGAAAAAACACTGTTGGCAGTGAAACTACCATGGCATTGATTGGCCTTGCTTTTCATTATTTAATTGCATACAGTTTTGCCATTGGGTATTTTATAGTGTATCCTTACATACCATTTTTACAAAAGCAAAAAATAGTAAGCGGTTTATTGTATGGTGTATTTGTTTGGGCGGTAATGAATCTTATAGTAGTTCCTTTATCCAACGCAAATTATGGACCAATCAAATGGGATTCTGCTTTAAGGGCGGCTGCAATTCTTATGCTTTGCATCGGATTACCAATTTCACTTATTACAAGTAAATATTACGCAGTAAAAAACAAACATTGAGCACCGCAAAAAAACTTATTTTTCTTTAATAGGATTATCTGTGCCTTCCACTTCAAGCGGTTCATCAGGATCGGTGAGACCTTTTAATTCAGTTAACTGCGGGTCTGATTGCTGTTGTTTTTTTTCTTCGCTTGTTTTTTCTTTTTCTTTATCGGGTTTCTTTTTTCCGTCTTTGGGATCAGGTGCATAATTCATATAGCATAATTTTAGGGAAGATAATAATTATTAATTAAGAAAAAATAAATTTCAGGAATCTTTTAGTGTAATTATAAATGGCTGAGCCGGGTGCAATCTACTTGTGCTTTGTGCCATGCTTTTTGTGCTTTTGTACTAAAGGCTTAATATTTACAAATCCTTAAGGTGAGAACCCGGCGGCACATAAAGTCGCGGAAAAAATGTTGGCGGGCATTGCAGCAAAGAGTAAAAAAATAGCAGTGTGTTGATTATTGATACCATTGTTTAAAAGATACGACTGCATCAACGGTAGAACATAAGAAACACATACTGTTATTGCAACAAATAAAGAAAAATAAGCTCCATATTTGGAGCTTATATGCTAAAACTTAATATCCCGTCTATAATGTCGCCGCACTTTTAGTCTTAAACGATTGTCTCTCCTATACAAGGCAAGAAGATTCTACTAAAAAGAAATAATTACTTTGGACCAATGACTGAACAACGATAAATTTCGCCGGTATTCACCAATGTAATTTCCGGATTATCGCCTGATGCAGCATCCAATACTTCTTCATCAGAAAAAAACTGGTGAGGTGTAAAACCTTCATTGAATACAATCAGAAATTGTTGCCAAAGAGGATTGAAACCATCGCCTGGTATAGCATCAATCACAGGAACGAAGTCTTGTTCTTCATCCAGGTCATTCGATGCATATATCGCATTGATGCTGCTATTGTGTGCAATCAGATTTTCCGCTGCCTTATCTGAAAGCTGCTTCATATTTACGGTAAACAATACGCTATCGTAATATGCAGGCATCGCAGTGCTGCGGCCATTTCCATTTCCAGTCTTTGCGGCTGTATTATCCAATAAATCTGCTTGTGGCTTTGGCTGAGGCTGAACCAAAGATGTTTTACTGCATGAAGAAATGATCAATGCTCCTATGAGCATAATTGTTAGAGTTTTCATTTTTTTTTAATTTTTAGTACTTAAATAAATTACGTAACTAATGAAACCACCAGTTTTATAAAAGGGTTGCTTTAAGGTGTAATATAAAATGTTTTTTTGTTATGCTAAAGGCATCCCTTTGGAACAAACTGCGGATTATAAATGAAGCTTTCGTTGTGTCACTCCCTTCGAGGTTCCGAACTTCGTTCAGCCTGTCCTGAACTTGTTTCAAGATTGTGTTGCACACTTGTACATTCGGTTTTTTATTCAGCAGTTTGTGTCATGAACTTTTTTATCTACACATGCCGCATAACTTGTACCGCCTGTGCGGTAGCTTTAGCATGCAAAAAACTTTTGAAGGAGACTACGCAGGGGAAGGAAATTAAATTAGACGGGAAGAGATTAAAAATATTTCATTGATATATTTTCCATTATTTACTCTTAACCTTACGCTTATGAGAAACTCATCGGCGATGACAAAAAAGATAAATAGTTTTACTTTCATTCTGCTAATAGGCTGCTGCAATATAAAATATCAACGTAAAGAATGAATAAATCCGGGTCGCTTATATCTCAACTCTTTTCTATCCGCAACCGGTATGGGATAAAGTTTTCATCTCAAAAAATTAATTTGCTAAATGAGCTGAGCAGGGAACCTGTTAAAAGTAAAAAGGCATTACAATCCTATTATGACACTTTACTTTTCCTCATTGCTTACCCGGACAACAAATCCATTTACCAGCTTGCCTCTCAATCATTGCAACACCTGAATTCTTACATCCAGGCGCATGAAAATATAAAGGCAGGTTTATTTAATTCCGGCATAACGAATACGAGTCTTTGCGCAGCATTCAGTTTTGAAATCGTAAAGTGGCTAAGAAAGAAGTATCCAAAAAATATTAAACTGAACACCTTTGAAGCGGATGACGGACACATCAAATACATTCTGTCGGCGGTAATGCCCAAAGTGGAATCAGAAATATTGCAGGATGCAAATGCCACATGGAAATCCTGGCTCAAAAGATCATTGAAAAAAGGAGAGGATATCTTGGACCGGCTCATTGCTGTTTTCGATGAAGCAGATATCCGCCCCGAGATAAGGGATGAGCTTTGGAATGCTATAGGAATAAATGTGGAGATTAATTTTTCTACGCATACCTCTCTTTCTGATTCTTTATTTATTCCTTACTATCATCGTTCTCTTATTAAAAAAAATTCCATCAAACAACTGACGAGTATAAAGCCAACTATGGTTGACCTGGATGCGCATGGTCAGACCCGGGACGGTCAGACCATGAAATGTGTAAAGCCAACGAAAGTTGAGTTGGATGAAAGTGAAGCTGAACAAATAATCGAATGCGGGAGGATGATACTGGTGCGTCATCTTCGCGAAATTGATCCCATCACTTTTACCGCTGCCCGCCTGGTTTCTTATTACCGCTTGCCGCGGGGTCTTTCAGTAGCGCTGATGGGAATGGTTCCTGAACGCAGACATCCCCTTGACAGCTATATGGGATATGTAGTTTTTAAAAATGGATTGCCCATATCTTATGCGGGTTCATGGATATTGTTTGACAGCGGCAGAATCGGGTTAAATATTTTTCCTGCTTACCGTGGCGGTGAATCGCAATACATTTTTTTACAGGTGCTGAAGCTGCATCAAAAGGTTTACAAATTAAATCGCTTCAGTGTTGATCCCTATCAAACAGGAAAAGAGAACAGCGAGGGTATACAATCGGGAGCATTCTGGACTTATTACCATGCAGGGTTTCGCCCCATTCGCGAAGAGCAGAAAAAACTTGCTGAAGCAGAGGCGCTGAAAATAAAATCTATTCCGCAGGATGCTGCGCACAAAGGTTACAGAAGCCCCTCTTCCGTTTTAAAGAAGCTCGCTGATTCTAGGCTTGAGCTAATATTACAAAAAAATGCGGTGAGGTTTGATGCAACCGACCTGAGCGTGGCTTATGCCAACATCCTGAAAAATCATTACAACAATAACCGTAAAGTGGCTGAGGAATTTTCGTTCGCTAAACTTGTTGACATACTCCAAATAAAAAATTATCACGCAGAGAAACGTAAATTCATTTTGAAAAACTGGTGCGTTCTCCTTCTTACTAATGAACAGGAGCTGCGCCGCAACAGCGGGTTAAAAAAGAGCCTGAAGAAGCTGTTTGAATTAAAAGCAGAGGGCGATGAAGAAGATTACATATCGGAATTACAGCGGGCAATGGAGTTGAGAAGATTTCTTGAGAAAATTGTGAAAGAAAATATAGCTATACTGCAGAAGGCATAAAAAAGTGAATTGATTTTTTTTGACCAGGCTTTTGAATATCTGTTTAGCTTCTGTTCCCGCCGATGGCGGGACTCTTGTACTTTCAGAACATTGGGAACCAGACCGTCACACTGAATTTATTTCAGGGTCTCCTGGATTGTTTCAATAAATGTTTTTCCATTAGATGCTGATCTCGCCACGGCGGACAGCATGACGGCAGCATGATAAAAATCGTTATTGTATTTATTTGTTGGAATTTTGTTTTTTATATGCCGCAATGTCCTCAGCTAAACACGAATCTTTGGAGAGACATTCGTATGTTCGATTTTTTACTTTTACAATTATTAATTCACAAGATTACAAAGCAAAAGGTTGAGAGAAGTGGAGACATTAAGCAGTTCACAAGAAACAGGCTGTTCCGCAGTGAGTCCTCAACCTTTTTCAAACTCTTTAGAGTCTGAACAGAATCTAAGGCGATAAAACAATTTTATCAGCCTGCCTATTACTACGAGTGAAGACGAAGGAGGTTTTGCTTTGTAGCATTAAAATCAAA
>JBBRBB010000037.1:0-33488 GCA_038206235.1 Chitinophagales bacterium
GGATTGTTGTACTTTCATGCCTTATGTTTTGTGTCAATCACTTAAACAAGTGAATAAACAATAACGCTGCAAAGCCTCTGAAACTTTTTTGTGAAAGGGGTTTTGCTATTTGTACTTTTTTGGGCTTGCCGATTTAAGATATGACTTCTTTTTTGAGAAATAAAAACAAACCCGTTTTTCTTTAATGTTGCAATAATATGTGCTGATGAAAATAATTTAGGCATGCTCTAATTCTGCAGAAACTATTTCGGGATTTTCGATGGAGAGGGCGTTTTCAAGAGGCATATCTTCAAAATATAAATCTAATGCCTCGTGCAAATTCTTCAATGCTTCTTGTTTTGTGGTTCCAAAACTTGACACTTCAACATTGAGACATCTCGCTACAAAATAATTTTCTTCTTTCCAGACGATATTTTTTAAAGCAATTTTTCGTATCACGAAATTACATTTTTTAAATTTTAAATGGTTGAAATAAAAGAAAGAAGTATGCACAGCAAACTAAAGATGCCATGATAACGGAATGTACAAGTGAGTGACACAAGAGGCGATGCCATGAAAACTGAAGCCGGTAACATAAAAAATACCACTACGAATTCTGCTGATGGAAAATATTACTTAATGGTGTTCAGACATCCAGCTAAGGCGGATGTACAGACACCAGTTTTACTTCTCCAACTGTTTCTGCATTCTTCTTATTCTGTCTTCAAGCCTTTCGCTGGAGAGATTGTAACGGCTAAGCCCGTCAACAATAATAGGGAAGGAGAGGGGCGTTAATCTTTGGGGATACATTAATACAATTCTGTTTTGCTGTATGCGCTGCAGTGCGCTGCGTAAACGCTGCTCTTCCATTTGCTGCTCGAATACTTCGTGATATGCCTGTCGCAATAAAATGTTATTGGGGTCGTATTCACTAAACACTTTGAAGAGGAGAGAGGCGGATGCCTGAAGATGGCGTGCCTTTTTTTGCTCGCCGGGATAACCCTGAAATATCAATCCGCCAATAACTGCAATGTCTCTGAATTTGCGTGCAGCCATTTCAACAGAGTTCACGCTTTTTTGAATATCGGCAACAAGATTATTTGTTGTGAAGAGTTCATGCACGTTAGAATCGTCAACCGGAATTGGTTTATCGCTGAGCAATTCAAAACCGTAATCGCTCATGGCAATGGAAAAAGTAATGGGAATTATTTGCCCGATGCGATGAGCAAGAATTGCGCTCATTGCTTCATGCACTTGGCGCCCTTCGAAAGGATAGACTAATAAATGCCAGCCGTCTTTATCTTCAATTTGCTCGATGAGCAATTCATTTTCTGCGGGAATGTGCGATAATTCTTTTTGCAATTGAAATAAAGGTTCAAGACATTTTAATTCTACCTCACCCCCTGCCCCTCTCCATCCCGATTTATCGGGAGAGAGGGGAGAAGCTACCTCACCTGATGCATTCCCCAAAGCAGAGGGGCTTGAAGGAGTTGTTGATATGCTGCTGAATGTTTGCCGCAGCACATGACCGAGATTTGCGGTGAGGCTCATTCGTCCGCCCATCCAGCTTGGCACAATAGATTTTTTGTTTGACGAAGATCGCACCATTACGGTCATATCTTTTATCATTACTAATTCTAAGTTTCTTCCTGCAAGCGTGAACACATCACCTGGCTCAAGACGCGTGATGAAATATTCTTCAATTAAACCAATGTATCCGCCGCGCATGAATTTTACTTTCAGCATGGCATCGCTTACAATAGTGCCAATGTGCATACGATGGCGCATGGCAAACCTTCTGCTCTTCATGCGGTAGACTTCATCTTCACCCTTTTCTACTTTTTTATATTCATCGTATTGCTGCAATGCTTTTCCGCCGGTGGTTATATGGTGTAAAACCTGTTGCCATTCATCGTTTGTTATGTGTGCAAAACAATGAGTGCTTTTTATTTCATTGAAAATTTCATCAGCCTTAAACCCTTCGCCGATTGAAAGGGTGCAGAGATATTGCACAAGCACATCGAAGCAAAGAACCATTGGTTGCCTGCCTTCAATTATTTTATTTTTTATTGCACGCTTTAATGCAGCGGCTTCAACCAATTCAAGTGAATGCGTGGGAAGAAAATAAATTTTACTCGTATCGCCGGGACTATGACCGCTGCGACCAGCACGCTGCAAAAACCTGGATACACCTTTGGGAGAGCCTACCTGCACAACAGTATCTACAGGACGAAAATCAACACCCAAATCCAAACTCGCTGTACACACAACTGCTTTTAATTTTTTTGTATGAAGTGATTCTTCAACCCAAAAGCGCAGTGCCTGGTCAATGCTGCCATGATGCAATGCAATAGCGCCGGAAAGTTGCGGCGCAATATCTAATAATGTTTGATACCATCTTTCACTCATCCCTCTTGTATTGATGAAGATGAGTGTGGTGTTGCTTTGCTCAATTACTTCAACAATTTTATGTGCAAGCTTAATACCGAGATGACCAGCCCAGGGATATTTTTCAATTTCATCGGGGATGATGGAATATACTTCTGTTTGCTTATTAAGATTAGCTACAACTATTTTTGATTCATTATAATTTGGCATTGAAGAAAGCGGAGCTAACAATACTTCTTTCGCTTCCTGAAGATTACCAATAGTTGCGCTGATGCCCCAGAGAGAGAGTTGACAGTTGACAGCTGACAGTTGACAGTTTGCAGTCTGTCCAAAGGACTCTGCGAGTGGTTTATCTGCGAATTGCCGATTGCTGACTGCTGACTGCTGACTGCCAACAATTCTGCTTATTGCAAGCTCAACCTGCACACCCCGTTTGCTGCCGAGGAGTTCGTGCCATTCATCAACAGCAATGATGCGAAGAGTTTTAAAAAATTCAGGATAGTTTTTTTGAGCAAGTAACAAATGCAAACTTTCAGGTGTTATAATCAACACTTCGGGCATGTTGCGTTTTTGTTTTTCTCTTTCGCTTACATCTGTATCTCCATTGCGAATGCCAATCTTCCATTGCATACCAAGTTGTGTAATTACTGCTTGCATTGCACGACCAATATCTTTTGCAAGTGCACGGAGAGGAGTGAGCCAAAGCAATTGAAGCTTATTATTTTTTTTTGTTTGATAGGTTTCAGGATTTTCATTAATGAACTGAATAATACTTCCAAGAAAAACGGAATACGTTTTACCGCAACCTGTGGGTGCATTTACCAATCCGCTTTTGCCATTGAGAATATGCTGCCATGTTTCTACCTGGAAAGCAAAGGGCTGTAAGTCTTGCGTGGCAAGCCATTGTTTGATGACTGAATATCCTTTGGTTTGGTTTAGTTTCAAGTAAAAACAAGGTAATGATTTTAAGTAATTAATAAAACTAATAAGAAATTATAAATAAAATAATTGTGCACTTAGTATCCTATCATTTTTAAAAATTCAGCCTTCTTTCGTTTGGAAATATCAAGCGTGATGCCGTTGCTTAAAACAACCTGTCCCCCTTCCCCTCTTATATATCTCTCGGCACAATTCTTATTTATGATATATGAATGGTGTATGCGAAGGAAGGTATCGGGGGAAAGCATATCTTCAAAATCTTTAAGTGTACGGCTTACAATATGTTTTTGATTATTAAGAAGAAAAATGTGTGTATAGTTCACATTTGCTTCAAGATAAATAATATCATTTACGTTAATAAACTGAAGACCCATAGTTGTAGGAATCGCTATTCTCTTATAGCTGTTTTTTTTTGGCAGTAAGTTTTCAAGTAATAATTCAAGCTGGTGATTTGGAGATGCGGCTGCCTTATTTTCTTCGGCTCTCTCTACGGCAGCTTTTAGTTCTTCAATTTCTATTGGCTTTACCAAATAGTCAAGAGCGCTGTAGCGTATGGCTTTTATGGCATAATGGTCGTAGGCGGTAGTAAAAATAAGCTCAAAGTTTTTATAAATTAATTGCTGAAGCATTAAAAAGCCATTCATAACAGGCATTTCAATGTCGAGAAAAACAACATCAGGCTGCAGAGAATCAATAGCAGTTATTGCGGTTTGCGCATTATCGCAAAGTGCAACAATTTTTATCTGAGCACAATGGCGATTAATTTTTTCTTTGAGTGAGCTTAGATTGCTCTCTTCATCATCAACTAAAATTGCTTTAAGCATCATACCTTTTTGAATTGAATTTATTGTATATCGGTTTTCAGTCTTATTTCAACGCAGGTGCCTGCTAAAGAATCATTCTCTTTAATATCACTGATAATTACATCATCCGCATTTTCCTGCACTGCTTTGCCGTTGTGACTGGTGCTTTGATTATGCAAATGAATTCTTTCTTTGGTTATCTCAATTCCATACGATATATGCTCAGGCTTGTTCCGGTTTTTTATTTCCATTGCCTTTGCTCTGCCCACTCCGTTATCTTTTATTGTATATTTAATGAATGTATCATTCAAAGTAGCTTCTATAATTAGTTTTCTTTCGCCCTGTTGTTTATTTAACAGCCCGTGATGAATAGCATTTTCGGCAAATGGCTGAACAATCAAAGGGGGCACTTTATAATCTCCCTGCAATAATTCTTCATCAGCTTTAATTTCATAACTGAATTTATTATTACTCCTGAATTGTTCAAGCTGTAAGAAAAGTTGAAGCGTTTCAAAGTCTTTATAAAAAGCAACTAAATTATTTTTTGAACCTTCCAAAACAGAGCGAATAAGTTTTGCAAAACGTGACAGATACATTG
Source organism: Chitinophagales bacterium (assembly GCA_038206235.1). Classification (GTDB taxonomy): domain Bacteria; phylum Bacteroidota; class Bacteroidia; order Chitinophagales; family Chitinophagaceae; genus JBBRBB01. The sequence goes on from JBBRBB010000037.1 coordinate 4,708, forward strand.
TTGCTTTATCGGGCTGATTGGTTTGCATTAAATTATCAATTGCACTTAAACAATTAAAAATAAAATGCGGGTTCATCTGGCTACGCAGGGCTTCCAGCTTAGCCTCCGATAGTTTTTCGTTGATACCCAGCATCTCTATTTTTGCCTGTTGCAGCGACTGTTCCGATTCAATAGATTTAATTTTAGTTGCCATCAATGTGGCAATAGTACTGAGTACCTGGGTGTGCTGTGATGTAAAAAAATTCTTTTCGTGATGTTCACTGTCTATTACACCAATAAGCTCATCATTGTAAATTATGGGTACGGTTATTTCGCTCAGCCTTTCCATTTCGTCTACCCGGTAGCGTGGATCTTTGGAAGTATCGGTTATTAAAACCGGCTCTTTCGTTTGCATCACATAACCGACCACACCTTGGCCGGCAACGGCATCAAAATACCGGTTTTCAATTTCTTCCAAAGAACCCTTTGGGCCATAGCCTGCCCGCTGAATCATTTTAGTTTTGTCACTGTTCCATAAATAGATCATACAATCTACAAAGCCAAGCCGGCCGATCAAATTTTTTGCTACATCCCATAGTACATCATCCACGGTGGTTTTATCAATTAAAGAAGAAGAAAAATAATTAACTATCCGCTCCAGCTCCAGTTTGTTTTTGTACTGTTCTGCATTCAACTGCTGTACTTTCAGCTTTTCTGCTTCAACAGCCTTTATACTTTTTATACGCCATTTTATAAACTGGTATGTGAGCAGAATTATGCAAACAGCTATCAATGAAATAAACCACCAGGTTTTCCAGAAAGGGGGTGCAATGATGATTGTAAATGATGTTGTTTGGGTTGTTTCATTTCCATTATCTGCTTTTACCGAAAAAATATACTCCCCCGGCTGAAGGTTAGTGTAACTGGCAAATTTTTTTGTACCGGCATAAATCCAATCTTTATCAACTGAACTAAGGCGGTAATAATAACCTGTTTGCTGGAGATTGGAGAAACTAAGTACACTGAATTCTATAGTTAAAAAATTTTGCTTATGGTTCAGTTGTACGGGTTTACCGGCTGCAAGAAAAGAATCAATAAATACCGTGCTGTCAAAAATATTAAATCCGGTGATCTCAACTTTTGTAGTGCCTCTATTTTGAAGTCCGGCACTTTCTGCCTGAAAGCAAATCATTTCTGTTGCAGTAGCAGTAAGCCATCTTCCATCACGGAGAGGGTAGAAGCCGGTTGCTTTAAATGAAGAATTGATAATATTTGGCTCAATTATATAGCGGATAAATTTTTTGTTGACAGGCCCGTATTTGTATAAACGATAATCAGTCGTTAACCACAAATTATTCTTTGAATCTTTTTTTAGAGAGTAAATAGTAGAAGAGGGTAATCCTTCGTTGGTGGAAAGATGCGTAAAATTTTTTGTGGATATATTGAAAAAGTTTAAGCCCCCATACATAGTGCCTATTACAAGCGTAGTGTCATTCATTTGTTCAATGCCACCGCTGGTACTAGCAGATATTGAATGGACATTATTTTTATCCGGTAAGTACACCGCTGAGTAAATTCTTTTCTCTGTGTCTAATTGTTTGAAACCTGTTTCCGTACTCACCCAGCAACGTTGTTTGCTGTCGAAGAAAATAGAAAGTACGGCATTGTAGGTTTGAGCAAGCCCTTTTACGCTGTCGTTATAAGCGTAAAACTTATTTTGGCTTTTATCCCATTTAGCAACTTTACCGTTATGTAATCCCATCCAGATATTTCCGGCTTTGTCTTTTGCCATGCAGCGGATGGTAAAATTATTTGTCTCCAGTGGACGGATGGTGTGAATGGTTCCATTTGCCGTATTATAGATATGAATAAACCCGTGCTGGCACCCCACCCAAATCGTACCATCGTCGTTTTGTATAAAGCTCCAGATCATATTGTATTCATAGGGATTGGAAAAATATATGTTCTTTTTAAAGTTCAAGAGGCTGTCATATACGGTAAAGCCACCACCCCATGTTCCGGCTAAAATATCGCCGTTGCCCGCCTGAATAAAATTATCTATTTCATTTTTTGCGATTGAAGACGGATTGCCTTCTTCGTGGTGAATAGACTGGAAATACTGGCGGTAAGGATTGAATATATTTATGCCATCATCAGTGCTCAGCCAGATATTTTCTTCCTCATCCTGGAAGATATTTGAGATAACAAAATTATAATGCAATCCCTGTTTATTATTTGGGTCGTTGCTACTACGGATAAATGAATCTTCTTCCTGATTGTATCGAAGCAGGCCTGCGTTTTCGGTACCAGCCCAAATGGTATGATGATTGTCCTCAAAAAAGCATTTCACATTTACTACGGCATCCTGGTTTAGGTTTGGCGTTTTTGATTTATTAATGTCTGTCAACGAATAAACCGATAATTTTTTTGACGATGTATTGTATTTATAGAAATACGGACTGCCTGTGCTTATCCAAATATTATGTTCACTGTCTTTCATTATACCTGTATAGTTTCGTGCATCCATAACCTCCAGCAGCGGATGATGAATGGGATTATATTCATGCGTATAAATTCTTTTTGTTTTTTTGTCAAACAACAACAACCCCTGCCCATAGCTAACCATCCATGTTTTTTCATTTTTAAGATCAGTTATAAAAGGGCTGCTTTTATTTGGAGTTAAGGATGGGGCGGCAAGCACTTGCGGATACATTTTTTTTTCATCCTTATAGTAATAAAAGATGCCGAAGTCACCTAAGAGCCAGGGGCTTCCATGGGAGTCCGTATAGCTGTCAAAAATAAAATTTTTATTCTTCAGCATCTTGTCCCCATGGATGATGAAATGGTTTTTTTGCAGATCAAATTGCTGGACATTCGAGTTGTACATTATCCATAGATAATTATTTTTTTTATCGGCATACAGATCCGCTGATCTTGTATCTATTATCCCATCGGGGTTATTCAAATCATAAGTATAATTTACAAAACGGGAACCATCATATCGTTGCAGCCCGTTGTAAGTTAGTATCCAGATGTATCCTTTCGCATCCTGCACTATAGACCTCACCTCTGTATTTAATAAGCCATCGGATTGATTAATATGACGGAAAATGTAATCAGGGTTTTGCTGTGAAAAAGAGTCAATGCATTGGTTGAGCAAAGAAATACATATCAAAATGATAAATTTAAATGCTGTTAAATTATTACCGGTTTTTATTTTATATAACATGCGTCATTTTGAATACCTGGTATTAAAAATATTCAGAGCATATAAATTTACACTTTCGGCTAAACTTATTTCAATACTATCTATTGTTGTGCAACTCGAACAAATAATGGTATTTATTTTTTCTCCCATGCTTTTACTGTAACCGTATCACCCACCGGAAAACTCATTAAGTCTTCACCTAATACCAAAGGGCCAGAATAATTGACTTTAGTGCGTTTCACAATTTCTTCCGTGGTACTTCCATAAAGCCGCACAATGTGAGAATAGACAGCAAGCTTTGGACTGACGGCATTAAAAACTTTGCCTGCCTGTTCAGGAGTGGTGTGGTGAGCTAATATGTTATATTTAGGATCTGTTTTACTTAATGTGTCAGGCGCAATAGCTACTTCATGCACTAATAAATCTGTTCCTTTTGCAAACTTGATGAGGTTTTCTGAATAGCGTGTATCTCCAGAAAGTACAACCGAGTGTCCGCCATATTCTATTCTATATCCAAACGCCGGAACAACAGGGTAATGGTCAACCAAAAATGCAATTACTTTTACTCCGTCTTTTTCATAAACTACACCTTCTTTTATATCAGTGGTTAATAATTTACTTCCTTCTAAAAATGCTTTATCATCTTCGGCCCTGATTTTTATATCAAAAGCGTAAGCCTTTCGTAAATAATCAGTCATCTCTTTAGAACCTTTTGGTCCAAAAACTTTTAATGGATTAGTGCGTTCTGATATTAGCCATCCGGTCAGCCATAAGTCAGGTAACCCTACAATATGATCTGAGTGAAGATGAGTTAAAAACAACGCATCAATAGTATCGTATTCTAATTTTAATTGACGCAGTCTTTGTAAACAACCGCGGCCTGCATCAAACATTAAATTTTTACCACCTGCCTGAACAAGGATACTTGGTCCAAACCGCTCCATAAGTGGTTGGGGAGTGCCGGTACCTAAAAGTGTAACTTTTATTATTGGCTCACTTAAAAGAGTGCTATCTTCTTTTATGTTGCTTTGTCCAAAAGAAAAAAAGAAAAACAATAAAAAGATTGTAGTAAAATAAAGTCTTACCATGATTTTTTTTATTACTGAAGTTTTTGATCATTCAAATTGGGCTGCACCTGAACGGCTTTTATAAATTCATTCGAGCTTGAAACCCATCCGAATAATGTTTGAATAGTTAAAAGAGAAGCTTCGTGATTACTTCTCGGAAAATTATATCCAATCGGTTCTGCTGTACAATCCTCCAGCACTATTGGCAAATAATCTCTAAACATAGCATCTCTAACTGTTGACTCTACACATATACTTGTAGTGCATCCTGTAATGATGAGATTTTTTTTATGTAATTGTTTTAAAGTAGAATCCAAATTAGTTTGATAGAAGCCGCTAAATCGTGTTTTATAGATTACAATATCGTCAGCATGAGGAGTTAGTTCAGGAATTATATTTGTTCCCCAATTATCGCGAACAAGGATTCTGTTTTTTGAACCGTTGGGTGCAGTTATCGTATCTCCCACATGCATAATCGTTAGATGCCGCACACGATTCACAGATTCTTCGCTGCCAAGATCGGAAAGATCATCATGATAACCCATCTTAAGATAAATTATTTTAATACCTGCCTGCCGTGCTGCCGCTAAAACTTTTACTGTAGGATTAATGACTTTCTGTATCATAGAAATATTAATTCCTGCCCGATCAAGCATACCGCCTTTTGCGCCAAAGTCATTCTCCATGTCAACAACAATAACGGCAGTACTTGAAGCATCAATTGCAATTGAGTCGGGCTTAGCCATTATATGAATATTCTTATGAACTTCACTCGTGTCGGTTGATGATTTCGCAGTAACAGCAGAATCAGTGATGTCATTACTTTTGTTTTGAGTATTGCTTTTACATGATGCAAAAAGCAGTGTCAGGATTATCAGTTGGATAAAATATTTTTTCATGCTGTTTTTTATTTAAAAGAGGTACCTAACTTTTATTTCTACTTATTCCTTTGTATGGGAGCCCAGGCCAGCGTGGCTTCTTCATACTGATTGTCTGTTAGCATGCGTACATCTGATCCATCTGGTCTCATGACATAAACATCACCATAAGGTTGTGGATTAGCAGGGTGAAGAACAGCTTCATCTTTAAAACCTCCACGGGCACTGCTAAATGCGATCCATTTGCCATCTGGCGACCAAACGGAGTGGGCTTCATTGCCGGCCATATTCGTCAGGCGTTTTAAACCGGAGCCATCCGCTTTGATAGTATAAATATCATAATCTTCATCCCTATTACTTGTAAAAGCAATCACATCATCTTTTGGTGACCAGCCGGGAAAATTATCATGACTATTACTGGTTAAAGGTTTAGTTTTTCCGGTTTCAATGTCAAGAATAAAAAGTCCTTCTGTTTTTCCACCCGACGCCCGGTAAACAATTTTTTTTCCATCGGGAGACCAGGAGGGAAAACCAAAATTTCCAGAGCCATCTGTTACTATTTTCAAATGACTGCCATCACTATTGATGATTGCGATATCGGCTACTGCCGGACCCTGAATAGTTTGGAAAAATCTACCCATGCCGAATGCTATTTTATCTCCTTTCAATGAGAAAACAGGAGCCAAGGCACTTTTAACCGAATCGGTAAATAACAGGAATTGATGGGAACCGTCGGTATTCATTATTAAAATGCTATTATGAAGAATACCAGCCGTCTGGTCATTGCAAATAAGTTTTTCACCCGAGGGAGAAAACGAGGGAAATATTCCGGTACGTAAAAGTTGAAACTGTGGATCGTGGCTATATTTTTTTTGAACGGGCGGCCAATTGTTATCAATATTGCGGTGGAAAACCATGTATCGTCCATCTGCCGACCAGGAGGGGCTTTCGAATTGTCCCCGCCGCCCTTTTTTACCATTGGTGAATTCAATACCGCCATTTTCTCCACGGCTAATATAGGCAACACTTCCGTCAGCACACCACCTTGGCGAAACTTTCTCGGTGGAATCTGAGGTGATTACTTTCTTTGTTGTATCTGAAAAGTTTATTACTGCAATTTGTGTTTTGGCATATTTTCTTCTGACTGAAGTGATTTTTTTGACGTCATCTATTTCAGCCTCATAAAACAACAATTGTTTTCCATCTGCTGACCAGCATGGGCTTCCTGCGAAAGCCTGCATGCTTGTTAGCCGGGTTAATTCTGAACCGTCAATCCGTACTTTATATATTTCTGTAGAATGCACAGTACCAAATGCCGATTTTGGTTTTTGGGAATCACGGTCAGAAGAAAATGCAATCCATTTTCCATCAGAAGACCAATACGGACGAAAATCTCCCGCAGGATGCTTCGTGATATTGCGCAATTTTTTTGCAGCTATTTCAAGAATATAAATATCTGCCTGCCCGTTTCTGCTGGAAACGAAAGCAAGCAATTTTCCATCTGGTGAGAGAGCAGCCTGGTCATCAAATGCAGGGTCATCTGTTAGTTGTTCTAATCCTGAGCCGTTAGGATGCACACGGTAAATATCTGCTGATCCGTTTCGTTCAGAAGTAAATACAACCCACTTAGCATCTTGAGAGAAAGAGGCATTGTAATCAAGAGCGGGATGTGCAAGCAATGGATGTGGGTTGCTTCCATCGGCATCGGCAATAAAAATATCAGTATTTAAGGGACCAAAATTGGCAAACGCTAATTGGTAAGTTGTATTATCATACAATCCTATCTTTTGTCCATAATTAATCAAGCTAAAGGAAAGGAAAAATAAAATGCAAATTTTTTTCACCATATTATTGTCTTTTTAAAACAGGGTTTATTTTAATTTTTTTACGATCATTTATTTTAAGCTTTGATTATGCATGTTCCAATACTTTTGCCATTTATAAAATCGATATAATTGTTGCCTGCCTTGCTGTAAGACGCCAACTGGTTTTATCCTTCATCCAAATATCGGTGTATCGCCTCGTAACAGTTTTGCCGGCATTTTCCATTGCTCCCTGTGGTTTTACAATATCACGACCCATCACAATCGCCATCTCATTAATGAAGGAAATTTTTTCAATTATTTTTTCACTATAGGAAATGTCAATTTTACCCATTCGCATAAGCATTTTAATTACATCAAGTGTTGCAACTCTGTTCAATGGCGTATTCACCACAAGATGTGGGGAGAATAGCTTAAACAATGTGGCGCTGTCTTTTTGTACCCATGCTTGACCTTCAATAGTTTCAAACTTTCTTATTTCTGCTTCATTCTTTTCCTGAGCGAAAGAAACAAAATGTGTTAGCCCAAGAATAATTGTCAACGCTAAAAATGCAATATTTATTTTCATTAATAATTATGTTTAGAAAGTTCAAAAAAAAAATCTACTTCACTTTATTCAATATGATCCGTATCTGTCATCAATTTATTATTTTATTCTTTCGCTACTTTACTTGTCTGCATTTGGTTATTCCATTGTGCAGATAAAATATATGTTCCGTTTGCAAGTGTTGAGATGTTTAGCTGCACCTGATTTATACCCGCAAGTAAGTTTGCTTTAACTGTTTTTACTAACACGCCTTTTGCATCATACAGATTAAAAATTACGTTAGTAGCAGCATTCACATTAATGCTTACAATTATTACATTCCGCGCAGGATTGGGATAAACAGTAAAGCTCTCTGTAAACGAGCAGGAAGATTTGATAACAGAACTTGTTATAGTTTTTCCATCTGTATCGTATTCAACAATGCGGTAAAAAGAATTAGGCGCAGTTTTAACGTCTGTGTATGTATAGCTGCGTTCGCTGTTGCTTGTACCTGCTGCGCTTACACTTCCTGCAACATTCCATCCAACAGCATCTGCGCTTCTTTGAACATCAAATTTCTTTGAGTTAATTTCCTGCGCAGTTTTCCAGATTAGCTTTACGCCTGCTGTAACACATGCGGCATTAAATAATGAAAAGAACACCGGTAAAGGAGCATCTGCACTTGCAAGTGTTAGCTCATTTATGTTGATACTACTGAGCGCAGAAGTGGTAACAACATTATTGGTTGCATCTCTTGTTACGTTAGTATTATAATCGTTCCAGCTTATTCCATCATTCACGTTTAAAGTAAGGGCGCTTTCAGGTAATCCGTTTAATTCTTCATCCCTGTAATATATACTTACAGCACCGCTAAAAGCGGGCAGCGTATTTGAAAAATGAAATACACGCTGTAAATATGGATTAGCACTGGAGTGAGCTATGGTAGTGTTTGTTGTTTCAGCGTTAGGTCCTGAAATTGTAAAATCAGCGGACGGATTTAATACCAGGCTGTCAACAGAAAAAATGGTGCCGCCGGAAATAGTTATACTTGTACCGGGGGTAACAGTTAAACTGCTCTGTGCAAATGTCTGCAATGTTGCCAGCCATAACATGAGAGCAGTGAGACAAATATTTTTTATATTTTTCATAAAAAAATTTTTAATGTTTGAATGAGAATTTCGACTCCTTATCAATATTGCCAATCTATTTTTAATATCGTTTATTGTGGACCGCCGCATCCTTCAATGTATGTTCGTACTCTTGAACCCTGGTTAGCCCTGAAGGGTGGCTGCAATACTATTTTATTTCCTGCATCAAGCTTTACGTCAGCACCCGCCCCTACCACACCTAATCCAAAAACAATATCTGATGCTTCGTATTTTACCATATCTCCATTGTTTAGAATATCAGTAAAATTTACTGTTGGCATACAAATTCCGCTGCATATTTTTGCCCACCAGGTACCCCATTGACCCGCATTGCCTACCGTTTTTGGCCTGGAATATTCCGAAGCTACCCAAACACTGTTATCATCTGATGGATCAACCATTGCTGTTGTATAATCTCCCCACCTGTTTCTGGGCGTGCTGGAATTGTCGTAATTTATGTACCAGTCTTCACCTGATTTAAAAGTAGTTTGAACGAAAGAGCCAGAGCCATCATTTCTTCTTACTATTACAACTGCAGAAGGAAAAGAGCTAAATGTAAATTTGCTGCAACTGATTATTATATCGCCTTTATTATTTACAGCAAGGCAAGGAAAAGCATACATGCTGTTGTTATTTGCGGCAAAATTGATTGCTTCATGTACAGTTTCGGTTCCCGGATCGGCAGATACAAACTGGATAGTAGAATAATCTGGCGGATCTTGCTCATCAGGCAAAAAGATTGTTTGCGCCGAATATAATATTCCATTTCGCCAGATAACAGAAAGTACACGATGATCTCCTGTGTTTATTCTTGCAGAACTTCCTTGCTGTGGTCCTATATCACGATTGCCAAGACCCCAATCGGAGCCAAGACTGATATATCCTTCTTCTGTCATGGAAGGATTGCTGGCACTTCCTGATATTTTAAAAAACCTAAGATCATTATCATCTATATCGTCGTTAGTTACGCACCATATATCATTCATGTTGGGGTCATACGTTAAGGCGGGACAAATATTGCTATAATCAGTTGTAGTAAAAGCGGAATAAGCAGAGAGTGATCCGGCGTAAAGATTGTCTATATTAAAAGCAAATGTTCTTGTTATAGCAGATCCGGATCCGCTAACAGGCAACATGTTTCCGTTAATTACTAACCAATTCCTGTTGAACCCTACACTTGGATAATCAAACCACTGATCATTTTCTGCATCGGCGTCAATCTGCCATTGAAACCAATTTCCAAGTGGATCGGGTGTTTGGGATATAGAAATTAATAAAGCAGAATTTTGGGGTGTACCTGTGGCGCCATCTTTTAGAATTATAAAAATCCAGCGATGCCTGTAGGGATCATAAATAATTTTCGGATCAAATAAATTGGTGGCTCCAAGTGCCGACCAGAATCCATTAGGATCCTGCTCCCTTTGCTGGTATAAACTATCCCCGTATTTATCCTGAATTTTAAAGCTGTCATTCAAAACCATAAAAATATCATCAAACCCAACAGCGCCGCCAACATCAGGAGGTATTGCATAAAATTGATTTAACCCATGAAAGTCCACACAGGGGCTTTCAAATATAACAGGTGCATCTGGCGCATTCAACTTTTGGTTTTGTAAGGCATTTATATTGGTTGATACTGTAGTAACAGGAAACGGTGTTTTAAAACTTTTCGGTTTATTTTTTTTCTTTGCCTCAATTTCAAATTCCTCTTCATTGAAAGATTTATATTTTGTGGTAAGAGTATCTTGATTGATTGTATTCGAGGGCTTCAAATTCCTCATAACAACGGTTGTTTTTAATGGCGCAACATAACGCTGCGATGTTATATTCTGAGCAACACCGTGCAACCCAATATTAATTATGAATAATAAGCTAATGAGGTATTTCATGAGTAATAATTTATTGATTTGCCTGTTTTAATTCAGTCACTTCTTTTTTTAATTCAATGATGTAGAGTGTTAGCTCTTCAATTTTTTCCATCATCTTCTTTTGCGTATCTCCAAGGTGTAAACCATTTTTTTCAATCTCTGCTGCAGATGGAATGTTTGGAAGATGTTTATGTTGCTGTATGAATTTTTCTACATCAGTTAATGAGGGAAGCTGATAATTTTCCTTAAAAACATAATCAGGCCAATTGATATTTTCAACAATTACTTCTTTAGAACGGATAGTGCCATTTACCTCAAATTTGTTTGCAGGAAAATCAATTCCTACGCCTACATTACCATTTGAGCCTGTAATAGTAATTGCTGAAATGCCGTTAGCAAAAATGCGCATGTGCGTATTGGAAAAAGTTCCTATCCCTGCTGAAGTGCCGCCCATCCTTGTTGCCAATATATTACCACCTTCGCCTAAATGCGATATTCCATAAGCGTTATTTGTCGTTTGAACTGTGAACTTGCCAAAAGGAACTATATCCTTATCTCCAACAATAACGTCACCATTGGTACGAAGAGACATTTGTGAAGGCCCGTTGGCTGTAAAAAAATTTAATGCGTGATTGCTTTTCGTGCCAATCTTGGCTGTGGTTACACCCTGAAAATTTCCAATCCACGTGCCTATTGTAGCCGTTCCATCGGTATGTGTAACACCAAACCCACCTGTATTGACTACTGTTAGCTTATCGGCGGGAGTAGCGGTTCCAATACCAAAATTACCATTTGGTAAAAGAGTCATTTGTGCCCCGCCGTTTGATGTGAAAAAATTTAATGGATCGGCGCTCTTGGTGCCCAACCAACCTCCCGTTGCGCCTTGAAAAGGCCCTATGTAGCTTCCAAGAGTAACAGTGCCATCGGTGTGCGTAAATCCAAAAGAGTTTGACGAAGATAATATTGTAAGTTTATCAGAGGGGTTATTAGTTCCAATGCCCACATTGCCTGCATTGTTATTAAAAATATCTGTGCCGTTAGCTGACCAATAACTTGTTCCGCCGCCAGTTACCAATTCTGTCCAGCCGGCTGTTCCGTTAAACCAGAAACTATTGGTTTCATTATCAAAAACAAGCAAACCAGCTGCGGGAGTGGCAATTGCCATACGCTGTGCAGATGTCATTCGGGGTATTAACATTCCCTGTGTAGTGCTTTTTACATCGAGCATTGCGCTGGGGTCAGGTGCTGTGCCATCTTTATTAATACCAACCTGTGAATAAGATACAAGGCTGCTAAAAAAGATGAATGAAATAAAAATCAAATTTTTCATGATAAAATATTTATTTGTGATGAATTTTTTAAAAATGATTAAATATGAATAGAAGTTTAAAGCACTGATATAATGGTTGACTGTCGTGCAACAAGTTGCCAACTCTTTTTATTCTTCATCCAGATATTTGTGAATCGCCTTTTTACAGTTTTACCTGCGTTTACAGCTATCCCGGTTGGCTTTATTGTTTCATTACCCATAACAATTGCAATATTGTCAGCAAATGTTATCTTTTCAATAATTCTTTCATAATATTCCCGGTCACTTCCCCCTTTTCTTATGCGAACCAGGAGATCCTCAAGTGTTTCAACTTTATTTGATGGTCCGTTTACTATAACATCCGGAGAGAAAAGTTTAAACAATGCCAGGGTGTCTTTTTTAAAATAGGCTTCTTTCTGGTCATTGTCTAGTTTTCGTATTTCACTTTCTGCGGCGTTTTGTGCATGAGTACTAGAGAAAATGAGGAGCGATAAGAATGCGAAAATTAATTTTTTCATTGTATTTAAGTTTTAATAGTTAAAAAATAATTCTAAAAAATGTTTTTTCAACCTGTTACGGACTATAGTTCCCTAAAGAAAGTATTCTAATTGAGCATTCATGAGTATGATATCGTTTTAGCATGACAATACTTTTGTTAACTGCTGGTTTGCTTTTCCCATAATGAAGTACAGTTTCAAATTAACACACACCTTATTTAATCGTCAAGAAATATTTAAGATAACAGTTGTTCAAAGAATCCTCCAATTTGTTTTTCCCTGTCAACAAAATGAATTTCTAAAATCCAGTGTCGTTTGTTTCCGTTAGCGTCAGGAAGAAACATATCGTTGTGATTATCGGGAAGAACATATAAACTATGATTTCCCTGTTCTAATTTTTCGTGTGGGAAATTTCCGATAAGATGCCCTGCTAATTGTCCTCCGTAAGCCCAACCATATTTTTTTGTTATCTCCATTATATACTGATAAAATTCTGCACCTGTTAATTTTGTCTGCTTGCTAAACCATTCTTTTGTTTCATACCAAGCAGCTTCAATATCGTTCTTCAATTTCAGTTTGTAAGGGTCGTTGCCTATTACATAAGTTCTTCCAATGTCGGCTTCCCAATCTTCAAACACGGGTCCGAAATCAAAAAATAAAATATCGTCTTTTTGAATAATTAAATCAGGTGGGTTGTCATCATAAGGTCTCAAAGTATTTGTTCCTGCTCTCACAATTCTTTTATGCCAATATTTTTCTATACCGAAAAGTTCAAAAGCCAAAGCAAATACTTCTTCACTAAGTTGTTTCTCCGATTTACCTGCTTCAATTATTTTACGGGTTTCAATTGTTTGAAATAACTGAAGTGCTTTTGCCTCCGCGTCCATTAATTTTTCTATCGTTGTTGTCATTTGTCAGTTTTGTTGATGTTCATAGTTTCAAGTTAGCAGTGTCCATAAAATGGCATATAACGGCAGTACTTGCGGCATCAATTGCAATTGAGTCGGGCTTAGCCTTTATATGAATATTCTTATGAATTTCACTCGTGCCGGTTGAAGAGTTGGCAGTAACAGCGGAATCACTGATGTCATTACTTTTGTTTTCAGTATTGCTTTTACATGATGCAAAAAGCGATGTCAGGATTATCATTTGGATAAAATATTTTTTCATTCTGTTTACTTCTTTAAGTTCAAAGAACATTTATAATTGTTGCCTGCCTTGCTGTAAGGCGCCAACTGGTTTTATCCTTCATCCAAATATCGGTGTATCGCCTCGTAACAGTTTTGCCGGCATTGTCCATAGCACCTTGCGGTGTAACAATATCATGCCCCATTACAACCACTATATTTTCTACAAACGTTATTTTTTCAATTACTTTCTCATAAGAGCTTACATCAATTTTTCCTGCTCTTATAAGGTGCATAAGCTCCTGAAGAGTTATCACTTTATTTGACGGTGAGTTTACTACAAAATTGGAAGAGAAGAGCTTAAGCAGTGTTACTGTATCTTTTTTTGAGAAAGCGTCCGCTTCCATATTTTCAAGCTTGCGTATTTCTGTTTCATTGTTTTGCTGAGCGAAAGAACTCGTATGAATAAGTGCAAGAAAAATTGTTGGAACTAATGATAATAAGATTTTTTTCATAATATACTTTTTTAAAAAATGAGTTTGATGCATAGTTGATTCAAAAAGATGTTTTTGCGGTTATGGACATTCGTAATCGTATGTTTCTTCAAAGGAATATGTTCCGGATGAATTAATGTTGGTGTTCATTCTTTTTGCAGGGAAACCGTTGCCATCATAGATGTAAGTCATTTCTCTTTTAAAACCATCTGGCATTGTATAACCCAGAGGATTGTTTTTGCTAAGTGCAGTAAAAAGAGGTTCAGGATCGTAGTTATCCCAACCGGCATGCATAAAAAAATACCAGTTTTTTATTCCTGCAAAAGGGGTTGGCTTATTATCATAACCCGATGGAACTAAAGTAGTAATTGTATTTGGGCCAGTGGTAAATTCATAACTCAGTTCTGTCACATTATCCTGATCATTATAAAAAATAGACAGGTCATATTCGTAATCGCCGATAACATTGTCTGTTTGCTCGCCTACTTTAACAAGGCGGTCTTTATTGTCGTAAAAAAAGAAGTAATGCCAAACATCGGTATGCGTAACAGCTCCTTCCTGCAAAGCAACCTGGGCCTCTGAGGGCATACCATCTAAGCTGCCTGTGTAAACAGTTGTTTGAATCATATTAAAGCCGGAACTACTCTGGTAATAACTTACTATAGTGCTATTTCCGACCACTATGGAATCCACAATTGCCGCTCCGATAAATTTTTTTATAGTGGTGATTTTTCCATCAGCATTATACGAGTATTGATAAGTAGCATTATTGCCCGCTAATGTAGTGGACTCTGTTTTCGGTTTGCATGTTGGCAGGTTGGAAGCCGGAGCCGGTGTTCCGCTCTTTTTGCAACTACTCAATAGTAAAACAAAAAATAGCAGAACGAATAATTGATTGATCTTTTTCATTTTTATGTTTTATAATAAAACTATTTATTGATTTTATTTCTATCTTAACCCTGAATTACTTTGTAAGTATGATGGTTTTAGTATCTAAAATTTTCCCGTCAATTACAAGGCTGTGCAAATAATTTCCGGCTGCCAATGTGCTGCCATGAATAATAATTTGTGAATTTCCTCCGGTTGCATTCAGGCTACTTCGTTTATGCAAATTCTATAAGAAATGCGTGCTTAAAAAATCAGGCAATTTGATAGCCCGATTTTTTCCGGGTATTCTCTTTAATACCATGAGCAGTCATAACCTGCTTGAAGAGATCAGGCTGATGTTGCCTGGCAAGATGCACTATTCGCTCTAAACCTTCAATACTGATAGTATCTCCGGGACGTACCCAGCCTAAAACAGGATCATCAGGCCCTACAACCACAGACTTGCTGTACTTATCATTAAAATCATCCATGGCTTTTTTCAGCCTCTCCCTGGCAGCACTTTCTTCATCAAAGAATTTTTGCGGTACATAAGTTAGCTGTCCATTAACAGGCACCGGAATCGCTGTATGCAAAATTTGACCACTAAATGGCATCTTCTCTTCAATAACTACAAAAACCACATAGTTTCTATCCGCGGGTCTGTTCTTTAATGAAATAAAAAGCCTGTCCGCATCCCAATCGAGTCTATATTCAATCTTTACCATTGTTTCAGCACCTTCACGATGCTCTCCTTCCCAATTCTGTACGCCATTAAAAAAAGTTGGCGAAGGATGCGGATCAAAGATAGGTCCGCTGTTAACTGAAATGTCATACGCTAAAGGCAGCTTATTTCCATTAACCCCGAGTGTGGACTTTCCGTTACCTTCTTGTATGGTTTCTGATTTTACAGGTCCGCTCCATCCGGCGCTGCGCAGTTGTGCAAATGTTTTTTGAGGATCAATCCCTAAGCTGAAGGGTGGTTTAATGGGTATCCACCAATCGAATGTATGGGCTTTCATTTCCGCCACACCCTCTGTGTGCCTTGGTTCTCGGGGGCTTGAGCCTGCCATTAAAAGATGCTCATCTGCCTGCGAACCAATAGTATTAATTACGTCCATTTTTAAAAATCTCGAATCTGATAAATCTCTGTCATATTGTGTCCATTGAAAACTTTCATAAGTCACTTCCTTCCACCGCAAAGTACCGCCGGATGTTGGAGTTAAACAGTTGAGTGTTCTTAGCTTGATGGTATATTCGAGCGGTCGTGCCCGCTTCACACTCTGTGTCCAGATATCAACAAAGGCACTGCATTCCTGTGGTTGTCTCTTTGCAAGAGATTGAATGATGCCCGTTCCAAGAATCGGTTCGCTTTGAATGGTAATTTCAACAGAGGGTCTGGTGCTGCGTGAAAGATAAGCCTCACCCGCCACTGTCTGACTTTTGGCTGGCTCTGTACTTTCATTACGATATAGCGCACCAAGATGTAAAAGGTTGCTGTATCCGCCGGATAAAAGAAGGTCAGCATAGTCTTGCTGCGATAACTCGTTAGCCGCCGCTGCGCATTCATCGGGGTTTGTGATCATGTAAACTATAGGATCTTCCTGTGTTCCCCGGTCAACCTTTTTAAGCTTAGCCGGCGGTATCCAGCGGAATTCCATGCTGCCATATTTTGTGGCATGGAGATTTCCGAAGAGCTCACTTTTTGATAACTCATCAAGGAAGGGACCAAAGAAAGCATCATTATGGTAGCGCAAATCCATTGCACCAACCGGAAAGCGGTTGCATGTACGGGATATAGTGATTTCTTCATCAGGAAAAAATGGAAAATCACCACCTACCACTTCCCATGGTCTGAAAGCGACCATAGCAAAATCTGAAGATTTATAAATAGTTCTTGCAAGGCTGTCTCTTAGCATATTCTCTGCTAAGGAATCAAGTTTAAGAGCGAAACTTCTAAGTGTTCCCTGGAAATCTCCGGTGGTTCTGTATTCCGGTGAAATGCCCCGGATACATGTTAAATAAGCCAAAGCCGCAAAGCTTGCAAGCGGAACCATAAGACGATGATCAAAACGCGCCGAAGGTACCGGAGGCATTGGTGCCGGCACCGGGTTGGCAACATTAGCAGGCATAACATGCAGCACGTTTTGCATATATGGCCATACTTTAGTATGCTCAAAATGGTTAAAGATTGCTAACCAAGTGGTTGAATCAAGTAATTTTTCAATTTGCCCTCTTTTTGTTTTTTCATTACCAAGCATACTGTTCCGGTCGAACTCGAGTTGCGTCAAGTTAGGATTAGCTGATTTTAATTGGGTGACATAGGTGTTTACATCATTGAGAAATTCTCCAACTGCAATCTTACCATCACGTACGTCTTTCTGTTGTTCCAATGTTTGAAGCAATATAATTAACTGTTCCTGTTGATTAAATCGGTTCTCAACAAGTGTCTCCAGCGCTGACGGACCACTGTCTTTTTTAATAAACCCCATAATTCTAAGGCAATCATAAGCAATAGCAATTGCGGCTATATAAGGTGCAATAACACCCGCTACCTTTCCTATACCGGAGAGAACGTCGAAGAGCTCGAGGGGTACGCCCAATTTGTCAACGAACTTCTCCTTATTTTTTGGGTCTTCGGTGTCAGCCATAAATTTCTTAACGCCTTCTAACGCCTTCTTTAACTTTTCCGGATCAACCGGCAGCGCAAACGGAGCGTCATAAACAGGTACACCCGGTGGTGTTGTTTGGTAAAGCACACCATTACTGTCCATATAGAGGCCGCCTCCAAGATTTACGGCAAAGCTCATGTCATTCATAATAATAAATTTTAAAAGTGAATTAATTGGTTCTGCAAAGGATATTAAGTGCTCATTTTCACGCAGTACTGCTATGCAGTTTTGCCTGAGGATTTTTCATGCTAAGCCAACTTATTTTAGCCTCAATCATTTTGTAAGTATCATGGTTTTAGTATCTAAAATTTTCCCGTCAATTACAAGGCTGTACAAATAACTTCCGGCTGCTAATGTGCTGCCATGAATAGTGATTTGTGAATTGCCGCCGGTTACCTTATAAGATTGCAACTGCTTACCGTTTTGCGAATAAATAATTATCTGTGCTGTTCTTGCTGTTGTAGGAATGGTGCATGAAATTTTTGTATCAGCAGCAAACGGGTTGGGTGTGTTTTGACTGAGGTATGCGGTGGCAGGTGTAGCATTAAAAGCAGTGCTTTTATTTTGTGTGGTTGACTGTACTATTTGCCTTAATTCATCAATTTGCTTTTGCAATTGTTCATTTACCTGTAGTTGTTTGTTCATTTCCACTTCTTGCTTATCAATTACCTGCTGCTGCTCCTGCATTCCTTTTATTAGTATAGGAATAAGTTCAACATAATTCATTGCTTTGAAGTTGATGGTTTCTGAATTCGCCGTATCTTCTTTAGAAGCATGTGGCTTAGCCATGCGTGTTTCAAACTTTGAATCCTTAATAAGATTAGGCAAAACTTTTTCAACATCTTGCGCAATTAAACCGTAATGATTTCCTTGTGGAAGATTCATTAATTTATAATTACCATCATGCCGATAATCATATTGTTTGGGATGCAATTGATTGATGATATTCATTGCACTGGAAAAATCTTCAATGTTTTGTTTGAGTGTTTTATCTGAAGGTCCCCAATATGCGTTAGCATATAGACCTCCGCTAAAATAACCGGCATACATATAAATGTTATTTGATTGAGCAAAAAGTGCATCGTAATTTGTTGAGAAAGCGGTTAAGCCATACCAGTTGTCTGAAGCGCCGGTTACACCAACTCCATAGGGTGATTCTCCATATACAGCTATATTGTTATAAGAGTATCCATGCACACCCCAGGCATTTTCAGACTTTCCGTATACACCATCATTAGCCTGTGAATACCCATATATACCATTTCCATTTGTGCTGGAACCATAAACGCCGCTCCCGTTAGTAGCAAAACCAGAAACACCATTTGCACTGGTGCTTGAACCGGTAATACCATCTGCACTGCTGCTGGAGCCGGAAACACCATTTCCACCTGTGCTGGAACCATACACGCCGGCACCGGTATTACTTACACCCCAAACGCCGGCACCAGGACCGCTATTAGAACTATAAATAGTAGATGCTGTAGAAGAGGTACTGGTTTTACGAACAAAAATACCTTCCCCCTCTCCTGATTTTCTTGAATAAAGCATATAATTATTTACAGGGTCTGCAACAGTAATACCATTAAGAGCTGAGCTTGCATTTACGGTTAAGGCATAAGCGGAATTACTAATTCCACGAATACCTACTGTTCCATCAGGTGCCACATGAACTCCAAATAAACCGCTTGAACCTATGTATGTATTCCCTCCATAATAATTTAAAAATAAATCATTGGGGGCACCATTATAACGTGACTGAATCATGTTAAAATCAAAAGCCATATTGTAACTGGCAGTATTACCTAATACAAGATAGCCGGATGAAGAGAGAGATACATAATCTCCCCCATCTACATGCAATTTCGCAACAGGGTTTTTAGTACCAATACCCAATTTGCCGATAGCGGAAAGGCGCATGCGCTCAATATTATTGGTGCGAAAAAGGAGAGCTTTATTATCTGTAGTACCAAGAAAATTGGTTGGTGAAACAGTTCCTGCATTACCTGTTAAAGACCAGCTTTGAGCTTTAATATTTTGAAAGATACCGGCTGCAAAAACTACAGATGCAGCGAGTAAGAATGTGAAAATTTTTTTCATGATTTTAAATTTTTTGAATGAGATAAATGAAATTGTAAAGATTTATATCCTGAATTACTTTGTAAGTATCATGGTTTTAGTATCTAAAATTTTTCCGTCAATTACAAGACTGTACAAATAACTGCCGGCTGCTAATGTGCTGCCATGAATAGTGATTTGTGAATTGCCGCCGGTTACATTATATGATTGCAACTGCTTACCGTTCTGAGAAGAAACAATTACCTGTGCGGTTCTTGCCGTGGCAGGAATGGTGCACTGAATTTTTGTATCTGCAGTAAATGGGTTAGGTGTGTTTTGACTGAGGTATGCGTTACTTATTTCAGACGATGAAGAAGATTTTGATGAAGTTGTATTTGAATTGACTGATAAGTTTTCAACGAGTTTTTCTAATTTCTCAATTCGTTGCTGCTGTTCCTTTATTTGCTGCTGTTGTTTATCAATTACCTGCTGTTGTTCCTGCATGCCTTTTATTATTATGGGAATGAATTCGGTATAATTAAGAGCTTTGAAGTCTATAGTTTCTCCAGTTTTAGCATTTTGCACAGGTAGATTTTTTGGGTCGAGCGGTTGGGAAGGTTCAGTTATTTTAGTTTTATACCTGGTTTCCTTTATCAAATCGGGTAATACCTTTTCTACATCTTGTGCAATTAAACCATAATGCAGCCCTTGGGGAAGATTCATTAGCTTATAATTTCCATCCTGGCGATATTGATACAGTTTAGGATGCAGTTGGTTGATAATATTCATTGCGCCTGAAACATCCCTTATTTTCTGTTTAAGATTTTGATCTGAAGGAAGATAGCTGCCGACGGTATATACATCTCCGTTAAAATAACCTGCGTAATAATTTGAGTTGCCTATATCACCAAATATGCCTATCCATTGTGCTGAATATCCATAAATACCCGAACCCTTAAAACAATAGCCACCCACACCGTAACCAAATGCAGGATTGTATCCATACACCCCAGATATTGCAACAGGGTCTGGTAAATCCCCTCCTTTTTCAGTATACCCATAAACACCATAACCGGACGTACTATAACCATAAACACCCTGACCTTTACCAGAATTCAAACTGTAAATAGTGGCAGTAGAATCAGCTATACTTGTTTTGGTAACGTAAATACCATATCCATTACCAGATTTAGTTGAATGTAAAATATAATTAGCTTCCGGGTCTGTGATATTAATACCACTTAATACAGAGCTTGCATGTATATTCAAAGCATAACTTGAGTTGGTATTACCATTAATACCAACCGTTCCGTCTTTGTTTATACGCATGCGCTCAATATTATTCGTTCTGAATATAAGCGCCTTATTATCTGTAGTACCAAGGAAATTGGTTGGTGGAATGGTGCCTGCATTGCCTGTTAAAGACCAGCTTTGTGCCTGAATGTTTTGGAAGTTACCGGCTGCTAAAACTGCTGATGCAGCGAGTAAGAATGTGAAAATTTTTTTCATGATTTTAAATTTTTATGTGTGATAAATGAAATTGAAAAGATTTTTATTCTGAATTACTTTGTAAGAATCATTGTCTTTGTATCTATCAGTTTACCATCTGCAACCAGGCTATATAAATATTGCCCGGAGTTGAGTGTACTGCCATGTATGGTAACCTGCGCTGTGCCTTTGGTTGTAATGGGATAAGATTGTAATTGTTTTCCATCAGCGGTGCTTACTATTATCATGGCAGATTTTACAGAAGCAGGAATTGTGCATTGAATTTTTGTGTCTGCACTAAACGGGTTGGGTGTGTTTTGATTAAGATATGCATTGATAGCCGATGTTGTGCTGCTGCGTTTTTCCTGTAATAACTGTACTATTTGTTTTAATTCAGACACCTGTTGCTGCAACTGCGAAATGGTTTGCTCCTGCTCCTGCATACCCTTTATCATAATAGGAATGAGTTCAGTATAATTGAGTGCTTTGAAATCAATAATTTCAGAATTTTTTGGTTTTTGTTCAGTTTCATTTTTCGAATCTGAAGGCTTGAAGGGTATGGCTTTGCCTGCATCAAATTTTGTATCCTTCACTAAATTGGGTAATACCTTTTCTACATCCTGCGCAATTAAACCGTAATGGTTTCCTTGCGGAAGGTTCATAAGCTTATAATTTCCATCATGGCGAAAATCATATTGTTTGGGATGCAATTGGTTAATAATATCCATTGCGCGGGAAAAATCCTGAATGTTTCGTTTTAATTTTTGATCTGAACCGTAATATGTACCTGTTGTATAAACATCACCTTCAAAATAACCTGCATAATAAAGTGAATTATCACGGGTAGTTCCCCATACTCCATAGTTTCCATATCCAACAACTCCTTTACTGTTATAACCACCATCGTTTTCTGCAAAACCGTATATACCGGAAGAATATACTGAAGAACCATACGTACCAATGGTTGGCGAATATCCGTACACACCACAACTATTTCCTCTGGCAAATACCCCATAACCCGATGAGCTACTATTTCCTATATAAGTTGTGCCTCCGTTAAAATTTAAATACAAATCACTTGCTGTTCCATTAAAACGAGCCTGGATAAAACTTCCATCCAACCCCATGTTGGTGCTTCCTGTATTACCGATTACTACATAACCCGGCGATAAAAGCGAAACAGGCGAGCCGCCATCCACATTCAATTTTGCGGCAGGGCTTTTAGTGCCAATTCCCAAATTGCCGGCAGCGGCAATTCGCATACGTTCAATGTTATTGGTGCGAAACAGGAGCGCTTTATTATCTGTAGTACCAAGAAAATTGGTTGGTGAAACAGTTCCTGCATTACCTGTTAAAGACCAGCTTTGGGCTTTAATATTTTGAAAGTTACCGGCTGCTAAAAATGCTGATGCAGCGAGTAAGAATGTGAAAATTTTTTTCATGATTTTAAATTTTTAGACTGTTGTAGATTAAATGATAAAAATGTTTTTCTTCCCGAATTACTTTGTAAGTATCATAGTTTTTGTATCTAAAACTTTACCGTCAATTACAAGACTGTATAAATAACTGCCGGCTGCTAATGTGCTGCCATGAATAGTGAGTTGTGAATTGCCACCGGTTACATTATAAGATTGCAGTTGCTTACCATCCTGCGCTGAAATAATTACCTGCGCTGTTTTTGCGGAGGCAGGAATTGTGCATTTAATTTTTGTATCAGTAGTAAAAGGGTTGGGTGTGTTTTGACTGAGATATGTATTGCTTATTTCCGACGAAGAAGATTTTGATAAAGATGTGTTTGAATTGCCTGAGAGTTTTTCTATTACTTTTTCGAGCCTGTTAATTTGTTCCTGCTGCTCCTGTATTCCCTTTATTAATATAGGAATAAGTTCAGTATAATTTAAGGCTTTGAAATTAATTGTCTCAGAGTTTTTAATATCTTCTGTGTTGGCATTTGCTTTGCCATAACGTGTTTCAAACTTACTGTCCTTTACTAAGTTGGGCAATATTTTTTCTACATCCTGCGCAATTAAACCGTAATGGTTTCCTTGCGGAAGGTTCATAAGTTTATAATTTCCATCATGGCGAAAATCATATTGTTTAGGATGCAATTGGTTAATAATATCCATTGCGCTGGAAAAGTCTTTAATATTTTGCTTTAGATTTTTATCTGAACTAACCAAATACCCGGCGGCATATACATAACCATTAAAATAGCCTGCATAGTAGTATTGATAATTATCTGTTGTTGCATAAAGTGCATGGTAAGATGTGGAGAAGGCTGCCACTCCAAAATTAGTTGATGAATGCGCATCTACGCCAGACCCATACGTTGAAATTGCCTTAACACCGGCACCATAACTACCGTCATTCGAACTGTAAATTGTAGCATCGAAATTGCTGCTGGGTTTTGTTTTAGAAACATGAATACCTTCTCCGTCTCCTGATTTGGTTGAATTAAGAATATAACCATTCACAGGGTCTGTAACATTAATACCATTAAGAGCAGAACCTGCATTTACGGTTAAGGCATAAGCGGAATTACTACCTCCATGAATACCTACTGTTCCATCTGCTGCTACAATAAGACCTGTGCCATTTTCGCCTATGTATGTACTTCCTCCATAAAAATTTACAAATAAACCATTGACGCTTCCATTATAACGGGCCTGAATTACATTATAATCCATAGACAGATTAGAACCAGTAGTATTTCCCAGTACCAAATATCCCGGGGATGTAAGTGAAACATACTCTCCACCATCCACATGCAATTTCGCAGCAGGGCTTTTAGTGCCAATACCCAATTTACCGATAGCCGAAAGGCGCATGCGCTCAATATTATTGGTGCGAAAAAGAAGCGCTTTATTATCTGTAGTGCCAAGAAAATTGGTTGGCGAAACAGTTCCTGCATTACCGGTTAAAGACCAGCTTTGCGCTTTACTGTTTTGAAAGTTACCGGCTGCAAAAACTGCTGATGCAGCGAGTAAGAATGTGAAAATTTTTTTCATGAGAAAAATGTTTAGAGTAAATAATTAATGTAATAGAATAGAATTTGCATAAAAGCAAGTGGTGCCTCTGCACTGCCTGCGATTAATGTACTATTACGGAAATAAAAATAGATAGTGTTTGCTGCCGGGAAAAAGGGTTTTGATTAGTCGGGCACCTTTGCTTATTAAGTGAGGTAATATTGCTGATTTTTATACATGCTGATTGCAAAACATTCTTGTGCCAAATTGAAAAGAAAATTTTCACTGAAAATAAATATCTAATGAAAGTTGGTTTTATTACGTTTTCTATGGGTATCAATCTTTAATCCGAAGGATTGAAATATGAATCCCGCATGTGCGGGATGAAATACGGGGCACACACTCTGCCAATACACTGCAACTCCAAAATGAGTTGAATAAAATCAAAGCAAGTCCTTATGATAAAATTCAATTTCATTCTCCATTGCGCAATTCAATAATTCTTCTTTGAATGTTTTGTATGATGTTTTTTTTATTTTTTACATATTCAATCAATTTGCATTTCTCCTTTTATTCAACCCTTACAGGTTGATCGTATGAGTTTATGTTTTTGCTCCGTATTTCATACGGAGTTCTTCGTTTTTGACCCCTTCGGGTCTAAAAGAACTTATTTTTGATGAGGTCTTTGCTTTATGTAAAACATATAATTCAGAAGGTTTGAAAATCAGGTATATTGATTTACCCTATTTATTAAAAGCAAAAAAAGCAGCAGGCAGATATAAAGACATGGAAGATATAAAACAATTAAAAAAAAGCGATAAGGCAGATTGTTCAAAAAAACATCTTAGTTCATTCAGCTTCTGCAAATTGTGCAACAGCAGTGTTTAAAAAATTTGGCACAATATGTTTGTAGGTGTACATTATTTTGTCGGGGTCATTTTTTTGCGCCGGGTTTCACGCTGCAGACAAACCATGAGGAGAGAGCCCCGCGGAATGGAAGGATAAATTGAACATCCTGCAAACATCAGCTACTGAATGAGGCAGAACTCCAAAAGTAAATTTTCAAACAGGCGGCTAATAACTTTCTACTTTTAGAAAAACAAATTGTTCTTCTGCTTAATCTCTTTAAATGTGTTCTCAGGCTCAGGTTCTTTCGCTCTATAAAATTCGTTCCATATTGTGATGTACAATGAATTTGAGAAGGCAGCAATGAAGCATATCTTTAATTTATCTGTGCAAACTTTCCTTGCATTTGATAACACTACGGTATCAGTAACCAGCTTTAAGGTATTGCCTGTTCTGCTGCCTGCGGAAAAATCAATAACCTCTTTTGTATCTTTTCGCATGGCATAAACAACCCATAGTAATTGTGTTTTCTTTCGCACATAAGTGCATAGCTCATCTATTTCATAATCTTTGCCAAAATTGATAATACCGATTGTGCATCTGTAATATCCCGATGTATCGGGATAACAGATACCGGATAAGTGGGATTAATTTTAAAATACAATTGGTATAACAGGTTTTGTAATCAATTTAGCTATATAGAGAATGCGCCTAAGAACTGGGCTTGTTGATATTTGCAACAATCTTGCTATGCTTCTTATGCCACAGCCCTCTTTGGTTAAATTTATAATCCAGTTACTAATGCTATGCTCAAAAGCTTTTTTTGCATAGTCTTGTAAAAAAGTTTTACAGCATCCCTTACAATAGTAGCGTTGTTTATTTGTTTTATTTCTGCAATACTTTATACTTTGTAGCTGGCAATAAGGACAAATTATTTTTTCACCAACTCTTTTGAGACACTTAGGAGTGTTTAAATGCATTAGAGGCTGTTTTAGCCTCTAAAAATAATTACGATGAGCTACAACCACTTTAAAAAAAGAGAAAAATTGAAAGGCAGAACTAAAAATAGCGTAGATACAATTGATAAAGTTGCCTACCAACTCTTTTGAGACATTACCAAATTTTCAAGGGCTTCAAAAATCTCCATGCCAAATCCTACAGGGTCAGTATAGGTATTTCCCCAGTTATAAATTGCAGCAAAATCATTACCTACCAAGGGTATAGCCACAACTTACTCCATATTAAGAAACCGATTATTGATAAAATTCCTATAATAAGTTTCAGCCACCATTTTTCTTTATAAAAAATGGAGACAAAAAAAGTGACTACAAAAAAAAGAACAGGTATTATTTGATACTTCATGATATTTTCTCCCGTATTAATCCACCATTCTACATTCTCTTTGGTTAAATGATGAAAGTTATACCACACAAAGATGGCAAGCACTATTAAAAGTGTTTGTAACAATGCCATTAAATAAGAAATTTTATACATTTTGAATTTTTTAATGATTGAAGCCATAAAAATTCCATTGATAAAAAGAAGTACCTGATAAAAAAAGAAGAGAAGGAATTGTTTCGCTAAGGCTGATATTATGATAATTGCCATTTGCTATCGAATAATATCCGATTTGAACAGGAACTCCTTTATATCCAATACTGAATGGGTCTTCTGTATGAAAGGGGTCTGACAAATAACAAGCTATTCTTCCAGCAAGATCAGGGAAATTTCCTTGAGCTATATATATCGCATTCGGTGTAATGTTGGTAATTACTTGTGTATGTCCAACCTCTCCTTTTTCATTTGAAAATAAAATTAAATCACCTGCATCAGCAGATGAATAACCATCCAAGCGAATTGTATTTTGGTATTTAGGATTTCCTAAATCATTTGCACCTGTCGTTGACGCAACAGTACGGTAATAATCAGCCAAACTATTAAAATCTTGAGGTTTGTATCCTTCAGGATTACTTCCATTTTTGATACTTAAAGGCAAACCGTTTGCTGCTGAAAAAAGCATTAAAAGATTTAAAGCAAAATCCTCACATGTAAATTTTTCTCCGGAACCTTCTAAATCTTTTGCTATGGTACTGGCAAATTGGCGGTATTCATTTATAAATCCTTCATCCCATTGATTTGATACATCCCATGCACCGCCACAAGTACCGTTGAAATAAGTCAAATCGAATTTCCAATCTGAGGAAATTGTTAAGGAAGAATTATTGGGCATTATATTGTATAATGTTACAAAAAAATCATATAAATTTCCTCCCCCACCATTTCCCCCATAATCATTAATGCCACCGCCACCATCAATTGGAGGTCCATTCGGTGTCATTCCAACTGCACCAGGCATCTGTTGACCATCATGAGGACTTCCCATCACCCAATCTAATGCAGCATCTAATCCCGTTGGGTCGTTGTAATAAATAGGGTCGTTATTCG
Organism: Chitinophagales bacterium; assembly: GCA_038206235.1. Lineage (GTDB taxonomy): Bacteria > Bacteroidota > Bacteroidia > Chitinophagales > Chitinophagaceae > JBBRBB01. The sequence goes on from JBBRBB010000037.1 coordinate 31,968, forward strand.
CAAATGCATAAGGGCTTTGGTTTATGTTTTTGCCAGCCAGCGCATCTACTCCCGTAAACCTTCCAATCTGTGCATCATAATTTCTAAAGGGTGTTTCATAATAATAAACATCAAAGCTTTCGTTCAATTCTGTGCCACCATTAAACTTGTACCTTACCCCCTGCCCCTCTCCACTGGTGGAGAGGGGTGCTGCCATGCTGCTTATACTTTTCATCTCCAGCCCGAACGGGTAATAATTTTATTTTTTTCAACTCAATGCGATTTATCTTTCAAAGAACTTTTACCGTGCAAAATTTCGGAAACTAACTAAATAATAACCATGGAAGGAGTTTCTTATTCTAATTCCTTAAAAACTTTTGTAAAACTTAAAGTTTCAGGTACACCTAACTCTTTACGCTTATTTTCAAAGCTATCTTTTGTCATTGGTCCAATTACATCCTTTTCATTATAGTATTGCACGTTTTTAATTGGAATAATATAATAGTTGGTAATTGATTTATCAATCTTCGTAAGTTCTTCCGGATGTTGTTTTGCAATTATATATTTATCATTATATCCTACTGCAAAAACAGTTGAGGGTATAATACCAATGCGATATATACTATCTAAATGGCAAACAGTCATATCACTCATATCATCTATTGCTAATAAATAAAATCTTCCTGTTAATTTTTCATTATGCGAAGCAGCGCCTATGCATCCAGTAAGTAATAACAATACCAAACTGATGTGTACACTTTTATTTTTAAAATTTATCATGGATGTATGCGGTTAAGATTTATAGGCTCTGTAAAAATGTATGTCTGTGTAGTATTGTAAAAATTAAGAAATGAAGGCGTCAATCCATACATCAATGATTGAAAACTGGTAACATTTGTTATAGTATAAGTAAGCGTTTTACCATCACTGTTAATTGTAAATTGGCTTGTGCTTCCCATAAATTGTTCAATAGGATCTAAGCCAGCATGTAGTAATCCTGTAAATCCAAAATTGCCGCCGCCAACTCTTGAGTTTCCTTTAAAATTTGTAACAGAAGATGTTATAGGATTACCCGCATTAACTTTATCGTACCAAAAATTTCTTGCTTCTCCTACTATTCTTGAGTTCATTAATGCTCCTGCAATGGCATCATTATTGAAAGTTCTTTGTTGAGGTCCAAAATAAAAAGCCCATTCAGATGTCATGCGTGTAGCCCATCCTAAGTTAGACCAAAAATTATCTAAGTCCCCAGGCGCAAATCCATTCTGCCTTAATTGTCTGTTCAAATCCATTATATCATCAGGCACAATCCATGCGTTATGATAAATATCAAATTCATTATGCGCTGTAACTACAATGGGTCTTAACGGGGTTTCGTGATATGTTTTAGAATATTCATGCGCGGCACTTTCCCAGGAATTGGCAAATCCATATTGACCCCACAGGTTATATGTATCTGCATAAGTAGCACCTGCCATAAATTCCTCAAACGATGAACTAAAGGGAGTGTAAGTAAAAGTTCCATCATTGTTAAAACTTAAT
>JBBRBB010000038.1:0-31599 GCA_038206235.1 Chitinophagales bacterium
CGTTACTTTTTCAACACTCCCATTTCGTCCCAACACCCTCCCACATTGGTTCTTAAGAGGGTATTGGGACGAAATAGTCGTTTAACTACCTGATATACAATTCAGGCCTTAGCGTTGCGTTAGATTATTGAACCGGCGAAATGCTTGCAGCTAACGGTAGGGCTTGGCGATGGCAGGGAATTTGAAATTCGTCCGCCCGTAACCGAAGCCGATTGAAAAACTAAAGATGAAGGTAACAACTAAAAGCTAAATTACTAACGTCAAGCTGGAACTATTGCTGATATTGATTTGTAGCCGATTGTTCTTCCGTCTGCCAGCCTATTGCCAAACCTATTGTTAGGCACATGTTTAATCTGTTTTTTCCAGAAGCATTTTTGTACCACCATATTTATAGAAGATGAATGTTTTAACCCCGTTGTCTGATGAAAATTTGAAATCCAACAAGTCAGGCTCTTCTTTAATTATATAGTGCCCTTGTTCAGTCCGGTATAGATTTAACGGAGCTTGGAATCTTTTCTGATGAGGTTCTTTCCATTGGATAACCAATCCATCTCCTTTTCGGTTAATCTTCCAATCTATTCCCTCCTTGTATCTATAGGCTCCAATACGTTCGTTCAGAGTGTCCGCAGATTCTTTTGTAACTATCCTGGTTTGCATAAATGGCCACTTGTTTTCATTGGCTATGCTTCGCATAATTTCTACTGCCAGTTCAATATCACCGTCGGAGTTAAGCATTACTACCGCTCCTTGTCCCGTTTTAGTAGTTGAGTACATTAAGGAGTTGTATCCTGCATTTTGTCCAGCGTGCCAAAATCCGTCCACATGTTCAGCTCCTTTTAAAGCAACACCTAATCCCCGGTCATTAAATTCAAACTGAGGCGTTAGCATAGAATCTAATAATTGTTGGTTCAGAATTTTGTCTGTAATCCCATTATACTCTTGTTGCATTTCAATAAGTATTTTGGCTAAATCTCCGGGTGTAGTCCAGAAGCCAGCAGCAGCACTTTCAGGATAAACATGATACTTTTCTTTTGCATCAATATTACCATTTTCATCATGCCCTCGTGCAATCTTAAACCCGTTTCTGTCAGGATAATAATTATAAGTGCTTGACTGTAAATTAAGCTTATTAAAAATTTCCTTCTCTACATAATTTGTAAATGACATTCCTGTTATGTCTTCTATAAGCTGTTGAATAATCAAGTAACCGCCACCAGAATACCGCATAAGCGTTCCCGGTACATAATTCACTATTAAGGCTTTTGTATTGTTGGCAGGTTGTTGCGCTTTGATAATATTTATAAGTGGTGGAATAGAATCACTAACACTGTATCCGGCAAATCCATAATCATCAGTAAAGCCTGCTGAATGACAAAGCAAACGCCGTAGTGTTACTTTTTCTTTTATTGTGAATTTATTCTCAACAATTTTCCAGGAAGTAAGCTTATTGTTGACATCTTCATCTAAAGTAATTTTTCCATCTTTCACCAATTTAAGCGCAGCCAAAGCAGTAATGACTTTGCCAATGGATGCAATTTGAAATAAAGATTCAGTTGAAACCTTTTCACCCGTACTGGCGTCTGACAGTCCATAAGCTTTTGTCCACTGTATTTCGCCTTTTTCAATAACCGCAATGCTTAACCCATTTACTTTATAATATTTCATTCTATCAAGAATATTCATTTTCTTGATAGAAGTTGTGTCAAATGAAATTACTTCTTGAGTTAATCCATTTTCAATTCGATTAACTCTGCTTTCAATGTTAGTTTGACAACAAACAGATATGAATAATAAATTAAGAAAAGTGGTTACTAAGAAATATTTCATATAGCAAGGTTTTTTTGTCAGTTGTCGGCGGTCTTATTGCGCCTAACGGTAGGGCTTGCTGCTGTGCCGGAATTCATTGCTCGTCCAGCCCGGAGCCGCAGCCGATTTGAAAAACTGAAGTTGAAGTTAACAACTAAAAGTCGAAAATTGAACGTCGAGCCCGAACCAAAGCTGATAGCGAACTACAGCCGATTGTTATTCCGTCTGCCAGCATAGCAGCAAACCGAATGTTGGCTGTCAGGGCTTTTAATCTTTAATCCGAATGTGGTCAACTTTAACAACTTTATTTTTATCAAAATTGACTGATAAATTATGAAACAAAAATCCAAGTCCGCCACCACCTGCACCCATATCATACGTCCAGGATTTATTTAGGCTGTCTTGCCATGTTGGTTGTCCTAATAATTTTTTAACCTGATTAGTGTCCTTACCCAATAGGATTTTACTTTTAACAATGTCGTCACCCATTGCAAACCTTCCTTCTCTATCTGTCAACCATTTTGATTTGTCAAAGTCGCTGCTTGGCTCTCTCGAAATGAAATAAATAAATATGCCGATGATGCCGACATAAATTATAGGTGTCAAAACGATTGTAGAAGTCCAAACTGATATATTTATTTTGGTCTTGTCAGCAATTCGATTTCTAAAAACCCAACGCCAAAAAAAGTAAGTCGGAATAGAAATACACAGCAGAATGAAATAAACTTCAATGCTCAGTCCGAAAAAAACGGGTATGTCAAGAAGATGTGTCATTAAAATTTTCTTTAGAAACGGAATGACCAATAGCCTTGCAGCCAACACGCTAATTTATGCTATAATATGCAACTCTTCAAAAAAAGCCCCTATTGAAAATCAACACCTTAATGTTATACATTTTGTATTGTTGTTAGGACAATCCATTCTACCAATTTATACCTTCTTTATTCCATAAATCATCAAAAGGGCTAATAATATTTACCAATTGTTTCTTGCTTACATGCAAATAACGTTCAGTGGTTTTAATATTAAAATGACCCCCAACTGGCGCAAATATGCAGTCAAGCCATGTGCGTTTAGCGTACTTGTGCCAAACCCAAACTCAAACTCCCACCTGAAAAACTCACGCTCCTGCCAGACAAACTCAAACTCTCACCTGAAAAACTCACACTCCTGCCAGACAAACTCAAACTCTCACCTGAAAAACTCACACTCCCACCTGAAAAACCCAAACTCTCACCTGAAAAACTCAAACTCCCGCCTGAAAAAATCAAACTCCCGCCTGAAAAAATCAAACTCCCGCCTGCCAAACTCAAACTCTCACCTGAAAAACAAAACAGCCGCCTGAAAAAATCAAACTCCCGCCTGAAAAAATCAAACTCCCACCTGAAAAACAAAAACAGCCGCCTGAAAAAATCAAAGCGGCTGCTATCTCTTCTTCCCTCTCTCAAGGTCAATCCACATCCACAAGTTTCTTAAATTGTATTTTACTCACTAACTTAAATTCCGGCGAAGAAAAACCAAAAATACCCCTCACCTCATCCTTCGATGCCTGCCCCACATCACACAATCCCGTTTCCGTAGTATAGAGTGTTTTATTCCGGGCAATCACTGCCTTATTATAAAGAACAATTGCCGCCTTCACAGCATTATTTGCTTTATTCATATTCACTTGCTTCGCTGTCAGGCTCCCAACCGTTAAGTCAGCTTTGCTCGGGTTATACTTAGGTTCCGCTTTCAGCACCTTCACCAGCGCATCCATATTATTTACAGTATTATCATAGCTCTGCTGACTGGCGCTTGTGCCTGCAGGGTCGCCTTCTGTTGGCTTCGCCTTGCTCATTCGCCCTCCCAAAATTTTAGCTGCAATCGTATTCACATCGCTAACGAATGCGGGTCCCGCACCACAGCTTTTAGCAGCGCTCCTCACTCTCCTCGCAAGCGGCTTCACAGGTGCAAACTCTATTATCCTCGCATTTTCTATCGGCTGAAAAATTCCGCTTTCACTGTTCACGTCACCCTGCAATCCATCACAGGCAGTATGTTGCGCCACCATCGTTGCAAGTACAATCAAAGGATTCGACGGTGCATAATCTGCACCAAATCCTCCATTAATTTCATTGAGAGCTTTAAAATTCGCAATATTTTTTGCGTTACCGGTTTCTGAAGTTGATGCCATGAGATTGTTTTTTAAATGTTCCCCTCAAATATAAAAAGCTTTTACAATCAAAAAATAAAATAATAAAAAATTTTGAAAAACGTGTCAGGTTCTTGAACCTGACAGGTTAATTCGTAAGCACTTATTAGCCTGCGTTTTCTTAACCAGTTGTTCATAAATTTTGTTATACGTGGGTGTTAATACATTTAGCTGCCTGCCTGATTCAACAACATAGCCTGTTAAAGAATTCACTTCGGTTTGCTTACCTTTTTGAAAGTCGCTATGCATTGAAGATGTTGTTTCATAAGGCAGCTTTATCATTTTTTCAATTGTTTTATTAATTATGTTTTCAGGTAAAACTATATTCTTTTTATCAGCTACGTTTTTTAATTCTGATAAAAGAGAGTGCAGAAGCAATTTGCTCTCATTGTGAGCTAAAACTTCTCCGATTGACTTGTCTAAATAGGAAGTTACTGTGGCAATAGTTGAAATAAATAAAAACTTTTCCCAAATAGTTTGCTGAATATTTTCTGAAAGTTTTGCTTCAAGCCCTGCATTTAAAAAAATATGCTCAGCTAATTTTAATTTTTCTTTTGTGCCGTTTGATGAGCCAAAAAAAAGTAAGCTGATATTGCCTGTTTCTTTGATAAAACCCGGTGCCGCAAGTCTTGAAACTAAATACACACAACCCTCCCAAACTTCATTATCAGGAAAGATTGATTTTATTCTCTCGTTGCTGTCTACACCATTTAACAGGGGCAGAATTACAGTCGAAGTGTTTATACAAGGTGAAAGTTGTAATAGGATTTGTTCAAGGTGGTAACTTTTGGTAGTACAAATAAGAAAATCAACTATTCCTATTCTATCAGCATCAGAAGTTGTTTTTGCCGGATATGCAGTGAAATTACCTTTTGTGCTTTCAACCTTAAGTCCATTCTCTGAAATAACTTTTTCATTTTCTCCGCGGGCAATAAAAAATATTTCAGCTTCATCATTATTCTCGTAGTGTTTTGCCAAAAGCGCTCCAAAGTATCCGCCAACACCGCCAATACCTGCTATTGCAATTTTTATTTTTTTCATTTTATGATTACGCTAATCTTCTATCGCTGATTGAAACAATTTTGTTGTGCACTATCTGCTCCCAACTTCATTCACCTTCTTTTTACTGCGTACTGGTTTTGGTTTAGCTCCATACATTTTATCGCTGTCGATATCTATGCTGTAAGAAATGCTGATGCCCTGCCGGGTGCGGCGACCAATGGCGCCTCCATACACATCAAGGCTGCTGCGGTTAAAAACAATAGCTTTTAAATTACCATTCTTTGAAAGAACTATTTGCGCAGAAATATCGGGCAGCCACTGAAAGTTGCCCGTTTGTGCTGCGGCGGAACTGGTGAGATTAAAATCGAAGTCGCTGCCAAAAGTAATCAGCAGCTTGCCATTAAGAAGGCTTTGATTAATTTTCAGATTCACTGATTGCCTGTCAAGTGTATTGTTTGTACCGCCTGCACCGCTGTTAAAGAGTGAGGCGCTGCTGTAGGTTTGCGTACCAATATCAAACTGCAAACTTTTATCACCTGTTAACCTGTAAAGAAGATTTGATACCAGCTTGTTTACTTCCGATGCAATTTTCTGCGAAATGGTATTGATGCTTGTTGATGTTGCAAACTGCTGATTTGCGGCAATGCTGCCATACGGTGCAAATGAGCCAAACACAATTAACCACGTTACCTGCTTCAGCATTTCATTATCATCGCTCTGCAGCTTGCTTAAAAATAAATTGAAGTTATCATCATTTTTTATGGGGCTGCCCTGCGGAAAATCGAGCCTGAATTGTATATCGGGTTGAGTAAGCCTGCCCGTTAATTCAGCAATTACATACACATCTCCCTTGTATGCCTGCACGGTGCCGCCAAGATTTAATCCCGTGCCGCTTACGAGATTGCTGAGGCTTACATTCTTTGCAGTGTACAGTGCATCAATGTTTATGCGGGCATTGTAGGGGTCGCCATTCCATTCAATATAACTGTTTGTGCCGGGCAACAGTTCGAAGGGTTTTTTTACAAGGCTTTGAAAATTGAAATCATATTTTCCTCCCTCAATGTCGTAGCGTCCTTTCATAGTAAGGTCGCCGGTGGCGGGCACATGAATTTGTAATCTTCCATTGCCCGTGGCTTTTATAATGTCGCCGGTTAGTTCATCGAGAATTACATCTATCTGTGCATTGTTGTTTGCTGAAACATCGAGGTCAATCGTAAGGCTCGAAGGTTTTTTTGGTTCGTCTTTTTTTATGCTGTCTCCGTATTGTTTAAATACAATGAAATCTGCTTCGGTGCTCCCTTTGCTGCTCGATGTTGGGATAAAGATGTGTGAAGTATCATTTACTTCTCCGTTAATTACCATGTGAATATTTTCTTCGGGGCCTTTCAGGCTAAGCGTTGCACGCCCGATAACTTTTCCGTAAAAATGTTCGTTATCGTTTGGTTTTGTATCAAACAATAACATTTTGTCTGATGACATATCAAGGTTAAAGCTCATGTTTTTAAAACCGGTTTCATACAATATTCCTTTTACTGTTCCGGAATTGTTGCTGGCGTCGTGAATGGTGAATTGGCCAAACTCAATTCTGTCTTCTTTGAAGTTGAACAATGCTGAATCAATGGTATAGCGAACTTTGGTGAAGTTTACGGTAAGTGCGCCATCTCTTAATAAAACTTCGCCGGTGAGATGCGGTGAATTAATATCGCCGTGAAGCGTTACATCGCCGGTGGCAAGCCCGGTTATATCGCTGAATAAACCGCCGAGGAATTCATTTATAAAATTAATTTTTGTATTGTTGAGATGAGCCGTTGTATTGAGTGGGTTATGGGTTGAGTCTTTTGTATTGTAAGCACCCTGTGCAGTGAAATCGTATTTTTCATTGTTTGATATTACATTGAACTGAACTTTGCCATTGGTGCTGTTATAATTGCCTGATACATTTACAATGCCTACGGAATCTTTATCGAGCCTGAAGTCTGATGCTTTGATGTTTGCATCAATGTTGAACTTTCCATAAAAATCGTGGAGATAAATATTACCGTTTGCAATGCCTTCAAGCTGTGGCTTTCGTAAAATGAGCGGCATAAAATCTGCCATGTTCACATTCTTTAATCTTGCAACAAGATTGCTGGTATTGCTGCCATCTTCTTCTTCTGTTTCGATAGCTATTTCTTGCAAACCCTGCGTGAACTTTACATTATGCGCCGAGGCAAATTTTTTCTGTATCACCAGTTCGCCCTTCTTTTCAAGATTCCATTTCTTTTCATTCAAAACAAATGATGAGGGCTGAAAGTTTATGCGCACACCATCGGGCAATGTAAATACATCGGCATTTAATTCAGCGCTGTTTAATGTTCTGTTTGCGCTGGTTGACATATTTACTACAGAGTGGTCATTGGCAGCAGTTATTTTAAGCTCTGTATTAGGAAAATAAAAACTGTCATTCAAATAAATTCTGCCAACATTTCCTGAAACATTGAGCGTATCATACGTTCCGGTTCCATTGATTCTTGCATCTTCAAGCGAATAATTTTTGTATTTGAGATAGGGGATTCGTGTATCCAAACTAAACATCTTATCGCCAATGGTATTAATGCTTCCAAGAACATATACATCGCTAAAGCCTGAAAGATTGGAATCGAGAATTTTTGCATAGCGGTCAAAATCTCTTGTAGTAACAACAAGAGCAAAGTGCTGGTTGAGTGGTATTGTTTTCGGAGGCTTTATGTATGCAGGATAATAATGGCTAAGGAATGATTGAAAGCTGTTTGGTAAATCCAAAATTTTGTATTGACCCCGAATGCTTACATCAAACTCGTTGCTTTGCGCCGAAAGAATTTTTTGGTTTGATGAATCGTAATATGAATTTACAGAAAGCGAATCAAAATTCAATCTCACTTTATTATGAAGAATGCTTGCGTTTAATATTTTCGCCGAGCCGGTAAATTCATCAATGTTTCTTCCTACAAAGTTTAAATCGAATAAGCCGGTAAGCTCAAAATTTTCTTTTGAGAGATTTAGATTTTTCAACTTCATATCTTCCAAATCGCCCAGCACATTAAAGCTGGGTTTATCTCCTGAAAGGTCAATTTCAATAATGCTGGTAAAGTTGAAATTGGGGTCATCGGCCTTTAGCTCGCCATTGAATTTGCTTTTCTCGACTGCGCCGTTAAAAGTAAGATTGCTGTAAGTATAGCCATTATATTCAAGTGTGGTGAAAGAGCCGTTGAGCTTTGTGTTTAACTTGTCAAGAGAAAAACTATAGCCTTCAATATCGCCTGTAAAGCCAACATTCCCTAATCCATTTGCACTCAAAAATTTTCCTATGTTGAACTGCTGCGTTTGAATCTTGCCTTTATAGCTGGGTTGCGGTTTTGAAAAGTCCATGGATATGTCTGCATACATGTTTCCCAAAGCGCTGCTTATATTTCCCTTTGCAACAAAATCACGGTAAGTGCCGCTGAAATTTCCGGTGAAGCGTGTATTGCCCAATTGTGCAAGATTGGGATTGGATATTTTTGTAATGCCCGGGTATAAAAATGCAATTTCCCTGCTGTTGGTTTGAACTGTTGCGCTGGTTAATGTGATGAGTGTTTTATTAATATCAGGTAATCCTTTCATGGCAAGATTTCCTGCGATATAACTGTGGGCATTGTTGCGAAGAGATAAATTGTTCACTTTAAAGTTTGATACAGTTCCATGAAATATAATATTGCCGGTGAACTGTTGATTCCATTGATTTAAAGCGGGGGCGAAATAAGCAATATCATCTGAGCTTACACTGGAATTGCGCAGGTGAATATCCATGATTACCTGTTGCACATAATCAGCAAAGTCCTTATTAAAATCTTTAAAACGCATGGCGTAGTAATTACTGAGCCTGCTTTTGTTTGTGCGAATATCAAGATTGGCAAACTCCATTATCTGCGGCGTAAGCCTGTAATTCGTTTTTAGCTGCCTTACTATTAATCCGCAGCGTTCAATACCGCTTAGATTGATATTTGCTTTTATGGTATCGTTAGTGAAGTTGAAGTTTTCAATTTTGGCTTTTAGCTTTGATACCTGAATATTGGTTCCATCAAAAACATTTTTTAAAGATTCAGTATTGCCTTTCTGTATTCCAAAAAAGCCATTGGTAATATTGCATTCTTTTATCTGCGCCATAATGCCGGCAGCATTAAAATATAATCCGGAATCTTTTTTATTTGTATTGAGGAAAGGATGCTTAGGTTTATTTCCGGCAAAATTTTTCAGGCTTACATAAGGCTTATCCAGTTCAAGCGAGTTGATTTGATAGATGTTATTTACAAAATCAATTTTATCGGCTTCGAGCAACATGCTTCCTGTTTTAGCAAACATCTTTTGACCAAACCATTCATCATTTTTTAAAATAGTTACATTTTTAAAATCAATTTTTTGAATATTAAGTTCAATGCCTTTGGTAGTATCCGTTGTTTGGGGTGCAGCAAAATAATCAATCAGGAACTGGAAATTCCATACAGAATCTTTGCGCTGCTGCTTTATCACAGCATCTTCAAGACCTATATATTTTAGATCGGCTTTTGATTTAAAGAAGAACCAGTCTGTAATGCGTACACGCAATGCACCGGCGTATAATAGTGTATCATGCTGCCGGTCTCGTATGAGTGTTTTATCAAGGTCCATTTTATCAAAGAGCGAAAAGCTCACATGCTTAATGGTAACTTCTGTTTTCCATTCTTTAGAGAAGCGTGCCGTTACTTTTGGTATGAGAAAATTTTGTACTGCGTCTGTTTGAATGAGCAACCAAACCAGCAGCACAAGACCAAGCACTATTAAAATAAAACGTGCAAGAATTTTAAAGACTTTCTTTACAATCAAAGTTGTTTGCAATTATAATGGGTAAAGATAAAATGTGCGGGGGAAATTAAAATGTTATAAGTAAAGTACTATATAACTATGCAAAGTGAAGGAGAAAAAAAACAAACAGGCATATAAATCGAATATTCGTTGAAGCACAATATATTTAATGTTTAAAACCCGATGATATAATTATGACACTCTCCCAGCAAATTACATGGCTGTTTATGTTGTCAATTCCTGTTGCATGCATTGCATGGACGGTAACACACGAAGAAATTTTTAGTGAGCCGAGAGAGTATTGCGAAAGATGCTGCAAGGAACGTAAAACGCTGCTGGCAAGAAAATTTTTTTATGTATTTACCTGCGAGTATTGCTTTAGCCATTATGTAACAATTCTTATACTTATTGTTACCGGCTTTAAATTATTATATACTGATTGGAGAGGATATTTAATCAGCGGCTTCTCTATAGTGTGGGTAGCCAATCTCTATATGAGCATATTCGGATTACTGCGCACCGATTTGAAAAAGGAAAAAGCAGGCGCAGAATTAAAACAGGAAGAATTAGGCAAGAAAGAAGAATAAAAAGTTATTCCTGCTTCGAAGCATTGTTATTTAATGCTTTTCTTTTTTCAAGCAAAATGGTTCGTATGGGTTCAGGAACATTTTTATAATAGTAAGGGCAATTGAGGCAGCTATTGCCGCAGCAGTATCCACGCTGCAAAAGATATTCTTCGGTCATTACGGTAAAGCCGTCAGTATTAAAATAAGTTTCATCATCTTCAGACAATTTCTTCACAGAACTTTTTTAAATGATAACGATATTTAATAAAATCTTGTTTCTTTAATAATCCAGCTGTAATTGAAAATTTATCACGCCTTAGGTTCTTTTGTGAAACGATACCAAATTGGACTTTCACGAGATTCGAGTTCTTTGGCCATCAATGAGCGGAGGTTAGAACATCTTTCACGTAAATCATCATATTCTTTATCATCGAGTTTTTGTTCACTATCTATTTTTTCTTTAGTGATGATTAAAATGTATTCTTGTAAATCAAAATAATTATCACGAATTTTAGTACTTAACACTAAGCCATAACCTTCAAAATACCAATCTCGAAAATCCATACTAAGATTAAATACTTCTTTCCATCTAACTTCTTTACGAGGATATTTTGGAAACAACGCTGTCCTCCTGACGAACTTCATATATGCTTCAAGTCTGTTCTCCCAAATATTTCCCATTAGCTTAGACTTATAATCGAGATATACTTTTATGATACCTCCAATTATCCCTGTGATTACAAGGGCAATTAAAGCTTTTCCTATTTCCGCATTCATACTTATCTGTTTTAATTATTGTTGTTTAAAAAAAAACAATTTAAAAATAAGCGCTATTAGTAAATTCGTAGGGCGCCTCAACATCCTGACTAACTGTGTCAATGCGCCGCATAATCGCTGAGATAAGAAAAATGTTCTGTGAGCTTTCCATCTTTAAGAATGGTAGCTCTTTTAATCATATTACTTCCGCCCTGCAATATATCATTCAAAATATATTTTATTATTTGCTCACCAAAATAGCGGCTTGCATCTCTTGGCAGTTCATTGGGCAGATTACCAACCGCCATTACATCAACACTGTTTAAAAGATAAGGAGCCGTTTTTTTGCAGGTTTTTTTATCAACACCATAAACCGGTTCTCCTATTGTAACATCTCCAAGATTGCAGGGAATGCTTCCGCCAAAGTCATCAGTAATATCTGCGATAGTTTGTATTTTAAAATCCTGTTTCTGAAATTCTTCCCAGGTAAACAAACGCGGAATATTTGCATCCCAATAAATGCCATTCATTAATATATCTGTATCTGTATAGTAATTTTCAAACAGGCTCTTATATTGCTGCGGGTTTTGGTGAAACTCACTTCTTTTATAAGCGTGATTCTCTTTATGCTTATACAGGTCGGCGCCTTTCAAATGCACATATACAGGATAGCTGAATGTTCTGGAAAGATAATCTTCGGGTTCCACTTCCTGCACATCCATCAAATTCATTATTTCAAGAATGCCATGCGCCACACGTCCATTGCCTGTTACAGCAATCTTTATATCAGGAAGCTTTAAGCCAAAATAGGTGTGAATCAATTTGGCATAATCTTTTTGCTTAAAAACTCTTTCCAATCTAAATGTTTTTGTCCTTTCTCCAAAAGCCATAATACCATTGTGAGCGCCTACAATCCCTGCAAAAAAACCAAAGCCGATTATGCGCTGTCCGTCTTCATGCTCCATACATTCGTAATCAATTAAGGTAATGCCTTTATCTATCATCGCATGAAACAATTGCTGATTATGCGGCTGTTTTTTCCGGGTATGCGAAAAGAACATGTAAGTCTTCCCGCTGAGCAACATATTTACTGGAACTTCTTTAATAGCGAGGAGAAGGTTACAGGCCTTTAAATCATCTTTCAATTCAACACCGGCCTGCACATATTCATCATCAGAAAAACAACGTACGGCAGAAGGCTCTACGATTATTTTGCAGTCTTTCACATTTTTGAGTAACCACCTGCAATGGGCTGGAGTAAGCGCAACACGATTGTCTGCGGGAATTTTTCCTTCCTTAATTAAACCTATTACTAGCATTTGCATTATACTTTAAGCCGTGCAAAGTAATAGATTATTCGCTTTAGCAAAACAGTAAATTGCTTTTACGAAGGAAGAATAAAACAATGCATGTAGTTATTAACAAAACTAATTTGCACCTCTGTTTTTTTCTTTTCGCAGCTCATGCCAATAGCCGATACAAAGGAAACAGATTTACTCTCTTTTTCCTGTTGAGCTTTCATATTTTTTTCTGGTACTAACATAAAATGATTATCTATTAATTTTTTTGCTTTGTCGAGCTGTTCATTCAACTGTTTTATTAGTTCAGGAGGCAACTCGATTGATGTTTTTTTTAAGGGAAGCATATAGGCTTGTTTTAAAGGGTGAATATTTAAATAATTATCAAAAATGACATCAATGGTTTTATTGAAAAACGTGATTTTCCACAAATTCTTATGTGATTTTCCACCTAATTCATTTGCTGTTTTTTATATGATCCGCCATGCGTAAAAAAAGTTACGTTGACGATATTTAAAAAGTTGTTAAAAGGAATATATTGTTAATATCTTTTGTCATATTCCATTGAATAAAGAAAACGCAGCAACAAGCTGCGATGAATTTTAATAACTTTCCACATTGCATAATTCCATGGAAAGATTTTTAATATTATGTTTCTTAAGTTTTGCGCTTACAGCCTGTTCATTATCGCAGAATATTCTTCCCGGTGCATGGCGCACTTCTGTATATATTCCTCTCTTGAAAGATAAGCGGGTAGCTGTTTTTGCAAATCAAACATCTATGATTGGCAACATACATCTGGTGGATTCGCTGCAAAAGCTTGGTGTAAACATCACAAAAATATTTGCACCGGAACATGGCTTCAGGGGAAATGCGGATGCGGGTGAAAAAGTTAAAACTTATATTGATGAGCAAAGCGGAATAAAAGTTATTTCACTGTACGGTAAAAAATTGAAGCCATCTGCTGAAGACCTTGCCGATGTAGATGTTTTGTTATTCGATATACAGGATGTTGGGGTGCGGTTTTATACTTTCATTTCATCTCTGCAATATTTTATGGAAGCGGCTTTTGAGAACAGCAAGGCTTTGATGATATTAGACAGACCCAATCCCAATGGATTTTATATTGATGGACCAGTGCTTGATACTGCTTACAAAAGCTTTATAGGCATGCAACCTGTTCCTGTTGTGTACGGAATGACGATTGGTGAATACGCTTTTATGATTGCAGGCGAACAATGGCTGAGCAGTGAAGCCGCAAATAAAAAATATGAATACTACCGCAACGCGAATAATTCTGCTGACACGCCCTTTCATTTCCTCGTAATAAAATGTGCAAACTATACGCATGAGAGTAAGTATGCTTTGCCCGTGAAGCCATCTCCCAATTTGCGTGATATGCAGTCGGTGTACTGGTATCCGTCAACTTGTTTTTTTGAGGGAACTTTAATAAGCGAAGGTCGTGGCACAGAGCATCCTTTTTGTATTTTCGGGGATCCTGCATTGCCTGATAATTTGTATGCGTTTACACCCGTTGCAAATGAAGGAGCAAAAGAGCCTAAGTTTAAAGACCAGGTTTGTTATGGATGGAATGTTTATACAACCAATTCAGAAGCTTTACTCTCGCAATTAAATGAACATTTGAATATAGAGTATTTGCTAAAGGCTTATGCGCTTTATCCTGATAAAGAAAATTTTTTTATTAAACCACAATCAGGAAGAGATGCTGATTACTTTTTCAACAAGCTTGCAGGAAATAATATATTGATGCAACAAATAAAAGAAGGAAAAACTGCAAAACAAATTTGCCAAAGTTGGAAGCCTGCATTAGAAAAATTTAAGAAGATACGAAAGAAATATCTTCTTTATCCTGATTTTGAATGATACCACATGATTGATTTTAGATTGCAGGTTATTCGTTATTGCCTATTGCCTATTTTTATTTATGAATTCAAGCTACAATCAAATATCAAACCTGCAATCCTTAAGAATAGTATTCATGGGCACACCGGAATTTGCTGTTTCTTCTTTAGATGCATTGATAAAAGCCGGCTGCAATATTGCAGGTGTGATTACTTCATCAGATAAACCTGCCGGTCGCGGAATGAAGATGCACGAAGGCGCAGTAAAAAAATATGCAACTGAAAAAAATTTAAACATACTACAACCTGAAAAATTAAAAGATGAAACATTTTTGCACCAGTTAAAATTATTGAAAGCAGATGTTCAGGTTGTAGTAGCCTTTCGCATGTTGCCACAAGTTGTATGGAATATGCCGCCTCTTGGAACAATTAATTTACACGCATCACTACTGCCCCAGTATAGAGGCGCCGCGCCTGTTAACCGGGCCATAATTAATGGTGAGAAGGAAACAGGAGTTACCACTTTTAAATTGAAGCATGAAATTGATACCGGCAATATTTTGTTGCAGGAAAAAATTTCAATTGGCGATGATGAAACTGCAGGCGAATTGCAAGACAGGATGAAAATTATCGGAGCAGAGTTATTGGTAAACACGATTCAGCAACTGGCAGATGGAAACTGGAATGAAATTAATCAATCAACTCGCAGAGTCCTGTGGACAATCAACTCGCAGAGTCTGGGGGCCAATCAACAATCAACAATTCTGCATTATGCCCCAAAAGTATTTACAGAAACATGCAAAATTGATTGGAATAAAACTGCGGATGAAATTCATAATCTTATTCGTGGCTTATCGCCCTATCCTGTCGCATTTACTTTTTTGAATAATAAGATGCTGAAGATTTTTAGAAGCAAAAAAGAAATAACAGCGC
This sequence comes from Chitinophagales bacterium, assembly GCA_038206235.1. Lineage (GTDB taxonomy): Bacteria > Bacteroidota > Bacteroidia > Chitinophagales > Chitinophagaceae > JBBRBB01. The sequence goes on from JBBRBB010000038.1 coordinate 15,257, forward strand.
ATAAATATGAAGCGGGAAATATGCAAACGAATGGAAAGAGTTTTCTGAAATTCGCCTGCAGTGATGGTTTTATTTATTTACTTGATGTGCAGCTACAAGGGAGAAAGAGAATGGCTGTTGAAGATTTTTTAAGAGGATTTAGAACAGTTGACAGTTGACAGTTGGCAGTTGGCAGTTGACAGTTGACAGTTGGAAGTTGGCAGTTGACAGTTGACAGTTGGAAGTTGACAGGGGGCAGTTGACAGTTGGAAGTCAATTCATCTATCAAAATCATTTATAATAACTAATTGTTAGCTGAAATTTTTCATCGGCAATATCTAAAGCTGCAGTGGCGGAATTGCTGATTCGGAAATCAAGACCATTATTCTCCTTAATGTCTTCCATATTCCAAAGAACTTTTGCATAAATAGCTTTACCATTCGTCGAACTTATTCTTACAATTGAACCAGGCACAACATTGTTCATCAGTATGTAATATTTTTTTTCGCCCCAGCCACTTGCCGTTTTAAATATCATGGCAGTACCCGAAACAGTTTCAAGATTTTCCCTGTCAACGTCTTTCCCGAAATCATTTAAAAAATATCCGGCATCGGTGATTTCACTGCTATTTGTCTCAGGCTGACTTTGCAATTCAGTATTTACATCTGTTGTAACAGTATCTTTTTTTTCTTGCCCCAATTCTGCAGCAGCAATATTTTCTTGCGCTTTAATTTCCGGTTCTGCAGTTCTCTTCTTACTTACATGGGCAGTATCTGTACTTACTTTGTTATTTACGATTTTACTATTTGAACTCTTACCTACAATTAATGCCTGCCCTACATGCACACCGCCATCCGTAAGATTGTTCCACTTTTTTAAATCATCTATAGAAACATTAAATCGCTTGCTTATTTGAAAGAGATTATCTCCTTTGGCAACTGTATATTTTGCAGAGTTAATCTGCTTTTCAACTATGGTTACTGAAAATTTTTTTTCGGTTGTATCATGCTTTGCTATTGTATTCAGATTTTGTGTTTGCGGTATTTTTATTGAATCGCCAATTATTAGCTTAGAATCAGTATGCCAGCCATTTAATCGCATGATTTCTCCAACTGTTGTATGATTTTTTGTGGCAATTCCAGTTAAGGTTTCGCCGCTCTTCACTGTATGTGAAATAAAATTTGTTTGCTGCGCATACGCTGCAACGGAGAGAAATAAAAAAACGAAACTGATTGCTATTGAAAATATTTTTTTCATGCCTGAATTTATTTGATTTTAAAGGTGAGCAAAATTATTGTTTAGTATATAATGATGAACAACTCTGCGCTTTTTGATTTGCACATTCAGTTAGTATCTTTCAATATTCGCCATTCTGTGGGATAATAATTGTTTATCCGGGTTGCCAGCGCTTTCATCCATCCAAGATTAATACCCTCATATTGTGCCAGCACCCATCCCTTCTGTAAATTACCTAAATGCAATTCCTGCTTTCTTAAATATTGAATGGCTTGCTCCTTGGTTAATTCAACTTTTGCAAGTGAATCATTTACTAACAGGCTTACTGCAAGTTCATGGCTGGGGATAAAATCCTTTCCTTTAAAGCTACCAATAGTAACACCCGCTTTGCGCAAATACAAATGTTGTTTCAGCAAAAGCAAATCCGTTTTGAATTGCTGAGGTAATCCGATAACATTATTGCCTTGCCTGAAATAAAAATATTCACCTTCATCTTTTATAAAATTCTTTATCACAGAAATTTCTTTTTGTGATATGCCGGTTAATTCTTTATATGATTGCTGGTGATTAATGTGGCCTTCCTTTTTAAAAAAGGCAGCAATAAAAAAACCTTCCCCGTGTACTTTATCAGGAAAAAACCGGTAGCCATACGCCTTATGTCTATCGCTTTGCACTTCAACAATTCCCCAATCAGTTGGCAGTTGGCAGTTGGCAGTTGTCCAAAGGACTCCTTTCGGAGACAGTTGATAGTTGCCCATCAACCAATCCAAAATACCTTCATTCTCTTCTTTTGAATAAGAACAGGTAGAATAAATAAGTATTCCTTCTTTTTTTAATGTGGGATATATATCCTCCAAAATCCTTTTCTGGCGCAGGCTGCAGAGCTTTACATTTTCTTTGCTCCATTCATCTATGGCTTCTTTATCTTTTCTAAACAACCCGCTTCCGCTGCAGGGCGCATCAACAACAATCACATCAAAATAATTATACAGCCTTGAAAAATTGTTGGGGTCATTGTTTGTTATCACAACATTATCCTGTCCCCATTTTGTAATATTTTCAACAAGAATATTTACTCTTGATTTTATCACTTCATTAGATACTATCAATCCATCTGTAAAAAAAGAAGATAATAAAGTTGTTTTACCGCCCGGCGCTGCACATGCATCAAGCACTCTAAGTTGCTTTTTATTATTACCCATTATTTGTTTTAAAACTTCCCACAAAAAAAGGCTGCTGGCTTCCTGCACATAGTATGCGCCTGCATGAAGCAAAGGGTCAAAAGTAAATGCAGGGCGTTTATTCAAATAAAAACCGTGAGGGCACCAGGGAACGGGGGAAAGTTTGTCGTTTGTCGTTTGTCGTTTGTCGTTGGATGTCGCAACACTATTAAGTGAAAGAAGAATTTTTTCGATGGAAGCTTTTGTAGGATTTATTCTGATTGAAGTAATCCGTTCACCATTTTCATGCACTGCTTCGAAAGCGTTTTCATCAAAGCCTTTTACGCCATGCAGCGATTGTATCAACTCATTTGGTAAAAATGCGGACAACTATTTATACATTTGATGTACGCATCAAAACTATTCAAAATCTGTTTCATCAAAATTATTGTCTTATAAGTTTACAAGCTGCACAAAAATTTCATCGTATCCACGCCATCAGCATAATCAGTAAGCAAAGGTGATTGCGCATCGCCGAATGGAATAAAATTATGGCCGATGATGCATTGAATATCTGGATTGTTATTTACAATTTCTTCTATCTTTTTTTTATCGCTGTAAAATTCGTACTGCACCTGGCTTACGGGTGAAAAAGGGGAGGAGCTTTCTGTAAGAATAACGGAATCGTTTGTCATATAAAATATATTATTCAGTATTAGCAGTGTCAGCCGGTAGTCATAATTATTTTTGTATTTATGAAAGTCAATAAAATAATTATATTTTTTTAATGCAGATAAAAGCGGAATGAAATTATATTCTTCGGGCACATACAGCTTTGTAACACTACGACAACCCAAACCGAAGTACTGCTGAATGTCGTCAGCAAGAGAAGATAATTCAGCTTCAGTTTCACTGCCATTGAGCACCGCAACAGAAGTGCGATTTCTGCGAATGATATTAGGATATTTCCCGAAGTAATATTCAAAATATCTTGATGAATTATTGCTGCCCGTAGCAATATATGCATCGCATCCTTTAAGATTTTCTGCAAAAGTAATATCATCCTTAACCTCTGTATTCCATTCGAATAATTTTTGAAAAAGATGTTTTATCAGCACGTCATCTTTCGAAGATGGTTTTATTACTGCTTTATGTCCGCTTGCAAATACGCAAAGAAAATCATGAAACCCCACTAATGGAATATTTCCCGCCATAACAATACCAACACTTTTTTTTATTTTCTTATTATCATATTTCCCGCACTCATAAATTTTCAGCCATGCTTCCAACTTATTTTTTTCAAGATATTGACTGGCGATATTATTAACAGCCAGTTCAATAAACTCAGGAATAAACCAGAGATTTTTCTGAGCAGCTTCTTGCTTCACTATCTGAAACTCTCCCTTATTTTTCAATAAATAATCATGCAGCTTTTTCAGCAAATCAATTCGTTCTTGTGTATTCATTTTTCAACCCTTAATTTTACACAGCAAAAATATTTTTATCTGCAAACAAAAAAAAATCATGGCAATTAAAATAACTGATGAATGTATAAACTGCGGCGCCTGTGAACCGGAATGCCCCAATAATGCTATTTACGAAGGAGGTGTAGAATGGGCAATAGCTGACGGTACTACTATAAAAGGTGAATTTACTTTGATGGATGGAACTATGGCAGATGCAGACCAACGCTTTGCGCCAATAAGTGTTGACGTATATTATATTACTCCCAATAAATGCACCGAATGCCAGGGTTTTCATGAAGAGCCGCAGTGTGCTGCGGTTTGCCCTGTTGATTGTTGTGTGCCCGATGAAATGTACCGTGAAACCGTTGAAGAATTACTCGCCAAAAAAGAAAGAATGCATATTTGAGTATAAAAGATTTTTAAAATTGTTTGAATAATTCAAATAAAGCTTTATCTTTCCTGTATAATTAACTGTTGCTTTTAAACGCAACTTTTGTAACAACGGGTGATATTTCCCGTCAACGAGAGGTGCAGGATGAAGAATCCTTCACCTTTTTTATTTTCGCAAAGTTTATTTCCAAGGCTGATAAGATTGTTGAAATTTTGTAAGCTTGTTCCTAATGGAAAAAGAATTAAAAATAAATAAGCCTGATATAAGAAAAGTATCTGTAAGAAAAAAACAGTTCTCAAATACCGAAGATTTTATAAGTAATGCCGGTCTTTGGAAAAACAGGAAGGTAACTCTTGCAGCGCTTAGAGAAAAGACATGGCCAGAGATAACTTTATGCGATACTGTCTCTATCCTTATATTATTGACATCTCTTTCTTCACGCTAATCAAAAACAGTTTAATTATTTTAAAGGAATTAAGCTTGTGAAGCACACAATAAAGCCTGTACGAACTTCAAAATAATACCGCAAGATATAATCCTTTTATCTTTGACCAATTACAATCATTCTTTTAATGAAGAAAAAAATTGCCTTACTCACCGGCGGTTACAGCAACGAAGCAGAAATAAGTTATCAAAGCGTACTTACTGTAGATGCAAATGTTGACAGAGAAAAATATGATGTATATAAAATTGATATAAATCTATCAGGCTGGTTTTATGAAGATGAAAACAGCAACAAAATTTCTTTAGACAAGAATGATTTTTCAATCCCCGTAAAAAATAATAAAATAACTTTTCATTGTGTGCTTATGTGCATACACGGTACACCCGGAGAAGATGGCAAGCTCCAGGGATATTTTGATACACTCCATATTCCTTACACTACCTGCGATGCAGCTACTTCTGCCTTAACTTTTAATAAAAGATTTACGGTTGCGGTTGCAGCTTTTGCAGGCATAAGAGTAGCAAAATCGTTGCATCTTTTTAAACATACTGCTGCATCTGCAGATGAAATTTTACACAAGCTTCATCTCCCTGTTTTTGTAAAGCCAAATAATGGAGGAAGCAGTATTGGCATGAGCAAAGTAGCAAACGAAAAAGATTTGCAGCCCGCATTAGAAAAGGCTTTTAAAGAAGACGACCAGGTTTTGGTTGAGGAGTTTATAAAGGGTCGTGAATTTACTATAGGTGTTTTTAAAACAAATAATAATATCATTACTTTGCCCGTTACGGAAGTTATCACCCAAAAAGATTTTTTTGATTTTGAAGCAAAATACAAGGGGCTAGGTGAAGAAATAACTCCGGCAAATGTTGATGAAGCCGTTGCAGAAAAAATAAGGGCTGCGGCGAAAAAAATATATACGGTTCTTAATTGCCGCGGAGTAATAAGAATTGATTTTATTTATAATGAAACTGAAGGCGAGCCTTTTATGCTCGAAGTAAACACAGTGCCCGGTCAAACTGCCGCAAGCATTGTACCCCTGCAGGTAAAAGCTATGGGCTGGACATTAAAAGAATTTTATACCGCTTTAATAGAAGAAGCATTAAATAATAAAGTATAATGCCAATAAGAAATTTGAAATTCAATTTTAAGTGTTGAAATTTATATGCAAAAAAATAATTTGAAAAGAAGATTCAATTTCTAATTTCCCAATTCACAAATTTCCAAATCATCTTTCGTGTTTGAATTCATAACAAAAAAACCGTTTTATATAAATCTGCTTGCAGCGATAGCCTTACTATTGCTATTGCTTTTTATTTTTTTTACTTCATTAAGCTCAATTACCAGGCATAATAAAACAATAAAAGTTCCGCAGGTTACAGGCAAAACACTACCCGAAGCAAAGAATCTTTTAGAAGCAGAAGGATTTGAAGTTGCCGTTCAGGATTCAATTTATAATGATACTTTAAAACCTCTTGCGGTAACAAGACAATCTCCCGAAAGCGATGAAAACGTAAAAATAAACCGCACCATATATCTCACCATTAACCGGTCAGTGCCGCCCATGATTGATATGCCAGACCTGCGGGGATTTTCTTTTAAAAGCGCCCAAATGTATTTGAACACATTGGGGCTAAAATTGGGCGATACTTCTTTTGTTCCCGATATTGCAAAGAATGCAGTGAAAGAACAACTGTACAACAGCACACCTGTTTCACCCGGAACAAAGATTCGCATGGGCAGCGTAATCAGCTTTGTTTTGGGGAGCGGCATTGGCAATGAACAATTCAATGTTCCTGATCTTATTGGCATGACGGTTGACGAAGCAAGGTCTTATTTAAGCAGCCAGAATATTGGTCTCGGAGCTATTCTTGTAAATGATTTTATAAAAGATACTGCCTTTGCTTTCATTGTAAAACAAAGTCCTGCAACATCATCTCTTATTGCTACAGGAGAGAAAATAACAAACAAAATAAGCCCGGGACAATTAATGGATGTATGGATAAGCATGAACCCTCCTGTGAAAGACAGCACCGGTAATTTACAACCAGACGAATTACCTCCAAATTAAAATAGTAAGGAATGAAAATGATTACTGCAAGTGAACTAAAAAGCCGTATAGACGCAGGCGAAAAAATTAATCTTCTGGATGTGCGGGAAGATAATGAAAGAGCTGAATATAATATCGGCGGCACACATATTCCTTTGGGAAAAATTCAAAACATGCAGGCAAATGCAATTGAAAAGTGGAAAGATGAGGAGGTAATTGCATACTGCCGCAGTGGTAACAGAAGTGGCATGGCATGTTTGTTTTTAGAACAAATGGATTTTAAAAATATGGTAAATCTTACGGGCGGAATGCTGGCGTGGAAGGAAAACACAGTCAGTAGTCATTAAGTCAATAGTCATTAAGTCAATGGTCATTCAGTCATTGAATTAATCAGATCATACGTATTCTTCATTTTCCATTTTCAATTATCAATTTGAATTCAGCCTCTTTCCACAGCCCGCATCCACCTTTCGGGTATTTCATTGTTGCAGGCTGTTTTATAATCCTTATAACTGCAGGGAATAAATTTTCCATTGGGCAATTGCATCCACCATCTTCCTGTTTTTTTGTTTTGCCTAAAGGCAGTTTCTACTTCTGCAAAAATTAATTTGTATTCATTAAATTTATTTCTTTCACTGAGCGGCGCTTCCAGCCTGCATTTCATCATACCTTCCATAAAATACCATAACATCTGGCTTATTTGTTTAGCAGTTAGCTCATGCACATCGTGGCTGGGATTATAGCCATAAATTCCAATCATATTTGCAACCAAGCTCATTCCGGCATATTGCATCAATGTACAGGCATCTTCGCCGGTGAGGCCATTTGGTGTAGTAAGATTAGCAGGTGCATCACTGTTTTGTATTGCACTTATATCAAAACCAAATAATTCGGAATTGCGAATTACCGGCTCCATCTCCAAAATATTTTCTTTTACAATACCGGCACGGTAGCAATCGAATCTAAGCCTGTCAATGGTTTCAAGTGTGGCGCGGTGTACAAAATAACTTTGAAAGCCAATATGATTATAATGTCTTAAAAAATTCGGTTCACTTGTCAGCATTTCTATTAAAAAGTTATCTGCCGGCAAATCACTGCCTGCATCAAGATTAATGAATGCATCTATACAAGTTGCTTCAATTATTTTTTTCATCTCAGCATATACGTTGTATTGGGCCAGCATTAAATCATGTGAACCACCGATTATTATTATTCGTTTATTATAATTCAAAATTTCGCTAAACACAATTTTTAAAGCGACGTATGTATCATACAATGTAGCGCCACGCTTTATGTTACCTATATCTGCTATTTTAATTTCATTGTGCCAGTTGTATAATTTATAAAATTGTTTGCGCACTGCATCAGCAGCAGATATGCTTGCAATTGGTTCGCCTGAGCCGCGGGTTTCATTACATCCAATCAAAACCAAATCAGCAGAAGATATATCAGGAAGAGAATCTTCAAAAAAAGAAATGTGCCTGCCTAATTGAGTATCTTTATACTCTTTATTTTCTGAAAGCAATGATAGATTTAAGGGGTGCAAAAAATCAACAAGAGTGTCAAAGGAATGAAATGCCATGCAGGATGTTGTTTTAAACAAACATACATTAAAACCCAACATTCAGCCCAAAAAATGAACACGGTGATATTTAATAAGAAGTAAAAAAGAAAAGGCTAAGGTAGAAACCTCAGCCCGTTTTTAATCCGTACCCTATGAAAACAGTGTCAAAGATATGGTAAATTTTTTAAAACCGCATTAAAATTCTCCACATCACTTTCACACTTATTCAGAAATTTATGGCAATGTCCAGATTAAATATTATTAAAATCACAACATTTCCTGATTATAGAAATGAAAGCTCTGAAACGCTTGTGAATAAAGGGATTGAAAATAATTATTCTAATGAATTTTATCGATACGCATTGTCATTTATACCTCGAAGAGTTTAAAGTTGACATTGCTATGGCAATTAAAAGGGCACAGCAAACGGGTGTTAGAAAATTTTACCTGCCAGCCATTGATAGTGCGGTAACGAATGAAATGCTTGAATTAGAAAGAATGTATGAAGGGTTATGTTTTACTATGATGGGTTTGCATCCATGCTCTGTAAAAGAAAATTATGAACAGGAATTGAGTTTGGTTGAAAGCTGGTTGCAAAAAAGAAAGTTTGCAGCAATAGGAGAAATTGGTTTAGACTTTTACTGGGATAAAATATTTATTGCTCAGCAATATGATGCATTCAAAACACAAATGCAATGGGCTTTACAATATAACCTGCCCATAGTAATACATACACGTGATGCCATGCAACAAACCATTGATGCTGTGAAACCTTTTGCACAAAAAGGAGTGAGAGGAATTTTTCATTGCTTTGGAGACAGCTATGAAAGCGCCACGCAAATTATTGATATGGGGTTTTATCTTGGCATCGGCGGTGTATTAACCTATAAAAAATCAGGATTGGATGAGGTAATAAAGAAAATAGATTTAAACCATTTAGTGCTGGAAACCGATGCACCTTATTTAACGCCGGTACCTTTTCGCGGAAAAAGAAATGAAAGCAGCTACATTAAATATGTTGCCGAAAAATTAGCTGAAGTAAAAAGTTTTTCTTTAGAAGAAGTAGCTGAAATAACTACGGCGAATGCTGAAAAAATTTTCGGAAGCTGAAGGGTATCGGCAACCCTTTGGAAACACTGCTTACTCAAGATGACAGAATGAATAATCCTACTTTGATAAAACCCCGAATCCAATCCATTGACCTGCTTCGAGGTATCGTAATGGTTATGATGGTGCTTGACCACAGCCGTGACTTTTTTCATTACAAGGGCTTCAGTGAAGATGCAACAGACCTCGCAAGCAGTACACCTTTCCTTTTCTTTACAAGATGGATTACTCATTTTTGTGCTCCTGTTTTTATTTTTCTTTCAGGCACGTCTGTTTTTCTGATGAGAATCACTAACAACGATATCAGATTTTCCTACAGGATATGGTTTTAGTTTAATGATTGTTTATTTTGTTTGGCTTGCTACCGTGTTTATTCTTTCTCCGATTTGCAAATGGTATAACAATTTTAAAAGCACACACCAGCATTGGTGGTTAAGTTACATTTAAAATATAATAGGATAAATAAATGACACTGCTTCGAACAAATGTCAGGGTAGCCGATACAAAAGCATTGCCAAAAGCGAGGCAGACGGAATAACAATGTGCTGCATATCGCTATCAGCTTCAGTTTCGGGGCGACCGGCTTCGCTCGGTCATTATGGGTTATTCACTTCAGTAATTCTATTTATCTTCGGGTCGCCGCTGGACGTTATAAAATATCCCGCCTTCGGCAATACCTGAACGGTATCAGATACTTTTGCAGACTATATCGAGAGTTGTCCGAGTGGTTTAATCCCGACAAGGTCGGGAGAAAGTGTATAATTTTTAAAATGGAGAGTTGTCCGAGTGGTTTAAGGAGCACGCCTGGAAAGTGTGTATACTCCTAAAGGGTATCGAGGGTTCGAATCCCTCACTCTCCGCATGAAGCAATAAAAATTTTTCGTATATATTTTACAAAGCTTGAAAGATTTTTCTTTTTATACAGGGCAATGTGATGATCTGGATTGCCGCATGTCTAAACATTCAGATGGCTTTAGTAAATATACGGCATCAAAAAGGCTATGGCGGTTGAAATATTTTGAAACCTATTTGGGCAGAACAGCCGCTCTTAAAAGAGAAAAAGAAATTAAGAATAAAAAAAGTAAAAAATACATAGAAGATTTGATTAGAACATGGCTTACGAGTGGTTTAATCCCGACAAAGTCGGGAGACTAATGTCGGGAGAAAGTGTGTATACGAGAAATCCTGTCATCCCGAATATAGGTTCGAGTCCCTTCCTCCGCATATATTACTTTTAATTACTGCCCTGTTTGGTTTTTGTGAATTGGAAAAATTGTTTCTGAAATGTATTGATTTATTTAACCTCCAAATTTTAAAACATGAGTGCAGACCAATATCATGAGCCACCAGAGGAACTTTCCCAGCAAACAAGAACTTTTGCCCGTATGATTCAGTCATTAATAAAAGAAGCCGAAGCTATTAGCTGGTACGAGCAAAGAATATCCATTGAAAAAGATAAAGATGCAAAGGCAATTATGGAAGATGCACAAAAAGAAGAGTTCATTCATTTTTCCATGGACCTTGAATTTTTATTACGCAAAAAAGATAAATGGAGAACTGTAGCAAAAAATATTTTGTTTAAGCCAGGTGATATTGTTGAAAATGCAGAGAACGCAGAAGAAAAAGTAGAATAAATTGGGTAACTAAATTTGCAATTTAAAAAAATCACACTTCCTCCCAACTAACTTATAGTTGAATTTAAAATGAAATAAAGATATTCTTACATGGCCAGAAAATGCATTCTCATAAATGCGCATCTGATTTCGTTAAGCTGATAAATCATCATTGATCTTACCGATTGGTACGGAAAATATTCATTCAGAATATCTGTGTATGCCTTTATAAATTTCTTTTCACTTTTATGGCAATAGATAAATATGGAATCTTTGGTATACAATTTAAGAAGCTTATCAGAAGACGCAGAAACTTCTTCTGGATGTTCTTTTATCGGGTCTTCAATACCCAGCATTTTTAATTGACCGCTTAATTCCTCTGCATATTGGTTGGTTTCAAGGGCTATTCCAATAACAGACGATTTTACATCTTGTTCCTTCAAATCAGATGCAGCTATTTCAAGTTCTTGTTTACTTTTTTTGAGAAGCTTTACCAATAAAGAAATTTTTTTGGCAATGGGGAGATATAAGCTTTCCATAACTGGAATTTTTTTTTAAGCTTCAATAGTTATACCACAAAGAAAACCATCTCTGTTAAAAATTTTTAATGAATAAGGCTGCACACATAATTCACGTATCAGTAACTCTTTTATTACTTTTATAAATTAAGCATTCATCTTTTAATAAGTATGATTACTGAAGCATTTGATTATCTAAGTGAATTACAAACGGCAACAGCCTGGCTGCAAAATCAAAAGGTGCAGCCCGAAATAGGCGTGGTATTGGGTACAGGTCTCAATAAATTATTAAGATATACAGATAACATACAATCTTTCTTCTATTCTCAAATACCCCATTTTCCGGTATCAACTGTTGAGTTTCATAAAGGCAATCTTGTTTGCGGAACTATTGGCGCCAAAAAAGTTTTATGTATGCAGGGACGTTTTCATTTTTATGAAGGATATACTATGCAGCAGATTGTTTTTCCAATTCGGGTAATGAAAATGCTTGGCATTAAATTTTTGTTTCTTACAAATGCTGCGGGCGGTATTAATTTAAAGTTTAAAAAAGGAGACCTCGTTCTTATTAGTGATCACATCAATTTGCAAAGTGCTAATCCGCTTAGAGGAATTAATTTTGATGCGTTGGGTTCCCGTTTTCCTGATATGAGCAATCCATATAATTCCCTGCTTTCAAATAAACTATCAGAGTGCGCTAACAAATTAAACATACAATTGAAAGCCGGTGTATATGCGGCGGTAAATGGACCTAATCTTGAAACAAAAGCAGAATACCGCTATTTGAAAATTATTGGTGCCGATATGGTAGGTATGTCAACAGTGCCTGAAGTAATTGCAGCAAATCAGGCACAATTGCCCTGTGCTGCAATCTCTATTATAACAGATGAATGCAACCCGGATAACCTCCAGCCTGTAAACATTCAGGAAATAATTAAAGTGGCCGAAAATGCTGATGAAAAATTAGCATTGCTATTGAAGCAAACAATAGAATCACTTTAAATCATATCAACAAAAAAGAGACAAACTGAAAATTGTTTGTATATAGTTTGCCGTTTTCAAAAAGAGGTTTTATACAAACATGGGTTCATAAAAAAAATACCAGTTGCTACAACCATCATTGCTCTCTATTTTTTTGCAAATAAATAATGATTTGCAATTATTGATTTCCCAGGGGAGAAATCAATGCGTGTTGTGCATTAGAAGAAATGAAAGAATTACTCGATAAAAAAATTTTGTTATATGATAAGCGTTATCATACCCACGTACAACGAAACTGAAAACATTGCAAATACAATTACTTATATATCAAATGCAACGGATGCGCCACAACTGCATGAAATTATTGTTGCTGATGGCGGCAGCACAGACGATACAATCAAAAAAGCAGAACACAGCGGAGCAAAAATAATTATCAGTAAAAAGGGAAGATCTGTACAAATGAATGCCGGGGCGGCGGCATCTTCATCTCCCATTTTATATTTTCTTCATGCAGATGCATTACCACCTGTGGGATTTTCAAAAGATATTTTCAATGAAATTGACAAAGAGAACACAAGCGGCTGCTATCGTCTTTCATTTAATTACCAACACTGGTTTTTAAAAGCTAACTGCTGGTTCACCCGCTTCAACGTAAATATCGTTCGCTTTGGCGACCAAAGCTTGTTTGTAACAAAAGAAGTGTTTGCAAAAAGCGGAGGCTTTAATGAAAAATTAGTAATGATGGAAGACCAGGAAATTATTCATCGTTTAAAAAAATATGGAAAGTTTGTAGTGATGAATGGCGCTGTTACAACCTCGGCAAGAAAATATCTGGATAATGGCATTTACCGGATGCAGCTAATTTTTTTTCGTATCTGGTTTTTATATTACCTCGGCTATTCACAGGAACGATTATTGAAGCTGCATCGCAAACTCATTCGCAAGCACAAACTTTAATATGAAATAACCATTCAGGGTTAATGCTAAACATATTGCCGATGAATATTGCAAAAGTTCATTATTGCATAAAAGTTTGGTTATTCCATGTAGCAAAAGAAAAACAAAAAATATACACATGAAACCCAATGATGATAATGCAAAGCTGCCAACTGCGCAAAGACCATTCAGAGTGCTTCTTATTTCAGGCTCCTGCAGGCGGCAGTATAATTGCCCGGGTGTAGATTCCAAATCCAGAACATTAATGCTGCGCATGGCAGAAAAACTTCCGCAGGCTTGGGAAATTGATTATGAAGATTTGGGTAATGTGTATGGCAGGGAAAAAATTCAAAGCTGCAATGCCTGTGTCTCTACCTCAATGGTATCATGCGTGTGGCCATGCAATTGCTATAGCAGAAACAATAAAAAAGAGCCTAACCTTATGTGGAATCTCGATATGTATGCAAGGTTTGATATGGCTGATGCATGGGCAATTATTGGTCCTGTGAATTGGTATGCACCTTCCGGCAATTTGAAACTGATGTTTGACAGATTAGTATGTATGAATGGCGGAAACCGTGATGAAAACACCATTGACCATAAAAATCCTGAAAAAGCAATGGCATTGGAGCATAGCAAAAAGTGGAAAAAGCTAAGCCTGAATCATCTTGAAGGAAGAACTGCCGCATTCTTTTGCTACGGAGATAATGGAGGAGATGAGCTTGATGAAACCGGCAGACCTGAAATTTTAATGCATAAAGAATATTTTAATCCCGATGATGAACCTTTTGAAAACGACCATGATGCTTACCGTCCTTTGGTGTGGCAATGCCGGTACGGCGGCGTTGAAGTGCCCGATAATTTATGGCGCTATGAAGTAATTGGCGAAGGAAAAAAATACAGCGATATGCAGGCAGAGCACATGATTGAGGAAGAAAAATTTATGCAGGCTTTTGATAACTGGACAATAGCCTTTACAGAATTTGTAAGAAGAAAAGGAAAAGTAAAACCAAATAAATACAGGGCGTATGGCTATGAGCCACCACCGCATTTTGCCGCTAACATTAAAGACGGAATCCGATATTTTAAAATGATGATTTGCCATCCGCCCAAAAATTCTTCACCCGAAAAGCAGCAAAAATTAAAGCTGAATAAGGATGCTACTTTACAAACAAAAAAGGGAGAGGGTAAAAAGTTAAGAAGCTAATATGACTAAAGAATTTTTTAATACCGTTGGCGTTTCTGTTTTGCTGTTCCTGTTTATTCTTTTATTTATTCTTGAAACAAAGTTTCAGTTGCGAAAAAGAGTGCAGCAAAGATTTAAAAGAGTAATTATCAATTTTGCTATTTCAATTCCGTCTTTTGTGTTGCTTCGGTTGTTGCTGCTTCCCATAATGGTTTGGCTAGCGACTGAAAACCAGTCAGTACAATTTGGATTGAATTATTTATATCAGTTTCCTTCTTATGCAGAAGCGATTATCGCATTTTTGCTGCTCGATTATACAAATTATGTGTGGCATATTCTCAATCATAAAATTCCCTTTTTATGGCGTTTTCATTTGGTGCACCATACAGACCATGACCTTGATGTTAGCACTGCATTCCGTTTTCATTTTGGTGAATTGATAGGCTCTGTCTTTTTCAGGGGAGCATGTGTATTTCTTATTGGCGCCAATGCTGCTACAGTGCTTATTTATGAAATAATTTTCGAGGCTGCCACGCAGTTTCATCACAGTAACTGGAAATTACCTTTCAGGCTTGAACAGGTTCTCAATAAAATTATTGTTACGCCAAGAATGCATGGCATTCATCATTCAGTGATACGCAATGAAACAGACAGAAATTTTTCAGTTATTTTTTCCTGGTGGGATAGAATACATCATACCGTCAAACTAAATATTCCGCAAAACCAAATAGTCATAGGAGTTCCTTCTTACAGCAATCCTGAAGAGTTCACTATTGGTTATCTTTTAAAACTACCTTTTACTAAAATAAGAAAGTGGAGTGATGCATTTTTAACAAGAGGAGATGAAGCAAATAAAGAACAGTTGAAACCATAAATGGGATTATTCTTCCACATCTCTATACGGCTAAATGCATTTCTTTCATCCCTGATTATTAATCATTAGTATTTGTAGCCATAAGTTCCTTTATATTATTTCGGGTATAAAATTTGAATCATAAATACATCAATCATAAAAAAATAAATATGGCAACATCAACACAAATGACCACTTTAAGCACCGTGCTTGAAAGGCTGCGTCAAAAAAAACAGGATAATGAATTTACAGTAACTCCCGAAGGATGTTTTACGGCAGGTAAAGGAAAAACATATAATCCCGAAGATTTGCTGATAATAAAAACCTTTCGTTTTGAAGGTGAATCAAGCCCGTCTGAATCTGCAATATTATATGTAATACAGGCAAAGGATGGTTTAATTGGCTATAGTATGGATGCGTATGGAGTTTATTCTAATCAGGATGAAAAATATGATGACCTCATAAGGAAAATTCCCGTTGAAGACAGGGATGAGCAATTAATTTTTGGAGATTCTGCTGTACCTGAAAAAGTACCGGCTTAAAAAAGGATAACAATATTCAGGGAGAAACAAAGAGGCTTTCCAAAAATTGAGGAGTAATGGACATTTTTGATGCTATTTTTAAGACGATTGTTTCTAATGGACATTTTTGATGCTGTTTATTTTTCACTTTTATCTTTAATCAAAATACAATTTTCATCTTTGATCTATCAAGCTAAACGGAAGTAGGCTCTGCTGGAGAGCAACCTGCCAGGGATACACTTGATGACCGACGAAAACGTCAAACAAAGGAGCTATTTCAAAGTAGTTCCTTTGATATTTTCAGAGGTCTTTATGCCTTCAAAAACTCATCTATGAATCT
>JBBRBB010000039.1:0-29750 GCA_038206235.1 Chitinophagales bacterium
TTCAGGCTGCAAATTTTTAGGGTCAGGAATTTGCCAGTCAACAAATTTTTTTGCAGGCATCCACGGGCAGGCATCGCCGCAACCCATGGTTACCACAACATCAAAAGGAGCATACTTTTTTACTTCTTCCAAACTTTTTGATTGATGTGCTGACAAATCATAACCCAATTCCTTCATCGCCGTGATTGCTTTTTCATTAATTACACCAGAAGGTTTTGAGCCTGCACTATATGCTTCCACTTTATCATCTCCATACATCTTTGCAAAAGCTTCGCTCATTTGAGAGCGGTTACTATTTTCAACACAAACAAATAAAATTTTTTTCTTCATGGCGTTTAATTATACACCTGTAACATGGCTTCTTCTTTCAAGCAACAACACATCTCTCCACCTATCGTTCATCTTGCCAATTCTTTCTCTTTTGCCAACAATACGAAAGCCACAGGCTTCATGAATTTTTATGCTGGCAGTGTTCTCAGGAAAAATTCCTGCCTGCAATGTCCATAATCCATTTTTCTCACTTTCATCAATCAAGGTCTGCAATAATTTCTTTCCAACACCTTTGCCTCTTGCTTCTGCGCTTACATACACACTTACTTCGCCCACACCTGCATACACGCAACGATCGCTAACAGGTGTAAGAGCAGCCCAGCCAAGAACCCGTTTATCTTCTTCGGCAATTAGTCTTGGTGCAGTTGCATGTGACTTATTCCAATCTTCCCATGCAGGAACAGTTGTTTCAAAAGTGGCATTGCCGGTTGCAATGCCTTCTTTGTAAATTGTGGCAACTGCAGACCAATCAGTTTCAGTCATATTTCTTATTATCATACACGTAAAATTAAAAAGCCTTTCTGCAATAAAGCAAAAAGGCTTTATGAATGTTTCTAACAACATCCGCAGCAGGGAACCGGCATAGTATCTTCTGCTGAAGTGCAGCAACCGGGGTCGCTGCAGCATTGGTTATACTCTTTTGTTACCATAGCATTTAATTTTTAATGATTAAAAAAATTGGTTTCTTGTTTGCAAACTATTTTCAGCAACATGCTTTTTCATTTTTTATTTTTAATGCGGTAAATAAGCTGCTGAATTCATTCATGAATTTTTCAAATGCCTTCCAGTTAATGCAAAAGCAGCTTCTTGGGCCATCCACTGTGCCATTGATTAATCCGGCCTTAGTCAATTCTTTTAAATGCTGGCTTACGGTGCTTTGTGCTAACGGTAATATTTCAACTATTTCTCCGCAAATACATTCATTGCGCTGTGCCAGAACTTTAAGAATAGCAATGCGTGCCGGATGACTTATTGCCTTGGCAAAGGCAGCCAGTTCCTGTTCCTTATTAGTGAACTCCTCTTTTTTATGTACAGCCATCTATCGTATTTTACCGATTAATTTTTGGAAAGAAAAAGGCGAGTTAATTTGCCGCCTTTATATTTTATATCGCAAATATACGATTAATAAATTATCGCCAAAATTATTTTTTAAAAATCATTCAACTTTTATAACCGAAGTTCTTTTGCCTATTCCATTTTCATTAAAAGCTTCAATTTGAAAATAATAGGGCTTATTTCTGTCCATTGCTTTAAAATAATATTCATTCACACCATACAATTGAATATTGGTATATAGTTTATCGGGAGCAATGCCGGTGTAAATGGTATAACCCGTTGCATCATCTGAGAGTTGCCACTTGAGCCATGCACTCCGCTTATCGGTTTTAGTTCGCAGAACAATGAAATGCTTTACTGTATCGGGTTTAGCGCCGTTACCATTTCCAAAAACACGCAAGCCGCTCAAAGCAAATTTGCCGGTAGGCATGAGAATGTTTTCAATCTTTATATATCGTGCCTGCACCGGAGAAGAAAGTTCAGCATAATCATGAGGCACATCGGTTTGGTTATTACTTTTATCAATCAACAGGTTCCATGTTTTATTATCAGGAGAAGAATAAATTTTATATTGATGATAAATTCCCTGCTGCTTGCCCATAAATTCTGCATCCTGGTCAGCATAATTAATTTGAATAGCCCTTACAGTAGAAATCTCTCCCAAATCAGATTGCAGCCATTCACCTTTATCAGCCGTTTTTGCACACCAATATGTTTTTATGCTTTCATCAACGGCATAATTAGGTTCATAACCTCCGTAGCTTGAAGATACAGTTACGGGTTTATTATAATTCAGGAGCATCCATCCTGTGAAATAATTATGCTGGTCTTTATTTTTTTCTGTTGGCAGATAATGAGGGTAATCGCCATAAGCTGTATTACAAAATAGAATATCATCTTTATCAAACCCTGCCGGCCAAATACCAATTCTTCTTTCAAAATTATTTTTTATGTTGATGACCATTGTTGATACATGCCACCAATTACTAAATTTATCCTGATAAGTAGCGCCATGACCTGCTCCTCTTGCAAAACCTCCGGGCTTATACGAAAAAGGATTATGGGATTGATAAGTAAAAGGCCCCAATGGATGCTCACCAACATATACACCATCTCCATAACCACTGAACTCTGTACCCGGAGCTCCGTATTGCAGATAATATTTGTTATTGTGTTTTGTCATCCATGAACCTTCGATGAATGGATTAAGAAAAGTGTTGTCGTTATATTCTCCGAAGCGTTCCCATCCATGAATAAAATCATTCAAATGAATCAGCGGAACTTTTTTTCCAATGGGTTGAAAAGTTTTTCGGTCAATCTCCTGGCCGTAAATTGGATATAAATTACTTGAGCCAAAATAGATGTAAAGCCTGCCATTATCATCTGCTAAAAAAGAAGGGTCCCATGCGCCAACTTTAAATGAATCAACAGCCTCTTTCCAATTGTCAGTTGTTGGATTAGTGCTCATCCATAAAGGAAAGTCTTGTGTGTAAGTAGACCCGATTACTAATAATGTATCGCCTAATACAACTGTCGCTGGTGCACATAATTCATCATACACATGATGATAGGGCTTCAAAAATTTACGCGGAACAAAATGCCAGTTAAGCATATCGGCGCTATACCAGTATCCCCATTGATTTGTAGAAAATAAATAGTAATTGTCTTTGAATAAAGTAATCACCGGGTCAGCAGTTGCCCTGTGCTTTCCCTGTTGTATAAAATCGGGAATGGGACAATAACCATAGTCTATGTTTATGGGATTGCAGTATGTTTTTTGCTGAGCATTTGTTTTCGCTGAACTTGCCAAAATAATCAGCAGATAAAAAGAAGAAATTGATAAAAGAACTCGCATTAATAAAAAATTTTTATGACTAAAAATGATATTAAATCTACAACAAAAACTTATGCACAATATTAAAATAGCAGATTGACTATAAAAAGAATGAGAGTGGAAAATATGGACTTTGGAATTATATAATTAATGTACATTGTAAAAAAACAGAAATTTTCTTGGCTAAGTATCTTAGTTTCGCAAACATTAAAAATGGAAATATGTCAAATACAGATAAACTAAAAGTATTAAAGCTTACTATTGATAAGATAGACAAAGACTTTGGAAAAGGAAGTGTAATGATGATGAATGAACGAGTTGACAAGGAGATGGAAGTAATATCAACAGGTTCTATCGGTCTTGATACAGCTCTTGGTATTGGCGGCATACCTAAGGGAAGAGTTATTGAAATTTATGGGCCTGAGTCCTCAGGCAAAACAACGATTGCTACGCACATAATCGCGGAAGCGCAAAAGAAGGGTGGTATCTGTGCCATAATAGATGCTGAGCATGCTTTTGATAGCGGCTATGCTCAAAAGCTGGGTGTGGATGTTGATAATTTACTTATCTCGCAGCCAGACTATGGCGAGCAGGCTTTAGAAATTGCAGACCGTTTGATTTTATCCGGTGCTCTTGATGTAGTAGTGATTGATTCTGTTGCAGCACTTGTACCAAAAAGCGAATTAGAAGGAGAAATGGGAGACAGTAAAATGGGTTTGCAGGCACGTTTAATGAGCCAGGCTTTGCGAAAGCTTACTGCCACTATCGGTAAAACAAATACTGTGTGCATTTTTATTAACCAGTTGCGTGAAAAAATAGGAATCATGTTTGGCAATCCTGAAACTACTACCGGCGGCAATGCTTTAAAATTTTATGCATCTGTTCGCTTAGATATACGCAGGCTTGCACAAATAAAAGATGGCGATGAAGCAGTAGGCAACCGTGTAAAAGTTAAGGTTGTAAAGAACAAAGTAGCTCCTCCTTTTCGCAGTGCAGAATTCGATATTATTTTTGGCGAAGGAATCAGCAAGATTGGTGAAATAATTGATATGGGCGTAGAGCTTAATATTATACAAAAAAGCGGCAGTTGGTTTAGTTACAATGGGAATAAGCTTGGGCAGGGAAGGGATACGGTGAAACAATTGTTGCATGATAATCCTGAAATGGCCAATGAAATTGAAGTAAAGATAAGAGCCAAATTAACTGAGCTTCAAAATGGAACTGTGAAAGAATAATTTTATTTGGGTTAGTAAATGAAAGCCATCCGTACGGCAGACTATAAGGATGGCTTTTTATTTTGGATCCCTTAAGGAGGGTCTGACTGCAAACACGTAATCCACACTGGATAAGGGTTTGGTGATAACTAAGTATTAAAAAGGCCCCGCAATGGTGCCGCCTCAGGCGGGATGCAAAGCGGGACAGCATTAATATTTAGATGCGTGACAAATTTACTATTTCCGCATCAAAATTTATTGCACGAAAGATTTTTGCAAACCGCAGGCAGCCTGACTCCACATTGCAACACACAAAAAACTTCATAATAAATTGGAGTATAAAAAGCTATTGCTAAACTGAAGGATTAAGGGATCAAGATGTAATGTTATCAAAAAGAACATAAATCCCGTTCAAAAATTAAAGCAACTGATTTGCAAATAAAAAAATTTAACCAGGAAATTTTGAAATTGTTTTTTATGAATGGTAATTACAGGAATACCTATTGAAGCGCTAACCGGCACAGACAGACCCGAAAAATATCAGAGTGACTTAAAAGTAAAGCTTAAAACAAAGGAAGTGAAGTGTCTCAAAAATTGGGACAGTTGAAAATAGAAATACCTTTGAATAAAAATAATGCTCTGAGTAATTTTTTTTGAGCAGCTTCTGAGAATAATATATGAATTAATTATCCAGCGCAATCGCCCCTTCTACCAAAACAGTGGCTTTGTTGTTCAGCACTTCTGCAAAACCACTTTCGATACTATATAGAGATGAATTGTTTTTATCTTTCAGCACTTTTATATTTCCTTTACCCAAAGCGCTTACTAAAGGAGCATGACGGTTTAAAACTTCAAACCATCCGGTTATTCCAGGAAGCTGAATTCCGTAAACATCTCCGCTGTAGAGTTTTTTTTCTGGTGTTAGTATTTCTAAAGTCATTTTAAAGTCATTTTAAAGTCATTGAGTCATTTATAGTCATTGAGTCATTAAATGACTTATTGACCATTGACTTAATGACTTAATTATCCCTGCGCCTCCGCCAGTAATTTCTTTCCCTTTTCAATGGCATCCTCCAGAGAACCTACTAAATTAAAAGCTGATTCGGGATACTCATCAACCTCGCCATCCATAATTGCATTAAAGCCGCGGATGGTATCTTCAATACCTACAAACACACCTTTCAATCCTGTAAACGCTTCTGCCACATAGAACGGCTGCGATAAAAAGCGCTGCACTCTTCTTGCACGGGATACCGTTAATTTATCTTCTTCGCTTAATTCATCCATACCAAGAATGGCAATAATATCCTGCAATTCTTTATAGCGTTGCAAGGTGAGCTTTACACGGTTGGCACAATCGTAATGCGCATCGCCTACAATATTGCGGTTTAAAATTCTGGATGTAGAATCAAGCGGGTCAACTGCGGGATAAATTCCAAGGTCGGCAATCTTACGGCTTAATACTGTAGTTGCATCAAGATGCGCAAATGTTGTTGCAGGTGCAGGGTCAGTAAGGTCATCTGCAGGTACATATACCGCCTGCACCGATGTAATGGAACCATTACGCGTTGATGTAATTCTTTCCTGCATGATTCCCATCTCCGTTGCAAGTGTGGGCTGATAACCTACGGCGCTTGGCATACGACCCAGCAGCGCTGATACTTCAGAACCTGCCTGTGTAAAACGAAAAATATTATCAACAAAAAATAAAATATCTTTTCCCCTCCCGGTGCCATCGCCATCGCGGAAATATTCTGCAATGGTTAAACCGCTCAAAGCTACTCTTGCACGTGCACCCGGTGGCTCATTCATTTGCCCGAATACGAATGTTGCCTGCGATGTTTTTAATACTTCCATATCCACTTTACTTAAATCCCATCCGCCCTCTTCCATGCTATGCTTAAAGCCATCGCCATATTTCATAATTCCGGCTTCAATCATTTCACGCAATAAATCATTTCCTTCACGGGTACGCTCACCAACGCCTGCAAATACAGATAAACCACCGTAGCCTTTGGCAATATTATTTATCAGCTCCTGGATCAATACCGTTTTACCAACACCTGCACCACCAAACAAACCAATCTTTCCGCCCTTTGCATAAGGCTCTATAAGGTCAATAACTTTAATGCCTGTGAATAATACTTCGGTTGCAGTGCTTAGGTTTTCAAACAAAGGAGGCATGGCGTGAATAGGACGACTGTTTTCTTTACTAACCTGTGGCAAGCCATCAATGGCATCGCCGGTTACGTTGAAGAGGCGGCCATTGATTGCATCGCCTACCGGCATTGCAATGGCTTTGCCTGTATCAATTACATCCATACCGCGCCTGAGACCTTCGGTGCCATCCATTGCAATGGTGCGCACACTATCTTCACCAAGATGCTGCTGTACTTCCAGAACAAGGGTTTCACCATTTTGTCTTTTTAGTTCGAGGGCATTATAAATTTCAGGGAGTTCATTTTCGCCGGGAAAATATACGTCAACCACAGCGCCGATAATTTGCTTAACCTTACCAGTACTAGCCATAAATGAAATTATTTTAGAGCAGGTTTTATTTTTGCGGCAAAGGTAAGGGAATGGAGGTTTAAAGTTTTAAAGTGTAGAGTGTAAAGTTTTGAACGATATCATCTCTCACATCGTTCCAAAAATTTATTATACTAAAGAAATAAATATTTATTGTGGATGAATTATCTGTACTCTGCTATTGGCTCATGGCTTAACTTTTGATTATTTTCATTGAACCATTAAAGTTCTTTAAGCAATTTTATGGAAGCATATATACAACAGGCAAAAACGGAACTTGCAAACTGGCAAAAAAAGATGCAAAAAAAACCTTCTTTGGTTGATAAAGTGTCAAAACGGATTCAAAAGAAAATCAATGCAATTATACCTGAGAAGGTGCACAAAATAATTACAACTACTATTAAACAAATGATAAGAGGTGTATTGTTTGGTGCGGGTTATATTACCTCTGAAAAAAACAGGTATAATACTTTCGAAGAAAGAGAATTTGCAATTAAACAGAAGATAGAGAAGTATAAAAAGACAGCAGCAGCAGAGGGTGGTGTAACTGGTGCCGGCGGAATTTTATTGGGGCTTGCAGAATTTCCTGTTCTTATAGCCATTAAAATAAAGCTGCTCTTTGATATTGCTTCAATGTATGGATTTAATATAAAAGATTATAAGGAAAGAGTTTTTATGCTGCATATTTTTCAGCTCGCTTTTTCGAGCCAGCAGCATAGAAGAAATATTTATTTGGAAATGACAAATTGGGAAGAAAAAAGCAAATTACTTCCTGAAGATATAAATGAATTTGACTGGAGAAATTTTCAACAGGAATACCGTGACTATATTGACCTTGCAAAGATGGCGCAACTGATTCCGGGTATTGGCGCCGTTGTGGGTGTAATTGTAAATTACCGGCTTTTAAGGCAATTGGGCGACACTGCTATGAATGGCTACCGTATGCGGTTAGCAGAAAAGGGGTTAATTGGATGAAGATTTAAAGCTTGAATGTTTAGAGTTTAAAGTTTTCAAGCCCTTATTTTTTCACCCTTCTCTACATTTAAAGAAATAAAATATTTTACGGTGTAAATGATGCATTACTCATGGTGCATTACTCAAAATAAAAGCCCCCGCATTTTCAGCATGGCAGAAAATGCGGGGCTAAAAATATTGAACTCAATTTTAAAATTTCAGTGATGACTTTCATCTTCCCCTACTGGCACGTTTTGCGGAATAAATTCTTTTCCATCTTTAGCATAATCATAAGCCCAGCGGTGCACTTCGGGTATTTCACCCACCCAGTTACCATGCCCGGGATTAATGGGCGTTGTCCATTCCAGTGTATTGGCGCCCCATGGATTTTGTGTCATTAGTTTTCTTCCTTTAAAAATGGAATAAAAAAAGTTGAATAAAAATAATATCTGCACAGCAAACACCACCATAGCCACAGTGCTGATAAAACGGTTGAGGTCTCCAAATTGCTTAAAGCTTTCCCATCCGGAGTAATCGTAATAACGGCGCGGCATGCCTGCAAGGCCTTCGTAGTGCATAGGCCAAAAAATAAGATATGCGCCGGTGAAAGTGAGCCAGAAATGGATATAGCCAAGTGTATTATTCAAATATTTGCCATACAATTTCGGGAACCAGTGATAAATGCCTGCAAACATTCCAAACATAGATGCCACACCCATTACAATATGAAAGTGAGCTACTATAAACATAGTATCGTGCAAATGAATATCGAGGGCAGAATTTCCAAGCCATACACCAGTTAAACCTCCCGATATAAAGAGGCTGACAAAACCAATTGCAAATAACATGGCTGGTGTAAATCGTATGCTGCCGCGCCACAGCGTGGTTAACCAGTTAAATACTTTTATTGCCGATGGCACTGCGATAAGAAGTGTGAGCAATACGAATATAGAACCGAGGAATGGATTTAATCCTGTTACAAACATGTGATGCGCCCATACAAGAAAGGAGAGTGTTGCAATGGCGAATAAAGAACCTACCATTGCCATATAACCGAAGATTGGCTTACGGGAATTGACCGAAAGAATTTCTGATGCCATGCCCATTGCCGGTAAGAGAATGATGTACACTTCAGGATGACCAAGAAACCAGAAGAGATGTTGAAAGAGTATGGCATTGCCACCCTCATTTGGCAACGCAGTATTTGTTGAAGAAATAAAAATGTCTGAGAGATAAAAGCTTGTTCCAAAATTGCGGTCAAAGATTAAAAGAATTAATCCGGATAATAATACAGGGAATGAAAGCACACCCAACACAGCGGTGAAAAATAAAGACCAGATAGTTAAAGGCAGGCGTGTCATAGTCATGCCTTTTGTTCGCATATTTAATATGGTAGTAATGTAATTAAGCCCCCCAAGTAAAGATGAGATTACAAAGGTTGCCATGGAAATAAGCCATAAATCCATACCATGTTTTGAGCCGGGGGATGCATCGTGCAAGGCGCTCAATGGCGGATAAGCTGTCCATCCTCCGCTGAAAGGTCCTGTTTCAACAAAGAGAGAAGATAGCATAATAATGCTTGCAGTAAAAAAGAACCAGTAGCTGAGCATATTTAAAAAGGGAGATGCCATATCTCTTGCGCCGCATTGAAGCGGAATAAGAAGATTTGCAAATGTTCCGCTAAGCCCCGCAGTTAATACAAAAAACACAAGCACCGTTCCATGTGTAGTTACGAGTGCATAATATAATTCGGGAGTAATATGACCACCTTTAGCCCACTTGCCCAAAATATCTTCGAGCCAGGGAAAATTAGAATCAGGGTAGCCTAATTGCAAGCGAAATAATACTGACATTAATCCTCCTAACACCGCCCATACCATGCCGGTAATCAGGAATTGTTTGCCAATCATTTTATGGTCCTGACTAAAAACATATTTGGTGATAAAGCTTTCGTGGTGATGATGAAACTCCTGTTGTTCATGATGAGTTACCTCCTGCGGAGTGCTAACTCCAACCTCTGTATGTAAACCTGCGTCGTTACTCATGATTAAAATTTTTTTATGATGCTAAACAGCAAAATTTTGATTTTCTGTTTTTACATTTTTGGATTCTTATCTGCCTGTTTTTTATTAACGGATGCTGCGGCATTTTTAGTGCTGTCTGCAGAAACGGGAATTGCCTGTTTCTGATTTGCCGGGTCTTTCTCAGGGAAGGCTGCAAAATAATTTGGCTTTTGCTGCGCTATCCACACATCAAACTCTGCCTGTGATACTACTTCAATTACGCCCTTCATAGAGTAATGACTGTTGCCGCACATTTGGTCGCAGCTTATCTCGTATTGAAAATTAGGATTATTAGTGATATCCCTCATTTCCTTAGTAGTGTATTTTGGTGTAAACCACATAGTAGTAGGTGTGCCGGGCACTGCATCCATTTTCATTCTGAAATGAGAGAGACCTACATCGTGTATTACATCTCTTGAACCTATGATTAATTTTACAGGTCTGTCTTTTACAATGTACATGGTAACATTAGCCACTACATCATCAAAATTTTTATCATCGGTCCAATCCTGTCCTAGAGAATTACTTTTAGAGTCATCAATATTTTTGTAATATTTTTTTCCAAAGATGCCATCTTTTCCTGCGTAGCGGAATATCCAGCTAAATTGCTTTCCGGTAACTTCTACAAGTAATGGATTTTTTTCTTTCGGAGGTTCACTTGTAAAGGCAAACCAGTTCTTTAAACCAAATACTACCAGCGCTGTTAAAAATATGGCAGGGATTACAGTCCAGATAACTTCTAATCTGTTGTTGTGAGGAAAATAAAATGCTTTTCTTTTGTCGCTTGCCTGGTAGCGGAATCCAAACCAAAATAAAAGTATCTGGGTAATAAAAAATACTATGCCCGTTACAATCAGTGTCATGTTTAGCATGAAATCAACTTTCTCTCCCTGTTCACTTGCAGCCGGGTAAGCATTCAGAGTTTTACCAACCAATGCCTGATTGCACCAGATAACACCAATAAGACCGGCAATAAGAAAAGCTAACATAAAAAAACCGTTTACCTTATTTTGTTCTTTACGGCTCTTCTCCTCCCCCTTTAAAACCTGCACATATTCACTTGCCTTGGCTATCTGAAATATGATAAGGTAGATTAGTATAATCACCACTATGGTAAAAAACATTGCCATGATTTATTTCTGAAATTTTTTTTCCGTTAATCGAATATTTTTATTTTTCTAAAGTTTTATGTATGATGTATAACGCTCTCTTTCAGGAATGGATTATACCGCGGCGTAACCGGCTTTTTGCTCAATGCTCTTGATGTAAAGAATATCATTAAGCCGGCGAATAATGCTGCTATACCAAAGTCCATCCATGAAAGCATTGCATCTTCTTTTCTTACACTGCCCATCACCATTTGATAAAAATCAATCCAATGCCCAAAAAGAATTAATACGGCCATAAAGGTCATTGTAGTATAATTTCTTTTTGAAGTTCTCGTCATCAAAATTAAGATGGGGCAAACGAAATTGATTATGAGATTGAGAAAAAATATTCCTTTATAAGGTCCCTGCACACGGTGCTTGAAATAAATAGTTTCTTCGGGAATATTTGCATACCAAATAAGCATGTACTGAGAAAACCATAAATAAGTCCAGAAGATTGAAAAGGCAAACATGAATTTTCCAATATCGTGCAGGTGCTCCTCATTCGCATATTCAAGATAACCTTTGTTTTTTAAATAGATAACCCAAAGAGCAATCAGGCTCATGCCGCTAACAAAAGAGCTGGCAAAGGTGTACCAGCTATACATAGTGCTGTACCAATGTGCATCAAGACTCATAAGCCAAAGCCAGGGAACGGTGGAACCTACTGTTAATCCAAACCACACAATAAATATTCCTGCAACGACGGTATTTTTCCAGATAAAGGCTTTACCATCTTCACCAACCAAAGGAGCTTCATCGGTTTGACTGCTAAGCTTACGCATACTGTATCCTAACAGGCTCCATAATCCAATTGCTAACGTTGTCCATATAAAAAAGAACACAGGGTTTAGAAATCCGCTTTTGCCTTTTAATATTGCGTCATGTTCTACTTCCTCTTTATTTAACCAATGATATACCTGGTCATTCTTAGCAATAAAAACAATGTACATTAAAACAACAAATGCAATGGCGCCGAAAATAGGAACCAATGTTGAAATGGCTTCGGGCACACGGCGTATTGCAGTTGCCCATCCTCCCATGGCAAGCGTTGTGGCGCAGATAAAAAACATGCTTGCGTTACAGATCAACATCCAGAAAATGCTGTTATACATTATGGTTCCAAGAAAGATAGCTCTTTCGTGCTCATCACTGCTGATACCTTTTGTAAATAGCCCGATTAAAAATGCCAAAGCGCCAATGGCAATTAATACTAATGACACTGTTTTCGTTCTTGATGGAACTTCAAAATGTTCTCTTACTAATTCCATTTTATATGGTCATTTAACTTAATTAAACAGTTTTATTTTTTTGCCGATGCTGTACTATCTTTTGATGCAGGCGCTTTTGCGGCTTTTGCATTAGCAGCCTGCTTTGTTTTTATATATCGAATTACCATCCAGCGCTGGTAACGGTTTAGCTGCGAAGCATAAGAACCCATCAGGTTTTTGCCATACGTGGCTGAATAAAACATTTGCCCTTCGGGCATGCTTATCATGTTTGGGTCTCCTGCAAGATTTTTGGGGGCAGCGGGAAAAGGTCCGTTGCCACCTTTGTAAAGAGGCCCGTTACCATCTAATGCAACACCATGACAAATGCCACAATTTATTAAATACAAACGTTCGGCTTCTTTCAATTGTCCCGTACTTAACGAATCTTCTATTGGACTTATAATTTTTTTTGAAGCTACATAATTAGCAGAATCTCCAACAGCATCTTTTGCAAGAGGGAAAGGCAGTTCTTCGCCGCGGGCTATAGTACCGGCAACAGGCATGTTATTATAAAAAATGTGTTCCTCCGCAAGATTGCTATGGTCAATGTATGTTTCATAGGCCCTGCTGTAAGCCATATCAGGCATATATATAAATCCGGGATGTCGTTTTACATTATTACAACTTAATGCAAATGCTACTACAGCGATAAGAGTAATTATTTTTAATTTCTTCATTGTTCAACTGCTTTATACAATTTCAATTCCGTGCTCTTTCATTAATATTTGTTCTTTATCATAAGTGCCGAGCCACCATCCATCTTCTGCTTCCTGAACTTCTGTGAGAACAGCGCCATTAGCTTTTGCAAATGCAAGCAGGTCTTCCGTATTTGTTTTTGCTGTGCATTCAATCACCATTACAAACAAATCGTCTGAGGCGCGGATATTAAATATGTGTTTCTTTACAAAAGGAGCCATCTGGCACAAATAACAAAAAGTAAGCACCATGCCTACCGATGCAAACAATACAGTTAGCTCAAAGGTAATCGGTATCCATGCAGGTAAGGCAAAATGTGGCTTACCTCCTAAGTTTAAAGGCCAGTCTTTTGTAAATATCCAGCTTATGCCGCCTACTGCTGTTGCAGTTCCTGTAATGCCATAAATAAATCCTGCTGTGTGCAGGCTTGTTTCACGCAAACCCAGAGCATGGTCGAGACCATGTACAGCAAAGGGTGTATATACATCATGAATTTTATATCCTGCAAGGCGCACCTTTTTTACCGCAGGAAATAAAACTTCCTCATCATCGAAACAGGCAACAACAAATTTTTTCTTGGCCATAACCACAGATTTTAGCTATCAAGTATCAGCCTTACCCTTCGCTATTAAATAATTCTTTTATGCACTACTACCCTACTACCCACTACCAACTGCCAACTTTCTTCAATGCGCATATTCATGTGCAAATTCTTCAACCGGTTCCACTTCTATATTTCCAATTTTTTCCTTAAAGCTTTCGCCGCTTACTTTTAAAATATGTTTTATTTCAGCAGTAGCAATTACCGGGAAATATTTTGAAAACAGGAAGAAGCAGGTAAAGAATAATCCAAATGTACCCACATAAAAACCAACTTCATACACAGTAGGACTGTAATATACACTCCAGCTGCTTGGTAAATAATCACGGTACAATGAGGTTACAATAATTACAAAGCGTTCGAACCACATACCTATGTTCACAATGATGCTCATGAAAAAAGTAACCGTAACATTTCTTCTTAATCTGCGGCTCCAAAATATTTGCGGGCTGATAACATTGCACGTCATCATTCCCCAATATGCCCATCCGTAAGGGCTGAATAAATTTGCCCTGCTGTAAAAGAATGCATAGCCTTCATATTTATTCATGCTGTACCAGCCCATGAATAATTCAGTGAGATAAGCGCAGCCAACTATAGAGCCTGTTAATACAATTACTTTATTCATCGCTTCAATATGGCCTATGGTGATGTAATCTTCAAGGCTATATACTTTTCTTAATACAAGCATAAGTGATTGCACCATGGCAAACCCTGAGAAGATTGCACCCGCAACAAAGTATGGCGGAAAGATAGTTGTGTGCCATCCGGGAACAACTGATGTAGCGAAGTCGAATGATACTATTGTATGCACAGATAATACCAGCGGTGTTGCGAGACCCGCCAACACTAATGATAATGCTTCATGGCGCTGCCAGTGTTTAATGCTTCCGCTCCAGCCAAAGGCGGCAATGCCATATAATTTTTTGCGAAGTTTTGTTCTTGCTCTGTCGCGTACCGTTGCAAAATCGGGCAGAAGACCGCTATACCAGAATAATAATGATACGGTGAAATAAGTTGAGATTGCAAACACATCCCACAACAATGGAGAATTGAAATTAGACCATACCGGTCCACGTGAGTTAGGATAAGGAAAAATAAAAAATGCCATCCAAACTCTGCCCATGTGAAATACAGGAAATTGTCCCGCAGCCATTACCGCAAAGATGGTCATTGCTTCTGCGGCGCGGTTTACACCTGTTCTCCATCCCTGGCGAAACAATAATAAGATTGCAGAGATTAATGTTCCGGCGTGCCCAATACCAATCCACCAAACAAAGTTTGTAATATCCCATCCCCAGCCAACTGTTTTATTCAAGTTCCACTGACCTACTCCATACGTAACCTGCCTGTACACACTGTAAACACCGAACATTAAGCATGCCACTGAAATAAAAAATCCTATGTACCACAATTTTGAAGGCTTTGCTTCAATCGGCCGGCAAATATCTTCGCTTACCTGGTGATAAGTTTTTTCACCATTTACCAGCGGTTCGCGTAGTTGTGATTCGTACTTTAAGTGCATTTAGTTTCTTGTTTCTTGTTTCTCGTTTCTTGCCTGCCCCGACAAAGGCGGGGTTTCTCGTCTCTCGTCTCTCGTTTCGTTCCCAATTCCCAATTCCTCTACCCTTCATGCTCTGTTGCATTTTCATCTTCTTCAACATTTCTCACCTTAGCCAAATAATTTACATTGGGCAAAGTATGTATCTGTTCCAATGAATAAAATGTACGTTTAAAATTCTCTGCTCTGGTTATTGTTATTGCACTATGCTTATCATTCACATTTCCAAAAACAATTGCATTCGTAGGGCAAGATTGCTGACAGGCAGTGCGTACATCCCATTCATTATTTTCTCCGCTCTTTAACGGGCGGCTTTCGTTTTTTGCTCTTAATTTTCCTTCCTGTGTGCGTTGTATGCAGAAGGAACATTTTTCAATTACACCACGGGAACGAACTGTTACATCAGGGTTTAATACCATGCGTGTTAAGTCATCATTCATTTCAAAAACAATCGGGTCTAATTCTCCAACGCCTGTTTGGTTCTGGTTATTTGGAAAACTATCTGCCAGTGTATAATCTGCCCAATTAAAACGCCGCACTTTGTAAGGACAATTATTTGCGCAATATCTTGTACCAATGCAACGGTTATAAATCATCTGGTTAATGCCTTCAGAATTATGACTGGTAGCTGCAACCGGACAAACATTTTCGCATGGAGCATTATCACAATGCTGGCACATCAGCGGCTGAAATACCACATTCGGATTATCAAGACTTCCGCTGTAATAACGGTCAATGCGCATCCAGTGCATTTCATGAAAACGCTTTACTTCATTCTTACCAACAACAGGTATATTATTTTCTGCATTACATGCTACAACACAGGCGCCGCAACCAATACAGCTATTCAGGTCAACGCTCATGCCCCACTTAATTCCGGGCTTATCGTAATAGGGATAAATAGTTCCCTGTGTAGTATAATTTTCTAATCCGCCCCAGGGTTTTAATTCTTCTGCTCTCTCTTCAACAATCTCATCAGGATGTTTTTTAAAATCGTTAAGTGTAAGTTCTTTCATTACTTCTGTACGCTTGCCCTGAGGAGTATCATAAGAAGAATGTGTTTGGGTGATGGCAACATCATACAAATCGCCTGTTACTTCTATTGCAGCATTTGCATTGGTAAAATCAATGCTTGTGCCATTGAAGCTTGCAAACGAATAAACATTTTGCCCAACACCTTCTGCCGCCTTTCCAATTTCTTTTGTACGACCGTAACCGAGTGCAATACCAATTGTTTTTGGATGCGTGCCCGGAATTATCAGTGCAGGAAGATTGATTGATTTATTATTTACCGTAACCTTTACCACTTTTTTTGCAGGATGCACTTCATAAGCATCGGCTTGTGCATCTATGCTAAGGTCAATATCGAGTAAGGTTTTCGCCATTGCAGGAGATATGATAACATAATTATCCCATGTAGCTCTTGTTATTGGGTCTGGCAATTCCTGTAACCACGGATTTCCTGCACCATGCCCTGCACCAATTCCTACTTTTTGATATAAAACCAATTCTGTGTTGCCAACTTTTTTTGCACTGTTGATTGCTGAAGTTGCAGTCGCAACATTCGCAGAATTAAAAGTGCCGCCTGTTGCAACAGGTGAAGGCGTTGTATTATTTTTTGCAGCAGTTGAATCTGATGAATTGCCCGAAGTAACATTATTAGTTACTCTGCCTGGATTAATCACACCATCCTGCAAAGCCTTATCCCAAGCCATTTCACTACCTAATTTTCCCATCCAGTACTGCTTTACAAAACCAAGATAATCGGTTGCAGCGCCAGACCATTTTAATAAGCTATCCTGCCATTGACGTGTTTTGAATAAAGGATAAATCGCAGGCTGCATCAAAGAATAATATCCTGATTTCGGTTCTGCATCTCCCCAGCTTTCCAAATAATGATGGTCTGGAATTATATATTTACAAAGCTGTGTGGTTTCATCTTTCTTGTAATTAAATGAAACGGTTACCCGAACTTTTTTTATTGCGTTGCGTACTTTTTCTGAATCAAACCAGCTATACACTGGGTTTGCTCCGTGAATAAGCAAAGCGCCAACAGAACCTGCATTCATATCATCCAATAGTTTTGCAAAGTCTGAATCAATTCCCTGTTTACTATTTATGGTAGTTGACCAATCAATTGTTTTGCCTCCTGCTCCCAATGCTTCGTTAATCGCATTTATTATCATCTGCACATTCACATCATTGCTTCCGCAGACAACCAATGCAGCACCGTGTTGTGCAGATAATTCTTTTGCAGCTTTTTCAATACCTGCTTTTAATGTTGCATCACTAATACCATTAACACCTTGCCCGTTCACAGCATTCAGCAATGCAAGAGCTATAGCACCAGTTTCTGATGGGCGATGTAAATATCTTTGATCAGCATTAGCACCTGTTATGCTAAGCACCGTTTCAAAATGAATGTGCTTGCTCATTTCTGGATGTTTCTCATCTATCTTTTTCCCTTTCGAATATTGTCTTGCAAATTCTATTGGACTAATCCATGTTCCAAGAAAATCTGCGCCGATGCTTACAATTGCTTTTGCATTATCGAAGCGGTAAGATGGAATGGCTTTTTTTCCATAAGAGGCTTCATTCGCCAGCAACATTCCTGTGCAGGAAACTGCATCGTGTATTACATGACGGGAGCCGGGATATTTTGAAATGAATTGATTAATCGCTTCTTTGGTTGTGGGAGAAGTAACAGAGCTTGTTAAGATAACAATTGGAGCGCCGCTTAAATTTGAAAGTGCTGGCGAAACCGATTTATCAATCGCTTCGAGAGTAACTTCTTTATTATCTATCATCGGAAAGCGAAGACGGGCCGTATCATACAAATCTAATACGGATGCCTGCACTCTTGCAGAAGTTCCGCCCTGTGTTATCGGAGATAATTCATTGCCTTCTATTTTTATGGGACGTCCATCTCTTACCTTCGCCAAAACGCTTACAGCATCACCATCTTCAACATAAGTAGTAGCATAATAATAAGCAATACCGGGAATAATATCTTCAGGTTTATTAGTAAAGGGAATTGCTTTTTTTACAGGCATTTCGCAGCTTGCGGCAATGGCTGCTGCGGTTGTGCTGAAACCAAGATATTTCAAAAAATCTCTTCTGGATGCAGGTGTATTAAGCCCGCCTTTATCGGCTGATTCAAAAGGCAACTCTTCCTGAAACTCATCATTGCTTAATTTCTTATGTGCTTCAGTTTCATTTAGCTCACCAAAACTTTTCCAGTACTTCATAATACCCCAACCCCTAAAGGGGTTTTTAGAATTGATTAAAAGTTGTTATCTAACTAAACTTCCTATTCCCCCCTTTAGGGGGTTAGGGGGTTTTTAATAATGACATTTCTGACACTCTGTTCCACCAATTTTTTCTACGGTTATACTATCCAGTGTATGATTTTTAAGCTCGTCATGATACTTTTCGTATATGCTGTAAAAACCATTGTCATTGAACTGAACCGCAGTTGTGCGATGACAGTTTACACACCAGCCCATGCTCAATGGCGCAAACTGGTAAACCTCATCCATTTTCGTTATTTCTCCATGACAGGTTTGGCATTGAACTTTTCCTGCAGTTACATGTTGCGCGTGATTAAAATAAACATGGTCTGGAAGGTTATGAATTCTCGACCATTCAACAGGCTTTGCTTTTGATGCATCCCAGGGTTTGCCATATTCAAATGCTGCGTATTTATATAATTTCTGAATCTCTGCAGTTCCATTTATTTCTTTGCCGTCTGCATCTGTAATTGGTTGTCCTTTATATTCATTAATTGCCATGTGGCAGTTCATACAAATATTTATAGATGGAATGTTTGCCTGCTTGCCATCCTGCGCATTGCCATGACAATATAAGCAACTGATTTGATTAGTGCCCGCATGTACTTTGTGTGAATAATAAATCGGTTGTTGCGGTTCGTAGCTCTGTGTGCGACCGAGACCTATTGCACCAGCTACTGTCCAGTATCCGCCAAGTAAAAATAAAATGAGTGTGGCAAAAGTGATGTAACCCCTGTTTCTATAGAAAGGAATTGGTTCGTATGCAGGAACTCCTTCCTTGTCATCGGCAAGCTTTTTAAGATTGGCATTTACCTGCAGCAATACAAAAGCAACGATGGCAAGAATTAAAGTGAGAATGCCGAAAAGAAGTGTGCTGTCTCCTGATTCAGCGGTTTGTTGCGCAGCTGTTGAAGTGCCGGGTGCAGCAGGCGGAGGCGCTTTTTTTATATAGGTAAGAATAGCATCAATATCTTTTTCTGATAAGGAAGGGAAAGGGGTCATTACAGTTTGATATTCTTTCTGAAGACCCGCAGTATAGGGATTTGTCTTCATGAAGGCCGGAGGATTATGCACCCATGCGTATATTTCTTTTCTATCGCGCCAGGGCCCTCTTTCTTCTACACCTGCTAATGCAGGACCCGTTAATCTTTTATTTACTGCATGACAGGAAGCGCAATTTTGAGAAAATAATTGTTGCCCATCCTGTGCATCCAAAGTATATGTAGTAAAAAAAAGAAAGGTAATTATAAATGCAGCAGTTAATTTTTGGGTTATGCTTCTTAAATGGCTCATAGAGATGATGGGGTTTCCCTGTTAAAGCAAAACTATGACACGATGTTGACAAATAACTATCTGGATTAAAATTTTTTTGACCATGTTTTTTTTGTTGATTTTTTTTTTGAATAACTCACTTTAAAAATTAATAACTGAGTTTTTTTTCTTAAATAGCAAGCTATTCAAAAAAATAAAAATTTCTTTTTCAGCAATTTTAGTCATGAATACATCAGTTAAGCACATAGCCATTTTTGCATCGGGCCGGGGCAGTAATGCAAAAAAAATAATTGAATATTTCAGGGAAAGAGATAAAATAAAAGTTGCTGTAATTGGATGCAATAAACCGGGAGCCGGTGTGTTGGCAATTGCTGAAGAGAATAATATTGCTGCATTGATTATTGAAAAAGAAAAATTTTTCAGAGGCAATGGATATGTTGATGAATTGAAGAATTACAAAATAGATTTAATTGTATTAGCCGGATTTTTATGGAAGATGCCATCAAAACTATTAGAAGCTTTTCCTGAAAGAATTATTAATATTCATCCGGCATTATTACCAAAGTATGGAGGCAAAGGAATGTATGGCGATGTTGTACATGAAACAGTAATTAAGTCAGGTGAAAAAGAGAGCGGCATTACCATTCATGTTGTGGATGATGTATATGACCATGGAAGAAATGTGTTTCAAATTACTTGTCCTGTATTTCCCGGTGATACACCGCAAATACTTGCGCACCGCATACAGGAACTGGAGCATGCCAATTATGGAAGAGTGATTGAGGAGTATGTAAAACAGCTATATACTTGAGAATAGCTGATATATTTATTCAGAAAAGCAGGCTGAAAAATATCCAGGTCTTTTCATTTTGCTCTGTTCCTGCTTTTATTTATTCATTTGGTAATGGTTTTTTATTAGTACTTCTTATTTTGCCCGGAATGCAACCCATCTGGCTTTTCTGTTCTTTATTTATTCCTTCATTGCCTTTGGCTACAAATAAAGCGGCTATTTTATTTTCGGTGCAAAACATTTGCCACGCCTCAGGCGGGACCAGTTGCCATTGAGCTGCTCCACCGGCAATGCATCGCTGCAGCGGTAATAAACCATGGTTTGCATCCCTTGCCACTTATGGGAACGGCGGGGTTTCGGAATATGTTGAGCTAAAGAATCAAAAGGTATTGCCTGGTAAAGGTGTCCTAATGGTGTGTTGTAAAATGCCTGTGTAACTGTATATCGACAGATTGCTTCAAATAATAAAATGGGATACATTTTGTCTGTAGATTACGTGTTTTTAGAGTGACCCTATGAAGTCAGTAACGGTCTTGAGGGCTTTGAGCCGTCTGACCGTGTGCAGCTTAAAAAGGAAGGTCATCTGCTGGTTCGGCAATCTCATTTGCAGGAGAAGATGAAGATGTCGAAGATTGAACATAAGTTGATGCTGCAGCAGGCTGTTCACCGCCAGCGCTGATTTCTCCTGCTCCCTGTTTGCTTCCTAATAATTGCACATTGTTTACGCGTAAGCTTAAAGATGCACCTTGTCTTCCATCCTGTGTTTGATAGGTGCGAAGGTCAGGGTTTCCTTCAACATATACCTGTGTTCCTTTTTTTAAATAAGGTGCAATGGCTGTTCTGTCTGTCCAGTAAGCGCACTCTACCCATATCGTTTTTTCTTTTTGCACACCGGCATTGTCTTTGAATTTTTCTGTATGCGCTACACTGAAGTTGATAACGTTTTTACCGTTCACTGTATTCATCATACAATCTTTCCCAAGATGTCCTATAACCATTAATTTAAGCATAAAATTTATTTTAGTTGATAACACACAAGATAAAAAATAAATTCAAAAAAAATAAAATTAGTTTTTATTATTCAAACAAGTTTTATTATGTCATAAAGTTAAGGGATTTGTGCAGACACAAATCCCCGCAATGCCGATTAAAAATCTTGGTAGAAATTATAAATGTTCGTTTTAATTCCTATGCTAAAATAAAATTCTGATTCATCAACCTGCGTTGAAGAACGCTTTCTGTAAATAATATCAGCTTGCAGTG
This sequence comes from Chitinophagales bacterium, assembly GCA_038206235.1. Classification (GTDB taxonomy): domain Bacteria; phylum Bacteroidota; class Bacteroidia; order Chitinophagales; family Chitinophagaceae; genus JBBRBB01. The sequence goes on from JBBRBB010000039.1 coordinate 21,870, forward strand.
ATAACCTGTTTGCCGGATTAATAAGATAACCGGCTGATAACCGGTTAAAAAAATATTTTGTTTTAATGCCCTGCAGTGTTTTGCTTCCAAACCTTGGAACATCGGTTTCACCGCCAAACAAATCTTCACCATTGTTATAGGGCAGCCCGGGATTTTCGCCGCGTATCGTTATTAAATTTTCAAGCATACCATACCAGCGGCGATTTTCATAATTGAATAAAGAAATAAACTCATGAAAGTTTGCGCCGAAAGGATCAGTCAGTGATTGATAATAATGCGTATAATTTAAACTGATGTTGTTACCCACGCCATGCCCATACGTGTAAGGACGAACACCATTCCATTCAAAGCGGTAAGAAAGACCTTTCACAGTAAAAATATCTTTGTTCCATATCCCTAACTGCAGCGCATATTTATTGCCATAATTCTGTTCATGAGCATCAAGAGAAGCTTTAAAATTTATATCGTCCAGTGCTATCTGTCCGTAAATAAAGCCATTCTTATACAAATTATATTTTGCACTAATGCCAATCATTGCATTATCAGGAGAGCCGATAGTAAATTCCAAAGGGCGCATGAAAATAAGAGGGTTTAGATACTGCACATCAAAGCCGCGATTGAAATTGGTATCCTTCGCAAGCCATACTATTTCATCGAATAATCCTGCCTGAAATTTCTTTGTTGAAAATCCCAGGTAATGCACTGTGCTGTATTTAGGCTGCGATTCTCCGTCAACCAAATACCATGATTTATTTATATAGCGATTATAAAGTACGTTGTAGGTAAGCTTCCAAAGCCTTGCCTGCAATCGTATGTAAGGATAATTATTTGCATTGTCAGAAAGTAATAAGCTGCGATAGCCATCACCTAAAAACTGCTTGCCATAGCCTGCTGATATTAAAAAATATTTGCTTGGTGTGAAAGTTAAATTGAAATTGAAGTTAGTATAAGTGAAGCGATTATTACTTTTTAGAGTAGCAGCATTTTCAGAAGGGATGATGTTATTCTTTGAAAAAATAATACTGTCAATGTAAACAGGAAATTGATTTAAGTTAGTAACTACATCTGCATTCAATGAAAACTTATCATTGAATACTGCCTGCATTTTTGCGCCGCCGGAAAAATTAGTAAGCGCATTATTTTTTTCACTGGAGTTTGCAATGCCTGCTTCAATGTAAGGGTCAAGAGCAAATACACTTTTTATCCCCGATGCCTTTATCCAGTTGCTGTTTGTAATATCCGCTCTTGATGATGCATCCAATCCAAACACACTATCGGTTACGGCTGATTTGTGAATTATGTTCAGCGATTTTAATTCGAGCCAGTTCATGGAGCGAAAGCCTGTAAATACAGATGAATCTGCTTCCATGAACAATTCATTCAGCCTGTTTTGCACTTGCTGGTTCAGTGGTATTTGCTGCGCTGATAAATGATTGCAAACTATTACCGCAACAAGCAAAAACCATATTTGTATTTTGTATTTTTTCAAAACGCTGTTTTTAAAAATCATAAATAAGTTTTCTAAACGTAGTTCTCACACCTACATAAAAAAATATGTCTTTATAGTTATCTGTCTTATTGGTTTCGCTGCGGGCTGCACCGCCAACTTCTATACGAAGATTTGTTTTCTTATTTAAAATATAAGCAACCCGAATATCCCCATAATAAAGACTGGTATATAATCCCTGACTTGCTTTAATATTGGTTTCTTTGCTGTGCAGTGAAAGAGGCTTGAAAATATTCTGACCAAAATCTGTTTCAGCGGATGAATCAGCGCCGTAGCGGTTTGCAAAAGCTTCGAGCCTGAACCACCATCTTTTATAGGTGTAGTCTGAAACAAATACAATTTCTTTAAAATTCGCTCCATCAGGATGCGCCAATGGTTCATTGTTATGTGCATACACGGTGGTTATTGTATCTGTTGCGTAGGTATATGGACGCACAAGGTTCGCTTCACCCAATACATTCCATCCCTTCACCTTGAATAAATCTCCAATGCGTAATCCAAGTTGAAATCCGTAACGATTTTCCCATTCAACGCTTCCAAAATTATCGGCCAAAAATTGTCCATATACATTTATTTTGGGTGTGATTCTATATTTAAGATTTAAACCTGCGAGGTCATTGTTCTTAACTCCTGATGATTTTGACGCATGTAAAAAAATGATTGGGCTGAAAAGAGAACCTCCCACATTAGTATGATTTTCTTTTGTTTGATAAGCAGAAATTACCGAATTAAATAAACCCACTGATAAATTTCTGCTTGCCTGCCAATCGAGCAAATAAGTTTGTCCCCATTTGCGCGGATACCCAAATGCGTAGATATTTCTTGTGGTTCCGCTTATGTATTGCGACCACATTACCGAGTATTGAAAGTGGCCGAAACTCGCTGCTGCCCGCAGGTATGGATAGTTTGTATTGTAGTCTGATAATAATAAAGAACGATAACCATCGCCAATAAAATTAGTGCCATATCCAAGATTGAAAAGAAAATGGGGGTTGGGAATATATATCAGCCGTGCAGTGGAATAGCTGAAATCAAAGCCTTTCCCATCACCAACATTTTTAAAACGGTTTTGAAAAGGCACTACGGTATCTCTTCTAATAATGCTGTCAACATAGCCGGGAAAGCGTCCCTGGTTTTCGTACAGGTCAGTTTCAAAATAAAATTTATTGCCGATGTTTCCGCTTGCTTCATAGCCGCGGGTGTTCATCATGTTAAGTTTTGATTTGTTGTTTCCGCCCCGTTGCTGACTTGTAGGAATGCCGCGTTTGCCCACACCTATATATTCATCCACTACTATATCAGCAAAAATATTGAACGATGGATGCTGCACCTGGAGCAAATGCTCTTCAAAAAATTTACGGTGTAGCCATGTGCGATTGCTTTTGGTGTAGGTTGAGTCTGTATAAACAACCGGCTTCCATGCCGAATGCTGAAAGGTATCTGTATTGTATAAAACAGCGTGCTCAGTAAAGCTGTTTGTGAGACGGAGAACAGGCGCCTGCGCATGAGAGTAAAAAGAAAAAAAGAAAATGAAAATGAAGCTTATAAGTTGAAGAATGCAGGCTCTATGCTTTGCAGCTAAATTTTGGCGCATCTATTTTGTGAGTTTTTTACAGGAACATGAAAAAAGTTATTGCCTTACACAAATACAAAACTATTTCAGGCAATAAAGATAATGGAAAAAAGAATTTATCAACTTGCTCTTAATAATACTATTGTTATGTTAATCGCAAACTGTCGCAATCCCACAAAGACATAGAGGTCACAAAATATTTTTCTTAGTGTTCATTGTGACTTAGCGGGATAACAAATTATGTCACAATAAACTAACTTGACACTATCCTGTTTTCTCATCAATATTCATCGCTCCTTCCAAAATTATTTTTACTTCTTTGCCATTTGCCATTTGTAAAATCTGGTATTTGCTGCAGGGTTCCACCTTCTTCAATTGATTTTTCACTCAATGGAGTAATCGCATACCATGTAGCCAAATCATAAACATCTAAAGGAAAAGGCTCCTCTCTTTTTATGCATTCAATAAAAGCATTGTCAACAAAAAAATCCATGCCGCCATGTCCTGCACCTTCAGCTTTATCCTGATACTTCTTCCATAAGGGATGGTTATATTGCTCCATGTACTTCTTTGTGTTTTCCCAGGCATGCTTTGGGCTTTTGTCTTCAAAATAAATCAATCCCTCATCAGCGCCGCCTTCACTATTATCTTGCCAGATTCCATTTGTGCCCTGCACACGAAAACCAAGATTGTAGGGGCGCGGGGAAGATGTATCATGCGTAAGCAAAATGGTTTGTCCGTTGGCACACTGAATTTGAGTGTTTACAATATCGCCCTCTTTAAATTTTATTTTTGCATTGGGATGCTCAGGCCCGCCTTTGGGATGATTTACAATATAACGATGCAACCCAACAGATTTTGTAGAAACAGATGATAAAGCCGTAAGCCTGTTTCCCCTGTTTATATCAATCATCATGGCAACAGGACCAAGCCCATGCGTAGGATAAAGTTCTCCATTGCGGTTTACATAATGATTCGTTCTCCATTTTGCCTCGCTGAAACCTTTGTCCCCAAACTCAACGCCGCTATCGTAAGGTGTAATGCCATCATTAAAAAGCACACCGCGAAGGTCATGCTCGTAACCGCCCTGTACATGCAGCACTTCACCAAACATTCCCTGCTGCACCATGTTGAGCACTGCCATTACATCTCTTCGATAGCAAACATTTTCCATCATCATGATGGGCATCTTTGTTTTTTCATGCGTGTTCACGTAGTCGTGGCAATCCTGCAATTTTATTGCGCCGCATACTTCAACACCAACAATTTTTCCTGCATTCATTGCATCAAGGCTATGCTGCAGATGCCATTCCCAGGGCGATGCAATAAGCACCGCATCTATGTCGTCTCTTTTTAAAAGATTGCGGTAATCATAATTACCATTGGTATATTCTATGGGAGACTTCTTGCCGTATTGAGCAACTAATTTTTGTGCAGATGCCATCATGCCTTTATCAGGATCTGCCATGGCTATTATTTGCACATCATCACGCTTCAGCATTTCATCTAAATGTGATTGTCCGCGTAAGCCGGTTGCAATCAATCCCAGCCTTACAACAGATTTTTTTTCTGATGCGAAAACTTTGAGCGGAGAATTCATAATAGAAACGGCGGCAGCGCTCATGGTGGAATTACGAATGAATTTTCTTCGTGTGTAATTGTTTTGCATGACGACTGATTTTACTGTAAACTTAAAAAATTACTTAGAAACTCTTGCAGAGATTCGCTGAGAGGAAAAAAATTGAGAATACTTCTTTGACAGATTCGATAGGATAGAAAAAAAATAGAGGGGCTTTCATTGTATCCTGATTTTTTTAAAATATTTAAAAGAAAGGAACTGCTATTCTTTAAGTAATCATTGCCTGCCTGGGAATAATAAAAGCTATCAGTTCATCAATTGTAATCTCTGCTCTTGCACATGCATCAGCAATATCTTCTCTTGAAACATTTGCGGCAAATGATTTCTCTTTCAGTCTTTTCTTCACTCCTTTTGTATCCATACCTTCATAGCCATTGGGGCGCATAAGAGAATAAGCATGTATCAGGCCGCTTAATTCATCAAAGGCATAGAGCATTTTATCCATCTGTGTTTCAGGCTCTACTCCAAAATGCGCCGGACCATGCGATGCAATAGCATGAATAATTTCGGGGTCAACATTTTTTGTTTCCAGCTCTTCAACAATTTTTTTACAATGCTGTTCAGGCCACTGATCCCAGTCTGCATCATGTAATAAGCCGGCCATCTCCCAGCGCCACTGCTCATCTTCATTAAGGCCTTCTTTTTCTTTTGCCCAGCACTGCATTAACCAGGCTACCTGCGTCATGTGCAACTGCAATCGCGGATTTAATACCCATGCATTAAATAGTTGGTGCGCATCCTGCCTGCTTATAACCTTTCCGGTATTGGCACTGTTTCCGAATGTTGTTCTTTCGAGTAATAGAGACATAAATTATTTGATTTATAAATTGTGAGACCCGCTCCGCAAGACGGAAGTAAGACAGATATTCTTACTATCAAACTTATTAATTTTTATACAAAACAAATTAGGTGGCATATTTTTTATATCTTAACAAGATTGATGTTCCTTCTGAGCTTCAAAATATTTATTATGAAAAGCAAGAAAAAAGGCAGCAAGCCCGCTGCTGAAAAAAAAGAGACGAGGCTTACTTCAGCCAAAGAAAATTCCAGCAATAAAACAAAAAATATTTCTTCAGAAAATAAATCTGAAAATGAGGATGATTTGAATGATGATGAAAGAACGAAGAGAGCGAATACGAAACCCAACAGAAACAAATTTTGGTAAACTATCTCAGCTTTGGGAAGGTTATGGTCAGACCCGTGACGGTCGGACCATATACTCTTTAGAAATGATGATGAAAGAACAAAAAGAGCGAATACGAAACCCAACAGAAAACAAATTTTGGTAAACTATAAGCCATGGAAGATTATGGTCGCACCTTCTGCAAGGCGGAATCAGGCCATTACATTTCAAACCAACAATAAAAAATTATTGCCGTACATTTGAGCTTATAAAAAATTACAATTATGATATTTAATGTAAAAGATGCCGCAATATTCCTGTTAGGAATTGCCGCTGGTGTTGGCGCAACAAAATATGCCACAATGAGCGATGAAGAAAAAGAAAAGCTGATGAACGACTTAAAAGAAAAGGCAAATAATTTTAAAGATGAGGCGGGCAATGCTGCCGAAAAAGCAAAAGATTTTTTTCACGAGCTGAAAACCAAGGGCGGCGATGCACTAAAAGAACAATACAAAGAAGCACAGAATACTTTTAATACAATTTTTAGTAAAGGCAATAAAACCGAAGGAGACCAAACTTCATCCCCTGCCAGCTAATTAAATTATTATTGCTCATCTGCAGTAAAAATTTCCCTGTATTGCTTAAGCAGCCGGAAGGTTAAAATGGTATGCAATAAAAGAAGTGCTGAATAAACGAGAAAAATAATCAGCATATTTTTGAGATAACCTGCAAACTCGGCCTCTGAAATTTTTATTGAATCAGATTGCTTGCGGGTTTCTTTAAACATATCCTGCAATAACTTAAGCTCGGTATTAATTTCAAAAGAGGAGGATAGCATTAGCAAACAAAATATAATGCTTACAATGGCATTCACCCTTATCCAGTCGCGGGATGATGGGGTTAATTTTTTTCCGTTATCAATTCCCCTCATCAAAAAATTAAAGCTTGTAAAAGTATAAATGGCTATGCAGGCTATCATAAATAAAGGCAGCAGCATGGCGGGGTTTGCAAAAGCGTCAGCAATAAATATCAATACCATTATACTAAACAAGATCGCCGGCGGAATAAGTATAAAGCTGAGTATTCTGTATATTTTTAAAGTCATGCTTTGATTTCTTTCTTTCAAATTTATTTAAGGGATAAAGATAAGAATGCATGATTTCGAATTTTTGTGCGCATTTTTATTGAATGTTGTGGGTATTGCTTATACTAATTGAAATTGCTGTTTTATAAAACATATCCGAATTTAAAATTTACTTTTTCATTTAAAAAAAACCTGCGAAGATTTCTCCCCGCAGGTTTAAAATTTAGTCTCCAAAGGAATCTTATTGACTCTTCAATAATCTAATTGTCTTTCTTTCACCGTCAGCAACAAGGTTTACTAAGTACATACCATTGGCATATTTGGTTACATCAATATCAACCTGATTTTTTCCAATGAATGCAATTCCTTCTTTCACCAATAATACCTTACCCGCTATATCTCTAAGCTCAATTGAATATTTCCCTTCGTTTACAGCGCTGAATATTACTTTAGCTATTCCCTGTGTGGGGTTAGGACTTACCGTAAATATTTCAGGCGTATTATTGCCAGGCTGTTGAATCATTTTGCCTCCGCCACCCACCGTTACGGGATAAGCTGTCTTGGTTGAACTGCCACATCCATTACTCGTTTGACAATAGATAGTACCGGATATATTTCCAAACTTAACCGTTATGTTCGGAGTGTTTTGACCCGATAGTATCTTAATTGAGGTTGCACTCGTTGTCCAGGTATATGTTTGACCTGCTACTGAATTGGTTACAGAATAAGGTACATTAGTCTGCTGAGCTGCAACCATTGTGGCGCCTGAAATTACAGGAGCATAAGGCTTACCATATAAGCTAAGTGATTGCGTCTTGCTTGTGCCGCAGGTGTTTGATGCGGTTACAGAAATACTTGACACAATAAGTCCCGCAGGAATGCTCACGGTAATGCTCGTTCCTGTATTGCTAAGCACTGTAAAGCTTGCTGGTACTGTCCAGTTATAAGAGGTAGC
>JBBRBB010000040.1:0-28859 GCA_038206235.1 Chitinophagales bacterium
ATTGTTGAATTGTTTAATTGTTTAATTGTTGAATTGTTGAATTGTTGAATTGTTGAATTGTTGAATTGTTGAATTGTTGAATTGTTGAATTGTTGAATTGTTGAATTGTTGAATTGTTGAATTGTTGAACGATTTTGCGAATGCAATTTCGTATTAAAAGCAATATTGCAGAATGAAATCTAAGTTTGTCTGTTGAGATTCAACTTTACGGGCTAGAAATCCTGACATGCGGGGTTTCTCCGTATCCTTCTCACCTGAAGACTTATTTACTTCAAAAAATTAGTGTTGAAAATAACATTTCTTTTGGTGCGCCAAGTTTACTTTTTTGAATTTCACCATAAAACATCTGGCTTATATTTACATCTATTTAAAATGAATCAACCAATAAATATGCTTTTAGGTGTTCATTGCTCTGTAAGCGGCGGACTTTACAATGCTTTTGAAGAAGCAAACCGTTTGGGTATTGATACGTTCCAGATATTTACTCAAAATCAAAGACAATGGATTAACAAAAAAATTGATGCGCAACTGCTGGAAAAGTTTCAGACGGCATGGGACAAAAAGAAAATAAAAATTATTTTTTCACACTGCTCTTACCTTCTAAATCTTGCAAGCTTAAATGAAGACATACACCAAAAATCAATTGATACATTAATTGGCGAAGTGAATCGCTGCCATGACCTTGGGCTTTCCTTTTGTGTTCTGCATCCGGGCAGCTATAAAGACCAAACGCCGGAAACTGCAATAAGAAAAATTACTGATTCACTTATTCACGTATTAGAACAAACCAATCATGCAACAGTAAAAATATTGCTTGAAAATACTGCGGGGCAAGGCTCTGCGATTGGGTTCAGGTTTGAACATTTGAAAGATATTATGGATGGCGTACAGTCAAAAAGAATGGGTGTGTGCTTCGATACCTGCCATGCATTTTCAGCAGGATATGATTTGAGAAACGAATTATCTTTTAAAAAAACATTTGGTGAGTTTGATAAAATAGTTGGCTTGAAAAATTTATATGCAATTCATTTGAATGATACCAAAACAGATTTGGGAAGTCGTGTTGACAGGCACGATAACATTGGTGCGGGAAAGTTAGGGGTTGATTGTTTTCGTTTAATGCTGAAAGAGTTTGCACATATTCCCAAAGTGCTTGAAACACCGAAGGAAGATAACTGGGATGAAAAAAATTTAACCACATTGAGAGAATTAATAATGATGTAATTTATTAAGGGTTTATTGCCGCGCCTTTTAAGGCGCGGGTAAAAAAATTTTCTTTTGTTTCGGCTTTAGCCGAATGATAAGAAGACTTGGGTTAAATCCCCGAAAAATATTTAGAGTTTTATCCTTGTCATAAAAATATTAAATCCGCAAAAAACAAAAACTAAAAGTAAAAAATTGCAAACAGATTTTCTAATAATAGGCTCAGGCATTGCAGGGCTTACCTATGCAATAAAAACGGCTGCTCATTTTCCTGATAAAAATATAATTGTAATTACCAAAACAAGCTCAGATGAAACGAATACAAAATATGCACAGGGTGGCATTGCCGGTGTTTGGGATGAAGTAAATGACAGTTTTGAAAAGCATATTGAAGATACTTTAATTGCCGGCGATGGTTTATGCAACAGAGATATCGTTGAGATTGTAGTACATGAAGGAGTAGAGCGCATTAAAGAAATAATTGATTACGGCGCTCAATTCGATAAGGATGAAACAGGTGAATATACACTGGGACGTGAAGGCGGGCATAGTGAGCATCGAATTTTACACCACAAAGATGTTACCGGCAAAGAAATGGAACGTGCCCTGCTGAATGAATTGAAAAAACATTCAAATATCCAGCTCATTCATCATTGCTTTGTAGTTGACCTTATTACGCAGCATCACCTGGGGCATCTTGTTACAAAATCAACTCCTGATATAATTTGCTATGGTGTATATGCTTTAAATCTTAATACCAATCAAATAGAAAAAATTCTTTCACCGGTAACCTTGCTTGCAACCGGTGGAAACGGTCAGGCATACCGCACTACCACCAATCCAAAAATTGCAACCGGCGATGGCGTGGCAATGGCTTACCGTGCAAAAGCAAGAATAGAAAATATGGAGTTCATACAGTTTCATCCAACAGCGTTGTACGAGCCTGGTGTTTCACCTTCATTTCTTATAACAGAAGCGGTACGCGGCGATGGCGGCATTCTGCGTAATAAGCAGGGTGAAGCTTTTATGGAAAGATATGACAGCCGCAAAGACCTTGCCCCCCGCGATATTGTTGCACGTGCAATAGATAATGAAATGAAACGCAGCGGCACAGAGCATGTATATCTCGACTGCCGGCATCTCGATAAAGAAAAATTTATTCATCACTTTCCAAATATTTACAACAAGTGCTTAAGCATAGGCATTAATGTAATGCAGCACCTGATACCTGTTGCGCCTGCTGCCCATTATAGCTGCGGCGGAATTAAAACAGATGAATGGGCAAGAACATCAATCATTAACTTATCTGCCTGCGGCGAATGTGCCAGCACAGGCTTACATGGCGCAAACCGCTTGGCCAGCAACAGTCTTCTCGAGGCAATGGTATTTGCACACAGAGCCTATTTAAATACTGCTGCAAGTTATGAGGGAGCTAAACAAGGCTCTTCGCCAACTGGTGGAGGAGATTTATCCGAATGGACTCCTTTGGAGGAGGGGGCTGTTCCCGATTGGAATGCAAGCGGCACTACCGAACCTAAAGAAATGATTTTAATAACCCAAAGCCTTAAAGAATTGCAGCAGATAATGAGTGATTATGTAGGCATTGTTCGTAATGATGTGCGTTTGGCAAGAGCGATGAAAAGATTAGACCTGTTATTTGAAGAAACTGAATCGTTATATAAATCAACAACTCTGTCTCCACAGTTATGCGAGCTAAGAAATCTTATCACCGTGGGTTATTTAATTGTAAAGGGAGCAGAGTTTAGAAAAGAGAGTCGCGGCCTCCATTATAATACTGATCATCTTAAAAAAAGTGAAATACTGCAGAATATTATTTTATAAAAGTGCAAACCCCTTTTGCACTTATTTTTGCCGCAATGTATTATTTTCTTTACGGATTATTTTACCTGTTATCGCTATTGCCCTGGTGGTTTTTATATGTAATAAGCGATGGTATTTATTTGCTGATATATTATATTATTAAATACCGCAGAGATATTGTTGCAGGTAATTTACGCATCGCCTTTCCTGAAAAAACAGCAGAAGAGCGCATTAGAATTGCAAAGGAATTTTATCACAACCTGATTGATACTTTTGTTGAAACCATAAAACTGTTTTCCATTTCAGAAAAAGAATTGAATAAAAGATGTACAACTAATATTGAAGTAGTTAATGAGCTTTTTAAAACAGGCAAAAATATACACTTGCTTGGCGGACATTTTTTTAATTGGGAGATTATCAATTTTGCTACCACTGCTAACTTGCGGCATCCTATGATAGCTGTGTATATGCCTTTAAAAAATAAGGCGATTAACCGCTTATTAATAAAGTTGCGTTCAAAATTCGGGAGTGTGCTTGTAGCCACAACAGAATTTAAAACAGTTTTTCATCACTACGCAAAAAAACCTTACGCATTAGGTTTAGTGGCAGACCAAAATGCCGGGCATACAGGTAAAGCATATTGGGTTTCTTTTTTTGGCAAGATGGTTCCTTTTATAAGAGGCCCGGAAAAGGGAGCACGGTCTATGGATACTTGTGTGGTGATGACAAATTTTTATAAAGTAAAGCGGGGATATTATAAAGTGGAATATTCAGTTCTTACAACCAATCCCAATGAGATGAAAGAGGGAGAAATTACCAAACAGCTTATTGCATTTATTGAAAACTGCATACGCAGCCATCCTTCAAATTATTTATGGAGCCACAGAAGATGGAGATGGGATTTCCATGAAGCAAAGCACGGCCACTTGGCGATTTGATTATTTTTTTATACCACTGCTAGCGGTGCCATTGCACGGTGATGAATTTATAATAGCAACATAATTTATTTGCTTTGCTCTTTCCTGAATATTTCTTACATCATTTCCCTTACACGATTATTAATATCGAAGCCAATACTATCATAGTTGATTGTTAAGCTAATTCTTTATTAAACAGTGCAAGCTCAAGTATTATATTTTCACACTTAGCATATTTAATGCTGTTGTTAATGTCTCTTTTGTTATTAATAAAAGATTTCTTTTTTCATTCTGGTTAATATTTGATGTTTGAAATCATTTTTGATTTTAATATCCATTTTTATATTGCTTGCTTGTGTTACCGGCAGTGCAACAGGAAACCGTTGACGATTAATACTCTCCTGATGCAATCAGACTTTATCAATACATAAGAGTGCACCGACACTAAGAAAAACGCAAGTAGCATTGCATTGGCGCTATGTTGGCGTACATATCACGTTAATGCGGAGACCAGATCTGAAATCCGAAATAGTAAACTTTAACTGTAAACATTTTACCCCAACACCAAACCGCTTAACTTTGCCCCTCATATTTTTAAAAGATGGCAGCAGGTTTTTTTGAAAGAAGAGGCAGCGGTAAAACAGAAATGTCTTTTGTAGACCATTTAGAAGAATTACGCTGGCATATCATTCGTTCCTTAATTGCAATTCTCATACTCGCTGTTATTATTTTTCTCAATATTCAATGGGTGTTCGATAATATTATTGCAGGCCCTATCAATCCTCATTTTATCAGTTACAGTGCACTTTGCAATTTAAGTCACTGGCTGCATTTGGGCGAGGCGCTTTGCCTGCCGCCCGTAAAGGTGAGTATGCAAACAACCACTTTCGGCGGACAATTTTTCAGCAGCTTCACCATCGCATTTATCGGTGGTTTTATAGGAGCATTCCCTTATGTGTTCTGGGAGTTTTGGCGTTTTGTGAAACCGGCGCTTAAAGAAAAAGAATCAAGAAATACGCGTTTTATTATTTTCTGGGTATCGTTTTTTTTCTTTCTCGGCGCAGCTTTCGGTTATTTTATTCTGGGTCCTTTTACTTTTAATTTTCTTACAACATTCAACATAAGCTCGTCGAATCTTCTTGTAACAAAGCCTACGCTTACTGATTATCTCGATAATCTTACAAACATTATTCTTGGTTGTGGTATTGCTTTTGAAATGCCGGTATTGAGTTTTCTGCTTACAAAAATTGGTTTAATAACGCCGGGCTTTTTACGACGCTCAAGAAAATATGCTGTGGTATTACTATTAATTATTGCAGCTATAATTACGCCAAGCCCTGACTGGATAAGCCAGGCAATTGTTTTCATCCCGCTTTTTTCTTTATACGAGTTAGGCGTTTTAATATCAGCGAGAGTAGCGAAGAAGCAAGCGAAGAAAGATTTGGAGGAATGGAGTTGAGGCAAGTAAGTTAACAGATGCAGATATGGAAAACGCCGAAACAGAAGTTTGGTTGGATTTTGCAAAAGATTGTAAATATCTTGCAGAAGAAAAACACGAACATTTATTTTTTATAAATACAGAAGTTTCTAAACTGTTAGCATATATGATTATGCATCCTGAAAAATATATAAACAATAATTAATGCAAAATACTACTCAGGAATTACTCCTTACTAACTACTCCCTACTAACTACTGTTTTATGAATACAACATTTAACCTCACAAAACCAATCGCCATCGGATGCGACCATGCAGGCTTTGAATACAAAATTGCAATTGTGCAATGGCTAAAAGAAAAAGGATACGAAGTGAATGACTTTGGAAGCTATTCACCGGATTCGGTTGACTATCCAGACTTCGCTCATCCGGTTGCTGAAAGTGTAGAAGAAAATAAATCAGCCTGCGGCATTCTGCTTTGCGGCTCTGCAAATGGCGTTGCCATGGCTGCCAATAAACATCAGCAAATACGTGCCGGCATAAGCTGGGAAAATGATATTGCAAAGCTGATGCGGCAACATAATAATGCAAACATCATTTGCTTGCCTTCAAGGTTCGTGGCATTACAACTTGCTATTGAAATGATTGATACATTTATTCATGCTTCTTTTGAAGGAGGACGCCACGAAAGAAGAGTGAATAAGATTGAATGTGTGTGAGACTATAATTGCCTGGATTTGTGTCTCCACAAATCCTTAGCTTAATGACATTGCCCGGAACAATAAGACCTGTTTTTAATTTCGCATTATGGTCAGACCCGGGACGGTCAGACCATGTTTATTCGCAACTATATGCCATTGCATTCATATCAATCTTTCTTCTTTCAAAATTATATCCGCTATATCGCAAAATAATTTTATGAAGCAATTCATCAATCTCTTCCACCTCTTTCACCAACACTAATTTATTTCGAAACTCTTTTATATCGGGCAAACCTTTTAAATAATTTGCATAATGACGTTTCATTTCATTAATTCCTGCAATCAAACCTTTCCATTCAACCGATTTATAAAGATGGTTACGAATTGTATCAACTCTTTCTTCAATAGTTGGCGGCGATAGATGTTCACCCGTTTCAAAAAAATATTTTATTTCATTAAAAATCCACGGGTAACCAATTGCAGCACGCCCAATCATAATACCATCAACACCATATTTATTTTTATACTCCAATGCTTTTTCGGGTGAATCAATATCTCCATTGCCAAACACGGGAATATGTATGCGTGGATTTTCTTTCACTTTTGCAATCCATTGCCAGTCGGCATCGCCCTTATACAACTGGCTTCTTGTGCGTGCATGAATAGCAAGGGCATGTATGCCTGCATCCTGCAAGCGTTCCGCAACTTCAACAATATTAATACTGTCGAAATCCCAGCCCAGCCTTGTTTTCACTGTTACGGGCAGTGTTGTTGAATTCACAACCGCCTTTGTTAGCCGCACCATTAAATCAATATCTTTCAATACAGCAGCACCGGCGCCTTTGGTAACCACTTTTTTCACAGGGCAACCAAAATTTATATCGAGTAAATCAGGTTGCACTGCTTCTACAATCTTTGCGCTTAATGCCATAGCTTCTTCATCTCCGCCAAAAATTTGAATGCCAACAGGCTTTTCATAATCGAATATGTCGAGCTTCTGTTTGCTTTTAATTGCATCGCGTATTAATCCTTCACTCGAAATAAATTCTGTGTACATTAAATCTGCACCATTTGCTTTGCACACTGCACGAAAGGGCGGGTCGCTTACATCTTCCATCGGTGCAAGCAAAAGCGGAAAAGAAGTCAATCGTATGTTGCCAATTTTAATCATGCACAAGTAAAACAAATATCATTAACAGAAATAAATTTTGAACTAACATCTTTCATCTGCAAACTCTCCTCTAAATTTGAGCCTGCAAATTTACAGGCTTATTTAATAATTATGTTTCCACAGCAAGAACGCTTTTCCCCTTTATCACAATTAGCTATATTATTTGGCTTATGCTGCGCCGGTATTCTTATTGGTTCTTTTGCAACGCTGCTGGCGGCGGACTTATATTTAAAAGCGCCGCTCACAAACCTTGCACAAGAATTAATGAAGGGTGAAAATGCAAACCTTTCAAGACTACTGCAGTTTTTGAGCACCTTTTTTTTTATGGCACTGCCTGCAGTTTTTTTTTCAGTAATTACACAAAGAAAACCGTTTCAATATCTTGGTTTTAATATGGCGCCAAGCGGCAAGCAAACATTTTTAATTGTAGGCATTGTTTTTACCGCTTTGTTTGTAAGCGGTTCCTTGGGTGAATTAAATCAGCTTATTCCGCTTTCGAAAGGGCTTACCAAATATTTTCAATCACTCGAAGATGAGTATAGCAAGGAAGTGATTGCATTAATTAATTTGAAATCTTCTGCTGATTATATTATTGCACTGATAATAATTGCCTTTTTACCTGCCCTTTTTGAAGAAATGTTTTTTCGCGGTTGCCTGCAGCAATTAATGATAATCTTATTTCGCAATGCTATTGCCGGAATTATTGTAACAAGCCTGTTTTTCAGCGCCATTCATTTATCATTTTACGGATTTTTACCGCGCCTGTTTCTTGGGATTATGCTTGGATATATATTTTATTACAGTAAAAACCTCTGGCTAAATATTGCAGCGCATTTTTTAAATAATGCTTTTGCCGTTACACAAATGTATGCACTGAGCCGTGCAGGAAAATTAAACATAGAATCAATGGATGAAAATTTTCCGCTTTATTATGGACTGGTTGCAATCGCTGCATTCTATTTTATTTTTGTAATCTTCAAAAGAGAAAGCGAGTTTGTTATCTCCATGCACAACATGAGAAAATATGCTGATGAAAAAAATGAAGAAGAAACTTTTTAAATGCAAACTGCCGAAGGCAAAATATTAGTAACCGGCGCAACGGGTTTGGTGGGTTCTCATCTTATAAAAGAACTTACGGAACAAAATAAACCTGTTAAGGCATTATACAGAACTGCAATTCCTTTAATTAAAGGTGCTGATAAAACAGAGTGGATAAAAGGAGACATTTTAGACATAGCTTCACTGGAAGAAGCCATCCACAGTGTGGATTATGTTTATCACTGTGCTGCAATTGTTTCCTTTAATCCCAAAAGAAAAAAAGAATTATATAAAACAAATGTTGAGGGCACAGCCAATATAGTAAACACCTGTATTGATGCCGGAGTGAAGAAGCTGCTCTATGTAAGTTCGGTTGCAGCTTTGGGAAGACTGAGAGAAAATACAATAATAGATGAAAGCATGCACTGGACTGAAGATGCCAATAACAGTCAATACGGAAAAAGCAAATATCTTGCTGAAATGGAGGTGTGGCGCGGCATTGGTGAAGGCTTGCAGGCGGTAATAATAAATCCTTCCATGATACTGGGCGCCGGCAACTGGCATAGCGGTTCTTCTGAAATTTTTAAAACTGCTTACAACGAATTTCCGTGGTTTAGTGAAGGAGTAACCGGTTTGGTTGATGTAAAGGATGTTGTAAATTCTATGATGTTGCTGATGAATAGCGGCATCACTGCAGAGCGTTTTATTATTAGTGCAGAAAATATAACGTACAAAAATTTGTTTACTGAAATTGCGAAGATCTTTGATAAAAAACCTCCGCATAAAAAAGTGACTCCCTTTATTGCTTCATTGGTTTGGCGTATGGAAGCGTTGAAAAGTATGTTCACAAATAAAAGTCCTTTTCTTACAAAAGAAACTGCAGCCACTGCACTTGCGAAAGTTTATTTTGATAATAGTAAGATGCTTACCTATTTTCATACTTTTCGCTACACGCCCATTAAAGAAACGGTGGCAAGAATCTGTAATGAATTGAAGCAAATGCATGCGGTATGAAATACAAAAGTTTACAAGTTTCAGAAGTTCACGGGTTGTACGCCGCCTTAACAGACCGTTCTTAATTTCCAAATTCTTCCTGTATAATTTTGAAAGATGTTCACTAATTCGTTACCTTTGAAATGTGCAAAGAAAATTATCTACTTACGGTAAATATTTCATGGAGTTTTATAATGACCTGAATAAAAAAGTACAAGATAAAATTGATTGGGTATTTGAACTAATTAGGACCGTTGACTTTATTCCGAAAAGGTTTTTTGAACATATTGAGAATACAGATGGAATTTTTGAAATAAGAGTAGAATTTGAAAGTAATATTTACAGAATATTCTGTTTTTTTGATGAAGGGAATTTAGTAATTCTTATAAATGCTTTTCAAAAGAAAACTAAAAAGACACCAAAAGCTGAAATTGAGTTAGCCAAGAAACTAAAAAAACAATATTTTATAGACAAAAAAATTAATTTAGAAAATGAAAAAAGAAATAGCGACAAAATCAAAAAATAAAGTTTTAGCATGGGACAAACACTTAGACAAAAAGTATGGTGCCCACGGAACGTCTACCCGGTCTGAATTTGAAATGAAAGCCCAGACATTTATTTTAGGCGAACTATTGAAAGAGGAAAGAGAAAAAGCAAATTTGACACAAGCTGAAATGGCTAAAAAAACCGGAACGAAAAAAAGTTATATTTCGAGAATTGAGAATGGTCGTGCAGACATTCAACTTTCAACTCTGTACAGACTTATTGAACAAGGATTGAATAGAAAACTTGAACTGACAATTCATTAGCGAACTAAAAGGCGAGCGTACAACAAAAGTATTGCTGCAAGGTGGAGCTTGACGAATGAGCAATCAACTGCAAACCACTATCAGTCCCGCATGTGCGGGATTTCAGCTTGATGAATAAAGCCAGGCAAATCCGCCTAGGCGGATCAACTTTAAAACAAAATCAAGCTGTAGTTTCGGGCTGAACATTATAAAATCCCCCACCTGCAGCAATACCCAACCGGTTCACTTTTTAAATGTTCTATACCTCTGAAACTTGTAAACTCGTAAACTTGTAAACTACTTATACTGTGAAGGGCTGGGTGAAACTATATACTACACGCAATTATACCGAAGCCAACATCATCAAAGGAATGCTTGAGGAAAATAATGTTGCTGTTATTATCATGAATAAATTAGACAGCAGCTATCTTAGCTTTGGCGACATTGAGTTGTATGTGCCTTCGCATCTTAAAGCAGTTGCCAAAAATCTTATTGATAAAGGGCTGGTGAATTGAAACTCATGTGGGCAGACCCGGGACGGTCAGACCCTGTCAAAAAAAGATAGTTTAAATTTAATTGCACACAATTACTGCTGCAAGAACTGCTTGTTTATTCTCAAATCTCTTAGCAGCCCTGATTTTGGATTCAGTGTAATGCTAAACGATTTGAATTGCCCTATCTGAATATTTATAGCCATTTGCCAGCAATGCATTTCACGGGTAAGAAACATGCTTACTGCTTCTAATTTGTGTGTGCTGAAATCAAAATAAGTTCCGCCACCAATTTTCCATTTGGGCGTTAAGCTAAAATCGCCGTTTATATTCACGTTAGAATTTACCTGCGTAGTAAATGATTTTAAATCGGGTGCAAGTGTTTTATAAAAGCTTAGTGAGTAAGAGAGGCTCAGCGTCCACGGTATATTAAAGTCAACAAACTCTGCGGGGTTTTGTCTTACATATTCCAGTTGCTGTTGTTGTTCTTCAGGAGTAAGCGTTTCGTCTGCAGGGATGCGCTCCCCGTCGCTGCGCTCATCTTTCGCTTTACTTTTTAACGATGTGGAAAGAGAAAGACTGCCATTGGTAAGCCGGCCAATCTTTCCGTCTTTCCATAATAAACGGTTTACTCTTCTGCCAATTGTATCTACATTATAAGGGTCAATGGATGCATTTCCTGTTATGTTCACATTATTAAATAAAGTGCTGCGAAGGCTTATGCTTATTGGGCTCCAGTTAAAGCTGTCTGCTATAAGATTGTAGCCGGTGTTAAGGCTTAGTCCATCAATCAGGCGAATTTTTTTTGTACCCGATGTATCTTTTTTATCTTTTACTTTCATTTCAAAAAGGTTATCAATGCCAAAGCTCATACCTCCAAAACGCCCTTCACCAAAGGCTCCCACAACACCTTCCAATTGAGAAAACCGATAGGTATTTTTAAAAGTATCTATTTGCACCGTTTGGTAAAATTGACTTACAAGGTCTGGTTTATAATTCAGCGAAAAGCTTGGCTTTATTTCGTGCCTTATTGCCTGGATAGTTTTCGATTTTTTAAAGTTCACGGTTCCAAAAATGCGGGTGCTCATCGAAAGACCAAAGCTGGTTTCTCTTGCTGCATAAAATCCTTTATGTGTTATAGTATCTACTTTTTTTTCAGTATCATTCCACTCTCTTATTGTTCTTTGGCTGTACCATTTTTCTGCATACGAAACAGAGGGAGAAATAATCAAGGGTCCCAATGGAGGAAGCGATAACGAAATAGGAATGTCGTGCTCGGCGCCCCACTGTGCCGTATCGAGTAATCTTTGAAAGCTGAAAGCAGAGTCGTAAAAGGCAATCAGATTTTCCAGCGTGCCATTATAAGAAACACCCAATTTTTGATACCATTTAGGAGAACCTATTTGTTCTTTTTTTTCAAAGGGATAGATAGTGGCTGCAGAAAAAGTTACCGTAGGAAGATTAAGATTGATGAGGCGCAAAAGATTATTCTGGTTATGATTGGCAGATACTGTGAGATTATATTTACCCTCTGCCCACTGTTTGTTATAAGTAATGGAAGACGTTAACTGGTTCTGATAATTTTTGAAAGCATTGTTGGCAACGTACTGATTATATTGTGTGCTGCCTGCATGAACATTTGCACTAAACGATGTTCCCGGTCTGGCCTTTGTATCCTTTGCGTGACTCCATGTGATATTAAAATTATTTGATACAGTAAATTCCTGCTTTGATAATCCTGATTGATTTAGAAATTTTGTATGCTGATAACTAAATTCAAGGTTGCCGCGATATTTATATCGTTTATAATATTCAGGATGTACATCGAGAGTCCATCCTCCGTAAGAATAAATATTTGAACGAACCGTTACATCCCAATACTCGCCAAGCACTTTATAAAAGCCAAGTCCCTCAAGCCCCAGTCCAAAACTTTCATTCGATGTATACTGCGGAGGCAGTAAACCGGAATGTCTTCCACGATTAAGCGGATAAATTCCAAATGGAATACCAATGGGCATTGGCACCCCTTCAAATTCAGGAAATGCAGGACCCGAAACTGCAATCTTATTATTAATCATTTTTAATTTTCGTGCTCTGAAATCAAAATGAGGTGTATCTAAATTGCAGGTTGTAAATCTTGCACGGTAAACATAGGCCACATCTTTTGTAACTTTTTTTACTGTTTGTGCATTCACAAAAATTTCGCCTTCCTTGTAGTAAGTATTTTTTGTAATCCCGCGCTGATTGTTAAGATTGAAAGAAATAGAATCACTGATCGTTTCTGCACCTGCCTGCGTAATCTTCGCTTTATTCAATGGATTGCCTGCAGACGTATCTGTGCCGCCATAAGCTTTTATTAACTGCGATTGCTGTGAGTAATTTATAGTGGCAGCATCAAGCGACATATCTTTATAATCTGCTTTTGCTTTGCCATAAAGAATAAATTGTTTATCAGGAATAATTAAAACGCCTGAATCTTCTGCAGAATAAGTTATCGGTGCATCGAGTGAATCTCCGGAAAATTGCAAGGTATCTATTGAAGTAATTCTGCCGCTGTCTAAAGGGTTGGGAATAGTGTCTGAAATTATTTTGCCTGTGGTGTCGTGATTTACAAAAGTATCTACAGTAGCTATAGTATTTAAAGTATTTGAAGTATCTAAGGTATCTAAAGTATCTGATGCTTTTTTTGTATCGGGCGCGAATAAATTTTTTGTTGGTGTTGTTGTATCTGCATTCGCTGTTAATGATTTGAAAAAACTATTCAGGTTATTACTATTCACATGTTGTGGAAACGTTATCTGGAGCAGAAGTGTGAACCAAAGCCCGGTACAAATTAATTTTGCTCTAACTTTACATCGTTTCAACATAATAAGAGTCGAAAACAAATGTAGGTTTAAAACAATAAAAAGATTTGTGAAGAATACTTTTAACGAAAAGGAATTATGCTAAAAAAAATTTCGGCCATTACTATTTCTACTGCTATTTTTTTTCTTTGCACTTCACTTAGAGTTGTTCCCGCACAGCAAATAACAAAGCCCGGTATAAAAACCATTGTGATTGATGCGGGGCATGGCGGTAAAGATGTTGGGGCAAAAGGAAAATACAGCCATGAAGCCGATATTACGCTTGCCATTGCCCTTAAGCTGCAGCAAGATTTACAGGAAGCCATGCCCGATGTAAAAATTGTAATGACGAGAACAACAGATGTTTTCGATTCTCCGCCGGTAAAAGCCAATAAAGCAAATGCAGCAAAAGGAGACCTCTTTGTTTGCATACATGTAAATGCAGCGCCCTCCATAAAGCATTCGGAAATCGCGGGATATAAAACACAAACTTATTACACCGGCAAAGGCAAGAAGAGAAAAAAACATACAAAGCAGGTTTCTCAATACAGGTACTGGACAACACCGAACCCCGCAGAAGGCACTGAAACTTATATTTGGGGAATTGATAAGAATGATAATAAGCAGGTAACCCTGCGTGAAAATGAATCGCTCTATATTGATTCTGTTTCTGCAAAGCAGGTTGAAGATTTCGATCCTGATTCTCCTGAAAAAATGATTCTTTATTCTCTCAGAACGCAGCAATATTTTGCACGCAGCGTAAATCTTGCCATGGCTGTGGAAGATGAGTTTACAAAGATTGGGCGTATAAGCCGCGAAGTTCACCAGAGGCAAAAAGGTATTTGGGTATTACAGGCTACTGCTATGCCCAGCGTTTTAATTGAAACCGGATATATTACCAATTCTGAAGAAGAGGACTATCTTAACAGTGATAGCGGGCAACAGGAAACATCCACCGCTATTGTAAATGCACTAAAACGATACAGGCAATCATTAGAAAACAACTCACTTATACCCGTTACTGATAATTCACAGTAATTGGTATTTGCCTTCTGCCCTGTTTGATTAATCACTTTTATTTTTGAAAAGAAAAAGTTTATTTTTTCTAAAAAACATTGAATTTATTTCATCGTAGTAAAAGTTTACAATAACCTTTGTAAAATACTGTAGTAAACAATGAAGATATCAAACGAAACAAAAGTAGGAGCATTAACTGCAATATCTGTTACACTATTAATACTTGGATTTAATTTTTTGAAAGGTAAGAGTGTTTTAAAATCAGGTTTTATTGTATATGCGAAATACAAAGACACACGGAAGCTATTGCCATCAAATCCTGTATTTGTAAATGGATACCAGGTAGGCAGTGTGTATGAAGCAAAAGCTGCGGACAGTACTCTGAGGGAAATAGTAGTTTCATTCAAATTAAATGGAGGATATAAGCTTCCTGACAATTCAATAGCAACCATAGAAAATAATCCACTCGGCACACCCTCAATTGCTATCAACCTGGGAGACAGTAAAGTTTATCTTAAATCAGGAGACACGATGCGCAGTGCAAGCCCGGGAGATGTATTCGCTAATCTCAGTGATAAATTAGCGCCTGTGGCAGACAAGCTAACAGCAACACTTCTCTCCCTTGATTCATTGCTCCGGAATGTAAACACAATCATAGATCCAAACACAAGAGGAAACCTGCAGAGTGTAATCAGCAATCTTAATAAATCATCGGCAAGTATAGTTGCTTCAAGCATTGAATTGCAAAAGCTGTTGAATACGCAAACAGGCGCTTTGGCGGGTTCATTAAACAATATGAATGCCTTTACCAAAAATCTTGCTGCCAATAATGATAAGGTAAATAACATAATAACCAATCTCGATACTACCACAAACAATTTAGCAAGGGCTGATATTAGTGGCGTAGTAACCCGTTTAAAATCATCGGTTGATAGTCTTTCAAATGTAATTGGCAGAATAAATTCTACGGACGGAACATTGGGTGCACTTATTAATGATAAAGGTCTCTACAATAAATTAAACAATACCGTTAATAGTTTAAATACTCTTGCTGATGATCTGCGGGTGCATCCCAAACGCTACGTAAACATTTCTGTTTTCGGAAAAAAAGATAAAGGTGATTATTTAGAATCGCCGCTTAAAGTTGACAGCGCCGCTTTGAAAAAACCGGCTCCCTAAAATACGAAAACATTTACAACCACACGGTCAGACGGCTCTAAGCCGTTAGACCGATATCGACTGCTAAAAAGAAAGCTTAATAAATTAAGAAAAGTTGGGCACATAAAAATTAAACAAGAGATTGCGGCAAGATGAACACAAGAAAAGCATCTTCATTTTTTTTCATTTTTATTTTTTTATTCGCTTCAACTTTTGCAATTGCACAACAGCCTGCCGCAACAGATACTGCTCACAGTAAAAAACAAATTTATATTCTTAACGCAAAGCGGCTTAATTATGAGAAAAAAGATTCGGCAGAATATCAGTCTGCTGCCGGTAATGTAATCATTAAACAGGACAGCACCTTATTTTACAGCGACAGCGTGGTAATAAATAAAACAAGAAATATGCTTGAAGCATTTGGGCATGTGCATATAAACGATGCAGACAGTGTGCACACCTATTCTGATTATCTGCGCTATATTGGCAATGAAAAAAGGGCATTTCTTAAAGACAATGTAAGGCTCACAGATGGAAGAGCCACCCTTACTACTCCTGAACTTGAGTATGATGTAAACACTAAAATCGGCACTTACATAAAAGGCGGTAAGGTTGTGAATGGCAGTACAGTTTTAACCAGCAACGAAGGATATTATTATGGGGAAACAAGAGATATCTATTTCAAAAAAAATGTGTTGCTCGTTTCGCCGGATTACAATGTAAAAACAGATACGCTGCTGTATAATACCTATACTGATGTTGCCACATTTATAGTGCCCACCGAAATTACCAGCGGCAAGAATCGGAAAATATTGACCTCTGACGGATACTACGATCTCCGCAATAAAAAATATTATTTTGGCAAAAGACCACAAATACAAGACAGCACAACCTTTCTTATTGCTGATGAGGTTGCGCATGAAGATTCAAGCGGCTTTGGCGAGGCAAGAGGGAATGTAATTTACCGGGACACGGCACAGGGCGTTACCATTCTTACAAACAATTTAAAAAATAACAGCAAGACAAATTCTTTTCTCGCTACACAAAAACCAGTTATGATTTTAAAGCAGGATAAGGATTCTATTTATATAGCTGCCGATACATTTTATTCAGCAAAGCTCACAGAGCTTATTAAAACAAGATATGTTCCGGTAATAGATGATTCTCTTGCGCAGCAACAGCAGCAATACATACAGCGGCGTATGTTATCAAAACCATCATCGCCCACAGAATTATTTCCTGCGCTTGCAGATTCTTTGCATCAGCAATATACTGATACATCATCTTCTTTTGCATCGCAATTAAATCAGGTTGCAGGAATAGATTCGTTACTGCCTGCAGAAGATACATCATTAATAACAGAATCATCAGACTCATCAGTAAAATCATCGCAATCTGCATCCTCACAATTATCCGATTCATCCCTTACATCATTTCAATTATCCAATTCATCTTCATCAGATTCATCTTCATCAGATTCATCATTCAAATCATTTCAATCATCGATAGACAGCAGCCACGATCGGTTTATAGAAGCATATTATCATGTACGCATCTTCAGTGATTCACTACAGGCAATTGGCGACAGTCTTTTTTATTCTGCCAATGATTCTGCATTTCGTCTTTTTAAAAATCCAATTGTATGGGCGCAGCAAAGCCAGGTAAACGGAGATACAATTTATTTATACACTGCCAACAAAAAACCGAAGCGTGTATATGTTTTTGAAAACGCACTTAACATAGAAAAAGTTGGCGACAATTATTACAACCAGGTAAAAGGCAGAACCATCAACGGCTGGTTTGTTGACGGAAACATAGACCATATACGGGCAAGGGGCAATGCAGAGAGTGTGTACTATGCCCAGGACGATAACGAAAAATTTGTTGGAGTAAACAAGAACAGCAGCGATGTGATTGATATTTATTTTAAAAACAAAGAAGCGCACAGGGTTGTTTTTCTCAGCAACCTGCAGGGCACTGCATACCCCATGCGCCAGGTAAATCATGAAGAGTTGCG
Source organism: Chitinophagales bacterium (assembly GCA_038206235.1). Lineage (GTDB taxonomy): Bacteria > Bacteroidota > Bacteroidia > Chitinophagales > Chitinophagaceae > JBBRBB01. Next base: position 17,597 of record JBBRBB010000040.1, read on the forward strand.
GCTGCGCGGCTTTACATGGAAGGAAGAATTAAGACCCAAAACAAAATATGATTTGTTTGGAAATTAATTTATGCGAAATCTGCAGAAAAGTACCAACGTGCAGGGAGCGAATATTTTATAATTGTCAGCCGGGAACCGAAGTTGAATATTGTTACTAAAGATGAAGGTAACAACTAAAAGCTAAATTACATTCGTCACGCTGGAACTATTGCTGACATTGATTTGTAGCTGATTATTATTTCGTCAGCCAGCCTATTGCCAAACCTGCTGTTGGCTGTAGTGCTTCAATTGTGTCCTTTATAAAATTCATTCATTTCTTGACTTACAGAATCTTTGACGTGAGGATTTTTATCTATTACTTCAAGCAGCTGCTTGAAAGATTCTTTTAGTCTACACTGATATACAGAATCCAATTTTTGTTTAAACATGTCTTTTAATTCTTGTGATAATTGCGAGATTTCGATTCTTTTTTCAATCAGTAAAAAAGACCTAATAATAAGTAGAATTTGGTTTGATTGATAGAATGCTTTGAAAGTATATTTAAAATTTGAAAGCGCATGTTCTGCTTTAAGTTTCTGTACAAAAACATTTAAACCTTGGACACCAGTATAATTAAATTCTTTCTTTTCTGTTCCTTTGGTTTCAGTGAAGTTATAATAGAAGCTTGATATTTCGTTGTCAAGTTGATTAAGTAAAAGAAAGATAATGTCACTTTCATTTTTAAGTCTTTGGTCAATGTTTGACTGTGTTTGTCGTGTCAAAGCCAAGTAAAGTAAAATGGATGAAACAATTCCAATAACGGGTGCAGTTATGCCACCGATTGCACTTCCAATATTGCTTTTTGTAGATAAATTAAATTGCTCTATGAAAGAAGGTAAAGTGAAAACGATAACTGAAATAAAACAGATTGCAATTATTATGACAGTGAAGATGATTATTTGTCTATTGTTATTTCGCATGTCTGTCTACGGCGGTTTCAAATTTCTATTGCTCGTCCAGCCCGGTACAAATGCCCAATTGAAAATATAATATTGAAGTTAAAAATAAAAGCTGAAAATTGAACGTCGAGCCCGAACTGCTGCTGATGATTGCACATTGCTGATGTTACATTGTCCAGCCCTGCTATTGCAAATACTTTTGTTGTGTGCTGTTTTACCAACCTCGATGTGCTTCAACCCAAATTTAATAAGTCCAACCCGGTGCAAGAATTGTGTCGTCAACAAACAAATCAGGTTCATTACTTTCCGCATAAACTCTTTTCCAAATCAATGTATGATAAACGTCAGCATTTATTTTTTCGTCATAAAAACCTTTGATGCTTATTTCAATTGAACTGTCAGTCCACAAATCAAAGCCTTTTATATTTTTTTCACCAAGAATATTAAAAAGTCTGTCAATTCTTGCAAATAGAAATGTGGGCATGTTTTCAAGATTAACATCAGCAATTAGTTTTTGATTATTTGGTCCTGTTCCATAACTAAGCCTTGTCGCATGTCCATAATCCTTGTCAAATGTGTAAAAGTCAGAGTTTTCTATTCGTTGTGTCGTTTTTCCTTTTTCGTCAGTGTAAGTAACAATATTTCGACTGTTTCTAAATTTAAAAATTGTGTCAATGTTTTTGACAATTATATTTTTAATGCTGTCATACAAATACAATTTTTGAATTATAGATGTGTCATAGGAAGTTTGGTTGAACAAATTCTTTAATTCTTTTTGACTTGGTTTGTCATCACAGGAAAATAAAATTAGTCCGAGAATAAATGTTAAGAGAACCTTTTGCATTTTGTCATTTTACAGTTAGAACGGGTTGCCAAAAAATAGCACACAACGTTAAGGCTTGGCGATGGGCTGGCATTTTATCACGTCAAGCCGGGAACCAAAGCCGATTGAAAAACAAAGATGAAGATAACAACTAAAGCCCAATTTATAATCTCCTGCTGAAACTATTGCTGATAGTGATTTGTAGCTGATTGTGCTACCGTCTGCCAGCCTATTGCCAAACCTGCTGTTGGCTGCTGTTAGTCTCTCCCAATTCGGTAAGTTACTTCTAAGTTTTCTCTATTAAATGTCAATACAATTAGTTCAACGCAGTCAACTTTATATCCATTCTGAATTCCACAATTCCAATTAGGCATTGAGTCAATTACTAAATTCAATTTGTCTTTATTCATTTTAAAATTGGAATTGTTGTCAATCCACTCACATGATGCTTTGCCGGTCGTATCAATAAGTACACTTATTTTAACTTCTCCAGAAGTCTTAGGAATTTGATTTTGTAGTTTGTCTGCCAAATATTTTTGAAGCTCTAAGCTGTCTGTTCCAAAGGTGGGTGGGTTTTGGCATTTTGTAAATGTTCTGTCAAAAGTATTTTTGTGGTAATAAGTCTTATTTTGTCCAAATGTCGTGGTTGAAAATATTAATAGTAACGTCATTGTCAATAATGTAACAGCCTTCATAAATTTCATTTGAAGTTTTTTTTTTAGTTAGTCGGTCGTCTAATAGCAGGCAACGTTGGACGGCTTGGCGTTGTGGCGGTATTTTGTGTTCCGTCTGCCGACAACTGAAGCCGGATAAAGATATAATGTTTAATGGTTTCTACTGCTACTTAATTTATAACATCAAGCTGGAACTGCCGATGAATAGCGAACTGCTGCTGATTGCTCCAACGTCCAGCCGCCATAATGCCAAACCGATTGTTGCCTGCTGGTTTATTTTCTCAATATAGCTTATCAAACTCTTTATTTAAAATTGGTTGAATTCCAACAACTCCTAATGGAAAAACTAAAAGTCGAAAAAAGTGTCCACATGAACTCCAAAATTCTGGTTTTCGTCTATGCTCAATTGTAGCAACCACAACAGCTGTCGCAATAAAAACATAGTAAAAACAAAATAGTCCAACCAACGTAAATGGAATTATAACTATAAAAAATAAAGGGTTTGTGTCAAGCCTGGTTTGCTCTGGCAAGAAGGGGCTTAAAACCATTAATGAAATAAGTATCAATACTCTAATTTTATATTTTGTTTTTGTCAACCACTTTGGCGTTAGACCATTTAAAAAGTCTTGTCCATTGTAGTTAATTGAAACAACCCAAGTAAACCAAATTATTATTATTACAGGTGCTATAAAATTCTCGAAAAAACTAATCCAACCAAACAGAATAAGTGATACGTAAAGGCAAAAAAGTTTCCAAGTCTTAATTTGTAAAAAAAATTTCAATTTGTCCATAGTAAAAGTCAAGCAGATATTGTGGTCAAAACTAGCAGGCAACGTTCAGGGCTTGCCGAAGTACGGGAATTAGTATTCCGTCTGCCCGGTACCGATGATGATTGAAAAACTGAAGATGAAGATAACAACAAAAGCTAAATAGATAATGTCGAGCTGGATATGAAGTACAGTAGAATTACCGCTGATGAAGATTACAATTGTCAGTCCGTATTTTGGCAAACCCCCTGTTATGCGTTCGTGCTTCTCGTCTGCCGGTATGTGTCCACCTACGAATAGCTGGGTGTGTCCCTGTGCGGTGGGAAAGCAAGCTCTTTTGCAAGGTTGGCTTTTGTGTGTCGGGTTTGTGTGCCTTGCAAATGTGCTTGCTTTGTGCGGTGGCTTATATTGCTCTTGCCTTTTTTAAAATGTCGTCAAAGCGGTCAATGTCTGTAAGCAGTTTTGGTAAATCATTGTCGAGCCATGTTAAGAATGTTACCATTTCTTTGTATTGGTTTTCTATGTCTTGCAGATTACCAAAGATTGGTTCGTAATGATAAATTCTATTGCGTAGTGTCCTAATGCGATACAATGCGTCTGCAATTGTATCTCTTTGTCTAAGATGCTTTGGTGTGTTTTGAAAAATAAGCCTTAATGGTTTCCAAAGCAAACCTGTGTAGTGCCGGTTAAATAACCTGCTCCAAAATCCAAAATTTAATTCGGCAATTATTCTGTCCGCTGTAATATTTTTTCTTTGTGCGGTAAGTTTTTGTGTCGCCTCTGAAACGAATGGCAAAAACTCAACAGGCAAACTATTCTTGAACCAATAAGGGTCATTAAAATGTAGCTTTAAAGTTTCGTTTACTGCATTTCTTAAACTTACTTCAAGTACTGATAAGATGGGGTAGAAGGCTTCTGAAAGTTCGATATTACTTTTGTAAAGCCGATAGGCTTTATCAAAGTCATTACTTGTCTTGGCAAGATAAACGTTGAAACGTGGGGTTGATAAAAAGTATTTTAGATGTGTTTCGGTCATAAATGGACTGCAAATTTGCGTAAAAATTTGCATTAAGCCGACTTTAGGCTATATTTGCTTCGTGATGCTGGTTCCTCCTCTCCCAAACTCGTGTTGGTGATGAAACCAGCTTTAGTTTTTTATAGGGGTCTGCGTTGAATGTAGTTGATGTTATAATACCTGCTCCTCTTTTAGTTTCTCGTTTGCAAGTGTTGCAGCATAGTCAAAGAAAAGTCCGACTGCTTTAGTAAAGCGAAATTTCAATTTGCTGTTACCTACATACTGAATTAAATTTCTTCTTTGCCACTCGTTTAAAAATGTTGTCAAGTCAACCTCTCCTTTGTTGTCAGTAAGAGAAGTGCTTTCAATTATTTCTTTTTTCTTGGAAGATTCATTTAGGAAATTACTAATGTTCTCAATTAAAAAACTTTCAGATTCAATTTCCTGTTTAAAATCCTTTCCGTCTTTGTCCAACTCACGGCAAAGAAGTGCAAGAAAAATTAAAAAATCCCTGCTGTTTTTGTCCTTCTCATTAGTTGATTTTAAATAAGCATAGTCAGATGTTACTTCTAACTCATATTCAAATGTTCTTTTGAAAAAGTCAGAATACATTTCACGGTCTTTATGAATTGGTGAGTATAATTCATCATTCTCCAAAATGAATTTACCATTCAAAAGTTGTTGTGTTATCTCTCTGTGTTGTTCAGGAAATGGAAGCATATAGCTTTACTTTTGGTAGTTGAATAATTGCGTCTGTTAATTCTATTTCAAATTTCTGCTTGTCAGAAAACTCTGCATAAAAATCTTTTTCGTGAATGAGGTTTGCTAACGAAATAAACTTTACGATGCTGATGTTTTTAGTTTCTTCCTGAAGTTGATTGTAGCACCATTCATAAAAATTTGCCAGTGGCAAATTTTTCAGCAACTCACTTTTGTAATGTTCTGAATCTGGAATCCAATCATCAATTTCAGTTGTGTCATTCTCAAAGTAAACTGTTTCTTTATTCTTAAACTGGTCAAGAAATAAACTTGCTTCATCAGCAAACTCTTTTGAATAAACTGAATGATTTTTTCTTCTTGCAAGTATTGGTATATCTTTTCTGTCAAACGGTTTTTGCAGGAATATTCCAATGCCTTTTAGAATTAAGGAATTTGATTCAATCCTTTGCAGCAATGGAATCAGTTCGTTGGAAAGATGCTTAATGATTGTATTGAGTTCTTTGTTTGTATTATCAGAGAAATAGTAAAGCTGCTCATAAAGCTGCCGGATTTCATAATCGGTTTCTTCAAATTTTTTGTAGTTGGAATAATTCAAAACTTCCCGAATAGATTTTATAATTGTAAGGTCTTGACGACTATCAAAAATATCATTTAATGGTTTTACAAAAACTTCAATCCATTCTCTTGTCTTTGTAATGCGAAGGGTTAAATCGTTATCCGTTTTCTCTCCTGTCTTAATGCTCTCGGTGTCTTTGAATAATTTTCGTAACTCGTCATTCAGTCCTGTCGTAAATTCTAAAATCGTTTCTCTTAATGCTCTGATGATTCTAACTATCGTTTCCTTATCAGTGCAGATTTGCAATTTTGCAAATGCTTCATTGATTGTCTTTGTTTGATTTGCCCAGCGGTCAGGCAATGATAAGTTTGATTCTCTCAAAAGAAATTCAATAAACCGTTTGTAGTGAATATTAAAAATGAGATTGCCTTCTAACTGGTCAATCAAAATTCCATATTCAAATAATTTATCTCTGTTAAACTCTTTTTCTATGCAAAGTTTTTGTAAGTCGTCATTTGAAATACTATCATCTTCCTTTCGAATACGGTAAAGCAATTCTATGAATGGAAAATTATCCAGCATAAAACCTAATATCCTTGTCGGTGAAAGATTGTAATTCATTTCTTAGTCGTGAAAAATTATTTGTTGTTCTAAAAAGTGTTTTGTTTCCAAAAGATGATTGCAAACTTTTTTCACAATCGCTTCTTCACTTTGCAATACTTGCAGTGTGGGTTGTTGCTCCATTCCGTTTTTCTTTTTTAAGGTTTTGCAAAACTCTTTAAAAAGTTCATCATAATTGTCAGGAAAAAACAGTTTTGTTTTCGGATAAATGCTTTTTATTTTCAAATATTCATTCAGTCCGACAAAATCATAATCAGGACAAAAAAGAATTTCTGTTGCTTCAACGTTTTTGCAGTTCTCAATTCCAATTCTTCCATACGTGTGAATGAAAGTGTAATCGGTACTAATTGTTTTCTCTGCTACCATGAAGCAATCCAAATTTTCAATGAAGCAAAGTTTTTCCGCTTTCAAATTGTTTAGTTGGATTGCAAATACATTGAAATCTTTTATGTGTTCGGATAAATCAATTTTGATGTTGTTTGCAAGAATTGTTTTGTTGCCTCGCAACAAAACAATTCTTTGACTTTCTTTTTTCCCTGCTTTACTATCTCTAAAGGTCTTTGCGTTTTGCATTGCGGTAAACCTTCCACTTACTTCATTCGGGAAAGAGTTCTTGAAATGCTCCTTTAATTGCTCCTCATTTATTACCTCATAAAATTTCCCTTTGTTCATTTGCCGTTTTCAGTTCAATGAACTTTGCAGTTTCCAAAATCAGAAAATCTTTTGAACGCAGAATGGTTTTAGCAATGCTGCTTTGCGGCATTCTTTTAACTTCTATAAGTTCTTTAAGGAAATTATGAAATAAGAGATTTTGCATTTTTATATCGGATACTTTTTACATTGGCACTGTCCACTTTCAATGGTTGTTTCTTTGATGATTTTTTTATCACATAATACTTTTCAATTCCTTCAATCTGTCTTGGTGCTGCAAAAATTGGAATGAAATTATACTTGATGCAGTAGTTTACAATCTGCCGAACATTGTGAGGTCCAATTTCCCCTAACTCGTCAATGTAAAGCACAATCTTGTTGTCGGGTGCATTATGCACCAAACGCCTAATGATGCTTAGAAACAAAAAGAGTTTCAAGACTCTGTCGGTTGCTCTGGATTCTACTTGCTTGCTCAAATCAATTGGCGGTTTTTTTACTCCGTCAATTTCAAGTGAAATTTTCAACTCAAACAGTTCACTAAATTTAATTTCTCTGTTCTCCCTGATTTTGTCCTCCAATGCTTTTATGCTTTCGGTTTGTTCCAATGAAGTAGTGAACAAATCTGCTCTTTGGTCAAGTTTAGAAATTCTTGTTAGTGCTTGAATTTCTTTTTGAACATCAGATGCTACAATTGAAAGTTTTGTAATGTTTGAAACTGGGAAATCTTCCAACTCTTTGTTGTAGTCAGTAATGAAGCGTTGGAAGTGATTGTATTTATCTAAAAAATCGCTTGTTGGTTTTGTAAACTCGGTGTAAACAAGCTGCAACAAATCTTTATAAATAGAATCAAGGTCTTTAATGTTGTCAACCTTCTGCTGAACTTTTTGAATGAATCTATCAATATCCTTTTCATCAATTTTGAGGTCTTTGTTTACCAAAACATAAAGTTCAAATCTTGAATGTTTCTTTTTATTTAGTTCTCCTATTTGGTTCAGCAATTCTGAATATGCTTCATCAATATTTTTGTTTAGGATTACTTCGGTGTCAGGCAAATCAAATTCTTTTGTTCTTTCAAAATGTTCTTTAATTATTCGGTCTCTAATTTTTAAATTATCTCTTTTCTTTTCCTCTGTAGTCAGTAAGATTTGGGTTTTCTTAATGTCTTGCTCAACATCAAACGCTTTTGTTTTTGAATCAAGTTCTTTGCTTTTGTAATCGTTAATTCTTCCTTGTATTTCTTCCTGTTCTGCTGCGTAAATAGCTCTGTTCTCAATTTTATCAAGAAGCTGTTGCTTCTCATTCAAAAGTTTCTCAACATCTTTTTGCTTCCCCTCTTTGGTTACGGTGTCTTTTACAAACTCTAAAGTTTTTTTCTTCGCTTCAAGTTGTTCTTTAATGTCTTTAAAAAATTCCCTTACTTCATCAATTGTTTCAATCGGGTCAATCGTTATTCCTGAAATATTTATTTCTCCGTCAAAAATTTTCAGTAGCTCCGTTATCTTAGTTACTTTTTTAAAATCTGTTTTGTCTGTGTTGAGTTCTAAAATTTTCGGATGAAGAATGCTGTTTAGTTTTTGTTTTACTTCAACATTGTCGGAAATATTTTGCCCAAGAATTTTGTCAAACTCTTTCCCCTTTTTTTCCAACTGGTTGAATTGAGTTTGTAGTTTTCCAATTTCTAATTTGAGCTGCGGTTCTGTGATTTTCTCTTTCTTTATTTTCTGTAACTCTGAAAGAAGATGTGTGTTTTCTTCTTTGAATTTATCTACTTCGTTTAGTAATCCGCTGTATGGTAAACTTCCTTTTTTAAATTGGTCAATGATTAAAAGTTCATCCGTAACTTTTTTTAAGTTTCTTCCTTCACCTTCTGCAAGTGTGTTGAACTTTGTTTCGTTTTGTTTGTGTTCTGTGTATTGCTTGCTTAGAGTTTCGGTAATCTTAATTGTTAGTGTTCTAATTCCTCTTTGTAAATCGCTATCGTATGCAAGTTGCTTTGCTATGTCTTTTGTTTCCTTGTTGAACTGCTGAACAAAAGTATTTTTCAATTCTGCACTAAGTCGTTTAATAGCATTGAAATCATCATTCTGTTTTTTTAGAATTTTAAACTCTTCTTGAATGGCTCTAAGGTTTTTTACCTCTTGTTCTGTTTCCCTTAGCTTCTCTACTTTTTTATTTGTGTTGTTTGCAAAAACCGGAAGTGTTTCTTCGTTCACATTTGCAGCAATCAATAACGAATCTTTAAACTCCGGCTCGTCAATATCGCTTGACTTTAAAAGGAAGTGATAAATTTTAGTAAAACTATTGCTGTGTGATTTTCCAGTCCGTGAGATTTTATCAGTTGTCAAAACAACTGGTTTGTTCTCTGCTTTCTTGCTGTAAACAATGTCGTAAAGTTCATCAGGTTTTAGTTGCTCTGGTTTGGAATGAGTTTTCAAAAGAAGGTTGGCAACAATCTTCTCAAAACTAATAGGCGAAAAGCCCCTATCAGTTCTTTCAAAAAAATATTCTTCTTTGTAGGATGAATTGAATTTGTAATACTCCAATTCAAAGTTTGCATTCGCTTTTACTAAAATGCAATAGGTGTAACCGCTTTTGTTTATTTCAAAAATTACGAAACTCTGATTGATTGTCTTGAAGTAATGCTTTATTGATTCTTTCAACTTTCTGTCACCCTCAAAAAGCATTTTCCCTTGGTCAATGATGTAGAGAAAATTGAGTGTGTTTATGAGTGAACTTTTACCAACATTGCTGTCCGCCTCCAATTGAATACTGTTGGTGTCGCCAATTAAGATGTCAGCTTTAGCATATAATTCTGAATTTATAATTACAATCCTGTTTAGCATAAATAGTCATAAAAAAAAGTTAGTCAAATGTAAGGATTGAGGTCGGTCTTTTGTGCGTTGGGGCAAAAACAAATGTGCTGCAATTGTGTATCGGTTTGTGGGTGGCTTTGCAGCTCTTTTTGCTTTTGCGAAGCGTTGGCTTGTCTGTTCATGTTTTGTTAGTTGGTTTGTGTCAGCATGGTGGTCGTGTAGCATGACGCATAACGGTACGGCTTTGTGCAGGCGGGGAAATAGAATTCCGTCTGCCCGGAACTGTAGCTGAAACCTGCACCACTGCTGATTATTACCACGTCTGCCCCGCTTGCACAAAACCGCATGTTGCCTGCCGTTAGTCATTATTTTGATAACACCTTTGTTGCTTGTGCAAGAATTTCTTGTGGAATTATCAATCCTATTTTCTTTGCTGCACTTGTGTTTACAGTCAAATAATAGTTAGCTGGTTGCTTGATGGGCAGGTCACCTGGCTTCGCACCTTTCAATATCTTTTCAACAAAATGCGCAGCTTCACGAAATTGTTGTACAAGATCTGGAGCCCAGGCCATGAGTCCACCGGCTTCGGCAAACAAGGTGGCCTGATATATTGCAGGAATACGGTTCTGTGAGGCGAAATCTACAATTAACTTACGATTAGATAGTGCCAGTCCTCCCTGAAAACTTAGCATCCCATTCATGCCATCAGTTACCAAATTCGCTAATGCTTTTTCCAATTCAGCCAGTGAAGTGGCACGATAAGACTTTACTTGTATTCCGAGTTCAGCAGCCGTCTTTTCTGCTTCAATAAGCTGCGTTTCATGACCACCGCGACCGGGAGTGGTTGAAAGTAATGCGATGGATGTTGCATCGGGAGCTACAGTTTTAAGCAATTGAAGACGCTTTGAAGTAACACCCGTAGGGAGTTCGTCCATGCCAGTGTAAATGCCACCAGGGTGGTCTAGGCTTTGGGCGAATCCGTTGCTGACCATGCCGGGACAGGTGGCGATCACCATAGGCATAGCGGTATTGACTTTCCTAATTTCGAGAGCAAAGGGAAGTGCAGCAACTACTATGAGAGCAAGATCCATGTGCGCAAGTTCCGCTGCCATGGTGGTATCTGAAGTATTGGGCCGGGAAAACCTTCTTTCGATAAAAATGTTTTGACCTTCACTGAAACCAAGCTTGCTTAACTCTTCAGTAAATGCTGACTCAAGTTCCGAATAACCTGCACCACCGAAATAGCCAATTCGAGGAATGCTTGATGTTTGCAAAATATTCTTAAAGGATGTGAGCCCAAATGCTGCGTAACCCAGAATAACAATTTCCTATAAAAAATTGCGCCTAGTTTTTACATTGTGCATAAACTTATTTTAAACTTGCTAGAACAAATAAAATTCTATATTAAAAATAATCATTTAAGTTAAATGTTCAACCGGGTTCATTTTATCTATGACTTATTCTATGAAGTTGATCTCTTGTCCCTATGAAAATCTTTGTTAGTAGAATATAACCAGTTTAATGAGTAACCAACTTTGTCCGCATGGTGGTTTCAATGTTCTAACGCAACGATTTAATTCATTGAAGGTAAGAGTTTTGTTCACTTTTTCACCACTCCTATTTTGTCCCAACACCCTCCCACATTGGTTCTTAAGAGGGTATTGGGACAAAATAGTCGTTCAAGT
>JBBRBB010000041.1:0-27540 GCA_038206235.1 Chitinophagales bacterium
CCAGTGGGTAAAGACCGGCAGGCAATGGGTGTATAAAATCTTTACTACAAGAACCTGCTACAAGCCTCTATTTGAATAAGCGGCCCCAAAGCAGTACAGGGTTACATACATTTTTTGCAACGCTAGGCAGCGTAATGAAAAAGGTATGCAGTGCAAATAAAATTTTGCCTGCTTAGCATAGTCCGTATTGCATATTATGCTTATGTGCATCAAAGCTGAGGCGGCTCAGATACTCCCTCAAGCTAATTTTGGCAAACGATACCCAAAAGCTAAGGGTATTTTTTTGCTCCGATTTTTTACTTGCGGATTTTAGACATTAGGCTAAGAGATGGAGATGCTTATTTTTGCAGGAAAATGGAAAATCTGGATATAGGCTCTATTATACTTATCATTGTAGCCACCATGCTTGTAACCGGAACAGTTGTGTATATACTTACCACACGAACAAAAAACGGAGATGATGCAGACTTATCGTTTAATCCTAATCGCCCCGCTGTACAAATGCAATTGCAGGCTTATGAAAGATTAATAATATTAGTTGACCGTATTGCATTGCCTAACCTCATCAGCAGAATTAATCAGCCCAATTCAAGCGCCAGAGAAATGCAGTTATTATTAACCCAAACCATTCGCTCAGAGTTTGATTACAACATTACACAACAAGTGTATGTTTCACCCGATGCATGGACAGCAGTAAAAAATCTGAAAGAGCAAAACCTTCTTATTATTAATCAGCTTGCTAATGTTTTGCCGCATCATGCAACGGGTTTAGACCTGAATAAATTATTGCTTGAATTTTTAATGAACGATAAAAAAGGCGCTTTGCATGAAGTGGTTAGTGAAGTGCTGAGCTATGAAGCAAAGAAATTAATGTAAGAAACTGTTTAAATTTTATTACAAAAAATAATATGGCTACACGTACATTAACCTTCTATATAACTTCAGAAAGGAATTGATTAGCGTGTTTTTTAAACCTTAGTAAAACCCAATGCTTTCTCCCATCTAACCTTATTATCTTATTATTGCAATAAGGTAATAAGGTTGGTAGTTTGAGGTCAATTATTCTACTAAGGTTTTTCCGCTGAAGCATGTTAAATAGTTGCACAAAACCTTTCTTGCTATTGTGAACTCAAAGTTATTATTGTAAAAACACAGGGCGTGCCATGGCTGGATACTTAGTAGAAAAACTCTCAATCAAGCTTTAACCTTATTACTTTATCAAGCAATAAGGTTTGAGGGGAGTGTGGGGATTATTTTTTTCTACGAAGGTTAAAAAATCATTGAGTAATATCAAATTAATAAGCTGTTTAAGTTTCATTTCTTTCAGATAGTTTTCTCATGATAAAATATTTAATGAAAATTTAAACAGCTTCCAAGCGAACACCTCTTAATTTATTCCTGTTATGCTACGAAAAAAAGTTTTTACTGACAGCGGTATCGAAATAAAAGAAGTTTATCATGCTTCAGATATTGAAAATTTTAAAATAGAAAATCCGGGTGAATATCCTTTTACACGGGGCGTGCAGACTGATATGTACCGCGGTAAATTATGGACGATGCGGCAGTATGCAGGATTTTCTACCGCTGAGGAAAGCAATAAGCGCTATCATTATTTATTATCGCAGGGAGTAAATGGTTTAAGTGTTGCTTTTGATTTGCCTACACAAATTGGTTATGACAGCGACCATATTCTCGCAGAAGGTGAAGTAGGAAAAGCAGGTGTTGCTATTGATAGTTTGAATGATATGCAACGCCTGTTTGCAGGAATAAAATTAGCCGATGTTTCTACATCCATGACGATTAATGCAACAGCTTTTATTTTATTAGGGTTATACATTGCACTGGCAAAAAAGCAGGGCGCAGATTTAAAAAAAATCACGGGCACTATTCAGAATGATATATTAAAAGAATATGCTGCAAGAGGAACATACATCTATCCGCCAAAACCTTCTATGCGCATCATTACTGACATCTTTGAATGGTGCAGTAAAGAATTGCCGAAATGGAATACCATTTCTATTTCAGGGTATCATATACGGGAAGCCGGTAGCACGGCAGTGCAGGAAATAGCATTTACATTAAGCAATGGTAAGGCATACATAAAAGCCGCATTGGGAAAGGGATTAGATATAAATGTTTTTGGTAAGCGTCTCTCCTTTTTTTTCAATTCTCATAATAATCTTTTTGAAGAGGTTGCAAAGTTTCGTGCGGCAAGAAGAATGTGGGCAGTGATGATGAAAGAGCTTGGCGCCACAGACACTAAAGCTATGATGCTGCGTTTTCATACGCAAACAGGGGGCAGCACGCTAACAGCGCAGCAACCGTTGAATAATATTTCAAGAGTAACCGTTCAAACCCTGGCTGCTGTGTTGGGCGGCACGCAAAGCTTACATACCAATGGTTACGACGAAGCATTAAGCTTGCCAACTGAAGAAGCTGCCCGTATTGCCCTGCGTACACAACAGGTTGTTGCGTATGAAAGTGGCGTAGCAGATACGGTTGACCCTTTGGCGGGAAGTTACTTTATAGAATCACTTACCAATGAAGTAGAGCAGGAGGCATGGAAGCTGATTGAAAAAATTGATTCAATGGGTGGCAGTGTAAGCGCCATAGAGCAAGGTTTTATTCAGGATGAAATTGCCCATAGCGCATACAATTATCAAACACAAATAGAGAGCAATGAAAAAATAATTGTTGGGCTGAATAAATTTATGGCTGATGAAGCGAATAAAGTTCCTGTATTTAGAATTGATGACAGCATCAGAAGTTTACAGGTTGAGAAGTTGATTAAGTTGAAAAGTGAAAGAGATAATGAAATAGTAAAAGAGAAGCTGGCTAAAATAGATGCTGTGGCCAAAGACGAAAATAATTTAATGCCTTTTGTAATAGAAGCTGTAGAAAATAATTGCACGCTGGGAGAGATTGCGGATTGTTTGAGGGGAGTGTGGGGAGAGTATAAGTAACATCTATCAGCTATTAATTTAATTTTTTTTTCAACACATAGGCACAATAGAGATCATGATCTCACATAGGTTTGTTCTATGTGCCTTCCTATCTGTCTATCTTTTCCCTGTGGTTGAAATTTTTTTCAACACATAGACATAGATAATATATAATTTCGAGTAGCAGGCTATTATTAAAAAGGCAGCCCTTGAATGAGTTGCCTTTTTAAATATCCTAATCCATTTCTTTTTACTCTTTCATAAACTTTTGTGTAAAGCGCTGTCCATCCTGTGTTATCAGAGTTACTGTATAAACGCCTTTCATAAGATTTGATATATTGATTCGCTGAAACTGATTAGTAGTATTCGCCAACATTTGCTGCAAAAGCGGTTTGCCATAAACATCTGCAATGCTTACTACTGCATTCATGGTACTTGTGTTAGCCTTGCATGAAAGTAAAATGAAATCTTTTGCAGGGTTGGGATACAGAACAAGCAAGTTAGGTGTTGCCAATTGTTCATTCAGCAATCCGGGTTTACCGCCGCCACCGCATGAGTAGCAGGTTTTTGTTATATGAAAAGAAATATCCTCAACTGTTGTAGTAATTGTGAGAGGCTCAATAAAAGTCAAATCTGTAACAGATGACCATGTAAAATTTGGATAATAAGTATAATCAGGTGTATTTACCACTACACCAGCAGTCGTAAAATGGCAGCCGCGAATGTCGCCAAGACTGTCTGTTTTCTGCACAAATACATTAAAGCTGTCAACAAAGCTATTTGCCCTGTTATTATTATATCCCGCAGCCAGTAAGCCGCCATCTTCTAATTGCAATATTTGTGTTATAGCTCTTTGACCGTCATTATTAATTCTTTTCATCCACTGCAAAGTATTTCCATTAGAAATTTTGAAAACGTATAAATCTCCCTGATTTCCTAAACCTGCCTGGGTAATAAGATAACCTCTGTCTCTTGTAGGCGTTGATGCTCCATGCCCAAGATTATAAGGATTTGTGAGACTAACTTTGGTAAGGCTTATGGGCGAACCGTCTTCGTTCATCTTTACAATTATTGTTGCCGCATTGCCACCACCGCTAAAATTATCGAGGTCAAGACTGAAGAGAGAAAAGCTGTTTTCTGTTTTATAAATATCAGAGAAACTATTGTTCCTGTAATCTATATCATATTGCCGCGCCCATGTAATGCTGCCGTTATTAATATCTAATCTCATTACAATACCATCATAATAACTGTCACTCTCTCCATATTGAAATGCAGTTACAATTAGTGAATTTTCAAATTGCATAAGACCCCACGATAAATCTGTATTGCCGCTATTGAAGCTTTTTGCCCACTGCACATTTCCCATATTATCAGTTTTTACAACCATTGCATTGGAAACGCCTGGCGCATCATCGTTGTTTCCGCAAAAAGCATAGCCTCCGTCTGATGTTTCACAAACATTTGTAGCTCTTGAGCCATAAGGGTTGCCATCATCATATTGTTTAGCCCATTGCACAGTACCGCTGGCATCTAATTTTATCATCCATGCTACGGCAACAGAACCGCCTCCCTGCGGGCTTCTTCTTCCAACAGCTATATAACCGCCGTCGCTGGTGCTTTTAATTTTTTGCAGGTAATCATCACCACTGCCATCAATTGCTTTGCTCCATACAATTTCTCCATTACCATCCACTTTCATAACGAGACCGTCAGTAGAACCGGTACTGTTACTGTTTGTAGTACCTGTAACAACCAAGCCACCGTCATGAGTTGAATCTGCACCATAAGCATAGTCGGCTTTGGATCCCTTATACACTTTACGGAATGAAGGGTAGCAGTTTTCATCAGTAAAGCTTTTGGAATTTTGGGAGTTGTTTGTTTGAGCAATCACTGCGGTAGATATGCCTGCAATGAAAAGGCAAAAAAGTAAATACGCTTTCATAAAGTAGTTTTTGTGATTAAATAAAATTTTAGTGAAGATAATGTTTTTTTTGTAAGATGAATTTTTATTCGGTGAAGACTTTTCAGACGTAATGATTTGAAATATCTTTTAAACAAAACCGTCCTAAAATAATTATTTTGAGACGGCTGGTTTATAAAATAATTCAAATTAATTGTTGTATTCAACAACAAGCCTTGGCCTGTCATTTACATCTGCGGCTTCAGATGTAGCAAAAACCATTGCTCTGTATTTTGATTCTTTTTCTATAGCAATTGCAAAACCCTGACTGTATGCAGGATATTTAACAATTGCTGCAACTAACTTGGTAACATCGCTTACCACATCCCAATTCCATTGACTTGCAGATGGCCCAAAAACTACCGCATCTAAAGTACTGTATGGAGGTTGAGTATTCCATGTAAGAGTAGATTCGTCCCAATTCTTAGTTGTTTCAACTCTTGTAATTACACAGTTATTAAGTTGATTATTGCCAGAACCGAGATAATAAGAATTGCCCTGGGGATGATTTAATGAAGATGAGAGCCCGTACAGATAAAGTTTCGCTGAAACTATTTTTGCAGATTTTGGAATTGCAGATAAGCCGGTAAATTTTACAAAGATTCTTTGCTTAACTAAAGCGCCATCCTGAGTCCATGCTGCGGGGTTCATTTCTGCAACCGCATTATAATTTGAATTGGCATAAAGAGGGTCATTAGCCTTCCATGCAACATACACATCCTGTCCGTCATTAGGTCCCGGTTTTAAATCTAATGTATAAGTGTTGACTTTATTTGTTGAAACAGATACATTTTTATCACTTTGATTATTTAATGATGCTTCCTTTTTGCAGCTAAAAAAAATAATGGCGCAAAGGCTAACTGTAATCATTTGCAAAAGCCTGGTTTGTGTTTTCATAAAGTTGTTTTTTTGAGATGAAGAAAAATTTGAGTGAAGATAAAAGTTTTTTTGAAAGATGAATTTTTATTCAGTGAAAACTTTTCAGGTTATAAAGGTTTGAAATATCTTTTAAACAAAACCGCCTCAAAAAATTTTTTGAGGCGGTTGATTTATGAAATAATGCAGATTAATTCTTGTATATAACAACAAGGTTAGGATGTTTTGTTGCATCAGTGTATTCTGATGAATAAAAACCCATAGACCTGTAAATTTTTTCGGTAGTAAATTTCAGCTTAAAACCATTATTCTTTGATGGATCTTTTACCATTGGTATTACGATGTTTGAAACATCCACAGCAGCATTATAATTCCATTGGCTTGTTGAAGGAGGGATAACACTTGCGCCACTCACAGTTGAAGAAGGTTGTGTATTCCATGTTACTGTACTTTCATCCCATGAAGAAGTAATTCTTTGAACATAAACACTATTATCACCATAACTATTATAAGGTGAACCGGGATAATAAGAATTTCCCTGAGGTAAATGAATAGGGCTTGATGCAAGCCCGTACAAAAATAATTTAGCTGCAACATACTGAGCTGAAGCAGGTATTTGTGATAACTCAGTAAATTTTATTAATGAACGTGATTTTGTAAGAACGCCACTTATTGTCCATGTAAGAATTTTAAACTGGTCAATAGTGCCGGAATTGTTGTTTGCATAGTTTGGATCTACGGCATTCCAGTCAATCCATGCATCCTGACCTACGCCCTCTCCGGGTTGCAAAACAAGTTTGGTATAACCAGCAACAGGAGAATTGCGATATAATCCCGGTGCATCAGAATCAGTAATATTGTCTGTAGTAATTACAACATCGAGTGCAGTTGC
Source organism: Chitinophagales bacterium (assembly GCA_038206235.1). Taxonomy (GTDB): domain Bacteria; phylum Bacteroidota; class Bacteroidia; order Chitinophagales; family Chitinophagaceae; genus JBBRBB01. The sequence continues at coordinate 6,674 of JBBRBB010000041.1, forward strand.
GGTAGGTGCTTTGCTTTCTTTTTTACAGCTATGCAATAAAAAAATAGATGCTGCAACAAATAGAGCATTGGTAAATTTCATGGTGAATGCTTTCATTTTATAAGTTTCTAATTTTAAAAAACAAGAGTGCGAATATATAGTGATTATTGCACCTGCAAATTTTTTTATTTAATAAATATTAGATGAGGGGAATTACTAATATAACTATTGAATCAAACTTTTAAGCTGTGTTGAAGTTAAAGCCTTATTGTATATTCTTATTTCATCAATTACACCGATAAACCAGTAAGGATAATTTGGATTATTCAATTTTCCAATGAACAAATCATCTGCATTTGAATTGAATGTTGTTGTTTGGGATTGCCCATCTACTACAACGCCATTCACATAAAACTTTGATATTTGACCATCATATGTATATGCGATTGAATACCATTTATCGGTTTTTAAATAATGAACAGCATCGCGCCGGTCGAAGTTCCACTTCCGTCTTCATCCCCATACCTTGCAAAAAAATTCTGTTTAGTTGGTTGTACGGGTTGAAAACACTGGTTATAATTATAATAGCGGCCATCATCAAAAGCCATAGAATATACCCCATTTGTTTTAACATCATTACCTTTTATTAAAATTTGATTACCATGGCATGTTCCCTGGTAAAATCCCCCTACTTTCACAACCGTATATAATGTAATCTGGCTTGCTGGATTTAGTGATGTGCTGTTTGCAACTTCCATATAATTGCTGCCATTAAAATAATAAGCGTTATTAGGCTTACCGTTTTTTCCGGTTGTGGGCGTTGCATTATTGAATATTACATTATTTGCATGACCGCTATGGTCTAATACATCGCCATTAAAAGTGTACCACGCAACAAGCGCATTTTGCATTTCAGAAGATGTTCGGTTGGTTTCGCCAGAAATATTTGTAGGTAAAGAATTATTACTGCTGATATTTTCTTTTTTGCAGGAAGAAAATACAATTAACGAGCAGCACATTATAAGAGTCGCTTTAGACCTCAATAAATTTATAAGAGTAATCTTTTTCATAAGGAACGATTTGATATTTAAAAAATAAATAGATATTCAAATTTATTATAAACTCTCCTAAATATCAAATCATTTATTATCTATCTGATAAGACTTTATAGAAATAAGGATTATCAAGGAAAATATGTGGTGATAATTTCCATAAGTGCAAAACATTACTTGTATATCCTTTTAATTTTTGCCAGTAAGAAGAAAAATTTTTCAAATGCAAAATATTGTCAACAAAACCAACAATAAAAAATATGGGTATCTCCATCGAAAAAATAAACAGGTGAAAAGCAAACCATAAAGCACCAAATTGTTTTCTTATTCGTAAACAGTTAGAAACAATAAGTTGTAATCCTTTTTTATCAAATAGATTAAAATATCCTTTATCAATAGTTTGTGTAGCATTCTTAACTGTTTCTCCCTGCAGATGTATAGTTTTTAAGTCTCCATACACTACAAGCTCACCTATTTTTCTTAAACGACTGCACCATTCTATTTCTTCCGCGTAGAGAAAAAAATCTTCATCCATTAACCCTGCCTTTTCGATTGCAGATTTTTGTACTATAAGAAAAGCACCATTTATCCAATCAACTTTTTGTTCGGGAGAAGCTTGTAATACGTTTGTTTTTTTGGCTTTAAAAGCAAAAGCAATTGAGCGAAGAAATTTTCCAAAATAAGGTAATGGCAAAAGATTATTTAATCCACCTGTCATGAAATAATTACCTGTTATTTGAGGACTGCCGTCTTCGTTTAATAATTGCACACCGCACGCAACATATTGTGATTTAATAAAACGCTGATAACATTTGTTAATTGCATCATCTAATATAATTGTATCAGGATTTAATAATAAAACCACATCGCCTGAAGATTGCCTTATGCCTTCATTATTTGCGCGGGCAAAACCGGAATTGTAATTCATCTGAATAAATTTAACGGCTGGAAATTCGCAGCTTAATAAACTTGCTGCGTTATCAGATGAAAAATTATCAACTATAATAATCTCAAGATTCTCAAGCGGAAATTTATAAATAGATCTTATACAATTCAGAACAAGATGAACAGAGTTATAATTAACTATGATTAGTGAAAGCATTGCTATTTGTTATCAACCTTCAAACTTAAAGTTTTAATCTATTTTTGACGCTCTTATTAAAAGTAATTATGAAAACTGCTTTAATCACCGGCATCACAGGACAGGATGGAGCTTATCTCGCCGAACTCTTATTACGAAAAGGATATAATGTGCATGGCATAAAAAGAAGAAGCTCTCTCATGAATACAGACCGCATTGATCATCTTCTTTTTAATAAAGAGTTAGCTGACAGGTTTCATTTGCATTATGGAGACCTTACCGATTCATCAAACATCTTACGCATTATTCAGCAAACCCAGCCTGATGAAATTTATAATCTTGCTGCGCAAAGTCATGTGCAGGTAAGCTTTGAAACACCCGAATACACAGCCAATGCAGATGCTATTGGCGTGTTGAGAATGTTAGAAGCGATAAGAATTTTAGGTCTTGAAAAGAAAACAAGATTTTACCAGGCTTCTACTTCAGAACTATATGGCAAAGTGCAGGAGATTCCTCAAACAGAAACTACCCCTTTCTATCCACGCTCACCTTACGGCGTTGCGAAATTGTATGGATACTGGATAACGGTGAATTACCGTGAAGCTTATAACCTCTATGCGGTGAATGGAATTTTATTTAATCATGAAAGTCCGCTAAGAGGTGAAAGCTTTGTAACAAGAAAAATTACAATCGGTGTTGCTCAAATCGCTTTGGGCAAGTTAGATGTTTTATTACTTGGTAACCTCGATGCAAAAAGAGACTGGGGTCATGCAAAAGATTATGCAGAGGGCATGTGGCTTATGCTGCAACAGCCTGAACCCGAGGATTATGTTTTAGCTACCGGCATTTCTACTTCGGTAAGAGATTTTATGAAAATGGCTTTTGCAGATGCTGGAATTGAAATTGAATTTAAAGGAACTGGAATTGATGAAAAAGCTTTTGTTACAAAATGTTCTCACCCGGAATATCAATTAAAAATTGGGCAACAGGTTGCGGAGATACATCCAAGATATTTTCGTCCTGCAGAAGTAGATTTTTTAATTGGTGATGCATCAAAAGCAAAAACTAAATTAGGATGGCAACCAAAATATGATTTGAAATCTTTGATAAGCGAAATGATGCGGGAAGAACTTATTTATCAAAGCAGGCCGCACTAAAGAAATTTTTAATCACATAGAAAAGATAGACACATAGGAAGCACTTAGAAGCCTGTTAATACGCAGGTTTTGTTTTCAGGATTTTTTTGGTGATGATATTATAAACTAGCCTGAAAGGGAATATTAAAAACCCTGATAAAAATTCCATAAGAAAAGAAAAGTTGTATCCGTACTGACCAATGTTGATAAGAAAATGCTTTTTTATAGCACCAAACTCTGCATAACATACAAGATTATAAACAATATTCTTTGTGGTTTTAAAATGCAGCGGAATTTTTTGATGGTATATTGATTTTGCGGCAGCAAAGTTTTCAGTAATAATCTTTTTGCAACAAGCTGTTGTTTTTTCGACATCAAACTCAATCATTTCAATTACAGTATCTGTTGACATTCCGAATCGCTCAAAATCTCTTGAAACAGGATTAATCCATGTAGTGTTGGCATTTAGCAATTGTACCATTGGTAATTTTTGTGCAGCATCAGAAGTAGAAATCCATGTAATTCCTGAGGAACAACCCAACAGCAAAGTGCAATGATGTGTAAGCAAGGCAGTTTCTTTTAAACTAAGCACACTGCCATCAATGATTGCATTATTCGTGTGACTGATAGAAATGCCTGATGAAAGAATCACTGCAACATTTTCTAATGCAGTAAGATTTTCCGCAACAGCAACGGCAAACTCTTTGGTAATAACGCTTTGACCGCTTTGAGGAGCAAACTCAAAAAGAATTACATGTTTGTATTTTTCAAGTTGATGCTGCACAAATTGTTTTACTCTTATTTTTTCTTCTTCCGTGCATCTTAAAACAGGTGTAATATCAACCGTAATTAGTTTTTGATATGCTCTCAATATTCCGCTTCTTATGCAGCCATCATAATATGCCTGGTTAGTATCCATAATATGTGTGATGAACACTTTATCCCAAATTCCCTGTTCCTGTTGAATCTTTATTTTTCTTTTATATTTTCTGAATGCAGCAACATCATTTTTAGTGACTTCATTTACAACAAGTATTTCATCAATGTAGGGATTTCCCTCAATAATATTTTTGCACAATCCGGAAACAGCCCATATTAAATTACAATCAGGAAAATCTTTTTTAATTTGCTTGGCAACTGCTGTAGCATACAAACAATCACCGTTGGAGAATAATTGAACTAGTAAAATCTTTTTTTTATTCATGTTACTGCATCATCATTTCAGCTAAGTGCTCAAAGCTAAGTTCTGGCTTCCACCCAAGAGAATAAATAAGAGATGGATTTGATACGAGTTGTTTGTATTCAGCCTGAAAACCATCTATTAATTGAACATGTTCTCTCCAATCCAGGTTCACTAAAGAGAAACATTGCTGCAGCCAATCCTCAACAGAATATCCCAAACCCGAACCAAGGTTCACTTCAAAAATTTTATCCTGCGAAACTAATGCCCCGATTGCTTTTACCACATCACCTGCGAATGTCCACTCTTTTATTACTGAAGTATCTCCTATCATTAATTTTTCTTTGCTGCCTGCTGCTATTCGTTTTGCAGCTTCTGAAATTTTTTTTGAAAGATGACGCTCTGTTCTTCGTGGGCTATCATGATTAAAAAAATAACCAGCATACACTTTTAGTCCTAGCTTTCTATAATAGCGCCCTGCAAAAACCGAATGTATGCGACTTACAGAATATGCATCTCTTGCTTCAAATTCATCTGTTTCTTTTATTGGCTTGTTTTCATTTTTAAATTGAAGGCCACTTCCTGAAAGAAATATTTTTGTATGAGGCGATACATTTTTTACGGATTCAAGAATATTTAATGTTCCCGTACTTATTACTGCGTGATTTTCAAATATCGCTTCATGCTTTGTTGTGGAATTAGCCGCTAAATGAAAAATATAATCAGGCTGATTTTTTTGTATGAGCTTAAAAACAGAATCGTAATCAGCAATATCAGTATGTAAAAAATTTCCTGTGCGGGAAATACCAATGACCTCGCAATTGTTTTGCTGCAAGAGTTGTGTAAGATAAAATCCATCCTGCCCGGAGGCGCCGAAGATGAGAGCTGTCACAACAAATTAATTATCGGTTTAAAAAAATTGTGTTCACGTGTGTGTCTGCGTATACTTCATATCCTTTCTCATTCATGTATTTAATAATTTCGGCATCCTTATATTCATTTTGATATTCATCATATTTAAGTGTTTCTACACAGAAAATATTTGGAGTGTATAAATTAAAATCAAGTGATTGCAATATTGCTAAATCAAGCCCTTCTACATCTAAAGAAATAAAATCGGGAATAGAGTTGCAATATTTTTTTATGATTGTATTTATATCAAGCAGAGGTACCTTAATAATTTTTTCGTATTCAATCTTTCCAAGATTTTTCATTCCTACATTTTTCCAATGTTCTGCTTCTTTTTTAGAAAAGGTACTTAATCCATGCGCATTTTTTGGAAAGAGATAAAAATCAGCCTCAGCCTGCTCATCCACGCCAACACCAACATTCAATATAACATCAGAAGGTCTTACTTGTTTTATTTTTTTATACAAATAAAAATTTGGCTCTACACAAACACCTCTGCTGCCCCTTAAATAAAAAAAATAGGTGTTGCTAATATAAGAAGGATGATTAGCTCCTACATCAAGATAAGATGGCTTATTAATGTTTAGTTTATAAAACAAATTAGCTAAAATTAAATCTTCACCTGATTGTGCGTAAACCAATTGTGAATGAGGTAAAACAATTTTATTAACTATTTTTCTAAATAAGTTCTTCATATTTCCTTTTATGCCTTGAATTAATTACCTGTTTAAGTTTTTCTAAATGAAAAAACCTTTTGTACTTTCTATACCTTTTATTTATTGCCTGAATGAGATTTTTTCTGAGGATAGGTATTTCAAAATATCCTTCTACTTTAGTTTTTAAAGAATGTTTTGGAATCAACGCTTTCAGCATATCTTCAAATTTTTCTGTAAAACTTTTGGGCGACCAGTTGAGTTGCATTTGTTTCACCCAAGGTATTGATTTATCAATTGCTTCTTTTAATGATAGCTTCGGATAAGGAGGAATATATTCCAATATGTGGCGAAAGGTGTCGTTTTGTGAAACAGACAATGGCCTTTCTGAAACAATTGCCTGATCTGTAGTAGCAGCTAATCCTGGGATATTGCGGTCGTACAAAAAACAGTTTAAAGTATTCTGTCCGCACCATTCAATCAATTCTGCTTTTTGCATATAATCATGTGTAACCTTTACTTCAATTCCTTGTTTTGCTCTTTGTATGCATAGCGTAGCAAGATATTTTGCATACGCTTCTGAGTCGGGTACAAAATCGCCGAAAGGTATATTTATTTTTACCACTGCTTTGTCAAATTCCTTATTCACTGCATCGACTACATGATGAAAACCTTTTCCCTTTGTTGCAAAACCAAAGGTTCCTATAACAGGAATTTCTTTTTCTATGTATGGTTTGATTAAAGTAAAAGGGTCTAACGGTCTTGGGAAAGCGAAAACTTTTTTATTTTTTATTCGCATCCTAGGATCTAAAACACAATATCCGTGAAAATGATTATCAGGACACATTACAAAAGGGTCGTTGGGTAATATTTCCAAAACAATGGTTAATACAAGACCGGGAATCTTTTTTAAAATAGAAGTATCCATCCATGCCATTGTAGAAGGATGATAATTGAACAAATAAAAATCATATCCAATCGGAATTGTCCTTTCATCAATACTTAGTGTAAAATAATCTATAGAAAAATTTTCTGATAATTTGAGACAGTTGAATACCATCAATCCTGATTCATAAATGCTATCCTGCGCCTTCTTATTATTTACAAATAATCCGCGTAATCCTGAAATCAAAATGCAAAATTTAATTAAGGTATTGGCGTGTATCTGTCAGATATTAAGCCATTAGGCTCTATAACGGTAGTCTGCTGAAAAGAATTTTCTGAAATCTCAACCAGATTCCAGATAAATGTTGTAGGCGTTGGAGTAGTATTTACAATTGCCTGCATGTTATGTTCATCTGACGACGTAAATTGCCAGGTCATTGTATAAGTAGTTCCATTTTCATCTGTATATGTTCCTGTTCCGTCTGAATTAAAGGTTAATTTAATGAAATCATAATTTGTGCCTGTTGTATTTACTGAACCCCTTAGATAATGTGTGTTAACACCTGCGATATTCCTTAAAACTTCATCAACCTGCCACGGCTGCTTTACTAATATCTCGGTTTTCGTAGGAGGCTCCACTTGACACAATGAACATATTGCGGCTGTATCCACAGCAACCTGGCATAATGAACATATTGCAGCGGTATCCACAGGAGTCTGATACAATGCAAGTATTGCAGCAGTATCAACAGGCGGGCAATCATTTGGCACTGGTGTTATTTCTTTCTGACAGCAAAAAAAGATGGATAATACAATAACAAATAAGAATGGTGCAAATTTCATTCAATTATAATTTATTGATTTAAAAATAAAAATTTAACCTGCAAGTTTAAATGATTTTTAGTTAGCTCACTTCATCCTAATCTCTTGCCCTCAGAAGTTATCTATTAATTGCTTGTAGCAGTAAGATTAGTGGAATTACATTTTTTTTGAAGCTCTTCAGCTATTTGCTGCAATTTATTTATCTGACTCTCTAACTCGCTAATTCTATTTTCCAGCGACTCAACTTTATCATTATTAGTCATATTCCCTCCACTTTTTCTCTATACATTTCCATTGGCATCAATAACAAGGCAGTCACCATTTCCACTCGGAAGATTTTGAAATCTTACTGTACCATATATGTGCAAATTTGCGGACGGTTGCAATGGCTCAACATCAGAGCCGTGGGTAAGATTAATTCCCATTCTACCCGAATTATCGAGTACCACAATATTTTGATATGTGCCTGTTCCGTAAATAACTTCTCCATTCGCATTTCTTTGTATAGAATTAAATCTAAGAAAAGAGCCAACGTTTGGCCAAATAGCATATTGCATTTCGTATCCTGGATAATTTCCATTTGCACCTGTATAATTTGTATAGCCTAAAGTAAGCGCAGCGCCTGCAGCAGTATTAACAGGGTCAATACTGGTTGAGTATATTCCTAATTTAGTATCCCCTAATTTTTCTGCAACAACAGCTTCATAGGGATGTTTCATGGTGCCGCCGATGCCATCAGAAACGTGCAATACGGCAGAAGGTTTTTTTATTCCGATTCCTACGTTTAAAGGCGTTAATTGTTTGTTGCTATTATAGGCAATAAGATTTGTACCACTGTTTCCAATCCATCCCTGTGCAAATAAAATATTTGTAAGAAGCATTCCGAAGAGAGTAATTAGCAGTTTCATAAAGTAAAATTTAAAAGTTAGAAATAAAATCAACCCCTTAAATTACTTAAACTTTTAAACTCATGCTTATTTCCTATAAATCTCAACCTTCGGCACAGGAAAAATAAAACCTGTTCCTTTTTCTAATGCATCTTTTTCCCGTTCTAAAAATTCTTCTTTAAAATGCCAGGGTAATACTAAATAATAATCGGGATACATTGCCCTGCTCTCTTCTTCACTTATAATGGGAATGTTAGTGCCTAAAGTTGTTGCGCCGTATTTATCAGGATTGCGTTCGGCAGCAAAATCAATCAAAGTATTATCTATATCGCACCACTGCAAAATCGTATTGCCTTTTGTAGATGCGCCATAAATATGAATTTTTTTTCCTTCTTCTCTTAGTTTCATCAACAGCGAATGCAATTCAATTTTTAAATCGTTGATGCGCTGTTGAAAACCAATGTATGGTTTATCCGTATCAAGGTCAAGGTCGAATTCTTTCTGGCGTATTTCATTTATGAATTGATAGTTTTCTTTTTTGTCAAGATTAGTGTTTTCTTTATGCGTTGCATAGCATCTGATGCTGCCGCCATTAATATCATTAAAAGAGATTTGAAAAATTTTCATTCCTGCTAAAGCAGATATTTTTTCTAACACAGCAAGACTATAATATTCAAGATGCTCATGGCATATTGTGTCGTAGCTGTCCAGCTCAAGCATGCGTGGCATGTAGCTCATTTCAAAAACCCAAACACCATCAGGAGATAAAAAACGTTGTATGTTTTTTACAAAATCAACCGGACTTTCCAAATCGTAAAACATGGCAATGGAAGTAATAATATCTAACTGCTTTCCTGCTAATATTTTGGTTAATGCTTCTGAAGGGAAAATATCCTGCACAACGGTTGCATCTTTTATTTCCTGTGCAACATCACTTGGATCGCAACCAAATTTTATGAATGATTTGGGATAATAACTTAACAGCGTTCCATCATTGCAACCAATATCGAGCACTGAAGCTTTTTCTTTTTGTATGATGGAAGTAACTGAATCAACAATTTCTTTTAAATGATTACGCATAGTATTGTTTGTGCCTGAACGATACCAATATGCAGCGTATAAAATTTCCGGTGGCACAGAATGTTCCATCTGCAATAAGCCACATGCATTCTCATCTGTTTGCGGATCGCATCTAAATAGAGTGCATGGAATTTTTCTTGTGCTCGGCATTTCCTTTCCGGGTTTTATGAAACTGCCCTGTAAATATTGTTCGCCTAAATCAATCACTTTTTTTAAGGAAGATGAACCGCAAACACGGCAGGTAGTTCTTTTACGCAGGTGCATTTATTTTTGGTTGTTCTTTTTACTAATGAGTTCTGCGAATTGCTGATTAATTGCATCAATACATTTATTTCTTTCAAGATTTAAAACAGCGAGCTTTTTCACCACTTTATTTTTTTCATCAGGAGAAACAGATTCGAAATCGTAAACCTTCTCCTGCTCATGCCATAAACAACAATTCACATCAGCCAACTGATAAAAAACTTCTCCAAAATTTCCTTTCACTTCCTGCACTTCATTGCCATCTTTCTTAAAGACCTTATTGGCAGCAAATGTCATCCGTTCTGCAGGTAAGTAACCATTCACTGCATCAGAAATATATTCATCAATCTCCTGTTGCAATTGTAACGATTGCTGCTGAAGACTTTTCAGCTTCACTTCATCTTCTGTATGATATTCTTTCAGCTTTACAATAGTGAGTTTATCGCAAAGCATGCCGAGGGTTTCAGCCATGATTAATTTTGAAATTCGCCAAAATTATTGCTTTGAAGTGAAATGTGCAGTTATGAATTTGACTTCTTCACCTAACATTCTTTCAACCCAAGCGGAATATTTAGTGCCAGCCCGCCATCAGCAGTTTCTTTGTATTTGCTGTTCATATCCATCGCCGTATCCCACATGGTTTTTATCACTTTATCCAAACTCACTCTTGCATAATCAGGAGAGCTTTGCAAAGCAAGCTGTGAGGCCGTGATTGCCTTGATTGCACCCATAGTATTTCTTTCAATGCAGGGAATTTGAACAAGCCCGCCAATAGGGTCGCAGGTTAAGCCGAGATGATGCTCCATAGCAATTTCTGCTGCCATTAAAGCCTGTCGCTGTGTGCCTCCCAGTGCTTCTGTTAATGCAGCAGCAGCCATAGCCGAAGACACTCCTATCTCTGCCTGGCAACCACCCATTGCAGCAGAAATGGTAGCCTGCTTTTTAAATATGCTTCCGATTTCGGCAGCGGTTAGCAGAAAAGAAATTATTTTATCATCTTTATTTCCATCACGAAAAATTAGATAATACTGCAGCACTGCAGGTATCACTCCTGCCGCTCCGTTTGTGGGTGCAGTTACTACTCTTCCAAACGAGGCATTTTCTTCATTCACTGCTAAGGCGAAACAACTAACCCAATCGAGTATGTATTGAAAATTTTGTCCTCCCTCTTTTATAGCTTCTGCCCATGAAGAATAATCGTGATAAGTTTTATTGTCAATCAATTTTTTATTAAGGTCATAGGCTCGTCTTCTTACATGCAATCCGCCGGGCAATTCACCTTTACTATGACAGCCGTGATAAATGCAATCACGCATGGTTTGCCATATTTTCAAAATACCTTTTCTTGTTTCCGCTTCACTGCGCCACGCATTTTCGTTTTCCATTACCACCTCATTAATGGCCAAGCCTGTCTTCATGCACCAATGCAGCAAATCATCCGAAGTATTAATTGGAAAAGGCAATTCAACAGATGAGGCATCGCTTCCCTTCTCCCCTTCTTTTACAACAAAGCCACCGCCGATTGAATAAAATGTTTCGCAAATGCTTTCACCATTTTTTGTATCGGCGAAAAAAGTTAATCCATTGGGATGAAAAGGTAAAGTTTCTTTATACAAAAACTGAATATCAATGGAAGGATCAAAATCAATTATTACTTCATTGGCGAGCTTTATCTTTTTCTCATTTGTTATCTGGTTTATTTTGGAAGTGATGCTGTTAACATCAACTGTTACGGGGTCATCGCTGCACAATCCTAAAATCACAGCTATATCAGTTCCATGACCCTTTCCTGTTTTTGCCAGAGAACCATACAGGATTACAGAAATATTTTTTATGTCAGTTAAAGTATATTTTGTTTTAAGCGTTTCAATAAAACGCATTGCTGCACGCCACGGCCCTAATGTATGAGAGCTGGAAGGTCCCACGCCAATTTTAAACATATCAAATACAGAAATACTCTCGTGCGGCATACTAATTATCTGCAACAAATTTAGCGGAAGAAAAAACCAAATGCAGATTATATTTATCAATCGGTTGTTACTTTTTTATTTATACAATTATTAAGTGCAAGCCTTCCATAAACTAATTCTCCAAATCTTAACAGCGACAATATGCTTACTAAAACAATCAAAGCGTTTTGGCATTGGGCTGTTTTAATGCAGCAATCTTTTCTTTTACAAAAAAATTTATTTATGAAAAAGCAAATCCTTTATTTGTTATCATTATTCGTAATTGTTTTTGCTACTAATGGTTGTAATACAAAAACCGATATTACAACGCCGGGACCGGCCATTTTCCTGCTTACACAAACATCTCCAGATGCCCCTAATGTTGACTTTGTAGTGAATAATCAACTTGTGTTTACCAATGTTCCTCCTTACGACAGCAGTTTATATTATCTGGGCATTCCTGGGGGGATTGCTAATTTTAAAGTTGCGCAAACAGGTAGTTCTTCTCTTCTTCTGGATGAAAATATAGACTTAGCGCCCAATACAGCTTATTCTATATTTACAGTTGATTCATTAAACAAAATATCTTTTGCCGTTGTGGTAGATTCTTTTTCAACACCTTCATCAGATACAGCTTTGTTGCGCTTCTTCAATTTTTCTCCAAATTCTCCTGCTGTTGATTTGGCATTAACCGGCGATACTGTATTATTATTTGCTAATCGCACTTTCAACGACCAGGCAGTATTTACTTCTTATGGTGGTTTCGGGTTTATGAATCCCGCAACATATAATTTTGAAATACGTGAGACGGGCACATCTACTGTACTTTATAATTTTATGGAAACTTTTGAAGGCGGAAAGGCATATACCATTTATGCTAAAGGGTTTATAGGGGGCATTGGCACACAGGCTTTTGGTACAAGCACCATTGCAAATAATTAATTACATTTCCAAAAGAACAGGATAAAAAATTTTTTTAACAAAAAAACTTTTCATTTTTTTAAGGAAAAGTTTTTGGCATGGTTTTTTCTTTTTTATCTTTGTTTTTTAAGGGTTTAGGGTTGAAAAAAGGGGCGACTGTTCTCAGCCAGCCCCAATTTTATTTTATGCTATACAAGCTTCCTCCTTTTTGAAATATCCGTTCTATATTTTTTTCTGTTGCAGCATCTTTTTCAATCACCGGTGCATGGTGTGGTTTTATTCTTGCATCGAATAACAAAGAACCGTTACAACCCCAATGTTTGTGCAGCGTAAAACTGTCAATGCCATATATGTCATGCGATGGATTGCAACGGGTAAATGTTACCCAAAGAAAATTTTGAAAGCTGCTGCAAACATAATCTGCATCATCACAAATAATAATAAGAGGAGATGAAATTAATTCGTGCACATACAATTTTAATTGCTCATTCAAATTATTCATTTCTTTTTCTGCAGTGTTATAGGTAGTAAATGTTTTTGTTTCTATACATATTACACCGGGCATTACTAAACGTGCATTTTTAAAATCCTGAAGATGATGAAAAATATCAGCTACTTCTGTTCCCAATTTCCTTTTAATATTTCCATAAGCAGCAACAACTACTTTGCTTCCTGTATTTAAAGATGTGCCTGAATAATCAAGTGTATCAATCGTGGTGTTTGTATAAAAATGGATGTCTCTTGTTAAGTCAATCCGCATTAAAATATATTCAAAGAACTCCTTCACTTTTTGTGCTGATAATTTATGGGTATCATCGGCTGTAATAAAAAGAAATTTTGCAAGGCTTAGTTGCCCTGTTCCTAAAATATGATTGGCAATAGTTAAGAGTTCTGCAGGTTGTTGCACAGGCATGTAAGGTGTATATCTTTCGCTGCCGATTGCTAATAATAAAGGATGAACGCCCGCTGCATCCACTGCATGAATTTCCTTTAAGCCGGGAATTTCCTGTTGCACCGCATCTCCTGTAATCAGGTGTATGAGCTTTCCAAACTGCGTATCTTCCTGCGGCGGTTTACCAACCACAGTAAATGGCCAAATTGCATTTTTTTTCGCATACACTTTATGCACACCCATTACAGGAAAAGAATGCTTCAGGCTATAATATCCTAAATGATCTCCGAAAGGCCCCTCTAATTTATTTTCTCCTGCATATACTTCACCTGTTATTACAAAGTCGGCATCGGTGCTTATACAATATCCATCCTTATAAAAATATCTGAATCTTCTGTTGCCTAATATTCCCGCAAATTTTATTTCACTCATATTTTCAGGCAGAGGCATTACTGCCGCCAGCATATTTGCAGGAGGCCCGCCTACAAATATGCTCACTTTTAAAGGAAGCTTATGCTCATTTGCTTTTGTTTGATGTATGCCAATGCCGCGGTGTATTTGATAATGCAGTCCAATTTCCTTATTCAAAACATAATCGTTGCCCGTAAGCTGTATGCGGTACATTCCAAGATTAGAATTCATGCTGCCGGGAGCATCTGCATCTTCCGTGTAAACCTGCGGCAATGTAATAAATGCGCCTCCATCAAGCGGCCAATGATGTATTAAAGGCAAATCGCTTATTTGTATTTCATCAAACAAAAAAGATTTATTAAAAGATTTTAATGGAAACGTCTTTGCAGCAGCTAATCCTGCTTTCATATTTTTCAAAGGATTTTTTAAGGCTTTAGCAGGATTATTTTTCAGGCTGATGAGCTGCTGCACTGTTTCTAATGTATCTCTGAAAATAAGCTTACAACGCTCCTGTGTACCGAAGATATTGGAAGCCGCTCTGTATCTATTGCCGCGAATATTTTCAAACAATAATGCGGGACCGAAGGCCTCATGCACACGCAAATGAATGGCCGCCATTTCAAGATAAGGGTCCACTTCTTCTTTTACCCGAACAAGCTGCTTGTTTTTTTCAAGGTGCAGCAAACATTCTTCTAATGTTTTGTAGTGCATAAGCGACGCATGAAATTATTCCTGCAAAGTTCTTATGCAAACCAACAAAATACTAATGAATATTTTTTGGGCAAGTAATTTCTCCCCAGTTTTTTCCCATAAAAGCTCTTGAAGAATTAGCGTAAGAAAGCTTATAAATGAATTTGAATTCTCCTGTGTAATAATTATCCTTTGCACTTGCATTTCCTCTTATGCCACCGTCTTTGTATTTAGCATTCGGATTTATTTCGTCTGAACGAAAGGCAAGCTCTACGGCAAGAAGACCTTTTCCATTTAGCAGGGCAGATTTTTTAGCATACGTGGTGCTCACATCATCAAGATAATCTGTAAATAATAATCGAGAAGCAAATGCTGCCCCCAGGGTTACATGTTCAGAAACTTTATATTTAAAGCCTCCGCCAAAAATATAGTTCGCTTGAGTAAGCTTATAGATTTTTCTTTCAGGATATTCAGGCAATCCCTGCCCTTCAGTACCCAATGGCTGTAAAAAAATTTTTATATTCGAATCTGTATAGGTGTAAGGATTAAAATGATACACTCCAAACCCTGCCAGCAAATAGGGAGTTAGCTTATAAGAAGAAAGGCTAAGCAAATTATACTCTATGCTCAGGTTTGCTTCTGAGATATTACTTTTAAAATTCAGATTTCTTTTCTTGTTTCTTTTATAAAATTTATCATCGCCCTCAACTCTGCCATGTGTTAAACCACTGCTGATACTAAAATGATCTGAGAGCTGATAATTAACTCCTGCGCTTATTGAAAAATTTACATGGCTTAAAATAATAGAACGCGGTTCCATGTCGCCGGCATAGTTCATTATACCCGGCGCAAGAAAAACGCTTACCTGTCCTTTTGAAATAAAGGAAATGAAAAATAAGATGAAATAAAATAAGAGTTTTCGCATAATAATTAGGGTAAGAATAAAAAGCGAGCCCCAGCTTTAAATATTACGGATGTGCATATATTATCAAGGCAATTTATTTTAAAGATAACGCTTAACAATCTCAATTATTACAATAGAATTTGAGTGAGAAAATACATGTCTAGTATAGAATTATCACCTATAAAATTGGCAATCACAAAATATAGGAATACGAATTGTTTGTGATCCTGGATTGTCCCGATAGCTATTGAGAGAACCAATGACCCTCCCGATTAGAAATCGGGATGCTCTATCTATAATCTGTGATCCGGATTGGATTCGAACCAATGACCCTCAGCTTAGAAGGCTGATGCTCTATCCAACTGAGCTACCGGACCAATAATAAATACAGAACATTCAAACATCATCAACATCCAAGAAAATCGTCGCAAAAATAATTTTTAATTAGTTTGCATCCAAACATCAACAACTGCATGGCTGTAAAAATTGAAGAGAGTTGGAAAAAAATTCTGTAAAAAAAATTTAGTAAGTTTTGTTTTGTAATCCCGGATTAGACTCGAACCGATAACCCTCCCAATTAGAAAATCGGGATGCTCTATCCGGGATTTACTATAAGCGACTCAATATAAATACGGCTCTTTTTTCTTTTAATTTCCAATCTCTTTTTTTTGCCTCTTGAATAGTATTAAATTTTTCAGTGTAAACTACTATCCATGGAATTCCTCTTGAGGTAAATTTTTCACCTCCACGATTATGTCGCTGAATTCTTTGAGCCACATCAATAGTAGAACCTACATAATATTTATTCAGTTTATTACTATATAATACGTATGCAAAAGGCATTTGTGATGCAGATTCGAACCAATGACCCTCCCGATTACAAATCGGGATGCTCTATCCAACTGTCTGCCAGCCTATTGCCAAACCTTTTGTTGTGCGTTCGTATTATTGTCTTTTTTTTAATGTGTAAAAAAGTTTACGATGAGGTCTGCTCTTGATATTTTTGAAATAGAGGTCGGAAAATATTATAAATAAGATAAATAACTCGCCAGTCAAGCCTAAATTAACTGGCAAACTATCAAACGATTTTTTGTTATTCAACGAAATGCCAGCAAACTCCCGCAATATCAATAATAGTAACCTCTTTTCCATAGGGTTCTTCTGTTGGTTGCCCTATCCGAATACCAAATTTTTCTTGCAATTGCTTTTCAGTTACCTCCTTCCAGAATTCTTCTACATTACTTACTCTTACACTCAGCATGAAGTTTTCTGCAAATTCAATCTCGTCATACTTTTGTAGAATAAATTTACATCCGTCTCTTTCAAAGCCAATATAGTCGCCAGCTTGCCAATTAATTTTAAAACCTAATTCCTGGAAAAGTTGTTTGGAGCCTTCAAAATTGTTACCCGATGGAACAAACGGCTCAAGAGATAAAAATTTCATATTTTTTGTTTAGTTAAACGGAATGTCCTTCCAAATGACGCATCACTGAGCTACGGCACCTGTTATTAATCGTCGCAAAAATAATTTTTAATTAGTTTGCATCCAAACATCACAATTGCATGGATGTAAAAATTGAAGAGAGCTGGAAAGAAGCTTTAAAACAAGAATTCAGTAAATCTTATTTTCAACAAATTGCTGCATTTCTAAAGACTGAGAAAATAGAAGGTAAAATAATTTATCCTCCCGGTTCTCTTATCTTCAATGCATTTGATAAAACTCCTTTTCATAAAGTAAAAGTTGTACTGCTTGGGCAAGACCCTTATCATGGGCAAGGGCAGGCGCACGGTCTCTGTTTTTCTGTCCCTAATGGCATTACTCCTCCCCCATCGCTTATAAATATTTTTAAAGAACTGCAGGCAGATGTTGATATTCCTTTTCCTAAAACAGGCAATCTTACTACCTGGGCTATACAAGGCGTATTGTTGCTAAACGCTGTTTTAACCGTGCGTGCAAACGACCCTGCAAGCCATGCAAAAATTGGCTGGATGGAATTTACAAATGCGGTGATAAAAAAAATTTCCGCAGAAAAAACTGGTGTAGTTTTTTTACTCTGGGGGAAGTTTGCGCAAGACAAGCAAGTGTTGATTGATGAAACAAAACATCATGTACTAAAAGCTGCACACCCTTCTCCTTTTAGCGCAGATAAAGGTTTTTTCGGATGCAGGCATTTCAGTAAAACAAATCAGTTATTAGCACAGCAAGAAATAGAACCTATTGATTGGAAGCTGTAATTTTTATTTTACCCTCACATCATTCTGCTTCCACTAATTTTTTTATTTCAACTAAGATTGGATTCCAGCCTTCGCCATTATTGTATGCTTCTGCATATCTTCTTTCACCCTCTGCAACTTTTGCATAGTCGCCTTGTGTAACGGTAAAAATAGTTTTATCATCTTCTTCAGACAAACTATAAGTTACAGTTAAATAATTTTCAGGAATATCTTCAATGGTTGAATGGGGGTCAATGGTTGTGTATGCTAAAAACTTTTCAGGTTCAATATCCACAATGTTGCCCTTTACAAAAACCATTTCCTTGCCCTCATAATTTCCTTTCCATAGCAAAGGACTTCCCGGTTTCCAGTCTGATACCGTTTCGCAGCCAAACATATACTTTTTTGTTTCTTCAGGATTTGTCAATGCATCCCACACTTTTGAAGCCGGTGCACTAATAGTGATGCTGTTTTTTACAATTAATGGTTTGTTCATTTTATTTATTTTATTAGTTGTTGAATTTGTTTGATAATATTAAACACAATTTCACCAAACGTACTTATTCCAATTTCACCATAAAAGATTACGTGTATTTAACCACCTTTGTAATCAAATATCATAAAGAAAAAATTAATGCAAGAAGAAAGAAAAAATATTCTCAGTCTTCAACTCCCAACAGATCCGCGTTGGGTGAATCTTGCTCAAATGAGTCTCGAAGATATTTTAACTGACCATGCATACTGCGAACAAAAAGCCACTACCAGTTGCATTTCTCTTGTGCAGCGTTACCCGCAAAAAGAATTATTGGTGAATAAGCTTGCACCAATCGTTACAGAAGAATGGGGACACTTTCGTTTTGTGTTGCAGGAGTTGCAAAAGCGCAATCTTAAATTAGGCAAACAGCGCAAAGATGAATACGTAAACAAGCTGTTGCTCTTTAAAATAAAAGGCGGCAGCGAAGAAGACCGCCTGCTTGATGAGTTATTAATATGCGCTCTCATCGAAGCCCGCAGTTGCGAACGCTTTAAAAGATTAAGCGAAGAATTGAATGATGAATACCTTAGAAACTTTTATCGCCGCTTTATGGAAAGCGAAGCCCGCCATTATACAACCTTCATTGGAATAGCAGAAACATATATTCCAAAAGAAAAAGTGCGCAAACGCTGGAACGAATGGCTAAGCCACGAATCAGAAATAATGAAAACAATGCAGCTAAGAGGAGATAGAATTCACTGATGTTTTATTTGAACATGCTTACATGCTGATAATTTTAAAAACCATATCAGATTAGGGATTTTTATAGTATTATTGTAGTGATTGATAAAAAATTTTTATGCCGCAGAAACTTGTTCGTAAAACGCCCGCCTTTGTGAAGGTAGATATTGCTTATGCAGTTTTTAAAGAAGGAAAATACTTTGTAGTTTATTGTCCTGCTCTTGAATTATCCTCTTATGGCAAAACAGAGAAAGATGCAAAAGCGGCCTTTCTCGAAAACCTCAAAATTTTTTTAAACGAAACATATAAAAAGGGAACATTAGAAAAATGTCTTTTACAACTTGGCTGGCAATTGCAACAAAAACCTAAGCCGGTTTATACTCCTCCGACAATCTCCTTAGCAGACTCTGCCAAAATCCTTGAAAAAAATCCAAAAGTCTATAATCAAAATTTAACTGTGCCTGTATAATGGGATATAAACCAATACCGACAAAAAAATTTGAGAAATGGCTCAAAAAGAAAGGCTTGGTTTATAAGAGAACAGAAGACAGTCATGATATTTGGGATTATAAAGACAACTCTTTGCTAAGACCGGTTACGTTCCGTGGCGCATATAAAGAAATCCCTCCCATGCATATACAAACTAATTTGCAAACATTGGGAGTAGATTATAAAACTTTTGAGAAAGAAATAAAAGAGCTTTAATAAAAAATCCTGTTTCCTATTACACGCAAACAAGAAGAAGCATGCATTAATCAGTTTGTTTGCAAAACTTAATGCAACTTCAAAACGTATTTTAAGCTATGAAAAGGAGATTGTTTCTCATTATACTTTTTTCTTCTTTTATGAATGTACCAACAGCTTATATTAATGAAAAAACTATACCCTCGAATGTGAACCTGATTGAAGCATCGCAACAACTATTGCTGGCTGCCAAAACTAAAGAGCCTGCCGATTCTTTTACTGTTATTTTGAAAAATATCTCTCCGGCTGAACTCGAAAAACAGTTGGTTACTGAAGACCAAAAAAAAGCATTTTGGATAAATATTTATAATGCTTACACACAAATTAGCTTAGCAAAAGACCCATATAAATATAAGAACAGAAGCGGCTTTTTTGGAAGCAAACAAATTGAGATTGCCGGCACATCATTAAGCCTTGATGATATTGAGCATGGCATACTAAGACATTCTAAAATAAAATGGAGCATGGGTTATTTTAATAACCCTTTTCCTTCCTCTTTCGAAAAGAAAAATCGGGTTCAAAGCGTTGATTACAGAATTCATTTTTCTTTGAACTGCGGGGCTAAAAGTTGTCCTGCCATTGCCTTTTATAAACCGGAACAATTAGATAAGCAATTAACCGTGGCAACAAAAGTGTATTTAAAAAGTGAATGTGAATACAGCGAAGCAAACAATATAGTAATGGTTCCTGCATTGATGAGTTGGTTCAGGAGCGACTTTGGAGGGAAAAAGAAAATTCTATCTTTATTAAAAAATCTTTCTATTATTCCTGCAGATAAAACCCCTTCTATTAAATTTAAAAAATACGATTGGAATCTTTTTCTTGAAAATTATAAAAACGAATAAACATGGCAAACCATTATTACAATGCAGAAGATCTTAGAAACTGTTTAAAAATAGGATTTTGCATTACCAGTAGGCAAAACCGGATAAATTTTGAATAATTAACATAGGTGGAAAAAAAGGCTATTGCTTAAAAGTTGAAAAATTGTACTAATTGTGAATAACAACAAACTCAAT
>JBBRBB010000042.1:0-26158 GCA_038206235.1 Chitinophagales bacterium
AGGAATTGCTTGCCACAAGCAGCGCATTTATATCGCTGTACTCCATTTATTTGACCATTTTTCTTTGTGATTTTACTGAAACAGTAAAAGCAATTTTTTTATTCATAAGCTTTGATTCAACTCAAAGCTAATATCAATAAGACTTTTAGCGATTTTGAGCATCAAAAATGTCCATTAAGCCGCATTATACAAGATAATTTGGATTAATTTGAAAATACAATTGGTATTACTATAAATTAAAAAGAGACCGATTCAAAAAAAATGAACCAGTCTCTTCGTAAACTACAAAATGAAAAAGAAAATTATTGCTTTTGTAAAATTAAAACGTAGTCACCAAAAACGTTTTCTACAGGATCGTTAACTGGATCTCCTGTATCCTGATAATGAGTTAGAGTTAATGTTATGTAACCTGTACAGCTAAAAACATACCCGCTACCGAAACAACCAGCTCGGTATCCACAGCAAGTATAGTCTCCATACACTACTTGGGGTACAGTAGCAGAACCTGTAGTCGGGTCAATATCCACAATAATTGGGTTAACAGGATCTCCATAAACAGGATTAGGATAAACATGCAGCGTAATTTGGTTGGCGCCCGGCCCGTCTTCCACCGCATCAGTAATTATTGTACCTGGTGCATAATCTGCCCAATCATCTTGAATTACCTCATAATCTCCTGCCATGCCTCCGGTAAAAGGGCAAACTATAAAAACCGTCCACGTAAAAACTGAATTAAAATCAGGTGAATTTACATCTGGTCCGGCATTGTTAATGTCATAAATCTTACCATCTGTAGTTACCACCTGGTTAAACATGGTAAGGGTAGTGCCTGGTAAAAAATCGGCGGCAGTATAGCCAAGAGCGGCGCCAATTTCTGTACCCGTAGCCGAGATTTCTGTACCATCGCCGGTATAGTCTATTGTTTTCACCAGTTTCCAGGTTTGGTCTGCGGCTGCATCGTCAACTACAAACAAATTCACTTTGTCTATTGGGGCGCCCACACTGCTAACTATAATACCTACAGAGGCAGAAAGGTCTGTGGTATTAAAATTCACATTAATTGTACTATCCAATGTAAGATAAGCGCCTACCAGATACTTATTATCGAATATCGGGTTTCTGCTGTCCTTGTTGCAGGAACCGGCAAAGAGCATTGAAATGGTCGCGGCTACTAATATTTTCAGTTTCATAATATAATTATATTTCAAGGTTATTTAATGAAGTTATCAGGATTATTATCCCAAAAAACTTTTTGAACGCCTAAGCCCGGTGATTTTTGTGCGGGGGCATTAGTATTGTTATTAACATATACCGAAGGATAGAAAAATGACCGGATAAAGAAACCCGGGTCAGGTGTACTTACCATATATTGCAGGTTCTCCGGTTTACCTGTACGTCTTAAATTATTGTATGGCTCTATTCCATTTCCCCAAAGAGCAATATAATATTCTTCCATAATTATATTTAAGCGCTCATCATCATTAGCGGCATTATCATAATTGTCTAAAACAGTTGTAACATAAGTGTCAACTGCGGCTTGTGTAGGTATGTAAAGAGGATCTACAGGAAAATTGATTTGGTCTGGAAAACCAAGTACTTTACTAATTGATTCTCTTATGCCCATCTCAAGCAGCGTTCTTGCATCTCCATTAACAGTTACATTTAATGTGGAAGCAGCTTCAGCTTCTAAGAAATAGGTAAAAGATGATAACCATATTGGGTCAATGCCTTTACCACCTGCCCCCAAACCCGTTGATGATATTGCTTCAAATGTACTTACATCAAACACGCCACCGGCAGGGTATAAGCCCCAAAGAGTACGGTCATAATTATCCGGCCCCACACCTGTGGCATCTCCGTGGTCTCTGCCCCAGTAACCGCCGCCCGGTAAACAAAATGGCATTTCAGGAAGATACCATGCGGGAAAATCCTGGGTGGTGCAGGAAGCGGTTGTAGAATTTGCATCGCCGTAATCACCTACCTGGCGATAAAAATAATACCTGCGTCTTGGGTCTAAGCTGCTTACCACTCCGCCGGTTTTTTTCGCCGTTACGGTGTACAAAAATTGATTCCCAATATAATCACCGCCGCCACCGCCTAAATAATTATTAAAGTAATGCACATGTCTTGTATCGGGAGAAGATTCATTTTTACCATATTTAAATTGAAAATCCTGGTCGCTGGTATTAATTAAATCATTATCCGTCTCTAATGCAGAAACTTTACTTTTAACATCATTAACAAGTCGCTCCTGCATATATAATTTAAGCTTAAGTGTATTGGCAAAGGTGGTCCACTTATCAATATCACCATTATAAAACAAGTCTGTTTTAGGAAGGGCTTTTGTATCCTGATCTGGATTATGAAGATTTACTACGGCACTATCAATAAGCTCAAATATCTGGTTATATATATCTTGCCCTGGGTCTGCTTTAGGATTGATATTGCCTAAGCCCTGGCCCGCTTCTGAAAAAGGCACATCGCCAAAATCATCTACCAAAGTAGCCATTACATAAGCCTTCAGCAATTTTGCCATGCCTTCCTGCTGATATTTCTTTTGGGCTTCAGCGAGAGGTATTATAGCATCTGCATGTTTCGCAACACCAGTATAAGCGGTAGTCCAGATGCCATCAAAAGACTGCGGCGAGTAAACGTTTGCATATATAAAGCCACTGGCCAACGCCTGTTGCCTCACTAACTGACCGCCAAAATCTGAGGCTCCCGTATAAAATCCGCTGAAGCTTAGCTGTGCCTGATTTAAAAATGCGTCCACGTCAGCAGCATCGGTTGCCGGGCCGTTTGGATCCACTAATAAATGGTCAAATCTTTTGCTGCAGGAAGAAAGTATTCCGAGCAGTAAGATAATCATTAAAACTTTTGAGTATTTCATATTTTAAGTTTATTCAATTTAAAATGTTATTTTAAGACTTGCGCCAATTCTTCTTGTAGATGGACCGCTAAAAAATTCCAATCCCTTTCCGTTACTAACACCTAAGCCATTTGCTTCGGGATCAAAATTAGTATCATTAGGAAAGTTGGGGGCATAATACCATAAATTTTGCCCGGATACAGCAATGGAAACTGCACCAAAAGGTGTTTTTTTCAATAATTGTTCCGGCAATCCGTAAGAAAGTGATAATTCGCGTAACCTGACAACAGTAGCATCAAAAACAGATAATTCAGATGCAGCGCCACCGGCAGCGCTATTATTGAAATATGCGTCTGTAAAAGTAGTTTGAATATTGTTTTTTGAACCATCTTCCAGAACACCTGGAAGTACAATAAATTGATTCCTGTCCACATTGCCATTGCCTACCGTGCCCCGTCCAATTAATACACTCGGCGTATTGGCATACATATCACCACCCTCTGTAAATTCCCATTGCATATTAAAGCTAATGCCTTTATAGCTTACAGAATTTATAGCGCTCATTTTGTATTTTGGATTGGGGTCACCAATAATACCAATTTCACCTGCAGTTGCATAATCACCAGTAGTAAGCACAATTCTTTGCCCGTTTGCAGGGTCGTCTATATTGTTTCCACTCCCGTCTTTCTTTTGGAATGTACTTACACGAGAACCCTGAATAACTCCGAGGGGTTGCCCATTGATAGCAAAAGTGCCTAAGTTGCTAAACCCGGCTATATTTACAACTCCCAATGCAGCGGGTATATCAGATACCTTGCTCTTATTAATATTATAAATACCATCAATATGCCATCTCCAGTCTTTATTTTGTATTATGGTATAGCCTAAGGATAATTCAATACCCCTGTTAGTAACATTCCCTGCATTTACGGTTTGGTTTGTGTAGCCGGTAGAGGGATCCAATTGTTTATCAAGAAGCTGATCCTTTGAAACCCTTCTGTAAAAAGTTAAATCCAGATTCACTCTTTTATTGAAAAAATTACCTTCAATGCCAGCTTCTATTTCCCGTATCAATTCAGGTCTCAGGTCTGGGTTTGGTAACCTGTTACTAATTGATAAAGTATTTACAGGTGCAAATTCAGTAGTAAGGAACGAGCGGGTGTTTACACTTAAAGCTGCCCTTGTATTATAGGGCCCCGGAAAATCTGCGCTCGTAGCATACCCTGCCCTTAATTTAAGAAAATTAACCGTAGAGCTTCCTTTTAATGAATTAATAGCAGATGTAGGAATAAATGATACGCTTCCGCTTGGATAAAATATGCTTCTGTTCTGTTTTTCCACTGTAGAGGCCCAACTATTGCGCCCTCCGAGAGTGATGTAGACAAAATCTTTGTACCCAAACTGCCCTTGAAAATAGGCCCCTAAAGCGAGCAGGTCAGAAGTAAAATCCAAATCGTAGCCGCCTTCACTGGTGGAGCTATGCGTATCGAAATTTGAGTGGTCTATAAGCCCAAACACTACCTGGCTGGTACTTTTTATACCCGTTTGTGAATATTTAGTCTCCTTTGAGTTTACTCCAACATCTAAATTC
The DNA here is from genome assembly GCA_038206235.1 of Chitinophagales bacterium. Lineage (GTDB taxonomy): Bacteria > Bacteroidota > Bacteroidia > Chitinophagales > Chitinophagaceae > JBBRBB01. The sequence goes on from JBBRBB010000042.1 coordinate 4,461, forward strand.
AAATCCCAGTCTTCATTCAGGTCTGTGCTATAATTACCAAATATAGTATGGTCCCATATAGTATTGATACCGGTAGAGCTGCGATAAATACCCGTTTGAAACGGAGCGCCTGGTATTCCACCTTTATCCTGAGCATATATTTGATCCTCGGAATAATTATCATACCCAACTCTGTAAAATAAACTTATTTTGGGTGTGAAATTATATTTCATTTGAAGGTTTCCAAAAACCCTGTTTACATTATCTTCTGTAAATGAATGAGCAACAGTCCAACGGGGATTTTGAATACTATTATTATTTCGATAATACGCAGAAGACCCGTCCAAAGGATTTTGAAAAGGCAGATGCATCAAATCAATTGTAACAGGTGTGTACAGTAAATCACCAAAAATTGCAGGTCCATTTGCAGAGCCGCTTCCAAAACTGGTAGCCGTAGGCGGAGATTTTACACCTGTATTAGTGAAATTAAAACTGCCGGTTAATGAAAAATTATTAGTAAGCTGAGCAGTGCCACCGATACCAAATGTATTGCGCAGCATACGGTTGCCGGGAGTAATGCCTTTGTCATCTAAGTAACTGTAGCTTGCATTGAAGCTTGTCTTTTCTGTACTGCCACCCACATTTACAGAAGTATTGCTAACAAGTCCCGTGCGAAAAAAGTTTTCAACACTGGGATAAAATTTATAATCATAAGGCGCACCCTGAAATTGTGGAAATGCCAAAGCATATATAGGTTTGTCGTAAGGGTGAGTTACATTAGAAGGCGGGTTAGTAATCTTTGCGCCCCAGTTACTGTAAAATACTACGCCCTGTGCCTGCTCAAAACCGCCACCGTAATTTTGCTGATAATCAGGAAGAAAAGCATCGCTTACAAAGAAAGACTGGGCAACACTTACTTCCGCTTTCTTTTTTATTAAAGCGTTTGATCCATTTTTTGTGGTAATTAAGATAACGCCGTTGTGCCCGTCTTCACCGTATAAAACAGTAGCGCTTAATCCTTTCAATACATTAACACTGGCTATGTTATTGGGGTCTAAATCCAAAAAACGGCTGGATGTTTGGTTCCCCTGCCTGAAATCTGAATTTGTATTTGTACCTCCATTAAAAGGGACGCCATCTACAATAAAGAGCGGTTGTGAATTACCTGTAACTGTACTGATGGCTCTAATAACAATATTAGTTCCGCTGCCAGATAAACCACTGGAATTTAAGATATTTAAACCGGGAACTTTACCCTCTAACACCCTTGCAAGGTCGCCTTCCGATCTTTGCTCTAATTGTTCTTTATTCACCGTAGATACTGCATATCCCAGCGCCTTTTTTTCACGTTTGATACCAAAAGAAGTTACAACAACTTCTGTGAGTTCCTGGCTGGTGGTGCCCAAAGTAACATTAACTTCATTAAGGGTACCAACCGGAAACTCTTTGCTGCCATAGCCAACACTTGAAAAAACAACAGTGGAGCCGGTGTTGACAGAAAGAGAAAAAAGGCCATTGGCATTTGTTACGGTTCCTTTTTTTGAATTTTTTTCTACTACGGTAACGCCTTGAAGAGGTTGTCCGTTTTGATCTGTAACCTTACCGGTTATGGTATGGGATTGGGCGGATGCTATAGACATGCTAAATAGCCATCCGAAAAAGAATGCTGCAAATTTTCTCATGTGCAAATACTTTTTAAAGTCTTTAAAAATTTTTGTAAATATAAAAGCTTTTTAAAATTCACTTTAAGAAAAAATAAATCATGTGAATAATTACCTATAATTTGTTAAAAAAAGCTTTGTAATTAGGAAAGGCAGTTCTTTTTTTAAAAACGCTGCACAAGAATAGCAGAAAAAATTTCCTCTTAATTTGTATTGTAGGTCAATTTCTCTTTATCTAAAACATTCAATTCAATAGTTAATCTTACTATTGCAAGCTCTTTATTCAATCATTCTTATCAAAAGGCGAAACCTTAATTTTAATCAATAAAACAAAAAGATTATCTATAATGTATCGAACACATACCTGCGGCGAATTGCGCATCACCCATATAAACCAGCGAGTAACACTTGCGGGCTGGATACAAACAATCAGAAAATTCGGAGCCATCACTTTTGTTGATTTGCGTGACCGCTATGGCATTACACAACTTCTATTCGGTGAAGAATTAAATGCTCATCTCGATGAAAATCCATTAGGGCGGGAATTTGTATTGCAGGTAAAAGGCAAAGTATCAGAACGCAGTAATAAAAATAAAAATATTGCAACAGGAGATGTAGAAATTATTGTTGAGTCATTTCAAATATTAAATAAATCATCCGCTCCTCCTTTTACTATTGCAGATGAAACCGATGGCGGCGATGATTTACGTATGAAATACCGCTATCTCGATTTGCGCCGCAATATCATAAAACAAAATCTCGAACTGCGATATGCGGTAAACCGCTCTGCAAGAAATTATTTACATCAAAATGGATTTATAGAAATTGAAACCCCTTTTTTAATTAAATCAACTCCCGAAGGTGCCAGGGATTTCGTGGTGCCAAGCCGAATGAATCCCGGCGCGTTTTATGCCTTGCCGCAATCGCCCCAAACATTTAAGCAACTGCTTATGATTAGCGGTTACGACCGTTATTTTCAAATTGTAAAATGTTTTCGTGATGAAGATTTGCGTGCAGACCGCCAGCCTGAGTTTACACAAATAGATTGTGAAATGAGCTTCGTGGAGCAAGAAGATATACTTATTATGTTTGAAGGTTTAGTAAAGCAAATTTTTAAAGAGGTAAAAAATATTGATTACAGCGAGCAAGTGGAACGCATGACATGGGAAGATGCGATGTGGAATTACGGCAACGATAAACCCGACCTAAGATTTGAAATGAAGATCACAAATTTAAAAAGCCCCCTCCAAACCTCCGCTTTCAGGGGAGGCTTAGAAACCCTCCGTGAAACAATTTTAATAGATAGTAACAGCGGTTTTAAAATTTTCGAGGGGGCTGAAACAATTCTTGCCATTGCAGTTCCCGGCTGTAGTGAATACACACGCAAACAAACTGATGAATTAACAGAATGGGTAAAACGTCCGCAGATTGGTATGAAAGGATTGATATATATTAAATGCCTGTCTGCCGCACAGGCAGGCAATACTGAGGGAACATTTAAAAGCAGCATTGATAAATTTTATAATGAAGAGAAATTAAAAATCATTGCTGAAGCCTGCAATGCAAAAGCCGGTGATTTAATTTTGATTTTAGCAGGCGCTGAAGAACGTACACGCAAAGCCATGAGTGAATTACGTTTAGAAATAGGAAAACGTCTGGGATTGAGAAAAGAAAATGAGTTCAAACTTTTGTGGGTGGTTGATTTTCCCTTGTTTGAATATGATGAGGAAAATAACCCCGCCAGTGGCGGGGCAAGTGGCGGGGGGGCAGGTCGTTGGGTTGCACGCCATCATCCGTTTAGTTCACCCAAGCCTGAGCATATTGATGTGATGATAAATAACAGCCCGGTTATTGAAAATGCAGCAGAATATTTAAAGCATCCTTATGCAAATATAAAAGCGAATGCCTACGATATAGTGCTGAACGGAAATGAAATTGGCGGAGGCTCCATTCGTATTTATCAAAGAGCATTACAGGAAAAAATGTTTGCGGCATTAGGCATGAGCAAAGAAGAATCGTTGCATAAATTTGGTTTCCTGCTTGGCGCTTTTGAATATGGTGCTCCTCCTCATGGCGGCATTGCTTTTGGTTTTGACAGGTTATGCGCCATTCTTGGCGGAAGTGAAAGCATCCGTGATTTTATAGCCTTTCCAAAAAATAATAGTGGCAGAGATGTAATGATCGATGCCCCTTCAACGATTGATGAGAAACAGTTGGAGGAATTGAAAATAAAGATAAATTTGGAATAACTTTGTATTGAAATGGAAGTTCGGATAGATGAACATGCAAAACAGAGAGCTTTAGAAAGAGGCGTTACTGAAAATGAGATACTCGATACTTTAAAACATGGAGAATCTTTGCTGGTAAAAAGCAATAGCTTAGCAAAAGAAAAATTTATAGTTTTGGCAAAGAGTGGAACGGCAAAATTTTTAGGGAAAAACAAATAAAGATTATTTATGTTATCGAAACTGATATAATAGTCGTAATTATAGTTGTAGCAAAGTATGGAAATTTATTACACGTTAATTTTTAACTATGCAAATTCATTATGATAGCAAAACCGACCTTTTATATTTAAGGTTGTCACCGAAAAAACAACAAGTAATAAATATTCAGGTTACTGAAGATATTATTCTTGATATTGGCGAAGGCGATAAAATTGTAGGAATAGAAATCCTTGATGCTTCAAAGCATGTTAATCTTGAAAATCTGATGCCGGTAGAATTCAAAAGCCATTTAAAATAGACTGAGAGAAAGTCATATAATTGAAATGGTCACATTCTTTGCAACTTTTTTCTCACTCTTGCATTGTAATTGCAATGCACATGTTACCGGAAGAAGAAAAAGCTCTGTTGAAAAAAATTAAAAAAGAGCCGCAGTATTTTGGTGTGCTATATGATAGATACTTTAAAGCCATATTCAATTATATATTTCGCCGCTTGGGTAATTATGAAACAGCCAGAGATATAACTGCAGAAACTTTTTTAAAGGCATACCAAAATATAAGCTGGTTTCAATGGCGGAATATTCCCTTTTCAGCATGGTTATATAAAATCGCCGCAAATGAAATTAACCAGTATTTCCGAAAAGTGAAATACACTCCTTCTATTCTTGATGATTTACAACTGCAAAATAAACTGGCTTCTGACCCGGGAATAGAAACAGAAAAAGCCGCCCTGCAAAAGCAAAGCGAGGAATACACAGAGTTCAATCTTATTCAGCAGCACTTGCTGAAACTGAGTATCAAATACCAGGAAGTAATTGCACTTCGATTTTTTGAAGAAAAAAACATCAGCGAAATTTCAGAAATACTCAATAAAAAACAGGGCACAGTAAAGTCTCTACTCTCAAGAGGCTTGCGGCATTTAAGAGATTCATTAGAAGGTTTGCCTGAGGAAAGGTCTTTATGAATGCAACCTTTTTTATCTTCTGTATTCTATCTCTAAACACTTTTTATGAACGAGAAAGATTTTGAAAACAAAATGCATAACATGAGAAAGCCTGACGTTGAAGCCTCCGCATCATATATGCATCTAAAGCTTGCCCTAATGAATACAAAACGCAGTTCAGTATGGGGCACGGGGTTTCTTATTATACCTGTACTTTTTCTTTGCTGCGTAAGCATCACCTATCTTTTTCACTGGAAGCTAAATTTCAATAATGAGTTCATTGAATTTTTCGCAAGGCTCGATAAAAATTCATACACAGCATGGCTTACCCCTCTATTGTTCGTTTTGCTGCCCGCGGTAGGAGCCATTTTTAATTTGTTATCCATTATGCACTTTGCTTATGATAAAGCCGGCAAAGAACTTCTTGTAAGTATCAAATTAAAATGGTGGAATATTTGTCTTGCCGTTATCAGTCTCGGTATTATCAGCATTATATTATTGTATGCCATCACAGAAAATGCAGGCGAGGCTGCAATACAAAAATATCTTCATTAATAAGATAATATAAAAATTCCAGAATCAAAAAATGACTCAATGACTTCAATGACTTCAATGACTCAATGACTTGAATGACTTCATTGACTTGAATGACTTCAATGACTTTATTACCTTCGCTGTATTATGCAGTTTGAAAAAAAAGAACTATCCAACGAACAGCTTGTACATATTTATCGCAGCATTTTACTTCCCCGCATGATTGAAGAAAAAATGCTTGTATTGCTGCGGCAGGGAAAAATTTCGAAATGGTTTAGTGGCATCGGGCAGGAAGCAATATCAGTGGGTGCAACCCTTGCTCTGCAGAACGAAGAATGGATTATGCCTCTTCATCGCAACCTTGGTGTATTCACTTCACGCAACATGCCACTGAGCACATTATTTAAACAATGGCAGGGAAGTATTGAGGGATATAGTAAGGGTCGTGAAAGAAGCTTTCATTTTGGCTCGAAAAAACATTTTATATGCGGCATGATTTCTCATCTTGGGCCGCAGTTAACTATTGCTGATGGAGTGGCTCTTGCATACAAACTAAAAAAGCTAAATAAAATATCACTTGCATTTACCGGCGATGGCGGAACCAGCGAGGGTGATTTTCATGAAGCGTTGAATGTAGCAGCAGTTTGGGATTTACCGGTTATATTTCTGATTGAAAATAATGGATATGGATTAAGCACTCCCGTGAACGAACAATACCGTTGCGAAAACCTTGTTGACAAAGCAAAGGGCTATGGCATGAATGGAATAAAGATTGATGGCAATAATATATTATCAGTTTATGATACTATAAAAGGTGTAAGAGAATACTGCATCAAAGAGCAAAAACCTTATTTAATTGAATGTACCACTTTTCGTATGCGTGGGCATGAAGAAGCAAGCGGTGTAAAATATATTCCCAAAGAATTGTTTGAAGAATGGGGGAGAAAAGATCCTGTGAAAAATTATGAAAATTATTTGCTTGCTGAAAATATTCTTTCGCAAGCCGATGTTGAAAATATAAGAAATGAAATAAAAGAATACATAGAAAAAGAACTGGCTGAAGGCTTTGCATCTCCTGAATTAATACCCGATACGGAAGTTGAATTGAATGATGTATATGCGAAGCAGATATCAGGCATCAGCAATCAGGTATCAGCTGTAAAAATTATTGATAATGCTGAACATGACTTCATCTCCCCCTCCACCGGAGGGGGTTGGGGGGAGGCACGTTTCATCAACGCCATTAGTTCGGGTTTACGCCAGAGCATGCAGCAGCATTCGAATCTTATTTTAATGGGTCAGGATATTGCAGAATATGGCGGCGCATTTAAAATAACCGAAGGTTTTGTGCAGCAATTCGGAAAGGAAAGAGTTCGCAATACGCCGCTATGCGAAAGCGCTATTGTTGGCGCTGCACTTGGATTAAGTCTCGAAGGTTTTAAAAGTGTAATGGAAATGCAGTTCGCTGATTTTGTTACCGTGGGCTTTAATCAAATCATCAATAATCTTGCAAAGATTTATTATCGCTGGGGTCAAAATGCAGATGTGGTTATTCGTATGCCAACAGGCGGTGGTGTGGGTGCCGGTCCTTTTCATTCGCAAAGTAATGAAGCATGGTTTGTACACACACCGGGATTAAAAGTAGTTTATCCTTCCACACCCATTGATGCGAAAGGTTTGATGATTGCTGCTGTTAATGACCCAAACCCCGTAATGTATTTTGAGCATAAAGCATTATACCGCAGTATTAGCGGCTTGGTGCCTGATGAATATTATGAAATCGAAATCGGCAAAGCGAAGCATGTGCAGCAAGGTGAAGACATTAGTATTATTACTTATGGTGCAGGTGTCCACTGGGCTGTTGAGCTTGCTGAACAAAACAAAAATATCAGTATTGATATACTCGACCTGAGAACATTACTACCATTAGATTACGATGCCATAAAACAATCTGTTGCCAGAACCGGAAAAGTTTTATTGCTGCACGAAGATATTTTGACTGGCGGCATTGGCGGAGAGATTGCCGCATGGATTACCGAACACTGTTTTGAATTGCTCGATGCACCCATTACTCGCTGCGCTTCGCTTGACACGCCAGTTCCTTTTAATATTGAATTGGAAAAAAATTTTATGGCGAAGTCAAGGCTGGAGGAGAGTGTAAAAAAGCTGATGAGTTATTAATTTTTACCAATGTCTCTCTCATCATGCAACTGCAACTCCCAATTTACTTTTCCTGTATCCGTACATAAAATAAATTACCAATCCCAGGGCAAGCCATGAACCAAACCATGCCCAGTTATTCGCCGTCATGCCGGTTAACAAATACAAACAGGAAGATAAGCCAAGCAAAGGAATAAGCGAAAGGTTTTTAAGAAAGCTGGCGACAGATAAAAGCAATAAAACACACCAGAATATAAGGGTGGAAATATTATAAGAAGCACTCGTACCGGTCATGGAAAATAAATCAGTAAAATAATTTTTAGTGGTTGCCAGCAGTACAATAATTGCAATGAAAACGAGCAAAGGAAAAATAAATTTTCCGTTGATGTATGGTATGGTGAATTTGCCCGCCACTTTTTCTTTTCGCGGAATAAGCATCACGCCACCGCAAACCAATACAAATGCAAAAAGAGTGGCGATGCTTGTAAAGTCTAATACAAATGTTTTATCGGTGAACAAAAGCGGCACTCCTACAAATAATCCGGTGAGAATTGTTGCAAAAGATGGGGTTTGAAATTTAGGATGTATGTGCTGAAATATTGGCGGCAATAATCCGTCACGGCTCATGCTCATCCATATACGCGGCTGACCCATTTGAAATACAAGCAGCACACTAGTCATGGCAATTACTGCGGCAATAGAAACAAGAAACTGCATCCATGTTACATTGCTCTCTTCAAAAATTTTTGCAAGCGGGTCTCCCACATTATTAAACTTCTGATAGTTGAGCACACCGGTAAGCACAAGCGTTAGCAATATATAAACAACCGTGCAAATCACTAATGAAAGTATCATGCTTCGCGGCAAATCTTTTTGCGGATTTTTACTTTCTTCTGCCATTACACTTATTGCATCAAAACCAATGTAGGCAAAGAACACACCGCTCACAGCACGCATCACACCGCTGAAACCATTGGGCATAAAAGCTCTTACACCGGCGGGGTTCACAGGTGTCCAGTTATCAGGATTTATATAAAAGGCGCCCACAGCAATTACAAGTGTTATAATGCACAGCTTCAGCACCACCATTACATTGCTGAAATTTCTTGATTCCTTCACTCCAATATAAACAAGCATGGTAATAAGCATATTGATAACAAGAGCAGGCATGTCAAAAATAATTTTTAAGCCGCCAATCATCGGCGCAGTAGTCCATGCATTTAATAATTCTTTGGTTGATGTTGTTAATTCTGAAGCCGGTGCTGCTGCATTAGCTACAACTGTTTCATGCGCTTCCATATAGCTGCAGGTTAAAAAATCAGGTATATGAACATTGATGCGATGCAGGAAGGATGTAAAATAATCGCTCCATGAAAAGGCAACATAGATATTCCCGATAGAGTATTCCATGATTAATGCCCAGCCGATAATCCACGCAAACAATTCTCCGAACGATGCATACGCATACGTGTATGCGCTGCCTGCAACGGGTATGCGGCTTGCAAATTCAGAGTAGCATAAAGCGGTAAATCCGCAGGCAATGGCGCAGATAATAAATAACACAACCACTCCCGGTCCGCCATTAAAGCAAGCCTGTCCCAAACTGCTGAAGCTGCCTGCACCAATGATTGCAGCGATGCCAAAAAAAGTAAGGTCGCGTAATGTGAGCACACGTTTTAATCCGCCACCGCCGCCATGTGCAGCTTCTTCATTGGTAGCGGCATCTTTTAAAATCTTGTCAATATTCTTAGTTCGAAAAAGCGGATGTCTCATGCAATGTTAGTTATATGAATAATGGGTTAAAGTAGTTAAAAAAATTTATACTTGTAAAAAGAGAGAAAATTTTTTTTGAGCCCGGCTGTTGCACTGCTATTAATCTTCCGTTGCGTCGCACACTGCATCGTTCAGAACATTGCTCATCAATTGCGATTTCATTTTTCACTCACGTATAAAATAATCAATACTATCATTAAAAATATTTTCACTCATAACATGTTTGTAATTCTTTAGCTCAGGCGCAGATAAACCTTCTGCAACATGCAATGAATTGTTTGTAATTACTCTTGCCTCATCCCACAAGCCTTCATCAATAAAGCTTTGCAGCAAGGTTGCTCCGCCTTCAACCAATATACTTTGAATATTCAATTGATATGATGCATACATTATTTGCTGAATAATATTTTTTTCGGGTGAAGCTTTATAATATATAACCCTATGATTAATGAAATCATCTATATCTGATTCGCCATTATGTTTAGCACCATGAAAAATAATGGTGGTTTGTTCTCCATTAAATAAATTTAATGAAAGCGGCAGTCTCAAATCCTTATCAATCACCAAACGTATGGGGCCTTTACCGCTCCATAATCTGTTTGTGAGTTCAGGATTATCAAGCAGTGCAGTGTTGGTTCCCACAAGTATGGCAGCTTCTTCACTTCGCCATTTGTGTACAAGACGATTGGTAAAATCATTTGATATATAAAGTCTTTCATGAACGAAGTTTTCATTAGCTCCCCTCTCTCCCGATAAATCGGGATGGAGAGGGGCTGGGGGTGAAGTCTTTCCATTTGCAGTCTGCGCCCATTTTAAAATAATGTAAGGTCTTTTCTTTGTATAAAAAGTAATGAACCGTTGATTAAGTTGAATACATTCATCTTCCAAAATTCCAACTGCAACATCAACCCCTGCATGTTGCAATTTTTCAATGCCTTTGCCATCTACCAATGGAAACGGGTCTCTGCATCCAATAACTACATGTGGAATTTTACTCTCGATGATGAGATCTGCGCAGGGCGGCGTGTTAGCATAATGAACACATGGCTCCAATGAAACATATAAAGTTGAAGATGATATTACACTTTTATTTTCTTCATAAACGCTGTTAATACAATTGACTTCTGCATGTGCTTCTCCAAATTTTTCATGATAGCCTTCTCCGATTATTTTTTCATTATGCACCAATACCGCACCCACCATTGGGTTTGGCGCAACATTTCCAGCACCAAGTTTTGCCAGCTCAAGACAACGATGCATATAATGGTTATTGATAGTCATTGAGTCAGTAAAGTCATTGAGTCATTTAAGTCAGTAAGTCATTTCAATAATACGTTAGCAAATGTAGCAGAATTGTTATACTTGCACTGGTGTCTGCGCATCCCGCTTTTTGCGAGATGTCTTGACATCAATTTACAAAGTAAGATTAAGATGATAAAATGACGATATACGAAGCATATCAATATTTACAAATTCAATTGCGAAATATTTATGATGAGCGTGAAGCAGCAAATATTTCTGATTTGATTCTAGAGCATATCACAAAAAAAAATAAAACAGAACGCAGGCTGAATAAATCCGCAACCCTTTCATCTGCACAGAAAAATCAACTGAAACAATATGCCACTGAATTATTGCAGCATAAGCCTGTGCAATATGTTTTACGGGAAGCGTGGTTTGCAGGAATGAAATTATATGTTGATGAAAATGTGCTGATACCACGACCGGAAACGGAAGAGCTGGTTGAATGGGTGGTTGAAGAAGTTGACAGTTGGCAGATGACAGTTGGCAGAAATTCTCAATTCTCAATTCTTGATGTTGGAACAGGCAGCGGTTGCATTGCAATTGCTCTAAAAAAAAGATTACCGAATATAGAAATTCATGCGTTAGATATTTCAGAAAAAGCATTGGAGATTGCGAAACGAAATGCCGCCACACAAAACACTTTCATACATTTTTTTCATTGCGATATTTTGAATGAAGAAGATGGGAAATTAGTCCCGCAGATTGATATTATTGCAAGCAATCCCCCATACATAAAGCAAAGTGAAGCATTAACCATGCAACAAAATGTGATTGCATGGGAGCCTCATACGGCTTTGTTTGTAAGAGATGAGGATTCACTTTTGTTCTATAAAAAAATAATCGCTTTTTCAAAACATAATTTAAAGCCCGAGGGAAAAATATTTTTTGAGATAAACGAATCTTGCAGCGAAGAGATTAATGAACTTTTGAAAAATGAGGGTTATAAAAATATTGAATTAAGAAAAGATATGCAGGGGAAATCAAGAATGATTAAAGCTTTTCATTAGATTTAATAAGCTTCGTAGAAGCGCCACGTTAGTAAATCGAGGGTTTGCGAATTGAATCAAGCCTCGTAGAGGCGACACAAAAAAATGCATTTAATTATAATGTATCGCTCCTACGGAGCTTATTAAAATGTATGAAACAACCATCCACTACTAACGTTTTGCCCCTATGGGGCTCTAAAATTATCTTAACGCTAATGTGATAGTTATCGGCAGAGAAGAAACATAGGAAAAGATTCGAAAGCCTATGTGTAAAATATATATCCGCCTGAGCGGAAAGAATTCCTATGTTTCTATCGTGGTAAACAAGCTTTCAAATTATATTCACTTCTCTTTCCAACTGTATATTAAATTTATCTTTAACGCTGCTGAGAATTTTTTCTGACAGCTCATATATCTCCTCTCCTTTTGCATTGCCATAATTAACTAAAACAAGCGCCTGCTTTGCATGGCAGCCTGCATCGCCAGTGCGAAACCCTTTCCAACCGCATTGTTCAATTAACCAGCCTGCCGCAACTTTTATGTGATTTTCATCAAGCACATATCCTGGCATGGTGCGAAATATTTTTTTTACTTCATCAAACTGCTTTTTTGAAATTGTTGGATTTTTGAAAAAGCTGCCTGCATTGCCAATCTCTTTTGGGTCGGGTAATTTGCTGCTGCGAATATTAATTACGGCTTGTGATATGACTTGTATTGATAATTCTTTTACACCCATCTTCTCCAACTCATCTTTAATAGCACCGTAAGAAGTATTATAAACAGGATGTTTTCTTAAACGATAAGTAACATTCAGTATTACAAACTTGTCTTTATACCTTCTCTTGAAAATACTTTCACGATAACCAAATTCACAATCACTCAACGAAAATTTTACAACAGCATTTTCTTGTATGTTGTATGCTTCTAATTCTTCAAAGACATCTTTTACCTCCACTCCATAAGCGCCGATATTTTGCATGGGTGTAGCGCCAACATTGCCCGGTATCAGGCTTAAATTTTCAATGCCCGCAAAATTCTTTTCGATGCAATACAATACAAACTGGTGCCAGTTTTCACCGGCTGCTGCTTTTACATAATAATAAGCTTCATCTTCTCTTACTACTTCAATTCCTTTTAAATCATTTTTCAAAACAAGCCCATCAAAGTTTTTTGTAAAAAGGATGTTGCTGCCGGCGCTGAGGATAAACCGTTTCTCGTTTCTCGTTTCTCGTTTCTCGTTTTCGAAGGCAAGAAGCTGCTGCAACTCATTAAGTGAACTGAAAGATGAAAAATATTTTGCCTTTGCATTAATAGCAAAAGTATTGTATGGTTTGAGTGATATGTTTTCTATGATTTGCATAAAAAGTGTAGGGTAACGGTCTTACGGCTCTCAGCCGTCTGACCGTTAAACGGGGTCAACATCAACTATAACATCAACTGCCCTGTATGTTTTATTAAACTGAATAATTGCGATTTGCTGCTCTATCTCTTTTTTGCACTGTTTTATTGTGCCTGCATCTTTTGGCAATTTAATCAGCACATCCCACAAATATTTATTACGCACACGATGCACTACGGGCTGCGCCGGGCCTGTAATATATTTCTGAAAATTTTTTCTTAATCCCTGCGCAATAATATTCGCAGCTTCCTCTGCAATACGATTTTCTTTATGCCTGAATGTAATTTGAATAAGGCGTGAATAAGGAGGATAGAAAAAATTTCTCCTGTTATGAATTTCAAAATCGTACAACTGCTTGTAATCATGCGATTGAACAAATTGTAAAACAGGATGCTGCGTATTGCTGACCTGTATTAATACCCTGCCGCGAATATTTTTTCTTCCTGCTCTTCCGCTCACTTGCTCCATTAATTGAAACGCTCTTTCATTCACACGAAAATCGGCGAAGTATAAAATGCTGTCTGCATCAATAATTCCAACCAGACTTACATGCTCAAAGTCGAGACCTTTTACTACCATTTGCGTACCCACTAAAATATCTATTTTTTGCTGCTCGAATAATTTAATGAGATTATCATGGGCATATTTTCCTTTAATAGTATCATAATCCATTCTCCCGGTTTTTGCATGGGTGAATGTTTCCGCAATTACTTCTTCAATTTTTTCGGTGCCGAAATTCCGTTGCTTAAAATCATGACTTCCGCACTGAGGACAATTATATAATACCACATACTCGGCGCCGCAGTAATGGCAAATCATTTTATTTTTTGCCTTGTGATAGGTAAGCGTAACATCGCAGTTGCGGCATTGCGGAATCCATCCGCAAACATTGCAGATAAGATAAGGAGAATAACCTCTCCGGTTTTTAAAAAGTATTACCTGCCTTTTTTCTTTCAGCGCTTCTTCTACTGCGCTGTTCAACTGAGGAGAAATAATTATCTTTTCTTTCGATGCCACTTTTTTTAAGTCAATAATTTCAATCTGCGGAAAATCAGCATTGCCAAAGCGTTCCGTTAATTGAACCAGCGCATACTTTTTTATTTTACAATTGTAATAACTTTCAACAGAAGGCGTAGCGCTGCCCAATAAGACTTTTGCGTTAAACAACGATGCATAATAAATAGCCGCATCTCTTGCATGGTAACGCGGTGCAGGCTCCTGTTGTTTATACGATGAATCATGCTCTTCATCGGCAATGATTAATCCCAATTCTTTAAAAGGAAGAAAGAGTGATGACCTTGCACCGAGTATAATTTTTATTTCACCGCTTTTCACACGATTCCAAATTTCAACACGTTCGTTGGCATTGAATTTAGAATGATAAATAGCAATGTATCCGCCGAAATGTTTTTGCAGGCGGCGAATTATCTGCGCTGTTAAAGCAATTTCAGGCAGCAGATATAAAACCTGTTTTCCTTGCTTTATAGATTGCTCGATCAGCGTGATGTATATTTCTGTTTTGCCGCTTGCCGTAACGCCATGTAAAAGACAAACCTGAAAATTTTCAAAAGCAAGGTTGATTTCATTTCTTGCTTTTTGCTGCGCTGCTGTTAATTCAAAATCTATCTGAATGTTTTTGGGAAGGGAATGAATACGATTTACAGAGCGCTTTTCAGCTACAAGAATTTTCTTATCAAGCAATCCTTTTAGCTGCGCAGCAGATGCATTTGATTTCTTTAATAAATCCGGCTGAGTAACCTCTCCTTCCGTTTTCATTATGTGCAAATAAGAGAGCAATAACTCTGATTGCTTTGGCGCTTTGCTTTGTTTGTTTAGTAATTCAGCAAGCTTGTCTTCCTTAAAATAATCAGGATGCAGGTGAATATATATGTTTGTTTTGTGCTTATATTTTTCACGCAGCTCTTCCCACACATAACAAACCTGTTTATCAATCAGGCGCTGCACCACAGGATACACATGTGTTGCATCGAGAATCTGCTGTACCTCGGAAAGGTTTAATTGCTTTTTTAAATTGAGCGCTTCGGCAACGAGAAATTCTTTATCATCGAGATTGTCGAAATCTTCATTATGCTCATCATTCCAAACCAAAATAGTTTCGCTGGAAAGCTTTAAGTTAGAAGGAACGGCAGCCAGCATCACTTCTCCTTCGCTGCACATATAATAATTTGCGAGCCACTGCCACAACGCAAGCTGTTGTGAATAGAGTACAGGTTCTGCGTCAAGAATATTCAGAACCGGCTTAGGCTCAAATGCTGCAGGCTTTTCAGGAAGAATTTTTTTTACAATGCCTGCATATCTTTTTTTCTTTCCTAAGTTTACTTCAACGCGAATACCCGGCTGCAAAGCAGACTGAAAATGCAAAGGAATACTCCATGTATAATTTTTTGGCAAGGCAAGCGGAATAATAATTTCTGCATACATGTTTGCTGCTTCTTCAGCAGGAGCTTTCAGAGAATTTTGAAACTCGCCGGTATTGAATGTTTGCTGCATCTAACTACATGCAAATTTAACCTGTTACCACCTAAGCTATGTTTTCATAATTTTTATAGCGTCTTAACCCCGCATCCATAACATCATATACTTTTTGCTTTAAAGCAGTTATATTACCGGAAGAAACATAAGCGTTAACCTTTATTTCATCTAAAAAAACCACCCTGTTTTTGCCGGGAGAAAGTGAAAAAATGCTGCGCCAGTGCATGCGGTCAATGTTATCTAAAAATAAAACCGGTTTAATTGGTGTTTTCGTTTCTATCGCAATGCGAAATGCGCCCTCGTAAAAATCTTTTAGCGGCTGCCCGGTTTCATTAAAGGTTCCTTCGGGAAAAATAAAAACAGAAATGCCTTTTTTAATCGCCACTTTTAAGATTTTTACACTTTTTGCACGGTGAGCAGCATCGCTTCTGTCAACACAAATTACAGCCGCCCTGTAGATTAATCCAAACACAGGATAGTTTACCATTTCCTGCTTACCCAAAGCCCTTATGGGCTGGTGCATACAGCGTACGATAGCAGGAATATCTATATAGGAAGTGTGATTGGCAACAAAAACATATTGCTTGTTTTTATCATGAGGCGCTTCATAAATTTCTCTATGCCATATACCAATAAGCGAATACAAAATTGCGGCAACTATGGTTCCGGCTTTGTAAATAAAATTACCTGCGGAAATTTTTCCAAAAGGAAGCACAAACAACACCAGCAAAAAAAATATTATTATTAATACGCAGAAAATTATAAGTGCGTAGATGCAATAAATAATCTGAAAAAGCTTAACTACTTTTCTCATTATCATCATGCAAATAAAAAGAAAAACCCGTACGAAAATTTGTTTTTTAAAATACCGCTTCCAGGTTCATAGCATGTTTCTTTGAGGCCGGTATTTCTTCTCGCCTGACCGCCAGCCCGTGCCGGTACGCCCGCCTGAACGGAACGGGCGGGGACGGGGATGACAGGATCTGTACGGTTTGGTTCAGTCGGACAGGCAAGAAAGATAATAGGTTTGAAGAAATTCTTTGGAGAAAACTGAAGCCGGTTTTATACATGGCTTTAAATTATGGAAAGATTAATCCATAGAGGACGATGATCTGAGATATAATATTTTACATAGCTTTTGAATTCTGCTGCTGTTTTCTTTTTATACAGGTCTGCAAAAATGATGTTATCGAAAGGAAATATTCCATGTGAAATGATGCGGCTTTTCATGCCGGGTAAAAAAGCAACCTGGTCATAAGCTGCATCATCACTAATATTGGAATATACTTTTGATGTATGTTCCGGCAATTGTAAGCCGCGGCTTAATAACGCTTTATACACAGGGTCTGTTTCATCTACTTTGGGCAGATTAAAATCACCCAGTGCAAGAATGTTTGTTGTATAAGAAAATTTGCTGGCACCGCGAAGATCTGCAGAACGACCAACAGCATAAGCTTCGAGGCAGCGGCGGTTGATAGAAGCTTTCGCAGTATCATCGCCATAATAGAGATGCACATTCATTAATATGAATAAAAAGTTTTTCGCTTTAAAGCTTACCATGTATGGGTTGCGGTCAAAGCCGTCGAATGCAGCAGCAACACCGGGCAATGTGATAAACCTAAAATCGGATGGTGGAATAGCAAGCTCTGCAACCTCTTCCATAATTGCCATTCTGCAACTGTTATAAATAAAAGCCATGCGCTCATCGTTGCCGCCGGCATCAGAAAAAATGCATTGATATGGATGAGCTAAAAAGTTTTTGATGGCATACAAGTCTGCGAAGTTGTCTTTGGTTTCCTGTATGGCAATAACATCGAACCATGAAATTATTTCAGCAATGAGCTTTACATGTTTTTCTGTGCGGTCCTGTGCGCCAAGGTTTGCAATATTCCATGTAGCGATGCGAAGATTATCATTAGTGGCGGCGGGTATTTGCAATTCTTCTTTTGTATCGCGATAATTGCGAAGAGCATCAAGCTCTGCTTGCAGATTTACTGTGTAGGGGAATGATGGGCGGGGGAAAGAGAGCATGGCAATTGAAGATTGAATATTGAATACTTCAGCAAGAGGCAAGATACCAATTCTATCCTAATTCTTTTCGATTTCAAATCTCTACTATAGAATACCCAAAGCTGTTTTCACTGCATTTGAGAGTATGCTTATTGCTGCGTTAGCGGCATTTTGTGCAGTTACTTTTGTTATTACAGCCACTGCATGCAGTTCTGAGGTAAGGATTTTTTTTTCATCTTCTAATCTTGCCTGGAAAAATTCTTCGCTCAACTGGTTATCTAAACGCAGGCTGGTTAATAATTCGAGCCGTGCCTTACGGCTTTGAAGAAAATTATTTGTTGTTTTTTTTATAAGGCTCCAGTTATCGCTCACTTCATTTTTAATGGCTCCACTCATTTGAGCCAGCACTTCATTAATATCAAAAGTCATGATGATATTTTTTATTTATGTTTAATATTTCAGCTTACTCAACGCCATTTCTTCTATTAATACCGGCTTCCATAAAGCTTTCAATTGTTCATTATAAATAAGCAGCTCTGCATTGGAAAGCGTATTTCTTTTTTTATGGTCTTCTTTCGCCTGTACAAAATATTCTTTTAATGCTTTAGCCGAGGCAATAAAGTCATCTGCCTTGGGTCTTACTTCGTTTTTGAGCAAAATAGAATTTATTTCGGTTTCAATCTCACGGTATTTATCTGCATAAACAGAATATGTTTTTTTATCATCGGGCGCATCCATTATTTCGAGATAAAGCATGTCAGTCATTTTCGATGTGCTTGTGATTTGTGCTTCGAGTTCAGCGCTGTAGGTGGGGAGAAGTGAAACGGTGCATGCCGTATAACTGATAAATAAAAAGCAACAGACAGAATAAATGAAGAGGCGTAATGAGGATTTTTTTGACGCGATAAACATGAGCTAAATTTTAAATTCCTAAAGATAAAACTTTATCGGCTGCAACAGAGAGGGATTAGTTTTGTTATTAGCGTTTTCATAAACATTTTTTTAAATGCTCAATCTTCTCTCTTTTTGGCTTGCGGGTGCTTACTATTTTTTAAGTATGTTCAGCAGTTTACTCCCCTACCATTTCAAAAAAATTTTACTCCTGCCTTATACCTGTGTATCCTGTCATCGAGACCATTGTATCCGCCATTTATTCTGTGTGTGATTTCTTTAAAATGTATATGGTTGGCTCCTGCGTCAACCGGCTCCTGTATATTTATTTTATCGGCTATGGTATTCAATTTCTCTTTGTCCCAAAACCATCCTGCGCTTAAGGCTGAATACTTTAATTGCTCAGGTGTGCATTTGGTGATATTCTTCCCACCCAATAATTGAGGATTATTAATAAAGTCTGCGCCAAAGGCGTTACTGAGTGTGGTGTAATTGAACCTGCCAGTAATTTGTATTAATCCTCTGCCCTTAAAACGAATACCATCGCCTGGTTGGGTATTACTCAGTTTTATTTTTCCTTCATACGCTTTTCCGCTTGCAAGCTCTTCTGTGTAAAAAAGCCCCATGCTCTCATGCCCTACCTGTGCCAGAAAACAAAGCTGGCGTGCGGGAGTATTTATGTTATATTTTGTGCAGGTATTAATAATAAAAGGCATAAACTTTTCTGCATTTACCGCCATACCTCCTGTGGCATTTTTAATTTGATGTAAAGACAAGCTACTGCCTGCAGCAGGTGCTGGAATTGCAGCAGATGCATCATCATTAATCACAATTAAACCGCCGCCCCAGTAAAAAAATCCTTTAGCATCCTGGAACCATTTGTCAAGAGGCGGAGGCGGCAGATTAGCGCCTTTAACTTCGGTGCCAAAGAAGGTGTGTCCGCGCTGCAGCGTATCTACTATATGATTAGCGTCTGGCAATGTTTTTGGAAGCTCACTGCGCTTATTCAATTTTTTATTTACCATTAATTGTGGCATAGCTTATCCTACAGCCTCCTCGCTGGCGTTTTGAATATTCAGGTTACCTGTTGCGGGTAATTGATCTTTTGTTGCAGTGAGTTCTATTGTGTTTGAGGCATCTTCTTTTTTACCTGCGCCGCGCAGCCTTACCAATTTATTTAATAAATCGAACCAGAACGGAGCACCCAGGCATATTGCAAAGGCTGTTAATAAAAAGCCGATGAATTTCTTTGCACCGATTGAATGCAACACATAATATGCTTTAACTGTTATTGGATATTTTTTAATGGTTTGATTATAGAATCGGGTATACTTTATGGAATCTATATTTACTGAATCAGTTTTGTTTGAAGATGCAGATGAATCTCCCGGCGAATTTATATTCATTTTAGAAACGGCAGGTTCCAATGCAGGAATCTTTCTATTTGCAGTATCCTTCTTTCCTATCCTTTTTAAACTATCTTTTTTTATTCTTTTTACGCTTTCTTCTGCATTTACCCGTTCGCTAATAACATTGAAAGAATCTCTTAAAGAAATGCATGTAAAAGAAAAAGGCTTTTTCATTTTTTTATCTATAAGAGTTCTTATAAATGCACGGTCAGTTTTTCCATAATCGCCCCAGCCAATGCCCAATATTTCATTAGGAACTTTAAGGGTTGAGTCTCTTGTTTTTTCTATTTCCTCCTGCTTAGCCATCACTTTTTTGTATTCAACAGATGTATCTCTGTATTCGGCAGATGTGTCGCCTTTTTCTGTCACCTTTTTTACTCTCGGGTCATCTTTATAATCTTCTGATGCTTTTATTGCCATCTGCACAATTTGGTCTCTTGCAGTTTTATCTGTTGAAAGCTTGTTAGCAATATCAATGGTATCCACATTAAAAGAAATTGCAATGCCAATACCCAATAAAAAAAGTATAAACTGCGTCTGTCTTTTGTACCATCCTGTTACACGGTCCATCGTATCGTTGTACCACCCCTCAACTTTTTTTGCGAAAGCATTAAAATCAAAAAGGCTGTTTCGCAAATGAAGCTGCAAAATGCAATGCGTTTCTTTATCAAGTCCGCGTGGTAAATGCTGCAGGTCATCAAATATTTTTTTCTCAGGGTTGATAGCATAATACCATGCATAGTATGCAAAGAGCTCTTTTATTTTTACTAAATCAGAGCCGCTGCTTAGTTCATCTATAGTTTGCTGCAAAGGGGCAGAAGTGACGTTTTTGAAAAGAGCAATTTCACCAACCTTATTATTAAAATCTTCTTTAAGCGTCTCCATAAGAATTATTGAAAAATTGGAAGCAGCGAGATACGAAGGCGTTTTAAAAAACCGGTTGGCGCCATAATTTTTTATCATAGGATGATCATAAAACTGGTCGCCAATATTTTTTTCACTGCCCTTCTTTTTTGGCCTGCCCGTGATAAAATAAAATATCTCGAAAACATATTCCAATACTCCTTTTAGAAAATCCAGCATTTTATGATCCGTAGAAGAATTCGATAACATTCTTTCGGAAATGGCTTTTTTTAGCATCCTCGCTCTTAGTGATAGCGCAGTAGCGATGGATTCGTTTATAGAAGTTGCAAGAAGACTGTAAAGAAGAAAAATAAATACAAGACCAATTACAACATCAAGGAAGGATGTGTTGAACATCGAATTTTTTTTTCGCCTACTCTCAAATCCCCTTTTCGGCTTCCGGGTTTTTATTAAATTTTTTAATTTATTTTTCTCTTCGCAAGCATACATCCCCCATATACCAAGGAGGAAATCACCCTTTTTTATACCGTGTTTTTCACTTGTATAAATCAAAAACCTTTACAAACAGATTTATTGAAGAATATTTTCAGAGAGAACCGGATAGGGGTAAATCAACAGGATTTTAGATTAAAAACAATTATAGAAACCGAATATAGAAAATTAATTTCAGCAATACAGAGAATGCATGAAAATATTTTTTTAGGCTAAGAAACTGTTTAAAAACGATTCAGCATAATTCGTATGGCGGATAAATGCACCATTGTCACACTAGTTTGATTAAGCCTTTCATAATTTTTTGAATTTCGCCTATTGGTATCTATCCAAGAAAATGTTCGTTCCACAAT
>JBBRBB010000043.1:0-24117 GCA_038206235.1 Chitinophagales bacterium
CTAACGCACCCGTATTTAATCCCCACATAATTACTATTTACCGCATACAGGTTTAGCTCGTTATCAAGCAATATGGGCGCTGTGCCCCAGTCAAAATTATTGTAGGCTCCGGAGCTTGTAGTGTCGATATCAATTCTTGAAAGTAAAGCTCCCTGCGGAGCGTATTTAAATATTTGACCGCCGGCATGATATACATAAAATTTTTGTACAAATACGTTATTGAATTTATCTGTAATTACAGAAATCGGGTCTCCACTCAAATCCCTCGAATCTTTGATTATTTGTGTCCATAATAATAAACCCTGTGAAGATACCTTTGAAGTGTTTAAAGAATTTTGGAGGCATTGGCATCTGCCCGAAAAAACCACATTACCTGCATTATCTGCATCCATTGCCTGAAGATAGTGTTCATTAGTACTATAACGCCATATTTCAGAGCCATCTGAAATTTTCAGTTTCAAAATAAAATCTTGAATTTGTGAAACGTATATTAAACTTCCACCTATATAAATTGCCTGTCCGGCTTTATAAAATTTTATTTTTATACCACTCTCCTCATATTTATCTCCCTGGCCAGAAGTTAGAATTTTCTCCCAGGCGCTGTCGCCGGTGGTTGTATATTTTGCAACAAGCAGGTCCTGAACTTTTTTATCAAAGCTATTATAGCTGTCACCCGTTACATATACGTTTCCTGCATCATCCAGCACAGCATCATTTACAATGCAGCCGAGTAACTTTCCGTGTACGTTTGGTCCTGGTGTGCGCCTGATATATTTTCGCCATAATTCATTGCCTTGCGCATTGTACTTCACGAGAAAAATACCATGTTCGCTGTTATTAAAATTTGTGATGCCGGCTATTGTGGCATTTCCGTTTTTATCAATCAAAATTTTTTGCGGCAGGTCATCATCCAATGCGGCAGTTCCGTCGAAGGTTTTTTTCCATAAAAGATTTCCGGCAGGGCTGTATTTTGCAATAATAGCATTCCTGTCATTATTCTCATAATGTGGAAATGTGATAAAAACATTTCCTTCCTTGTCTGCAGCTACATGAGACCGCGTATAATAATAATTATCAGAAAATGCGCCATTTGTATTTAATGAACTGTGTGCAGGTAAGGATTTTTGCCATAGACCCTGTCCCGATTTTGAGCATTTGCTTAGAACAACCGAACTATTTGCTCCAATAGATGCCGCTAACTCAGCGACGATTAATATTTGACCAGAGGAATCAAGCGTGCAGTCGTCAGTGGATATATTAAATTGAGACGTTGGTGTATCGCAAAGTATCCATTGCTCAGTGTAATTTTGAGCCTGAATATAGCTGTAAGCAAACGCTAATGCAAAAAATAATAGAATTGTTTTCATAAAAAATTTTTTAAGTTAAAGAAAGAGCGACAATTTACACAATTAACAATAGGAAGGCGTGGAATTGCGGGAGTTTTTTTAAAAAACTATATCCGCAATTACATTCTGTATTTACTGCCGGCATCGTATTTTTGCATATAAAACTTACAAATGTATTTAATCAATATATTGCTCGATGTAAATAATACAAACACCTCGTTCGATTATTTTCCAATAGCGCTTCAGTTGCTTTTTGCGGCAGGCTTTGTTGCTACTATGATGCTCTTAACTCACCTGATTGGGCCAAAACGAAAAACCAGTGATAAATTAGAAAGTTTTTCAAGCGGTATTGAAAGCCATGGCGATGCACGCCAGCCAATGGCAATTAAATACTTTCTGGTTGCCATTTTATTTGTTTTGTTTGATGTGGAGATAATATTTTTTTATCCTTACGCAGTTAATTTCAGAGCCTTGGGATGGACAGGCTTTGCAGAAGTTTTATTATTTATTGCCTTTTTTCTTGCAGGTTTTATTTACATAATAAAACGCGGTGCATTGAAATGGGAAGACTAAAATTTATTGCTTTATTTAAGATTGAATATTTAATATTTAGGACATCTCTAAAATATTCAATCTGCAATTTTAAATATTAAATAGCTATGCGTCCTGTACGTTTTAATATTAATCCGAAGAAAACAGACATTCACGATAATGTTGCAATCGCTGACATGCCGCCGGGCTTGCAGGGAGAAGGATATTTTGCTACTTCTTTTGAGAAGATAGTAGGGCTTGCCCGAAAGAATTCAATTTGGCCTCTTCCTTTTGCTACCTCATGTTGCGGTATAGAATTTATGGCTTTGATGGGCTCTCATTATGATTTGGCCCGTTTTGGTTCTGAGCGTTTAAGCTTTACTCCAAGGCAATGCGATTTGCTGATGGTAATGGGTACCATAGCAAAAAAAATGGCTCCCGTTTTAAAACAAGTGTACTTGCAAATGGCAGAGCCGCGTTGGGTATTGTCTATGGGAGCCTGTGCCAGTTCTGGTGGAATATTCGATACTTACAGTGTGCTGCAGGGCATTGACCAAATAATTCCTGTGGATGTATATGTGCCCGGTTGCCCTCCGCGGCCTGAAGCAGTTATAGATGGCATTCTGCTAATACAGGAACTTGTGCTCAATGAAAGTTTAAGACGCAGGAACAGTGAGCATTATAAGGCTCTGTTAGCAAGCTATGGAATACAATAAACAATGTGCTGATGTGATAATATGCTAATGTGCTAATGATAAAAAAAGAGCATAGATTTCATTGCCAAATTATCGAATTTAAACAATGTCTTTAACCAACGAAATAATTAAACAACGCTTACACGAAAAATTTGGGGAACAGGTTTCCAATTTCGAAGAGCCTTATGGCATGTTTACATTTGAAGCCTCAAAAGAAATGAATTTAAAAGTGCTTCAATTTTTGTATGATGATAAACAACTTCGTTTTCAATTTCTAACTACATTATGCGCCGTTCATTATCCAGATAATATTGGAAATGAGCTTGCCATTGTATATCATTTGCATAATTTGATTGATAATGTTCGCATCCGGTTTAAAGTGTTCACTGATATTAATCAGCCAGATATTTATACAGCAACAAAACTCTACGAAGCCGCAAACTGGCTTGAAAGAGAAACTTATGATTTTTTTGGAGTAAACTTTCTCGGCCATCCCAATTTAAAAAGAATTTTAAATGTTGATGAAATGGATTATTTTCCTATGCGAAAAGAATATCCTTTAGAAGAAATGACAAGGGAAGATAAAGATGATGCTATGTTTGGAAGATGAAAAACCCCCTAACCCCCTAAAGGGGGAACTATGGAGAACAAAATTTATCTGATGATTTGATGATTTGCAAATGTGATAATGAAATGGCACCGGAATAATAAAATTCTTTTCACAATAATTAAAAAAGTCCCTTTAGGGATTTAGGGTATGACAGACCAACATCATATTAAGCTTCCTGAAGGTTCCATTGAAAAGCAAACCACTACTTTAAATTTAGGGCCTACACATCCTGCAACACATGGTGTGTTTCAAAACATTCTTGAGTTAGATGGAGAGCGTGTTGTAAGTGCAGAACAAACTATCGGCTATATTCACAGAGCATTTGAAAAATTAGCTGAGCGTAGACCTCTGTACCAAATAACCACGCTCACAGACCGTATGAATTATTGCAGCAGCCCCATCAATAATATGGGCTGGCATCTCACCTGCGAAAAATTGCTTAAAATTAAAACCCCAAAGCGGGTAGATTATTTGCGAATAATAATGATGGAGCTTGCCCGCATTTCGGACCATCTTATTTGCAACTCTGTTGTTGGGGTAGATACTGGTGCCTTCACCGGCTTTTTATATGTAATGCAATACAGGGAACTCATCTATGAAATTTATGAAGAAGTTTGCGGCTCCCGCTTAACCACAAACATGGGTCGTATCGGAGGCTTTGAAAGAAATTTTACAAACAAAGCTTTTGAAAAGCTTGAAAAATTTCTAAAAGAATATCCTCATGTACTAAAAGAGTTTGAAAACCTGTTTACACGCAACCGCATCTTTATGGACCGCACTATTGGGGCAGGTCCCATTACTGCAGAACGGGCTTTGAACTATGGATTCACAGGCCCCAACCTTCGTGCCGCCGGTGTTGATTACGATGTGCGTGTGCACTCTTCTTACAGCAGCTACGAAGATTTTGATTTTAAAATTCCTGTAGGCAAAACAGGCGATTGTTACGATAGGTTTTTGGTGCGCAACGAGGAAATGTGGCAAAGCCTGAAATTAATAAACGATGCGCATAAAAAAGTTCAGGAATTCAAAGGTGAAGAGGCAGAAGTATATCATGCAGATGTTCCGGAATATTATCTTCCTGAGAAAGAAGATGTTTATACAAAGATGGAGGCGCTCATTTATCACTTCAAAATTATTATGGGCGAAACTGATATTCCCAAAGGCGAAGTATATTTTAGTGTAGAAGGCGGTAATGGCGAACTGGGGTTTTATTTAATCAGTGATGGCGGAAGAACGCCCTACCGCCTGCATTTCAGACGACCCTGCTTTATTTATTACCAGGCTTTTAATGAATTGGTAAAAGGCGCAATGCTCAGTGATACAATTGTTGTATTAAGCAGTTTAAACTTAATTGCAGGTGAAATGGATAGTTGATGAAAGAAAAAAGAAAGATAGAATTAGTTGCAAAAAAAATGTCTTTTGCTGAGGAAGAAGATGCAGATATTGAATACTGGGCAAATCTTCCGGTTATTGAAAGAATGCGTCAGGCATTTGATTGGAATAAACAAGTTTGGAAGCATATTTTGAAAAATGAATATTCTGAAAAAATACAAAGAACCGGCGAAAAAAAAATAAAAACCCTTACAGACGAAGATGATTTTTAATAATGATTTTATCGATTTAATACACTTACTCCAAAAACGAAATACCAAATTTGTTTTAGTTGGCGGAATGGCAGTTTTAATTCATGGCCATTTTCGAACTACAAAAGACATGGATATTTTTTATGAAGGCACGGAAGAAAATGGAAATAAGATTTTAGAAAGTATAAATGAATTCGGATTTAGTTATCTTAAATTAAATTTAGAAGATGTGTTAGACAAAAACGGATATATAAAATTGGGACGTGAACCTGTAAGGATTGATTTGTTTTGCGATTTGCCCGGTGTTAGCTTTGAAGAAGTTTATGAGAAGGCAATTGATTATGAAGATGAGGATATAAAAATAAAAGTGATACATGTAAATCATTTGATTGAAAACAAATTGAAAGTAGGTCGTCTTCAGGATTTAGATGATGTAAAAAAACTACAAAAAATTATTCAGAAGCAGAAGAAAAAATGATATGCAATTTTCTCAGGACAAATTACAACAGGTACAGGAACTCATGAGCCATTATCCTCAAGGCAAACAGAAAAGCGCCTTGCTTCCTTTATTACACATTGCACAACAGGAATTTGGCGGCTGGCTTAGTGTTGAAACCATGAACTATGTTGCATCATTACTAAAAATCGAACCCATTGAAGTGTATGAAGTGGCCACCTTCTACAGCATGTATAACCTAAAGCCTGTGGGTAAATATATGTTCGAAGTTTGTCATACCGGCCCCTGTATGCTCAATGGTAGTGATGAAATTATCGCTTATATAAAATCGAAGCTCCGCATTACACCCGGAGAAACAACACAAGATGGAATGTTTACTTTAAAAACGGTTGAATGCCTCGGTGCTTGTGGCTATGCGCCTATGATGCAGCTCGGAAAATATTACAGGGAACATCTTACAAAAGAAAAAGTTGATTCAATTATTGAAGAATGCAGAGCTCATGCTGCAACAAACAATTAATTCAAATGGGGAATCACAACCGCCATATTAAGAGTAAGAGAACATCGCCAAGCAGAAAAATACGCTGATGTCGAATTTTTGGTTGACAGTGGAGCTGTATATCTTGTTCCCGGAAAAATTTTGGATAAATTGGGAATAGAGCCTTATAAAGAAATGAGCTTTTCATTAGGTGATGGAACTATAATCGAAAAAAAAATTTCTTCAGCTTATTTTGAGCTTAAAGGCGAAGGTGGTGCTGCACCTGTAATTTACGAAGAAGAAGGTTCCATTTCAATATTAGGTAGTACAACATTAAGTGCAATCGGTTTAATGTTTAATCCTTTTACCAGAACCTTGCATCCCATGCGTATGTTATTAGTTTAATCATTCTTGAGTCCCTTTAGGCCTGCCCGACGCAGGCGGGGATTTAGGGTAAAACCATAAATTATGAAATTAAATCCTTACCTCAATTTTTCCGGCAATGCCGAAGAAGCATTGAACTTTTATAAAGATGCTTTAGGTGGTGAAATAGTTGCTATCCAACGCTATGGCGACAGTCCCATGCCGAGCGATGAAGATTATAAAAACAAAATAATGCATGCTCGCTTTGTGTTTGATGATAATCTCATCATGGTATCAGATGTGTTTAAAGATAGTCGGGTAACAACTGGCGGGCAAATACAATTGTCAATTGAAGTGGACGATGTAAATAAAATGGATGATGTATTCAACAAAATGGCTGAGGCCGGAAAAATTACCATGCCTTTAGCAGAGCAATTCTGGGGTGCAAAATTTGGAATGCTCACTGATAAATTTGGCGTAGGCTGGATGTTTAATTGCCAGTTGAAAAAATAAAATATATAATGGGCATAACTAATAAAAAGATTATCGTAAAAAAAGTCATGATGCAAGAAAGTCTTCAGCGATTAATTTTTTGATTGATAGCGGTGCAGTTTATAGTCTTGTGCCCGGAAGAATTTTGAAAGAGCTTGATATTAAAGCACACAGGGAGTTGGATTTTTCTCTTGCAGACGGAACAATAATAAAAAGAAAAGTGGGCGATGCATATTTTGAGCTGAATAATGAAGGCGGCGCAGCACCCGTAATATTTGGAGAAGAACACGATGACCCTTTATTGGGTGCCGCAACATTAGAGGCTTTACGGCTTGTACTTAATCCGTTTACAAGAGAACTATATCCTATGCGTATGCTCCTGATAGGAATGAAATAAAATTTTTATGAGAAAATATTTAATTATAGCATTTTTTCTTTTGCATTTGCAAGTACAGGCGCAAGACACGAATGCCCAAAAAATGGAAGTGATGATGAAGATGGCGAGTCTTCGAAATGCGTTACTTTCAAAAGACAGTATTGCATTATCATCCTTGCTTTCTGATGATGTTACTTATGGTCATACAAACGGCATCATTCAAACAAAGTCTCAATTAATACATTCAGTAATGAGCGGTGAGCAGGATTATAAATCTATTACACCTTCAGATATGAATGTAAGGATATATAATGAAACTGCTGTGGTAACAATGAAATCGAAAACCAATCTTATATATTCAGGCAAACCATTAGATTTAAATATGTATATAACTTTAGTTTGGATTAAACTAAATAGCGACTGGAAATTAGAAGCAAGACAAAGTGTAAAATTGCCTGAATAAAATGCAAACAAACATGAATGCCTAAAATTTATGAATACTTAGGATTGATTTTTTTCTTTTATGCAAACGAGCATTTACCGATTCATGTACATGTTTCATTTGCAGAATATGAAAGCAAACTGGAACTGGAGTTTATTGATGGCAAATTAAAAGATATTAAAGTATATACTGTAAAAGGAAGGAAGCCTTTATCTACCAAAGAACTGAAAGAAGCTATACTATTTACAAAAAAATATCATGAAAACATTGCAGAAAAATGGATAAAATTTTTTATAAAGAATGAAAGAGTGCATTGCGAAATCATTAATAAAAAAATAGAGAAATGAAAAGCATATCTGTTAAAGAAGCAAAATATATTACAGACTTCAAAGTGGAAATCATCTTTAACGACAATAAAAAAAATATTGTTGATTTCGAAATTTTTTTGCGTAATCATAAACATCCGCAATATAATAAGTACAAGAAAAAAATATGGTTCAAAAAATTTCAAATTGAAAATGGAAATTTAGTTTGGGGAAAAGATTGGGATATGATTTTTCCGGTTTATGACTTATACAAAGGAAAAGTTGCTTAATCAATAAAGAGTAACGTATCTCAATCTCACAGCTTACTATTATGTCAAGAAAATTATTATTAGAAAAAGCACACGTTGAAGGCATCCGCGATTACGATGTGTATCGCCGCGAAGGTGGCTATCGCAGCGTAGAGAAAGCTTTTAAAATGGCGCCTGCTGATATAGTTGAAGAAGTAAAAAAAAGCGGCTTGCGCGGCAGAGGTGGCGCAGGATTTCCTACAGGATTAAAATGGAGTTTTCTTGCAAAGCCTGAAGGTGTGCAACGATATTTAGTTTGTAATGCAGATGAAAGCGAGCCGGGAACTTTTAGAGACAGATATTTAATGGAGTTTCTTCCGCATCTTTTAATTGAAGGATTAATTGTTTCTTCTTACGCTTTAGGATGCAATACTACATACATCTACATCCGCGGTGAATACACATGGATAATTGATATTCTCGAACAGGCTCTTGCAGAAGCAAATGCAAATGGCTGGCTTGGTAAAAATATTTTAAGCTCAGGTTTTGATTGTCAAATCTACGTTCATCGCGGTGCCGGTGCATATATCTGCGGCGAAGAAACAGCCTTGCTCGAAAGCCTCGAAGGCAAAAGAGGCAACCCCAGAATAAAACCTCCTTTCCCTGCAATAAAAGGATTATGGGATTGTCCCACCGTTGTAAACAATGTAGAAACACTTGCTGCAGTAGTTCCAATCATTAACGAGGGCGGAGAAGAGTATGCAAAAATTGGAATCGGAAAATCTACCGGCACAAAATTAATGAGTGCATGTGGCAACATCAATAAACCCGGCGTGTATGAAATTGATATGACGATTTCTGTTGAAGAATTTATTTACAGTGTTGAATATTGCGGAGGAATTGCAAACGGAAAAAGATTAAAAGCATGCATTCCCGGCGGCTCATCAGTTCCTATACTTCCTGCCAATCTTTTATTGAAAACGGCAAAGGGCGAAACAAGAATGATGACCTACGAAAGCCTTGGTGACGGCGGCTTTGCAACCGGCAGTATGATGGGCAGCGGAGGTTTTATTGTGCTGGATGAGGACCAGTGCGTAGTTCGTCATACCTACACACTCGCAAGATTTTATCGCCATGAAAGTTGCGGTCAGTGTTCTCCCTGCAGAGAAGGAACCGGCTGGATGGAAAAAATTTTATTAAATATTGAAAATGGGAAAGGAAAATTGAGCGATATTGATTTGCTTTGGGATATACAAAGCAAAATTGAAGGCAATACTATTTGCCCGCTTGGAGAGGCAGCCGCATGGCCTGTTGCCGCAGCCATTCGCCATTTCAGAGATGAATTTGAGTGGCACGTATTAAATCCTGAAGAATGTTTGAAAAGGAATTATGGACTGGCGCATTATGCAGATAAATTAGAAACAGCAACAGCATAATTATGGTAACGCAAGAACAAATAAAAGAAACAGCAAAAATTATTGCAGATACTGTTCAACCTGAAAAAATTTATTTATTCGAAAGTTATGCAAAAGGAATAGCAATAAAAGAAAGCGATATTGATTTTTTGGTAATCATGCCAGACAAAACTAAAAAAAAATATGAAGTGGCTGAAGAAATAGATAAGGAAATTAAAAATATTTTGCCTGCTTACCAAGATGTAATAGTTGATTATGCGGATAAGTTTAAAAAATATCATTCCATTCCATATTCTTTTATTGGTCATATTGTTAGTACCGGCATTTATTATATGAGTCCTGAAAAGAAAGATATAATCTTAAGTTGGTATGAAAAAGCAGATGAAGACATTTTAACTGCTGAAATTATAATTGAGGCGAATCTGATTTTGTACGATATTTCGGCTTTTCATTCTCAGCAAGCTGCAGAAAAATATATAAAGGCATCTTTGGTTTTTATCAATATTGCACATTGCAAAAGATGTAAAAGACTTTGTCACAAACAAAATTGGAATTTAAAATTCTGTCGAATAAAAACGTATGGTAACAGAAAAAGAAATACAAGACATCACAAATATTATTGTACAAACTGTGCATCCGCAAAAAGTCTTTCTTTTTGGAAGCTATGTAAATGGCAAACCAACTGAAGAAAGCGATTTGGATTTTTTAGTAATAGTAAAAGATACAGGTAAAAAGAAATATGAAATAGCACAAGCCATTCGCTCAAATCTCTGGGATACTATAAGAGTACCTAAAGATATTATCGTGCACTTCGAAGATTACTATAAAATGTATCATAAAATTCCTTATTCTTTTGTGGGTCACATAGTAAGCACCGGTAAATTATTGTATGCAAATTGAAAAGCAGAATCTAATAGAAGAATGGTTTGCAAAAGCAGACCATGATATTTTTTCTGCAGAAGCAATTCTTGCAGCGCAACCTATTATATTCGATTCTATCGCTTTTCATTGTCAGCAATCTGCTGAAAAATATTTAAAAGCATATTGCATATTTGTTGAAATACTACCACCCAAAACTCATGATTTGCAGATTTTAATAAACATCATTTTAGAATGTGACACTTCTTTTGAAGAACTTAAATTTGCCGATGTATTAACGCCGTATGCCGTTGGAATCAGGTATCCTGATGAAGCAAGTCTTTATGAAAGGAGTACGGCTGAAGAATATATTGAAATAGCGAAGACAGTAAGAGATTTCGTTAGAAACAAAATTGGAATTTAAGTATGCCTGATCAACAACAACTATTAAAAGTAACCATAGACAACATCACCATAGAAGTGCCGCCTGGCACAACTATTTTAAATGCTGCCCGAAAAATCGGTCATGAGGTTGCACCTCCTGCAATGTGCTATTATACAAAACTGCAGGGCACCGGCGGTAAGTGCCGCACATGTTTGGTTGAGGTTGCCGCAGGCTCCGCAGCAGACCCACGGCCCATGCCCAAGCTCGTTGCCAGTTGCCGCACCAACGTTATGGATGGCATGGTTGTAAAAAATATAACCAGCCCAAAAGTGATTGAAGCAAGAGCTGGTATTGTTGAACTCCTATTAATAAATCATCCTCTCGATTGCCCAATCTGCGACCAGGCAGGTGAATGTGATTTGCAGGATTTGGGTTATGAGCATGGCAAAGCCGGTACACGTTATGAATTTGAACGAAGAACTTTTGAAAAGCATGATTTAGGCCCATACATTCAACTGCACATGACCCGTTGCATTCTCTGCTACCGTTGTGTTTATGCCGCCGACCAATTAACCAATAAAAGAGAACATGGAGTATTAGACCGCGGCGACCACTCTGAAATTGCAACCTGCATTGAAAAAAATCTCGATAATGATTTCATAGGAAATGTGATTGATGTTTGTCCCGTTGGCGCTTTAACCGACAGAACATTCCGTTTTAAAAATCGTGTATGGTTTACAAAGCCGGTAGATGCGCATCGTGATTGCCCTAAGTGCAGCGGTAAAGTACGGGTATGGCTTCGGGGCAAAGAAGTATTTCGTGTTACAGCCCGCAAAGATGAATGGGGCGAAGTGATTGACTTCATTTGCAATGAGTGCCGCTTTGAAAAAAAGAATATAGATGATTGGGTGATTGAAGGACCAACAAAAATAAACCGCCATTCGGTAATTGCACAGGGACAGTACCTTGGAGTTGTAAAACCCCATGAAACTTTTGAAAAATTAATGCACAGAGAGCCAAGGCTATTTCTCGACATTCATGATGTAAGCGAAGTAAACAAGCCCGAAGTAAAGCTTAGCTTAATTGAAGGCCCAGCAACAAGTGATACTTTTGAAGAGGAAAATAATCAGCCTGAATGAGCAAGAGAGAAAAATCATTATTAAAATTACTTTCAGGCAGGGCTGATGCTAATTTTGATATTGATGATGTAGTGCAGATACTTAAACAAATGGATTTTGTAAATTCCCTTTTAGGGGTTAGGGGTTTAACGATGAACAAATATGAAGTAATAATTTATTGGAGTGATGTTGATAATGTTTTCATTGCAGAAATGCCCGAGTTAAAAGGATGTATTGCACATGGAGACACTCAGGATGAAGCATTAAATGACATAAACCTGCTAACAAAAGAATGGTTAAGAATAGCAAAAGAGAAGAAATGGAAAATCCCCGAACCCAAAGGAAGGCTTATATATGCATAATAAACGAATTTGAATAAATGAGTTATTTATTAACATTAAACTGGCCCTTCATCCTTGAAAAATTTATTCTCATTGCAGTTGTTATTTTAACCTCACTGCTCATTGCCATGTATTCCACGTATGCAGAGCGCAAAATAGCCGCGGTAATACAAGACAGGCATGGCCCAAACCGTGCCGGCCCATTTGGAATTCTTCAACCCCTCGCAGACGGATTAAAATTATTTTTCAAAGAAGAAATAATTCCAAACAGTTCCAATAAAGTATTGTTCATTCTCGGTCCTTCGCTCGCAATGCTCACAGCTATGATGACATGCGCCATAATTCCCTGGGGCAATAAGCTTGAATTATTCGGCAGAACCATTACGCTGCAAATTGCTGACATCAATATTGGAATCCTCTATGTTTTCGGAATTGTGAGTCTTGGCGTTTACGGCATCATGATAGGCGGCTGGGCATCAAACAATAAATTTTCTTTATTAGCTGCCCTGCGTGGCGCAAGCCAGGTTATAAGTTACGAGCTTGCCATGGGCATTTCTTTAATTGCATTGCTAATGCTTACACAATCGCTCAGTATGAAAACCATTGTAGAGCAGCAAATGAATGGCGTGTGGTATATTGTATATCAGCCTCTGGGGTTTCTTATTTTTTTTATTTGTGCATTGGCAGAATGCAACCGTGCACCCTTTGATTTAGCCGAAGCAGAGAACGAATTAAACATGGGTTATCATCTCGAATATTCTTCCATGAAGCTCGGATTTTATTTATTTGCAGAGTATGTAAATATGTTTATCAGCAGTGCAATAATGGCAACACTTTTTTTTGGCGGTTATGATTTGCCCTTCTTTAACGAAGCCGCACATGCAAGCTGGGGCAATTGGTTAGTGCTAATCGGCACCGCAGCATTAATGGCAAAAATTTGCTTTTTCATATTTGTGTTTATGTGGATACGATGGACCATTCCCCGTTTCCGCTACGACCAGTTAATGAATCTCGGATGGAAAAAATTAATACCATTAGCTTTGGTAAATATGCTAATCACAGCCGTTGTAATTTTGTGGCTGAAGAAATAAAAAATTTGCACAATAATGATTTTAAGGCTCTTCAAAATTGATACATGAAAATTTCGACCATTCAAAAAAAGTTTTAGCTGAAACCTGATAACTGAAACCTGATAGCTTTAAGATGCAAGCACTAACAAACAGACTAAAAGAAGTTGACCGCAGACCAATGAACTGGCTCGAGAAGCTCTATTTATGGAATATCTTCAAGGGTATGCTCATAACCTTCAGCCATATTTTTAAAAAGAAAGCAACTATTCAATATCCTGAACAAAAGCGTCCTTTCAGTCCCGTATGGCGGGGGCTTCAGGTTTTAAATCGTGATGAAGAAGGTCGTGAACGCTGCACTGCCTGCGGGTTGTGCGCAGTAGCCTGCCCCGCCGAGGCCATTACGATGGAAGGTGCAGAACGCAAAATTGGTGAAGAGCATTTGTACCGTGAAGAAAAGTATGCAGCGAAGTATGAAATAAATATGCTGCGCTGTATTTTTTGCGGCTTATGTGAAGAGGCATGCCCCAAAGATGCAATTTATTTGAGTGAAACTTTTACGCCTTCCAACTTTTCACGTAAGAATTTTATTTATGGTAAAGAAGATTTGCTAATTCCAAACCCGGTAACACAACCGGAAGAATTCGCAAAAGCAAAAGGATTAAGACAATGAGATAATGTGTCTCAAGGACTCCTTCGGAGATGATATGCAAATGTGTTAATTAATATTTTTGTTGTGATTAGCACATTAGCACATTAGCTAATTAGCACATTTAGAAAATGGATACAACCGAAATACTTTTCTGGGCCCTGAGCTTGCTGGCTTTGTTCAGCGCTATCATGGTGCTCATTAGTAAAAACCCTGTGCACAGCGTGCTTTGGCTTATCATGGTTTTCTTTGCTATTACCGGTCATTATATTCTTCTCAACGCACAATTCCTTGCCATTGTAAATTTAATAGTATATGCAGGCGCCATTATGGTGCTCTTTTTATTTGTAATTATGCTCATGAATTTGAATGCTGAACCGGAACCAAAAAGAAATCTATGGATGAAGTTTGCCGGCGTCGTTTCCGGAGGTTTATTGCTCACCGTTATCGTTTCTGCAATACGTACAGCTCTTGGATCCGCCGAGAGACCAGGTGAAATAAGAGATAAAATAGCATACATGAATGGCGGTGATATTGGATTAATTCAAAATCTTGGAAAGGTGTTGTTTACTGATTATGTGGTGCCCTTTGAAATAAGCAGCATATTATTTCTTAGTGCAATGGTAGGCGCAGTGGTTATTGGAAAGAAAGAAGCCTCCCCAAACCCCTCCGGTGGAGGGGCTTTTAAGGAAGCTTCGTGATAATAGAGGTGACCAAAAAACTTATAAAAGATATTGCTATTTCTTTTGAACTTACAAAAACCCTCTCCGCCAGCAGGCGGAGGAGTTAAGAGGGGGGCTGTCTTATGCCAATAGAATATTACATAGCGCTTGCGTCCGCTCTCTTTTGCATTGGAGTGGTTGGTGTATTAACCCGCCGCAATGCAATTGTTGTTTTTATGTGCATTGAATTAATGCTAAATGCAGCAAATCTTTTGCTCGTTGCTTTTTCAAAAATGCATTATGGAATTGCCATATCAAACAAAGAAGCCGCGACAGCCGCGGGTACTGATGCGCAATTGTTTGTTTTCTTCATCATGGTAGTGGCTGCGGCTGAGGTTAGTGTGGGTCTTGCTATTATAGTAATGATGTACAGAAATGTGCATTCGGTTGATATAAATTTTTTAAACAGGCTGAAGAATTAAAACCCTTAACCCCTAAAGGGGAATATGGGAGTTTATTGTAAAACTTTTAAAGCCCATTTAATGGGTTGTGGGTGTCTATGAATTTAGTTTACTTAATACCACTATTTCCCTTTATCGGTTTTTTAGTTACCGGACTTTTTCGTAAGCAATTATCAAAAAGTTTAATTAGCATTATTGGCTGCGGAACAATACTGGTTTCATTTATTATAACTGTTGTCCTTTTTTTTCAGATAAAAGAGAATGGCGCATTGCCTGTACATGCGTTGTTTCCATTTATCCCTGCCAATGATTTCAAAATTGATTTTGCTTTTCAGGCAGACCAGCTATCAATATTATTTTCACTCATCATAACAGGCGTTGGTTTTCTTATACATGTTTACTCTACTGCTTACATGCACGAAGAAGCGACTGCTCATTACGGAAGATATTTTTCTTATTTGAATCTTTTTGTGTTCTCTATGTTGATGCTGGTGCTCGGCGCTAACTATGTAATTATGTTTATTGGGTGGGAAGGTGTTGGCTTATGTTCTTACCTGCTTATTGGATATTGGTTTAAAAACGATAATTACAATTATGCAGCGAAGAAAGCTTTTATAATGAACCGCATTGGTGACCTTGGTTTTCTTCTTGCTATTTTCTGGCTCCTTTCAAAATTGGGTACAGCCAATTTTGCTGATGTGTTTGCACATGCAAAAAGTCTTACTTCATTTGATATAACAGGCATTACCTTATTGCTCTTCTTAGGCGCTACCGGCAAGAGTGCTCAAATTCCTTTGTACACCTGGCTGCCCGATGCAATGGCAGGCCCCACGCCTGTTTCTGCATTGATACATGCAGCCACCATGGTTACCGCCGGTGTTTACATGATTGCCCGTAGTAATATTTTATACAGTCTTTCACCTATTGCACAAAATGTTGTTACTGCTGTTGGTTTAATCACGGCGCTTCTTGCAGGGACCATTGCATTATATCAGAACGATATAAAAAAAGTGCTCGCCTATTCAACCGTTAGTCAGTTAGGATTTATGTTTATTGCAATGGGTGTTGGCGCTTATACTACCGGTGTGTTTCATGTATTAACTCATGCCTTCTTTAAAGCATTGTTGTTTCTTGCCGCAGGCTCTGTAATACATGCCATGAGCGGTGAACAGAATATTACAAAAATGGGTGGATTGAGAAAAAAAATACCAACAACATACATTACTTTTTTAGTTGGTGTTTTAGCAATATCAGGCTTTCCTTTTACTTCGGGATTTATTTCTAAAGATGAAATTTTGGTAGCAGCGTATGAGCATAATAAAATTGTTTTTTTTCTTACATCTTTTGCAGCAGTATTAACTGCTGTCTATATGTTCCGTATGCTGTTCCTTACATTCTTTGGAAGTTTCAGAGGAACAAGCGAACAGGAGCATCATCTGCATGAGTCTCCTTCTGCAATCATAGTTCCCTTAATTATCCTTGCTATCCTTTCCGCCTTTGGCGGATTTATACAATTGCCTGATGCCTTTGGCGGAGATGATTTTCTAAATCAATTTCTCTCTCCGGTTGTACCTGCTGTAACACATGAGGACAGTGGGGCTGCAATGAAAGAATATAATATTCTCGTGGCAACGGTAATTGGTCTTGCGATAATTTATTTCGCCACAAAAAAGGCATTTGCCGTTTCGCAATGGACTGATGTTTATTCAGGATTTAAAAAAGTGATTGCCAATAAATTTTACGTTGATGAATTGTACGATATGATTGTTGTAAAACCTTTGCACAATTTAGCAGGCTTTTTAAAACGCGTAATTGAACGCTCAGGAATTGATGGCATTGTAAACGGTGTTGGCAGTTTTATTCAATATTCAGCACGGCAGCTCCGTTTGCTTCAGAGCGGGCAAATCGCAAATTATGTTGTTTTTATGGTTGTATCCATTGTAGTGCTGTTCACAGTATTCTGGAATCAAACGGTCATAATTAATTTTTTACAAAAAATATTTTAGCAGGCAAGAATAATAAAAAACATGATTGCTGTATTACTTATATTAATCCCAACGCTAAGCGGCTTCATCAGCTTTTTTATAAAGAACAATCAAGGCGCAAAAGCATTTGCATTACTCTCATCCTGTATTACACTTGCTGTTGCATTGATGGGAGTTTATTGCAGCGGGAATAGTTATTTACATTACGATGCTGCATGGCTTACAGATCTTGGCTCACGCTTCACACTTAACCTTGATGGTATGAGCAAAATGCTTTGCCTATTAAATGCTGTATCGCTTCCAATCATCATTTCATCAACATACAAAAACAACTATGAAAGTTCAGGAAGCTTTTATGGGTTCATGTTATTAACTCAAACAGGAATGATGGGTGTTTTCCTCGCCGCCGATTGTTTATTATTTTATTTCTTTTGGGAGCTTGCATTAATACCTGCCTATTTTCTCTGCTCAAAATGGGGCGGAGAAAGACGCATCGCTGTTACATTCAAATTTTTCATTTACACTTTCATCGGTTCACTCTTAATGCTCGTGGGCATTTTATTTCTTTATTTCAAAACACCTGACCATTCTTTTGCAATACAATCATTTTATAATGTAAAATTATCTTCTGGTGAAGAAAACTTTATCTTCTGGCTATTCTTTATAGCCTTTGCAATCAAGATGCCCGTATTTCCTTTTCACACATGGCAGCCCGATACCTACGAGCAGGCGCCCACATCTGTAACCATGTTATTAAGCGGTGTGATGGTGAAGATGGGATTGTATGCGGTTATTCGATGGCTTATCCCAGTGTTTCCTCATGCGGCAAATCATTTTTCAAACCTCATAATTCTTCTCTCTGTCATCGGCATGTTGTATGCTTCATTAATTGCAATACGGCAGGATGATTTGAAACGCCTGATTGCATATTCTTCCATTGCACATATTGGTTTAATGTGTGCTGCAATATTTGCATCAAACAAATCAGGAATGCAAGGCGTGATGCTTCA
Organism: Chitinophagales bacterium; assembly: GCA_038206235.1. Lineage (GTDB taxonomy): Bacteria > Bacteroidota > Bacteroidia > Chitinophagales > Chitinophagaceae > JBBRBB01. Next base: position 17,878 of record JBBRBB010000043.1, read on the forward strand.
AATGTTTAATCATGGCATTAATATAATCGGCTTGTGGATTGTTGCTGATGCAATTGAAAAGCAATTGGGCACACGCAAATTCAGCGAGTTGGGCGGGCTGGCGCAAAGAGCTCCGTCTCTTGCAATATTACTTATGCTCATGGCGCTTGCCAATATTGCATTGCCTTTAACCAATGCATTCATTGGCGAATTTCTTATGTTCAGTGGTTTATTCAAATATAATATTTGGTTTGCGGCAGCGGCAGGTATCTGTATTATTCTTGCAGCAGTTTATACTTTAAACATGGTGCAAAAAATTTTCTTTGGAAATACGGCTGCTTTAACCGCAACAGCAAACGACAGCAGCTTAAACATAAACATGGCTTTGATAATACTCGCAATAACTGTAATCGTATTGGGTGTATATCCTCAGCCGATGTTGCAATTAACAAACGATACTGTGCAGGCGGTGTTTGCCCCCAACCCTCCATAGGAGTCCTTCGGACCTAAAGGGGAGAAGGCATAATCGTAAAAACCTCACAGGTTTTAAAAACCTGTGAGGTTTGGTAACAAACGGAAACATGAATAATAAGAAACTTAACAGGTCTTGAAGACCTGTGAGGTTTGGAACAAACATAACATGAATGCAATTATAATTTCATCAGTTTTGGGAATCGTAATGATGTTTACCAGCTTTCTTGTAAGCAATACAAAAAGCTACAGGCACATTGCTGTTGTGGGATTATTCTTATTACTGATTGCAAACATTCTCGAAACGCACAGCATTAAAATTTGGAATGTAAATACAGCTAACATGCTTGCGTTTACAAGGTTTGGTTTATTCTTTAACTCTATTGCAATTGCATCTACCCTTATTTATGTTTTGCTTACCGGTAAAGAAATAGAAAGAACGGGCACTCATGTATCAGAATATTTTGCACTCATCTTTTTTGTTTTATGCGGAATCGCAATTCTATCTTCTTATAATAATCTGCTCATGCTTTTTCTAGGGATTGAAATTCTCTCCATTCCATTATACATTTTAACCGGCAGCGATAAGCGAAATTTAAAAAGCAATGAAGCTGCTTTGAAATATTTTTTAATGGGTGCTTTCTCTACGGGCTTAATGCTTATGGGCATTGCATTAATGTATGGCGGCACCGGAACTTTTGGTTTGGAAGTAAACCGTACAGCACCTGCCGGAACTCTTTACCTCGGTGTATCATTTCTTGAAATTACCGGGCTTTTATTTTTAATGGTTTCCATGGCTTTCAAAGTATCGGCAGCGCCTTTTCATTTCTGGACGCCTGATGTGTATGATGGGGCTCCCACTGTATTCACATCATTCATGGCAACCATTGTAAAAGCCGCGGCCTTCATCGCTTTTTTAAAGCTTTGCCAAACACGCATGGCAGAAACGCAGGGTGCCATTGACTGGAAGCTCCTGTTTTCAATCCTTATAATTTCTACTTTAATCTTCGGAAATATCACAGCCATATTTCAGCAAAGCGTAAAGCGCATGTTAGCTTATTCAAGCATTGCACAAGCAGGCTTTATGCTCTTTGCATTATTTAGCCTGAACGACTTTGCGCAAACAGGAATTCTTTTATATACCGCTGCATACAGCCTTGCAACCATTGGCATTTTCGCAGTACTTGTAAAAATGAAAGACTATACTTTCGAAGGTTATAATGGCCTTGCAAAAACGCAACCTGTGCTTGCTGCTGTTAATGCAGTTTGCTTATTATCCTTAACCGGAATTCCTTTAACAGCCGGCTTCATGGCAAAATATTATATGCTGGCATCGGTTGTAAAAACAAATACTTATACATGGATGGTAATAACCGGTGTGGTGTTCGCTGCCATAAGCGCTTATTATTATTTTCGTGTAATACAGGCAATGTATTTTAAAAATGGTGAACCAGAAACTGAGCATGTTTCCGGTTCATTTAAAACGGGTCTTGTTGTTTTAGCAGGCATCATAATCTTGCTTGGTATTTTTCCGCAGGTGCTGCTCAACTGGTTTTATTTTTAGAGAAGAGAAATTTTTTTTGATACCAGCTACGGTTTTTACTTTCTGTTTTTAGTCATTTCAATAAACGTCGTTCCTTTAATATTATATTCATATTTTTGATGTTAAATGGTCAAGTGGTTATATAAAATATTATTTGTACTGATTAGCTGCTCCTTTGTAATTTCTGCATTAGAAATTAACATTGGAAAGGCAAATAATACTTTTTTTGATGAGTATGATACCTACATGAAAACAGAACAAGTCTCTATTAATCAGGAATCACATTTTGCAAATGATTTTAATGATTATATAGCGGATATTTTATACCCAACAAGAATCTCTTTATCCAATCAAAAACTCATATCCTGTTATCTTTCTCAGTTCTATCAAACATTTCCCTTCCCTGAAAAAATCTTTCTGCAAACCTCGGTTTTGCGAATTTGATTCTGTCTTGTTTAATGGTCTAAAACTTTAGACATAGCTCAGTTATATCCTGAATAATATCTGCGATATTATTCTGTAAATGTTTATTAAGATTTCGTAATTATAATTTTTATTGTATGAAATATAAAAGCAACTATTTTATCTATATCATTCTCTTGCTTCTGTTGTTAGTTAATTCAGCATGTGAACAAAAAAAGAATAAGAAGCTTAAAAAAGAAGAAAAAAAAGAAAAGGAACTTAACGAAGACAAAGAGAAAAAGACCGGTTCTTCAAAAGTTCCGGAATTAAAAGATAGCAACACTACTATTGATTGTGACACCTCGCTTTGGAAGTATGTTTACAATCCTGAGAGGTTACATGTTATTGATAAATGCAAAACGGTTACCGGTGTTATTGAAGAAAGCAATGCGGATGAAGATGGAGACCAGCACATGCTTTTAAAATTGGATAGCGGACAGGAAGATTTACTCACTAAAAAGAATACAAAGAAAAAACAAGGCGACCTGGTGATTGAAGCCGTTTGCGCTAACAAAGTGATGCTTGCTAAAGTTGGCAATACATGCAAGGGATATATTAATCATATTCAACTTCCAAAAGTAGGCGACCATGTAAAAGTTACAGGAAGTTATGTTATTGATACAAATAATGGATGGGCAGAAATACACCCAATTACAAAAATTGAAGTGCTCAAATAATTTTATTTTTCCTGATGAAAACATCTTTGAATTGGGTTTTTTATTTTTGGTTTTATTGGCAAAATGGTTACCCCAATAAATTTTTATGCGTTATCTGCTTTTATTTATACCAATAGCTATTGTAAGTGAACTTGTTTTTCACAATCAACTTTTAGTATTTGTTTCTGCAGCCCTTGCCCTCATTGCGCTTTCGGCGTTATTGGGCAAGGCAATTGAAATATTATCAAACTATACAAGTGATAAAATCGGGGCTTTATTAAATGCCACTTTAGGCAACGCAGCCGAACTTATTTTTACCATTATTGCACTCAAAGCGGGGCATGTAACTTTAGTAAAAGCATCTATTGTGGGCGCCATACTTGGTAATTTATTGGTGCTTCCAGGGTTAGGAATGTTGTTAGGCGGACTTAAAAATGGAAGGCAATATTTTAATCGGGATGCTGCCGGAGTTAACTCTACCATGATGACCCTTTCTGTTGCCGGATTAATGGATTCTCCATCTTCTGAAATCTGATTAATAATAAATACAGAAAGTCCTAAAATAACAACTTCAAAAGGGCTGAAAAATAAATTCATTTCTTTACCCATAAAAAATGAAATGAATACCAGCACAGGCGCCACAAATAATGCAATCTGTGTGGCTGATTCAAGAGAAATAGACATGGATAAATCCATTTTATTTTTATACGCCATTTGAATACCCACCACATGTTCTGCCACATCGCTGAGCAATGGTATCAGTATAATTCCTAAAAAAATTTCGCTTATATGAAAGTTTTGAATTACATGCTGTACAGAGCCCACGAGCAAATCACTCATATAAATCAGCAACAGTGTACTGCCTGCCATTATCAATAAGGATTTGCTTAACGTCCATTGTTTTTTTTCATCCGTTTCTTTAGCAACAGGTTTATTTGTTACCTCTGAAGTTTGCTGTGGAAGCGGCTTTGCGGTAAATGAATAAAGAAGGTTTAGCAGATATACCACTATTAACACGCCGGCAATGCCCAAGCTATATTCGGTTAAAGATGTATCAGTAATATCAAGTTTATACCCTTGCTTATTTTGTACTTCATGAAGTAATTCAAAAATAGTGGGCAGCAACTGGCTTGAAGGCGCTCAGTTGATGGTGGTGTACATTATTGCTGCTATTGGGTTTTATTTACTTTAATCAATAATTTTTTTTTGAATGAAAACATCTTTGAAGTGGGCTTTTGTGCTTGGGTTTCTTGGCTTTGCTACGTCTTTTGGTGCTCATATAGTTGCGGTAAATCTTCCATTTTATGCAGAAAAAGTTGGTATTGGTTTAACCATGATTGGTTTACTGATTGCCATTTATGATTTTGCAGAGATTGTTGCCAAGCCTGTGTTTGGCGGCTTGGCAGACAAAAAGGGAATGAAGAAAGCTCTTTATCTTGGTATCATTATTTTCATTTTTGCTTCGTTGTTATATCCATTTGTTCCGCCAAAATTTTTAATAGTTGTTAGATTTTTACAAGGCTTAGGCGGAGCATCATTATCCGCTGTATCGCTTGCAATGGTGGGTACATTATACAAAGACAATAAAGGCAAAGCCTTTGGCATTTACAATGCAATAAAAGGATTAGGCTATGTTATTAGTCCTGTAATTGGTGGTGCCATTGTAATGAAGTCAAATTTTGCGGGTATCTTCTATGCCTGTGCAGGTATAGGTTTCATCGCTTTGTTGCTTGCCTTTACATTACCCGCCGATAAACAAAAAGGCAGTGCAGCTTTTGATGATGACGATGATGATTTTTCTTTCAAATCACTATTTGTGGTTTTTAAAAATAAAACGTTGGCACCTTGGTTTTTAATCATTGTTATCAATATGTTTTTTGTGGGCATTCTCTTTGGCTTCTTACCCGTTCGCATTCACGAATTAGGATATAACCCTTTTAATACAGGCTTGTTGCTTTCAGTAACAACTGTTTCTTATTTATTGGTGCAACCGGTTGCCGGTTGGTTGGCTGATAAATATAACCAGGTTCTGATATTACGTTTAGGAATGTTATTATCTATCGTATCAACTGCAGCCATACCGTTTGTTACAGAAACATTATTGATTATTACTTGTATCGTAGCAGGCATAGGTATTGGTGTAGTTTGGACAAACTCTGATGCTTTGGTTAGTAAACTTGCAAAAGAAAATGAAATGGGTGCAACAATGGGTGTAGCAGGATCTTTTAAAGAATTGGGTGACATGATAGGTCCTTTATTGATGGGTGCAATTTCACAGGCATTAGGTTTGCAGTGGGGCTTTGTAATTTGTGCCGTATTAGGAGGCATTGCTTTACTGGTTACGATTGTAGTTGCTCAAAAACCAGCAGCCCAAAGCCAATGATTGTTGCTAATAAATATAAATAACTTCTGAAATAATAATTTCAAATTGAAACATTATCATCCGGGATGTAAATTGAGACATTTATAGGTAGAATGGTGATTGCAATTTTGCAATTACTATTGTAAAAGGAAAAAAATCATTCGCAGCTCATTTGATAATGTTATCAGATTATAAACTATGAGTGTCAATTATGACGATATAATATCCTGGGTGAAAGCCTACACTAAAGATTTATATAGTTATGCCATTAATAAAGTTTCTCAAAAAGAAGTTGCAGAAGATTTAATACAGGATACTTTTCTTTCAGCCTGGCAATCCTATAAAAACTACAAAGGTACAAGCAATGTGAAAACGTGGTTGTTTTCAATACTTAAACATAAGATTGCCGATTATTATCGTTCAAAATATAAACAGAATATTGAGCTTGGCTCTGATTTAATTGATACCTTTTTTGATGAAGATCATCGCTGGAAGCCCGACTACAGACCAACGAATTGGGGAGATGAAAAAGAGTTACTGGATGATCCTGAATTTTCAAAAGCTCTTAATGATTGTTTTGAAAAACTTCCTCAAAAATGGTCGTCTGCAGTTCAGTTAAAATTTTTGGAAGAACATGACAGCAAAATCATTTGCTTTGAATTAGAAATCACCACTTCCAATTTCTGGCAGATCATTCACAGAGCAAAACTTCATTTAAGAAATTGTTTGGAGCTTAAATGGTTTAAAAAATAAAGAAAAAATAGTTT
>JBBRBB010000044.1:0-23420 GCA_038206235.1 Chitinophagales bacterium
CCCTAATAATTCTTTAATATATTTTACATCTATTCCTTTTTCAAGCAAATGTGTAGCAAAGCTGTGGCGCAGACTATGAAAGCTCAAATCTTTTTTAATACCTGCCTGCTCTTTTGCACGCTGAAATATTTTTTGTGCACTCCGCTCAAGGTCTCTATCATCACAACAAAAAATAAAGGAGTGATCATTGGGGCCATCAACATCGAAAAAAATGTACACGACAGCAAAACATTACAACCCGCCCTGGAACAACAACAAAGACTAACGGGCATTGTTTTAAAAAATAATTTTGTTGACCCGGGGATACTGCGGGGTGAGAGAAGTATTGGGAACAAAAATCGTTATACCCGATGCACCGGGCAAAGAGAGAACACCATATGAAAAACAAAAACTACGAAAAGGATTTAAAAGAGAGCAGCGATAGAACCAAAAATTGGTCACCTGAAACAAGACCATCGCCTAAGTCGTAACTTTTACAAAGGAATCAAAGGAGATAATAATAATGTAATGCTTGCAGCAGCAGCTATGAACTTTAAAACAATGATGAACAAGTGGAAACTAAATCCACTTTTATTTTCGTTCCGTTTTTTTAAAGCCGTTTTTCATCTCATCAAAACACAACATGAAAACTTTCTTAACCCTTCTTACAACAAAATTGAGTCTTTAAGGGTTGACTATGTATTATGGGCCCGATAATTAATTCGCTCATTGGGTACAGACAAAGCCCTAAACTAAAAAAAATTTTTGCATAATGCAAAGTTTGCAAACGGCAGCCTGCACTTATGCATTCTCAATATTCACTTATGCGGCAGGCAAAGGACTGCTTCGATACGCCCCGTTCATGTCAGCATACCAAACGCCAGTATCAAAAAAAAATTTTGTAAGAAGGTAATTTTCGGGCAGGCTATAAAAAACTGCAGCCCGGCTCATAAAAAATAAAAAAAGATTTTTCATTCCACATTCCACATTCAATATTCAACATTACCTTTAAGGCAATTATTTTCTTCACTCATTTTTTCTAACTCTAACACACAATAATTATGGGCGTATTAAAAGACACTTTTAAAGAAAAAGCAGACATTGCTGCGGCACAAATAAAGGATTTATTAAAAGAGCATGGCGATAAAAAAATTGGCGAGGTAATGCTTTCGCAGGTATACCAGGGCATGCGCAGCATTACAGGCCTGGTAACAGAAACAAGCCTGCTCGATGCGCAGGATGGTATTCGCTTTCGAGGGTATTCAATTCCCGAATTAAAAGAAAAGCTTCCTAAAGCGCCAAAGGGAAGCGAGCCTTTGCCCGAAGGATTATTTCACCTAATGCTTATTGGTGAATTGCCAACAGAAGAAGAAGCGAACTATATTACATCAGTATGGCAGCGCAGAAGCCATGTGCCCAATCATGTATTTCATACCATTGATGCGCTGCCCTTAACAGCACACCCGATGACGATGTTTGTAACCGGAATTATGGCGTTGCAAACTGAGAGCAATTTTTCTAAAAAATATGCAGAGGGTATGAGCAAGAAAGATTATTGGGATGCAATGTTTGATGATGCGATGGATTTAATTGCACGCCTGCCGCGTATAGCCGCTTATGTGTATCGCAGAAAGTATAAAGATAATGATCACATTCAACCAAACGGTTTGCTAGACTGGGCGGGAAATCTTGCACACATGATGGGCTACGAAGATGAGAGCTTTAAAGAACTGATGCGATTGTATATGACGATACATGCAGACCATGAGGGCGGAAATGTTTCTGCACATGCCACACATCTTGTAGGCTCTGCATTAAGCGACCCATACTTAAGCCTGGCAGCTGGTATGAACGGGCTTGCAGGTCCGCTGCACGGGCTTGCCAACCAGGAAGTCATTAAATGGATATTTGAAATGCGTGAAGAGTTGGGAACCGAATCTCCCTCGAAAGAACAAATTGCAGAATATGTAAAGAAAACTCTTACTGCAGGTAAAGTGGTTCCGGGTTATGGTCATGCGGTATTACGAAAAACAGACCCGCGGTTTACTGCACAAATGGAATTTGGAAAAAAGCATATGCCCGATAATCCGCTAGTGCAAACGGTTTGGAATATTTATGAAGTAGTGCCGCCCATTTTACAATCCTTAGGAAAAATAAAAAATCCATGGCCAAATGTTGATGCGCATAGCGGCGCCTTGCTTGTTTATTATGGAATGCAGGAATATGAATTCTACACCGTGCTCTTTGGAGTAAGCCGCGCTTTGGGTGTGATGGCAAGTCTTTGCTGGGACAGAGCCTTAAACTTTCCGCTGGAACGTCCGAAGTCTGTTACTACCGAGGCTGTAAAATTATGGCTTGAAGGGAAGGAAGAAATTTGGGAATAGATATTTTTTTATGTACCGGACAGCATTGCTACTATGATGCTGCTCTTCCCGCCAACGGCGGGACACTTCATCGTTCTGAATTTTATTGAATTTTTTTTGAACCACAAAGACACTAAGGGCACAAAATATCACTAAGCCTTAGTGTAACTTCGTGTCTTTGAGACTTAGCGGTTCAAATCTTTCATAAGCAAAATTTGCTTTATGTTTCTTTTCCTCTTTAAATGCTTCTCTGGGTTTTAAGCCAAGCAACTGAAACATGGCATTGTCTTCTTCAAAGGAAGGATTAGGTGTAGTTAATAATTTATCTCCGGCAAAGATTGAGTTTGCGCCTGCAAGAAAGCAAAGCGCCTGGTCGGCTGCACTCATCTCTGTACGGCCTGCACTTAATCGCACCATTGTTTTGGGCATCAGTATTCTTGCAGTGGCAATCATTCTTATCATATCCCAAATATCTGCCTTGGTATTGTTTTCAAGCGGCGTTCCTTTTATTGCAACCAGCGCATTTACTGGTACACTTTCAGGATGCTGCGGCATAGTTGCTAACGTATGCAGCATGTTGGTGCGGTCTTCATGCGTTTCTCCTAAACCAATAATTCCTCCACAACAAACTGTAACTCCACTCTTGCGAACATGGTCGAGAGTTTGTAATCTGTCGTTATAAGTTCTGGTTGTAATTATTTCGCTGTAATATTCTTTTGATGTATCCAGGTTATGATTGTATGCATACAGGCCTGCATCAGCAAGCTTCTGCGCCTGTTGCTCTGTAAGCATTCCGAGTGTGCAGCATACTTCCATTCCCATTTCGTTCACCCCTTTCACCATATCGAGCACACGATTGAAATCTTTATTATCACGCACTTCACGCCATGCAGCGCCCATGCAGAAACGGGTGCTGCCCGCATCTTTTGCTTTCTGCGCATACGCAAGCACTTCTTCTTTTTTCATAAGCGCCTGCACTGTGACGCCGGTATTGTAACGTGCAGCCTGCGGGCAATAGGCGCAATCTTCTACACAGCCTCCTGTTTTAATACTTAACAATGTGCATACCTGCACTTCTGCAGTGTCATTGTATTTTCTGTGAACAGAAGCAGCCTGGAATATAAGCTCTAAAAGGGGGCTGTTGTAAATTTTCTGTATTTCATTTATTGACCAATCGTTGCGAATCGAAGTGTTCATAATTATTGTTTGCGGCAACAAATTTAGGAATTAGGAATTAGGAATTGGAAATTATGAGGTAGGAAGTAGGAAGTAGGAAGTAGGAAGTAGGAAGTAGGGAGTAGGGAGTAGGGAGTAGGGAGTAGGGAGTAGGGAGTAGGGAGTAGGGAGTAGGGAGTAGGGAGTAGGGAGTAGGGAGTAGGGAGTAGGAAGTAGGGAGTTGGGAGTAGAAAGTAGGAAGTAGGGAGTTGGGAGTAGAGAGTAGGGAGTAGGAATGACTCACTTAGAATAAACCTCACAAGTTTTGAAAACTGTGAGGTTTTACTGACTTATGATTTGATGACTTCATGACTTCATTGACTTCATTGACTTCATGACTTCATGACTTCATGACTTCATGACTTCATTGACTTCATGACTTCAATGACCCTATTGACTTACTTGCAAAACCCGATGCAATGATATTCGAAGCCGCGTTCTGCTAATTCATCGGGATGATAAATATTTCGTCCATCGAATATTGCATTGCCGCGCATATTTTGTTTTATTTCATCCCAATCGGGCAAGCGAAATTCAGGCCATTCGGTTACCAATACAAGTGCATCAGCATTTAAGGCAGCGGCTGGTCCATCTTCAGCATACGTAATTCTGCCATTTAAAATATGTCTTGCTTCATTCATTGCAACAGGGTCGTAAGCCTGCACTTTTGCGCCCGCTGCAAGCAGTGCCTCTATAAGCACAAGAGAAGGCGCTTCACGCATGTCATCTGTTTTGGGCTTGAAAGATAAACCCCATATTGCAAAAACCTTGTCTTTAATATTGTTTTCAAAATGCGTGTAAATTTTTTTTATCATCACTTTTTTCTGGTCATCATTTACGGCATCTACCTGCTTTAGAATTCGCAGCGGATAATTAAAATCCTCCGCTATGCGTATCAATGCCTTTACATCTTTAGGAAAACAAGAGCCGCCATAACCAATGCCGGGATAAATAAAACGATTACCGATACGCGGATCGCTGCCGATACCGTTGCGCACTTCGTTTACGTTTGCACCAACGAGCTCGCAGAGATTTGCAATATCGTTCATAAAAGAAATTTTTGTTGCAAGCATGGCATTGGCTGCATACTTCGTCATTTCTGCAGATGGTATATCCATAAAAAGAATGGGGTGACCATTTAAAACAAAGGGGTCGTATAATTTATGAAGCAGGTCTTTTGCTTTTTCAGTTTCAACGCCAATTACAATTCTGTCAGGCTTTAAAAAATCATCCACAGCGGCACCTTCTTTTAAGAACTCAGGATTTGCGGCAACATCAAAATCAATATCGGCATTTCTTTCTTTTAAGGCATTGATAATAGATGCTTTTACTTTTGCTGCAGTACCAACCGGCACAGTGCTTTTGGTAACAACAATGAGATAGCCATTCATAAATGTTCCAATATCATCGGCAACCTTTAATACATATTGCAGGTCTGCGCTGCCATCTTCACCGGGCGGTGTGCCTACGGCAATAAAAGCAATCTTTGCACCAATGATAGATTCTTCCAAGCTGGTGCTAAAATGCAGCCTTCCTTTTTTGGTATTGCGCTCAAAAATTTCATCGAGACCGGGTTCATAAATGGGTATGATGCCCTGTTTAAGGTTGTTTATTTTTTCTTCATTTACATCAACACAAATTACATCTGTGCCTATCTCCGCAAGGCAGGCTCCCGTTACAAGACCAACATAGCCGGTGCCAACAACAACGATTTTCATAAATTAAATTTTGTTTTTTATGGGTACTAATTAAAAAAAATACTACGTAAGCGGGGTAGCTCTTTCGTTGTGTTTTTATGATAGCAACATTTGTTATGATTAGCTTGCTGCATTTATTCAACAAATTCTTTTGGGGAATAAAAGCATTGCAAAAATACTTTTCAATTTCCAATTTTCAAACCCCTATTATTTTGCCGTGCTGTTTCCATGCAGAAAGGTCTCTGCCAATGATGCTTTCAAGCTCCTGAATATCTTTCCAAAAAATATTGTAAGCAAACAGCTTGTCTTCTGCTGATATCTTAGGTTTTTTTTCTTCTGTTCTTAAAACAGGCTTTAATAAGTTCTGAGCAAATACGGGCAGATATTTTTTTACATTCTTCACTCTTGTTTTTCCAAACAGGTTGAATAAAGTCTTTAACCGAACTTTTTTATGCTTGTTTACAGCTTCTGTTTTTATATGGGTAAAACCGGCGTCAACATTGAGAAAAACAAAAATATCACGCAGGGTTTTTTTAAGATCATTTTTCAAATCATCCATCAAAATAATTTTTATCTGGCTATCATTAAATCTTTCACGGTAGCATTTCAATTGTTCTGCATACATGCTGCCTTCAATGTAGGTGCGATAAACAATCTGATTGCGGTTGTTTAGTGCATCCTGATCTTTCAGCCATAATCTTTCACCTTCATCGCCTTGAAATCTTACGGTTTTTCTTTGTTCGAGATTTAGCTTTAGCGCTTCCCTGAATGAATTTTTTTCACCCCCTTTTGCACGTCGCATTGCCCACCCGGAGAATGCCCGCTCAACAGGATCCCGGAAGCAAAATAGTAATTTCATTTCAGGGAAATGTTTCTTAATACGGTCTGCTACAAAAGGAAGAAAGGAATAAGTAGGTGTGCCTTCGCCAATTGCTTTTTCATCTTTTACCTCCGTAAAAAATTTTTCGTATTGCGAAAGGTCTTCAGAATAATTATTATCAAGAAAGCGTGTTTCTTTAATTGCAGACATGTATATCTGCGGGTGCTGACTTAAATAATAGTGCAGCGATGTAGATGCCGTTTTTGGAGGACCAACAATTAAAAAATCAGGGAGCTTTTTGCTCATGTGAAAACCGGTGTTTTAGGCTGTAAAAATAGTATTAGCTGTGATACAGCGCATCATATTCTGCTGCGCAACTTTCTATGCTGAATTCTTTTTTATATAATTCTTTTCCGTTTTGTTTGATTACCTCAAGTTCGGGGGAAGCAGTTTTTAAATATGCTTTTAAAGCGGCAAGATAACTTTCATAGCTTACATCGGCAGATAAAAAACCGATGTCTTTATTTACAATATTTTTTACGCCGCCTACGGGGGTGCAAACAGGAATTACCCCGGCAGAAAGCGCTTCGAGCAAACTGATGGGTAAGCCCTCAAAAATGGAGGAGAGAAGAAATGCATCAGCATTGAGATAATAATCGCCTACATTTTTTATTCTGCCAATGAAATAAACATTTGGCGGTTTGTTTTGGTTTAGCTGGCGATATAATTTTTCATCGTCGGGGGCATAATCTCCAATGATTAAAGCGATTACATTTTCGCCTTCCTTTCCAAGCGTTCTCATGCACTCTATTAATAGCTGCTGATTTTTTTGCTTACTTATTCTTGCAATATTCAGAAGGACTTTTGTATCGGTATTTTTCTTTAGCTTATTAATTAATTCTGCAACTTCATTTATTGCAAATGATGACCGCACGGGTATAGACCCATTATTAATTAGTGTTGTAATAATAATGCCATATTCTTTTACGGCGCTTTTAAAAACCTCTTCTGAAATAGTAACGGGATGAATAATTTTTTTATTGAAAAAATATTTGTATGCCATTCTGCCGTGCCAGGGACTATCTCTTTTTGCAAGATTATGTATGGTGTGAACTTTTTTAAATAGATGATTTTTAATTTTAAGGTATGCTCTGAAACAGTAATAACCTGAATGCAAATGCGTGTGAACAACATCGGGTTTCAGCTTTTCAAGCAAATGATAAACACGGCTGAATATTTTTAAATCGGGACCCTGGCGTTTACCGAGTGTTATAAATTTAATTTTTTTATCAAGCAGGTCAAGGGGTAAATGTTTAGGAGTGTGGTCGTATAAAGAAACAAGCGTAACATCATAGTCAGGGTTTTTTACCAGTTCATTGCATAGCTCAATACAAAAAACTTGTGCTCCTCCCCAGCCTAAAGCAGGTACCATTTGTACAATCTTAAACATATTGTTTCGATAGACGTTGTTTAATGCTGTTTAAACATGCCGGTATAAAATAATTTAGTATCAATTTTTATTTAAAAATATTTTATTTAAAAATGGATGTTTAAATACTATCAGGTTTTATACTTTAGCCAGATAATCTTTACAAAAGTATTCTCTGTCCTTTTGTATTATGATACACGGTTTTGTTCAGTTTTTATTATGCTTAATAAAAAAACTTTATCTAAGAAGCTGTTTAAAATTTAAAAATCAATCACCATTAGACGTTTGCGGAGACATCCCGCAAAAACGGGACCGTTGGCTGTGTCCCACAGCCAACTTTTAAGTACGATACGAAATTTATAAGGTCATTTTTAAACAGCTTTTCAAAAAATGATATTTTATTATACGCGTTCAACTACGAACCAGGGGTTTAGCAGATTTTCTTTATTGTATTGCAATTCGTTTCCCGTTTCATAATTGTACACTTTGCAGCCTGCAAATTTAGCCACAGCATGCCCCGCGGCAGTATCCCATTCCATAGTAGGAGCTAAGCGGGGATATACCTGGGCTTTGCCTTCTGCTACCAGACAAAGCTTTATAGAACTTCCGGCGCTTACCAGATTTATTTCGCCATGTATTTTTTTTCTCTCTTCAATAAAAGTTTCTGTTTCGGGGGTATTATGAGAACGGCTTGCTACCACAGTATATACATGTGGTTTTGGAAGAAGGGGAAGTTTTTTTGCGCTGCCAATGATTTCATCAATGCTTTTTTCATTTGCACCGTTTAGAGTAAAACAAAAGCTTCCTTTTTCCTTATCTCCAAAATAAACTTTCCCCGTGACAGGAACATACACTACACCTGCAACCGGTTGCGAGTTTTCGATAAGCGCTATGTTAACCGTGAATTCACCATTTCTTTTAATGAATTCTTTTGTACCATCAAGAGGGTCAACAAGCCAAAATTTTTTCCAGTTTTTTCTTTCTTCAAAAGGCAATTGTTTTTCCTCTTCACTTAAGATAGGTATACCTGTGGATGATAATGCTTCTTTTATGGTTTCGTGAGATTGAAGGTCTGCAAGGGTAAGGGGTGATTCATCGGCTTTTGTTTCTACAGCAAAATCATTTTTATATACTTCTAAAATTTTTTTCCCCGCCTCAATTGCCGCCGATACCAATAAGCTTATATCTTTCATTCCGTAGTAAGTTATTATAAAAGAGCGGCAAGATAAAGTTTAATGATAAAATAACCATAACTGAATTATTTATGAATAATAGCTGCAGAAATAAACGGACTGAAATAACAAGTCAATTATTTTTCAATTAATCTTTACCTGTTATTTTTCGATACAATTCGAGAATTTCATAAATCTGTTTATGCAAAGAATAGTTATGCTCTATAAAGGCTCGTGCATTCTTTGATTCTGTAATAAACTGTTGTGGATTTTCAAGGTAGCTAACAATCTTTGAAGCAATTGATGCAGCATTAAATTCAACATATTTATAGCCAAAGCCATTAAATTCAAGTTGCTTAATGCCACCTACATTACTTACAACCGGCACACAGCCGCAGCTCATAGCCTCCATAAGCGCAAGTGGCAGGCCTTCAAAATCGCTGGTGAGTAAAAAAATATCTATTTGTTTATATGCCTGGTAAGTATCCTTCAACTGCCCGGATAACTGAATTGCAGACTGCAAATTTTTTTCTGCAATTTTTTGCCGCAGCATTTCATCATCAGGACCATCACCCACCATTAAAAAATTAATTTTATCTGTGAGCTTTTTTATTTCGGCTGCAACTTGTACCCATTTATCTACACGCTTTTGCGGTCTGAAGCGGGCAACAAGACCCGTTATCATTCCTTCAGCAATATTTTTTTCTGCCCTGTGCGCATTGGAAAATTTATCGGTATCAATGCCATTTAAAATAATTACAGACTTTTTAGTTTTAAAGAACCATTTTTTTTGATTTTGCTTACTGTTTTCGCCTACTTCGTGAGATACAAATATTAAACAATCAAAAAAGCCATAAACCATTCCGCTTAAATAATAATTATATTTTGAATAGAAGCTAACCAGGTTGTGCTCCGAATAAATAAATTTTGTTTTGCGGCAAAAAAGCTTTGCAGGTATCGTCATCCATGCTGCTACGGGAAGGTGGGCATGAACAACATCGTACCTGCCTTTGTGTATGTGATAAAGGAATTTGATGTATTCAAAAATAAAAAGAAGGGAAGTTATTTTATAGTAGTGAATTTTTTGTACATGCGGCTTTACTTCGGGCACAAGCCCTAATTTTTTATGATCAAGAATATATAAATCTGAAATTACATGCTCTTTAAACGCATCATTCAAAAAAAATTCTCTCAATAAAACTTCTGCACCTCCATAGCTGAATACTCTTATTACATGCGCTACTTTAATTTTTCCCGGCATAGATTTAATTGGTTGTGAAATATCTTTAAGGATTGATGGATTGACAGGGTGCAACTATTTCCATTATTTTCTTTTTTGTTTCTTCAGAAAATTGGGATTTTAATGAGCTTCTGGTGTTGCGGTTAGAAACAGAAATATTTTCCATGTATCTGTCAACATATTTTGATGGAGGCAGTTCCATGAATGTCATGAGTTTTTGTATAAATGATTTGGGGTCATTTACAAAATCTTCATAGTGAACTTCGCAAACATTTAATCCCAATTTTTTTATTTCATACTCCGTAGTTTCCATTAGTTTTTTATACTGAAATGCTGTGATTAATGCCGGGTCATTTTTTAATTTTTCTGCTTGCGCTTCTTCTTTGAGTGTATATGCGCCAAGCCACCAAAGCTTATTAATTCCCATTCGTTGCCAAAAGCCAACTTCGAGCCAGGAACGTATGGTGGCCAATGGTTCACGCACTACGTTTACAATCAAAGCATCGGGCATTATGCTGGTTAAATATTCAAGTCTGCCGGGGCCGGTAAATTTTATGATTAATCTTTTTCTTCCCTGGTATTTTACTTGTTTGGCAAGAAAAGAGCGAATAAATTTTTTTTCTTCAGGTGTTACTTTTTCATTCAATAAAAAGCCTCTTGAAAAATCAATTCTTGGGCCGCTTACATATTCCCAAAAGCGATACAGCTCAACAGGATTAAAAATTACAAAATTCAAATAGGTTCCCCATTTTTGCCTGGTGTTTTTGCTAAAGCCCACAAACTTCCAGAATTTAATAAGTCTCCATGCTTTATTATCAAAAAATCTGCGCAAATAATTAATGTGAGTGGAGTGTGTAAATATTTCCTGGTAATTATTGTGCCATGCAAGAAGTTCGTGCTGAAAAATGATTTCGGAAATAATGGTTGTACCAGAGCGGCCGCTGCCAATAATAATGATTGGCTTCTTTAAAAATTCTTCATCTTTTATTTCGGAATTTAGCA
The DNA here is from genome assembly GCA_038206235.1 of Chitinophagales bacterium. Taxonomy (GTDB): domain Bacteria; phylum Bacteroidota; class Bacteroidia; order Chitinophagales; family Chitinophagaceae; genus JBBRBB01. The sequence continues at coordinate 10,918 of JBBRBB010000044.1, forward strand.
TACCCTGAATTCAAAAAAATTTAAATGATGCAAAAAATTCAGGTATTCACAATCTGAAGAATTTGCTTTTTTATTTCTTCTGAAATATTTGTTTTGGAAGATTTTGCCTGCCTGTCGTTCCTGTTTTTTACAGAAATTTTTGTCATGTATTCGTCAATAAGCTTTGATGGGTTCAGCTTCAGAAAATTCATCAATTTTGCAACAACACCATTGGGGTCATTTACAAACTCTTCATAGCTTATAACACAAATATTGGGGTTCACTTTTTTAATTTCATCATCGGTTGTTTCCATTATTTTTTTATATTGAAAAGCTGCAAACAAAGCGGGATTGCCCGATAATTCTTTTGCCTGTGCCTCTTCAGCAGGAGAGTAGGCGCCCGTCCACCAAAGCTGGTCTGTGATCTGGTTGCTCCATTGCACTTCAAGCCAGGAGCGCACTGTAGCCACAGGTTCTCTTACTATGTTTACAAATAAGGCATCCGGAAAAATGCTGGAAAGATATTCCATACGGGATGGCCCCGTTATCTTAAAGGCTAAACGTTTGCGCTTTTGATATTTTACCATTTTGGCAAAGAAAGTGCGTATATTTTTTTTTTCCTCTGCGGTTGCTTTTTCATCTATCAAAAAATTTCTTGCAAATTCAATTCTTGGGCCGGTTAATGCCTGCCAGAAATTATATCTTTCAATAGGCCGGAAACAAACATAATTAAAAAATGATTTGTTGTTCTGTGTATTCATTCCAATAAGCCGCCACATTTTATTATCGAAAAGCCTGCGCAAGTAATTTACACCTGCAAATTTTGGAAACAATTCCTGGTAATTGGAATGCCAGGCTAAATCTTCGTGCTGAAAAATTATGTCAGAAATAATTGTGGTACCAGAGCGTCCTGTTCCAAAAATTATGATGGGTTTTTCTAATAGTTTTTCGTTTTTTGAAAGAAAGTTACTCATGTTAATTAAAGAAATTATCTTTTAGTGTTTTTCTTTTTGATAGGTTATGATGTTTGCGATCTTATTTTGATTGCCTGACACAGGTTGAGAAGTTGCATTATTAAGAGAATCCTTAGCTAAGTCAGCTTTTATTCTGGAAGCGACTGCTGCAGAAAAAGGCCTGGCACATTTATCATTAGGATGTACATAATCATAAAAATAGTCTCTTTTTAAAAATGCGGTATCTGATGCATAATTCCAGTAAGGTACATTATACTTAACGAGTATGCTTTTTATGTCACGAATAGAGGGAGGTTCCGGAAAAGGCTGAATGAAGAGGGGGCAGGTTACAACATATAATTTTATATGATGATCGGTAGCAAGCTTTACAAACTTTTCAAACATTTCTTTTGCGGTTGAATCCGTTGCTGTTTCATCAAATTCATAATGAGGAGGCACCGTTTCGATAATTTTTGTACCATGTAAAGGCAGATAACCATTTACAATGTCTTTCTTATCAGGCTTTTTCTTTTTGCCGAAATTAATGCCCATTACTATTGGCAGAATTAAAGAATTATAGGCATATAGTTTTGAAACCTTTGCTTTTAATAACTCTTTGGGATACATATCTCTTACCAAATTTGCATACGCCGTATCTCTTCTCACATAAGGCAACAGCATGGAAGTAAGTACCGTTTTACTATCTTCTTCTGCTTTCCATGTAAGTTCTTTTGGGGTTACATCAAGTATTATAATTTTAGGCACATGTTTTTTAAGCGCCCAGTTAAGAATACTTGTATGGTATAGAATTAAGGAGCCTTCCCTGCTGCAATTAAAGGCTGAAAGTCCAAGAGAATCGCTGAATATTTTACTTACATATCCATGTACTCCTCTTGAGCTTCCATAAATCATAATGTCTTCCTTAGGATTATTGATACTGTGTGAAAAGGTTTTTATATCCCCTTGGGGTTTCTTGTTGTATAAATATTCGATGGCTGTTCCTACAGTTCTGTCAATCACAAACATAATTACAAGAAAAACAGCTAATTTCTTAATTAACTTAACAGCATCTTTTCTCTCTGTCTTTGTCATTTGTATGCAAATTTTAATTTTAAAACTGGAAATAAATAAACTGGCTTCCATTAAACACACCTATCATAAGCAACAGCGTTAAAAGTACAACATAACCGATAAACCGCACCACCAATTTATTGTGTCCAATAACTTTTACATTAGGATAGTACTCTTGGAAAAACTCTACAATAAGAAGGAAACACCCTACAAACACGCAATACCAAAAGATACTGGGTGGTTCTCCTTTAAAAAGGCGCGTTCCTTTAAAAGAAAGCATTGTCTTGGCTATGTATAATGCATCCCGCATTGTTACTGCTCTAAAAAAAAGTGTGATTGGAATATATAGAAAAAAAGAAACAATTGTGCCCGAAATAACAAGCCATACACCTTTAATAAATCTCTTCGGCTTCACTATACCTTGATAAATTCTTTCCAGAACTACCAAAAGACCTGATAAAAAACCCCAAACTATAAAATTCCAGCTAGCACCGTGCCAAAGACCGCTCAATGTAAAAATCAAAAGAACATTCAACAACAACTTGTAGGGGCTTTTTTTTCTCTTCATTGAAAGTGGAGTATAAACATAGTCTCTAAACCAGGTATATAAAGATATATGCCATCTTAAAACTTTTTCTGTAAAGCTTTTACCGAAGAAGGGACGGCGAAAGTTTTCCATAAGGTTGTAACCCATTACTTTGGCACTGCCTATTGCTATATCTGAATATCCTGAGAAATCACAATAAATCTGAAAACCAGCAAATAGAGTCGCTACAAACAATGTAAATGCACTATGATGGTAAGGAGCATTATAAACTGTATTTACATATATCGCCATTCTGTCGGCTATCACAATCTTCTTAAAAAATCCCCATAGCATAATTTGTAAACCGGCAATAACCCGGTTATATTCAAATTTTTGAGGTGTATAAAACTGGTGAATAATATTTTGGGGTCGTTCTATAGGACCTGCAACCAATTGAGGATAAAACATTACATACAGTGCATATATGCCAAACTTTTTTTCCACTTTTTGATTTCCCTTATAAACTTCAATTGTATAGCTCATTGCCTGAAACGTGTGAAAAGATAACCCGATAGGAAGCGCAAAGGAATTGTTGGGAACAGGGTTTTGAAAATTGAAAATACTCAGAAAGCCGGTAACGTTATCATTCAAAAAATTGAAATATTTGAAGAAACCTAAGATTCCCACATTTGCGATGATACTAAGAATTAAAAAAAATTTTCTTCTTTTTCCATCGCTTTTTGCAATAAAAATTCCTGCGAAATAATCAACTACTATTGTAAAGCCCAGTATTAAAATATATATGGGCATAAAATCCATATAGAAATAGCAACTGCTCAGTAATAATAAAAACCAGCGGTATTTATGCGGTGCAATGAAAAAAAGGGAGGTTACAATTATGAAAAAACCGACGAAATCTAAAGAGTTAAATAACATACATATTCTTTTGCGGGTGCAAGTATAGAGAATATTTTACAATTCATACCGATGAAATTAAAATTGAACGAATGCATTCAGACAGGTAGAAAACTACTTTTATTTCTAAATTAAAAGACCGTTATATTATTTTATTATTTATTGTAGGTAAGATTACAATTCAGTTTGCTGGTTTTCATAAAACGAAGCAACACAAAATTTTCATGCATAGGCAACTTTTATATAATGATTTGCGTATCAATTTAAACATCATGGAAAAATAACACACTTTTTCAAGTTATTCCTTATTTTCGCAGCGTGTTAAAAAATTGTAATACAATTTTAAAATTCCTATATCTTTGAATTAGCCTAATGCAAACACATTATTTTAATCCAGCCAAAATGAAGGTTAATAGCCCTATCAAAATTCAAGAGGCTCTGTTGCATGTTCACATGCCATTAGAAGGCCCGTCAAAAAAGGAAATAATTGAAGAGTCACTGAAACAAAAAGGATTTCAACTTTTTTTAAAGCGATTATTTGATATTATAGTTTCCTCTGCTTTGATTATTTTATTTTCACCTATTCTTATTACCGTGGCTTTAATAATTAAATTAACTTCCCGCGGTCCTGTATTTTATAGTAATGATAGGGTAGCTTATGACGGAGGTCATTTTCGCTGTCATAAATTTAGGTCGATGGTTACAGACCATTCAATCAAAGAAAATGATCATAAAATTGCAATAGAAGGCCAGAAAAACGGTATCCTTCATAAGCAAAAAAACGATACCCGTGTTACGTGGATTGGAAAAATCATTAGAAAAACAAGCATTGATGAGCTTCCCCAATTATTCAATGTATTATTTGGTGATATGAGTATCGTAGGACCCCGCCCTCTCGTTCCTTTTATGCTAAAACCATATCCTGAATTTTGTGAAATCAGATGTTTTATGCGTCCCGGAATAACGGGTCTTTGGCAAATCAGAGACAGAGAGCATAATACCAGTGCAGAATTTATGATAGAGCACGACACAGAATATATTGAAAAATATAGCCTCCTGCTCGACTTTAAAATACTGGTAAGTACTCCTTTCGTGGTTTTATCCGGCAAAGGTGCTTACTAATACGTTTCATTAAGTTTTAGTTTTAAATTGATACCCCCTGTTTGTTTTATTGTTGCACAGGCATTATAAAATTATTTTTAAAAATGATTAAGGCAGATTTTATAATTGTTGGTTCGGGATTAACAGGCAGTACCATTGCAAGAATGTTAACCGATCATAATCAGGATACACTGATTCTGGAAAGAAAAGATCATATAGCCGGTAATGTTTTCGATTACAAACATCACTCAGGCGCTATGATACATAAATACGGACCTCATTATTTCCGCTGCGGCTCTGAAAAAATATGGAATTTCTTAAACAGGTTTACCGATTTTTATAACTGGTCTGCAGAATTAAAATCAAAAATTGGAGATGAGCATCTTAACTGGCCGGTTAATATGGCCTATATAGAAAAGGTAGCAGGGCCTCAGCATGAATGGAATTTATTTAAAGGTGAGCCATCAAATTTTGAAGAAGGCTGCCTCTCCAAAATGCCGCGTCAATTGTATGAGTTATTTATCAAGGGCTATACTGAAAAGCAGTGGGGTGTAAAGTGTACAGAACTTGATAAAGACCTTGCAAACAGAATAACTATCAATAAGGCTAATGTAAATACCCTAACACCAAATCATAAATGGAATGCATTGCCTGCAAAGGGCTATACTGAAATGGTTAAAAATATAATTGATGGCATTCCGGTAAAAACTGAGTTTGATTATCTTACCAACAGGCACCGTGTTGTTGCTAATAAATTATTAGTTTTCACCGGACCCATTGATGAATTTTTTAATTATAAATATGGAAAATTAAAATACCGCGGTCAAAACCGGCGCATTGAGCATCTGTCTGATAAAGCGCAGAACCAGCCCTGCATACAGGTAAATTATCCTAATATAGAAGACCCCCGAATACGCACTATAGAGTGGAAGCATTTAATGCATCCTGATGCAAAAAAGAATGTGCTGGGCACGGTGCTTACACATGAAACTCCCTTCACTCCCGAGAATTCGAATCAATATGAATATCCCTTTCCTGATAAATTAAATAAACATTTATACGAGCAATACCGCAGAGAAGCAGATAGCTTACCCAATGTTTATATCTGCGGCAGGCTGGGAGAGTATAGGTATTATGATATGGATCAGGCTATAGGAAGGGCGATGGTGCTTGCCTCGGGTATTTTAGAAAAATTTGAGATAAAAGAATCAGTTTATGCCTGAGATTTTTTTTTACAACCTACACTAACAAGGGAAGGTGATTTAATAATCTCTTCCCTTTATTTTTTCTTTATCGCTAACTTCTGCTTACCATTTTTGCGTAGAGATTTCGATAACCCTGTTGCATTTGTTCTACGCTAAAAAATGTTTGCAGCATATTGAAAGAGGCTTTTCCATGAGCCTGCATCATGCTTTTATTTTCAATGTAATCTTTTATGATGATTACTGCTTGCTGGGGTGAGGTATAGCTAAAACCGTTTTCACCATTTTCTACAAGGTCTATATTTCCAGGACAATTGCTTAACAGCAGTGGTAATTTCATGCTCATCGCTTCAAGTACTGCATAAGGCAATCCTTCCCACAACGCTGTTGACAAATACAAATGCGCCTGATGCAGATTTTGCTCTACTTCTTTTCTGCTTATCCATCCGGTAATGTGAATATTTTTTGCCGTAAGCATATTTCTTTCAATGCCATCTCCTATCCAAATAAATTTTATATATGGTATTTGCTCCAGGCTTTTGGCAATTTCATTAAACCATCGGGGATTTTTTTGCTGAACAATTCTGCCTGTGGTAACAATATTAAAATTGTCATCAACAAAATTCTTTTCAGGCGAAGCGGGAAAAAATTTTCCATTATTTACATACTCTGCCTTTATGCCTATTTTTTTATAGGTATCCGCCTCGCTTTTAGAAACACCAATTACTTTGCCCGGAAAAATATTTGCAGCTCTTTCAATGGTAATATAAAAGCTTCGGGTAAGCATGCTGATATCTTTTCGCAGGAATGCTGCTCCATGCGGAGCATAGATTACTTTTTTATGGTTAATTACTCTCGCTGCTACCCGGCCAAGAATCCCGGCTTTGGAGCTATGCAGATGCAGAATATCAAAAGGTTGCTCTTTTTTTAAAATGCTGATGATTTCACGCAGAGCTTTCAGATCTTTTACAGGGCTTATTTCACGGCTTACAGAAGGCCATAGAATAAATTTTACATTTGAATTAAATGTTTTGCTTGCTTCTTCAAAACCTATCTTACGGTCTCCATAAACAACAGTATAATCAATATCGGGAGTGCTGCCTGTAAGACATCGTAGAAATTCTATAACGCCTCCTTCAAAGGCTTCAGTAACATGAACAATCTGCATACGTGTACAAAAATATTAGAATTTCTTAATTAAGATTTTTTGGGCTGTTCTGCTTTTTCGTTTTTATGGGGGAATCCTATTTATGTAAGTAAAGACATTGGATTTACTATGGTATATATCTTCTAAATTACTTTTTATTTCCCTTCCTTCTATACTATTAATCACCTAATCACCTACGATATAATAATTCAGGTTCTAAAAATAGTAATTTTTCAGCAAGGTAAATAAGAATTTTTCAATTCCTTTTTTTTGAATCAATAACATCATCGAACTTTATTACAATTAATGGGATGCAAAAATTGTCACTCGAAAATAATAAGATAATAAGGTTTGTATAAGTTAGCTTCCATGTTTCTGCTAAGTTGAAAGGCAATGTGTTTAAATCTCAGCAGAAGACCCCATCTTGTGGTAAAAAAAATCACTTACTCAAATACATGCTCTTTTCCCTGTACAAGGTTCTAAAGTAAGGGTCTCTCAAATCTTTTATAAAACGTATGGCTTCGCCGGTGCTTTTCATTTCGGGGCCAAGCTCTTTGCTTACATTAGGAAATTTATTAAAACTAAAAACGGGCTCTTTTATCGCAAAGCCTTCTAACCTTTTTTCAAATTTAAAATCTTTCAGCTTTGCGGCGTCAAGCATTACTTTTGTTGCAATATTCAAATAAGGTATTTGATATGCTTTGGCAATGAAAGGTGTAGTTCTCGACGCTCTCGGATTTGCCTCTATCACATACACATTATTATCTTTTATTGCAAACTGAATATTTACAAGACCGAGTATGTTCAAAGCTCTTGCAATTTTTTCAGCATAAAATTCCATCGTTGTTACAAGGAGGGGAGACAGATTAAATGCAGGCAATACTGCATTGCTGTCGCCGCTGTGAATGCCGGCAGGTTCTATGTGTTCCATCACTCCCATCACATGAAATTCTTCACCATCAAATATGGCATCAATCTCTGCTTCCTGGCTGCGGTCGAGAAAATGGTCAATAAGAATTTTATTATCGGGTATGTGCTTCAGCAAGCTCACCACTGCTTTTTCTACTTCATCATCATTAATTACAATGCGCATTCTTTGTCCGCCCAATACATAGCTGGGGCGCACCAGCACAGGATAACCAACTCTGTTTGCAACCTGTATTGCTTCATCGGCATTATAAGCAGTTCCGTATTTGGGATAAGGTATTTCTAACTCTTTCAGCAAGTCACTAAAACGTCCGCGGTCTTCAGCAATATCCATATTATCGAATGAGGTGCCAATAATGTTCACTTTCTTTTCATGCAATCGCTTTGCTAATTTCAAAGCAGTTTGCCCGCCAAGCTGTACAATCACACCATACGGTTTTTCAAGCTCGATTATTTCCCAAATATGTTCCCAGAAAACAGGTTCAAAATATAATTTATCGGCAACATCAAAATCGGTAGAAACGGTTTCGGGATTGCAATTAATCATAATCGCCTCATAGCCGCATTCTTTAATGGCAAGCAAACCATGTACACAGCAATAATCAAATTCAATGCCCTGTCCAATTCTGTTTGGTCCGCTGCCTAAAACAATTATCTTTTTTTTGTTTGACGGAATAGATTCGTTGGAGGTGAGTGTGCTCGTCATTTACGTAAGATTGCGCAAAAATATGTTTATCACTTTTTCCCGCAAAACTATTCTTGCGTATAAAACCTGCCAGGCTTATCTTTTTGTGAAAATCAGGTTGCCCGAAAAACTTGTTAGGTCTACCCCTGTTCTATGCTTGCGTGTTTAAACTGATAAGCTTAATGATACTTGACAGATTTATCATTATTTCAAAATCAGGTTATGCCGAAAAACCTGTCAGGTTCATCTGCAAATTATCTGTTATTTAAAATGATAAAAACACATTTTGAAAATGATTAGAAATATTTTTGATTGCTATGCGAAGATGCATTTCATTTTTATTGCTTCTTTTTTTTGTGCTGATGCATGCAAATGGAATACATGCACAAAATCTAAAAGGCATTCTGCTCGATAAGCAAAGCGATGAGCCTATTCCTTTTGCTGCAATTCAATTCAAAAAAAGCGGTAAAGGCACACTAACAGATTCTCTCGGAAAATTTTCTTTTCAATTAAATGGCTGGCCTGCCGCCGATACTATTCGCATATCGAGTGTAGGATACCAGGAGCTATCCCTCCCTGTATCTTCATTTAAAGATTCTGTTTTCCTCACAATTAAAATCGAAGTATTGGCCCCCGTTCATGAAGTTGTTGTGAAAGCAAAATACAATCGGGCCTTATGGTTCTGGAGAAAAATAATTGCTAATAAACCGAAAAACGACAAACATCATTTTGATAATTACGGATATGAAGTTTATAATAAACTGGAAGCAGATATTAGTAATGTAAATAAAGAAAAATTAGAGAAGAGTAAAGTATTAAAGCAATTTGATTTTGTTCTTAACTACATTGATACTACTTCAGAAGAGCAGGCTTTTTTACCCGTTTACATAACCGAAACACTTTCTGATTTTTATTTTCAAAACCAGCCGCGGCGCACAAGAGAAGTAATTAAAGCAACTATTACAAACGGTCTTCAGAATGAAAGCATGATAAAACAATTGGGTGCAACTTATCAGAACGTAGATGTGTACAATAATAATATTCCTGTTTTTGATAAGCAGTTCGTAAGCCCTTTAAGTGATAATGCAGATAATTTTTACAACTTCAAGCTGCTCGATACACAATACCTGAATCAAAAAAGATTGGTGCATTTAAAATTTACACCAAAGCGGGTGGGCGAAAATACCTTTACCGGCGACTGCTGGGTGCATGATACAAGTTTTGCTATTCAAAAAATTACACTGCGTCCTGCGATTGATGCAAACGTAAACTTTGTTACCGGCTTAACCTTGATACAGGAATTCAAACTTATATATGATACCGTTTGGTTTTTATACAAAGACAAATTTGTTGCAGACCTTTCTCTCGGAAAAAAAGAGGCTACGGGTGTTAAGGCAAGAAAAACAACCACATATAAAAATGTTCTCCTCAACAGCCCGTTGGTATTAGATGAATTGAATAAAAGCAAACCGAGTGAAGACATTATTTTATTACCCAATACAAAAAATAAATCCGATTCGTTCTGGATGCAAAGTCGCCACGAGCCTCTTAATAAATCTGAACAAACCGTGTATGCATTACTCGATACACTTACAAACAATCCTGCATACAACCGCTATCGCAATACAGTAAGCTTCTTAACTACAGGTGTAAAAGATATTGGCAGTGTGCGCATCGGGCCTTGGTACAACTGGATTTCAGGCGACCAATGGGAGGGCACAAGAGTTCGTTTTGACATGGCAACTAACACACACTTCAACAAACATATTTATTTGCATGGCTATCTTGCTTATGGTTTTAAAGACCAGGCATTCAAAGGCAAGGCTGAAATAAAATATCTTTTCAGTCATAAGCCCTGGGGTTATGCTCTTGCATCGTACAAAAATGATTTGGATAACGGACAAGTGTATTACGACCAATTGGGTTCTGATAATGTGTTTGCATCTTTCCTGCGCAAGCCCGGTGTTCCAAGCAAATATCAGCAGGTAACAGAAAAAAAAATAGAGCTTTACAAGGAAACAAACAATGGCTTTGGCTTTGGCATCACTGCATCAAACAAAGAATACAAAGCGCTGCTCAATTTGCCGAACGAAAAATTTTTTCCAACAAAAACAGGAGAGCCTTTCAACAATTTTGAAACGCAACTGCGAATTCATTATGCATACCAGGAGCGCATTATAGAAGATAATTTTTACCGCTCAACTCTCGGCAGCGAGTATCCCATTGTTGAGCTGCGCTATGCACATGGTTTTCCCGGCGTATGCAACAGCAGCTATAAATATGATAAGCTCGATGTATCTGTTTCAGATTACCTCAACATTACACCTTACGGCACGCTCTATTACAATTTCTTTGCAGGGAAAATTTTTGGCACCCTGCCTTATCAGTTGCTCGATATACAGCCCGGCAATGAGTGGTATTATTACAGCCGCTATTCATTCAACCTCATGAATCGCTTTGAATATTTAACTGACCGCTATGCAGGCTTCAATCTTGAGCACAACATTGGCAGCGGGGTTTTTCGATATATCTCTTTTACACGCAAATGGAAGTTTCGCCAGTTTTGGGAAGCCAAAGGTGTAGTGGGTAATTTAAGCGATGCAAATAAACAGTTGAACTTTGTGGGCGATTATCCTTTTAAATCTCTCGACAATAAATTGTACCTGGAACTTGGTACTGGTGTTGACAATATCTTCAAGCTCTTTCGCGTAGATTTTATCTGGCGTGTGCTGCCGCAGCCGCTTTCGCAGGATGTGCACCAAAGGTTTGGGGTGTTTGCTGGTTTTAGGGTGAGTTTGTAATTTCTCGTTTCTTGCCTGCCCCGACAAAGGCGGGGTTTTTTGTTTCTTGGAATAAAAGAATACAAGCTGTATGCGGCGCAGTAATGAGTTTGCTTTTACCACAATGTTTTTTTAGTTTAGGGCTTTGTCTATACCCCATGAGTGAATTAATCATCAGGCCCATAATACACAAAGGCCAAAATAGAATACTGGTTAAGTTTGAAATAAATGCCGCATTTAATGTGCGTATGCGCAAAGTGCCCGGCGCAAGATGGAGCCGCAGTTTAAAGGGATGGACAATACCTGACACCGACGAAAACCGTAATCAATGCAAGCTGCCGCTGCAGGTTGCGTCTGCATTAATACCACCGCAACCTGCGGTGCAAACTCATACTCCTTTATCTCCCAACAACAAAAAAGAATTAGGGATGATGGGTAAAGCCGCATTATTATATATAAGCCAAAATAACAATGAGCAGATGCAAAAATTTTTGCAGCATCTGCAATTAAAAGCGTACAGCCAAAGCACAATAAGAACTTATAGAAATGAGTTTGCACAGTTGCTGCAGTTGCTGGGCAATATTCCGGTGCAAGATCTGAAACCGCAGCACCTGCAACGGTATTTTATTTATTGCCATAGTAAAGGCTTATCAGAAAATACCTTACACAGCCGCATTAACGCAATTAAATATTACTATGAGCAGGTGTTGCATAAAGAGAAAATGTTCTTTGAAATTCCAAGACCAAAAAGGCCTTTGCTGCTGCCAAAGATTTTGAATGAAGCAGAGCTAAAAAGAATGTTTTCAGCCGTAAGCAATATAAAGCATAAAGCTATTTTATTCACGGCTTACAGTGCGGGGTTAAGAGTAAGTGAAACAGTTTGTTTGCGTGTGCAGGATATAGACAGTAAGCGAATGCAAATTTTTGTTCGGCGGGCAAAAGGCAAAAAAGACAGGGTAGTAAACCTGAGCATATTAGTGCTTGATGTGTTGCGGCAGTATATAAAGCTGCAGAATCCAAGACCGGCAAATTATTTATTCACCGGGCCTGATGGTAAAGAGCCGTACAGTGAGCGAAGTGCACAAAAAATATTTCAGCGTGCAAAAGAGCAGGCAGGTATTAAAAAAGATTTGAGCTTTCATAGTCTGCGCCACAGCTTTGCTACACATTTGCTTGAAAAAGGAATAGATGTAAAATATATTAAAGAATTATTAGGG
>JBBRBB010000045.1:0-22116 GCA_038206235.1 Chitinophagales bacterium
AGTTTGTTGTTATTCACAATTAGTACAATTTTTCAACTTTTAAGCAATAGCCTTTTTTTCCACCTATGTTAATTATTCAAAATTTATCCGGTTTTTTGCCTACTGGTAATGCAAAATCCTATTTTTAAACAGTTTCTAAGAGATAAAAGGAGCAGAAGAAGTTTCGCGTTGATAGTGTAAGTTTGCATCGGAAAAAAAACGATAAACTAGAAACAATAAACGATAAACGAGAAACCATTACCTGTACACCACCTGCACCGTTTCTTTTGTTTGCTGCAGTAAAACAGTTTCTTTTTGCTGAAGCATTTTTTCTAACAGTTCATCATTAAAATGTCGGATGGTTAAAAGCTGCAGACCTTTTTCTACTTCAACATCAAAGCTATTACTTGCGGCAGAAGCAAGCTGTTCAATTTTATCAGTTCTGTCATCAAGACAAAGCTGCACACTGATTGCTCCTGTTTGAATAAGATTCGGTCTTATTTTTAGCTTACTGAATATTTCATATAAATGGCTTACGGGCTTTTCACCAACAAAAGAAAAATCCTGGCTGTGCAAATGCATCAGTGCCTGGTTTTGTTTTATAATAACAATGGGCGGTAAACTCTTTATATGCTTTTTATAAATAAGCGTTCCGGGCAATGATGGTTCAAGAAAACATTTTACATGCAATGGAATTCCCTTGTTCTGCAAGGGCTTTATTGTTTTTGGATGAATAACTTGTGCGCCATAGTAAGCCATTTCAATTACTTCATCAAAGCTTAATTCATTTATCAAGGTTGCTTCAGGAAATTGTTTTGGGTCGGCGCTCATTACGCCCTTCACATCTTTCCATATAGTTAAGCTTTCGGCATTTAAAATATTTGCAAATATGGCAGCGGTATAATCACTTCCTTCACGGCCGAGGGTTGTGCTCTCGTTTTCATCTGTGCTGCCGATGAAGCCTTGGGTGAGGAAGATGCTGGATGTTGGATGTTGGATGTTGGATGTTGAATGTTCGATGTTGTTTGGCGTTTCGTGTTTAGCGTCCTTGGATTTCGGATTTTCATCTGTCAACTGCCAACTGCCAACTGCAAACTTTACTCTCTCCTCCGTTACATCCCAATCAATATTTGCATCACGAAAATTATCATCTGTTCTTATAATATCTCTCACATCAAGCCATATATTTTGTATTCCTGCTTCATTCAGGTAATGGCTAATGATGCATGTGCTAAGCAATTCGCCGGTGCATACCACCTGGTCGTAATAATAATCATAAGATCGGGCAGGCTTATCATTCAGCAGCCATTCAACTTCTGTAAAAAAATCATTCAACTGCGCAAGGCATGCATTGAAATTGGTAACGAGTAAATATTTTGCAGTATCAATGTGTTGCTTTTTTACAACATCAAACAAAGAGATTCCTGTTTCTTTATTACCGGCATAAAATGCTTCCACCACTTTTTCAAGTGCATTCGTTGTTTTACCTATTGCAGAAATTATCACCATCAAATTTTCGCCTGCATATAAATTTAATATCTCTCCAATATTTTTAATTCTGTCTACGCTGTTTACGCTGGCACCTCCAAACTTGAAAACTTTCATCTGTAATTTTTAGAATTTAACTAACAAACTTTTAAAGAAGTGAACAAAGATAAGCGGCGAAATATTTGTAAATAAAAACAGGCAATTACTTTTGCACACTAAACGATTTACTTTTAAAAGCACATAGTTTGATGGATAGATACATATTGTTTAACTTGCAATAAATCAATATTTGTGGCACAAAGCCTCGAAATAGAAATCAAATATTTTTATGAAATTCAGGATGAGCTTCTGGCTAAAAATCCTTCCGGTGGATTTGCAGTTATAAAAGACCAAAATCTTTTGGGTGTATGGTTAAACCGGCTTGATGCAATTAAACAGGGTATAGATGCCTTTGGTAACGTTTCTTTCTTAGTTAAAAATATTAATGATAATCCGGGTCAAATGTTTAACTACACACGTGAATTAAATTTTACTCATGGCGTTCCTTACAGTTCGTAATAGTTCTCTGCACCAAACCGGACCTGTAATTGAGGTAGTAATTTATCCCTCGCAACCTGTTGCACAAAAACTTTTAAAAGAAGGAAAAATTATTCCTGCGTTTAAAGCCACTGCATTAATTGATACAGGTGCATCATCTACATGTATTTCTGATGATATAGTTCAAAAGTTAGGATTAATTTCTTTTGATATACAAAAAGTGCATACAGCCGCCGGAGAATCAGAACAATTATTTTATGATATTGCCGTAGGATTGCCAATCAATCAGCCTAACTTATTGTCCGTGCAGGCGCCTTGTGCAAATTTATCCGGACAACCCTTTCATGTTTTATTAGGCAGAGATATTTTATCTGTGTGCTCAATGTTTTATAATGGTCTCGATAATTCTTTTGTTCTGCATTTTTAATAAAATTGCACACTAAACGATTCGCTTATGATTGTAAACAGGCAGGTATTAACTCTCGATGAATTTACCATTCAGCAATTTCGCACCATACCCAATGCAACCGGTGAGCTGAGTAATTTATTGCGTGATATTGGTCTTGCATCAAAACGCATTAATGTAGAAGTGAATAAAGCAGGTCTTGTAGATATTCTTGGTGATGCAGGAACAATGAACGTGCAGGGTGAAGATGTAAAAAAGCTCGATGTGCTTGCAAACAATCAACTCATAGGTGTATTGCAGCATGGTATCAGCTGCGCCGGTATTGGCAGCGAGGAGATGGATGATATTGTTGTGTTTGATGATGAGGTGAGTAACAATAGCAAATATATTGTAATGTTTGACCCGCTGGATGGAAGCAGCAATATAGATACGAATGTTTCTATCGGTACCATTTTCGGTGTGTATCGGCGCATAAGTGAATTAGGAAAGCCCTGCAACAAAAATGATTTTTTGCAGCCCGGTGTACGTCAGGTGGCTGCAGGATATATTGTGTACGGTTCCTCTACTATGTTTGTATATGCTACCCGCCGCGGCGTGAATGGATTTACTTTAGACCCTTCTATCGGCGAATATTGTTTAAGTCATCCTTATATGCAATGCCCCGCAAGCGGAAAAATTTATTCCATCAATCACGGCAATTTTTACCAGTACGATAAATGCGTACAGCAATATATTACTACATGCCAAAAGAAAACAAAAGATGATGGCGGTCCTTACAACAACCGGTATATTGGAAGTATGGTGGCAGATGTACACCGTACTTTAATTAAGGGCGGAATTTTTATGTATCCCGGAACTTCAGGCAAGCCCGAAGGAAAATTAAGGTTGATGTACGAGTGCAATCCTTTTGCATTTATTGTAGAAGTAGCAGGCGGCAAAGCAACCGATGGGAAGCAGCGCATTTTAGAAATTGAGCCTGCAAAGCTGCATCAGAGAACGCCTATATTTATTGGCAGTAAAAATATGGTAGATGAATGTGTAACATTTTTGTAACAGGCGCTCAATTTCAGATTTCTTTTTTATGTTACTGGAAATCTTCGATGGAAATTTTCGCTATAGGGAACACTTGGTACATTTTTCTTTTAATATTACTTTTGCGCCCCATTAGCGGATGTGGCGAAACTGGCAGACGCACCAGACTTAGGATCTGGCGCCGCAAGGCGTGTGGGTTCGACCCCCTCCATCCGCACTCAGTATTGTTGTTTAGTTGATCTGTTGACTGGTTGATTGGTTTATACTTTTCAACTCTTCTTACAGCCTTTCAACCATTCAACTTTTCAACTTTTCAACTTTTATCATGGCAACAGTTACAAGAGAAAATATCTCTTTACTAAATGATAAGCTTATCGTAAACTTATCAAAAGAAGACTATTTTAATTCCTTTGAAAAAAGTTTAAAGTCGTACGCTAAAAAAGCCAGCATACAGGGCTTTAGAAAAGGAATGGTTCCTGCCGGTTTAATAAAAAAAATGTATGGGCAAAGTGTTTTTACAGATGAAGTGCTGCGTACTGTAGAAAAGGAGCTTACTAATTACATGACGCAGGAACGGCTCGATATTTTTGCGCAGCCTCTTCCATTGGAAAGTGATGCCCGCAGGCTCGATATGAATAATCCCCGTGATTATGCATTCGCTTTTGAAATTGGGCTGAAACCAGAAATTGAAATTAATGTAAATAATATTCAGACTACACTGTATAAAGTGCAGGTAACAGAGGAGATGACTAACCAAGAAATAGAAAGGTTGCAAACAAGATATGGAAGAAAATATGAGCCTGAAGAAATAAGTAATGAAGAAAATATTCTTGAGCTTTTATTTACAGAAGCTGATAGCAGCGGCAGCAATATTGAAAATGGTATTGAGAAAAGTATTACAGTATTGGTTAAACATTTTACACCTGAAATGCAAAGCCAACTTACCGGAAGAAAAAAAGATGATGCGCTTCTTATCCGGTTAAATACTGCATTTAATGAAAAAGAAAGAGCATGGATATTGAAAGATTTGGGGATTGAAAAAGACAGCAGGGACTCTATTGATACCTTTTTCAATATCACTATCACCAAAATAAGCACCCTTGAAAAAGCAGAGCTAACTGAAGAATTTTTTAATATTGTTTATGCTGCTTCGGATATAACTGCTGAAGAAGAATTTCGCAATGCAGTAAAAGCAGAAATTGAAAATTATTCTGCAGCAGAGGCACGCAACCAAATGCACGACCAGCTCTACCATTATCTTATTGATAATACAAAAATTGACTTCCCTGAAAATTTTCTAAAACGCTGGCTGCAAACAGGAGGTGATAAACCTAAAACAGAAGATGAAGTAAATACTGAATACCCACTTTTTGCGAGTCAATTAAAATGGACATTGATTAGCGGCAAGCTTATTAATGACAATAAAATTACTGTTGAAGAGGATGAAATAAAAGAAGCGGCGCTGCGGCAAGTTTCAAATTATATGGGTGGAAAGTCTTTAGATGATGTGCCATGGCTTGGTGAATATGTAAACCGTATGATGCAGGATAAAAAATTTGTTGAAAACACGTATCATAAAATTCAAACAGAAAAGCTCTTTAGCATATTAGAAAATAAGGCTGCTGTGATTGAAGAAAGCATCAGCGCAGAAGGGTTTGCAGAAAAGCTGCACCACCATCATCAATAAATAATTTTTTTTATTAGCTTAAAAGTTTCTTGTTCATACAAACAAACGCAGCCCATCAAACAATTTGCGAAAGAATTTTTTTATAATCCGGTATATGTAATCGCTCCTCACAAAATGTATATTCTCTTTCATCATTACTGCTTATAATAACTAACCTGTTTTTGCAATACACCTCAATTAGCCGGTAATATAATTTATAGCCGTCTTCATCAAAGTTAGTGCAAGGCTCATCGAGCAATAATACGGCGACATCTGAAAAAACAGCCTGTGCAAGATTAAGACGCTGCTTCATTCCGCTGCTGTAATCACGTATTTGCTTACGTGCCGCATTTTCAAGCGAAACTGCTGAAAGTATTTCTTCTGCATTCATGCTTTTCATAAGAGGCTTAAAGCTTGAATGGAAATGAAGAAATTCCAGTGCTGTCATTTCTTCAATCAACTCGAGATAAGGCGCAGAGAAAGCAATATGCCTGTGTATATCTTCAATTGACAATTCAACATCTGAATGTAAAAATTGTATTTCTCCTTCATTAGCGGTTAAGCTTGCTGCAAGCATTTGCAGCAGTGTGCTTTTGCCACAGCCATTAGGGCCTGTTATGGCATAAAATTTTGCATCCTTAAAAATGAAGCTGATGTTTTTGAAAATCCATTCACGATTAAATCTTTTACCAACATTCTGCAGCGTAATTTTCATGAATGAATTCAGTTATGGGAAGCCGGAAAGATTAGAAATATTTTTAAGGGAAATGTGCATAAAGAAGGAAGAATTTAAAGCTCATCCTCAACCTCGTTTTTTGTATATCTTTTAATAATTCCCCTGGTGCTTTCTCTTATGAAAGTGAGTATTTCGTCTCTTTCATCAGAAGCAGCCATTTCTTCTTCAATATATTCAAGTGCTTTACTTGTGTTTAAGCCTTTATTGTAAATTATTCTGTATATATCAAGAATTTGATTTATCTGCTGTAGGCTAAAGCCCCTGCGCTTCAGGCCTACGCTGTTTACACCGCCATAGCTTAAGGGTTCCTTAACTGCTTTAATATAAGGAGGAACATCCTTACGCACCAGGCAGCCCCCGCCAATAAACGTATGTGGGCCTATATGCACAAATTGATGTACGGCGCTCACTCCGCCAATTATTGCATATTCATCCATGGTAACATGCCCGGCCAGTTGTGTACTATTACTGATTATGCAATTATCTGCAATTAAACAATCATGAGCAATATGAGCATAAGCCATAATAAGGCAGTTATTGCCAACCTTTGTTTTTCCCCTGTCTTTAGTTCCGCGGTTTATGGTTACACATTCACGAACGGTGGTGTTATTGCCTATTTCAACATGCGTTTTTTCGCCATCGAATTTTAAATCCTGCGGAATTGCACCCAGAACTGCGCCTGGAAAAATACGGCAGTTACTTCCAATTTTTGTTCCTGCCATAATGGTTACATTGCTTGCCACCCAAGTTCCTTCGCCTATTTCAACATCCTGGTGAATAACTGTAAAAGGGTCAATTTTTACATTGTCTGCCAGCTTTGCATTATGATGAATATAGGTGTGTGGATGAATCATATATAATTTTTATTCGGCGGCCTGATTTAAAAATGCCAACATGGAAATGAAATGGCGAACACAGTGGTTTTCAGATGTACATCAGGCTAATCGGCTACTTTGATAATCTTTGCTATCATATCGGCTTCTGTTGTTATTTTTCCCCCAACGTATATTGTTCCTTTCATATTACATATACCACGCCTGATAGGCTCATTAAGTTCTAGTTTTAATAACATGGTGTCTCCGGGAAATATCTTTTGTTTGAATTTTACGTTATTAATTTTCAATAAATAGGTATCATATCGTCCCGGAGGCATTGAGTTGATACAAAAAATGCCACCGGTTTGTGCCAATGCTTCCAACTGTAAAACGCCTGGCATTACAGGATTATTAGGAAAATGCCCTAAAAAGAACCATTCAGAACATGTTACATTCTTCACACCTATTGTGTGCTTATCTGATATCTCAATTATTTTATCAACAAAAAGAAAAGGAAATCTGTGCGGCAGTACTTTTTCAATTTGTGCCAATGTCATTATAGGTGGTAGTGTGGGATCATAAACAGGTACATTATTTATAGTTTCTTTGTTTTTTTTGATATACTGTTTAATTTTTTTAGCAAACGCAATATTGGTGCTGTGCCCCGGGCGGTTGGCAAGTATCCTGGCTTTAATAGGATAACCAATCAATGCAAGATCTCCCACTACATCAAGCAATTTGTGACGAGCAGCTTCATTGGGAAAGCGCAACTCAAGATTGTTAAGATACCCTTCACTTTTAACCTCTATTTTTTCGCGTTTAAAAACTTTTGCCAGGCGTTGCATTTCTTCAGGAGATACGGGTTTATCTACCACTACGATTGCATTATTTATATCTCCGCCTTGTATAAGATTATTATCGAGGAGCATTTCCAATTCATGCAAAAAGCAGAAGGTACGGCATGGAGCAATCTCGGTTTTAAAATCCCGCATTGATTTTAGCCCTGCGTGCTGGGTGCCCAAAACCGGGCTGTTGAAATCTATAAGGGTAGTTACATGGTATTCAATTGCTGGTAGCGCCACCATTTCTACCCGCTTTGCTTCATCGCGATAAATAATATTTTCATCAATGCTATACCAAACTTTTGCGGCATTTTGTTCTACTACTCCCACCTCATCAATGACTTCTACAAAAGGTTCTGCACTGCCATCAATAATGGGAACTTCAGGTCCATTTAATTCAATCAATACATTATCAACTCCCATTCCAACAAGTGCAGCAAGAAGATGCTCAACCGTACTTATTTTTGCCTCTCCAACTTCAAGAGTTGTACCCCTGTTAGTTTCGGTAACGAAATCGCAATCAGCTTTAATAATGGGTTTGTTCGGAAGATCAACACGCTGAAATTGTATTCCAAAGCCGGGATTTGCAGGTTTCAGGGTCATATCAACCAGCAAGCCTGTATGTAAGCCTGTTCCGCTAATGTTTGTTTGCCAAGCCAGTGTATGTTGTTTGTCAGTATTAAAATTCATGTCCATGTTAAAGATATTGTTGTACAGGCAGCATTATTAGTATATAGCTTTAGTTGAGTGATGCTTCATTTTTGAAGAATAAAACTAAACGAATTCGCACTTGCTATAATGCCGCGATGAATTTTTTAGGCTGCAAAAATAGGGTTTAGCAGGTAAATGTGTATTGTTTGCTTTCAACCCTGTGTTATAAGCTTAATACAGCAGTATATAAAAAAGATGAAAATAAAAATATTGCAGGAAATTTATTTATACACCCACCCGTTCCATTATTAATTGCTGAATAATTTTTTCTAACTCGGAGATGCGTTTTTCAAGTTCGGGAAGATTGCGGCTAATAGCCTGGCTTCGTAAGGCACTTGTATAATCATAGGCCGGTGAACCGGTAACGGCGGAATTTGGAATTTTAAGTGATTTACTTACACCGCTCTGAGCATTTATTTTACTGCCATCTGCAATTTGCAAATGTCCTACTATTCCGGCCTGCCCGCCTATCATTACATTTTTACCAATCTTAGTGCTGCCGCTAATGCCTGCCTGCGCAGCGATTACAGTGTTTGTGCCTATTTCAACATTATGTGCAATTTGTATCAGGTTATCTAATTTAACTCCCGAACGTATTATGGTTGAGCCTATGGTAGCGCAATCAATGGTTACATTAGAGCCTATTTCAACAAAGTCTTCAATGATTACATTGCCTATTTGCGGAATTTTTTTGTATTTGCGGTTTGTCTGGGCCGCAAAGCCAAAACCATCACAGCCAATAACAGTGCCTGCATGGATTATTACCTCTTTACCAATAACACAATCATGATAAATTTTTACGCCGGGATGTATTACTGTATTATCATCAATGGTAACATCATTGCCGATATATACACCGGGATATAATTTTGAATAGTTGCCCAAGTGTACATTTTCGCCAACGTAAGTAAAAGCTCCTATATAAATGTGCTCACCCAGTTTTGCAGTAGGGTGCACATAGCTGGGCTGCTGAATGCCGGTCAACTGATCTTTCATCATTTCCTGGTATTTGTTTAATAGAGAAGCAAAGGCCAGGTAGGCGTCCTCAACCCTTATTAAAACAGAACTAACAGGTTGTTTCAATTCAAAATTTTCATTTATTATAATCACCGAAGCGTTGCGGGTATATAAAAACTCTTCGTACTTGGGATTTGCAAAAAAAGTAAGCTGGTCTTTTTTTGCTTCTTCAATTTTTCCAAGGGAATTAACGGTAACGCTGCCATCTCCCTCTACTCTTCCATTAACGAGAGAGGCTATGCGTTCGGCAGTTATTTTCATAAAACAAAACTTTGAGGGTTACTATTTATTGCAGCCGGGCATTCACAATAATTGACAAATGTAGAATTTTTTAACGGGTACGGAAAGTGTTTCATGTATAAGCGGGTTATCTACACGTGAAATATCTTTTACGTTTCCGTCTTTTAACAGGATATTAATATGCTCATCTGTTAACTGGTAAGTTGTATTAACCGCTTCGCCGGTAAAAACAAAATAGCATGATTCATCTTCTGTAATACTCAAATGCTGCATTACTTCTTTCCTTTTTGCTTCTGCAAAATCTTCACTAAAAGATTCTGCCTGCAATTTACACTTTAGCAATTTCCGGTTCAGTAAATTCAGGCAAAGTGTTCTCAAGACTGTATCCATATGAACGCTCCATTTTTTTATGGCAAACAAAATATCAATATCATCAAGGCTGCAAAATTTATTAATTATTTCTGCATTTATATTTCCAACAGATGCTTCAAAAAAATAATCTAACGAAGAATTCAGTTTTAATGGTGTATCTGTTTTGTTATAAATCTCTCTTGCTCTTTGCATAATTTTCACAAGCATTTTTTCTGATGAAAGCACTGTTTTATGCAGGTAAACCTGCCAGTACATTTGCCTTCGGGCAACTAAAAATTTTTCTATACTGTATATTCCCTTTTCTTCTACCATCAGTTGCTCATCATGAACAATAAGCATTTTTAAAATGCGGTCGTAGCCTATTACGCCTTCGCTAACTCCCGTGAAAAAACTATCGCGGGTTAAATAATCTAAACGGTCAACATCTAACTGCCCGCTTATTAGTTGATGCAGAAATGGCTTATGATAATTGTTTGTAAAGATTTTAATTGCTAATTCTAATTCACCGTTAAATTCTTTATTGAGCAAGTGCATTATTTGTATACCTAATTGCTCATGACTTATTCCCGGTATTAAAACATTTTCCAAAGCATGAGAAAAAGGGCCATGACCAATATCGTGCAGGAGAATGGCAGCCTTTACTCCAATTTCTTCTTCATTACTTATATAAGTTCCTTTATTGCGCAGTTCTTCCACAGCTCTGCACATTAAATGATAAGCGCCTAAAGAATGATGCAATCTTGTGTGCGTAGCGCCGGGATAAACCAATTGCGCAAATGCCATTTGATGAATTCGCCGCAGCCGCTGATAATAAGGATGAGCAATGATTTTAAAAATGAGAGGATGATCTATGGTAATAAATCCATGTACAGGGTCGTTAATAATTTTTCTTGGAAGAGAAGCCATTCTTCTTTGCTATTTGTTATGTTTCTGGTAAAAGAACATCTGCAAAACTACAACTTGTAAAATGATGGATACATTTGAAAAGATAGCATTCTATTCTTATTCGATGAATTGAAAATTCATCAGAAAATTTTAAATTTTAAATCTGCAATCTAAAATAATTTATGGCTGTACCAACAATACTTTGGGTAGATGATGAAATTGAAAGCCTGCAATCACAAAAAATATTTCTTGAAAATAAAGGCTATGGCGTGCAAACCCTTACCAATGGTTTTGAAGCAATTGATTATGTAAAAGAAAACGCTGTTGATGTGGTGTTGCTCGATGAAACAATGCCCGGTATTACCGGTCTGGAAACCTTGCAAAAAATTAAAGAAGTAAATAGTCGCATACCCGTTGTGCTGATAACAAAGAATGAAACAGAAAATTTAATGGATGAAGCTATTGGCAGCCAGATAACAGATTATCTTATCAAACCTGTAAATCCAAACCAGGTATTGCTTTGCTTAAAAAAGATAATTGATAACCGGAGACTTGTTGCGGAAAAAACAACCTCGGCTTACCAGCAACAATTCCGCAATTTGTTTATGGTGCTCAACAGCAACCCTGACTATAATGAATGGATGGATATTTATAAAAAGCTTGTGTACTGGGAATTGGAAATGGAAAAAAGCAATAGCCCTGAAATGCAGGAAGTATTTCAAACACAAAAGCAGGAAGCGAATACCGAATTTTATAAGTTCATCAGTAAGCAATACGCCCGGTGGGTGAATCCTAAATCAACAGATGCTCCTGTTATGAGTCATAATCTTTTTAAGCTTAAAGTATTACCGCATATAGAAAAGGGCGTTTCAACTTTCTTTATTGTAATTGATAATCTGCGATTCGACCAATGGAAAGCAATAGAGCCCATTTTTGCAGAAAGCTTTAATATCATGGAAGAGGAATCTTTTTACAGCATACTGCCCACTGCTACTCAATATTGCCGCAATGCAATATTTGCAGGAATGCTGCCCATTGATATTGAAAAACAATTCCCCGTGCAATGGAAAAATGATGATGAAGAAGGAAGTAAAAATTTGAATGAAGAAATGTTTTTTAAAGCACAGTTGAAAAGATTAAGAAGAGAAGATCTTAAATACAGCTACACGAAAATTTTGCATAATAATGATGGCCAGCAACTGGTAAATAATATTCATAACCTGCTGAATAATCAGCTCAATATTATCGTTTACAATTTTGTAGATATGATGAGCCATGCACGCACAGAAATGGAAGTATTAAAAGAGCTTGCCGGTGATGAGGCAAGCTACAGAAGCCTTACCCGTAGCTGGTTTGAGCATAGCCCGCTGCACCAGGCGCTCAAAAAAATTGCGGATAAAAAAATCAACCTTATACTGGCAACAGACCATGGAACCGTAAGAGTAAAAACACCGTGTAAAGTAATAGGCGACAAGCAAACTACCGCCAATCTTCGCTACAAACACGGGCGCAATCTTAATTACGATGCAAAAGAAGTGCTTGCATTTCGCGACCCCCGTGAAGTTGGCTTGCCTGTGCCCAATGTAAACTCTTCCTACATATTCGCAAAAGAAGATGGTTATTTATGTTATCCTAATAACTATAACTACTATGCAAATTATTATCGAAATACTTTTCAGCATGGCGGAGTAAGTTTAGAGGAAATGATTGTGCCGGTGGTGAGGATGGTGAGCAAAGTATGAATTGCCTAATTTTATACAAATAAAGTCTATGTTAACTGATATATCTGAAAAAAAATTACTGCAAACATGGGAAAAACTTTCAAATACACAGAAGTTTTCCGTGATTAATTTATTGAAGTCTTTCATTGAGGAAGATGATGAAGCTCCAATGTCGCCAAAAGAAATTAAATGATTATAACAAAGAAATTGAAGAAGCTGAATTACGCATAAGTCAGCGAAAATTTGTAGAGCATGAAGATGTTTTGAAAAAATTAAAACAATGGCAAAAATAATTTGGGATGAAGAGGCTCTTGAAAATCTTACAAAAATTCTTGATTATATAGCCAAATTCTTCTCCGCAAAATGCCGCAAAACTTGCCTTCGAAATTGAAAAGAAATTTGAGAAAGTAGATTCTAATCCCGAAAGGTTTCCTCCGGATAAATATAAAAATAATAACAAGGGAAATTACAGAGCTTTTGAAATAAAGAGAATCAGATTTTCATACAAAATAGAAAGAGATATTATAACCGTTGTAAGATGCAGGCACACAAAACAAAAACCCGAGAATTACTGAGGTGAATATTCTGGGGCACCAGGCTTTTAAAAAAATTCATTGAAAAAAAGGATTTGAAACCTAAAGAATAACTCTTGAGGAGATAATGTGGTAAAAATGAAAATAAGCGCAAATAGTCAATACCATTCAGCGCTCGCCCAAATTGAGCTGTATATTGAAAGAGGATTTAAGAATCTCACTAAGCGGGAAACAGCAGAATTACAAAAAATTTTTGTTGCAGTTGAGGAATATGAAAGTCAAAAATATCCTATGCCTCTTTATACCGGCATTAAAGATATTTTGGAACATTACATGTTTGAAAAAAGAATGAATAAGAGTCAGCTTTCCAAACAGCTTGAAATACCCAATTGCGGAGTTTATTATTCTATTGCCGGTACTCTCCTGATTAAAAGATAATTTCTAAGGGCAAAAACAATAAAAGGAATATCTCAGTAAGAAATTCAATTAGGACAAACCCGGAATCAAATTCCGGATTTGTCCAGAATGTGTTATTTTTAAATAATGATAAAACGTACAGCAGAATCAAGGCTGATAAAATTGGCAAAAACATTCCGCAGTGTAGCCGTGATTGGGCCAAGGCAGAGCGGCAAAACCACGCTGTGCAGGGCCCTGTTTCCGCAGAAGTCTTATGTTTCTTTGGAAAATCCCGACACATTGGAATTTGTCGGCACTGACCCAAGGGGCTTCCTGTCGCAGTATAAAAATGGCGCCATACTGGATGAAATACAAAGAGCGCCACACCTGTTTTCTTATTTGCAGCAGGTGCTGGATGAAACAAAAAAGAAAGGCCTGTTTATACTTACTGGCTCTAATAATTTTCTGTTGCAGAAAAACATTACGCAAACACTTTCAGGCAGAATTGCTTATTTACAGCTTTTTGCCTTTATCGTTACGGGAATTAAAAGACAGCAAAAAAATAAAGGCAGATTACGGTTGGCATATCCTGTGCGGCGGGTATCCTGAAGTAATTGCAAAAAAAATAAATCCGGCAGACTGGTATGCAGGCTATATTACCACTTATGTTGAAAGAGATGTAAGACAACTGAAAAATATCAGCAATCTCACAGTTCATAAAACTATTGCGGTTGTGCGCTGGGCGAACAGGCCAGTTGTTGAACCTGACCGCCCTTTCAAACGATTGCGGTATTGACCAGAAAACAGTAGCTGCCTGGTTAAGTGTGTTGCAACGCAGTTATATTACTTATTTACTAAAGCCTTACCACACTAATTTTAATAAGCGGATTATGAAAACCGCCAAGCTCTATTTTTACGATACAGGAGTAGCCTGCTCACTCTTAGGCATAAGCAACGCAAAACAAATTGCTACCCATGCTGCCAAGCCCTTTATTTGAAAATCTGATTGTAAGTGAATTGCTGAAAGAGCGGTTCAATAAAGGTGCGACTGATAATCTTTATTACTGGCGGGATAAAACCGGAAACGAAGTAGATATATTAATTGACAGTGCAGGCAAATTAACAGCAATTGAAATGAAAGCAGGAGAAACTATCTCAACAGATTTCTTTAAGGGGATAGAATATTTTTCTTCATTAAAAACAGGAAGAGTGGAAAAGCTATTGGTATATGGTGGAAATCAGGAACAAAAAAGAAGCAATGGAATAATTGTGAAACCATGGAATAAATTAATCTGAAATTCAGCATAAATGGCAATGGCATTCCTCAAAAAGTATTGGACAAAATTTTCCAGCCATTTTTCACTACAAAACCAACAGGGGTGGGAACAGGTTTGGGATTATCATTAAGCTACGATATTGTAAAAGCACATGGTGGAGAAATAAAAGTGGAGACAAAGGAGAGGGAAGGAACGGTGTTTATGATTCAGTTACCAATTAAAATCAATGAATGAAAAAGACATTACTAATCATAACTCTTGTACTTGAATGGTGCATTTGTTTTCCTCAAACCAAGCAAGATTTAGATGACTTAAAGCAGTTAAAGCAGGAATTGTCCATGGCACCACAAGATACAAGCCGTGTACTGATTATGGTAGCTTTATGTAATTTCTATCGTGAATACAATCAGGATTCTTCTGTCATGTTTGGGAATAAGGCGCAGGCTTTGGCACAAAGAATTAATTTTTTTAAAGGGGAAGCAAATGCATTACATGAGCTGGGACTTTCATTTAGAATTTTAGGGGATATGCCAAAATCTCTGGAATTACAATATCAGGGATTACAAATTGCTGAAAGTAATAAGTTACCACTTCTTATGGCAAAGTGCCTGAGAGGTATTGGAGTTGTCTACCTCGAACTAAAAGATTACAGCAAAGCAATAAGTTATTTTCAAAGAGGCAAGCTAATAAATGAAACGATTCAGCATACAAGAGAGGCAGCGGCTTCCGAAGTATTTTTAGATTTGAATATAGGTATTTGCTACATGCGAAAAAATCAATTGGACTCCTCTTTACTTTACCTTCAAAATTTATACAACAAGAGTTTACAATCTGGTTTTTTTAAAGGGCCAATTCTCTTGAAATACGGAGAACTTCAATTTCGTTTAGGCAACCATAACAAAGCAATTGAATACTTACATGAAAGTATTCAAATAAATCGAAAGGACTCATCAAACCGCGGGCTAAGCGAAGGCTATAACACAATTGCAGGATTTTATAAAGAAATGAACGAACGTGATTCAGGCATTTATTTTGCAAAGCTTGGTCTTGAAGCAGCACGTTCTATCTCCTATAACAGAGCCTTACTCGATGCCAGCAACCTGCTTGCAGAATTATATGAGCCTATTGACATTAAAAGTGCTAATTATTATTTAAAAATAGCTAAGTCGGCCAATGATGAATTATATGGTGCAGGCAAAGTACTGGCATTACAAAGAATAATTTCTGAAGAACAGGAACGTCAACGAAAGATTGAAACCGAAAGGATAGCTTATCAAAATCAATTAAAACAATATGCTTTATTAGCTGGATTAGGAGTAATGTTTTTAATTGGTTTTATTCTTTACCTCAATAACAAGCAGAAACAGAAGGCAAATAAAGTGTTGGAAAAAACATTGACCGATCTGAAATCCACACAATCCCAACTCATCCAATCAGAAAAAATGGCAAGCCTTGGAGAGCTTACCGCAGGCATTGCACATGAGATACAAAACCCATTAAACTTCGTCAACAATTTTTCTGAGGTAAGCAGTGAGTTACTTGAAGAAATGAAAACAGAATTAACCAATGGCAACAAAGAAGAAGCTATTGCCATTGCGGATGATGTAAAACAAAATCTTGAAAAAATTCTTCATCACGGCAAACGTGCAGATGCCATAGTAAAAGGCATGCTGCAGCATAGCCGCAGCAGCAGTGCTGTAAAAGAACCTGCAGATATAAATGCTTTGTGTGATGAATACCTGCGCCTCTGCTATCATGGTTTAAGGGCAAAAGACAAATCGTTCAATGCAAATTTTAAAACTGATTTTGATGAAAGTGTTGGGAAGATAGAAGTTGTGCCGCAGGATATTGGAAGGGTGCTTTTAAACTTATATACAAATGCTTTTTATTCTGTAGCTGAAAAAAAGAAAGCCCCCCAACCCCCTGAAGGGGGAGCCCTATATGAACCGACGGTTATGGTAAGCACTATAAAAGAAAACAAGAAGATTATCATCAAAGTAAAAGATAACGGCATGGGGATTCCTCAAAAAGTATTGAATAAAATATACCAGCCTTTCTTTACAACAAAGCCAACAGGACAAGGAACTGGATTGGGGCTATCGTTGAGTTATGATATTATAAAAGCACATGGCGGTGATATAAAAGTAGAAACTAAGGAAGGAGAAGGTGCAGAATTTATAATTAAGTTAGCTGCAGGTGCTCAACTTTAAAAGATGTGTACTTCTTTCGCACCTGGTCTCATTCTAAAAATCAAATAGTATTACTTTAAGATAATAATTTAATCAAATAGTAAAACCTATTTCTTACATTTATCCGCAAAAATGATCATCCGTTCATCCTTTGAGCCTCTTACAGAACATCTGCAGCAAAAGCAGGTTACTGTTATTACGGGCATGCGGCGTGTTGGTAAAAGCACGGCTGTGCAATATCTGCTTGGGCAGGTAAAGCATAACAATAAGCTGTACCTGGATTGTGAACGGGTGGAAATAAGGGTATTACTCAATCGTCCGGATTATGAAAGCATTGCAGAAGAATTGCAACTGAAAGGGTTGGATTTTTCAAAACCCTGTGTAATCGCATTGGATGAAATTCAACTGGTGGAAAACCTTCCCAGCTTTATAAAATATATATACGACACGTATAGAGTAAAGTTTATAGTAACGGGCTCCAGTTCGTATTACATGAAAAATCAGTTCTCTGAGAGCCTGGCAGGACGCAAAAGAATTTTTGAAATGTACCCGCTGAGCTTTAAAGAGTTTTTGCATTTTAAGAAAGCAGGCATCCGCCAACCGGAGAAATATGCATGGCAATTGTATAACAAAGCATGGTACAACCGCTGCAAAGCATGGTACGAAGAGTATATACAGTTTGGCGGTTTCCCCGAAGTGGTGCTGGAGGTTAAAAAAACAGATAAGGAAGAAATGTTGAAAGATATCATTAATTCTTATGTAGAACTGGATGTGAAATTATTATCTGATTTTTCTGCAAGCGAGGAACTGTATAAATTGGTGAAGCTGCTGGCAGCAAGAGCCGCCAATAAAATTGACTATAGTAAATTGAGCAGTGTAGCCGGCATTAACAGGCAAAAGATGGCTTCGTATATCCAGTTGCTGGAATATACCTACCTCGTTTATTTGGTAAAACCTTTTACCCGGAATATTGATAAAGAAATTTCACAGCAACCGAAATTATATTTTGCCGATACGGGTATTTTAAATACGCTTGCCGGTTTGCAGATATCCGGCGGGCAGTTGTTTGAAAACTGCATTGCCACTCAATTAAAACCACAGGGAGAAATACAGTATTACCAGAAAAAAACAGGACAGGAAATTGATTTTATATTCAACGGCACAATGGCTGTAGAGGTAAAGGAAACAGCTATTGAACAGGATAAACAGGTGCTGCTGCAAAGAGCATCAGCTATTGGGTTAAGAAAACAAACTCTCATCAGCCGTTTTGCGGCCCATAGTGGGTTTGACCAGTTCGTATGGGGCGGGAGTATTTTTTAAAAGGAATGAAACTGACATCAACGCTGCTCTTTCCTTCAGTGAAAAAATTGCTGATTAAAGGACAAGACGGACAAATAAAAGTAGAGACGAAAGAGGGGAAGGCTCGGAGTTTATAATTGAGTTGCCGGCAAATACAAGATAATTTTTTTGTACTGAGCTGAAGAATATAAATTAAGCTTCCGTTCTCGCCTCAGGCGAGACTCTTCTGCTGAAGAATATGAATGCGCATAAAAAAAGTTCACTGATGAACAGAAAGTACAAGAGTCCCGCCGTTGGCGGGAAGGATGTTGAATAAAGAACAATTGCTTGTATTATAAATAAAATATTGAAACATAGAAATAATAAAATCCGTACCTTTTTTTAAAATTTAATTTAGTTAACACAGCATGAATAATCAAGAGGAACAATTACTCAGCGTAAGAAATGCCGAACTGGAAAAGGAACTTGCATTAAAAAACCGTGAACTGGAAATAGAAGCCGCATTGGAAAAAGTTCGTTCCCGTTCTTTAGCCATGCACAAACCAGATGAACTTAAGGAAGTAGTTAACGTCGTTTTGAAAAATTGGTTGAGTTGAATATTGTGAAAGATGGAGTTGCCGTTATTTTTATATTTAAGGAAGGCTCAAATGTTATTGAGCAGTGGACAGCTGCACCCGATTTATTAGGTTCCCTTTCTCATTTTTATATCCCTTATTTTGATCATCCTATTCATAAAGAATTTTTAGAAGCCAAAGAAAAAGGAATGGAATTTTTTACTAAAACCATTCCCTTTGAAGAAAAAAACAGGATGTTCGAATGGCTGTTTGAATATTCTGATTATAAGTACTTTTCTGACGATGCAAAAAAATGGCTTTTAGAATGCGAAAGCTTTACAAGGTCAGATGCTTTTGCAAAGAATTCTTCGATTTTCATTCCTTCCTATACAAGACAATTGCTTTCAGAAAATGAAATTGATACGCTGAAAAGGTTTGCAAGAGTTTTTGAACAAGCTTATGTCCGCTTCCTTGATCTACAAAAAGCCGAAGCACAGGCAAGAGAAGCGCAAATTCAATTGGCATTAGAAAGAGTTCGGGCAAGAACCATGGCGATGCAGCATAGCGAAGAATTGCAGGATGCAGCTATTTTATTATTTCAACAGTTAAAAAATTTGGGTGTGCATACCGGGAGTTGTGGTTTTAATATTTGGGATAAAGAAGAAAAGACTGCAACTGTCTGGATGAGTTCTGCGGAAGGCGGCTTGCAAGCCCCCTTCAAATTACCACATATAGAAAGTGAGATTTATCAGCAAGCTTTTAAAGCCATGAAAAATGGTGAAGATTTCCTCGTAAAAGAAGTAGCCGGCGAAGCATTAAAAAAACATTTTGATTATTTATTAAGAGTGCCTGTTATTGGCGATGTAATAAAAAACCTCAGAGATACAGGTTATGCATTTCCAGAGAAGATGATTTATCACTTTGTTTATTTTAACCAGGGTTATTTATCATTTCATACACATGAGCCGGTACCCGAAGTACATGAAATATTCAGGCGATTCGGAAAAGTATTCGAACAAACCTATACCCGTTTCCTCGATCTTCAAAAAGCAGAAGCACAGGCAAGAGAAGCAAAGATTGAAGTGGCATTGGAAAAAGTTCGTTCAAGAACTATGGCTATGCACAAGAGTGATGAATTGATGGAAGTCGGCGAATTGCTATGGAATCAATTGACCCGTTTAGGCATCGAAAGCCTTTCAAGTGGTTATGTGTTGATTGACAAGGAGAAAAAAATTGGTTGGATCTATGCCCCGAATCCTGCCACAGGTAAAATTAATGATCAGATAGGTGTGCTGCACACAGAAACAAAAGAGATGCGTTCGGTTCTTTCAAGCTGGGAAAAGCAGGAGCCGCTGAGTATTATTGAAATGGATGAACAAGAAACCATTGCACATCAAACATTCATTGCAGAAAGAAGCCTCCATTTTGATGGAAGTATATTACAGTGGATCACTGCAGAACAACTGATCGCCCTTTCACCAAAAAGATTATTCCTGCATAATTTCAATTTCAAACAGGGTTACCTGATGATTGTTGGGGGAAACAGGTTAACAGAGGAACAGATCGAACTGGTGCTTCGGTTTACTAAAGTATTTCAACAAACCTATACCCGTTTCGTCGATTTACAAAAAGCAGAAGCGCAGGCAAGGGAAGCGATCAAGGCCATCTTCACTCGACCGTGTTCGTGGAGAAATTGCATCCATGCGCAACGCTGATGACCTGCAGCGCATCACACCATTGGTATGGAAAGAACTCACGGCATTAGGCGTTCCATTTTTCAGGTGTGGCGTAATGATCATCAATGAAAAAGAGGAAAAGGTTCAGTTTTATTTATCAACGCCTAACGGCAAACCATTGGCAGCATTGCATTTGCCATTTGACAGTTCTGATATTACACGAAATCCCGTTATCAACTGGCGCCTGCAAAAAGTGTACACCGACCATTTGGACAAGGAACAATTTATAGCCAACACAAAATTGTTGATAGAGCAGGGGCAAATACAAACAGCCAATACTTACTAGGGCGGCGAAGAACCACCGGAATCAATAACACTTCAGTTTGTCCCTTTTACCCAGGGAATGATGTACGTGGGCAGCGCCGAACCATTAAGTGCTTCACAGATTGAACTGGTGCAGGCACTCGCTGATACGTTTTCTGTAGCTAATGCACGTTATGAAGACTTTACCAAATTGGAAGCAGCCAAGCAACAGGTTGAAAAAACATTGGTTGATCTCAAACAGGCACAGCAGCAATTGGTGCAATCCGAAAAAATGGCTAGCCTTGGTGAACTAACTGCAGGCATTGCACATGAAATTCAAAACCCGTTAAACTTTGTAAATAATTTTAGTGAGGTGAATATTGAGTTAGCAGATGAATTGAAAGCTGAATTGGCAATTGGCAATATGCAATTGGCAATTGATCTGGCAAATGATATAAGAGACAACGAGCAAAAAATAAACCATCATGGCAAACGTGCTGATGCCATTGTAAAAGGAATGCTCCAACACAGCCGCAGCAGCAGTGCCACCAAAGAACCAATTGATATTAATGCTTTGGCAGATGAGTACACAAGACTCTGTTACCACGGTTTGCGTGCAAAAGACAAATCATTCAACGCCACCATAAAAACAGATTTTGATAAAAGCATCGAAAAGATCAATATCATTCCACAGGATATTGGGAGAGTGGTTTTGAATTTACTGACGAATGCTTTTTATGCTGTAGCAGAAAAGAAGAAACAACAACCTGAAGGTTATGAACCAACTGTTAGAGTGAAGACTTCCCAGAATCGGCCTACCGGCGGAGGCAGGGGGGCCGAAGTTTTGATTTCTGTTACAGACAATGGCAACGGTATCCCCCAAAACATCGTCGATAAAATATTCCAACCCTTCTTTACCACCAAACCAACTGGGCAGGGAACGGGTTTAGGTTTAAGTTTGAGCTACGATATTATAAAAGCACATGGTGGAGAATTGAAAGTGGAAACAAAAGAAGGAGAAGGAAGTATGTTTATTATTCAATTATCCAATGTTAGAATTACGGATTTAAATTAATTAAAAGATGACTCAGAAAAATAAACAAATTCAAAAAATCAGTGAAATCCGTAAATCCGTGATTCAGATAAAAGGGTATGGTGGAGAATTGAAAGTGGATACGAAGGAAGCCCGCCCGAACGACCCGGTCGAACGGGGGGAAGATAGTGTGTTTACTATTGTGTTACCTGTTGGCTAAAATACTTATTGCAAAGAAAAAAGAATGACCCAGAAATAAAAAATAAAACTGAACAAATAAGTAAAATCATTTTATCTATGAAATTCATGATTCAGCCGGGTGATGCTATTTAAACACTCCTTTTATGATAAATAAAACAATCATATAAGTCACTATATTTTTAATTTATATTGTATTTAATTTACAACA
>JBBRBB010000046.1:0-21197 GCA_038206235.1 Chitinophagales bacterium
TTTTTTAGCCATTTAGCTTACCAAAAAAAGTAAGGGTTGAACAAACAAATTTGCGCAACCCCTTTTTTCGTATAAGCATCAACCTTATTGCTGACAAGTTGGTCTCCACCAGAGCTTGGTTCCTCTTCGGGTTGACAGTGCCTTTTACAAACTAAAACTCAATTAACTACCAACTATTTTTCAGTACATTACCTGAAAAAATTGTTGAATAATAAGGTATAATGGACATTTGTAATGGTATTTTTTAGACGATACTTTCTAATGGACATTTGTAATGGTATTTATTTTTTGGGTTTTAAAAAATTAATTCGTTTGTTATTAACCTTTGCTTTATCAAGCTAAACGGAAGTAGGCTCTGCTGGAGAGCAACCTGCCAGGGATAACTTGTAAGCGACGAAAAAGTCAACTTAAAAGAGCTTTCATTGTTGGAGGCTCTTTTAATTTTTTCTGAGCTTCCTATGCCTTCAAAAACTCGTCAATAAACTTTCTTTTTCTTGCTGCTGATAATCCATTATGATTTCTCAATTTATTCTTTAAATCAGCAAAATGTCCATCTATGGCATTAGTAGTATTAGGTATTTTTAAGCTCATATTATCGTACCATGTAAACAACCAGGGCAAGTTAGTTTTTAGGCTCCTGTAAGCGCTTCTTAGTCTTTTGTGAACGTATCTGTTTTTACCCTGTGCATCTAATTTTCGTTCATTTAAAAAATCGCTCCATTTGATGTGCCATGCGTTTAATCCTCCTTCAAAACTTTCTTTATCCGTTCGTACTAATAATAATACAAATTCCCACAACTCCTTACTGGCTTGCATTTTAGGCTTTCTGGTCAGGTATCTTCTAACTATAGCAACTTGATGAAACTGGCACATCTGTATGGGTATGGCACCAAACAATTGTAGTAATCCTCTGCGCCCATCACATACAATAGCATTAATGATGAAACCTTGTTTTATTAAATAAGCAATACCATCGGCATAGTGCTGATTGGTTTCACTTTTTACATACAGTTTATATAAGTTTTTACCACTATAGGCATCTTTAAAAAGCATTACTCCATACCCTCTCCCAAAATAGGTAGTATCCATTAAAAGCACTACTTCACTTGCCTGTGGTTCAGGCAACCTTAATTGTACTTTATCCAAACGCCTTTGAATGGTTTTTACTGAACAATTGTACCTAATTGCCAATTGCGTGTAAGTTTGTTTTCTCTCCACATATTCCTTCCAAAGAACTTCATTGTTAATTCTTTCTCCACCTAGAAATTGCTTGCCACATGCTACACATTTAAATCTTTGTTCACCTCTGGCATAGCCATATTTTAAGGTTATTTTTGACCCACAATAAAAGCAATTTTTTTATTCATACCTTTCATTTAAACCAAAGCTAATACCACATTGAGTTTTAAACGATTTTACCATTACAAATGTCCATTAAGCCTAAACAAAGAACTGCAGTCTTTAAATAAAAAGCTTACTGCGGTTGTTTCAATAGATGTGAATCCATTTGAAAAAGGAGATTTTAAGCTTGGCTTTACACGCGGCTTTGTTGCATCGCAGGCTTATGTAAATAATTTTGGAAATAATAATAAAGTACGTCCTAATGATACTGACCTTGTGTTTGATTTGAAACAGCAAAGCGGTCCTGCGCCTAAAGAAAAAAACAAGGACATAAAACCTTACACTTTTGAAAAGCAGTTTAACTGGATGGGCTGGCAGGCAAGAATGCGTATATATGAAATACTGGATGAAGTTTTGAGAAATAAAAATATGAGTGTTGATGTATTTGCTTACGACCTCGATGAACCTTTTATTTGCGATACGCTTATTAAGCTTGCAAAAGAAGAGCGTGTAAGAATTATTCTCGACAACGCATCGCTGCATACAGGAGTTGATAAAAAAGGAATTCCTGCTTTTGAAGATGTTTTTGAAAACATAATAAAGGATGATATAAAAAAAGCTGCGCTTCTTGTACGCGGCAGGTTTAGCCGTTTCAGCCACAGTAAAGTATTTATTCAAAAGCTTAATAATAAACCGGTAAAAGTATTAACGGGCTCCACCAACTTTTCAACCAATGGTCTTTATATTAATGCAAACCATGTACTCATTTTTAATAATGCAGCAATTGCGCAATTATATGAAGATGTATTTAATGAAAGCTTTGGTACAGACAAAATGAAAGATTTCCGCAATACAGAAATTGCTGCAAAGACTTTTGACTTTACAAATAAGAAAGGCATGTCTGATGTAACTTTTCGTTTTTCGCCCCATTCAGACGCATTCGCATTGCAGGAGATAACACAAATTGCAACACGGGTTAAGAAAGCCAGAAGCGATGTGCTCTTTGCAGTAATGAATGATACTACGGGCAGCGGAGACTTACTAAAAACAATTCGCACAGCACATGAAAGAGATGACATATTTACTTATGGCATTGTAGATAAGAGCAAAGATGTTACGCTGTACAAACCCAACAGTAAAAAAGGAGTACGCGTTGCCGGTATTGGAAAAGCTAAGAGACTTCCTCCGCCATTTAAAGAAGAAGAAAAAATTCCCGGCATAAGCATACATCACAAATTTGTAGTGGTTGATTTCAAAGGTAAAAATCCTGTAGTGTTTTGCGGAAGCAGCAACCTTGCCCAAATTGCAGAAACACAAAACGGTGATAACCTTATTGAAATAAGAGACCGTGAAATAGTAACTGCATTTGCCATAGAAGCCATGCGGCTGATTGACCATTTTCATTTTCGTAACCGTGAACAGAAAAATGAAATAAATCTTTACACAACAGAATGGTTTAAGAATTATTATAACCCCAAAGATTTGCGCTGCCTTGAAAGAGAATTATTGGTGAAAGAAAATGATAAGTAGATAAAATTTATCTCGGGTGAAAATAAAAATTGTTTAATGATTGAGGGGAACCTCCGGTCATATTGATTTTATTCATGCAATGCCAAAATCATTATAAAAATGAATAGATCGTTTTGAAGTTATGTGTATTATTTCCGGAACGCGAAACTACTCCTGAATGCTTCGGACAAGCCGCTCCACAAGAATTCCTTTGAATAAACTACTCGCAGAGTCCTGTGGACAAACCACAAACTACAAACTAAATAACGTATCTACAAACTCATGCTTGTCAAAAACAATCAGGTCGTCTAATTTTTCACCTACGCCAATATATTTTACAGGTATCTTAAATTGATTGGCGATTGCAAGCACCACGCCGCCTTTGGCAGTTCCGTCAAGCTTTGTAATTATCATGGCAGTTACATCTGTGGCAGCAGTAAAATGTTTAGCCTGTTCAAGAGCGTTTTGCCCGGTAGAACCATCGAGAATTAATATCACTTCATGCGGTGCATCGGAAATCACTTTGTTGATTACCCTTTTAATCTTGGTGAGTTCTTCCATTAAATGAGCTTTGTTGTGAAGACGTCCTGCGGTATCAATAATCACTACATCAAAACCTTTGGCAACAGCGCTTTGCACTGCATCAAAAGCAACAGCGCCGGGGTCGCTGCCCATGGCTTGTTTTACAATAGGAACACCAACCCGTTCGCTCCAGATGGTGAGCTGCTCAACTGCGGCAGCTCGAAATGTATCAGCAGCGCCAAGCAAAACATTTTTACCAGCCTTTTTATAATGATGTGCAAGCTTTCCGATAGTTGTTGTTTTACCAACGCCGTTTACACCAACAATTAAAATAACGTAAGGCTTTTTGCCTTCGGGTATTTCAAAATCTTTATAAGATTGCTCAGGGGCATCAACGAGCACATTTTCTATTTCTTCCTGTAACAACTTATTCAATTCACTTGTGCTGATGTATTTATCTTTTGCAACCCTTTGTTCAATGCGCTCAATAACAGCGATGGTTGTATCAATGCCAACATCTGCGCTTACCAATGCATCTTCTAAATTATCGAGCACTTCTTCATCAACGGTGCTTTTACCTGCAATGGCTTTTGTTATTTTTGAAAGAAAACCTTCTTTGGTTTTTTGCAACCCTTCATTCAAACTTTCCTTTTCTTTTTTGCCGAATAATTTATTGAATAAACCCATTATTTATTTTTGATTTTTTGATTTACTTATTCCAGATTTGTGAGCCAAACATTAAGCCTTTTTATTTTTCTTAATGAGTTGCTCAATATCATTTTTATCTTTAAATCTACCTGCAGCTTTTTTTGCTTTTATTAAGTGTTTAAGATTAATATATTTAACTTCAATTCCATTTTGAATAAAAGTTTTACAAAGCGGGTATGCTTCTGCAAATGGTATTCCTTTTAATTCACTTAAAATTTCAATTCGGTTAGGTTCTTTACCAATTCCCCACACATCAAACTTATTTCCAAGAAAATCCTGTTCATGAAATATAGGAGCGCCGAATAATTGAAACGCTTTTTTTAGCTTCTGATAATTGGTTGAAGTTTTGTTTACCCAAACATCCATATCTGCAGTGCTTCTTATATAACCATGCAGTATAACTGCATAACCCCCAACTAAAATATATTCTACCTGTGTTTTGTTAAGTGAATCAATAAAATCCTGGAAGTCCTGATTGAATAAATCTGCCATCAGGAAAATTTTCGTTTATCAGTGATTGTGCGGTCAACTTTGGTTTCAGGTGTTACACCGAATATTTGATTTATGATAAAGCAGGCTGCATTTAGTCTTTCATCTTCCGTTTTATCACACCAATATTTAGTATGATTGTCTGCTTCGTTAAACGATAATGCCCTCACTTCATTACGATTTAACCGGTATTTTTTTTCATTCATGTTTTAATGTGAATTGATAAAACAAATTTGAAATATAGGTTATGCGCTTTCAAACACCCGGCAAGTGTTTTAACAGCAATTATTTATGCGTAAGTATTTCATGCCCCAGCTTATCTCTTTTTGTGGTAAGATATTTTTCGTTGTGTGTGTTGGGTGTAATTTCAATGGGAACAATATCAACAATTTCAAGCCCGTAACCTTTTAAGCCTGCACGCTTTTTGGGGTTGTTGCTCATGAGGCGCAATTTTGTTGCACCGAGATAGCGAAGAATTTGTGCGCCCACACCATAATCTCTTTCATCCATTCCAAAACCAAGATGCAGGTTGGCTTCTACGGTATCCATTCCTTCTTCCTGTAATTTATAAGCCTTCAATTTATTCACAAGACCAATGCCGCGACCTTCCTGGTTCATATAAATAATTATCCCTTTTCCCTCCTGCTGCACCATCTGCATTGCTTTATGCAATTGCTCACCGCAATCGCAACGGAAGCTGCCAAGAATATCTCCCGTAAGACAACTCGAATGTACACGTGTGAGAACGGGTTCATCTTTATTCCAACTGCCTTTAATTAATGCAAGATGTTCGCCGCCGGTACTTGTTTCTTTGAATGCAACCAACTTAAAGTGACCATATTTTGTTGGCAGATCAACACGTACCAACTCTTCAATGAGTGAATCTGTTTTTAAACGATACTCAATCAAATTTTTTATAGAAATAATTTTCAGGTTGAATTTTTTTGCAATTTCTCTTAAATGCGGAAGCCTTGCCATAGTGCCATCTTCATTCATAATTTCAACCAGCACACCTGCAGATTTAAAGCCTGCAAGCCTTGCCAAATCAACCGTTGCTTCTGTA
Organism: Chitinophagales bacterium; assembly: GCA_038206235.1. Taxonomy (GTDB): domain Bacteria; phylum Bacteroidota; class Bacteroidia; order Chitinophagales; family Chitinophagaceae; genus JBBRBB01. Next base: position 5,633 of record JBBRBB010000046.1, read on the forward strand.
TGCCCTGCACGCCGCAATACGCCGCCTTTTTTTGCACGAAGCGGAAATATATGTCCGGGTCTGCCAAGGTCAGCAGGTTTGGTTTCAGGATTAATTAATGCCTGAACCGTTTTTGCCCTGTCGTGTGCGCTGATGCCCGTAGTGCAGCCATGACCAATTAAATCAACACTCACTGTGAATGGTGTTTTATGCAAAGCCGTGTTATTGTTTACCATTAAGCCAAGCTGTAATTCATCGGCACGCTCTTCGGTTAGGGGAACACAAATTAATCCCCGCCCTTCTTTGCTCATGAAGTTGATTATCTCAGGTGTTACATTGCGTGCGGCCGTCATAAAATCGCCTTCATTTTCGCGGTCTTCATCATCAACTACAATCACAAGCTTTCCCTGCTTTATATCTTCAATGGCGCTTTCAATTGTATTGAGCATTTGCTTTTAATTTAGTGCAAAGTTACGGTTATATTGCCGTAAGTTGAAGACTCTGCCGATAGCACATTCATGTGATTTTAAAAAGTAAATTCGGAAAAATATAAATTATGGAAACGTCAGTTGTTAGAAGAAAGCTGCATGAATATGTTAATAAAAGTGATGACAAATTGATTCAGTTAATGTATGCCTTAACACAAGAATATAATGGAGATGAAGATTTTGAATATGAATTCTCTGATGAAGATATTAAGTTGTTTAATGAAAGAAGATCAAACCGATTGAGTAGCGAAAGCAAAACGTATAGCTGGGAAGAAGCGAAAACTATTATAAACCGCAAAGAAAAATAAATGGTCTATAATATCAGGCTCCAAGGTGAAGTGATACATGGGAAGCTTTTGAATGGAATGAGCCGAAACGCGAATCACAACCGATTGGTTTAATTTCCAACCTCATTTTTGGCAATGTCTCTATTGTTTGCTGTACTTTTTGCGGTCAATAGTTTGAAGTCCGGCTTTGACACAAATAAATCACCTACAATTTCTTTGATTTTATTTATTGTTGCTTTAATCGCTTCATCCGATTGGTCAATTCCTATCCAGTGTCTATTGTTTTGGTGTGCAGCTTTTAATGTTGTTCCAGAGCCACAAAAACAATCAAGCACAATACTATTTTCATGTGAAGATGTTTTAATAATAATGTCTAACATATCAGGATTTTTTTCTGTAGGATAAACAGGATATTGCGGGTCTTTAAATTCCCAAATGTCTTGCATGCGTTTGCCTTCCTGTTCATCAAAATAAATTTTCTTTCTTGGATTTCCATTATCACTCCATTCTATTAATCCCTGTTTATCTAATTTCTCCAGTTCTTTAACATCACTTCTCCAATGTCTTCCTTTCGGTGGCGTTAATCCCTTAAACAATTGAGATGTTTTTCCATTTTGAGTTTCGCCGGGTGCATGTAAAGGAATAGTTGTGTAATGCCTTCCGGCTTTATCAATCTTAGAAAATAATTTTAATTTATCGTCATCGGAATATGCAATTTTTGGTTCATTCCAAATTAAGTTATTACTCTTTGAATAAAAGAGAATTAAATCTTTAATATTCCCGTATGCTTTGCGGCTGAAATTTTTTGGATTGCATTTAACTCTTGTTATATCATTTCTAAAATTTTCAATTCCAAAAATTTCATCCATTATAATTTTTACATAGTGCCCGATTTTGTAATCAATATGCAAGTAGATTGAACCTTTATCAGATAAAAGCATTTTTAAAAGCACTAATCTTTCACGAAGAAATTCTATAAATTCTGCACCTTTCAAATTATCATGATATGCAACATTTCCTTTTGAGCTATTACTAATTGTATTTGCTCTGCCATCTGTGATTGTAAAAATATTGTTGGTTGCAAAAGGCGGGTCAATATAAATTAAATCAATTTCTCCTTTTAAATCAAACTTTGTAATGAGTTGTTTCAAAGCAATTAAATTATTTGCCTGAATAAGCATGTTGTGGCTTAAACTTGAATTGCTTTGTTCAAGTTCTATATCAGGAATATTTTCAAAAATTTCCTTTTCACTTTTCTTATTTACGTATTGCAGCTTCATCATTGATTAGATTTGATACAGAAATTCTCGCAGCACTAAACTGCTCATGATATTTAGTTCTTTATACTTTGTTGTAATATCCTTATACATCTTATTATTTCCTTTAATGTACAAAACACCGTCGAGAATTGCAACTTTAATTGCATTTACCCTTTTGAATTGAACCGTGCTGATTGCGTCATTGAATTGTGCATTTTGATGTCCACCAAAATCAGTTAAAAATTTTGCTTCACCAATCACATATTTACCATTAAATCTTCCAATAAAATCAAGTCCTTTTGTGTGTTTATAATTTAATTGTTTAAAAGCGAAAGCCATTAATTGAGCATCGCTTCCGTTAAGAATAGCGTCTTCATTGTTTGAAGTAAATTCATCTATTGATGAGGGTTGAACGCCTAATGCTTTACTGTTTAGCCAGCGTCGGAAGAAGGGGCCAATTTGCCTGTTCGTTTCTTTAGGTTCACTGCATCTTGCATAAATTTTATCTAATCCCATCTCATACAAACGTCCACAAATTCTATTGATAGTTTTCGGATTTCTTTCAATTGATTTTGGGTCTCTTTTGAGATAGGCAATGTAACTGTCCTTAATGGGAAATAGTTTAAACTTGAGTAATTCGCTCATTAATGTTTCATTGTCTTTCTTGCTAAAAGCCTTTTCAATAAGTGCCCAGCCCTCTTTATGAACTTCCCGAATGCCTTCGGGAATAGTTGGATAAACATGAAAAAGATCGTCAAGATAGCTTCGTTGATTTGCGTACTCTATGCTTAACTCTGTCCAATAGTTCATGTATCAAATATAAGAGAAAGTCCAAGCTTTACGAATGTCTTTTTACGAGTTCTGAGGGTGAGTTAGTACAGCAAATATCTGCTATATGAAATAGAAAACTATGATGTAATTATTAATAGTGTGCATCATGCAAAAAGAAAACCGAAGTTTTAGTGGTACCATATTCTGATAATTTTTATCAGCGGCAAACACACTCCCGTTTATGCGCTTATCTTCGTTTTAAATAATATGGATGAAAAAATTATTCAAATCTCCGGCTTTCAAACTTTTACATTTTACATTTTATATTTTTTGTTTTACATTTCTCAATGCACAGCCACCGCCTTCATACAGCAGTTCAGAAATTTACTTGCAGTTAAATAAACTGAATGTGCTTGGCAGTGTATTGTATATCGCTGCGCATCCTGATGATGAGAACACAAGGCTGCTTGCCTATTTCTCAAAAGAAAAACAATACCGCACCGGTTATTTAAGCTTAACACGCGGCGATGGCGGGCAAAATTTAATTGGCGATGAACAGGGCATTGAATTGGGATTGATAAGAACACAGGAGCTTTTATCCGCAAGAAGAATTGACGGCGCTGAACAATTCTTTAGCCGTGCTTACGATTTTGGTTATTGTAAAACGGCACAGGAGGCAATGGATACATGGGGGCATGATAAAATTTTAAGTGATGTGGTTTGGGTAATAAGAAAATTTCAGCCCGATGTAATCATCACAAGATTTCCCGGCGATGAAAGGGCAGGGCATGGGCATCATGCAGCTTCTTCGTTACTCGCTAATGAAGCATTTACTGCGGCTGCTGATGTAAAAAAATTTCCTGAGCAATTTCAATATGGCGTGGAACCCTGGCAGGCAAAAAGAATTGTATGGAACACATTTAATTTCGGAGGGAATAATACTATTGACAGCACGCAATTCAAGCTTGATGTGGGTGTGTACAATAATTTATTGGGAAAAAGTTATGGTGAGATTGCCAGTGAAAGCCGCAGCCAGCACAAGAGCCAGGGCTTTGGTGTGCCCCGGCAGCGCGGGCAAACATTCGAATTTTTTTCGGCAACAGGTGGCGATGCACCAAAGAATGATTTGATGGATGGGGTAATTATATCCTGGCAAAGAGTAAAAGGTGGTGATGCAATTCAGCAGCAGGTAAATAATATCCTATCACAATATAATTTTTCGCATCCTGAAAATTCCGTCAAAGCCTTAGTTCAATTATATCATTCCATTAAAGCATTGCCTGATGGCTATTGGAGAAATAAAAAACTGAATGAAGTAAAGCAACTCATTATTGAATGCAGCGGCTTATTTGCCGAAGCCACAGCGGGCAACGAATATGCAGTGCAAGGCGATAGTTTAAAGCTTCAATTTTTCGTGAATAAAAGGAATGATGTAAACATTGTTTGGAAGAAGGTGCAATTAAATTCTTTTGATTCATCACTCAATAAAAATCTTCCTTATAACCAAAATACAAACTTTACGAAAACGATGTATGTGTCTGCTGATGAAAAAATATCACAGCCTTACTGGTTAGAGAAACCTTTGCTTTCAGGCAGCTTTGATGTAAGCAACCAGCAAATGATTGGCAAGCCGGAGAATGATGCCGCATACACAGCAGCGTTTACATTCAATATTGAAGGAACAGACTTTATAGTTGAGCGTCCTGTTCAATATAAATACACCGACCCTGTTAAAGGAGAAGTTTATCAGCCCCTGCGTATAGTGCCTGCTGTTACAGGAAAATTAGACGAGCCGCTTTATGTGTTCACAAATGATAAAACAAAAAATGTGCAACTGCAGTTGCATTCAAAAAAGAAAATGGATTCATTAAATGTGCAATTGCAAACTTCAAATGGATTTAAAATAACTAACAATGAATTAAACACAGCAATCAATGCAAATGGAGAAGCAACATTGAATGCAACGATTGTGAATATTCAGCCAGCTGCTGCAGTTTTATCTGCGAAGGGAAAACAACATAATGCAGAACTTAATTTATTGGAAGAAAGAAAAATTCAATACGACCATATTCCAAACATTCTTTACTACAAGCCGCTGACAGCAAAGCTTGAAAAGATTGATGCAGTTGTAAAGGGAAAAAATATCGGCTATATAGTGGGAGCAGGTGATAAGGTGCCGCAGGCATTACAGCAAATGGGTTATACTGTTTCGTTGTTGCAGCTGCAGGACATATCGGATGAAAAACTAAAACAATTCGATGCAGTTGTTACAGGAATCAGAGCATATAATGTGCACGACTGGCTGAACGAAAAACACGATGTGCTGATGCGTTATGTTGAAAACGGCGGTAATATGATTGTGCAATACAACACCATTAATTTTATCAGCAATATTCCGGCGCAAATAGGTCCTTATAATTTTTCTATTAGCCGTACAAGGGTTACTGATGAAAAAGCAGAAGTAAAAATTTTATTACCGAATGAGCTTGCATTAAATTATCCAAACAAAATAACAGTAAAAGATTTTGAAGGCTGGGTGCAGGAGCGCAGCATTTACCAGGCAGAGCAATTCGATAATCATTTCACCGCGCCACTTGCCATGCATGATGCGAATGAAGCAGAAAGCAAGGGCAGCCTCATCATTGCAAAATATGGCAAGGGAAATTTTGTTTACACCGGCCTGGTTTTCTTTAGAGAGTTGCCCGCTGGTGTTGCAGGTGCTTATCGCTTAATGGCAAATTTAATTGGGCTGCCGCAGAATAAATAAATTCATGGAAAAATATAATCTCTTCAGAAACTGTTTTTGTTTCAATAACGATTAAACTTTCACATGTTTGATTTTTTAAAAATTATTATATCTTTTTTTAATGAAACCGGAATTGAATATATGCTTTCAGGCAGCGTAGCGCTGAGTGCATATACTTTACCAAGAGCGACAAGGGATTTTGATTTTGTAGTGCATTTGAATTCAAAAGATATTGAACCACTTACCAATTATTTTAAGAAAGGATATTACTGTGATGCAGATGCTGTAAAGGAGGCTGTGAAAGACCACAGCATGTTTAATATTATAGATTATACTTCTGGGTTTAAAGCAGATTTTGTAATTCTTAAAAATGAGCCCTTTCGCAGAACAGAATTTAGCCGGCGGATAAAAATAGACCTTTATGGAATGTCTGTTTACATTGTTTCACCGGAAGACCTTCTGCTTTCGAAATTAATTTGGATTCAGGGTTTTCAAAGCGCTATGCAAATGGAAGATATTAAAAATCTTGCGGTGCTGCAAAATCTTGATTGGTCGTATATTAATACTTGGATACAATCGCTAAAAATAAATACATTTAAACTGTTTTAATGCGATGACAGACACACCTGAACATATAAAACAACTTCAATTAAAAATATGGCTTTCTAAAACTCCGGCTGAAAGATTAAAGCAATTTTTAGAAGATAATGACGCTTTATTTGAATTTTCTGCTAAAGCAAAAGAAGCACTTGAAGAAATTCGTAAGCTCAATTCATCAATAAAATAATTATAGCTAAAACCTGTCAGGTTCTAAGCCTGACAGGTTGTATTACTTATTTCTCAATCACAAATTTTACCCCGCTTTGCTCGCTGCCATTGTTTACCTGCAAATTGTAAATACCATTTATAAGATAAGATAAATTGAGCTGGTAAGTATTGATGCCTTTTATTGCCTGTTCTGTTTTTGTGAACATAAGCTTGCCTGTTTTATCATACACACGCAGTTGCACATTGCCTGCAGTGTTGCTGTTGTATGTTACTGTAACAATTCCGTGAGATGGGTTGGGAGAAATGGAAATATTATTTAAAATTTTGCCGCAGCTATTAATAACCGTTATAACATCTGATAGCTGGCTGCATTCCCTGCTGGTGTAAACTACAACTCTGTACCTGCCCGGTGCTGTTGCAGTGTAAGTTCTATCTGTTGCACCTTCAATCTTAACTCCGTCTTTTAACCACTGCTGTTCTACACCTGCACTATGATCTACTATTAATTTTACAGAACCAGTTGCACACAAATCACGACCATCTACTGCTGCAACTTTTGCGCTGGGCGGGCAGCCGAGTTTTACTACCCAATAATCATAACTATAAAGAGAGGTGCCCCAATTTTTCTGTGTTTTATCGCCACCAATATCAGAAGAGGAGTAACCACCTAAAATATAACCGCCGTCTGTTGTTTGCTCAAGAGAAAATATTGCCTCACTTCGATCTCCCCCGAAACGAGCATTCCATTGTTTTATACCGTTTATATCAATTTTTACAATCCAGAAATCATCACTTCCCCGGCTAGATTGCGTTTTATCTCCACTAATATCTGAGATGGAATAACCACCTAAAATATAACCGCCATCCGTGGTTTGATGAAGGGAACGGAGACCATCGTAATCACTTCCTCCAAAAGATTTATCCCATTGTTTTACCCCATTGGCGTCAATTTTCACGAGCCAATAATCAGTAAGCCCGTAATTAACTTCCGTTCTGTCACCATTATTACCAGAATAGGATTCACCACCCAAAATGTAACCGCCATCTGTTGTTTGCTGAAGGGAGTATAGGTAATCATCATTCGTTCCGCCAAAGCGCTTATCCCACTGTTTTACACCATTTGCATCAATTTTTACCACCCAATAATCATAACCACCGCGGCCGCCTTCAGTTTTATCACCATTCAATGCCGGAAGATGAATAGCCTCCTAAAATATAGCCGCCATCATTTGTTTGCTGAGGAGAATTTAATTCATCATCGGATGTTCCTCCAAAACGATAATCCCATTGCTTGGGGAGAGGAGATTGTGCAAATAATGTTGCACTTAATAAGCATTGCAGCAGAAGGAGTGCTGCGTGTTTTAGTGAAAAATTCTTTTTCATAATTGTAGTTTTTATTAGTGAATAGAAATGACAATTTTGTTTCACCTGGTGCAGAGTGTGCATCGTTGAAAAAGTAATGAACTGTAAAGTTCCCGGGTTTTTGTGTGCAAGTCAATCCCATAAATATGGTATTTTTTACAGTGAGCAATACCGTCTAATGGTTTTCTTAATGCCTTGCGTGTGATATTTCTAATGAATCTGTTTGCTTATAACAAGTTGGTAATTCAAGAATAGGTATGTGGATTTAAGGATTTATAAAGCTACGTACTTTTTCTCTTGAAAGAAAAAATACCAAAAAGGTCAAGAACGAATGATATACAGCCCATTCGTTCATGCGCCTTGATTAAGCTGTTGTACTACTGTTACTTCAACTGTTGAGCCCTGATGTTTAATCCAAAGTGCGTGGACTATTGTTAAGTTTTCTTTCTTTTAAGTTTTCCTTTTACTGTGATTAAATGAGAAAGCCATTACGCACAGGTACGTAATGGCTTTCGACTTTTATTTCTCAATCACAAACTTTACTTCATTATTTTCACTGCCGTTCTTTAACTGCAGATTGTAAATACCATTTATAAGATTAGATAAATTTAGCTGGTAATTGTTGCTGCCTTTTATTGCATGTTCCGTTTTGGAGAACATAAGCTTGCCTGTTTTATCATACACATGCAATTGCACATTGCCTGCAGTGTTGCTGTTGTATGTTACTGTAACAATGCCGTAAGATGGATTGGGAGAGATTAATAACGTGTTTGCAATTTTACCGCAGGAATTAATAACCGTTATAACATCTGATACCTGGCTGCACCCCCTACTGGTATAAACTACCACTCTGTATCTGCCAGTATCAGTTGCAGTATAAGTTCTTTTTGTTGCGCCCGGTATTTTATACCCCTCTTTTAGCCATTGAAATTTTACACCGGGACTTGCATCTGCTACTAATTTTACTGAACCCGTTTGGCACAAATCACGACCATTTTTGGCTGCAACTTTTGCACTTGGCGGGCAGCCTAATTTTACTATCCAATAATCAAAATCTCCCCGGTTATCCTCTGTTTTGTCTCCACTGATACCAGACTTTGAGAAACCACCTAAAATATAACCCGCATCACTTGTTTGTTGCACAGAATAAAAGAAATCATCATCACTTCCTCCAAAACGTTTATCCCATTGCTTTATTCCATCCGCATCAGTTTTTACTATCCACAAATCCCAGTTTCCCCGGCTGGCTTCTGATTTATCACCACCGATACCAGACGTGGACCTACCACCTAAAATGTAACCGCCGTCTGTTGTTTGCTGAAGCGAATAGAGAGCATCATAACTATCTCCTCCAAAGCGTTTATCCCATTGTTTTATACCATTGGCAGCAATTTTTACTGCCCAATAATCAGTTGCACCCTGCCTATCTTCTGTTTTATCACCACTTATGCCAGAAGATGAGAACCCGCCTAAAATATAGCCTCCATCTGTTGTTTGTTGAAGAGAATTGAGCCAATCGCTGCCACTTCCTCCAAAACGTCTATCCCATTGCTTTATTCCATTGCCATCAATTTTTACTGTCCAGTAATCACGATTTCCCCGGCTGTTCTGCGTTTTATCACCACTGATACCAGAGGTGGATAAACCACCTAAAATATAACCCCCGTCTGTCGTTTGTTGAAGAGAAGAGAAATAATCATCACTACTTCCCCCGAAACGTTTATCCCATTGCTTTTCACCATTAGCATCAATTTTCACTACCCAATAATCATCATCTCCCCGGTTGTCCTGTGTTTTATCACCGCTAATGCCTGAAGCAGAGTATCCTCCTAAAATGTAACCACCGTCTGTTGTTTGTTGAAGAGAATAGAGTTTATCATCATTGCTTCCTCCAAAACGTTTATCCCATTGCTTTACACCACTGGCATCAATTTTTACTATCCAATAATCACTAGAGCCCTGGCTTGGCTGACTTTTGTCACCACTAATGCCAGAGTAAGAATACCCACCTAAAATGTAACCACCGTCTGTTGTTTGCTGAAGCGAATAGAGAGCATCATAACTATCTCCTCCAAAGCGTTTATCCCATTGCTTTATGCCATTGGCATCAATTTTTATTACCCAGTAATCATGCTTTCCCCGGCTGTCCTCTGTTTTATCACCACTAATACCAGACGCGGACCTGCCGCCTAAAATATATCCACCGTCCATTGTTTGTTGGAGTGAGTAAAGGTTATCAAGATCACTTCCCCCAAAACGTTTATCCCATTGCTTGGGCAGAGGCGCTTGTGCAAGTAAGGCTGTACTTAGTAAGCATTGCAGCAGAATGAGTGCTGCGTGTTTTAGTGAATAATTCTTTTTCATAATTGTAAATTTTAAGAGTGAGTAATTAAAGGACGGAAAGCCACCACATCAAAAAAGTGCACTGCACCTCATATATGTAATTAATGCTTTCATGAAAAGGAGTTTAAAATTGTAACTATTCCCAAGACTACTCTTCTTCTTCTTTAATAAAAGTTCCGTCTGCTTTAAATTCGGCGCCCATTTCTTTTCCATTTGCAGTATATTCTGCTTCATACGCTTCACCTTCTTTTTCCCATTTGGTAACTGTTGTGCCCGGATACTTAGTATTAAAAGCATCTTTTACAGCTTGCGGCACATCGCTTTCTTTTAATTCCTGTGCACAGCCTGTGATTAACATTACGGCAATGATTGCAGGCAAAAAATTTTTTTTCATTTTACTTAAGTTTAATTGTTGAATTTGAAAGTAATATCAGAACTAAAGTTACTGCAAAATTTATATCAATTCATTTCCTCTTCAAAACAACACGAGAATAGTGTAAATGAGAATTATTTCATTTCTTTGAAGCCATGCAGAAATATGGTGTAATAGTAGCCGCTGGTCTTGGCAAAAGAATGGGCAACACAGTGCCGAAACAGTTTTTGCTTCTGAAAAGCAAGCCTGTATTGTGGTACACGATTGATACTTTTTTGCGGGCTTACAATGATATGCAGATTATACTGGTATTGCCAAAAGAATATATTGAAAAAGGAAAGCAATTAATTCACACGTTTCAAAATGATGAAAGAATAATTATTGCCACGGGCGGCGATACCAGGTTTCATTCTGTACAACAAGGATTGCAATTTGTAAAAGAGCCTTCTGTTGTATTTGTTCATGATGCGGTTAGATGCTTAATTTCTGTTCCGCTAATACACCGGTGCTATAACCAGGCAATTGATAAGGGCAGCGCTATACCCGCTGTTGCTGCGGCTGACAGCATAAGAATTATTCATGGCAGTAAACATTTTGCTGAAGACAGACAGCATGTGCGCATGATACAAACGCCGCAAACTTTTTTGAGTGAAATTATTCTGCCCGCATTTCAGCAGCCCTACAACGAAGCCTTTACAGATGAGGCAATGGTTGCAGAAGCTTATGGCAAAGAAATTTTTTTAACCGAAGGCGAATACGATAATATAAAAATCACACGCCCAATAGATATGTTTATTGCTGAAAAAATAATTGAAGAAAGATTATCGCTTAAGCAGGCGCCAGGGCAGCGGTAGATTATTAAAATGCAATTTATAATAAGGCTGATTTACTGCTCCGAACTTTTGATAAAAAATTTGTATGCCCGGTACATCGGAGCCTTCCAAATCGAGTATTAATTTATGTTCCGCAAACTCCTGTAGAATGCAATCGAATAAGAAATGATTCGCTTCTGTTTTTCTGCCTTCATTGGTTGTGCTGTTCATTACATTGTATAATCTTTTATTATCTTTTAATAATAATGCAATAGCGAGTAAGTGTTCATTTGCATCGCTTACGCTTCTAACAATAACAGAGTAATTTGCATCAGGCGATGCACAGAATTTTTTAAAGTTTTTAAAATCAGCTTTTCTTATGTTGGGTAATTTTTTTCCATATAAAGATTGAAACAATAAGATTGCTTCATCAATGCTGCCCGATTTATATTGCAAATTTTCTTTGTCTGCCTTTTTAAGATTATAATTCAAATCGGCTTTATAATTGCTTTTGATGAATTTATATTCATGATTCAAATCAATTATAAAATTATTTCGCAGCTCACTGTTCGGTGTGTGCGGCAAAATATTGTTTGAATAATTAAAAGCATACTCTCCGTATTTGCAAAAGCTGAACAAAAGTTTCACGAATTCCTTAACGAGCTTAGAGTCAATTTTTCCAATCCATCCCAACTGCTGAATAAATGGAACATGATATGTATATCGTACCGCTAATTTTTTTCTCCACGGCAGCGGCATCACCGCTTCATAATCGTTTACTACAATGCCATTCCAGTTATCGCACATCGCATCTAAATAAGGAGCAGTTGCATAAATAAGTCCATGTGCTGATTTGCTTACGCACTCATCCCATTTATTTTTATCAATATTGTGAGAAGGAATATTATCAATGGAGATAAGCATAGTATAGTTGGAGATTAGAAGTTGCCTGCCCGACTGTATCGTTCAGGCGGGGATGTTGGATGTTGGATGTTGGATGTTGAAAGTTGGAAGTTGCCTGCCCGACTGAGTCATTCAGGCGGGGATGTTGGATGTTGCCTGCCAGACTGTATCGTTCCCGTCCGACCAGATCATCCGGGCGGGCAGGCGGAGATGTTGGATTTTGGATGATAACTTTTGGATTTGTCATTTCTATTGTTGTGCTTATTATAAAGGAATGTCTTTGCTTAATTTGTTCAACTGAAATACATTTAAGTTTATATTAAAGGAAACTGTTTTCCAAAATCGCTTTTCTCCAAGTGTTGATTTAAAATAATCGGAATACACCCTGCTGTATAATAAAGGGAAATAAATATTGATGAGTGATTTGAAAGGAGAGAACTGCAATCCTGCATCGTACAAAAATCTTCCGGTAGAAGCATTATCATTCCATGCTTCGGCAGATGTACCCACATCTATAAAAAATTTTACAGGAAGCTTTACCGGCAACACTTTCAAAGGATTTACTTCATCAGGAATATCACCACTCAAATTCAATGCTATCAGCCAGTCATCACTCTTTCCAATTTTGCTGCTGAGGAAATCTGTTCGCACTTTAAAGAATCCATCCCGTTCCATTATCTGCTGGCTTTGCCATCCTTCAAATTCGTTTCTGCCAATAAAGTAATCGCTGTAAGTGTAATCTTCATATCCTTTGGGTCCTGAAAGATTTAATTGATAACGGTCAGTTTCATATTGTGTAAAAAAAGTTTTTTGTTGCAGGTAAAAAAACTTGCCTGCAAAAAAACGCAATTGCATTCCTTCTTTATTATTTCCGTAATTAAAAAAATATTTCCCTGTAAGACCGGCACGAATAAATTTTTCACCCTGGTCAATGGTAAGGTTTGCTGAATAAGGATACAGCACCCGATAATTTAATACAGAAATATTTAATTGATTGATGAGTGTGTTCACTGCCTTTTTATCGGTAACAAAAAATGTATCTGTTGGTGTTGTAACGGTGGTAAACATCAATCGGTCTTCACGCAGAATAAAGCTTCTTGCCTGCAGAATCCATTTCTCTGTTGAACGTAAATCTTTATTGTATAGAGTAAATTTTAAGGAAGGAACAATTCGTTGCAGCTCAAGGTAAAGCTTGCTTCCATCATCTCTTGTAAAATCATTGACGGAGTAAGCTGTGCCGCTCACTGAAGCTTCCATCCAAAAACGTTTTGTAAAAGCACTGTACGATAATCTTGCAACTCCATTTAATTTGCTTGTATTGGTTGCATACAATGGCGCCGCAAGAAAATTGAATTTATTTAATGGTAATTGATAATTGTGAACAAGCAATCCAATCATCGCCTTATCATAATTATTATAACCAACAGCAGGCAGAAACGAAATGTAATTGTATTTGTCTGTTTCTTTTAGATTAAAAAATGCCGTAAGACGCAGCGATTTGGGTAAAGGAGTTTGCAAAGAACCTGGTGAAAATAATTTTGAATAAAGGCTGTCAATATTTTGATTGCTACTTTGCTCGATGCTCTGTTTAAAATCTTCAGGGTACGGATGCTTGAATTTCCATTGACTGTAATAATAATGCATGCTGCTGTCGAATTGCGTTTCGCCAAGTTGTTGCCTGAGCAACTCAAGCCACATCGGTGTTTTTTCATACACAATCAATCCATAATTCAATTCTGTGTATGCAGCAGAAGCTGTATCAATGGGCTGATCTTTTTTTATTTTTTCAACTGAGGCAATCAGCGTGTGATAAAAATTTTCAGGATACTTGTTTGCGAGAAATTTATTTTTTGTTTCGGTATAGTCTTCTGCTTTATGATATTTTTCTTTTTCATACCATTCCTGGTAAAAAGTGTTGATGCCTTCATCCATCCATGCGTGGTCTCTTTCATTGCTTCCGAGAACTCCATAAAACCAATTGTGTCCAACTTCATGTGTAATGGTTGCATCTAAATCATGCCCGCCTTCGCTGGTTGTAATTAAAGTAATCGTTGGGTATTCCATTCCGCCGCTTGCAACATTATCCGCACCTGCAACAGCAGATACAATGTTGTAAGGATAGTCACCAACTTTTGCTGAATAAAATTTTACTGCATCTTTTATATAAGAGATGCTGTTGTTCCACTCATCTGCCTGCCACGGATGATAATAAGAAAAAGCGTCAATTGTATTGTCTGAAATTTTCAAAGTACCATGCTGCACTACAAACAGCTTGCTTGCAAACCACGCAAAGTCATGAGCATTGCTTAATGTATAAGTGAGCGTTTTGTTTTTGTTTGATGAAAGAGGCATTATAGTTTCAGGCACAGCAGCTTTTTTATTGTTTGATTGAAACCATTTATAATTTTTTTGAGCTGAAGGCTTTTCACTTCCAATCTCTTTTAATTTTTGCAACTCATCTTTAGTCATACAATTGCCCGATGCAGCCACAATATAATTTTCGGGAAGCGTAATATTTACTTTCCAGTTTGCGTATTCACTGTAAAATTCACCCTGGTCAAGATAGGGCAGGGGATGCCAGCCTTTGCTGTCGTACACCGCAGGCTTGGGATACCATTGTGTTATTTGATATGTGTGACCCACATATCCACTGCGTGAAAAATTGTAAGGAAGCTTTACATGAAAAGGCGTGGTAATAGTTGCGGAACGTTGCGGCGCTAATGGCTGAGGCAATAAAACTTTAATAATATCAAGGTGTAAAGAATCTTCTTCAACAACTGCAGTTGCATTATCAATTTTAAAATCTAATTGATTTATGTAGCCGCGCTGTTTTTCATCAGAGAAATAAAAATCAGTATAACCGTTTTGCAGCTTCTGCTCGCTGAATGCAGTGCGGTCATTTTTATAAGCATTCGGCCATAAATGAAACCAGATATAAGTTAATGTGTCGGGTGAGTTGTTAGTGTAAATTATTTTTTCAAAACCTGTTAATGAATTGTCCTTATCATTAAGGCTTATATCAATTGTGTAATCGAGATGCTGTTGCCAGTAAGGGGTTTGGCTGTAGCTGAAAAACCATAAAAAGAGTAAAGAGAAAATAAGTATCGGTTTCAAGCTTTGTTGCAGATTTACTTTCACAATATTTTGTTCCCGTTTTTTTAAAAAATCACAGGTCTTTTTTAAACCTCACAGGTCTTCAAGACCTGTGAGGTTTAATTCTCCTCATTTCCCCTTCCCATGCATAATCGTTGCGAGCGTATATAAAATTATTTTCAGGTCTTAACAAAAAGCCGGGTGCTGCAGTATACATAAAGATTTAAAGTTTAAAAGTAAGAAAAAAGCCACCACACTCAAAGGCGTAATGGCTTTTATTAATTGATTGTACTGTTTTTTTATTTCTCAATCACAAAGTTTACCTCACCATGCTCAGCCGCATTACTCAATTGCAGGTTGTACATGCCGTTTATAAGATTT
>JBBRBB010000047.1:0-21128 GCA_038206235.1 Chitinophagales bacterium
CGGGTAACCGGCATCTTCACCGATACTACAATTTCACCGGGCTCGTGGAGGAGACAGTGTTCAACTCATTAGACCATTCGTGCAGGTCGGAACTTACCCGACAAGGAATTTCGCTACCTTAGGACCGTTATAGTTACGGCCGCCGTTTACCGGGGCTTCAGTCAAGTGCTTTGCCTTGCGGCGAACACCCTTCCTTAACCTTCCGGCACCGGGCAGGTTTCAGGCTCTATACGTCATCTTACGATTTTGCAGGGCCCTGTGTTTTTGTTAAACAGTTGGTTGAACCATTTTACTGTGACCCAGCCTTGGCTGGGTACGCTTTATCCCGAAGTTACAGCGTCAATTTGCCTAGTTCCTTCTCCACGGCTCACCCGAGCGCCTTAGAATTCTCATCCCGTCTACCTGTGTCGGTTTGCGGTACTGGCTGCTATACTCGTTTTTCTTGGAAGAGCTTTTACAGTTTCGCTTCCCCCGAAGGTTCGGCTCAACGTTCTATTCCGTCAGAACGTAACTGCCACGGCTCTCCGTCACTTTTAGTATATAGCAGGTGAAGGAATATTAACCTTCTTTCCATCAGATACCCCTTTCGGGTTTTCCTAAGGACCAGACTAACCCTGATCCGATTAACGTTGATCAGGAACCCTTAGACTTTCGGCGATAGAGTTTTTCACTCTATTTATCGTTACTTATGCCTACATTTTCTTTTGAAACCGCTCCAGCATACGTCGCCGTACACCTTCAAAGCAATTTCAATGCTCCCCTACCACTCGCAGCACTTAAGCTTTGAGTTTAGAACTTCGGTTCGTAGTTTGATGCCCGATTATTTTCCGTGCAGGGCCTCTCGACCAGTGAGCTGTTACGCACTCTTTAAATGGATTGCTGCTTCCAAGCAAACATCCTGGCTGTTATAGAAGCCCCACCGCGTTTGATCAACTTAACTACGTATTAGGGACCTTAGTTGCTAATCTGGGTTATTTCCCTCTCGGCCATGGACCTTAGCGCCCACAGCCT
Source organism: Chitinophagales bacterium (assembly GCA_038206235.1). GTDB lineage: Bacteria > Bacteroidota > Bacteroidia > Chitinophagales > Chitinophagaceae > JBBRBB01. The sequence continues at coordinate 1,012 of JBBRBB010000047.1, forward strand.
CACTCCCGGAGATATATGATAGCATTCGGAGTTTGTCAGGGTTTGGTAGGCGGTGAAGCCCCCTAGCCCAATCAGTAGCTCTACCTCTATCATACTTCTAATACCTTGCGGTAAATCCGAGGCTGTTCCTAAAAACATTTCGGGGAGAACGAGCTATCTCTCAGTTTGATTGGCCTTTCACCCCTATCCACAGGTCATCCCAGAACTTTTCAACGTTAACGGGTTCGGTCCTCCAGTTAGTTTTACCTAACCTTCAACCTGCCCATGGATAGATCACAAAGTTTCGCGTCTGCCCCCACTGACTAAATTCGCCCTGTTTGGACTCGCTTTCGCTACGGCTCCAGGCATATTGCCATTAACCTTGCCAGTGAGGAGCAACTCGTAGGCTCATTATGCAAAAGGCACGCCGTCACTCATTCCGAATTGCTTCGGAAAAAGCTCCGACCGCTTGTAAGCACACGGTTTCAGGTACTATTTCACTCCCCTGTTCGGGGTACTTTTCACCTTTCCCTTACGGTACTGGTTCACTATCGGTGTTCGAGGAGTATTTAGCCTTACCAGATGGTGCTGGCAGATTCATGCAAGATTTCTCCGGTCCCGCACTACTCAGGATACTGCTCGTTATCATCAATGTACGCCTACGCGACTGTCACGCTCTTTGGCTTAACTTTCCAGAAAATTCGGCTTGTTTGATGATTTCTAAATGCAGTCCTACAACCTCTTAACGGTAAACCGTTAAGATTTGGGCTTTTCCCTTTTCGCTCGCCACTACTCGGGGAATCATTAGATTATTTTCTTTTCCTCCGCCTACTTAGATGTTTCAGTTCAGCGGGTTGGCTTCCCGATTTTCATCGGGATGTTACACCTTCAATGTAACAGGTTGTCCCATTCGGAAATCTGCGGATGTAATGCTTGTGTGCAGCTCCCCGCAGCTTATCGCAGCTTACCACGTCCTTCATCGCCTCTCGAACCCAAGGCATTCACCGTGTGCCCTTATTAGCTTTAAAAAAATTAGAAACTAGATATTAAAAATAGAAATTGTAGTGATGTTACCACCACCTTTAATTCAGATTAGAATGTTTAATACTCTGCAGTATTAAACGCTTTCCCAATATGTCAAAGAGCTTTTCAATTTGCTAATTAGCTGATTTGCTAATGTGCTAATGAATGTGATGCAAATGGATTTGAACCATTTTGCAGCCTTAATCTGCTGCATCATTTACTTAAAGAACTAACCGGCATTAAGTTGCCGCCCATTTTAAGGGGCTGCAAAGGTAATCGCCTTTTTTACTTCACCAAATAACTTTTTGGAGTAATTATTTTAAGAACAGGGATTCTGAAGAACAACCATCTTTTTATTAAAGATGGGCTGCAAATATACGGCGGAAAAGTAATTCGGGACAAGAAGAATTTTTTGGTTTAACGGTTTTTTGAGGAATAAATGTAATGCAGTAATTATAATTAGTTTCAATTGGATGCGCTCAATTTTTTATATTTGATTATATATCAATGGAGAAAATTTTAGATTTACTCAAAGAACAAACAGGAGGGACTTGCTACAAGTCCTATCAATACCGCTTGGATGAGAACGAAGTTCCATCAATAAAATATGAAGAAATTCAGGACTACAAGTTAGACCCAAAAAGACACGGAGAAACTGATAGAATAAAAACCATAAAGAACATTTCAGGAAAAGCAAAACAGTTAGAAGGCAATCCTCTTTTTCGCTATTTCCTTGACGGCTCAAGAAGAATTTACAAGGTTGACGACATAGAACTTAATAAAAAAATCTTCCCAATTATTGGCGGACAAATTGGAGTTGCATGTTGCGAAAGACAAAACCCTTCAACATTCAGACGAGCAGTTTTAGAATATAATCTTGTTATTTCATTGCCAAGTGAAGCAGACAAAGACGGCAGAAATTCTGAACAGTTTTTTAATTCCGTTGCACATAAAATAAATAATCTTCCTAAAGTAAAACAATTCAATTTGAATTTTTCAAAAGTGCTTTCTTACTCTAGTAAACAACTTGAAGCAAACGAAAAATTTGAGGACAGAGGCACAGCAAAAATTCAGGATGAAATGATTGAGTGTGAAAAAAAAATTGTGCATGAGTTGGCGAAAAAACATTTGCTAAACCCTGATTCATATTTGCTCAAAGACGGCTCACTTCAATATCAGAAAACAGGAATCGGAGATTTCAAAGAACTTTCAAAATTCAAATCAAACTATCAGTGTGTAGTTGGTGTTTCTAAATCTTTCAATCCTGCGTTAGACGGCAACACCAAAAATGCTTCTGTAATTGCTAAATTGCCGCCTTATTACAGGACACCTGCTTTTTATTATTACGGAAGCAGGTCGCAACATCCGTTTAGTATTTGGTATGTGCGAATCAGAGATTTTAAAAACCACCGACCCGACAGTCCGTTTTCAGGAATAGTGAAAGTCGAAAAAGTGCTAGTAACGGATGATGAAATTGAAAATGGTTTAAGCAGCGATGAAGTTGATATGATAAGTGCAAATCTTATCAACGAAAGAAACCCCGTTACATACGGCAACGATGCTCGTTGGGCAAATCATCTTTATCCTGTTTACCTGGCTGAAAGGTTTGTGAAAAGCCAATACATAAGTGATTTACATTTTTTAAATTTATTCTAAGAAATGAAGAAAATCGGAAAAATAGTTGCCACAGAAAGAATGCCTACAACGGTTGATGAATTTTATTTCTGGACTGACAAAGAAAGAATCATCAAGCCGTTTGATGTTGTGAAAGTTGAGCATATCAAAGATTCAATTACCTATGGAGTAGTTGAGGAAATTTCGCATTTCACTGATTCGCCAAGTTTTTTGGCAGGATATATTTCAAATGATTTTGGAAGTGTTGAACATACACCCAACACAGAAAGAATAGGAATGAACTATGTGAAAGCAAGAGTAGTAGGAAACACCGAAGGAATTTTTACGCCCGTTCTTGACGGAAGACTAGTTTCACTTGCTGATGAATCTGATGTAAAAAAGGCGCTGGGACTTGATGAAATAAAAAATCCTTTGCCATGCGGCTACATTGAAATGTATGAACCACCTTATGACATCAGAATTCCGGTTCACTTCAATTCTCATTTTGTAATTGGACCCGAAGGAGCACACTTAAACATTTCAGGAATTTCAGGACTTGCTTCAAAGACATCTTATGCAATGTTTTTAATGAAAGCAATTCAAGAGCAATTTATTCATTCTGATGACGATAATGAATCGGTTGCATTTGTTCTTCTCAATGTGAAGGGCAGAGATTTAGTGGCAATTGATGAACCTAATCCAAAGTTGGAAGAATCAGACAAAGCAATTTATGAAATGCTTGATATAGCACCACAGCCCTTTGTTAATGTAAAATACTTTTATCCTTACAGCAGAGACATTTATCAAACCACCTACGCAGTTGTAGCAGACGTTAAGAGCCAAATGACACAAGGCAAAGCTGCACTTTATAAATATCTTTTTGAAGAAGACAAAGAAAGCATTGACTTACTTTTTTCAAATGTTGATGACCCCACCCAAACTATGGAATCAATTGTGAATTACATCACAAGTGAGGAAGCGAACAATCCATTCCGGGGTATTACAAACTGGCAAGAATTAGTGAGACAGATAAACGAACATAAACAAAAGGGAAGCGAAAAAGACAAAACAATTACCGTTGCCAGTTGGCGAAAATTCAGCCGTTTAATAAACAAGATAATTAAAAGAAATCCCATTTTCGCAAACGGCTTAGGACAAAATGAAATTCGATTAAAGGAAGAAATTAAGAAGATTAAAAAGAACGATATTTTTGTAATTGACATTGCAAAGTTGGACGAGGATACACAAGGCTTTGTTTTCGGTGATGTGATGAGGGCAGTTTATGATTTAAAGTTGGGGCAAATTGAAAGAGAAGAAAGCGACATTCCAAACAAGATTATAATTTTCATTGATGAGCTGAATAAATATGCTTCAAAGGAGATTCAAAAAAGCTCACCTATTCTCAGACAAATTCTTGATATAACCGAAAGAGGTCGTTCATTAGGAATAATGATGTTTGGTGCAGAACAGTTCAAGAGTGATATTCACGATAGAGTGAAAGGGAATTGCGCTACACATGCTTACGGAAGAACAAACGCAATTGAAATTTCAAAACCTGACTATCAGTTCATCCCCTCCGTTTACAAATCAATGCTGACAAGATTGAAGCAGGGAGAATACATTGTTCAAAATCCGGTTTTCCGTTCATTGCTGAATATTAAATTTCCAAGAGAAATTTTTAAAAGAAAGTAAATGGAGCAAACCAAAACTCTAATTGGCAAGGACGTAATTGAATCGCTGACCCTCGGCATGTATGAGGACAGCAGGTTTATTTATCGTGAATACATTCAAAACGCAGCCGACCAAATTGACAAGGCGCTAAAGGAAGGGCTAATAAAAAAATCCGAGGGTGTAATTCACATTGACATCAATCCTCATAAAAAAACAATTTCAATTGAGGACAACGCAACAGGAATACAGCAGAACCGAGTAAATGATATTCTGAAAAATATTGCACAGTCAACTAAAGTGAGAGGAATTGACAAAGGTTTCAGAGGAATTGGAAGATTAGGAGGATTAGGATATTGCGACACTTTAATTTTTGAAACTTCATTTAAAGGTGAAGCGACAAAATCAATCTTGACTTGGAACGCAAAACATTTGAAAGAAATCATCAATAACAGAACAGCGAAAGAACAAGCCGCTGATGTGATTGACAAAGTGACTTCTTTCAAAACGGAAAAAGAAAACGCAGACGACCATTATTTTAAGGTAACACTGCATAACGTTTCTAACGAAGCATCACTTGACAAAAAAGACATTGAAACTTATTTGTCGATGGTTGCACCTGTTCCGTATCACACAGGTTTTATTCTTAAGCAAAAAATTTACGACCAACTAAAGAAGGAAAACATTAGCATTGATGAATACAAAATATTCATCAACACAAACCAGCTTTTTAAGAATTACACAACCACAATTTACTCTGCAAATCAAAAAGGAGAAAAGCAAAGAACAGGTGACGAACTTTTTGACATCCATTTTTTTCGTGAGCACACACACGCAGGCGATCTACTTTACTGGGGCTGGTATGGCGTTTCACAATTTGAAGGAGTGATTGACGACATCAACATTTCTAAAGGAATACGTTTGCGAAAAGGCAATATTCAAGTTGGAAGTAAACACACACTCTTAAAATTTTTCAGGGACACACAACGAGGTAATTACTATTTCTTCGGAGAGGTTCATGCCTTTTCACCTGACTTAATTCCAAATGCAAGACGAGATTATTTTTTGGAGAATTCAGTTTGCCACCATTTTGAAAACAAGTTGAGGTATTTATTTCACAATGAACTTCATCAGCTTTACTATGATGCTTCAAAAATTCGGAATGCAAACAGAAGAATTCAAGACTTGAAAACCTTGCAGGAAGAATCCGGCAGAAAAGAATTTGTCAGCAACAAAGAGAAAGAAGAATTTCAAAAACAATTTGAACATAAAAAACAGGAAGCATCAAAAGCAAAGAAAGAGTTAGAAAAAATCAGTTCAAAATTTAGCGAAACTGAAACAGCCGTCAAGAAAATTTTTGAAAAGGTTGTTGATACACAAAGAATCAATCCTGAAAAAATAGAGTTGCAAAGCATAAACGGCAAAACAACTTATAGAGCTGACAAACTAACCAATTTGACAAAAGAGCAACGAAAATTTCTCAGCAGAATTTACGAAATCATTACCGCCAACTGTGATAAGAAAACAGCAGAAAGTTTGATCAAAAAAATTGAGGACGAGCTGCAATAACTTTGCTGAAATGAAATTAAACAAATTTGACATAGGGGGTGAAATAATATCAATTCTTACAAAGGGAATGTATCCCGATCCACGGGATGCAGTGAGGGAATATATTCAAAATGCTGTGGATGCTAAAGCAAAAGAGATTTCGGTAAAGGTTAGGCAAAGTTCAGTAATTGTGGAAGATGATGGTTCAGGGATGGATTATGAAACTTTACGCAAAGCGGTAAGAATAGGAATATCTGATAAAAATCCTAAGAAAAATGTGGGTTTTATGGGAATTGGAATATACAGTTCCTTTCATTTATGTGATACCCTAACAATATATACACGAAAAAAGACCAAGCTTCCTTTACGTTTAGAAATGAATTTTAAAGCAATGAGAGGTTTACTAAATGAACAGAAAGAACTCCGACTTAAAAACAAAATTTCCAGCGATAAATTGATTGATTTGCAAACATTATTAGAAAATCATATCTCATTAACCAATGAACATGAGCTGACTTTAGACGAGTTTCCTGTCGAAGAAGGAACTCGAGTTGAACTTGTCGGTCTAGACCCAATCCTAGATGATGAGTTATCAGATTTCAACAAATTGGCTTCTTACTTAAGAGATGTTATCCCCTTACATTTCGAAAAGAAAAATTTTATGTGGGGCGATATAATTGAAAAAAAGATTAATCAAATATGCAGGGAGCACAATGCAATTTTTGAATTGGTAAACGTCAAATTGCAAGTAAATACCAAAACGGAAGTCCTTTACAGACCTTACTATAATTCATCATTTAGTGAAAATGCTCCTCAAGAACCTATCTTCAAAGAGATAAAAAAAGATAAAGTATTTCTTGGTGTGGCTTGGGGGTGTCTCAATCCGACAAGAGATAAAATTGAAGATAGGGATCTAAGAGGATTTATTATAAAAAAACAAGGATTTTCTATTGTAAAGAGAGAGAAAGTAGTTCAATCTTTTGGGAAATCATCTACTCACTTTGATAGGTATATCGGAGAAATAATTGTTGTCAATAATGAAATATTACCTAATGCTGCACGAAATGATTTCGAATATTCTAATCTGCGAACAATATTATATGGAGCATTGACAGAAGTTGGAACTTTTTATAATCAAGCCTCAAATAAATTTCAAGAAGAAAATAAAGCTGAATCGCAATTAGAAGAAAGCATCTTTGAATTTAAATCCATGCTTGCTGAATTCAATCCAAATGAAGAAAATCCTGAAAAACTAATTGCCTTAATTATAAAACTGAAAGAAATACAAAACATACTTACTAAAAAAACAAAAAGGCTACCAAAGGATAAGCAGGCTGATGCTAATTCATTAAAAATTCAAGTTAAGGAACTGGAAAAGACAATTCAGAGCAAAATCAATGTAATTGCTGAAACAAAAAAAAATAAAACAAGTCATACAAAATCACAAGTGAATATAGCCTCTAAGCTAAAAGAGATTTCATCTAAAGGTCATTCATTTAAAAAGTATGAGAATTTAGTGGCATTGTTTGATGATTTAGATTTTTCCATTGAGGACAGATTCAAAAATGTTCTCTTTATAATAGATGAAAAATTCATTCAGGCATTATCGAAAAACAAAGAGGAGTATTATTTCTTAATGAACGAGTTGAAACATGAAATTTTAAATCAAGAGTTAGATTAATGGCAACATCCTTTAATTCACCATCAAAGCAGTTCATAAGAATAAATTGGGGTAAGCCTTTATTAGCTTTTTTAAATCAGCGTCTTCGCAAACGCCTTTTTTATCTGGGGCTTCCGTCACCTGATGCTGAGGATATTGAAACTTGGATGGAGCATCTTGAAAGAATATATGCTTTTCAATGTAGGCAGTATCCACTTCCTTCAGACGACACTCAACCTCGTGATGCTATTCTACAATTGGAAGCAAAGTTATTGACTCTAGAACGAACAAGACAGATAAATACATTTGATGTATTTGATGGGTATATAGAAGAAGTATTATTAAAAGGCAAGGATAATTCGCCTAATCAAAAAACATATAGTCAAAACGAGATAGTGACAGTTTACAACCTTGACTTCTGCAATCAAATTACCGAGCCAATAAAATTTATTGATGAAAACGGTAACGAAGTAGAAGCATTTAAAATGGAAGCAATAAAAAAACTCATAGAATTTCAGAATAATGTAGCAAGCAATTCATCTAAATTTATTTTGTTCCTAACTATTCATGCTAGCTATCGAGGCGAGACATTACTTGATTTTATAAATGACCCACCAACTAACTATCTATCCAATTATTTTTTTGAATTAAACAAATTAACTCATGCTGAAAAAAAAATTAGAATATTGAAGGCTTTTGTCTTCGAAAGTATAAACGAGGTTTATAGAAACTTTGGATTTTGTTCTGAATTTCTCCCTGTAATTGTATATTTTGGTGATGGTAATCACAAGCTTCTTCATTTTACAGTAATAGGGACACGATATCATTCTAAAAATGTAGGTAAGGCAGCTACTTTTCAGAGGATAGAAAATTTCGTCTCTAGAAAACTTATCAAAATAGAAAGCGATGAGTTTCAAAATTTAGATTCTAATTTAGTAAATACAATTTACAAGAGTCTAGTGCTAATATAAATCCACTTACAGTATTTCGGAATTCAAAAATGTTTAAAAAATTATGGCAATAAACTTATGTCTCGCAACATACTTTTAATAGAACCCAACTATAAAAATAAATATCCACCCATCGGGTTAATGAAAATCTCAACCTACCACAAACAGTTGGGGGATAAAGTTACTTTCTTCAAAGGTGATTTGAAGGATTTTGTAATTGATCAAATATATCAGGATTGTGCTGCCAAGTTGAATAGGATTGATAAATCAATTCCATGGAATAAAAAGACAGCTTTAATAAAACGATACTTCAAACAGAAGAACTCTCATTTGCTTGAAGAAATTGATTTCTACGATTCAGATTTTGCCCCCCTGATTGAAAAGAACCTTATCAGCTTCGCTGATTATTTCCGAAAGAAAGAGTTTGAAAAGAATCCAAAGTTTGACAGAGTTTATGTAACAACGCTTTTTACTTTCTACTGGAAGATAACTATTGAGACAATACACTATGCAAAAAAATTAGTGAAGAAGCCAGACCAAGTTTTAGTTGGTGGCGTGATGGCTTCCCTGCTCACTAAAGAAATTGAAATTGAAACAGGCATAAAACCATTTGCAGGTTTGCTTGACAAGCCAGGCATTTTGGACAAAACGGCAAAAGCAAAGAGACTTATTATTGACAATCTTCCGCTTGACTATTCAATACTTGACGAGATTGATTATGTCTATCCGACTGAAAGCGCATACTTCACTTTTATGACAAAAGGTTGCACAAGAAAATGTGCATTCTGCTCCGTTCCGAAACTTGAACCCACTTACAAGCCAAAGATTGAAACCCTTGATAAATTTTTAGAAATAAAAACTCATTTTGGAGAACAGCAAAATTTATTGTTGATGGACAACAATGTTTTGGCTTCACCAAAATTTCCTGAAATTATTCAGGAAATAAAGGATATGGGTTTTGTAAATGGTGCTACTTACATTGAGCCAAACCAACTAAAAATATCTATTCGCAATTTGCTTAGCGGATACAATGACAAAGCATATATAAAGCGTTCCTTTAGACTTATTCACTTTTTGCTTTCACGATTGAGAGGAAAAACTAAACAGGAATTCTACGACATCTTAGAACGATTTGAGCTTTTACGTTTTGACACTACAACTAAAGAAAAATTATTGAAAGCAAATAAACTAATTGCGCCCTATTATGAAAAGTATAGACCAAAAACACCAAAGCAAAGGTTTGTTGATTTTAATCAGGGAACTGATGCACGTTATGTGACCGATGAGCTAATGAAATTAATGAGTGAAATTCCAATCAGACCCTTACGAATTGCATTTGACTATGTGGGATTAAAAAACACTTATATCGCAGCTGTTGAGTTAGCAGCTAAGTATGGAATTAAGGATCTTTCAAACTATATTCTTTACAACTTTCATGATTCTCCAGATGATTTATATGAGCGGCTAAAAATAAATGTAGATTTAGGAGAAAGATTAGGAATTCATATTTACTCTTTCCCGATGAAATACATTCCGCTTTTGGGAGAAGAAGCAAAAGACAGGCAATTTGTTGGCAAGAAGTGGAACAAGAAATTTATCAGAGCAATTCAGTCAATTCTAAATGTTACAAAAGGAATTGTGGCACCGGGAAGAAGTTTTTTTGAAAAAGCGTTTGGCAGTAATATAGACGAATTTTATGATTTGCTTTTTATGCCGGAAACCTACATCGTTTATCGTTACTTATTTGAACGAACTTTGAAATACACTTTAATTTGGAAATCAGAGTATGACAGCTTAACAACTGATGAAAGAATTGAAGCACAACGAATAATTGTCGGGAATGACTTTATAAATATTTCAGCAAAAACAACCAATCTGAGAGTTCAAAACTTTTTAAGACACTACACAATTCCAAGAGGCAGCATTGACCGAAATGATCCTGAATATAAAAAACTGAAAAGGCAGTTTGATAAACTGATTAAAAACAATCAGCATCATAATTTGACTTTGACTTACGACTTTGAAGCCATAGTTCCTAGAAAAACCCATAAAGCAATCGCTTAAGTCTTAAGCAATCATATAAGTGATTCCCGCTTTTGCTGTAACCTCTAAAAACTTAATATTCTTGTAAAGAGAATGCAACATTTCATCACAATATCACTAAACATTTAAAGCGGAGAACCTGTTTTCACCAACACAAGTGTTCCTGTATAAGGTTTATTGAATGTTATTAAAAGCTAACTGAATTATTAAATGGCTTTTAAAATTTCGAAACCCTTATGTTACACTTGAGTTTATGCCCTAACCTCAAAAAATTAACGCTGTAACCAACCATGAGTTTTATTTCAAACTCAAAATACATCAATCAGTTTGCAGTTTAGGTGCAAGGTGAGATAGATGAAGGTTTTTTCTGTGCCGTCTGTGTGTTGTACGTTTTGAAGCGAATTTCTACTTCACCTCTTTCTGCTTTTCATCATAGATTACTATTTCGGGTTTCTCTTTGTACAAAATTACTTTGCCGCTAATGCAAACATTTTTGTCTTTATAAAAAACTTCAGGGGGATTTTTAAACTGCTGCCGGGCATCTGCCCATATCAAAAGAGTAAGTGGTGCATTGGGATAAGCGCCACCTGCATTCAATAGAGTAGGTGTACCATTGCTTTTGTCAAGATAACTGCCGCCATAGATTTTATTTTAAAACCTGACATTATTTTAAAATTTTTAAACCCTGACAGGTTATTTACACCCTGCTCAATATTAATCTTAAAGGTAGAGAGGGTCTTACAAAAATGTTGTTGCTAAGTTTAAGAATATAAACATTTGTAATTTTACTAAAATTTTTAAGTATAAAAGCGATAGAGGCTTCTGCAGTTTTTGATGAAAACGGTAAAATGAATATTGACAACCTGCCTGTAATTAAAAATAAAAAGGTGAAGCTCATTATTTTGATTGATGAAGAAGAGTGGGATAATGATTTTTATTCCTTATCGTCACAAGGTCTGTCAAAAGCTTATTCAAACGAAGAGCCTGAGTATGACCTGTCTTTAGTTAAAGAACCAAATGCAGCTTATGCACGAAGGTGATATTATTCTAATTGATTTTCCGCAATGTGATGGCAGTTATAAATCAAGACCTGCTTTAATTTTAAAACAGCTTCCTAAGTATAATGATTTTTTAGTTTGTGGAATTTCAGCACAAATAAGTCAATACATACATGATTGTGATGAAATAATAAATGAGCATGATCTTCATTTTCATGAAACGGGTTTATTAAAAACAATTCTTATCCTTGCAAATAATAACAACCTTCCTGTTTCACCACCCTTTTATAACGAGATGCAAAAGAATCTTTATATCTTATATGCGAAATATACCTATCTTTTGAAAATATCTAATCCGTAACCGGGCATTTTCTCGAAACAGCAAGCTTTTTAGCCAATACGTTGTTAGGGTTTTGTTCGTACCATGTTCGCTTCTATATTTTCTATGCTTTGGTTGCTCTTTGGAGTGTTCGTATACCATTTGTCCGGACCACCGAAGATGGTACGAATGAAATACGACTGAGGTGTATTACTACAACTATAGGAGGTACTATATTGTTTTTTTATAATAAACTTAGAGAGGTGAATACCCTTATAAACAATCTTAGTTTTAATTTTTTAAATTGATGTTCTCTGCAATAATTATTTTTGCTTCATGTCTCATCTCAACGCTGCCAAATGGATTAACGACTATAGTGATATGCTTTACCGCTATGCATTACCAAGAGTGAATGATGCAGAAGCAGCTAAAGACCTTGTACAGGAAACTTTTTTAGCAGCATGGCGCAACCGTGAAAACTTTAAAGGTGAAATCTCAGAGAAGAACTGGCTTTATACCATCTTAAAAAATAAAATAATTGATTACTACCGAAAAGCATCTAACCGCTTAACCGAAAGCCTGCCTCAATTTACCAATAAGGAAAATCATTTTGATGCTGAAGAGCATTGGACTTCTTCTGCGGCTCCAAAGAATTGGAGCGCTGAGAACAAAAAATTAGAAACAAAAGAGTTTTACGAAGTGCTGAACAATTGCAGGCAAAAATTAAAAGAAATTCAGAATGCTGTTTTCTCCATGAAATATTTGGATGGCGTAAGCAGTGAAGAAATTTGTAAGGAACTTAACATTACTGCGTCAAATTACTGGGTGCTTATACACAGGGCTAAACTGCAATTGCGTGAGTGCCTGGAGAAAAATTGGTTTTTAAAATAAATATCCTTACAGTTATGATTAGTTGCAAACAAGCCACACAATATATTTTAAAAAAAGAAGAAGGCAAATTATCTGTAAAAAAACGTTTTCAATTGTGGCTTCATTTGGGCATTTGTTCATTTTGCAAATTGTTTATGCATCAAAGCATCATGATAAATAAAACTGTAAAAAAATCGGCCGATAAAATCGTTTCAGTTCTTCCTGAATCAGATAAAAAAAAGATTAGAGAATTACTTGAAGTAAGTATATAAATTATTTTTTCATCTTCTGCCTTTTCATTTCTACTCTATTTTATCGCTCATAATTTTTAAAGCCTGTTATAATGAATGCTCATTGTTCTGAGCCGGCCCGGCAGTGTGATTAAATTAAGATTCGAACGGCGATTGTGCAGACATCCCGCAAAATGCGGGACCGGCTAACTGCCTGGATTTGTGTCTGCGCAAATCCCTTAACTTAATAACATTGACCGGAACGGTCGCACCGGGTAATTCCGCTAAAATAAAATCCAAAAAATATTTTCAGTTTAGTTATTACCTTGTACCGCTAAAATATTTTTTATGAATCGCTTTACATTACTCCTCATTTGCATTATTCTTACAACAACCTTACATGCGCAGAAAACTAAAAATTCAGACTCTAATTATGCTGCTTTAAAATGGCGAAGCATTGGTCCGTATCGCGGCGGTCGCTGCCTTGCAGTAAGCGGCGTTATTGGCGACCCTTACACTTATTATATGGGCGCAACCGGCGGCGGTGTTTGGAAAACCACTGACGGCGGCAATACATGGCTCTCCATTTCTGATACCACTTTTCATTCTTCTTCAGTAGGTTCTATTGCAATTGCTCCTTCAAATCCCAACATTATTTATGTTGGTATGGGTGAATATGCTATTCGCAATACAGCGATTATGGGTGATGGAATTTATAAATCAATTGATGCGGGTAAAACATGGAATCGTCTTATGTGGCTCGATGCATCAGCCGTTGCACACATTCTTGTGCATCCCACTAATGCTGATGTAGTGTATGCAGCAGTGATGGGAAAAATGTTTGGCGCAAATAAAGAACGCGGTGTTTATAAAAGCATGGATGGCGGCAAAACATGGAAACAAATTTTATATAAGAACGACAGCACCGGCGCCATCAACATACAATTCGACCCCAATAATCCTTCTATTCTTTATGCTTCGCTGTGGCAATGCTATCGCAATTCATGGAGCCTGAATGATGGAGGAAGCGGAAGCGGTTTATACAAATCAATTGATGGCGGCGATACATGGCAACTGATTTCAAACAATGCAGGTTTGCCAAAAGGAATTTATGGTAAGATAACGAGTGCTGTTGCTGCATCAAACAGCAATCATGTATATGCGATGATGGAAAATAAAAATGGCGGACTCTTCAGCAGCATGGATGCAGGCAAAACATGGACACGGGTTTCAACCAATAATGACCTTACCCAACGTCCCTGGTATTTCAGCGGCGTATGGGTTGACCCCAAAAATGAAAATCATGTGTATGTGATGAATGTGGAATACTGGCAATCTATTGATGGCGGCAAAACATTCACCCGCATAAGCCAGGAGCATGGCGATAATCATGACATGTGGATTAATCCAAACAATCCTGATAATTTTATTATTGGTGATGATGGAAGCGCTGCTGTTACTTTTAATGGCGGTAAAACATGGACCGATGAAGACCTTCCCACAGGTCAATTCTATCATGTAAATCTCGATAATGATTTTCCATACAATGCGTATGGCGGGCAACAGGATTGGGGACCCATTCGCGTTGCAACACGCACCACAGGATACAGCATTGGTAAAAATGATTGGTACACTCCCGCAGGCGGCGAAGCCGGATACATAGTTCCCGACCCAAAAAATCCGCAGATAACTTATGGCGGCGAATATGATGGGATTATGACGAGACATGATAAAAGCAACAATCAATACCAGGTTGTTTCTGTTTATCCTGAAGTAAATGATGGGGCAGGTGTTGTTGTAAAAAAACATCGCTTTCAATGGACCTATCCCATTTCATTTTCTCCCTGGAATGATAACACTTTATACTGCACTTCACAATATGTGCATCGCTCAACGAATGGCGGCATGAGCTGGGAAATCATCAGCCCCGATTTAACAACAAACGATACAACCAAACAAAGACAAAGCGGCGGACCTATTACAGCAGATAATACTGGTGCAGAAGTGTATTGCGATATTTATGCATTTGCAGAATCCCCTGCGCAACAGGGCGTATTATGGGCAGGCAGTGATGACGGGCTTGTGCATGTAAGCAGGGATAATGGAAAGTCATGGGATAATGTAACGCCTGCAGCCTTGCCGAAATGGGCAACAGTAAGCATCATTGACCCTTCTCATTCCGATGCGGGCACCTGTTATTTTGCGGCACATGCTTATCGTATAGATAACACAAAGCCTTATATTTTCCGCACAACAGATTATGGAAAAACATGGCAGCTTATTACTACCGGTCTTGCACCAAACGTTTATACGCGTTGTGTGCGTGAAGACCCAAACCGCAAAGGTTTGTTGTATGCCGGAACAGAAACAGGCGTATATGTTTCTTTCAACAACGGCGATAACTGGCAATCGCTGCAAATGAATTTACCTGTAACACCTGTGCATGATATTCAAATTAAAAAAGACATGAAGGAAGTGGTGCTTGCAACACATGGCAGGGCTTTCTGGGTGCTGGATGATGTTACCCCTTTGTATGAAATGAGCAACGAGATTAGTAAATCGAATGCATATCTTTTTACTCCACGCATTTCTTACCGCATGGATGGCGGGCAGCATGAAGCCCCCGATTTTCAGGAAGGAACTAATGCACCTAATGGCGTGATTGTTTATTACATGCTGAAGAAGCCGGTTTCAAAAGAATTAAAATTAGAATTTCTTACGGCGAAGGGAGACAGCATTATTACGTATTCAAATTTGAAAGACAGGAATGGAAAAGCAATCGAGAAGAATGAAGATTTTTATGAGGAGAAAAAAGATAAGATAGAAGGTGTTCTGAAAAATGAACCCGGCGTGTATCGTTTTGTTTGGGATTTGAGTTATCCCGAAGCAAAGCGTTTCTCTGATGACTGGATTTATAATTACCAGCTTGGCGCTATACGCACACTGCCCGGCAATTATTTGGTAAGATTATATAATGGTGATACGCTGCTAATGGAGCGCTCTGTATCTGTTACACTAAATCCAAAAGTAAAAACATTGCAGGCAGATTTGCAGGCGCAAACAGATTTGCTGAATGATATTACAAAAAAGCAAATAGAAATTTCTACAGCAATAAAACAAATTCATTCCATAAAAAAGCAAATCAATGATTTTACCGGAAGCATTGAAGATACGACAAAGGCAAGACCTTTGAAAGACTTAGGCAAACCCATTCTCGATTCATTGGCAGCTATTGAAGAAGTGTTATATCAGCCAAAAATAAAAGCAGGAGAAGATGGATTGCGTTTTCCTGTGAAGCTGATGGAAAAGCTTGGCGGATTAAAGGTTCAAATTGCAAACAGCGACAACAAACCTACACAACAGGAGTATGATTTGTTTGCTGATTTATCACAACGCTTTACAGTGCCATTACAAAAACTGAAAAAAATTGTGGATACAGAAATACCAAAGTTTAATGATGCCGCAGCAAAATATAAAACGCTGCCTGTAGATGTTACTAAGGGATTGAAGTAATGGAGTATGGTACTATAAATTTTTAAATTTTTTTTACCACATAGAAAGATAGAAAACATAGCTGCACATAGTTTCATGAATTGGATTTCTATGTGTTTCTTCTATCTGCCCTATGTGTCTATGTGGTAACTTTTAAGAAATGGTTTTAAAAAGTCCGTGCACAAAAAAAAATTATATCAGTCATTTTCACTTTTAAAAATTATATACTATTTTCGTGATTCATCAAAAGAAAGGAGGTATTCATGCAATCTGCAGATAGTTCATGGAAACCTTCGGTTGGTATCGCCTAACCGGGTTGCTCCATTAAAATAATCTGTCCCGCCATGCGGGAGGCCACTAAAGAAATTTAGTGGCTTTTTATTTTTCCATATTGAAGCGATTCTTCAATCGGAATTAAAGAAAAAATTACATTTACTCTCTAAAACCTTTTGCATGAAATCAACTCATCTTCTCATCTTCTTTTATTCTCTTGTTATATTTTCCTGTTCAACTGAAAAGAATAATTCAAATCTTCAGCAACAGGCACAGACATATCTCGATGCTTATAACAAACAATATCAATCGCTAAATTATACAGATGCACTTGCGCAATGGAAGTTAAATACACGTATAGTAAAGGGAGATACCATTTCGCAACATTTAGCAGATGAAGCAGACAAAGTTCTTGCAAAGTATACCGGCAGCAAAGCCAACATAGATTCTGCCAAAAAATATCTCGGTATAAAAGAACAGCTAACACCTTTACAGGTGCGGCAATTTGAGGTGATACTTTTCAATGCAGGCAACAATCCTGAAATAGCCGGAACCATTGTAAACAGGCGCATTGAAGCAACCAATGCTCAAACATCTGCTCTGTATGGCTTTACCTATACAATAGATGGAAAGCAGGTAACCACAGGAGATATTGATGATATTCTTCAAACATCAAATGAACTTAATCAAAGATTAAAAGCATGGCAGGCAAGTAAAGAAGTTGGCAAAACTTTGAAAGTTGGCCTCGATTCCCTGCAGCAATTACGCAATGAAAGTGTAACGCCTTTGGGGTATAAAGATTTTTTCGATTACAATGCAAAAGAATATGGCATGAGTGAGGATGATATTATTCAGCTCACTCATCAATTTATTACAGAAGCGTGGCCCTTGTATCGTGAATTACATACATGGGCTCGCTATGAACTTGCAGAAAAATATCATCAGCCTGTGCCTGATTATCTTCCTGCGCATTGGCTGCCCAATCGCTGGGGACAGGATTGGAGTGAGCTTGTTGATGTGAAAGGACTAAGCATTGATTCGGTTTTAAAATCTCATGGCGCAGAATGGATGGCGCATGAGAGTGAGAAATTTTATGAAAGCATCGGCTTCGATTCTTTGCCCGCTCCTTTCTGGCAAAACAGCAGCTTATATCCTGTGCCTGCAGATTCACCTTTTACAAAAAATAATCATGCTTCTGCATGGCATATTGATTTGGATAAAGATGTTCGCTCACTGCAAAGCATCACTCCTACAACAGATTACTGGAGCACGGTGCTGCATGAGTATGGACATATCTATTATTATCTTACGTATTCAAATCCTGATGTTCCGCTCATCTTACGCAATGGAGCTAACCGCGGTTATCATGAAGCTTTTGGTACCATGATGGGATTAGCTTCTTTACAAAAACCATTTCTTGAAAACCTTGGCATGATACAAAAGGGTGTGCAAACAAATGACACGCTGAAATTATTAAAAGAAGCGCTTGATTATATTGTGCATATTCCCTGGGGCAGCGGTGTTATGACTGAATTTGAATATGATTTGTATGCAAAAAAAATTCCTGAAGATGAATACAACAAAACCTGGTGGGATTTGGTTAAGAAATACCAGGGCATTGTTCCTGCTACAGAGCGCGGTGAAGAGTATTGTGATGCAGCAACCAAAACACATATTAATGATGACCCTGCACAATATTATGATTACTCCATTGCAAACATTTTGCTTTTTCAATTTCATACTTTTATTGCCGACAGTATATTGCATCAGGACCCTCATGCAACCAATTACTGGGGCAGCAAAGGCGTTGGCGATTTTCTTAAAGCGGTAATGAAAACCGGGGCCAGTGTTGACTGGCGGCAGCATCTGCAGGAAACCATTCACAGCGATATGAGCGCAAAACCAATGGTAGATTATTTTGCACCGCTCATGGATTATTTAAAAAGAGTAAATGCCGGAAGAAAATATACGCTTCCTGAAAAACCGGAGTTTTAAATCAGTTGTGCCATACAATTAAAGAATTTTAAAAACGAAATCTTATCAAATTATATTTATAATTATGTGCTGTGCAGTAATTGCCAGTGTGTAATTAATAGCAATAACACAACAGCCAATCGCCACAACTTTCCAGCGTGAATATGCTTTCAATAAATTGATAGTGGTGATAATATTGTAGGCAGTGATGATGGGAAATTCTATATATCTCGTTTCTAAATGCGGCCAAATGAACTTTAAAGCATTCACCGGTATAATAAGTAAAAAGAAAAATGAAGTAACATAAAACGTAATAACAAGCCATTCGGCATAATTGTATTTGAACCGAATAAAGATAAGCCAGGAAGAAAGTGCATACAAAGGAGAAAGCAGCACCTGCTCAAAAACAAGATAATGCTGAAAGAAATATATTTCTTTCACATCCCCGGCATTGAAATATTTCGACACAATAAAATTTATCCAGTATTCCGCCAACCCGCAGGCAGTAGCGCAAAGAAAAAACATGGAGAAGGGCTTTTGAAGCTTTGCTCTGTGTCCCTCTAAATAATTTTTCTGAATAGTGCCCGGTTCTTTCAATAATTGTTTGAGTGTATAACCGAAGCCATGTTCAAAGTGGGTAAAGAAGTGAAATACTTCACCAAGTAAATGTTTCAGTGTAATGCGCTCGATGAAAAAGATTTGTCCGCAGGTTGAACAATATTTGCCTTCGCCTTTATAACCGCAGTTTTTACAAGTATGGGTATCTTTGGTTGTAGTCATGTATTCTTTTCCTGGCGCTTAAAGATAAATAGTTGCCACGAAAACAGACGAAACAGTTTTAAATTTGCGGGAATAAGTTTAGCAAGCAGAGTCCATAGTTGGGGGAGTGCAATTGCAAATACTGCGTTTACATTGTAAGTTTAGGAAGCGGAAAAAAGAATTTGAAAATTGAAGAATGAATCGGATGAGGCTTATGCTGCCATGTTATTCTGATGTGAGCTTCACCAATAATTATTTATAAACTACAACCAGCTTGGGATGCTTTGAAGCATCACTATATTCTGATGAGTAAAACCCCATTGACCTGAAAACTTTTTCAGTTTCTAATCTTAAGCGGAAACCATAATTTGAAGAAGGATTTTGAATCATGATTGATACAAGTTTTGAAACATCCACGTTCACATCATAATTATATTTACCGGTTGAGGGAGGAATAGGGGATTGATTGAAGCTTGTGGCCGAAGGCTGATTGTTCCAGCTTACTGAATTTTCGCTCCAGCTTGATGTTACACGCTGAACAAGCACCGTATTTGTTTCGCTATAAGGTGAACCCGGATAATACGAATCTCCCATAGGTAAATGTGTGGACGGTGAGGTGAGTCCATACAGAAAAAGATTTGCAGAAACGATTTGTGCAGAGGCAGGAATTTGATTCAAATCTTCAAATTTTATTAAAGACCGTGCAAAAATTGTGAA
>JBBRBB010000048.1:0-15306 GCA_038206235.1 Chitinophagales bacterium
TTTTTTAGCCATTTAGCTTACCAAAAAAAGTAAGGGTTGAACAAACAAATTTGCGCAACCCCTTTTTTCGTATAAGCATCAACCTTATTGCTGACAAGTTGGTCTCCACCAGAGCTTGGTTCCTCTTCGGGTTGACAGTGCATTTTACAAACTAAAACTCAATTAACTACCAACTATTTTTCAGTACATTACCAAATTATGAACTTAACTCTTAAACAAAGGGCCGGTATTTAAAAATCTAAAACCTGAAATCTATCTTGCTAAATTCACTGCACGCTTTTCACGTATCACTGTTACTTTTATTTGCCCCGGATAGGTCATTTCATTCTGTATTTTTTGAGCTATTTCAAAACTTAGCTTATCGCTGTCTGCATCAGTAACCTTATCTGCCTCTACAATAACCCTTAGCTCACGGCCTGCCTGTATAGCATACGCTTTTTCAACCCCCGGATAAGATACGGCTAAGTTTTCGAGATCTTTAATTCTCTGCAAGTATTGCTGCATTATTTCACGCCGGGCACCGGGGCGGGCTCCGCTAATGGCATCGCAAGCCTGCACAATGGGAGAAATAACATATTGCATTTCAATTTCATCATGGTGTGCGGCAATTGCATTGACCACAGCCGGGTTTTCGCCATATTTCTCTGCCAGCTTTCCGCCAAGCAATGCATGGCTTAATTCGGTTTCTTCATCTGGCACTTTTCCAATATCGTGCAGCAGGCCAGCTCTTTTTGCCAGCTTCGGACTAAGCCCCAGTTCTGAAGCCATAATAGCACAGAGATTAGCAACTTCACGACTATGCATTAAAAGGTTTTGGCCATAAGAAGAGCGGAAGCGCATCTTTCCCACAATTCTTACGAGTTCTTTATGCAAACCATGAATACCCAATTCAGTAACTGTGCGTTCACCCACTTCTATTATTTGCTCTTCTAATTGCTTGCGGGTTTTCTCAACCACTTCTTCTATACGTGCCGGATGAATACGCCCGTCAGCAACCAAACGCTGCAAGCTTAAGCGGGCAATTTCGCGGCGAAGCGGATCGAAAGAGGAAAGAATAATGGCTTCAGGGGTATCATCTACAATAAGATCAACGCCGGTGGAAGCTTCGATGGCACGAATGTTTCTTCCTTCGCGGCCAATTATCTGACCCTTAATTTCATCACTCTCCAAATTGAAAACGGTAACCGTGTTTTCAATGGTTTGTTCGGCTGCTGTTCGCTGAATAGATTGTATAATAATTTTGCGTGCTTCTTTATTAGCCTTTTGACGACTCTCTTCAATAATTTCTTGCTGCAAGGTAAGCGCCTGTGTCTGGGCTTCATGTTTAAGACTTTCAATAAGTTGAGCCGTAGCTTCTTCAGCCGAAAGGGCAGCTATTTTTTCAAGTCGGCGAATATGTTCTTCCTGATGCTTTTCAAGCTCATTGCGCTTTTGGGTAACAACTTCTATCTGGCGGGTGAGATTTTCTTTTATGACTTCGTTTTCCTTAACCTGTCTTTCCAATGAAGCTTCTTTTTGGTTTATGCTGATTTCTTTTTGTCTGATTCTGCTTTCGGTATCTCCAACTTTTTTATTAATCTCAAATACTTTTTTATCGTGCTCGGCCTTTAATTGAACAAATTTTTCTTTTGCTTCTAAAATTTTCTCCTTTTTAATTGTTTCAGATTTTAGTTCTGTGGCTTCCATTATTTGTAAAGCCTGTGCTTCAGCTTCTTCGATTTTCTTTTTAGTACTTTTTGCAAAGATCAATTTGCCCGCAACTATCCCGATTATAAGAGCTGCCCCGCTGCAAATCAGTAATATAATTGTTTCATCCATGCTTTATGTTTTAGATAATTTCAAGTAATATAATATATAGGTTGCCGGAAATGAGGAATGAGATGGCAATTTGCGAAGATACATAAAGCGAATGTGAAATATTTTAAGGGTTTTTACATCTTAAAATGAGAGCTTAGGTTCTAATTTTTGGAATATTCCTAAACAGTATAAAAATTGATTGGTTGAAAATCAATTATTTAGTTCTATTTTTTGGTATGGCATCAGCTTTGAAAATCATAGCTTATCCGTTTTTAAAATCCCGTTTTTAATCCCTCCCTCTGAAATCTGGCTTTATTAAATTTAAATGCATTAATTAGATTAATGCATTTTAAAATTCAATTTTTATGAAAAGTTTTTTTGCACTTTTACTAACTGCTTTTTCTTTTACTTCATGCACCAAAACTGCTATTTCTCACGAGAATAGCAAGCCTGCAGCCTCCATTTTTTATAAGGATGCAAACGTTGAGGTGACTTATATGAACGTGATTCAATCGGGACCTGAAAGCGTAGAGATAAACTTTTCTACCTTGTATGAAAAAGATATTCAGAAAATAGAATTAATGAGCGGGGTTGATGCATCCAAATTTTGCAGTATATATGTTATTGATGTAACAAATAATTCTGAAAGCCTCAAAAACTATCACATAGAAGATCATAATATAAAGGGAAACACTATGTATTATATGTTCCGGTTCACTTATTCTAATGGTGATTGGAGCTATTCAAATTATACTTTAATAAATCTTCAGTAAGAATATTTTTAATCCGTACTTTTTTATTTTATTGTTTTTTGTCTTCAATTTCTTTTTCAATCAGGTTTTTTAAAGACAGTATTTTTTCCGATACTGTCTTTAATTGTTCGTCCTGTACATTAATTTTTTGTTCCGTTGAAAACCAAAGTAAAACCATGGCTATATAATCCTGCATGTCTTTGCCTGCAAAATTGGCTTTAAACTCCACAATTTTTTTATTGATAATCTTTACCGTATTTCTTAATTGCTCCTCATCTTCCGAAGATACTTTTAAACGATACGTTCTGTCGCCAATAATTACGTTTACCGATATAAGTTCGTCCATGTTTATAAATTTAGCGCTGCTATACATTTTTCAATATCAGAAAGGTAAGCGTTAATTCTTTTTTGAAGATATTGCTTGTCTGCATCTGCAAAAGAAGCAAGACCTAAGCGGCTTGCCTCAAGCTTTTGGTGCAGTTGCTCCATACTTTCATTTTTGTTTAATAAAAGCAAATCTTTTGCTTTTATTTCTTCTTTAAGTACAGCATTCTCTTTTTGCAAGCGCTGATACTGCTTTAGCAAAGTTTGAATTGCCTGCTGAAGTTCTTTTAATTGCGTATTTAATTCGGCCATACAATTGCTAATCTTTTTTTTATAACAAGCTAATCTTATTTATTTTCTTATTTCTGCCTGCAACTGCAAATGCAGCTCTTCAAAAATTTTTTGCATAATTGTGTCTGTTTCTTTGTCAGTTAATGTTTTGCTCTCATGCTGCAAGGTAAAATTAATGGTTATTGATTTTTGATTCGCCCCAAATTTTTTACTTTCGAAAACGTCAAACAATCTTGTGTTTTGTAAAACCGGGAGATGCATATTTTTTATTGTTGCATTTACCTGACTGAAGGGAATATTTTTATCAACAACAATCGCAAGATCTCTTTGCACAGAAGGGAATTTTGGTATTTCTCTAAAAAGGGTTTTCTGTTTTTCTGCAATATTCTGCAAGCTGTTCAATTTTAAATCTGCGAAGTAAATCGGTTGTTTTATATCAAACATCTTCAAATATTTGGTATTCACTTCTAATAAAAATCCTAATATTTCATCGTTGTATTTTAAATTGTATTGGATGCCGAAATCTGTGAGAGCAGCTTTATCAAAATTAATTTCATTCAAACCACAAAAAGATAATAGTGTTTCAAAAATTCCTTTCGCTTTATAAAAATCAAGTGGCTTTCCTTTTTCACGCCACGAGTCTTCACGGGTATTTCCTGTTGTATAAAAACTCAAATGGTCTTCTTCAAAATAATTTCCTTTTTTTTCAGATAAATAAATTTTACCAAATTCAAAAAAGTACAGGTTATTGTTTTTGCGATGAAGGTTATAAGCAATAGTTTCCAATGCTGTTGGAAGCATAGACGGCTTCAATATATCAAGCTCTGAACTAAGGCTGTTAATTAATTTCACAACAGGTTTCAATTGTGCTTCACTGAAATATTTACTATTGGTAATTGAATTGGTTACTATTTCGCTAAAACCAATAGCGGTAAGAAATGTGGAAAGTTTTTCAATCAATTTTTCTTTTACTGCATTTTCATCAGGCGAAGGAGTGATTGTAATGGAAGTGGGTATAGCAATATTATCGAGCCCATCAATTCTTACAATTTCTTCAACTACATCAGCAGCAATTGCTATATCCGGTTTATTATAAGGAACTGCTACTAATAATTCATGAGCATTTCCCTGCAATATTTCAAAATCCAGGCTTTGAAGTATTTGTTTTACCACATCAGGAGAATACTCTTTTCCGCTAAGTTTTTTCAGATAGCTATATTTTAATGAAACTTTTTGTTTATCCTGAATAGCTGGGTCAACATTGGTTATGTCTCCTGCAATTTCTACCTCTGCAATTTCCTTAATCAACAAGGCTGCCCGCTTTAATACTTCTGATTGCTGTGAAATATCAACGCCTTTCTCAAAACGAATTGCAGCTTCAGTTCTTAGTTCATGATAAAACGATGTGCTGCGAATATTTACCGGATTAAACCAAGCGCTTTCTAAAAATATATTTTTTGTGTTTTCGGTAACTCCGCTTTTAATTCCGCCAAATACACCTGCAATACACATAGGTTCGGTTTCATTACAAATCATTAAATCATCGTGTCGTAATTTTCTAAGTTTTCCATCTAACCCGGTAAATGGAGTGCCTTCAGGTAAATTTTTTACAATCACATGTTTTCCCTCAATTGCATCTGCATCGAATGCATGCAAAGGCTGTCCTGTTTCATGAAGAATATAATTCGTTGCATCTACAATATTATTTATTGGCTTTTGGCCAATAGCTTTTAACCTGTTCTGCAGCCATAGAGGAGAAGATGCAACCGAAACATTTATTAAAGTAAGACCTGCATATCTTTTGCAGGCAGCCGTATTTTCAATTGTTATTTTTACAGGATATTTTTTATTATCAAAAGTAAAATTGAAATGAAATGGAAGTCTGGGCTTTATTATTTTTTTTTCGTGATGTGTGAAGAAAGCGCATAAATCTTTTGCTACTCCAATATGGCTCATTGCATCCATACGGTTCGGGGTTAATCCAATTTCAAATATCCAGTCAG
The DNA here is from genome assembly GCA_038206235.1 of Chitinophagales bacterium. GTDB lineage: Bacteria > Bacteroidota > Bacteroidia > Chitinophagales > Chitinophagaceae > JBBRBB01. Next base: position 5,168 of record JBBRBB010000048.1, read on the forward strand.
TATAAGGTTTCAAATATTCGGCGGCGGCTGTACCCACATTCACTTCCACAGGTAATATTATAATTCCGTCATGCTTTTCACTTAAGCCTATTTCATTTTCTGCGCAAATCATCCCTTCACTTTCAATGCCCCGTATTTTCACTGCATTCATTGTTATTGGCTCCTTGCCAGCAGGATGAATGGTTGTTCCCGGTGTAGCAACAATTACTTTTTTTTTCTCCGCAACATTGGGAGCGCCACATACAATTTGCAGAAATTCTTTTTTCCCAACATCAACTTTCGTTACTGTAAGCTTATCTGCATTCGGATGCGGGTTACATTCTATTACTTCACCAATAACCAAGCCCTGCAAGCCTCCCGGGATACTTTCATATTTTTCAAGGCTCTCAACTTCTAACCCTATGGACGTTAATATTGCAGAAAGATTTTCGGCCTTTATTTTTTCTGCCGGTAATTCATCAACGGGTAAATAATCGCATAACCAGTTATAAGATATTTTCATTTATTATTTCTGTTTCGCTTATGCAAATATAACCGAACCTCATCAGTCAATCTATATCCTGCAAAAACCGGATGCTCGCATTCACCTTGTAAATTCTTTTGTCTGGTTTTAAAAAATACATACACAAAAAGATGTTTACAAGAAAATATTTCATAACAAATCTTTATACACAAATGCAGAGAGATTTTTTTAAATTGTGCAAAACTGATAAGAGCTTTTGTTGAAAACTTGTGCAGCAATTTTTAATAAATATAGTGGTGTAAATTATTGCTAAAGCAAACTTTCTAAATTTATATTCGCCCTCTTGTCGCAAAAAATTTTAATAAGGTTCAGGCATGTTTGGTAAGTAAAAATAATAACCCCTCAAAGCAAGCAACCATTATAATGGAAATTATAAATCGCAACAGAGACATAAAGAACAGAAGAAAATCTTCTATTGACCTTAGTACAATGGTTTATGGCAAAGTGCCTCCGCAAGCCAGGGAATTGGAAGAGGCCGTTCTCGGCGCCATCATGCTTGAAAAAAGTGCATTTGATACTGTAATAGAGATATTACGACCGGAATGTTTTTATACAGATGCGCATCAGCATATTTTCAAAGCATTTGAAAGTCTTGCACAAAAAAGCATGCCCATTGATATGCTTACGGTAGTTGAAGAATTAAAATTCAAAGAACAATTAGATAATATTGGCGGACCTTATTATGTTACCAAGCTCACCAATGCGGTAGTTTCTGCTGCAAATATTGAAGCCCATGCAAGAATAATTCTTCAAAAATTTATTCAAAGAGAACTCATACGCATAAGCGGAGAAATTATTGGTGATGCGTATGAAGATAGTACAGATGTTTTTGATTTGCTTGATGAGAGCGAAACAAAAATGTTTAATATTACAAACAACTATCTCAAAAAAAATTATGATGATATAGCGAATGTGCTCGCCAAAGCAATAAACCGTATTGATGAGCTGCGCACTAAACCAGATAGCATTTCAGGAGTGCCCAGCGGTTTCGCAAGTTTAGACAGGGTAACGTATGGCTGGCAACCCACCGACCTTATTATTATTGCTGCACGCCCATCTGTAGGTAAAACAGCGCTGGCATTAAATCTTGCACGTAATGCAGCATTGAATCATTTTAAAAATACTCCCGTTGCAATTTTTTCATTAGAAATGAGCGCTTCACAATTAGTGCAGCGTTTACTTTCTGCTCAAAGTGAAATCCCTCTTGAAAAAATTGCCCGCGGTAAATTAGAAGAACATGAATACCAGCAATTGCATACAAAAGGGATTAAAGAATTAGAAAAGGCCCCAATATTTATTGATGATACAGCCGCGCTGAATATTTTTGAATTCCGTGCAAAAGCCAGGAGGCTTGTAAATAAACATAATGTAGGGCTGATAATAATTGATTACATGCAATTAATGAGCGGCATTGGAGAGCGCAACAGCAACCGTGAACAGGAAATAAGCAATATTTCACGCAACCTGAAAGCGCTTGCCAAGGAATTAAATATTCCAATCATTGCATTAAGCCAGTTGAGCCGCGCTGTTGAAACAAGAAAAGAAAGCAAGATGCCGCAGTTAAGTGACTTACGCGAATCTGGCGCCATTGAGCAGGATGCAGACATGGTAATCTTTATTTATCGCCCCGAATATTATGAAACGCTAACAAATGAAATGGGTGAAAGCACCCGCGGTGAAACACATATAAAAATTGCAAAGCATCGTAATGGCTCTCTCGAAAATTTCAAGCTCCGCGCCTTACTTCATATTCAAAAATTTGTAGAATGGGATGATGATAATGGAACTAAGGGAATGTCGGGAAATAACTGGAAACCGGTGGGGCCTTCTCCTGTGCCCGGCAATAGTGATTCAGATCGTGGTCGCCTCTTTATTCAAAAAGGAAGCCGGATGAACAGTGGTGAATTTGATGAGGGATTTGAAGAAACCGATAATAATTTTTAAACCTTACTGTTGAAAGTTTGTAAAATTTATTTATGATTTGTTGAAATCATAAAAACCAACCTGCATAAAAAATTGATGCAAAGAAGATATGCTAAATATCTTTTGCTCTGAGAAGGAAACAAGCTAAGTAAAACACAAACACAAACTGCTGAAACTTTTTTATTAAAAGTTCAGACGGCATTTCAATAATAGCTATCAACCCATTTGAAAAACATTTCTGAAAAAAAATTTCTAATCAAACCACAAGTTTTATAATCTCATCTATAATAATTTCATCGTATAGCCAGCAAAATGCTCTAAAACTTTTGAACGACAACGAAGACCCTGTCCTCCTTTTTTGCATCCCTTCATAAAAAATGAATTTTTGATTGTTGAGAAATTCCTACATTCACACCATCACTTCTTTACTTATTAATATTCACTTGCTGTATGGGAAATCTCCAGATAAAAAAACAACCTAAAAAATATGATGCAGTTATCATTGGTTCCGGCGCCGGCGGTGGTATGGCTGCTTATGTTTTATCAAAAGCAGGTTTAAAAGTTTGCCTGCTCGAAGCCGGACCAATGTATGACCCCGCAAAGAATTCTCTTCAATTAAAAAATCCATGGGAATCTCCGCGACGTGGCGCCAGCACTAAGTTTCGTCCCTTTGGCGATTTTGATGGATGTTATTGGGGATGGGAAATTGATGGCGAACCTTACACACATATTGGCGATACAAAATGGGAATGGTGGCGCGCAAGAATGCTGGGTGGAAGAACCAATCACTGGGGAAGAATTTCTTTGCGCTTTGGCCCCAAAGATTTTAAACGCCGCAGCATTGATGGGCTTGGTGATGACTGGCCTATTGGTTATGAAGATGTAAAACCTTATTACGATAAATTAGAAAAACTCGTTGGCGTATTTGGCACAAATGAAGGTTTGGAAAATGATCCCGATGGAATTTTTCTTCCTCCTCCGAAACCACGCCTGCATGAATTGATGATAAAAAAAGCAGCAACAGGTATTGGTATTCCTGTAATTCCTTCACGCTTATCTATACTTACAAAAAAAATAAATGATGAAAGAGGCGTTTGCTTTTATTGCGCACAATGCGGACGCAGTTGTAAAGTATATGCCGATTTTTCTTCATCATCTGTGTTGATAAAGCCTGCAATAGCAACAGGCAATTGTGATGTGATTACAAATGCAATGGCCCGTGAGATATTAACTGATGCAAATGGTTTGGCAACTGCCGTTTCATACATAAATAAAGATGACATGCAGGAGTACCAGGTTAACGGCAGAACGATAATACTCGCAGCAAGCGCCTGTGAGAGTGCAAGGTTAATGCTCAATTCAAAATCACCACGGCACCCGAATGGATTAGCAAACTCAAGTAATGTGGTGGGAAAATATTTGCATGATTCCACCGGTGCAGGAATGAGCGGCGTGCTTCCGCAACTCTTTGGCCGCAAGCGTTACAACGAAGATGGTGTTGGCGGCCTGCATGTTTATACACCGTGGTGGCTCGATAATAAAAAGCTCGATTTTCCGCGTGGCTATCACATTGAATATGGCGGCGGAATGAATCAGCCCTCGTATGGTATTGGAGAAGGCATAGAAAGCATGAATGGAAAATATCAGGTGAATGGAAAAACAAAAGTTGGCGGCGGGTATGGTGCATCACTCAAAGAAGATTTTCGTTTCTTTTATGGTGCAAGCATTGGCATGGCTGGTCGTGGTGAAGCCATTGCACGTGAAGACAGCTATTGCGAAATTGACCCCAATGTTGTTGATAAATATGGTATTCCTGTTTTACGTTTTCATACAACATATTCAGATTATGAAATAAAACAGGCGAAGCACATGCAGGAAACTTTCAAAGAAATCATGCATGCATTGGGTGCTGTAATTACGTGGGGCGGGGATGATGGTCCTGAAAATAATTATGGCCTGCACAATCCCGGCAACATTATTCATGAAGCTGGAACGGTAAGAATGGGCAGTGATGCAAAACGTTCCGCACTCAATTCATGGAGCCAGGCGCATGAGTGCAAAAATTTGTTTTGTGTTGATGGCGGGCCGTTTGTATCGCAGGCTGATAAAAATATTACATGGACAATACTTGCACTCTCAATGAGAACAAGTGAGCATATTATTGATGAGATGAAAAGAAGAACCCTCTAAATCTCCCTAAAGGGAGACTTTGAAACAGCGTGATAAAATATGAAACTATTTATTTTTTAAAGTTAGAACATGAGTAAATCACCCTACAAAAACGACGGAATGTTTGCAGGAGCAAACCCATTAATGTTTGCAAAGGCAAAAGATTTACGAAAGAATATGACTGATGCTGAAAAGATTTTATGGCAATATTTAAAAAATGGAATAAAGAGTTTTAAGTTTAGAAGACAACATCCGATAGGAATTTATATTGCTGATTTTTATTGACATAAAATAAAACTGGTTATAGAATTAGATGGCTCAATTCATGAGCTTAAAGAAATACAGGAATATGATTTAATAAGACAGAAAGATTTGGAGAATATGGGCTTTCATATAATTCGGTTTACGAATAAGCAAATAATGAATGAACGGGAAAAAGTAATGAACCAAATTGAAAATTTTGTTCTTGAAAAAATAAAAACGATTCAGTAACAAATCAAACTAAAGCCTCCCTTTAGGGAGGTTTGGAGGGTTTTTATGAACAGAAGAGAATCAATTAAAACAATTGCCATTACTACAATCGGCACTGGTTTACTTGCAGATGCTTGTAAATCCTCCAATAAAAAACCTGATACAACAGTTTCAAAATATTCGGCTCAGGCATTGAATATAGACCGCATGCCCGAAGAAAAAGCGCATGAGCAATCTTTAAAAAACCAGGGTAAATTTTTTACTATTGATGAAATGGCAACGATTACAATTCTTGCAGACATCATCATTCCAAAAGACGAAGTAAGCGGCAGCGCTTCAGATGCAAAAGTTCCTGAATTTATTGACTTCATTGTAATTGATATGCCCGAACATCAGGTTCCCATGCGTGGAGGTTTGCGATGGCTCGATATGCAATGTTTAAAACGGTATGAAAAATCATTTGCCAATTGCAATCAGCAACAGCAACTCGAAATGGTTGATGCAATTGCATATCCAACAAGCGCAAAATCTGAAATGGCGCAGGGTGCAGCTTTCTTCAACCTTATACGCAACTTAACAGCCAATGGTTTTTATACTTCGGAGATGGGGGTAAAAGATATTGGTTATATGGGCAACACTCCTAATCAATGGAACGGTGTGCCTGATGATGTATTAAAACAATATGGTTTAAGTTACAGCGAAAAAGAATTAAAAGAATGTGTGAGCTTTGATAAAGTTTGATTGCATTTTAAACCTCACAGGTTTTCGGGTACTTCGAAATTATTCCTTTTAAAAAAACCTGTGAGGTTTTGATTGAAATATTAAAAAGCGATACTATAAACCTCACAGGTTTTTAAAACCTGTGAGGTTTCAAAAATAACCTTCATGCAAACTGCTTCAAAAAAAGTGCTTACCGGCTGGGCAATGTACGACTGGGCAAACAGCACATACAACCTTGTTATCACAACCACTTTTTTCCCTATCTATTTTACAGCAATCACAAAAAAAGTTTTTGGTTCAGAAACAATTCCATTCATTGGCAGAAAGTTTATAAACTCTTCTTTATACGATTATACACTGGGTACTGCTTATTTCATCATAGCATTATCTTATCCTGTTCTAACTTCTATTGCCGACACAAGAGGCAACAAGAAAAATTTCATGCGCTTCTTCTGTTATATGGGTGCAATTGGCTGCAGCATGTTATATTTTTTTAAGGGCTATAACTTATGGTTCGGAATTATTTTTTTTATGATGGCAGCAATGGGTTATGTAGGCAGTCTTGTTTTTTATAATGCATTCCTGCCTGAAATTGCTGCGCCGCAAGACCAGGACAGAGTGAGCGCCAAAGGATTTTCTTTTGGATATATTGGCAGCGTATTAATGCAAATCATCGGTTTTGTTTTAGTCTTGATGTTAACTGATAAAGATCCTTTCCTTGGTCCGCGTATTACGTTTTTACTTGTGGGTTTATGGTGGGCAGGCTTTGCACAAATTACTTTTGCACGGCTGCCGGAAATTAAACGTGAGAAGCCGGTGACAACAAATGTTTTCAGTGAGGGTTTTAAACAGGTTAAAAAAGTTTACAGCCAGGTAAAAACAATGCCTGTATTAAAAAGATATTTACGCGGATTTTTCTTTTACAGCATGGGTGTGCAAACGGTAATGCTCGCTGCTACATTATTCGGAAGTAAATTATTAGGGCTTGATGATACCAAGCTTATCATCACTGTTGTATTAATTCAATTGGTAGCTATTGCAGGCGCTGTTCTCATGAGCAGATTATCTGCTAAGTATGGAAACTTAAAAGTATTGATGGCTGTGATTATTTTCTGGGTAGGCATTTGTATTGCTGCATATTTTACTGCTCAATACAAAGAGAATGGCGGCGACCCCGAATATTATTTTTATGTTCTTGCTATGGCAGTTGGTTTGGTAATGGGCGGAATTCAATCCTTAAGCCGCTCTACCTATTCTAAATTAATGCCTGCTACAAATAACACGGCATCATTTTTTAGCTACTATGATCTTACAGAAAAAATTGCAATCGTAATCGGCATGTTCAGCTTTGGATACATTGAAGAGCTTACAGGCAGCATGAAAAACTCTGTGCTTTCATTAATAATATTTTTTGTAATTGGTTTTGTATGGCTGTATTCTGCGTTAAGAAAACAAATAAAAACCTAACAGATTTTAGAAACCTCTTAAACAAACCTCACAGGTTTTAAAAACCTCTGAGGTTTACTAAGGTGTTAGGTTTATTCTGAATCTTTTATGAAACTATACACGATAAATACAGGAATGTTTAAGCTTGATGGCGGCGCAATGTTTGGTGTAGTTCCCAAAAGCATCTGGAATAAATTGAACCCAGCTGATGCAAACAATTTATGCAATTGGGCGATGCGAAGCCTTTTAATTGAAGAAGGAAATAAATTAATTCTGATTGATAATGGCATTGGCGATAAACAGGATGATAAATTCTTCAGTCATTATTATTTGCATGGCGATGATACCTTGAATAAAAGCCTTGCTCAATATGGATTTCACACAGATGATATTACGGATGTTATTTTAACGCATCTCCATTTCGACCACTGCGGCGGTAGTATTATAAGAGATGGAGACAAATTAATTCCTGCATTTAAAAATGCGGTGTACTGGAGCCATGAACAGCACTGGCAATGGGCTGTAAAACCAAACGACAGGGAGAAAGCATCTTTTCTAAAAGAAAATATTTTACCGATTAAAGAGAGCGGGCAGTTGAAGTTTGTAGCGGTCAGCAGTCAGCAGTCAGCAGTCAGCAGTCAGCAATCAGCAATCAGCAATCAGCCGTCAGCAGTCAACAGTCAACAGTCAGCTGTCAGCAGTGAAAACGAATCGCTTGAAACTATTCAATCAGAAATATCATCAAACATATCCTTCAAAATGGTTCATGGACATACGGCTGCCATGATGTTGCCGCAAATAAATTATCATGGCAAAACCATTGTGTACGTGGCAGACCTCATGCCCTCAGCAGCACATATACCCATACCTTATATTATGGGGTATGATATGTTCCCGTTAACAACGCTGTACGAAAAAAAATCATTTCTAAAAGAAGCCATACAAAATGATTACATTCTTTTCTTTGAGCATGACCCTGTAAATGAATGCTGCAGCTTGCAGCAAAAAGAAAAAGGAATAAGACAAAAAGATTGTTTTGCTCTGCAGGCGATTTGATGAGGGGAATATATATTCGACCTTCGAGGAATAAAACAGATTATATGATTTTCTGCCGTAAAAGAGGAACCTTGATCTGTCCCGATTAAGGAGCAACAGGCAATGCTACAAAGAACCTGCCGCTAAACGCCAAACGAGAAACGAGAAACACTTACTTTTGTTTCGTTCATGAAAAATACTCCTTTCACGCAAAAGCATATTGCACTTGGCGCAAAGATGGCTGAGTTTGCAGGTTACAACATGCCCATTAGCTATACAGGTATTAATGATGAACATGCTGCTGTGCGCAACAATGCCGGTGTGTTTGACGTGAGCCACATGGGAGAATTTATTTTGAAAGGAGAAAATGCACTTGAGCTTATTCAGCGTGTAACCACAAATGATGCATCAAAACTTACCGCAGGCAAAGCGCAATATAATTGTCTCACAAACAATGAGGGTGGAATTGTAGATGATTTGATTGTGTATTGCATTGAAGAAAACCTGCCTGCCGCACAGGCAGGTAAAGTGTACATGCTCGTTGTAAATGCAGGCAATATCGAAAAAGACTGGACCTGGATTAGCAGCCACAACACGAATAATGCAGAGCTTCACAACATAAGCGACAAAACTTGTTTGCTTGCCATTCAAGGTCCCAATGCAACTAAAATATTACAACCATTAACTGAGCTTGATATTTTAAATCTTAAATATTACACCTTCGTAAAAGGAAAGTTTGCAGGAGTTGATAATGTTTTAATAAGTGCAACAGGGTATACAGGCAGCGGCGGCGTGGAAATTTATTTCTCCGCAGGATCCGGTGGAGAAGATAAGAATAATGATGCAAGCAAAATTTGGGATGCCATTTTTGATGCCGGAAAAGCAGAAGGAATAAAACCCATTGGTCTTGGTGCAAGAGATACCTTACGATTAGAAATGGGTTACTGCTTATACGGAAATGATATTGATGATACCACTTCGCCTCTCGAGGGAGGTCTTGGATGGATAACAAAATTCAACAAGCCTGTTGCATTCACTGCAAAAGATATTTTAGAAAAACAAAAAGCGGAAGGCATAAAAAGAAAGCTCGTAGGTTTTGAAATGATAGACCGCGGCATTCCCCGCCATGATTATCCTATAAAAAATCCCGAAGGAAAAACGATTGGCAAAGTAACCAGCGGCACACAGGCTCCCTCACTTGGCAAAGCAATCGGGCTGGGATATGTTACTGTTGAAAACGCAAGTTTAGATAGTGAGATATTTATTGAGATAAGAAATAAAAATGTAAAGGCGAAAGTGGTTAAGTTTCCGTTTGTGTAAGTCACAGCCGCCTGAATCCCCTTTGGAGGACATCAGCACATCAGCATAATTCTTAGGCTCCTCTTTTAAATCATAAAAAATAAAGTATCTTTAAAAACTAATGCGGCACTCCCGAAAGTAAATTTTCTTCCGGCTTTTGTTGCCTCTGAGAGTTTGCCGAATTCCCCCAAAGAAGAAGAAGATCGTGTGCAATGCAGTCATAAGTAATAGAAAATTATATATTAAAAAATATTGAAAAGAATGAAGGGCTTAACGATTAAAAATTTAATGAATGTTGAAATATCGGGAACAGGCTCAGCCTTTCCCGAAAAGGGCGGGCGCTGGGTAAGCAATGAAGATAGCTGTATCCCAATTTCAAGATCATCAGTAACAATAATGATGGGTGCATCCTAAATTGTCGTTTTCTAAAATGGTTTAAATTTGGGAAACCAACATTTACTGTCATGACTAAAGAAGAATATCTTGCCTTAGCATCTGAGAAGTATGATGAGTTGCAAGCCCTCAACAAAATTGATCCCGAAACTTCGGGATG
>JBBRBB010000049.1:0-14459 GCA_038206235.1 Chitinophagales bacterium
AACGAGCTTAAACAAACAAGTTTATTATTACCAGCAAAGATTACATGAATACAAAGAATTATTGAATGATAAAAATAAGTTGAAAGATAAGCTGCTTAGCACAGTTCGAGCTCTTCCTGCTTTTCAAAAGTTCTGGCAAAAGAATAGTTTTCTTGCACAACTCTTTCCCATGCCTGATAACTATGGTACGCCACAAGCACTGGCAGGTTTGCAGACACGGGTAAGTGTACAAAATATATTAAGTCAAAGATTATCTTCAGGTGGAGCAAGCGTAAATCCGCAGCAGTATTTTCAACAACAGTTAGGTGAAGCTCAATCAAAATTAAATGAATTAAAAGATAAGATTAATCAATTAAGCGGGAACGGTGGGGGAAACAGTGATATGACCCTGCCAAATTTTCAACCTAATGAAGAAAAAACAAAAACATTTTTACAGCGCATTGAATATGGATTTAATATTCAAAGTGAGCAGGGAACAAGCTTTCTGCCTGCTATGAGTGATATAGCACTGAAATTTGGATATAAGCTCAATGATAAAAGCAGAATTGGTGTTGGTGCATCTTATAAACTTGGCTGGGGCAGCGGGTGGAATAATATTCGTTTCAGTAATGAAGGCATTGGTTTACGAAGCTATGTTGATATAAAAGCAAAAGGCAGCATTTGGGTGAGTGGTGGTATGGAATATAATTACCTGAATAGTTTTAGCAGCATTAGAACGATAAGCAATTTTGATGTGTGGCAACGAAGCGCATTGCTTGGATTGAGTAAGAAGTATAAGATGCCTTCTCTAAAGAAGGGTGGTAAAGGGCGTGAAGGCACTATTGAATTTTTATACGATTTTTTGCATAATCAACAAACACCACCTGCACAAGGGTTGAAGTTTAGGGTGGGGTGGAGTTTTTAAATATTTTATTTATTAAGAAAAAGACACAATCTTATGAGAAAGATTTTCTTTCTGGCTTTTTTGCTTGGCTATTTTATAAAACAGCTAAATGCACAAGTTAATTTACAAACCGGCAGTGCTACTTTTAGCTTGCCCATGTTTAACTGGCAAGATGATAAAAGTCGTTTGAACTCAATTGTTGCCTTAAATTATAATTCCGGTAATGGTTTAAAAGCAGATGAAGTTGCATCTAATATAGGTCAAGGTTGGAATCTGTTAGCCGGAGGTGTGATTACACGTATGCAGGTAGGTGAACCAGATGACCAAAAACCTTATTTCGATGATCAAATCCATGCTGATCATACCGAAGGCATTGGTGATATAACTAAATATCCTGCTGGCTATTTATACAATGATGACGATGTGTATACAAAAGGATGTCCTATAGCTTTAACCAAGTATCCTCTTTTTGGAGATAAGAACCACATATACAAACAGCACAATAAAATATCTATAGACAGAGAACTGGATTATTTTTCTTTTCAATTCAATGGGCACAGCGGCTTATTTGTACTTGGAAAAACCAATAATAATCAATGTTTGTTGCTTGGCGATTCAAAATTAAAAGTAAGTTTTGAACAGACTGATAATATGATTTATCAAGGACAAGGAATCAGAACTACTATATCAGTATTTACCATAAAAGATGAAAATGGTTTGATTTATAAATTCGGTAAATATTGGGGAGATCAATCAACAACTTATGGATTAACGAAGGTATTAAAAACCAGTTATTGCGATGCAAACCAAATTCAACCTTTAACACAACCCACTTTCAAGAAGGATGGCGTGTATCATGAAGGTTCATTTGAGGATACACGCTTAATAAATCCTTACATTATTAATAGCTGGTATCTCACAGAAATTGAAGATCCATTTACCCATAGAACGATAAGCTTTACATATAGCGTTAGAAACATCAATTGCAGCGCCGGAACAAATATATCTTACTACAGAGATGATAAAAAGGATTACTCCATTATCACCCACAAACGCTCTATAATTCAAATTCCTGAAATAGCATCCATTACGTTTCCTGATAAATTGGGTGAAATTCCAGGGCATGTTGTTTCGTTCAATTATGGAAATGAACGAATTGATTTAAATGGTGATTACGCATTAGCCTCTGTGAATATTACTTACCAGGGCAGGTATCTTTCAAAATATCTGCTCACTACAAGTTATTTTATTTTAAACAGGTATGGTACTCCTATATCAGATTATGAAAAAAGCGTTGCCCGCTTATGTTTACAATCAGTAAAAAAAACAGGGGTTGATTTAAAAGCTGATGACCCACCCTATATTTTTGATTATTATACAGGTTCTAATGATGCAGATGATTTTGTGCCTCCTGCCTTTTCTCCTTTTAAAGATGTGTGGGGGTTTTATAATGGCAATTTCAGTCATAACGGAGATAATCAATCAATTCAAAATACTAAAAAAACAATCAATCAGCTAAGCAATAATGATTTAAAAGGATTATGTTTTTTTCTCTGGAAGGATGGAGTTAATTTTTTTAATGCAAAGCCAGGATATGCTAAAAATGGATTATTAAAACAAATTATTTATCCCACAGGTGGTACGTTAACTTATGAGTATGAACAAAACACGGGAAAGATTGAAAATACTGATGATAATTCTGTTCATACCGTAGGGGGGATTCATGTGTCTACAACAAAACTAACAGATGGGGGATATTCCAATGGTTGCAATAATCCCATTATTACACAATACAAATATGTTCTTGATAACGGGAATGAACCTTCTCTTTGGGGATTACAAATGCCTGATAATTCTACAGTGATAAATAATCACTATGCACCTGAGTACAGAGATTATAAATTGAGTTTTCCTTTCGGTCAGTGCTACTATCATTACCAATATCCTGGTATTTTATCAAGAGATGACGAAATAACTCTTTCCGGTCATCAGCAATTTATGCTGGATCTTTCGCAGGTACTCAACGTTGTGAGTATAGTAATGCAGGTTATGGATGTTGTTAATTTATGTCTTGATGCTACCCCGGCTTCAATAATAGCAGTAATCATTGACGTAATCGGAGGTCTTTATACATTAGTTTCAACCTGCTTTAGTGATCCCAGCGAAGACAATAGCTCCACTGCTTATTACAATACAGATTTGAATAATTCCAATCCACTTCCGGTTCAATTTAAACGAGTGGAGGTAGTACAAAATACTGGTGATATAGGAAAAACGGTTGAGGAATTTACAAGCTCCGGTGATTATGCTATTTGGGAGCCGGAGAATAAAGATTTTTCTATGAAGCAGCGCTTTGCCTATTGGGCTTATGGCTTACCAAAAATTACCACCGTGTTTAATGTAAATGGGGAAAAGGTAAAAGAGATACAAAATGATTATGACTTCACATCAGAAAATGTAAAACGTGATTTTTGCTATAATGAGGAATCAAAATCTCTTACAATTTATTGCCCCGCAAAGTCATGTAAATGCGAGGTTTTAAAAAGCTCATCGCAACGATATACTGATTGGAGTAATCCCCTGCTATATGATGCTGAGGCTTCATATAAAACATCAACAGTAAATGATGTTTTATCCGTGGACCCTTACATGCTTTATACAGGAAGAGTAAACTTAGCAGATGTTCATGAAAGAATTTATAAACCAGACAATTCTAATCAATATATGGAAACTGTTACTCATTATGATTATGATGAAAATTCTTTCCATTTCAGCAATTTTCTCGATATAAGTAAAATAACAACAACCCAAAGCAATGGTGACATAAATTATAAAACCATTAAATATAATGGCGATTATGCAGGCGGGGCTTTGAATTTATTGAATGACAATAATATATTTTCCACTCCTGTTGAAGCTGTTAATTCATTTAGGAAAAATGGAAGTGGGGATGAACTTTATCTTAATGAAAAAGTTACAGAATTTGCTCAACTTGCAAATGGAGATATAAAACCTTCCAGAATTCTCGAACAAAGATTTAATCAACCTCAATCGTCAATGTACTTTTATGCAGGGCCTGAGCTTCCTAATCCTGTTTATAAAGAAACACAAACTTTTACTTATGATAGGTTAAGTAATTTAACCGGAATGAAAGATGAAGGAAATCATACTGTAACTAACATCTACGATTATAATGATAAATACATTGTCGCCTCTGTTATAAATGCTGACGCTAATATTGATAAGCGGGCTTATACAAGCTTTGAAGCAGAAAGCTTAGGAGGGTGGACAGCAGAGCGCTCTCTCAATTATGTTAGAGATAGAGCCATTACCGGAAATATTTCTCTTAATTTATCTGAAAACACGTTGTCGGCTGATATTAATTCAGAAAAAAGTTACATACTTTCTTTTTGGGCAGAGAGCGAAGTATCTATTGACGGTCGTGCTAATTTAATTAAAAGAGCGCCCACAATTAACGGCTTTACTTACTATGAATACAACATTGAACGCGGCACAACACGGGTTATACTTTCAGGAAACAGCATCATTGACGAATTAAGATTATACCCTTCAACTGCAAGAATGCGTACGGTTACCTATGACCCGCTTATTGGCAAAACATCTGAATGCGATGAGAATAACCGCATTACTTATTATGAATACGATGAATCAGCAAGATTAAAATTTATTAAAGATGAAAATAAGAATGTGATTAAAATGTACGAGTACAACACTGTTACTAAACAGAATGGATGTCCCGGAATTTATTATAATCATCTTATTTCAGAAACCTTTACCAAAAATAATTGTTCTTCAAATGAAACAGGAAGTGAAGTAACTTATACAGTGCCTGCCAATAAATACTCTTCTACGATTAGCCAGGCAGATGCAGACATGCAGGCAGAAAATGAATTGCTTACTCAGGGACAAGTATATGCAAACTCAAATGGCACATGCATACAAAATTATTATAACAATGGAAAATCGAAAGATTTTATGACCGAAGCCTGCGCTGCCGGTACGATAGGCGGTCCGGTTACATACACTGTTCCCGCTCACAAATACAGCGGCACCAGCCAGGCAGAAGTGGATGAGAGGGAGCAAGATGAAATAGATGCGAACGGACAGGCGTATGCAAACACACATCCTAATTGTATATACAGCACGGAAGCTGATTGGCAGTCAAACTTTCCAAATCAAGTACAATGTGATGTAAATGGTCATACGCTGCTTTTACAAACAGATATGAATCCAAATAGCTCAAGTTATGGAGATACACAATGGACTGATATTGGCAACACAGGAGAGTGTCCCATTCAGGGAGGATGTGGGATATGCAACCGTGATTTTCAAAAGTGTATCAACAACAACTGTGAAGCGGGAACGATAGTGTACACATCTTCTTATCATGATTCACAAAATAATGTGTGGTATTGTACATACCATTATGAATTTTCGGATGGAACCACAAAAGGACCTTTTACTAAACAAACATCTTCTGATTGCATGCATTGGTAAAAAAAACTTTCATCCATGAAATTTAAAATTAGACACTCAGTAATTATCTGCATTTCATTCTTCTGTTATGCACCAAATATTTTTTCCCAATGGAATCCTAACTATTCCATTGGTACTAAAACGGGTAATTATGTTTTCACCTATAATCAAACTCCCGATAACCTGGTAGAAATTTTTCCGCCTCTTATTACCACCGGCGCCACATTATTTTATCAATGGGAAAAAAGCAATGCTCCAGTTACAGGTTTTGTTGCCATTGCAGGGGCTACACAATCTTCGTACACATTTTCAGCTCCGCAAACTCAAACCACTTATTACAGAAGAAAAGTAACAGACAGTTATGGCAGCAGTGTGTATTCCAATATTATTAAGATACAAGCAGCTTCAAACGATTGGGAAAATATAAATTATGTAAGGGAGCATGACATATTAAGAACGGGAATGATAGATTCACGCGAAATTGAGAATATACCGATTGGGGACAGATTGCAAACTACTACATACCTCGATGGTCTTGGAAGACCCTTAGAAAAAATCAGCAGGGAAACCTCCACTCCTGCAGAGAAAGAAGATACATGGGGCGATATAGTTCAATTTAATTTGTATGATGCTTATGGCAGGCAGCCACTGCAATATTTGCCCTATACCACAAACAATACAGTTAGTGACCCCCGCGAATCAGGAAAATATAAAGCTGACCCTTTAAAAGAGCAGCCTGAATATTACAAGCGTATTTATGATGAAGCTTACGCATACACAAATATCACTTATGATAACAGCCCTTTAAATAGAGTAATGAATGTAAAATCCCCCGGAGCTTCATGGGCAAACAGCCACGGCAATTCTGCTGATTACGATTTGAATGATGAAAGAGATGATGTTCAAATATTTACTATTGGTTATAATGAAACCGATGTACCGGTAAGCTTAGGAAGATATCAAGCTAATACTTTATACAAAACTATTCACATTGATGAAAATGGAAAAAAAGTTATCGAGTACACGAATACACTTGGGCAGCTCATTCTTAAAAAAGTGCAGATTGATAATGAGGCAGACCCCACAGAATATCGCGGCTTTATTTGCACATACAATGTATATGACGACTTTGGTTTGTTGCGCTTTGTGATGCAGCCCGAAGCGGTAAAATATTTAGCTGCAAAGGATTGGTCATTTGAAGGCAATGGTGAAAAGGTGTTGAACGAAATGTGCTTTCAATATCTCTACGATGATAAAGGCAGATGCATGTATAAAAAAGCTCCCGGTGCCGCACCATTACGCATGTTATACGACAGCCGAGACAGGGTTGTATTTATGCAGGACGGAAACCAGGCAGCAAAGTCTCCTGCGGAGTGGACAGTGAATTTATACGATGAACTTGACCGTACTGTAATTACGGCGCTCTATCATACCACCGAATCACTGCAGGATTTACAAAGCGATATTGCTCATGCAAACGGTGTTATTACACCCATTCAAATAACCGCCGAAGGGCAAAATGTAAATGTTACTCTATATGGAAATCCTGTTTCGAGGGACTTCTTAAACAGCCCTGATATTACAACCATTGCAAAATACCAGTTTTACGATGATTACTCTTTTGCAGGGGCAAAACCATTTGATGCAAATTTTGCCAACACGGATACGTACAGCAACTCTGAGCTTAACGTAATACCCATTGCAACTTCTAAGCGTACAATCAGTTTTCCTACGGGCAGCATGACACGCATTCTCAGCACGGATATTTTTCTAAAATCCACAGAATACTATGACGAAAAAGGAAGGCATATACAAACCCTTGAAGACAACATGAAGCAGGGAAATGATGTTACTACTTTTCAATATCACTTCGATGGTCGCCTGCTAAGTACAGATTCCAAACATACTACAGCAAACACCGGCTACACCAACTTTAGCATACTTACCAAAAATGTGTATGATAAAATAGGAAGAATTGTGAGCCTGCAAAAGAGATTTGACCATAATGATTTTAAAACTATTGCAAATTATGACTATGATGATGTTGGCAGATTAAAAACTAAACACCTCGACCCTGATTATATACCACCCGGTGAAATAGTTGCAACAGGGCTTGAATCCCTTGCCTATTCTTATAATATTCACAACGAAATTACAGGCATTAATAAAGACTATGCTCTTAAAACGGGCAGTTACGATAAATGGGCTAATTTCTTTGGTTTGTATTTGGGGTATGACAACCGTGATGGTGTTTTTAATGCAAGCCAACTCGATGGGCATGTAACCGGTCTATTATGGAATACACAGGGCGATGATGCTCAGCGAAAATATGATTATACCTACGATAATGCAGGCAGGCTTGTACAAGCCACTTTCATGGAAAGACCCTCCCGTGAAGGGGGCTGGGATAATAGTAAGATGGATTTTTCGGTTAGCGGGAACAGAGAAGGAGGAAATGGTTTAATAGAATATGACCTGAATGGCAACCTGCTTTCCATGTTGCAAAAAGGTGTGCTGCCAGGAATGGAAACACCTGTTGCGATTGATGACCTAAAATACACGTATGCCTCTTATAGTAATAAATTAACCAAAGTAACAGACAACACTCCGCAACAGGAAACAAACGGACTATCAGGAGATTTTACAGATGGCAAATATGGAAATGAAGGTGCTGATGATTATACCTATGATGCAAATGGCAACATGATAACTGACCTCAATAAAGGCATTAAAGATTTAACTGAAAA
The DNA here is from genome assembly GCA_038206235.1 of Chitinophagales bacterium. Classification (GTDB taxonomy): domain Bacteria; phylum Bacteroidota; class Bacteroidia; order Chitinophagales; family Chitinophagaceae; genus JBBRBB01. The sequence goes on from JBBRBB010000049.1 coordinate 8,128, forward strand.
CCGTGATGGTATTACATACAATTTTTTAGACAAGCCAGAGATGATTAAAATCGTCGGTAAAGGCACAGTGCAGCTTGTATATGATGCAGACGGTAATAAGCTTCAAAAAATCTTTACACCTGAAAGACCAGACAGAATTGTTACCACAACGTACATTAACCAGTTTGTTTATCAGGATTTCTCTTCCACTTCAGGGGAAAGTGAGGGAGGCTTGCAATACATTAATTTCGAGGAAGGAAGAATAAGAGTGATAACTCCTGTATCGCAGGGCAATGGATATGATGCGCTTATAATAGATGGTAATATAGATTTACCCTCGCAGAACCCCCCGCAGGGGGGCAGGGGCGCTTTTGATTTCTTTATACGCGACTACCAGGAAAATGTGCGCATGATACTTACTGAAGAAACACACAATGGCAGCAATAAATGCACAATGGAAACAGCAAGAGCAGGAAATGAAGAACCTGTTTTTGGGCAGGAAGGTTCCGGCAATGAAGTAGCGGCAACACGCTTTGTAGTAAACAGTATTCCCGGGCAAACAAGCGGCGGTGGATGGCAAAATGCAAATATCGGCAGCCAGGTAAGCAGGCTTGGTAACCGTGTTACAAACAAAGTGGGACCAAATGTATTGCTGAAAGTAATGGCAGGCGATGCTATTACTGCTACTACGCAATATTTTTATGAAAATGCTGTAGTAAACACCAACCAAGCTACCACACTTACAAATGATATTATCACATCTCTTATTGGCTCTATTGCAGGCAGCGGCAGCGTTACAGACCCTGTGAGGCATGGCGCACCTGATATTTCTAATGAATTAAATTCTGACGGTTTGTTTGCTGATATAACAGAACCCGATGCCACCAATGCCAACGGTAATTTTGCCAAAGCGTATTTAACCATTTTATTTTTTGATGAACGTTTTAAGTATGTAGAAGAGGGTAGCACATTTTTACGTGTGCAGGATGCGGGCAACAGCAATGCAAACCTTACACTTGCAAATATAAAAGCGCCAAAGAACGGTTATGTGTATATATACGTTAGCAACGAAAGTGATGAAACGGTTTACTTTGATAACTTAAACGTAGCAGATAACCGAGGCAGAATAATTGAAGAAACCCACTATTATGCCTTCGGGTTAAAGATAGCAGCCATTTCTTCAACCAAAGCACCTGACCCGAATGAAGGCAATATTGACAACAAAAACCTCTACAATGATAAAGAGCTCTTTGATGATGCAGACCTTGACTGGTATGATTACGGTTTTAGAAATTACGATGCACAGATAGGAAGGTTTACACAATTAGATCCGCTTACTTGGGATTACCCTGAATTGACGAATTATCAATATGCCAGCGATGAACCGATTGCTAATGTAGATATGGATGGGCTGGAATTATTTAATTCAGTGTTTGAAAATGGCTATAAAGAAGCAACAGGATCTTTGTTTAATGGTTTAGGGAATTCTTTAGCAAATGTATCAGCATCAACTGCAGCTCATGTAGGTATAAACGCCGCAAAGCTTGGAGTTAATATAGTTCGGGATAATACCAATGTTCATAAAGCACTTCCAGTACTTAATAATACATTGAACCAAGCAACTATAAAAGCATATACTCCTGGATATTGGGACCAAATGAGGGATGGAAATATTACTAATAAAATTTGGTACGATTTTGCAGACAACACGCATACTTTTTTCGGTAGTTTAATTTATGGTAGAAAAAGTCTTTCCCACTTAGGTGGTGGACGGATAACTGAGAAAGATGCAGGATATGCATTAATGGGGCTTGGAACGCTTTTCATACCCGGTGCAGAACTTGAAGAAGAAGTTTTCTATAGATATATAACCGAAGGTGAAATAGAGCCAATCCGAAATACACAATTGTTGCGTGGTGGTAATCCTGACGCAACTTATTTTACTAAGGAATTATATGATAATGGATTAGAAGCTCAACAAAAACTTTCATTAAAACAAACACCCACTTATCGGGTAAAATTCAAGGTAACAAATAATCCAAATTTAGAGCTTAATGGAACAGAAGTAAAACCTCATTACGGACAGCCTGGAGGAGGAACTGAATGGATGACATATAATAAGGTTAAAGTTAGAGTTATTAAAATAAAAAAAATGTCATAAAATGAATATGAGTGCCTATTATGTTGGTGTTAGCGAACCTTGGGATTTTATAGGTCCAGATGGAAAAAACATTATTAAAGGGAAAATTTTAAAAATTGTAGATAATGATTGTGTAATTTTTAAATCGAATCATTTGTTGGAAATGGAAGGTAAAACAAGTTATATTTTAATTTTGTTATCACGCCATAAAGACCTTCACTTTGATAATATTGAAAGAAGAAATTTTTGGACAGTTGGGGGCGGTTTATTATTTACTGATAGTTATGATAATATGAATGCCCAAGAACTAGAAAAAAACTCTAAATATTTTATTATCGGCAGTTTAAGAAAAGAATAAATAAGCTAGCTCTTATATATATTACGTGGTGGCAATCCAGGTGAAACCTTTTTACCAAGGATTTATATGATAATGGATTAGAAGCACAACAAAAACTTTCATTAAAACAAACGCCTACTTACAGAGTAAAATTTAAAATGACCAATAATCCAAAATTAATGCGAGAAGGAAGTATAGTAGATCCTATGCTTGAAGATAATTTGGAAGGTGGGGGGAAAGAATGGATGACAACTGAGAAAGTGAAAGTAAGAGTAATAAATTTTAAAAAATTGAAATAAAAATGAATGTAAATACATATTATGTTAGTGTTGGCGAACCTTGGGATTTTATAAGTCCTGATGGCAAAAATATTATTAATGGAAAAATTGTAAAAATTGTAAATAATGATTGTGTAATTTTTAAAGCCCACCATTTATTCAAGGAGGGCAATGTAAATAGTAATATTTTGATTTTGATTTCACGATATAAAGATGTTCATTTTGATAACATTGAAAAAGATAATTCTTGGACTGTTGCGGGGAGATTATTATTTACTAATAACTATGAAAATATGAGTAGTGAAGAGTTAGAAAAGAATTCTAAGTATTTTATTATTGGAGGTTTAAGACAAGAATAAAATAAACCAGCTCCGAAGTTGACAACTTCTTCTGATTAAATAATTCTTCGTTATGTAGATTAAATTAGTTCTTTGAAAGGTCCATTAAATGAGTACCATCATCATGCTTATGAGTTAAAGATACCGGCGATTTCTTCAACTAAAGCACCTGACCCGAATGAAGGCAATATTGATAACAAAAACTTTTATAATGATAAAGAGCTTTTTGATGATGCTGACCTTGACTGGTATGATTACGGGTTTAGAAATTACGATGCACAGATAGGCAGGTTTACACAGCTTGACCCGCTCACGTGGGATTATCCTGAATTGACCAATTACCAATATGCGAGTAATGAGCCAATAGCGAACATTGATATTGATGGATTGGAATCTGGAAGTGCTGTTACTCATTTTTCATATGAATATGCATCTGAATCCAGATTGTTCTTGCCAGCATTTACTCCTACTATAAGCAAAGCTGCTGAGACTGGTTTAAGCAAAGGATTAAACATAGCAAGCATAGCGTTAAATACTGCAAGAGTTGGATTCGATGCTTTAAACAATAAAGGAAGTGCTCCTAATACTAATTCAAATGGCAACATTAGAACAACTGGCGACAATGCAAGCCCTTGGCAAGTAGGTAAAGAATGGTTAACGGGTAAGGGTCCAAGGGAACATAATTTTTCAAACGGAGACCCTTTTACTGAAATGCTTAAAAAGCATGAACACATACAAGAAACAAGAAAAATAATAGCAAGAAGGATTGCAACTAATAATGGAAAATTAGAAGACGATAATGATTACGATTTAGGCGGCTTACAAGGAGTTCCAAAATATGTAAAGGATTATTCCACTTTGATTACATTTGGGCAAACGGGGAATCTTGCAGTAACTTATCTGGGGTCTTACAAACTACATTTTAGAGTTGTTTCTATTAATGTAAAATATAGAACAGCTTTGATTAAATTTAAAGTATCTAATAACTCGACAATATCATCAGCTACTCATCCGCCAGTTATAGGATATACCAAATGGTGGAATAAATATATCGGAAAACCTATGGATAATTCTTTCTCTACTGGTCCACTTTCAAAAACAACTCAAACATTTGAATGGACTGAAAGTATTAAATGGTGATAAAATAACTTAAAATGATAAATAAATTAGTTTTATGCATGTGCTTTCTTTTATCAATATTTTTTCAAGGATGCTCTGGGCAGGAGCCAACAAAAGAAGATGTTGTTGGAATTTGGTCAAATCCAGATGGCTCCTATATAGAATTGAAAAGTGATGGTAATTTTATTGCCACAAATCTATCAACTAAATATTTTACTCTTGATGAATACAAAGGAGAAAAATTTAATGGTATCGGAAATTGGACATTAAAAAAAGGTAAGAGTTTTTGGGAAATTTATTTAGGGTTTAATGAAATATCTGATAAACATTATAGTTACGGGCATACTATACTAATCTCTGGTGAAAATGGTATATTAGAAAATAAGCCACCTTGGTATCTTTTTTTATGGAAAGAGGAAGAAGGAGGAGATAGGTATGAGTTTCATAAAAAATAGACACCCAAAAACGGCTATGCTTATATTTATGTAAGCAATGAAAGTGATGAGCCTGTTTACTTTGATAATTTTAATGTAAAACTTGACCGCGGCAGAATAATTGAAGAAGACCATTATTATGCCTATGGGTTGAAGATTGCAGCAATTTCTTCAACTAAAGTAAGTGACCCGAATGAAGGTAACATTGACAACAAAAACCTCTACAATGATAAAGAGCTCTTTGATGATGCAGATTTGGACTGGTATGCTTACGGCTTTAGAAATTATGATGCACAGATTGGAAGGTTTACACAGCTTGACCCGCTGACATGGGATTATCCTGAATTAACTAACTATCAATATGCGAGTGATGAACCCATTGCGAATGTGGATATAGACGGATTGGAGGCTTATACAAGTGTAAACTTTGTGGCAGGGGTTACTAAATCAGGTGTTCAATTTGCCGGCACGGGACAAATCGCCGACATTATACTAAAAAGTACTAAGACTATACAAACCGGAATTACTGCTGCAAAAGTCGCAAGCGTAGCTATTAAAGCTGCAGATATTGCAACAGATTTCATTCCGGTAGTAAGCGGAGCTAAAGACATTTATAAAGGTGTTCGAGATGGTAATTGGTGGCAGGTTGGATTTGGGGTATTAAGTATCGCAGCAGATGTATTCACCTTAGGTGGAAGCAGCGTGGCTAAGGGTGTTGTGAAAACGGCTGTTAGAGAAAGCGCTGAGATAATCGCAAAGGATGTTGGAGAACAAATAGTAAAAGAAGAGGTTGAAAGTGTTGCAAAAAAAGAAGCAAAGGAATCGGGTGCAAGATTTATTGCAGATGAAAAAGGTGAAATAGTGGATACTAAAGCAACTCCTCAAGGAAGTTATGAGCATCCGGGTGGAAGCAGAACAGATATTTTACAAAAAACGCGACATTACAATAAAGCTACTAAAGAAGATGTAGGATATAGTCATACTCATGAACCATATCAACATGTTAATCCAAAAACTGGTAAGAAATATTCGGGAGCAGATCGTATAAAAGCGCATAAGGTAACGAGTAAAGAAATTAAAAATATTACATCAGGTGCAGCAAAAAAAATACCTTAATTATGAAATCATTTTTAAACGAAGAATTAAAAACTATTATCATTGACGAAAGCTTAATAAATGGCATTAAATGGGGAAACAATTTTGAAGACTTAATTATTAATATAGATTGGTGTGGTCAAGAAAATTTAAAACATAAAATTGACTTTACTAAAGTAAAAACTTTTCTGCACTTTTCTTTTGTTACAGAAGCCTTTTTTAATTTTCATTTTAAAAATGAAACAATGGGAGCTTTAGAAATAACTTCTTTTTCTTTTCAAAAGAGCGATAATATTTGGAAAATTACATTTGAATTTAAGTTTTATCCCATTGGATTTATAAGATTTAATTGTAATGATTTTGAATTTGTAATTGAGGATGAAATAAAAACTGTAGAATGAAAGTATTATTATAACAAAACTTTTACAACGATTCCTTTTCCGCAATGTCTCCTTTAAAAGCAATGTGTGCAGGCAGGGACATTGCGGTATTAGCAGTACAAAAGCTAATACAATGCTTATTTTTATACATGCCTGTACGTAAATTAATAACAGAACAAGATGGTGTTTATTATATAACTTTTGCTTGTATCAACTGGCTTCCTTTATTCAA
>JBBRBB010000050.1:0-13772 GCA_038206235.1 Chitinophagales bacterium
ATGGTTTCAATCTTATTAAAAACAACCGGCAACTTGTTAGCTATGCAGGATTGGATGTGATAGCAAAACAATCAGGCACATCAGTAAGAGGACGAGCACACATATCAAAGAAAGGCAATGGTAATATAAGAAGAGCTTTATTTGGAAGTTAACACAGAATCTGCGGAGAAGAGAAGTTAACCGTAGCATTGAAGCGCAATGTCTTTGCAAATACACAAAGGCTTTGAGTAAAAGACATTGCGAAAAAGGGGAGGCGCAATGTCGTTGCTAACACACAAAGGCTTTGAGGAAAAAACATTGCGGGAAAGAGAAACATTTCAGCAATGGAAAGTGGGGTATGCTTTTTGCATTTTAATTTTAAAAATTTACCTTTTTTGCCAAAGACAGAATATATTCTGCGATATTTCATCCATTTAAAACTTAAAACAAAGTATATGAATTTTAAAAAAACATTAATGCTGCTGCCGGTAATGTTATTAATAACTGCTGTTTCTCCCCTGTATGCGCAAAATAATCCTCCTCCCCCTTCAAAGTACGATATAAAAAAAGATGCTGATGGAGATGGGGTTAAGGACAAAAGGGATCTATGCCCTGCCACACCGCGGGAGGTTGTGGTTGATGGTAATGGCTGCCCCCTGGATACTGATAAGGATAGTGTGGCCGATTATTTAGATAAATGTCCTTCTATACCAGGTTTGGCGGAAATGAATGGTTGCCCGGATAAAGATAAAGATGGCGTAAGTGATATTGATGACTTGTGCCCTGATGTACCGGGTCTTGCAAGATTTAAAGGCTGCCCCGATAGTGATGGTGATGGAATTGAAGATTCGAAAGATAAATGCCCCAACGCCAGTGGGTTGGATATGTTCCAGGGATGCCCGGATACTGACGGGGATGGAGTAGAAGATGCCAATGATAAATGTCCTGATACACAAAAAGGCATTAAAGTGGATGCCAGCGGCTGTGCTGCAGATAGTGACAAAGACGGCGTAGTAGATTCAGATGATAAATGCCCTGATACCCAACCGGGAACTAAAGTAGATGCCACCGGCTGCCCCGCTGATACGGATGGAGATGGCGTATTAGATGCAGATGATAAATGCCCTGCCGTAAAGGGTGATGCCAGTAACAATGGTTGCCCGGCTGAAGCAAAACGTTTACAATTTGCTGCCCGCCGGATAACATTTGCATCAGGAAATGCAGCAGTAAAAGCCTCCTTCTATTCCATGTTAGATGAGGTTGCAAGTATCCTGAAGGAATATCCTGATTATAATTTGAAAATAGGAGGGCACGCGGATAGTTATGAGAAAGATGATCACAATCTTTCCCATAGCCGTGCTGATGCCGTAAAATCATACCTGTTGAGTAAAGGGGTAGCTGAAAGCAGAATTGTTATTACAGGTTATGGTAAAACAAGCCCTCTGGCATCAAATGCCAGCTCAACGGGAAGAGCACAAAACAGGAGAGTTGAATTGGAATTGTATTTAAGATAATGGAGTATTAAGAGCATCCCAATAAATATTATCATTGTTTTGCAGGTTGCAGGGATGTGCAAATTTGGAAGGAATGTCTCTAATCTGCTTCCTGTTGAAAATTATAAGCTTTTTTGAAAGTTCTGCTCTTCATTTCTTCAACTGCACAATTATCTCCCTAAAGCTCCCCAGCGCACTCTCTAAATTCTCTGCGATTTCTTCTGCAAGTTCATCAGGGGTCTGGCAGGTTATCTAAATCTGCGAGGGATTTATCTCTCAGCCATGTAATATCCAATGATGTTTTATCTCCTGCAATGATTTCTTCCAAGCTTTACACAAACACACGGAAGCGAATGGTATCCTGAGCAGAACCGGGAGTTATGAATTATGAGTTGTTATTTTTTAATTTGCACTATAAAATAATGCAGGCATGAAATCAATATTATCATTTTTGGTTGTTTTATTCATCGCGTGTAATGCTTCAAATTCAAATGATGCCGGGCATAATGATAAAGACTCAGTAATTATTAATAATAACGCCGGTGATACTAAGGCAGAGAATAAGACACCTGTAAAGAGCAACAATAAAGTTTATTCTAATGACCGCTTTAAAAACGTAACAGCACAAAAGATTAATGACACAACTTTTCTCATCAGAGGAAAAGCACAGGTTTTTGAAGCTGCATTCAGCTATGTTATAAAAGATGGTGACACCGAACTAAAGCAAGGCTCTGCAATGACTGATGCCGGGGCTCCTGCATGGGGAAATTTTTCTTTCACGGTAAATATCCCTTCGCAAACAAACTCATTGCAGTTAATTCTATTTGAGGCAAGCCCCAAAGATGGAAGCAGGCAATATGAATTACCGGTACCTCTTCGTTGAATTAGGTAATTTATTTATTTAAAGGGTTGCAAAATCGACACTCTTTAAACACACCTTTAAAAATTGGGCTTAGTTTTAAAAAGAAACTTTTTCAATTCATTCAAATCGTTAGAAGTAAATTTTATGTAGTCTCTTTTTGTAAAAGCGCCTTCATCAAGTATTCCCCGGCGCTTTTTTTTGTTTTATGTGAGATTTTGTAATGCGGATGCAGACATTGCGGGAAAGAGAGTTAACCGTAGCATTGATGCGCAATGTGTTGCTAACACACAAAGGCCTTGATTAAAAGACATTGCGAAAAAGGGAATTTTCTTCTTCCTTTATTTCATTCAATATCCCGTTTAGCTTATCATATCTTAAGTTAAACTCCGTAAAAAGTTCTTTAAAAAATTGATCATTCGCATGATAATAATTGATAACTGAGATGAAAAGAGTTATTACGGTAGCGACTGCCCCCAAAAAGATTTCGTTCGATAATTGTCCATAAAGGTTCAACCATGCACAAAGTATTATTATTGTAATAAAAGCAATTAAATAAATCCAATATCTTTTAAAATAATATTTCATAATGTTCTTTTATGCAGCTTCAAAATTCCACTCCCTGTACCTCGCCTCTGCCTGTTCCATTATTTCATTTAGAATGTCCTGCAATTCCCGGCTCACTCCTTTTTTCATCAGCACTCGTTTTACAGCAAGCAGTATCTGTGCTTTGGCATCAGGCTTTTTGTACCAGTCTATTTGCAGGTTCTTTTTAACTGCAAGGGTTACATCTTTCACAATCTCCTTTATCAATTCAAAATCACTGATTGCAGTTTTATGGTTTGCAAGTATTTCATAAAAAGCTTCTTCTTCATCCGTTAATCCTAATACTTTTCTTCTTTCATCTTCTTCCTGCATTTCTCTTGCTGCCTCACGCATTTTTTGCAAGGCAATAAGACTATCAAAAAAATGATTGTGATAATCGCTGATAATTTTTTCTACTTCTTCTTTCAGCTTTTTGTATTTGATGAGATTTTTATATTGCCGTAGTTTAATTTCTTCATTCATTATTTTTCTTACCAATTCCAGCCTTAGTTCCGTTCCTGACTTCTGCTCTTTTGCCATGGCAAGAAAGTCATCATTAATAATAGAAATATCAAACCTCTCGATGCCTGCCATTTTAAAAACATCAACTACCTCTTCGCTTTCAATACTGCGATGTATTAATTCTTTTATTTGCCCTTCTTTTTGCCGGATGCCTGTTGTTGGATTTTTTATCTTTCTCACGGCAGCACCTACATGTTGCAGGAAAATTATATCCAAAGCAATTGCCGCAACATCAGGATGGTTCTTAATAACCGATGCAAGACCGCTTAACTTTAGTTCATTCAGCATAAACTCTTTGCTTGCCTCTTCATCACTTACAATATGATTTGTTGCCCTGCTTATTAATTTTAACTGGTTGCCTTTTGATAAACCAAACCAGTTTGCGTAATCAAAATCTTTCGGCAATTTTTCTTTTAATGCAGCAATCAATTCTTTGGCAAAAGCAAGCGCTTCATCTATATCAATTGCCACATTACCTTTGCCGCCTGAGCTTGTATATTTCTTAGTTGCATCTCTCAGCTTATCACCAATGCCGATATAATCAACAATCAAACCGCTGGGCTTGTCTTTAAATACAGTGGCTACACGGTTAATTGCCTGTATCAGGTTGTGACCGCTCATGATTTTATCTACATACAATGTATGCAGCGGCGGGTTGTCAAAACCTGTTAACCACATGTCTCTTACAATTACAATTTTCAACGGGTCATCAGGGTCTTTGAATCTTGCTTTTATTGCTTCCATCTTTTCTTTGGTGCGTATGTGCGGATTCCATTCTTTCGGGTGTTTGGCGATATTCGAAGTCATTACAACCGCAATTTCAGGGCAGCCTTCTAATGAACTAATTGCGTTATACATCTTCACACAGTTGCGCCTGCTCATACAAACAATCATTGCTTTTCCCTCAAGCGTTTGCGTACGTTCAATGAAATGTTTCAAAATGTCTTTCGAAACTTCATCAACTCTCTTATCTGCGCCTGCTGCATCCTCGGCAGCAGCCCACATTATTTTATTCCTGTCTGAATCATTAATGCCTTTTATTATTTCGTCTGCTTCTTCTTCTATCAGCGCATTGCCTAAATGAAGTTTCGCAAGCCTGGGTTCATAGTAAATAGGAACAACGGCATTATCTTCTGTCGCCTGTTTAATATCATAAGTATGGATGATTTCACCGAACACGGCAACCGTATCCGCATCTTTAGTATCCACAGGTGTTCCGGTAAAACCAATATATGATGCATTGGGCAACGCTTTGCGCAAATTATTTGCAAAGCCCTGCAGCAAACCATATTGTGTGCGGTGACATTCATCTGCAATTACAATTATATTATCCCTTGTGCTTAGAACAGGATGTTCCGTTTCCCTTCCCTCTTCCAAATCTTTCAAACGAAACTTTTCAATTGTGCTAAAAATAACACCGCCGCCTTCACCGCTTAACAGCTTTCTTAAATCATCTGCATTATCTGCTAATGCAACATCGCCTACTAAATCTTTAGCTGCAATGAAATCTTCATAGAGTTGTTTGTTCAAATCGAAGCGGTCAACCTGCACAACAATAGTTGGATTTTTTAACTCAGGCATCTGTCTTAAAATACCTGTATAGATTGCCATAGTAATGCTCTTGCCGCTTCTTGTTGTATGCCATATCACCCCAATGCGCCCGTCACCAAAGGGCTTGATTGCTTTTGTTGTTTCTGCAAGTGCATACTGCACACCGAAGAACTGGTGATACTTCGCTCCCTTCTTTAGTAATTCTCCTTTGTTGTATTCATGGAAAATGTAGAAGCGTATGTATTGTAATAAGCGTTCAGGAACAAGTAACCCTTTAATCAATGTTTCAAGCGCAAAATCGTTTTCAACTATTGTAATGCCATCTGTACTTTTCCATGCGGCAAACCATTCCATACCACTGCTGAACATGCCGTGCAGAGTTGTTTGTCCGTCGCTGATAACTGTGAGTGCATTGTATTCAAAAACCTGCGGAATGTCTTCTATGTAATGTTGAATTTGGTTAAAAGCAGTATCAACATTTGCATCAGGGTCAAACCAGTTTTTGAATTCGAATAAAACAAGAGGAAGTCCGTTGATAAATAAAATAAGGTCGGGGCGGCGTTTGTTTTTGCCATCAATGGTGAACTGGTTAACAATTAGAAAATCATTATTGTAGATGTTATTTGCATCAAAATCTATTGCATAAAAATGTTCAAATTGTTGTTTGTCATTTTCATCCTTCCATGTTTTGCTGATGCCCTTGCTTAACTTTTTATGAAATTCATGGTTGCGTGTATGAATATCTGTGCCGCTGTTGAAAAGAAATTCCTGTTTTACTTCTGCCAATATTTTTGCGGGAACATGTTTGTATTTGTCTTTGAGATAACACTCAAATACATTTTCTAAAACGGATTTATTTAGCGGACGATGAATATCTTCACCATGTTTGTAATGGTAAGGTTTTATTTCCTGCAGCCATTCAATGGCTGCTTCTTCTATATCGCTTTCAGCTAAATACCTCCTCATGCAGTGATTGGTTTTGATTGATAGCAGTGACATCTATTTCGCCTGACATTAATTTCGGAAGAAGATAGTCTCGTATTTGTGATAAAGTTTTTATTTCTTGTTGATTTGATTTTATCTTTTTAAAAATTGCTTTAACACGTAAGTTAAATAGCTTTTCGATGTCCTTATTTGGTGTCAGGATATTAATGCCTTTTATGGTATTAGAATTTACCGCAGTTGCGATTGATGAAGTATTCCCCAACGAATCATATTCGAAGTTTTTTAAAAATAAATATATATATTCTGGCGAAAGGTATGTTGATGACTTCGGAATAAAATGAGCTATAGCTTCATTTGATAGCATCTTTTCAGTAGTAATTGAAACCCTACCCATAGTAAGTTTAAAACTTAATACAACAGTATTATCAGGAATAATCGGGACATTGAATTTTTTTACAGCTTCATTAGTCAAATACTCTGAGGTTTCAGAAATATAAACACCTGACATGCCCATATCTTTAATTGAAATCCATTTTACATCTTCTGGATTTCTACTAAACCATTCTTGTTGAACTCTTGGTGGTGTTCTTCCAATAGTTATGTCAAATAAATCATTTACTTTATGGTGTTTCCAGCCTTCCGGCAAATTATCCAGGTCAATATCATCAACAAAATATTTTTTAAATAGTGTTGCCGCTATTTGTTCCAGTGTTTGGTTCATGCGGCGGTTGAGTTCTATTTTGTCATCGAGGGAGGAGAGGATTGAGGCGATGCGTTGTTGCTCTTTAATGCTTGGTAGGTCAAATTCAAAACTAAAAATTTGTTGTAAGGTTATTGCTGCTTGATTAGCACTTCCTTGTGCACCGATGATTATAAATTCTTTGAAATCATTGCATTTCATACGGTAGTAGAGAAATGTTTGATTTGCCCCTTGTAATGCTCGCAGTCTAACTGCATTTTGATTGAGCAAAGATTTTTCAGCATTTGATGGAACCTTTACAACCTTGCCTACTATCGACGCAGGATTATATTCCCATGAACCAACCGTAGTAATTATTATATCTCCATTTGTCAGCTGATATTCAAGAAAGTTTTCTGCAAGGGTTTGTTCAATAAAAAGCGATTGAGATAGGTCGATTGAACTATCGGTCAAATCACTAACTCTTATAATTCTTACTCCATTAGATTTATAATCTTTTGATTTAAATGCGAATCCCTTTTTATGAGAAACTAAATCACCGAGTTTATATTTTTTCCATTCACTCATTCCTATCAATACTTTTTCACCTGAATAAATTTACCATGCAAATGGTCAAAATCTCCATCTGTTGTTAGTAAAATTGCATTGGCAACTTTTGCAGTGGCAGCAATCCATAAATCATTTTTTCCCATTTTAATTGCAGAACTACCTAAAGGATTGTGAGGCAATTTGCCTTTACTGTAAGCATCAATTTCGGCGTACGATTTTAGTAAATCCATATCGCCTGAATTAATATCTATAATGACAACTTTTGAAAGCAGTGTTTGAATAGATTGCATTTTTTGGCTCCCCCAATTTTGCTGTATGGCAAAGCTTAGTATTTCACCATAAGTAACAATAGAAATAAGAGGCAGGGCATCTTGTGCAATTAAATTTTCATTGGCTTCAATTTGCTGGTACAGTTTGCTTTGACGTGCATAATGAACTAATATATTCGTGTCTAATAAAAATCTTCTCATTAGTCAAGGGCATTTAAAATTTCTTCTATGCTTTCATCACCGGGCCATTGACCTACAATTTCACTTAAATGATTATTCTGTTTGAGTTGTTTTTGCTGACGCTGTATTTGTTGCTCTACTGTTTCTTTTCTTGAAGGCTTTGAAAAATATTTATCTGCTTCTGAAGGTTCATATAACCTCTCAATATAAAGGAAAGACATCTTGCCGCTTGGTTGGTAATAAGCAGTACCTGCAATAGTTAAATTTTTACCCCAATACTTTGAAATATTTTCAGGTTCAAATTCATCACTTAAAATACCATTTATTATCCCTTCTTTGGTTGCAATCGTTACTCTTAATTTAGAATACTTCAATTCATCCACTACTCCGTTAATTATTATTTCCTGTGGTTCGGGAATGCTTTCTTCCAACACTTGTATTTTCTGAAAATCCTTTTTCGTTAAATTCAATTCAGGCGAACTTCCCTGGTTTGCAAAAGTTATCTGTTCATCTTTTGAAACAATAATACGTTCAAAATTTTTGAGCTTTTTAAGCAATGCTTTATCAAGGTGATTAGCATCTTCTTTATAATTTAAAGCATCCCGGAAAGATTCAATAACCAACGCAACAGGAGTTTGATTTGGTAATTCTTCTAATATCTGCGGCTTGAAAAAATTTCCCTGCTCACCCTTTAATGTTTCGCTAAATGATTCACATTCTAATTCCAGGATAGTAGAGCCTTTTTTTAAATCAGCTAATTTTATTTTTAAAGCTTTAGAAATTTTATCAGAAGTCCTTCCACGCTCAGTACTGATACCCAATAAGCGAATCTGCAAAGCGCTTTTAGCAATATCAGTAATAGATTGAGCTAACAAGATTAATCTTTGCAAATCAATCTTGCCATCATCCTGTTCAGCACCTGATAATTTGATTTCGTATGTCATGAACGTGAATCTGTTTAAAAAATAAAATTACTACAATTCAAATCCAATGCCTTGAAGATTGCTTTTTATCTGTTGTTCAAGCTTATCGCTTTCTTCAAACTGCTCAGCTAATTCCGCAGTTAGTTTATTCATTTTCTCTTCAAAAGAAATTCCATCATCTTCTTCCGCTTCTGTACCTACATATCTTCCCGGAGAAAGCACATAATTATTTGCAATTACTTCGTCTAAAGATGCTGCTTTACAGAAGCCTTCTTTATCCGCATATTTTCCTTCTTTATTTCTCCATTGGTGGTAAGCATCTGTAGCCTTTTTAATATCGTTTTCGCTAAACACACGCAGCCTGCGGTTTACCATGTGCCCTAATTTGCCGGCATCAATAAACAATATTTCTTTTTTGCGCTCACGGTGTTCGCCATCTTTTCCATCCCGGTTCTTACTAAGAATAAATAAACAGGCAGGTATGCCTGTAGTTAAAAATAATTTATCGGGCATCTGTACAATACAATCCACCATTCCATTATTTACCATGTATTCTCTCACATTCTTTTCACCTGCGCTGCCTGTGGTCATAGCACCATTTGCCATCACTACACCGGCAGTTCCTTTTTCAGTTAAATGGTGCCACAGCGTTTGAAACCACATATAGTTAGCATTGCCGTTTGTGGTAAACTGTTCTTTAGGTCCAAGCAATCGTGGGTCATTGTCGGGTAACTGTTCATTATGCCAATTGGAAATATTAAATGGCGGATTCATTAAAGCATAATCTGCTTTCAATGCAGGGAACCTATCATATAATAATGAGTCGCCTAACTTTAAATCAAAAGAAAGATTGCGCAGCAGCAGGTTCATTTTACATAAGCGCAAAGTGCCTTCATAACGTTCCTGCCCGTAAATGGAAATATCTGTTTTATCACCTCCATGCGATTGAATAAATTTTAAGCTTTGCACAAACATGCCACCGCTGCCACAGGCAAGGTCAACAATGCGTCCTTTTAAAGGTTCCAGGATTTCAACCAGCAAACGAACAACACTGCCCGGTGTAAAGAATTGCCCTGCACCGCTGCCTTCAGCCATAGCAAACTTGCCGATATAATATTCATATACTCGTCCGTAAATATCACTTTCAGGATTGTTTGCTTCAGAAAATTTTTCGTTGGAGAATAAATTAATTAATCCTGCAACCTGCACAGGAGATAATTGGCTCTTTACAAAAATGGGTTCAAGCACACCCTTATAATCAGGGTTGCGCTGACCAAGAATTTCATCAATCAGAACGAAAGCTTTATCAACCTTTACTTTTATATCGTCCTGCTCTGCGTTGTTGCGCAGGTAAGCCCATGTTGCCTCTTCGGGCAGTTTGTAAGCATTCTTTACCTGGTATTCCAATTCATCTTCCAGAAAAGATAGTTGAGCAGATTCACTTGAAGTATAATAATCAGATTGCGGATTAGTGAACTCCTTTTTAATTTCTTCTTTACGCATCGCAAACCGCTCAGATAAATGTTTTAAAAAGAGCAGCGTGAGAACATAATTCTTGTATTCATTTTCAGCAACTGCACCACGAAGCTCATTGGCAGCGTTCCATAACTCTGCTTCAAAATCAATATCAGCTTTTGGTTTGTTGTTCTGATTTTTACTTTTAGCCATGAGGAAATAAAAGTAAGGAAATCAGTTGAAAGCAATTTACGCTTTTTTAATTTTCAGCACAGGGTGTATTTCTATGCCTTTTTTTGCATGAGTGTTTCTAAGGAAATAAACGTGAAATAAAAATTATTACTCCGCTTTAACTTTCACCGCCACCTCTTTCAACCTGCATAACGCATTAGCCAATTTCATCTGGTGAGGTGACCTGGCAGCCAGTCTGTGCAGGTAAAAGTTATGAAGTAAACACCATCTTTTTCAGCAATTGCTTTGCGAACACTCATGGGTGAAAGGTATATAAATTTTATTTTTTGATTGAGCTTTTGTTCAATGAAACCGCAATGTCCCTGCCCCTGCACAAAGCTATTAAGGAGACATTCGGCGAAGGAGAATTTTGAGGATAGAGGGCCATTTATCATTGTATATATCAGGATTAGAAAAAATTTTTACTTCATTGCTTCCAAAATTAAAAGCAGATGGCATTCTTTGGATAAATATTGGTGATGCATATAACACACCGGTAAATTGGAATAGTGATGCATACATTTATAGCTCATTAGGTGCAGACAAAAATGGATTAAATAAAAACAACTCAATTGCTGGTCGGAATTTGCAATCACGACCTATGAGCATTGGATTTGCAATCCATACCTCTCATTCCGTCCCGCTGGGTCTCACCTTCAACCTTTCCTCTTTTAGGTTTCCACTTTGCACCTGCAGAAAACAGGCCTGAAATAATAATAATTTATTCAATTATTTTTTTCAATTTTATACTTCACACTTTCTTTAAATAAAACTGTATCTGCCATGGAAAAAAATATCAACTGGCCGCAAAAAAAGCGGGAAATGTTCAGCCATCATTTTGACTCATCTATATGGAACGACTTCCAGTTCAGAGATGATGATATTATTATTGCCACCTATGCAAAATCGGGTACCACCTGGCTGCAGCAGATTGTGTCGCAACTGATTTTTGATGCGCAGGAAGATATGGATGTTGCAGAAATGTCGCCCTGGCTCGATCTGCGTGTGCCACCCCGTGAAGTAAAAATGCCTGCAGTGGAGAGCCAGCAGCACAGGCGCTTTATGAAAACACATTTGCCTGTTGATGCACTGGTTTTTTCTCCCAAAGCAAAATATATTTATATAGGGCGTGATGGCAGGGATGTTTTATGGAGTATGTATAATCATCATTCCAATGCAAATGATTTTTGGTATCATGCACTGAATGATACACCCGGCCTAGTGGGCCCGCCTATTGAAAAACCCGCTGAATCCATTGTACAATATTATCACGACTGGCTTGATAAGGATGGCTTTCCCTTTTGGCCTTTTTGGGAAAATATATCTTCCTGGTGGGCCATAAAGAATTTGCCCAATGTTTACATGATTCATTTTCAAAAATTAAAAAATGATATGCCCGGTGAAATAAAAAAACTGGCGGCATTTCTGGATATACCCATAAACCAGAAAAAATGGGATGCACTGCTTCAGCATTGCAGTTTTGATTACATGAAAAAACATTCAACCAAAAGTGTTCCTCTTGGTGGAGCTTTCTGGGATGGAGGTTCTGATACCTTTATAAATAAAGGCACAAATGGAAGGTGGAGAGATGTGCTTACCAAAGAGGAAAGTGATAAATATGAAAAGATGGCTGCTGAAAACCTGGAACCGGCCTGCGCAAAATGGCTGCAAACAGGCGATATGTAAATTTTAAAAAAGAGTTTTGTCCTGGAGTTGAAAATTTCTTGTTGCGATGGTTGACGAAATAACGCAATTCTTATATATTCGCAGTTTGCTTTGAATCTACTAATTGTATAGGTTACTCTGCAGCATAATTTATTTCACTACACATTTTTTTATGAAAAATTCTACTTTCAAAACGAATGCTCTGCTCTTATTGATTTTTATGCAGACTGTTTTGTTTGCGCAAAACCAAACAACCGGCATGGCATCCCTGCTGAAAAATGCACCCACAGCAGCTTTACAGAATATGCAGCAGTCGCAAGTACAGCAACAGGCGCAAGCCCCAAGTGCAGAAAAAATGACCAACCAGCTTGCACAGCAGGGCATATGTTTTACCGAAAACAAAGGACAGGTAGCAGACCTTACCGGCAAACTGCGCCCTGATATTTTATTTACTGCACACGGCAGCGGTGTAAAACTGTTTGTAACCAGCGATGGTATTTATTACCAATTCTCCCGTGCATTTGAAAAGAAGAAAGATGTGAAGAATAAAATGCCAACCAAGTTTGATATGCCCGAAGTTGACAGCACACAATTTTACCGCTTGGATATGAAACTAATTGGCGCAAACAAACCAACACAAATAATAAAAGAAGGCGAAGGAAGTGATTATGAAGATTTTTATTTAGCGCATTGCCCTAATGGTCTATTAGGGGTAAAGAATTATAACCGCATAACATTTAAAAATGTGTATCCAAATATTGATTGGGTGGTATACCTCACCCCCAGCCCCTCTCCACAAGTGGAGAGGGGAGTAGAGTATGATTTTCTTGTACACCCCGGCGCAGATATAAACGCTATAAAACTAAAATACGGTGGCGCTGTAAACATGAAATTAGATGAAGATAGCAGTTTGAAAGTATCTACACCATTGGGTACTGTACAGGAACATGCACCACTTACGCTGCAAAATAACAGCGAAATAAAAAGTGGTTTTGTGGTAAAGGATAATACTATTGGTTTTGACGTTAAAGATTGGGATGGCAAAAGTGAATTAAGAATAGACCCAAGTATTGTGTGGGCAACTTATTATGGGGGAACTGATATTGATTATGGCCTTTCTTGTGCAGTGGATGGTTCCGACAATATATATCTCGCAGGAGGGACTGCATCAACTACTGGTATTACTTCCGGAGGATTTCAGAATATCTTTGGGGGATATTATGATGCTTTTCTTGTAAAATTTTCTGCGGCTGGCGCAAGGCTTTGGGCAACGTATTATGGTGGAATTGGTCAAGATATTGCTAATTCCTGCGCAGTGGATGGTTCCGGCAATGTATATCTCGCAGGAGAGACTCTTTCCGCTACCGGTATTGCTTCTGGGGGATTTCAAAATACCAAAGCAGGCAGTGGAGATGCTTTCCTTGTAAAATTTTCTCCTGCTGGCGCAAGGCTTTGGGCTACTTATTATGGTGGAACTGGTTATGATGAGGGCTTTTCCTGCGTAACAGATGGTTCTGCTAATGTGTACTTGGTAGGATACACTGCCTCCACTACCGGTATTGCTTCGGGAGGATTTCAAAATGCATTTGGGGGAGGAACCTATGATGCTTTTCTTGTAAAATTTTCTGCTGCTGGCGCAAGGCTTTGGGCTACTTATTATGGGGGAGGCTCTACCGATTATGGCTATTCCTGTGCAGTGGATGGTTCCGGCAATATATATCTCGGAGGCGGTTTCAAATTTCTATTGCAACGCTTTTGCTAATGTAAGTTTTTTTGGAAACACTTTTTTTATTTTAAAGAATGATATTGTTTTTGCTTATTGATTTGGATAAATGAAGGAGGCTTTTTTACAGCCTCCCATCATTC
>JBBRBB010000051.1:0-13015 GCA_038206235.1 Chitinophagales bacterium
CATCAACACCTTGTGCAACACATTCACCTCTTTCATTATTAGCCTGGGTGCCAATTATATTTTGGAAAGTTTGTGCAGATGAAATTAATATGCACAGGTTCATGAGTGCAAAAAAGCATAAAGTAATTTTTTTCATGGTGAAATTTATTAGTTCATAAAAAAAGCTATTCTATCGTGCCTAAACAACATTTTGTTTTCAAACAACTTTTCCTTTCGTTTTATAACACCGCTATTTAACAAGCTTATTTATTACAAGTAGAATATAGAATAGTATATATCATAGTAGTAAAGTCGGGTTCATAAAAATCAACTTTCTTTGCACACAAATTTAAGATGAATTGAAGAAGATTAAAGTGGGTGCTGTGAGTTATTTAAACACGAAGCCCTTATTGTTTGGTATTAAACGTTCGCAGGAATTGATGGAGCAAATGGAATTGATTGAAGATTATCCGTCGAAAATTGCAGCCATGCTTGTTAATGGGGATATTGATGCAGGATTAGTTCCCGTTACAGTTATTCCGGAGCTAAAAGAATGGCATATTATTTCTGATTACTGCATTGGCGCAGATGGCGATGTGGCTTCGGTTTGTTTATTCAGCGAATCGCCTTTGCAAAAAATTAAAAACGTTTTACTCGATTACCAAAGCCAAACTTCTGCCGAGCTTTGCAAAATTTTATTGCGGAATTTCTGGAAAATAAATCCCGCAGTGGAAGAAGCAGAAAAAGAATTTACACAATGCATTAAAGGAACAACAGCCGGAGTGATAATAGGAGACAGGGCGCTAAAGCAGAGAAATATTTCCCCGTATATTTATGACCTTGCCGGTGCGTGGAAAGCTATGACGGGCCTGCCTTTTGTGTTTGCAGCATGGCTTGCGAATAAACAATTGCCGCAAAATTTTATTTCTTTATTCAATGCAATGAATGCTGTTGGCATAAATGATATTGAGGCTGTGCTGAAAGAAAATAATTTTTCTAATTATAATTTACGAAAATATTATACTGAAAATATTTCTTACCTGCTTACCGAAGAAAAGAAAAGAGGTATGAATTTATTTTTAGAGATGAGTGAGGGAGGAGAGGAGTTGAATAGTTGAAGGGCTGAAGGGTTGAATTGTTGAATGGTTGAGAGGTTGAGAGGTTGAAGGGTTGAATGGTTGAATGGTTGAAGGATTGAAGGGTTGAAGGGTTGAAGGATTGAAGGGTTGAAGGGTTGAAGGGTTAAATGGTTTAAAAGAGATGATACAACAATACTTATCAAAATTGATTGCTTGTTTTACGCTTTGCATTTTTTGCAACAGCAAGGTGTTTGCTCAGGCAGATTCACTGAATAATTTGCCCGCTTTGGCAGATTCGGGTAAGGCTGCAAAAAGCCAGCTTATTCTTGGTGTAAGTGCTAACTATGGATTTATTTTTGCTCACTCAATACACATTCAAAACACAAAAGGTGCAAAGCCGCGGGGCTTGGAGCTTGAAATTGCAGAACAGATTTCTAATAATAAAGCTTTCCAGCTTTTTAGATGCTACCCGCGAACAGGAGTTCTTTTTTCTTATATTGATTTTGACAGCGAACTTCTTGGAAGCTCTTTTTCCGCTTCCTATTTTCTGCAGCCTGAATACAGGCTCGGCAATCATGTAAGAGCATATCTGAGAGGCGTTGTTGGCTTATCTTATCTTACCAATCCTCACGATTCAGTTACAAACACCGAAAATCAAACCTATAGCGGGCATGTAAATATTTTTCTGCAGTTAGGTGCAGGCTTTTCTTACAATATTGGTAATAGGATAAATATTACTGCTGCGGCTAATTTTTTTCATAATTCAAACGGCGGTTTTAAAGAACCCAACCGGGGTTTAAATTATCCCAATGTTTCACTTGGCATAAATTACTTTAGCCGTACGAACCGGTTACCAAAATATAAGGTTGTAAAAGACACTTTATGGAAACGCATACCTGTAAAATTTGATGCAGGAATATTGTATTCGCCCAAACCGGGTTATGGGCCCCATCTAAATCCAGAAAGAAAATTTGTGATTGGCGCCATGTTCCAGGCATCAAAAAGAATCAGCAATATAAGCGCTTTCACTTTAGCTGCAGAAGGTTATTACGACGCTGCGATGAGGAGCGTGAAAGTACATATTGGCGACAGCACTTCCAGTTTTCTTGCTGGTGTTTTAGTGGGGCATGAATTTATTTTCAACAAATTTATTTTTAGTCAGCAATTAGGTGTGCATGTATACAAACGGACCGAGGCGTATAATCTTTATAATCCCATATACCGTACTCTTTATCACCGCTGGGGTTTGCGATATGAAATTACGCCACACATTTATGCGGGCTTCAATTTTCTTGCTCATGCGCAAATAGCCGATTTTATTGATGTGAGAGTGTTGTACAGGTTTTGAGTAACAGTTGGCAGTTTACAGTTAGCAGTTTACAGTTAGCAGTTCACAATAATCAGGTGGCAAGGGAATTTTTGCAAAGGCTTTAAATAAAACATAAGCGTTGCAATACCGGTATTTTCGGCATGAACTATTTTAAATTCATTTACCTCTAAAGTATCTGTAAACTAATTTTCTAAATTCATCAGGTTGGTTCTGTATTAGTATTAACTGAAATTCACTTTTCTCAAAACACTTACATCAATTATCTTCGCCGCTATGGCAAAAGAGGTTGTTGTAAGCGGAATAAGACCCACAGGGTTTTTGCATCTTGGAAATTATTTTGGCGCCATGCGCAATTATGTGCGTATGCAGCATGAATATGATTGTTATTTTTTTGTTGCAGACTGGCATAGCTTAACTACTCATCCTGATACAAAAGAATTACAGCAACATGTGCATCGTGTGCTCGCAGA
This sequence comes from Chitinophagales bacterium, assembly GCA_038206235.1. GTDB lineage: Bacteria > Bacteroidota > Bacteroidia > Chitinophagales > Chitinophagaceae > JBBRBB01. The sequence continues at coordinate 2,859 of JBBRBB010000051.1, forward strand.
AAATATTGCATGTGGATTAGATGCCGATAAGGTAACATTGTATGTACAAAGTTCTATACCTGAAATTTCGGAATTGTATTTATACCTTAACACGATGGCTTATAAAGGTGAATTAGAAAAAACCACAACGTTTAAAGAAAAGGTACGCTTGCAACCTGATAATATAAATGCAGGTTTGCTCACCTATCCTGTATTGCAAACGGCGGATGTTTTAATTCATCGTGCTGTGAAAGTACCCGTGGGAAAAGACCAGGAGCAACATCTTGAAATGGCGAGAAATTTTGCTGAGCGATTTAATTACCGCTACGAAAAAATATTTCCTTTGCCGTATGCATTCAATTATCAGAATGATCTAATAAAAATAATGAGCCTGGATGGAAATGGAAAAATGAGTAAAAGCCAAAACCAGATGGCTACCTTGTATCTTGCAGACAATGATGATGCTATAAGAAATAAAATAATGAAAGCAAAAACTGATAATGGTCCGCAAGCGTTAAACAGCGATAAGCCAGATTACATTAAAAATCTTTTTAAGCTGATGGAATTTGTGAGTTCAAAAGATGTGGCTGAAAAATTTGAAGAGGCTTATAACAATTGCAGCATACGATATGGTGATATGAAAAAACAGCTTGCAGAAGATATGATTCATTTTATTGTTCCCATAAGAGAAAACGCGTTTGCCATTCAGCAAGATAAAACCTATCTTTCAAAAATTATCAGAGAGGGTGCAGAAAAGGCAAGACATAGCGCCGATGAAACTTTGCAACTCGTAAGAAAGGCGGTTGGTGTGAAGTATGTTTGATGTTGGAGAACTTTTGAAGATAATACTTTTTCGGATTTCGATTTTTAAAATTTCGGATTTTTTTATTTTATGGCGAAACTAAAAAAACCAAAACATGTAGCCGTTGCCGGAAATATTGGTGCCGGCAAAACAACCCTGACTGAATTGCTCAGCAAGCATTATCGCTGGATTCCCCAGTTTGAAGATGTGGACCACAATCCTTACCTGATGGACTTCTATGAGGATATGCCCCGCTGGAGCTTTAACCTGCAGATCTATTTTTTAAACAGCCGCTTAAATCAATTGCTCGAAATTCAAAAGGGCACCGAAACCGTTATCCAGGACAGAACTATTTATGAAGACGCCAACATCTTTGCTCCCAATCTGCACGATATGGGGCTGATGAGCAAAAGGGATTTTGATAATTATTATCAGTTTTTTCAAACATTGAAAAGCATGGTAAAGCCGCCGGATTTGCTTATTTATTTAAAAGCCTCCGTTCCGGCATTGGTAGATCAAATTCAAAAAAGAGGAAGAGAATACGAGGAAAATATTCGCCTTGATTATTTAAAAAAACTGAATGTGCTTTATAATATATGGATTGAGAGTTATAACGAAGGTCCTATTCTTATTGTTGACGTTGACAAAAATAATTTCCCTGAAAATGTAGAGCATCTTGGTGAAATAATAAGAAAGATTGACAGTATGCTTTTTGGATTATTTTAAGCATCTTAGAAATTGCTGATCCCTATGTTGAATGCCTGCTGCACTGCACAACTCAACGATCAAAATCAACATCCTCTAAAACATTATCAGGCAAAGTCACATTTATTTTTATAACATTTAGTAGTGATTCTGATATTCTTTCAAGTTGCTCCTGCCGATGCAAGCTGTAGTAACTTATTTTACATCTTTTTACAGAGAAGTATATGGCTGAAACAAACAATCAAAAACAGCAAGTTGTTTCATATTATGTAGACACCGGACTTGATTACGGTGAATGGAGCCGTGAATTTAATATGCACTTCGGTTACTATCGCTTTCCAATGAATCCTTTTAAACGCGAACCAATGCTGGAAGAAATGAACCGGCAGGTTTTTTCTCATCTCCAATTAAAAAGCGATGATGTATTGAATATACGATTTGGGTTGCGGATTGGGAGCGCCCTGCCGTTCGCTGATAAAAAACTTCCCCGGCAAGAAAGTGAAAGGAGTAACGATTGTTCCCTGGCAGATAGAAAAAGCAAATGAATTAAATAAAACTACATCAGGCATTGACTCATCTGTTGAATATGTGTTAGGCGATTATACCCGGCTGCCATTTGCAGATAATTCTGCCGATGCTGTATATGCATTAGAAAGTTGCTGCCATTGCGAAGGATTAGATAAAGCAGCTTTTGTAGAAGAGATGTTACGTGTACTGAAACCGGGTAAGCGTTTTGTAATTGTTGATGGCTTTATTAAAAAAGAGCCATCATCTTTCAGCAGCCTGCTGCGTTACTGTTATAAAGAAATTTGCAAAGGCTGGGCGCTTCCTTCTTTTCCACATCTCGGTTTGTTTACCGGTGCAATAAATACCTATGGCGGTGATAAAATTGAGGTAAAAGATTTTTCATACCGTGTGGCTCCTTCGGTTCTTCATGCCCCGTTTGCTGTTACTTATTTTTTAATAAAAAAAAGGCTGCAGGGAGAAAAACTAAACCCCATTCGTAAGGGACACTTAAAAGCCTGCCTGCTCGGGTTGATTCTGGGGCTGCATAATCACAGGTTTTCTTATTGTTTAGTAACAGGAATTAAAAAAACCTGAACCACCCACGTTCTTTTCTTCCTGCAAGAGGTGAGAAAACACGGCTAAAAAGAAACTACCCACGCAATGAAGATGCTATGTCCGCAGGACTCTCCAAAGGAGTCCCCCGGACCTTCGGAGAAAACCAAAGCCTGCATATTATGCTTAGCAATAATTATTGATTGGCATATTTGCGGGGAATGCCGATGGTTTTTACAATCGCAGCGAGCAGGGCTCTCCACAGAAAATTGAAAAACGTGCCTTTGCCATCTCTTTGAGTAATAACCTCCGGATTTCTCGGCGATTTCCCGGGAGAAGGGTTTGCATGTTTAATAAAAAATGTATTAGCAAAAAAACCGGTGAGGGTTTTCTTTTTCAGATTGCCGGTGCTGTCAGTATTCTTTAGAGGAGTAAGATGCAGGTTATTATACAACATTATTATTTTGGCTTTTGCTTTAAAGTTATCGCCCTGAATATGTGCAGTGGCTTCTTGTATTGTTCCGCTCTTTAATGTGAACATGCCAAGTGGCTCTGCAACGGGATTTACAATTGTTTTATCCATTGCGGCAATATGTATATCTGCAGAAAAATCTCCCGTAGGGGATTTTGCCAGATTAAATTGAAAACCGGCAGTTACAGGTATTTGATGCATAAAGAGACCGGAACCCGAACATGCGAAGAGCTTATTCGCTTTTATTGAAGCGGGTATATTGGTAATATTATTCAGCGTTGCATTTACATCATCAAAATAAACAGTACCGCTTTGCATGCTTTGGGGACTATATTCTTCGTAAGAAATATTTACTTTGTGTACATACAATTTCTGAATGTTTAGCTTTAGCGGAATCTGCATCAATAACTGCTGGGGAAAATTATTTTTTTTGGCGTTTGCACCTGAGGGCAGGGAACGGTTAAGGTAATCACTGATAACACCCTTGTATATGTGTGCCTCTTGAGAATAAAAACTCTCACCATTTACCAAACTCCACCAATTAATATTATGGCATACTACCTCAGCAAACTTTAGAGTGAGCATGTCTTTCCTTGATGATAACTTCTTTTCAAATTCCTTCTTGTTGCCCCGAGGCTCAAGGCCAACCTGTTTTGCCGTGATGGTATGTTTTGCGGCAAGAACAGAAATAGAACCTGCCTTAAAAAAATAGAGACTATCGGGAGTTCTTGCAACATAATCTTTACAGGATAGCTCCACTTCTTTTGAAAATAAAAAACGGTCTTTATCATACTGAGTGGAGGAATCAATGAGCAGCTTGCTTGCAAGTATATTAACCTGATTAAACTTTGCGGTCTTGTTTTTTTGTGAAAGATTTTTATTGATGAATGTGCCTTCTTTTACTATGATTGCATTAATAGAAATGCTGCGAAACTGCTGCGTTAATTTTTGATAAAGCGTGGAAGAACTGTCTCTTTCTCTTTTGGCCTCATTGTAGGGTCTTCGTTTGTGAAACACTTCAATAACCGGAGCCGCGATGAAAACAGTATCAAGCTCAATCTTGTCGCTATGAAGAAAATCTAATACGCTGAGACCGGTAATATGTAAAGAGGTAAATGATATTTGGAATATATCATCCGGTGCATTTAATTCCTTATCTAATCTTTGCAATGCAGCAGTATCAGGAACAAGTGTTGCATTGAATACATCTATTTTAGACAGCAGCACATCAGGTTCTAATTTTTCAACAGATAAAGTATATAAACCTTCAGAGCCATCTTTTACCAGTTGCTGCAGCTTACTTATTATCAGGGGTCTTAAATCTATTGGTGATTCAGATTTAGCAACTGGTTGAGGGTTGTTTGCCTTGCTTACATGAAGATAAATATATGCACAGGCTACAAGTATTAAGATAGCAATGATAACTACATAGGGAGTTCTTTTCATGCCTTACACCCGCTTCAAATAATACACCATAATTTCAACTCTGGTTTTAATTGACTTTTGCAGAACACCTGTACTTATTGCATTTTTTAAAATACAAGACTCAGTATGGGTAAATAATTCCACTAAAAATTTAATAAAAAATAAATTCTGTCTTCATTTGAGTGTGGCATAATTATTAAAGAACAAAAATGAAATTTATTATTAAAAATTAATCTTTAAAAAAATGGAAAATCAAAGGAACAACAACAGTAAGATGCTAACAGGAATGTTTAGCGACCGGGAAGGTGTAGAAAATGCTTATAGCACCCTGGAAGAACGTGGCTACACAAAAGACGATATTAATTTAGTGATGTCTGACGAAACGCGAAAAAAACATTTTGCTAAAGGAGAAAGTGAAATAGGGAGCAAGGCTATGGAAGGTGCAGGAACAGGCTCGGCAATAGGTGGAACTGTTGGGGCGATAGCAGGTGTTATTGCAGCAATAGGAACTACGCTTGTTATACCGGGATTGGGATTAGTGATTGCTGGTCCTATAGCTGCCGGGTTAGCAGGTGCAGGAGCAGGCGGTATTACAGGAGGATTAATTGGTGCATTAGTAGGCTCAGGAATACCGGAAGAGCGTGCCCGCCTGTACGAAGCAGGTGTGAAGGATGGAAAAATTGTGATGGGAGTGCATCCCCGTAATGATGAAGACGCAAAATATTTTCAATCTGATTGGAACGCAAAAAGGGCTGAACAAGTTCAGTGGTAAATCTTTTAGGCTATTTGTAAAGCGGGTGATTAATTTACCCGCTTTTTTTATTTATCCTAACTAAATTCAGCAAATATATACTTACGAATTCTCTTTAACTTAAGCCGGAAGATATTTCCAACCAATGCAACTGTTATAGCACAAAAGTTGAACTGTTATTTTAGAACAGCATGAAATTAAAGCTCAACACCAAAAAACAGGCGCTGTATGGATTATTTTACCAAACTTGAATAATGAATAAAAACCCAACTTTATTAAAGAGGCTATGAAAATATCTCAATACGTTTTTAAAAAAAGTTCTGTACACTGGTTATGTTACCATCCTTTGGGGAAAAACTGGTATATTATGAGACAAAGGGAACCAAAAATAATTATTGAATTCGACGTTGATTTAAAAACAGGAAGAGTAGTTGGAATGGGGGAAGTTATTATTGGTAAAATTGAAAACCCCAAACAATACCGGAAAGAATTAGGGAAAGCAATTGCATTTGCAAATGCTTACCTTAAGAAACAACAATCTGCTGGTATATGAAAATGCTGATTGCTTTTAGAAAACTGAGAAAGATGCTACACCGGTTATAGAAAATTAGTTTGAATGGCGCTAAACAAAAACTTCTTTTGCCGCAGAGTGTCCTTGGTGGCCTTTACACAAGGCGGCACTACGATTAATCGGTAAAGCATTTTTCTTAACCTGATATCCAAATATCCCAAACCCATACTCCTGCATTTATCGCATGAAGTATTATTTCGTAAATGTCGTTGGTAAGTGGTGACAGCATAAATTAATTATAAAGATAATCTTTCGTTTCTGTTCAAGTTGGGGGGGAGAAATTGCGACGAAGGAATATTCCGGGTTGCACGCAGCCCGCTATGGCTTAGAGGTGAGAACCCGGTGAGACGGAAAGGAGAATTTAAAAAATGGAAAATTATTATTCCAAATATACGTTCAATAGAAATGAAAAAAAATGAAAAACAGTAAGCAGGATAATATTATGAGAAGTTATAAAATTTATTGTTATTGAAACTTTTGCACAGAAACACCGCAAGGCCGCTGTATTGCACAAAGGCACAGAAAAGCAGACGTTGCGGGAAAGGCGGAATATATTAATATTGTATACATGGTTTAATAATAATATCTTTAATTATAAATAAAATTATCATGAAGGAAAAGGGCACAGTTAAATTTTTTAATGTATCAAAAGGTTTTGGCTTTATTACAAGTAGTAACGGGAAAGACTACTTTATACATTCATCAGGGCTAAGCGGCGTTACACTAATCGAAGGCACCAAAGTTGAATTTGAAGCCAGACAGGGACAGAAAGGTTTAGAGGCTTTTAATGTTACTATACTTAGTTAAATATAGTTGATTGATACAAACCAGATGGGTTTAGCAAAATAATGCATATTTTATTTGTCAGGTGCTTTACATGCAACCAATTTGGTGCAGGAAAAAGTGATAAAGTAAACACCTTCTTTCTCAACTCATTGCTTTGCGAATGCCTATTGTTGAAACTTTTGCACAGAAACAGCGCAACGCCGCTGCATTGCACAACAAAAGGATTTCCTGCCATATCAGTAATAATTATAAGCGATACAGTATTGTCTTTTGTGTGCACATGGAGCACATCACATCATGAACGGGAATGTTTAACGCATTGTCCCCATTAAAGGAGACGATGGTGTACAGAAGTGTGTTTAAGAAAATAATCAGAACTGAACAATAAAGGAAGTTCCTTTTCCCAATTCACTTTCAGCAGTAATACTTCCGCCAAGCGATTCAACCTGGCTTTTTGTAATGTAAAGGCCAATGCCCTTCGACTCCGGGTGTTTGTGAAACACATTATACAATCCAAAAAGGTTGTCCCTGTTTTTATTAAGATCAATGCCCAAACCATTATCCGTAATCTTCAAAAAACTCTTTTCTCCATTTGTGTAGGTTCTGATATTGATTACCGGAGCACGCTCCGTATGCCTGTATTTTATACAATTGGATATCAGGTTAAGAAAAATGCTTTCTAAATAAGCATATATGTAATTGATTTGAGGACAGCCTGAAAAATCTACATCAATAACCGCCCCTGATTTTTTAATATCAGGAGCTAACACACCGGTAGTTAAATCAAAAGCTTCTTGAAATTGTACCGTTACTTTGGAAAGATTAATGTCTGTTTGTATTCTTACCACTTCAGCCAAATGATTTATGGTTTGATTTAATGCATCAGAAATTCTTGCCAGGTACAGTAAACTTTCCTCGAGGCCGGAATTTTTGTTTTCAAGCGGTGTTATTAACGACATCACGGACTGCATATTGGTGGCATGTGACCTGAGGTTATGCGTTACAATTTGAGCAAAGTTGTTAAGTCTTTTATTTTGGTCTGTTATTACATTTATTGAATGCCTCAATTCTGCCTGAAGAATTTTACTGTCATTCCGGTCAATAATAGAGCCTGTCATTTTTATGGGTTCACCCTCTTTATTAAAAATTAGTTTACCCGTAGCTTCGAACCAGCGGTAGCTTCCATCTTTTAATTTAAGCCTCACTTCTACAGGTGATGTAACGCCTATAATAATCGGGTTTTTATTGGCGTCAATAAAAAGATGCCTGTCTTCCGGATGAACAAGTTCATACAAAAAGGCATTATAAGAAGGTTTTATTTCACCGGGTTCATAATCCAGCAACCGGTAATATTTATCACTCCACCATTCATCACCGGTTTTAATATCCCAAACCCATACTCCTGCATTTATCGCATGAAGTATTATTTCGTAAATGTCGTTGGTAAGTGGTGACAGCATAAATTAATATAAAGATAATCTTTTGTTCCTGTTCAAGTTTGGGAAAAGAAATTGCGACGAAGGAATATTCCGGGTTGCACGCAGCCCGCTATGGCTTAGAGGCGAGAACCCAGTGGAAAATGGGAAGTATGGATTGCAAATCCAATGCTCATCGGTCGTGATTGCAAATCCCGACCAGCAATGGGATATTATTGTTGAAGATACATTTTATTGATGAAAATTAATACGCCGGGTTCCACGCTGCACACAAGTCTTTAAGGTGAGAACCCGTCGGGACGGAAAGCAAAGCGAGGCTTTGAGTAAAAGACATTGCGACAAGGAGATGATCTTATTCGTGCATGATTAAAAATTCTGTTTAGCTTTATCATTACACAACACAATCTTATTTACATGAAAAGAAAACCTTCTGTTAATACTATATTTACTGATATTGGCGGTGTGCTGCTTACCAATGGATGGGATCGTGGCAGCCGCAGAAAAGCGATTGAACTTTTTAAACTGGATCCTGAGGAAACAGAAGAACGTCATCATCTTACTTTTGATACTTATGAAGTAGGTAAAATAACCCAGGATGAATATCTTGACAGGATAGTATTTTACAAAAAAAGATCTTTCAGCCGTAAGCAGTTCCGCCAATTCATGTACGATCAGTCAAAGCCTTTTCCTGAAATGCTGGCATTGTTATACCGGTTAAAAAAGAAATACGGATTTAAAGTAGCTGTAGTAAGTAATGAAGGTCGTGAGTTAGCCGGGTATCGTATCAAACAATTTAAGCTAAATGACCTTGCAGACTTTTTTATTGTTTCAAGTTTTGTTCATTTCAGAAAACCAGATGCTGATATATTTCGCATTGCATTGGATACAGCGCAGGTAAGTCCGGAGCAGGTAGTATATATTGAAGACAGGGCTATGTTTGTGCAGGTAGCCGAAACATTGGGTATACGAGGCTTGCGTCATATTGATTATAAAACGACGGGCAAGCAACTGGGGAAGTTTGGATTCAAATAACAAGCCTTTTTGTCCCGGCGGGTTCTTACCTCAAAAGGCTTGCGGGTGGCGTGAAACCCGGCGCTAATAGCAACAGGAAGATGTTTTCGTTTTTTGAAACGCAATGTCTTTGCAAACACACAAAGGCTTTGAGTAAAAGACATTGCGGCAAAGGAGAGGGTTATTGTACTAATAGCTTTGCTGCTAATTCATTTCTAATCCGACGATGGCCTAAATCTGTCAGTACAAAGTTGCCGTTATCCTTCGCCGCAATGTCTCCTGCTCCATGCGTTTGTGCGTGTGCAGGGACATTGCGATTTTCATGGCAATTTCAATTTATTGGTTAAATCAATATCCTCCAATTCCATAAAGCTTGTAACCGGATATATACCTTGGTCACCCGTTATATAAAACTTAGCAGAGCTATGAATATATTGTTCCGGCAATTCAGCTAATTTATTTCCTTTGCATGGATTCCAGTGCATGTAATCTAATTTTTGTTCAATGAATTTATCTGTCCGGCATTCCTTCCAGTCAAAAGAAGTTTCAAATACATGATGCAGCTTTCCTTCTTTTTTCTCTGTGTTGTTTACTGACTGTTGCAGTTGCTGCAAAATAAGAAATTGCTTTTGTAGTTTTAATCGTTCTACCAAATCATACGCCATGAAACGTTTACCGTTAGATACAATAGAATTAATAATTTTGCCTGTATCACTAAATGCAATGAGTGCGTGAACATGATGTGGCATGATGACATATCCAATTATATAATGTCCGTTAGCTTTAAGATTATCAAACCATTTGTAAACAACATCGTAGGCATTGCAAAGGCTGAATAGTGGCAGCCAGTCTGTGCAGGTAAAAGTTATGAAGTAAACACCATCTTTTTCAGATATTGCTTTGCGAACACTCATGGGTGAAAGGTATATAAATTTTATTTTTTGATTGAGCTTTTGTTCAATGAAACCGCAATGTCCCTGCCCCTGCACAAAGCTATTAAGGAGACATTGCGGCGAAGGAAAGGATTTCTGACTTGTACAGGTTGTAATAATCTTTGTGTGTTCTGTAATAATGCTTTAATGTTTTTTTCTTCTTCATTGTTGATTGTTCCTGCACTTTTTTTTCTTTGGTAACTCATAATGTTTTCATCCTGTTGTTTG
>JBBRBB010000052.1:0-8492 GCA_038206235.1 Chitinophagales bacterium
TGTGGATTGTTGTTTTGAAAGCATAAAAAAAATTTGCAAGGTTTTGAATACAAATTTCAAATTTCCTGCATTTTTTATCAACCTTTTTTATCCCCAAACCCTTGTCTATTGTGGATTACGTTCGTTTTTAAGGACTGACTATTTAATTTTTTTGATGAGCTTTTTTTAACTGAAGGGAGTGAAATCAGAAAACAGATTCGATGCTTCTTCCACTTTACCTACCGGAATGTAATCACATGCTTCTGCATATTTTCCCCACATTTCTAAAATCACAGGATTAGTATGGGCTTGCTCAACTGCCGATTTAGATTTCCACTCAAAGACTTCGATGATAGTTCCGTCTTTGGCTTCCATCATTACAGAAGCTCTGTCAGTTACAAGGTTCTCGCTTTTTAAAATGGAGTAATGTTCTCTCATCAACTGCCGCAGCGTTTCTGGTTTGCCCTCTTTTGGTTTATAGGCAACTATTACAATTCGTTGTTCCATAATGTTATTATTTAAAAGTTTAGTGAAGTTAAACACTAATGTTTAATCACCATGCAACAATGGGTGCATATTCAATGAACAGGCTGCTGAATTAATTGAGAACAATACCTACATTGTTTATGAAGGTGCGCCGCTTGGTTTATTCTATACAGAAAAAAAGGGACTGAACATAGATTTAGTTAGTTTTATTACAACCGGCGTTGCGACACCTGTTGCAGCAGAATATAAACCTGATTATGGTAATGTTGCCGGACAATGATGCAGTTGTTACCAGGGATATAAGTTGAAAAATATTAACCTGCTCTTACTTTGAATGCCTCAATGCTTATCTGCCAATGGACAGCGATTAAACCTGCGCAGGTTTTTGAAACCTGCGCAGGTTTCTGCAAACTGCCTTAATGTGCAATTACAATTTTTGAGTTTGTAATCTTCTCTTCAGTATTAAAGCCCACGTAATAAATTCCGTTATTTAAAAATGATAAATTGATTGTGGTATTAATTTTTCCATAAGCATTCTCTAACCTTCCCTGGTACACTTTATTTCCAATGGAATTAAAAATGTTATATTCCATGTAAGGTGCATTGTAGGGCTCTTCTGATTTAATCAAAAATATCCCAGGTGTATTTGTGTTGCTGATAGAAATGAGATTGCTGTTGCTTGTTCCTATTCTTATGATGTTAGAATAAGTAACATTACCTGTTTTATGCACTGCTTTAATACGATAATAATTTGTTCCGCGAATGAATTTATCATCAGTGAATTTATAGGGAAGCTTTGAAAAAGTTTTATAAGTGGCATTTACTTTTCCTATAGAAACAAAATGTCTTCTGTCTACACTTCTTTCAATGTTATAATAATCGCTCTTTAATTCTGACTTTGTTCTCCATGCAAGAACATTTTTCCCGTTTGTATTTGTTCCGCTAAAAGCTACAAACTTTAATTCAGGTGCCGGTGTTTTACATAAAACAGTTACAGGCAAAAATTCATCTGATGCTATAATCGTTTCTATGCCTGCAGCACTGCTTCCTGCACCAATTGCCGCAGGTCCGGTTGAAACAACAAAATCGGGTGAGGCTGTTGTAATATTCACGGTGCTGTCGTTACAGCCACTAACACCATTTGAATCAGTCTTAGTAATATGTGCGGTTGTTCCTAAAAAACTAAAATCAGCAATTTCAAAAGAGGTTAGTAAATATCCTTTATCCTTGCTTTGAAGAATTTTATTTCCATAATCGTTATTACCGCTGCCGTGCTGGTTTGCCCAACTAACATTTCCTGCATTGTCTGTTTTTATCAATAGCTCGTAACGGTGCGAATCAGCACTATAAAAAACATCGCCATATAAAGCATACCCACCTTCTGCAGTAGCAATCAAAGAATAGGCTGCTTCACTGTTAGCAGCATCAGCAGTAGCATAAGTTTTTGCCCATTGTATTGTATTGCCTGCAGCATCTGTTTTAAGCAAAAAACAATCCGGAGAGGAACCGGTAATAATGTTGGTTCTGCCTGCAACTAAAAATCCCCCGTCAGCATTTTGTTTCACATCATACCCAATCTCATTACTTGAAATACCTCCATAGGTTTTTGACCAAAGCACACTTCCATCAAATGAATTGAGCTTTAACAGCATTGCATCCTGATGGGTGGGAGAACCGACGGTGCTGGCGCCGCATAGAATATAATTTCCATCTGTTGTCTGCTGCACGGCCTGCGCTTCATCATTATCATCTATGCTGCTATTGTAAGTATTGTTCCAAACAATATCTCCGGTGCTTGTTAATTTCAGCACATAAATATTTTTAAATGATGGGGTGCCCTCACCAAAGCTATAAGTAGATCCTGCTACAATAAAATCGCCTGTGCCGGTTTCCTCTATTGCATTCACTGCATCCTCTTGTGAACCTCCGTACACACGCTGCCATAATACATTTCCTGTACTGTCTGTTTTAAAAACATACACATCATTATACCCAAAAACACCATAAGTATTGCCTGCTACGATAAAGCCTCCGTCAGCAGTTTGCTTAATGGCAGTTGCCTCACTTCCCTTATAATTTCCTGCAACATCAACCCGGTATATTTTAAACCATAGCATTGTTCCATCAGAAGTCGTTTTAAGTAAAAAAACATCATTACCGGAAGCACTGTAATTATAAGTGCTTCCTGTTATTACATAGTCGCCGCCCGAAGTTTGCAGTGCATCAAAGCCAAATGTGGTGGAATATTCTTCAGTAGTACCATATAAAATTTGAAATGTATTTTGAGCATTTACTTTTAATGCAAAAAAGAACAGAATGTAAAAAGTAATAATTGCTTTCATAACAAATGATTTTAATTTGAATGAATGAAAAAAGCTTTTGAAATTTTTAAAATCTCTCAACATTTTTAACGTGACCGATGATGCAAAACTATTAAAACCTGTCAGGTTATTGCGGTATTCTCAATCATAACCTGACAGGTGTGTAGTGTATTTTTTTACCGGCTTTACAGCAGCATAACTATAATGAAATCTTATTTAGCCGCCATTCCCGCTGCTCCTGTTGGAACCCCGCTTACATCGCCCAGAGAAGTAAGCCCGCCATTATAATTAACCCGGAACATACTGATGGTGTTTGTAGTGGAGCCCGAAGCAGAGTTAAGAGTATACAAATAGCGTGAATCATTGCTCAGCGACATATCAATCGGTGAAGCGCCTGTTGCCCCTGTAACTCCATTAGCATCTATCAATGATAATTCACCATAATAACTAATTCTGTAACCGGATATATTGTTGCTTCCTGTATTGGTAGTATAGCAAAAGCGATTATCTCCGGTAACTACTACCCAGCAACATGCTGTTTGATGTGTGGCAACAGGTCCTGTGATAAGATGCAAGTTTCCATTATTGCTCAACACGTATGAGCTTAATGCACCTTCTCCTGCTGCACCGCCAAATGCATCTGACACAATAAGCTGATTTTGATTTGCGAATGCAAAACCAAAAGGTGTGTTGCCTGTGGATGGGTGTGCAACCCGGGGGTCTATTAATCCATCTTCCTTTACGGTATAAGTGGAAATCACGTTTGTTGCTTTTTCTGTTACTACTAACTGAGTGCCGGAAGGGTTGAATTCTATTTGTGCAGCGCCCGAAGTATCACTGCTAAGGCGGCGGCCGGAATGAGACATGTAGCTTAGATAACCCTCATCGTTTCTGTGAAAGCCGCTTATATTGCCATGCCCGCCCGCATTTAATACATAGAGCAAATCATGGTGAACAGTAACGCTCACCGGCAATGTGCCATGCGATGGAACTCTATCAACCCAGGTTAATCCCAATCCCTGTTGATTTATACTGAACACGGTAATATCATTACTACCGGTATTGCAGGCATACAGAAAGTTCTTATCTCTTATAAGCACACCCTGCGAGCCAAGCCCGGCGCCGTTTCCTTTGCCCCTTGTTGCAAAGCTTCCGTCATAAGATAATAATCCATTTTCTGCACGCCTGTAAACGATTACATGATTACCGGCGGCGGCATTATCCATAATGTAAACCGCTCCACCTGCTGCAAGCGCATCATTATTTGTTGTGACACTTTTATCAGCAGAAGTAGTTGCTGATGTTTGCGTGAGATTATCTTTTTTGCATCCGTAAAATGCAAATAAACTCAAGGCAATAATTGCGAGGATTTGATTTGTTCGTTTCATAATAGTTGATTTTATTTTTGAATAATAATTAAACATTTATTTTGTACAAGGCAATAGTTAACCCGCTCAGTGGCAGCACTGAAAAAATCATTGTTTAAAAATGGTTTGTTTACTTTGCTAATGCACGGAACGTGTGAAACTAATATGCAACCCTGTACTTGTTACCGGCATTGCCCCTACTCCTATTCCTTTCAGGGGAATTTGTACATAAGGCTCAATTCTAAGGTTACTGCGGTTGCTAATTTTATGCTCGTAACCCACACTAATATCCACTGCCGCTGCAAAATAGCCGGATGAATTTTTATATACACTTTTCATGTCTTGTGTTGTTCCGTTAATTACTGCGTGATAATTATTTTTTTCGTTTGTCAATATATAGGATGATATGCCTGCTGATGAAAAAATATTGATTTTATTTTTATGCAAAACATTATATTTTAATTTAACCGGAATTTCAAATACGCTGCTGCTTCCGTGAAGGCTTAACACTTTCATGCCCAGTGGCATTTTGCTCATGTTGAAATATTTTCCATCACTGTAATAATACTTTTTGGTAAATAATAATCCTGTTTCAACGGATGCAGTGCAGTTTGCCTGATAACCTGCTATTATACCTATATCGAACCCTGTTTTTCCAAGTCCCTGGTCTTTTACTTCATTAAATGCAGGTCCCGCCACAACACCTAAATAAATATGATGTGCAGCTCCCTCTATATCTCCTCCGCCAGCCGGCGGAGAGACTTTCGAAGCTTCATGTGTATCTGCAGGAATCTGATTGCGTGAAACGTTTGATGAACTATTCTGTTTGATATAAGAATTTTGAGAATCCTTTTTCGTGTTGGCTATTACTTCTTGTGGTGCGTCTTTATTTATATCATCTGTGAAAAACGGTGGAACAGTTTCCGTTATTTTCATTTCATTTTTATTTATTAAGCGGTTTGTGATTTTGCCTTCCTTTATAAATGCTTTGCTGTTATTTACCAGTTGCTCGTTTTGCTCAACGGGATGATTTATTTTAGCGATGGATTCTTTTTGTTCACTTTGTTTTTGATAAACACCATTAGATTCGGTAAGAGATTTATTTTTTTCGGATGATTTAGATAACCCTGCTATTTCATCTGTATTTACAATATTTTTTGTAAGTATTCCTGCGGCAATCAGGAGCGTCAAAAGAAGCAGTGATAACCCTGCATATTTTTTTGTATGATTTTTTTTATTTGTTGCAGCAGGAATAATTTCATTGCCTGTCAATTGCGGAGCAATGCTTTCCCAATGACTCTCGCCAGGTTTTAACCGGTAATTATCTACTGCCCTGCGAAATAAATCATCTATATTATTTTCTACATCATGCATACTTTGGCCTCCTCCATTTTTTTAATACTTTTTTGCAATAGCATCCTCGCTCTTGAGAGGATTGATTTTGAGTTGCCTGGTGTGGTTTTCATCATACCGGCTATTTCAATGTGCGAATAGCCGTCAATAGCATACAGGTTAAACACTATTCTGTAAGCGGGAGGAAGGTTCTTTATCAAAAGGACTAAATCATTGTATAGCATTGTTTGGTCAGCATCATGATTATTATCAGTAAATTCCCATACATCATCAGGTATACCGCCAATTTCGGGCAGCATATCCCCCCTACGCAAGTGATCAATTGAAACATTAATCATTATTTTTTTCAGCCAACCCATTAATATTCTTTCGGTGTCCGCATCACTTCCCATTTCAAATTTGTGAAAATGATTGAACATCTTAACAAACCCGTCATTCACAGCATCGGCAGCCTTCTCATATCTATAAATGTATCTGAAAACAATTTTTAAAGCATAGCCACGGCAATGTTCATAAAGTATCTTTTGACATCGCTGCTCTTTATTGATACAACCTTTTATGATGTGCGTTATGTTTTCCAAAGTCCGGTTAAAAGTTTCGAGGTAACCAATAACTGTTTTAAACTAAGGCTTGCTTTTTATTGCAATAAAGATAATTGAATGCCTTTATATTATATTATACGCTGAATTTTTACGAAGGTTGCAGAGAATTAAAAAAAGTAAGGGCTTTATACTTGACGAAGAAGAATGAGATGGAGTTTTGGCATTTGTTTTTGCAGAGATAATGCTAAACAAAAAATTTGGTTGTCATCATTGGCAATCTTAATCATCGCATGTTGCTTTGCTGCTGAAAGGCATGTACCACTCACTTCAGCAGTAAGACATTTGATGCATTGCTATAAAATAGATTTTAAAATGCCGCCTTTTTTCTTCAGTTATTGCTTGTAATTTCCGGCGAACTCTTTTTGAAATTTTATAAAATCAGGAATGGATACATTTTGAACATAAGGATTTTCAGGATGATTATGAATATATTCCTGGTGATAATTTTCAGCGGTATAAAATTTTGTAAAAGGAACAACCTGCGTAACAATCTTATTTTTATATTTCTTTGATTCACTTACTCGTTTAATTCCTGCTTCGATTATTTGTTTTTCGTTTTCATTTCTGTAAAAAGCAACAGACCTGTACTGTGTTCCTTCATCTGGTCCTTGTCTGTTTAATTCTGTTGGATTTTGGCTGGCAAAAAAAGCAGCCACCAATGTTTGATAAGATATTTTTGAAGGATCATAATATACCTGAACGGTTTCTGCATGTCCTGTTTCGCCGGTAGATACATTTTCATAAGTTGGATTTTTAGCCGTTCCTCCGGCATATCCTGAAACAGCGTCACGAACACCTATGAGGCTTTGAAAAACAATTTCAGAATGCCAGAAACAACCTTCTGCAAATGTGGCTACGGCCTCATTAGAAGATGTGTTTTGTTTTAATCCAACGGATATATTTGCACTTTTGTTTTGTGTTTGTGCGCAGGAAACAAAAACTGCGATAGCAAGTACTGTAGCAATAATCGGTTTCATTATATTATATTATATTTTATTTTATAAATTTTAAGGTTTTGATTTTACTGGCGCCTTACCGCCTGCAGGCACAAAGATTAAAGCATCAGAATTCATGCAATATCTTTTATGAGTTGGCGCAGGACCATCATCAAAAATATGGCCTAAATGCGAGCCGCTTTTACTGTCAACCACTTCCCAGCGAACCATGTCGCCAGTATTATCTTTTATAAGGATAACTGCATCAGTGCTTATGGGTGCATAAAAGCTTGGCCAGCCTGTGCCGGAATTAAATTTCGTTTCAGAACTAAATAAGGGTTGTAAAGATGCTGCCGAATAATAAATGCCCTTTTCATAGAAATGATCATACTTACCTGTAAAGGGTCTTTCAGTGCCCTGTTCACGAAGAATGTAATATTGTGCATCAGTTAATCGTGTCTTCCATTCTGCATCGGTGAATTTCATAGGAAACACCGTTGTGCTTTTTGCAACAGCGGGATCAGGATATTTTTTATTATCAGCATTATCAGACTGAGCTATGCCGCAACTGCTTATCACTAATCCAAAGGCAGTAATACCAAGAAAAATTAAACGTTTCATATAAACATATTTTATAAGTAAATAAATGTACGCAATGATTAAAAAAGGGGTTTGCCTGATGTGTTAAGATTGAACAAGCAACAGGTGTACAGACGTTGCTGACTGTAAACCTTACTGACAGTGTGCGTTAAATAACGTTAAATATAAGGGAAGCTAAATTAACGCTAACATCTTTCCAATATAAAAAGGCTGTTTAAAAATACTTTCGAAAAAGAGATATGACTGAGTGGATTATGCCATAAAATATTACAGCGCAGTATAGTTTTATTTCTTTTAGAACTTAATTCTTTACATTCTTCTTATTGAATAGTTCTATTAAAAGAAGAAGACCGATTAATGAAAAAATTACAATCATGGTTGATGTTTTTCATAAATGATAGAAGCAGTTAGCAATATTCTCTGCAACAAATGTGATGCCTGTATGCAATAAACTGATTTTCAACTAACGGCTTCTTTAGTTGCCATCCATGAATGAAAAAATTTCTTGCTTAGAGAGAATACGAGGATGAGAGTTAGTGCGAACGGGCTTTAGATTGTCTCTTGTTTGCAAAATGCCCTTCTGCATTTTATGAGAGTGGAAAAAACTTTGTACGAATGGAGTTATGGTTTGTGCGGGGAGGGGTTAATTTAGCAAGTGAATTTATTGTCGGGCACAAGATGCTAATGCACAAAACTTCACGCCTCAATCTCATATCTTTACTTTATTAAACAAAAAGGGCTAAAAGCAGTAACTTGAACGTCATACTTAACATGTAAAATTTACAATGTTCTGCGCAAGGAAAAACTGCTTTTAGTTTCTTCTTACAAAGCTTCAACAGTACTTAAGCA
>JBBRBB010000053.1:0-5480 GCA_038206235.1 Chitinophagales bacterium
AAATCTTATAAACGGCATGTACAACCTGCAATTGAGTAATGCGGCTGAGCATGGTGAGGTAAACTTTGTGATTGAGAAATAAAAAAACAGTACAATCAATTAATAAAAGCCATTACGCCTTTGAGTGTGGTGGCTTTTTTCATATTATGCGTAGTCAATTTAATTTAGCTAAGAAGTTGGCTCAGCAAGGAATTGCCGTGTATAGAAATCACATATACTGTTGCAAACAAACTCCACAGGAGTTTCGCAAAAATGGATATGTAAAAAAGCTACAGACTTAGATGTTTTTTTTAAATTTTATTTCTCTAATATCAAACAATTTTAGCCACACAACGTCATAGAACCTTTATTTTACTTTTGTTTAAACTAATTTTCAAATGCTGCGAAAAAAATGGCTTCCCTTTCTGCTTATAATAATTGCTCTTTTAGTAATTTTTTATTTACTTGGGCCAAAACCGCACACACCTGTTTATAGTAATACAATGCCTGTGATTGCTGCAAATAATATTGCACTTGAAAATTATATTAAAACCGACGAAAGCAAGCACAGGCTTAAACCAAATAATCAAGCCCGTATTATTTGGTATAATGATTCGCTTAAAAATAAAACGGAATATTCTATTGTGTACCTGCATGGTTTTTCTGCTTCGCAGGAAGAGGGCAGACCCATACATACAAACATTGCAAAAGTATTTGGCTGTAACCTTTATCTGTCAAGGCTTGCAGAACATGGTATTGATACCAGTGTTGACCTCATCAACTTCAATCCTGAAAAATATTGGGAAAGCGCAAAGCAAGCTTTGGCTATCGGCAAACAGTTAGGAAATAAAGTTATTTTAATGGCTACTTCTACAGGCGGTTCATTAGGATTAAAGTTAGCAGCAGAATATCCTTCAGATGTATATGCATTAGTATTGCTTTCTCCGAATGCTGCAATCAATAACGATAAAGCATGGCTGCTAAATAATCCGTGGGGCTTGCAAATTGCAAAAATAGTTAACGGAGATAATTATGTTACAGCAAAAGACAGCAGGCCCATTTATAAACAATACTGGAACTGGCATTACCCGCTCGAAGCAGCAGTGCAGCTTGAAGAATTATTAGAGACCACGATGACTGAAACTACTTTCAAAAAAATTAAGCAACCTGTCTTAATGTTATATTATTACAAAGATGCAGTGCATCAGGATAGTGTTGTAAGCGTGGCTGCTATGTTGAAAATGTTTGATGAATTAGGCACGAACAGGATGCAAAAAATAAAGCAGGCAATACCCGATGCCGGAGACCATGTAATAGCAAGCTATATAAAATCGAAAGATCTGCTAAGTGTGCAAACTTCTATTGAAAATTTTATGCAACGGGTTTTGAAAATGCAAAAAGTTAATGCCTGATATATCCCAGATAAACATGAGCTGCATTTCTTATTTTTGAGCTTAGTAATTTTTAATTGTTATGCCACGAAGTAAAATTGCCGGAATTGGAATGTATATACCGGAAAAAGTTTATACCAATCAGGATATGATGAAGTATATGGATACTTCGGATGAGTGGATACTGGAAAGAACAGGCATTAAGGAACGGCACTTTGCACAGCGCCTCGGTGAAACCACAGCCACCATGGGTATTGAGGCTGCAAAAATTGCTATGGAAAGAGCAGGCATTGCACCACAGGATGTTGACTTCATCATCTTTGCTACGCTATGCCCCGACTATTATTTTCCCGGCTGCGGTGTATTGGTGCAGAGAGCGCTTAAGATGAAAGAAATTGGCGCACTGGATGTTCGCAACCAATGCAGCGGTTTTATTTATGCAATAAGTACTGCTGACCAGTTTATTCGCAGCGGAATGTATAAAAATATACTTGTGATAGGAAGTGAAAAACATTCGTCAGGATTAGATTTCAGCACACGCGGTCGCAATGTTTCTGTAATATTTGGAGATGGCGCCGGCGCTGTTGTGCTGCAGCCGACAGATGAAGAAAATCGTGGCATTTTAAGCACGCATCTTCACAGCAATGGTGAAGGCGCTGAAAGTCTCTCCCTGTTTAATCCCGGCTCACACGCTAATCATTGGGCAAAATTGGCCGATTATGAAGATGCAGAAATAGGCGAGATATACATGGGCCATAAAATGATTGATAGTGCTCAGATTTATCCCCACATGGATGGGCAGGCAGTATTTAAAAAAGCGGTTGTAAAATTTCCCGAAGTAATCATGGAAGCGTTGAGTGCAAACGGTTATCAAACTTCAGACATTAAAGTGCTGATACCGCACCAGGCTAATTTACGCATCAGCCAGTTTGTGCAGCATACATTAAGATTGCGTGATGACCAGGTATATAATAACATCCAAAAATTTGGAAATACAACGGCAGCTTCAATTCCCATTGCGCTTTGCGAAGTATGGCAGGATGGAAAAATAAAAGAGGGAGATTTAATTTGTCTTGCCGCTTTTGGAAGCGGCTTCACATGGGCAAGCGCTTTACTTCGCTGGTAAATGTTTTAACAAACACAGGCAGGATTTTTGAATCTGCATTTAAAAATTTTTATGAAATTATCTTTGCTTGCTCTCAGCTTTCTCTTATCATCAATCATGTTTGCACAAGATATACAATTCACTGTTTCCGTTCAAAAGCAAACGATTACTGTATTGGTTGATGATGACAATTCAGATAAAATACTTGAAATAAATTTGCAGCAGCCATTTGAAAAAGGAGATGAGCTTATTGTAAAAAATAATATGTGGAAAGAGGAAAGAGACTGGAAACGAAACTTTATAATTTTTGATGAAGAAGATAATGAAGCTGCAAAAATAACCGAAACAAAAACAGCAGGCCTCTATTGTATTTCTCCGAATGATTTAAAGAAAAATTTAGAACCCGGTAAAAAATATTTTCTCTATACCACCGCTCTCCCAAAAGACCCTCAAAAAGCAATGGAAGTAAAAGTAAGAAGACAATTAGTATGTGTTATTGAGGTTAGATAAATCTATGCTTATTAGGTTAATTTGTTGGGCATACATAAAACTCAATTGTTGAAAATTTTATTCTAACGTTCGGGTTGCACGTAGAGGCATTCTCTATCGTGAAATCTGAGTTATCTACATCACCGACAAATACAGGTCCCGTGATTGTTGTTGTGTAACTACCCCATTTCCCACCAGTGCCGGTAGCATTAGAAGCATTTACTGTTTCTGTAAGAAAATCTGTAGTCGTAGAATTAGTGTGATACTTATATCTCAATTTCCACGACCAATTTGAGCATGTCGGAAGCAAAAAATATACTACCATTGTAACACAAGTGGTGGGATAAACAGTGATGTTGCTTACATCAAAATGTAATTTTTTATAATTGGTTGTAGTTCCTAAATCTCTGCAAAAGCGGCCTTGTGTTAAAGGAGGAGTAGAGGAAACTTGTTGATTCCACCAGGGTAATGTCCGGGTAGTCTCACTCAAGTCACTTGCAACCACATCTAAGTTTAGTTGATAATTTGAAGGGAAAATATACCAGCCAACATCATATTTACTCGCATTAATGTATTGCCTAAATGGACCTCCCTGGGCAACGCATCCATCACCAGGATATGAAGCACCCTGGCCGATTATACTACTATTTGTACCAATACAATTTGTTCTGTATAATCCCTGAGTATTATTGCAAATTCCACCTACACCTGAAGTACTAAACCTATAGTTGAGTGATGTGTTTAAAGCATAAGTATTACAATTATATGGAGATGAACTAAACGCAGGTGCTTCTGCATATAGCCCCTGCCTTAAAACACAAAATGCGGAAGTTGGGTAAGAATTAGTAAGAGGGTTACTATTTACATGCCTGTTAAAGAAACTAAACACGGGTATATTTTGAGATATTACTTGGGCTTCTTTAACCATCAGCATATCTAAGCCGCTATGCAATGCGCTTGCTATAATAGCAAACAATATTGCAGGGTCATTAACTTGATTAGGGTCATCGGGTAAATCTAATTCATCACGAATTAAATCATTTGGATGGCTTAGTTTCAGTGCATCAAAGTCTGTCTTAAATTTTGTTTCAAAATTCTGCTGATACCAGTGAGCCATATTGGTAGCCTTTCTCCAAATGGGTATGTAAGTGGGATGAGCGTCTTCTAAATCATTTACATTTTTAAACAAGCTGTTATTACCGAAACTTGATAAAGGGTCTCCCTGAAGATTAGAATCATAATCGTAATCATACCCGTCTTTATTTCCTTTATAACCCCACAGTTTGTCTGTTAAACCCGTATTCACCATTAAATGAATATTTGGTAAATCATAGTTAGTGTGATCATTATCATGATAGATGGTATTATTAATTTCATCATTTTCTTGTGTCCACCAACCTCCCACTTTAGCTGCCCAGTCAGCATCTTTTATTGTATAAAGAGGATCACAAAAAGCTGGGTCGCCGCCGTAAGGCGCAAGGTCGCCTGTTTTTCCCTCGCACGATTGAATAAATAACACCTGGTCTCTGTAACTTGCTTGAGATATATGATGTATAACGTCTTTCACCGTTTGCATCCAAAAAATTTCATAATAACTTTTGCCATTGTATAGTTGACCATTACCTACACCTAAATAATCTGGGTAATACTCAGAAGATCCCGTTGAAAATCTTCCCACCCCTTTCTTATTATACAGCCAATTAGGATGATCTAAGTAAGCAATATCACCTGTTGTAGAACAAACTGGATCTGTATTTGGATGTTCGCCGATAGGTGACGAAGGACCGGAAAATAACATAAAACCTATCCAAAGTTTCTTATTATTAATGCTGGTATTGGCTATTGTTGACATGTAAGAATCGAAATTACTCCAATTATATTTTGCATCTGGATCGTCGTCATGGTAACCCGTGACAGTTTTATCATAAGTAGGTTCATAAACTTGAATTGCTGACCAGTTAATTGCTATTAAAACACCTTTCGGATTGAGGCCGGAAGTAGCAACTGCCGCTATTTGTCCGGCGAAATTTAAGGGATTAGAAGGTATTGCATAATACCAGATTCCACGGTAAAATTCATTTTGTGATTTTGCAATAATGGTCAATGCAAATAAAAACGAAATAAGCATCATGAAAGCCTTTTTCATAAATTGAGGTTTTTTAAGTGATAGACTAAATAGACTTATAGCATAGCAAAGATTACATTATCGAATTCTTTCTTATAATGCAACTGTTATTTGCTATTTGAAAGAGAAACTTTTAATTGAATTATATACATTAAGTTTCTTTTTATTTTACCCAAACAACATTTTGCCTTTCAATAATTTTCCCATCTTTTTCGAGGACAACCAAATAAAGCCCCGGCACTTGCTTTGTCATTGAAATGGTTACGGGTAAATTGGGTTGCAATGGCTTTTTAGCTGCTGCAATTCCATTAGAATTATAAAGCACAGCTTCATATCGGGCATTTGAAGAAGAATTATCAATATTATACAGCACATTTACTTCGCCTGCTGC
>JBBRBB010000054.1:0-4812 GCA_038206235.1 Chitinophagales bacterium
CTTCATTCTATCGTATAAGCATCAATCTTATTGCTGGCAGGTTGCTCTCCAGCAGAGCCTGCTTCCCCTTCAGATTGATAATCAAAATTGAGTCTAATTCTTAACAAAATCACCAACCATTTTTGTCCACATTGCCGTTTTTTATTTCATTTATAAATCGCTACTTCCTCATTGCCATCGCTGCCTTTAGCGCCCCGGTACATACCTGCGCTATTGAAAAGCATAGCTGCATTTCCTTGCGCATCAACACCAATCATTCCTCCTTCACCCTGAAGATTTACCAGCTTTCCATTTACAACAATATTCATGGCATCATGCAAATTCAATCCTTTATATTCCATTAAGCAACTAACATCATAAGCTGCAACGGAACGAATAAAAATTTCACCATGACCGGTGCAACTGATTGCACAGGTTGCATTGTTTGCATAAGTGCCGCACCCAATTAACGGGCTATCGCCAATGCGGCCATATTTTTTATTCGTCATTCCGCCCGTGCTTGTTGCAGCGGCAATGTTTCCGTTTACATCGCAAGCCACAGCGCCTACGGTTCCAAACTTTTTATCTTTCATTAATTCTTCCAAATGCTGGTGAGTATGGTCGAGGGAATAATTATCGCTGTCACGAATTTCTTTCCATTGATCGTAGCGGAATTGAGAAAAGAAATATTCATCAGGCTCCAGCTTAATGCCTTGCTTTATTGCAAAATCATTGGCGCCCTTTCCGCTTAAAAAAACGTGATTACTATTTCGCATTACTTCTGCAGCAAGCTCGATAGGATTTCGAACATTTCTTACACCGCTTACAGCACCTGCGAAAAGTGAGTTGCCATCCATAATTGCGGCATCCATTTCCTGCACACCTTTTTTTGTAAATACAGAACCACGACCTGCATTGAACATAAGGTCATCTTCCAAATAAATGATGGCAGCTTTCACGGCATTTACTGCAGAGCCGCCTTGCTCTAATACTGCATAGCCTGCATCCAATGCTTTTTTTAAACCTTCAAGATATGCGTGCTCCAGTTCCTGCGTCATATCTTCTTTTAGAATAGTTCCTGCGCCGCCATGAATAACCATTGTAAACTTAGCCATATAATCGAGGTTTAAATTAGTCTGCGAAAATAATATTATAAGTGCTGAAAAATTTTAAGATTTGAAAACAATCATTAAACTGCATTCAACTATAAATAATTTTTCTTTGATAAATACGAAAAATATTTTTACTCAGAAATATTGCATTGATGGCTGGCGATGATTAAAGAACAATCCAAATATCTATCGGGAGAAGAATCACGCCATTGCACAAAAAAATTATCCGCTAAACACAAGCAACTGCCTGCATTCTTCTATCAACCTTTCTTTATTAATCGCCACTGTGCCCACTTCTTCGCAAACCAACCCGCCTGCAATGTTTGCTACTTCTGCAGCAAGAGTAATATCTTTTGTTGCGGCATAAGCAAGAGAGGCAACGGCAATTACGGTATCACCTGCACCGCTTACATCTGCCACATTGCGTATGTGTGTAGGAATTATTTTTGAGTAATTTTCTCTTTGCATAAACATGCCTTTTTCTGAAAGTGTAATTAATGAGAGATTATGCTGCAGTACGCTGTGAAGTTGTTTGTGTATATTGTTTAGCAGCGGCTCATCAATCTCATCAAATAAAAGATTAAGACTTTCTTTTACCTCTTTTAAGTTGGGCTTAAAAATATCAACGTGCCTGTACGAAAAAAAATTTTTTCGTTTAGGGTCTGCAGTTGTTACAATATTATTTTGCCTGCATATTTCAATGATGGATTGAATAAGGCATTCCGTAAGCACTCCTTTATTATAATCTTCGAATATTAGTACTGATGGTTTATATTGTTTTACAAAAGATGTAAAATTATTCAGCAACTGCTGTTCATCTTCTTCATTAATATTGTTTGTTACTTCAGCATCGAGCCGCATCATTTGCTGGTTACGGCTTATGATTCGGATTTTATTTGTTGTGATTCTTTGATTGCTGCGAACAATATAGTTGGTATCTATATGTTGCTGCTGCATCAGTTCAATGAGTGTATCAGCATCTTCATCATTGCCTGTTACAGAAAACAAAGTTGTTTCAGCACCAAGCGAAACAGTATTCAGCGCTACATTTCCAGCTCCGCCAATACGCTGTTCTTTTTTATCAAGCCTTACAACAGGTACCGGCGCTTCGGGAGATATTCTTTCTACATGTCCCCACCAATATGTATCAAGCATTGCATCGCCAACAACGGCAACACGTATATGAGAAAAGTCTTTAAATAATTGAACAAAATCGGTCATGTCGAAATTCAGGTTTTCAGTTTCCAGTTTTCAGTTTTCAGTTTTCGATTTTCAGTCCGGAATGTAAGGTTGAATTATAATGTGAATTCCCAATTCCTAATTCCCAATTCCTAATTATTTCTTTGTACCTATTGCAATAAAATAAAGTGGTATACCTGCAAGCACAATACCAAGTCCCCATAATGAATAAGTTGGCGAAGCCCATACAAGACTAATGCAAAAAGCCAGCGCTAACAAAATATAGAGCACAGGTAAAAGAGGGTAACCAAAAGCTTTATAGAGTCTCGGCATATCAGGTTTTTTTCTGCGCAAAATAAAAATGCCGAGAATGGTGAGAATATAAAATATCACCACCACGAAAGAAACCATAGTAAGTAAATCCCCATACTTTCCGCTGAGGCAAAGCAAACTGGCTACTGCACATTGAATCCATAAAGCATATTCGGGAACTGCATGTTTATTTAATGTTCCTGTTTTCCTGAAAAACAATCCGTCTTTTGCCATAGTATAATATACACGGGCACCGGCGAGTATCAGGCCGTTATTACATCCGAAGGTTGATACCATAATCATTACAGCAATTACAATTGTACCTGCACTTCCGAAAATATTAGTTGCTGCGGCTATTGCCACACGGTCGTTTTGCGCAAATGCAATATGTTGCAGCGGCAGCACATATACATACATGAGATTGGTAAGCACATAAATAATAGTAACTATAAAAGTTCCGAGAAATAAGCTGAGGCCAATATTGCGCTGCGGATTTTTTACTTCGCCTGCAATGAATGTTACATTGTTCCATGCATCGCTGCTGAATATTGAACCTACCATTGCCGCTGCAATTGCACCAATTAAAACACCGCCGCTAATCGGTTGCCATGAATTGGAAACCATAGCACCGCTGGCATTTGTTGCGCCATGATTTTGCAGAGCAGTAAATCCGGTTTGCCAGTTTTCGTCCCAAAAATTTTGTTTCACCAATAAAAAACCAAACAATATCAAACCAAACAACGATATAAGTTTTGCAGAAGTAAATGTTGTTTGAATAAGCTTGCCGCCTTTGATTCCTTTTGTATTCGTGTACGTAAGAAAAATAATTAAAACAATTGCAACCAACTGCGCTGCTGAAATTTTTATAAATCCTAAATCGAATAAAATATGATTTTCACTAACCGATGGAATTAGGTAAGCAGTAAATTTACTGAATGCAACGCCTACTGCGGCAATGGTTGCCGTTTGAATAACTGCAAACAAGCTCCATCCATACAAAAAACCTGCAAGCGGATTAAATGCTTCTTTTAAATAAACATATTGCCCGCCTGCCTTTGGATACATGCTGCTTAGTTCTCCATAGCTTACTGCTGCAGTAATCGTCATAAAACCTGTAATCACCCATACGGCAATTAACCATCCGGCGCTGCCAACATTGCGGGTAATATCTGCACTTACAATAAAAATACCGGAGCCAATCATACTGCCTGCAACAATCATCGTTGCATCAACAAGCCCCAGTGTTGGTTTAAATGAAGTTTTATTTTCCTGCATATTGTTTTATAATTTCTCCCCTCTGCAGAGAGGAGATAAAGGTTATAAAAAATCCCGTTACGCAAAACGGGATTTGAAGATAGTAAAATATGTATGAAAATTATTTTTTCTTTGTGGCAGTGTTTTGCTCATTCAGGCGGCGAACAATATCTGTTGTGATGTTTCTCACAGTGTCTTTATAATACATCAGGTTATCATCACCGCTGGTAGCAAATACATACGTGTATCCTTTTTCCTTGCCATAAATTTTTAAAAAATCCTGTATTTTACTTTTAATGACAAGCATTTTTTGCATGGTTTCAGCTTGCAATTCCTGGCTCAGCGCTTGTTCCTGTTCCTGATAATCATTACGCATTTTTTCTAACTGTTCCTGAATTTGAGTTTGCTCTGCCTGTGAAAGATTGGGACCACGCCGGTTGTAATCGTTTACCTTAGTCATATAATCATTCTGGATTTTGGTAAGCTTTTTCTCCACTTCATCATTCTTCGCCTTTAAATAATTGCGCTGCTCTTTAAAGTATTCATAATTATTTTCGAGAGTATCCAAATCGAAATAAGCGATTTTAAAGGAGTTAGAAGCTGCATTTTGTTGTTCTATTATTTTGTGTACATCACTTTCCACGTACTTGAAATGAATATAATATAAATAGCCAACAGCAGCCAGCAGCACAACATTAAAAACGATTAAAAAATTTTTCATGCAGCGATAATTTTTTGCGAATGAAGGTAAATGCAATGAGAATAATAAAATTGTTAAATAAGAATGCAAATAAGAAACTGTTTAAAAATAGGATTTTGCATTACCAGTAGGCAAAAAACCGGATAAATTTTGAATAATTAACATAGGTGGAAAAAAAGGCTATTGCTTAAAAGTTGAAAAATTGTACTAATTGTGAATAACAACAAACTCAATTAGTATGACAAACTATCCAACCAATGTAAGCAACAGCCAATG
>JBBRBB010000055.1:0-3754 GCA_038206235.1 Chitinophagales bacterium
CAGTGCGAAGCAATCTTATAAATTCAACGGCGGCACAGAACTAAATGAAAGTTTTGATGTTGATTATTACGAAACTTATTTTAGAAATTATGATGCACAGATAGGAAGGTTTACAGGCATAGATGCACTTGCCGAAGCAAACATAAATCAAAGCCCTTATGCTTTTGCAAACAATGATCCTATTTATTTTAATGACCCAACCGGGTTGGATGCATGGGATCAGTATTGGGCTTATGATCATGACCACGGCGGATACCACTATGAGATGGCGATGGATGGAGGAAGTGGCGGTGGGAACACTGCACAAGGAATAATTGATATAATTAATAGCCTTTACAACTCATCAGATGGTGGTCAATGGTCGGCAAATGATCCTTATAATATTTATAAGTACGGAGATTATACTACTGCTTTACTCTTTGGTGGTATGGCAAAAGCAGGAACACCATTTGATTTTCGTCCCTTTGCTGGCAGTATTGATAATAGCGGCGGCGGCGGAAAAGCATCGCTTAACGTTAAGTTTGGATACAATAAAAATGGAGAATTTGGTTTTTGGCAACCGTATTCTGAATTTAGCAACAATTTTTCTTCAACGGGATTGAGAGATGAAATAGTAGGTACGAGGTTTGTGACACTTGGTAACAATTATCCAGATGTTACAAAAAGATTTAATCAAGTAATTGACTATACCAGAAATTATTTTCATGAAGCAAGATATCTCTTCGGGGATCAAATATTTAATATGGGTGATTGGAATATATTGAAAAATATTTTCTTTGCATCTAAGGTAGGTCCTAATCAAGAATTTGATATTAAAAATAGCGATGACCTGTTTTTGGGATTCTCAGTAAACGCTTTAGGCGGTAAATTCGCAACTTATAACGGTATGACATGGCAATTTCAAGACTTCGGAAACTATATCTTTGGAGTAGCTGCGAAAGCCTTTGGATTAAGCTTAGATTTTGCCTTGAAATCTGCTGGTGCAGCTCAAATACTCTGGGGTCACGATGTGGATTGGGGAAATATTAGAGGATTCGGCGATCCCATTAGAGATAGTCAAATGATTATTTTAGGATACAAGCGACCATAAATTTATTATGAAAAAAAGATATTGGTTTATTCTATTGCAACTTTTTACTCTACTATCTTGTTCAAGAGTGGATAATAAAAATCGCAACAGAATTGTATTTAAAGATAGATTAGATACTGTTCAAAATGCATTGTTTCATCTTTCAAATCTATTAGATAGTTTACCCGAAGTACCAAAAGAAGCTGAAATAGCACCTCACTATGCTTTAGATGGAGAATTTTTGTATATAAATACATATAATAAGAAAAAAATTAACGATTCACTTAAAATTCCCGGGTTATCTAAAATATCAAGTAATAGTTTTATTAAAACTATTTTATTTTTAAAAGAAAACTATATAACAGGTGCTTATAAATCTGCAAACACAAAAATTTGGACTTTTGAATATCGTAAACTATGGAACGAGGAATACGATTATCTTAGGGATATTATTATATTTAATAAAAGTTCTGATACTTTAAATCTTTATTTAGATAATCAAATACTTGATCAGAAAAAAAATATTTTACTTGTTGCCCCGAAAGATGCTAAAATTATTAATAACTAACAATGAATTTTAATTCTTCATTAGCGGCAACCTGGAATTACCCTCCCCTGAAGGGGGAGATGGAGGGGGCTCAGGGGCTTTTGATTTCTTTCTCCGCGACTACCAGGAAAATGTGCGTATGATTTTGACTGAAGAAACACATAACGGCAGCAATGAATGCACAATGGAAACAGCAAGAGCAGGCAATGAAGAACCCATATTCGGGCAGGCGGGCACAGGCAATGAAGTGGTGGCAACACGCTTTGCAGTAACCGGTATTCCGGGCCAGGCAAGCGGCGGCGGATGGCAAAATGCAAATATCGGAAGCCAGGTGGGCAGGCTTGGAAACCGTGTTACAAACAAAGTGGGACCAAATGTACTGCTGAAAGTAATGGCTGGCGATGCTATTACTGCTACTACACAATATTTTTATGAAAATGCTGTAGTAAACACTAACCAAACTACCACGCTTACAAATGATATAATCACCTCTCTTATTGGCTCTATTGCAGGCAGCGGCAGTGTTACAGACCCTGTGAGGCATGGCGCACCGGATATTTCTAATGAATTAAATTCTGATGGTTTATTTACCAATATCACCGAACCCGATGGCACTAATGCCAGCGGTAATTATGCTAAAGCATACCTGACCGTTTTGTTTTTTGATGAAAGATTTAAATATGTAGAAGAGGGCAGCACATTTTTGCGAGTACAGGATGCAGGCAACAGCAATGCAAGCCTTTTCTTTGCGTCAAAGGTAGGTCCTCATCAAGAATTTGATATTAAAAATAGTAACGATCCTTTTTTAGGATTTTCAAAAGAAGCATTAGGGGGAGACAGGTATGCTTATTACAATGATATGCTTTGGCAACCCCAGGATTTTGGAAATTATAATTTTGGTGTTGCTGCAAAAGCCTTTGGCTTAAGCTTAGATTTTGCTCTGAAATTTGCTGGTGCAGCTCAAATAATCTGGGGACACAATGTAGATTGGGGAAATCTTAGAGGATTTGGTGATCCCATTAGAGACAGTCAAATGATTACTTTAGGATACAATCGACCATAAACTTTTTATTATGAAAAAAATACATTGGGTTATATTATTAGGATTTTCTATTTTAATATCCTGCTCAAATATCAATAATAAAGAACGCAATAGTATTTTATTTAAAGATAGTTTAGACACTGTTCAAAATGCATTGCTTCGTCTTACAAATTTATTAGATAGTTTACCTGAAGTGCCAAAAGAGGCAGAAGTAGCATCACATTACGCTCTGGAAGGTGAATTTCTGTACGTAAATAATTTTAATAAAAGAAAAATAAATGACTCGATAATTATTCCTGGGTTATCTAAGGTATTGAGTCATGAGTTTATTGAGCTAATATTATTCTTAAAAAAGAATTTTATTACAGCCGCGACTCAATCTTCAAATTCCAAAATTTGGTTTTTTGCATATCATAAACTTTGGAATGAGGAATATGATTATTACAGAGATATTGTTGTTTTTAATAAAAGCTCTGATACTTTAAATCTTTATTTAGATAATCAAATACTTGATCAGAAAAAAAATATTTTACTTGTTGCTCCGAAAGATGCTAAAATTATTAATAACTAACAATGACCCCCTCTAACGCAAGTATGCAGCGCAGGAAATGTGTAGAGCCTACTTGAGCCCTTAATACAAAAGTAGTTCTTTGAAATACCCATTCGTTCAGTCAACCGTCAACTGCTTTTTATTATGATTATTTTTTGAAAGACCACTTAGGGAACATTAGAAGTGTCGTTACGGAAGAGCAACGTACTGACGCTTATCCTATGGCAACAATGGAAATATCCAATGCGGCATCAGATACTTTATATTATGCAAACGTTGCTGAAACCCGTGCTGCTAAACCTTCCGGTATGCCGGTTGACAATGCTTACACCAATCCAAATGCTTATGTAGCCAAAGTAAAAGGAGATGGAAATAAGATAGGCCCTTCTATAATGCTGAAAGTAATGGCAGGCGATACATTCCTTCGCCGCAATGTCTCCTTAATAGCTTTGTGCAGGGGCAGGGACATTGCGGTTTCATTGAACAAAAGCTCAATCAAAAAATAAAATTTATATACCTTTCACCCATGAGTGTTCGCAAAGCAAT
>JBBRBB010000056.1:0-3664 GCA_038206235.1 Chitinophagales bacterium
GTGAAACGATTGCATCATCAGGAACTGATAGTGCTTTGTCATTGTCAATAATAATTCTGGCATCAGCATACATACCCGGAAGCAATGCCCCGTTTTGATTTTGAATTTTTGCATGAACAATGACTGCTTGTGTTTGTGGATGTAGTAACAAGTCAAAAAGCGGCTGTTGGCATATTCGTTTGCTTCGAAGAACGTAACCAGCGAAATGACGAAGAAAGCAAGAGAAGCAGGGCACATAAAAATCAGAGACATAGAATACAACATTGATAAAATACAGATAATAACAATTGAAGATTTATTTGCAGGCAAACAGCCGCAATTGCCAGGCAGCGCTGAAAATCAAACCTTCAAAAAATCAAAACGCAATGAAGAGAAAGCAGTGAGCAAGGATTTGTTTGATTAGAATCTTCTAAAACGTTTTACATCCTCTTTTTGAAAGTGCGCTGTCAAGCGCGGCGTTAAATAATTTTCTTTTATTGGAATTTATAAGAACATGTTGCCTAAGAGAATCAATCTTCACGGTTATCATGTTTGCCACTGATTGCGTTTGCTGCAATACTTTTTCCTTTTCTTCATTAAGATGTTGAAGCTTACTTAATAGTCTCACCGAATCTTCTTTATTATTACTATGCTGAAGCGTATCTTGCGTAAATCGTATTTGGTCAGCAATATGAAACCGTTGTTCCCGAAGTGAAATAGCAGTACACTCAAGATTTGCGAGATGATTTACTATTGTATCCATGTCTGTCGCCGGTTTGTTGCAGGAAATAACGAGGAATTTAAAAATTAACAGCGATTTTTTAATACGGCCCATGAATTTTATTGAATATCGGTTGGCCAGTTGAGTATATGATTTATATTATCCCCTATTGCTCTTCCAATTTGTAAACCGGTTGAATTGTCCATTTGATAATGAATGCCTCCGTAAAAACGTGAGTTGGCACACTCCTCAGCCATATCATTAAAGTTAGAGTAATTACGTGCGGAAAAGCCATACTGCAGTTGGCTATAATCAGTAAAATCGTAGTTGCCGCTGCCATCTGTAAATAAATTGGTGAAAATTCTTGAGCCAGCACCCATTTCACAGGAATGACCGGAAGTGTACGCCGGGAACGGAGGTGTTCCTATAACTGTTGTAAATGAGGGATCAATGTAACGGTTAATATAACTCACCGGACGTATTAGAACGTATTTGTATTTTCCTTTCCAGCAACTAATGAATGCATCATTTTCAGCGATAGATAATTTTGCATAAGCTACTGAGGTTTTTTCGAGTGTAGCCCGGTCTTCTTCAAGCAATTGGGTTAAAATATTAAAAGTGTGACCTGCAGGTGTGCAGGTATTGAAAGGGTCGTCAGCCCAATATTTGGCAATTTCAATTTGCTCGAATGTGTTGCTTTTAACCTGAGTATATACCGCCATTGCCTCCTCATAAAATTGCGAGCCTCGTACAGAAGAAAATGGAACATGCGCCATTGGCTGAGTATTATCCACATCCTGCTTCAAAAAGGGGCGGTTATCTCCCCAGTGTGGGCTAACAGGTGTGGTTACTGCTCCGGTAGGCACCCAGCAAAACGAGTCTGTTGCCATCGTATATGGTAATTGAAAGGGGTCGAGGTAAGATTCATGGCCATCATCTGTAGTTGAATATTGATATATAGTATCTGTTATATCTTTTCCAAATTGTATAGAACGGTTAATAATATCCTGATTTATGCCGGGAGATAATATTTCAAGATTTGCAGTTTCCATGCTATCTATAGTGTTTAAATTTTCAGGACTGATCTTTTTTTCAAACATTTTTCTAATCATTTCTGCAATGGCAGTATTCGACGTAATGCCCCAATTATATTCAAGATTGGGATCTGTTTTTGGAAGGGAGGATAAACCGTTTAATTGCCCGCCAAGGCTTTGTGCATCAGGAATACCATTTACTACTGCTTCGTATGCAGCAATTCCCACAAAACCATACGCACGGGCAACCTGTGGAGGAAAAAAGCCGGGCGTTGATTTTGAAATTTTACATAACAAAGAAAAATAATTGCGAACAGTTTCGCCAGAATAATTGCGTGCACTGTTATCAGATGGCAAAGGGGAAGGAGAAATGTCTTCTTTATTGCATGATAAAACCAAATTGAACATCAATACAGCCCCAATAAAAAGATACTTGCTGCTAAAAGTTTTCATAAGTTTTTATTTTTAAATTCGGGGGAGCAGAGTAAAAAAAATTAAAAAAATGGTTTCTCGTGATTTGAATTCGGGGTGAAAATAAATAAATTTTATTAATCTAGAGAAATTTTGTTTGGTATTTCGGATTGAAGACCGATGCTCTACCCGAATTTTCTACACCTCATTTTCTGATTCGTAATTTTCATCCGTGCTTTCAATTTCTAAAGTAACATGCTGAATGTTCAGGTGCTCCAACGCATTCTTTAATACATGCTTTATTTTTTCAGCATCTGCCAAAGAAGCCTTTGCATCAATTACAATGTGTGCAGTTAAAGCATTTTCAGTTGTGCTCATGCCCCATAAATGAATGTGGTGAATTTCCTTTATTCCGGAAACTTTTTTTGCCGCATCTTTTACCTGTTGCAGATTCATGTCTGCGGGAACTCCATCGAGTGATAGGCGCAAACTTTCTTTTAATAAATTCCATGTGCTTAATAAAATTGTAAGTGCAATGATGATGCTTAATAAAGGATCAATCCAAAACCAATTGGTGAAGTGTATAATTATTCCTCCTACTACCAAACCAAGTGAAACAAGAGCATCACTCATTAAATGGAGATATGCACTTTTGATATTGAGGTCTTTTTTTCTGTCACGCAAAAACATCAATGCTGTTACTGTGTTGATGATGATTCCTATTCCCGCTACCCATGCTATTGTTGTTCC
Source organism: Chitinophagales bacterium (assembly GCA_038206235.1). Lineage (GTDB taxonomy): Bacteria > Bacteroidota > Bacteroidia > Chitinophagales > Chitinophagaceae > JBBRBB01. The sequence goes on from JBBRBB010000056.1 coordinate 2,896, forward strand.
GGGGATTGGTTGGGGATTAAAAAACCTGTGTGCTGCTTCATACGCAATTGCACCAATGGAAACCAGCAATACCATTGCATTGAACAGTGCAACAATGATGGATGTTTTGCGATAACCGTAGGTGTAGTTTTCATTTGATTTTACTTTTAATAGACGATATGCAAGCAGTGATAAACTTAATGCTGCCATATCAGCAAGGTTATGCCCTGCATCACTCAACAGTGAAAGTGAATGAATGTAAAGCCCTGCAATGACTTCAATCACTACAAATAAAAAGTTCAGTGAGATGCCGACTACAAAAGCAGTGTTCACGGCTTTTGGTTCTATGGAATGATGATGATGTTCGAGAGCCATTTGATTTTTAAATTTAGAATTTTGATACTAATACTATTCTTCCTCTCCACCTTTATTCATTTCGGAAAGTAAAGCGTAAGCGCCTTTCACTACTATTTGCGTTTTATCTGAAAGTTGTTCACCTGGTGTGATGGCGGTGTAGCCCAAATCGCTGGAACCAACGGTGACAGTGATTTTACGAAAGATGTGTGATGCTCCTGATTCTTTGCTTTCTTCTTTAAATTCAATTTCATTTTTCTTTTCACCAACTTCTTTTTTTGATTCTTCTGCTATGAAAATAAAATGCTCATCGCCTTGTGAAACGATTGCATCATCAGGAACTGATAGTGCTTTGTCATTGTCAATAATAATTCTGGCATCAGCATACATACCCGGAAGCAATGCCCCGTTTTGATTTTGAATTTTTGCATGAACA
>JBBRBB010000057.1:0-3122 GCA_038206235.1 Chitinophagales bacterium
TTTGCTTCGGCAAGTGCATCTATGCCTGTAAACCTTCCTATCTGTGCATCATAATTTCTAAAATAAGTTTCGTAATAATCAACATCAAAACTTTCATTTAGTTCTGTGCCGCCGTTGAATTTATAAGATTGCTTCGCACTGATCGCAATGACGAATGCCTGTGAACTAATCGCTTTCATCTCCAAACCAAATGGATAATAGGATTGTTCTTGCAGCAGCGGCCCTCTTATATGTGTAACCTGCAAATTATCCCAATACACATTTACATTCGGTGTTTCGTTGCTTACATAAATATAAACGTAGCCACTCTTTGTTATTTCTCTCTGGCTTATGTTGTATTGCTTTACAGTGCTGGTATTACCCCCACCTACTTGTTCATAATAAGTGTTCTTGCCATCACTTGTGTTTACTAAATTCATCTGCTCATCAAATACAATTATATTAAGCCATGCATTGGGTCTCGCTGTGTTTGCAGTGGCATCACGTGTATTTAAAAAGCCATTTACACTGGGGTTTAAGACTGTAGTGGTTAGCTGGGTTTGTGATACCTTTCCACCCGAAGCAAGCGGAACACTTGCTGTAAGCACACTTACAATGTCTGTGAGTGGATTTGCCGGAGGGTCTGGCGTTACGCCGTTTAATTTATACCAACTGCTCGTATGTACATTAATTGTATCACCTGCCATTACTTTTAATAAAATACCTGCGCCTATTTTTGTGGTGCTGCCGCTAAGCTTTTGAATAAAGTCATTAGGGTTTGTATAGGTATCATTAGTGGGATAGCTGGTTACAGAACTTTTATTTACTACACCATTTTCTATCCGCTGTAATAAAGCTTTTCATTATTAATAGTTGCCGATTCAAGAGAGGCAACGGGGTATGCATCTGTTCTTTGCTCGTCTGTTACAACGCTGCGTATGTTACCTAAGTGGTCTTTGAGAAAATAATCGTAATAAAAGTTACAATTGATTGTTGACTGTTGACCGATGACCGGTAATTACGTATTTCAAAGAACTAATTTTGCATTACAAAGGGCTTTGTTATTGCACTTTTACTTTGTTATCTATGGCACAAGATACGTAGCTACAATGCCTGCACATCAATCTTGCGCCAGATAGGGGTTTCTAAGTTAGGGTAATTTTATTTACAGTGTTTTTCGTTTAATAAAGCGCAATGTCCCTGGCTTAACACAAAAGCTTGTGAGGAGACATTGCGGCGAAGGGAAAGGTGTCCCACTTAAAAGAAGTAGCTGTTTTAAGATTAATGATATTTCCTTTAGTTGAATCCTCTACATATTCTCTTGCTTTTTTTATTATTAGATTCACTACTTCACCATGCTCTTGCTGACTTTTGCAAGAGATAAAACTTTGATTACATAATAAGCAGATGATTAATATTCTTTTCATGGTCTTTTGATTCCGTTGCTGTTAAAACACTGTGCGGAAAAGGAGCTTAAACATAGGCTGCTAATACATGTTAACAACGCATCTCCCTATGTCTCTTGCAAGCGCAAAACCAAAAAATTTCTGAAAACCTTTATCATTTCTATGTTTATGAGCTTTTTCCCAGTTCGTGCCAAAGTATAATATAAAAATTGACTCATCAGCAGTTGCATAAAATTTACTATTCAGATAACATCCAGTCAAATACTTCATTTGATTGTCATGTAGTGTAGTATCTTTTCCAACAACATCGCTGGTTGTATCAATTGGCATGAATAAATTAAACACATATTCTTGATTGTTTTCAAGATCATTAAATTCCTCCTCATGTACTACGTTATGTTTATACGTAAATATCATCCTGAAATAATCTTCATGAGTTCCACCTTCATGCAAAAGTGATTTGTAGTTTTTTATACCAATCCAGTTGCCAATTGATTCGTCTGAAACAAGTTCACCTATTTTATATAGCGTATCCCATTTAAAAGAAGTAGCTGTTTTGAGATTTATAATGTTACCGTTGGTTGAATCTTCTACATACTCTCTCGCTTTTTTAATTAAAATCTTTACTACTTCTCCCTGCTGACTTTGACTTTTACAGGAGATAAAAATTTGATTGCATAATATGCAAATGATTAAAATTTTTTTCATCTCTCGTAAACTTGCGCTAATTAAGGGATTTGATTTAATATGAATGGTAAACACACTTTTTTTCGTCTCTTGCTAATAAAAAGTCAAAAAATTTTGTATAACCAACATCATTCTTGTGCGTATGCATCTGTTTCCAATTTTTATTAAAAGACATTACAAAAATAGCCTCGCTCGCTGTTACAAATGGTTTACTATCAAGATAGCATCCCATAAAATGCTTACTTGCTATATTAGTATCCCTTCCTATAATGGGGCTCGTTATGTCAATCGGCATCCATACATTAAATTCATATTCATGCTGTTCCATATAATTATATTCCTCTTCATGCACAACCTGTCCATCACGAATAAATATCAACCTGCAATAATCTTCATGAGTTCCACCTTCATGCAAAAGTGATTTATAGTCTTTAATACCAATCCAGTTACCTATTGATTCGTCTGATACAAGTTCACCTATTTTATACAAGGTATCCCACTTAAAAGAAGTGGCTGTTTTAAGATCAATGAGATTACCTTTAGTTGAATCTTGAACATATTCTCTTGCTTTATTAATTACAAGATTAACTACTTCTCCCTGCTGACTTTGACTTTTACAGGAGATAAAAATTTGATTACATAATAAATAAATGATTAAAATTTTTTTCATGGTCTTCTGGTTCCATTGCTGTTAAGTGATTGAAGATTATAAACTGCTGGATAATAATATTTATCATCAAGTTTACTAAATGTGATTTCTTTCATATTTCCTCGAAGATTGTTCCACCCCCAAAATCCGTCTGTATGCATCGTGCTCAGAATTGTAAATGCAATAGAATTATTACTATAGCTGCTAACTTTATCAGCCAAATCTTCACCGATTCCTTCGCCGCAATGTCTCCTCCTCATAGCTTTTGTGCCTGTGCAGGGACATTGCGATTTTCATGGCAATTTCAATTTATTGGTTAAATCAATATCCTCCAATTCCATAAAGCTTGTAACCGGATATATACCTTGGTCACCCGTTATATAAAACTTAGCAGAGCTATG